>NZ_AOLP01000001.1 GCF_000337795.1 Haloferax denitrificans ATCC 35960
CCGAGTAGCGCGCTCCGACCGGAGTAACTCGGCGGGCGACGGCACACCGCGACCGCCCGCTCGGGCGCGCCAGCACGAGAAATTAAATAGACTCGGCCGAGTCAGGGAGTATGGTCGAGTTGGGTACACACACGTCGGCGTCGGAGCGCCGGTTCGCACTCGGGTGGGTCGGGATGGCCATCGTGATGTCGCTCGCGGTGGCGGCAATCGACTTCCTCGAACTCCCGTTACAGACGGTGTACGTGTTCGCGGCGGGCGTGACGCTCCGGGAAGCCATCGGACTGGCGGTCTGGGCGCTCCGACGCTGAGGGCGGCGGAGAAGGAGCTATACTCCCGACTCCCGAACGTTCACGCGTGCCATCACGTCGCCTCGTCCTCGGGACGCTCGCCTCGCTTTTCGCCGGCTGTAGCGCGTCGTCGCCGACCCCGACCGACGCCCCGACGACGCACACCGAGACCCGGACAGCGACGCCGACGCCGACGCCGACCCCGAACCCCTACGAGTCCCATCTCGCTTCGTTCGGACGGTTCCTCGAATCGGAGTCGGTGGCCCTCACGGAACTGACCGCCGACGAGCGGGCGTCGGTCGTCTCGCTCACCTACGAGAGCGACGGGCGGAGCACCGACCGCCTCAGCGGCGAAATCGGGACCGTCGCCGGCGGGTTCTTCAGGGAGGTCGCCGCCGGATGGGCGGCGTCGCGCCTCGAAGCGACCATCGTCGCGGCCGACGACGACGCGGACGCGGTCGTCGCCCGCTGGCGCGCCGAAGCGACGTGGTTCGAGGCCTACGACCGCGGCGACATCAGCGCGGACGAGCTCTCGCTCCGGGTACTGCAGACCGTCGAAAGGGAGTAACGGGAAAGAACGGGCGACGAGACGCAGAAGGGTTTAACGGCGCTACGGCCGCCGGCGAGCGAGCGCGACGAGCGCCGCGAGCGCCGCCGCGAGCGCCGCGGACACCGCGCCGAAGCCGGGAGTTCTGGTGTCAGTCGTCGCCGGTTCCGACTCGGTCGTCGCGGTTGTCGCCGTCGTCGCGGTCGGCGTCGGCGTCTCCTCGGCGTCGACTTGGAGCGACCCCGCCGAGACGCCGCCGACCGCGATATCGTAGCGCCCGACGGCGTCGGCGGCGACGGCGAACTCGACGGTCCGCGTCTCGCCGGGGGCGAGGTCGAGCGTCCGCGAGTCGCGGACCGCGCCGTCGACGGTCAGGTCGACCGTCGTCTCGCCGCGGGTCTGGCCGGTGTTTTCGACCGTCGCGGTCACGGTGACCGAGTCGCCGACGACCGCCGACGACGGGAGCGACCCGGTCGTGACCGCGAAGGCCGCCTCGGCCGGCGCGGGGGCGAGCGCGAACACCGAGAGTCCGGGCGAGGCGGCGGTGAGCCGAACCTCGCCGTCGGTCTCGGCGACGACGCTCGTCGAGAGCGCCCGCCACTCGCCGTCGCTGTAGCGGTAGAGCCGGAGGTCGGCCGGGTCGAGACCGCGGTCCGACAGCGTCGCCGCCGAGACGGAGAGGGTGAAGTCCACGCCGTCGACGGCGCTGTCGTCCACGTCGTGGGCCACGTCGAGGTAGGAAAGCGGCTCTCCGTCGAGCGCCGGCGTCCCGTCGGGGACGCCGTCGAGCGCCCGGACCGTGAGTCTCGCGTCCGACTTCGCGCCGAGCGTGAGCGAGAGGCCGTCGACTCGGACGCCGCCGGTCTCGACGTCTGAGAGGTCGACGTCGACCGGCGTGCCGGGCTTCGCGTTTCGGATGTCGACCGCGAGACCGCCGCCACTGACGGACGTGCGAACCGACGTTCGCGCGCCGCCGGAGCCGGAGCCGCCCGACGAGCCGCCGGGGTCGTCGGCATCGTCGTTCGAGTCGCCCGGGTCGTCGCCGGAGCCGGAACCGCCGGACACCTCGACGGACGCGTCGGCCGTCGTCCGCGTAATCGCCGACCCGTCCGCGTCGGCGAGGGTGTCGACCTCGACGCCGAGCGTCGCGTCGCCCGCCGACTCGCCGGTCACGTCGAGCGCCGCGAGCGCGACGTCGCCGGTCCGTCCGGTTCGTGCGTCGGTGTAGCCGACGATTCTGAGGACGCCCGACTCGGGGGTTGCCGACTCGACCGCGAAGTCGCTGTCGGCGACGCGCACCGAGACGACCGAGGGGTCGTAGGTGACGTTGACCGCGAACGCGCCGACGCCCGCGTCCGCGGGAACGTCCGCGGCCCGCAGGGTCGCCGTCGCCGTCTCGTCCACGCCGACCGAACTAACGCCCGCGACCGAGACGGTCGCCGAAGACGCCGCGCCGGCCGCGGCAACGGCGAACGGCGCGACGCCCGCGAGGACGACCGAACAGACGACCGCGGCGACGACGAAGCGCCGCGCGAGTTCGAGACGGCTCATCGCACACCCCCGTAGTCGGCGGTGCGATTGCCGGCGTCGTACTGCGCGACGAGCATCGCGTCGACGGCCGTCACCTCGCCGTCGCCGTCCACGTCGCCGTAGGGGTCGCCGTCGTCGACCGCGGCGACCGCGGCCGCGATATCCGCGGCGTCGCCGTCGTCGACGGTCCCGTCGCGGGTCGCGTCGCCGACCCGAAAGCCGACGAACTCGACGGCCACGTCGAGCAGGCCGGGCGAGTCGAGCGCGACGGTCGTCCTGCTTCCGTCGCGCTCGGGCGCGACCTGCTGGCCGTCCACGGTGGCCGTCACGTCGTGGTAGCCGGACGGGAACTCCGCGGGGTCGGCGACGCCGACGACCGCTCGGCCGTCGGGCACGTCCGCGAGGAACGCGACTTCGAACCGCGCGCGGGCGGTGGCGTTGCCGGCCTCGGTGACGAGGCTGTCGACGCTCCCGTTCGCGACGGCCGACTGCGCGTCGGTGGCGGCAACGACCGTCGGGTCGGCGAGCGAGCCGTGGCGGTAGGTCACGTTGGTCTCGCCGGCGGCGGCGACCGAGACGTTCAGCGCCGGGTAGGACTCGCCGTCGACGGTGACGGAGACGGTGTGGTCGCCCGCGGTCACGTCGTCGCGGACGGTGGCCCCCGCGCGGTCGGTGCCGTCGACGGTGACGGTCGCGCCCGACGCGGGGTCGCCCGCCTCGTCGAGCACGTCGACCGAGAGCGCGCCGGTGGCGGCGGCGGTCGCGGTCGTCTGCGCCCGGACGTTGTTCGACTCGTTGTACAGGGGGCGCACGTCCGCCTGAATGGTGCGCTCGCCCGCCGATTCGACGGTGACGGTGAACACGTAGGTCCGCGACTCGCCCGCCGGGACGTTCCGCCCGTAGACGAAAAGCGAGTCCCCGCTCGTAATCGTGCTGTTCTGGACGGCCCACGTCCGCGTGCCGTCGGTCGATTTCACCACCGGGTTCGGGTCCGACGGGGCCGACAGCCCGGTTTCGAGGGGCACCTCGACGATGGGGCTGAACAGGTCCGTCCCGCTTTCCGTGTTGTCGACGGTCACTTCGAGCCGGTTGTCGCCGACGTGGAAGTCCGCGGGCGCGTCGATGGAGACGCCGTAGCCGGGGGCGGCCGCGGTGGGCGCGGCGACGCCGGAAACGACGACTGCGGCGAGCAAGAGCACCGTCGCGGCGCGTGCGACGGCCATCTCAGGCACCTCCCTCGTTCGCGGCGTATTCATCGCGCGCGACGAGCTGGTCGTTCTCGAAGCCGACGACGAGCACGCCCGTCCCGGTCGTATCGACCTGCACGGTTATCGGCCCGTCGGCGTTGTCTCTGAGCGTCTGAAGCTCGCTCTCGGTGAGTTCGACCGAGTCGAGCGCGTCGGTCGAATCGACGTCGATGGTCTTCGTCACGAGCGCCGGGTTCGACTCCGTCCCGAAGGCGACGGTCACGTCGTGGGTCGGGTTCGAGCCGCCCTGCCCGAGCGTCAACAGCGTGTTGATGGCGAGCGCGGTCGCGCGGGTGTAGCCCCACGAGCCGCGGTCGTCGTAGACGGTGACGAGGTAGGTCTGGCCGTCCTGCACGGAGGCGTTCGTGTTCTCCAAGCCGGTCGCGTTGAGCGCCATGAGCGCGTACGCGGTCGTCTCGGAGGTGGTGCCGACGTCGCTCCACGAGGCGGAGCGGCGCTCGGTCCACGCCCCGCTTTCGGCTTGGGCGTCGAGCAACCACGTCCGGCCGTCGTCGATGGCCGTCTGCACGGCCGGCGTCTCGACGCCCGAGGCTTCGAGGCCCCAGACGGCGAGCGCGGTGGACATCGTGTTCGGGTCGGTGCCGTCGCCCCACGCGCCGTCGGCGCGCTGGGCGGCGACGAGGTAGCTCGCGGCGTCGCCCCTGAGCTGGTCTGCGGTCGATGCGGCGGTCGCGTTGTACGGGCCAGCCTGGTCGAGCGCGACGAGGGTGAACCCGGTCATGGCGGCGTCATCGTCGAAGTAGAACTTGTCGTTGCGGATGCGGCCGTCGGCGGCCTGCTCGTCTGCGAGCCACGAGACGGTCGCGTTGGCGTCTATCCGGTCGAGGTCGGCGCGGACCGGCGCGCGGGCGCTCTGCACGGGGTCGTTTCCGACCGCGCTCGTACCGAAGAGCGCGTAGGCCGTGTAGAACACGTCGCCGTCGGGGTCGTTCCCGTACATGCTCCACGAGCCGTTTGCGTGCTGGGCGTCCTGTCCGGTCGTCAGGCGGGCGACGCCCGCGCCGACGCTGTCGTTGATGCGGTCGCTGTCGTACCCGCCGGGCGCGGGGTTGCGCCGGTAGTACTGGCCGGTGTACAGCGCCCCGAGCATCGGCGAGGTCGTCTGCTCGACGCAGGCGTGGGGGTACTGCACGAGGTAGTCGAGGCCGGCGAGCGTCCGCCCGTCGGTCCCGAGGTGCGTGGTGATAGTCAGGTCGTGCTCGTAGGTCGTCTCGTTGCGGAGGGCGAGCGTCGTCGAGTCGCCGCCCGTGCCGGTGAAGTTCACCGCCGTCGTGTCGACCACGCGGGTCTTCGGGCGCTCGACGGTGAGCCGTTCGGTCGCCGTCTCGGTCTCCCCGCGGGCGCTCAGGTTCAGTTCGAGGTCGTAGGTCGCGTCGCGGTTCTCGGCGGCGACCACGGTCCACTCGAAGTACGTCCGGTCGTCGGTGTCGTGCTTGGTCGCCGTCTCGCCGTCGGCGAATTCGAGGCCGGCCGGGAGCGACAGGTTCGCGGTCACGTTGCTCTCGTAGTTGCCGTAGCCGCGGCCGTAGACGGTGACGTTCTGTCCGGCCTGCACCGGGTCGGCGGCGGACAGTCGCCCGCTGAGTTCGTACGGCTGGCTCGTCGTCGTGTCCCGGTCGCTGTTGCCGCGGGGAGCGTCGGGGTCGTCCACGGTGGCGACGACCGCGTGCCGGCCGGTCGCGAACGTGTGGTTCCGCGTGAGAACGACCGACTCGCGGGGGTCGAGCGCCGGCACGGTGAGCGTCTCGTTCGACGAGCCGTCGCCGAAGTCGAGTTCGACCGTTCTGGGGTCGTTCGGGGCGTTCCCGTAGTTCCTGAGGTAGATTCGGGTCTCGGCGGCCTCGGTCGGGATGACCCGCCACGGGGCGTTCACCGAGAGCCGGAGGTCGGCGTAGGTGACCTCGGTCGTCGCCGCGGTCCGGTTGTCCGTCTCGTCGCCCTCGGCGACCGCGCCGTCGGGGTCGGAAACGGCGACGAGTTCCACGTCCGGGTACGCCGAGCTCAGGTTGCCGCGGAGCCGGTCGGTGAGGTCGACCGTCACCGTCTCGTTCGCGCCGGCCGCGACCGTGCCGACGGTACGGGTGTACGTCGTCGAGGCGTCGTCGTAGTAGCCGACGCGGGACCGCGCGACCAGTCGCACGTCGACGCCGGTCGCCTCGGCGGTGCCGTCGTTGACGACGGTGACGTTCGCGGTCACGCGGTCGTTGCCGAGGGTGTACGCGGGTTCGACCTCGATTCGCGGTTCGAGGTCGGGCGCGGCCGAGGCGTTCACGACGAGCGTCGTCGCGTTGCTGTTGCCGGACGCGTCGGTCGCGGTGACGGTGATGTTGTGTGGCCCCGCCGTCGCCAGCGAGAGGTTCGTCCGGTTCGCGGCCGTCGTCACCGACTGCCCCTCGTCGGTCTCGAAGGTGAAGTTGGCGACGCGGTGGTTGTCGGTCGCGGTCGCGGTGACGGTGAGGTTCCCGCCGGTCCTGACGGGCGACGGCGCGCTCGCCGAGACCGTCGGCGGCACGCGGTCGACCACCGGGACGGTCGTCGACAGCGTCACAAGCGTCTGCTCGGTCGTCCCGTCGAGCACCTCGACCGAGACGGGCGCGTCGCCGAGCGTCGCGTAGGTGTGGTTCGTCCGGTTCGCGGTCGTGAAGTCGGTCTCGCCGTCGCCGAACGACCAGTCGTAGCGAACGTCGGTCACGGACGCCGGGAACGAGCGATTGGTGACGGCGAACGAGACGTTCGTCACGTTCACGTCGGCGGGCGTCGGGGTGACGCGGAGGTCCGCGGAGCCGATGTCGCGGACGGTCACGGTCGTCGTCGCGGTGTAGAGCCGGCGGTCGTAGCTGTCGAGACCGGTGACGCGTGCCGTGTAGGTCCCGGTCCGGTCGTACGCGTGCGAGGCGTTCCGCGCCGTCGTCTCGGCGGTCGCGCCGTCGCCGAACGACCAGCGGTAGGCGTCAATGCTGGCGGTGTCGCCCGAGGCGGTCGTCTCGAAGGTGACGTTCTCGACGGCGCGCCGCGGGTTCGCGGGCGTCGCCGAGAGCGACCCGGAGACGGACGCGAGGGGTTCCACGTCGCCGAGGGCGACGAGCGAGCGGTTGATGTCGGACGACGACCCGGTCTGGACGTAGAGCCAGCCGTCGCCGCCGACGACCGCGCTCGCGACGGTGGTGTCGAAGCCGGGGGCGTCGAGCGAGTCGTTCCACACCGGCGCGCCCGTCCGCAGGTCGAGCGCGTGGACGGTGCCGTCGAACTCGGCGACGTAGACCGTGTCGCCGAGGACGGCCGGCGCGCCGAGGACGGCGCTTTCGGTGTCGTAACGCCACGCGCGCGAGCCGTTCGTGGCGAGCGCGACGACGCCTTTCTCGTCGTCGTCGTAGCCGCCGCGGGTGTCGACGACGATGCCGTCGGCGACCGCGGGCGACGAGCGGCTCTCGGTCTCGCCGGCGGCCGCGGACCACAGCGTCGAGCCGTTCGCCGCGTCGAAGGCGACGAGCGAACCGTACGTCGAGACGTAGAGGACGCCGTCTGAGACCGTGGGGGCCGCGCCGCGGTGGTTCGAGAGGCTCCGGTTCCACCGCTCGGTACCCGTGTCGGCGTCGAAGGCGTAGAGGTGCGAGCCGAAGCCGGTGTAGCGCGCGCCGTCCCAGCCCTGCGTCACGTAGACGGTGCCGTTCGCCACCGCGGGGACGGCCTGCGCGTTCCCGGTCGTTGCGAGTTCGGTCAGGTTCGTCCGCCAGCGGAGCGAGCGCGTGTCCCGGTCGATGGCGTAGAGCGAGTCTTCGGCCTCCGAGACGACGTAGACCGCGTCGCTCGTGACCGTCGGCGCGGAGAGCCGCTCGCCGTCGGTGAACAGGCCGTCGCTGTCGGCCGGCACCGACACCGACCAGCGCTCGGACCCGTCGGCCGCGTCGAACACGGTGAGCGTGTCGCGCTGGTCGTCCACGTCGTCGTCGTACCCGCTCACGAACACCGAGTCGCCCTCGACGGTCGGGGGCGCGGTCACCTCCTCGGGATAGGTGCTGGCGGACCACAGCGTCGAGCCGTTCGCGGCGTCGTAGGCGACGATGCCGTAGCCGCTGGCGGCGAACACCCGCCCGTCGGCGAACGTCGGCGACCGCGAGTAGAGCGTGGACGTGGTCTCGTTCCAGCGGACCTCGACGGGTCCCGATGGGCCGACGCCGGCGACGTTCGCACCGGTGTTGGCGTCGTCGTAGCCGAACTGCGGCCAGCCGTCGGTCGGCGCGGCGAACTCCTCGGCGGCGACGTCGACCGTCGCCGAGGTCGTGAACAGCGGCGTTCCGTTCGCGTTCGCGGCGGTCACGGCGGCGTCGTAGGTTCCGGGGTCGGCGTAGACGTGGGCGGTCTCGTTGGCCGTCGTCGTCGCGTCGGCGGTCCCGTCGCCGTCGAAGTCCCAGCGGTACTCGCCGACCGACTGACCGGCCGCGAGCGAGACGTTCCGAACCGCGAACGCGACCGAGTCGCCCTCGGTGAGCGCGTCGGGCGCGGCGACGAGCGTGCCCGACCCGGCGGCCGTCACGTCCAGTCGGAGCGTCTCTTCGACCAGAAGCGCCTCCGTGCGGTTGTCGCGGACCCGCACGGTCGCGTTGTACGCGCCGGCGGCGTCGTAGGTGTGGTTCGCCGTCGCGTTCGGGTGTCGGGTGGTCGCGCGGTCGCCGTCGCCGAACGTCCACGTGTAGAAGTCGCCGTCGCCGACGCCGGAGACGTTCACGAGTGAGAACCGAACCGTATCGAGATTCGCGCGGGCGGGCGTCGGAGCCGCCGTGAGCGTGCCGTTTCCGGCCGTCGTCGCATCGAGCGTGAGCGACTCCTCGAAGAGGAACTGCTCGGTCCCGCTCCGCGCCGTGACGGAGACGGTATGAGAGCCGGGGTCGGAGAAGCCGGAGAGGACGAGGCTCGCGTTCGGATGCGTCGTGTACCCCGCGTAGGAGCCGTCGACCGTCCACGTGTAGAACGACGGCGTCTCGCCCGTGACGTTCGACAGGGAGACGTTGACCGGCTCCCCGAGCGCCGGGGCCGTCTCGTTCGCGGTCAGGGTCGCCCCCGACTGCTCGGCCGATTCGAGCGTCACCGTCACCGTCTCGTCGCCCGTCACGTCGAGCTGTCTCGTGTAGACGCGCTGGACGTAGCCGCTCGACGACGAGACGGGCTCGCCTTCGACTCCGCCGTCGTAGCTGAGTCGTCTCGGCGGGGCGACGGCGACGGTCACGTCACCCACGAGTTCGATGCCGGCCGTCTCGTTCGAGAGGTGGATATCGCCGTCGGACTCGGTGAGGAACCACTCGCCGAACTGCGAGGTGTTCACCGTCGCGCCGTTCGCGTTCGTGTGCTGGAAGGCCACGGCCGCCCCCGAGACGGGCGCGCCGGTCTCGTTGACGACAGAGAGGTTCACCACGTGCGCGTCCGGAAGCGTCGCGTTCCCGAGGTCGGCGGTCGCACCGGGCGAGGCTCGCTGGAGCGCGAACACGTCGGGCGAGCCGTCCCGGGGAAACGCGCCGGGCGAGCCGGGTTGCGACCCGTTGGCGGCGACGTAACTCACGTCGTACGTGGCGTTCGACTGGAGTCCCGTGAGGTTGTACGCCCCCTGTGCCGATAGCTCGTCGTTGGTCGGTTCACTCCCCTCGGTCGCCGCGAGGACGACGTCGCTCGCGGCGGGCGCACCCGTCGCGCGGTCGACCGACCCCGCGAGCGACCCCCCGGCCGCCGCCCCCGAGACCGCGACGAACGGACTCGAAAGCGAGACGAGGACGATAATCGTGAGCGATACTGCTCCTACCTGCTGTCGATAGCGTGTTGTCATGCCCCACCGTGTTCCCTCCGAAACCCGCGATACTCACGAAATCCGGACTGATACCGAGTGTCATCACGGCGGGGCTATAATTCTGTGTTACTGACGTTACAGCGGTGTTTCAGGGCGTGAAACGCCGTTTCGACTCGCGGGATGCCGGCCGGCGAACGGCGTCGCTGTCGAGTGGTCGGTCGCGGCGGCGGCCCGCGCCGCCTCAGAGAAACGCGTCGCGGTCGGCCGGCGTCGCTTCGGCGCGATACCGCGTGTACGTCGAACGGGCCCAGTCGACCACGGCGTCGGCTTCGGCGTCCAGCACCGCTCGCGGGCGGCCGTGGTCGTCGACGACGCCCATGCCGACACGGTCGGCGTCGAGAATCGAGAGGACGTACGGCACGCGCTCGTAGCGGTACAGAGAGACGCTGGGGGCGTCGAAGAGGTCAGCCAACTGCCCCGCCGTCTTCTCGCTTCGCGCCATCGCCTCGTAGGCCCCGTCGGTCATGACGACCTCGACGTCGATGTCGTCGTTCCGGCGGCGATGAATCGTCGCGAGCACGTCCGGCGAGGCGGCGTGGGTCAGGATGCGGATTCTGTCGGCCGACTCGACGTGCGACACGGCGAGCCGCAACGGGGCCTGCGGGTCGCTCGGCGTCGGAGCCACGACGGTCGCCGACGCGAGCGCGCCGAGGTTGAACCCGAAGTCGTCCCGCGGGAGCCACCGAAGGAGGTCGCTCTCGGCGAACGCCGTCGCCGCCTCGACCGTCGAGATGGCCGACTGGAGCTGTTCGACCACGACGACCCCGAGCGGCGTAATCTCGTATTCCTCGCCCGACTTCGCGACCCAACCGCGCTCGGAGAGCGACTTCATCACCCGCCAGACCGTCGACCGCGACGTGTCGAGCGTCGCCTGCAACTCGCCCGCAGTCGCCGGTCCCTCGTCGAGCGCCCGGAGCGCCGCTAACCGGTTCGGTGAGGTGACGAGACACCGAAGTTCGTCCACGACCCCGTCCATGGTGAACGATATGACACCGCTGTAATAGTAGTTCCCCTCTGACGAGTGCGAAACTAGACGAACAGGACCCTGTACGGCGCGGAATCGCCTTCGTCGCGTCGGTCGCGGACCGCGGGCTCTCGTTCTCACTGCGAGCGAATCCACCTCAGCGATTATGTGCGTTCGCTGAAAATATCGGACCATGTTCGACCGACTCCTCTTTCCGACCGACGGGAGCGACGGCGCGGACGCCGTCCTCGACCACGTCGTCGATATCGCCGCCGCCCACGACGCGACCCTCCACCTACTGCACGTCGCCCCGGCGGAACCCGAGCGCCGCCCGAACCTGAACGACGGGGACGACGACTCCGACGGTTCCGACCCCACCGAGCGCCGCCGAACCGACGGCGAGCGGTTCGTGACCGACGCCGAAGCCCGCGCGTCGCAGTCCGGCGTGTCGGTCGTGACGAGCGTCGAGCGCGGCGAGCCGTACCGAGTCATCACCGAGTACGCGGCCGAGCGGGACGCCGACCTCGTGGTCATGCCGACCCACGGGCGGACGGGGCTGAGCCGACTGCTCCTCGGGAGCACCACGGAGCGCGTCGTCCGCCGGTCGGACGTGCCCGTGCTCACGGTCCGGCCGGACGCGGCGACCGACCTCGCGTACCCCTACGCCGACGTGTTGACGCCCACCGACGGGAGCGCCTGCGCGACCGCGGCGGTCGCGTTCGGAAGCGAGTTGGCCGCGGCGACCGACGCGGCGCTCCACGCGGTGTCGGTCGTCAACGTCGCCGCCTTCGGCGCGGATATCCGCGGCCCGCTCCTCATCGACGAACTCGAAGAGCGCGCGAGCGGCGCGGTCGAAAAAGCGGCCGACGCGGCGGCCGCCGCGGGCGTCGAGACGGTCAGGAAGTCGGTCGGCCGCGACGTGTCGATTCACGACGGCATCCTCGCGTACATCGACGAACACGACGTTGACATCGTGGTGATGGGAACCCACGGCCACACGGGGTTCGACCGCTACATGCTCGGGAGCGTCGCCGAGAAACTGGTCCGGACCTCGCCGGTGCCGGTGGTGACGGTCAGAGAGCCGCGAGACGAGTAAGTCGAGGCGGGTCGCGTTGGGTCGGGGCGAGTGCCGACTCGCCGTCGGCGGACGCCGGCCGCTCCCCCGTCAGTTCCGAAGCAGTCCCGTGACGCCCGCGGTCTCGGCGACGACCCATCCGACGAAGACGAGATACGCCGCGCCGAGCGCGTAGCACTCCAGCCGGGTGAGAGACAGGTCCGTCCGGAGCAGGCCGAAAAGCAGGACGGTCGCCAGCGTCAGCACGCCCAGCATGGGGACGGCGACGGCGAAGTCCACCGGGACGCTCCCGACGATGAGCACGCCGACGGGGATGGCGACCAGCAGGTCGAACGTGTTCGACCCGAGGACGTTGCCGAGGCTGGTCGCGCTGTTGCCGTCGGCGGCCGAGCGGACGCTGACGAGCGTGTCGGGGAGGCTCGTCGCGGCGGCGACGACGGTGACCCCCGCGAGGAACGTCGGGACGCCGAACGTCGCGCTGAGCGACTCGACGCTCCCGACCAGTTGGTGGACGCCGACGAGGATGACGAGGAGGCCGCCGAGGAGCCGCGCCCACTCGCGGCCGATGCCGTCGCCGACGCCCGCCTCCTCGCTTTCGTACTCCGAGACGTCCTGCCACTGGATGAACAGGTAGAGCCCGTAGAGGAGCAGTGGGATGAGCGCGACGGGGCGGGTGAGCTGTCCCGTCAGCGCCGGGCCGCCGGGCACGGGGAAGTAGATGACCGCCAGCGAGAAGGTGACGACGAGCGTGGCGACGGCGACCATGTAGAACTGCGCCTCCTTGTAGACGACGAGCCGACTGGTTTCGAGAGGGCCGTCGGTGGCGAGCCCCGACAGCGCCGGAATCACGAGGATGTTGAAGATGGCCGAGCCGACGATTGCGCCGACGCCCATGTCGAAGACGCCCGCGGCGGCGGCGATAGCGACGCTGGCGAACTCGGGAAAGCTCGACCCGAGGGCGACGACGATAGAGCCCTGCACGACCGCCGGGAGGCCGTAGTACGACGCGAGGTGGTCGGCGGACGCTTCGAGCCAGCCGCTTCCGACCCAGATGAGACCGGTCATCAGGAGAATCACGGCGACGTTCGCGAGCGGCGACGACGGGAGGAGACTGCCGAGGACCATTGGAAGCCCGTTCAGCGACGCGGAAAAAGAAGCCACCGACACGGGTGAAACGCAGTCCGTGGTCTCGGACCGCCGTCAGTCGTCGCCGTGAGCGGACTCGGGGGTGAACGTGACGCCGCCGATTTCGATTTCGTCGGGGACGCGGTCGGTGTCGTGCGCGCCGACCGGGGGGAGGTTCGCGTCGGCCGCCGGCGACGCGTCGAGGTCGGTCGCGGACGCGAGGCTCTCCATCTCGCCGTCGGCCTCGCGCGCGTCTCGGTCGATGCGCATCGAACAGAACTCCACGCCGCACATCGAGCAGAAGCGCGCCTGCTTGTAGTTGTCGCCGGGGAGCGTCTGGTCGTGGAACGACCGCGCCCGCTCGGGGTCGAGCGCGAGGTCGAACTGCCGCGCCCAGTCGAACTCGTAGCGCGCCTCCGAGAGCGCGTCGTCCCAGTCGCGCGCGCCGGGGAGGTCGGTCGCCACGTCGGCCGCGTGGGCGGCGATTCGGTAGGCGGCGAGGCCGTCGCGAACGTCCTCGCGGTCGGGGAGACCGAGGTGTTCTTTCGGCGTGACGTAACACAGCATCGCCGCGCCGGCGCGGCCCGCCTCGGTCGCGCCGATGGCGCTCGTGATGTGGTCGTAGCCCGGTGCCACGTCGGTCACGAGCGGCCCGAGGACGTAGAACGGCGCGCCGTCGCAGACTTCCTGTTGGCGCTCGACGTTCTCGGCGATTTGGTCCATCGGGACGTGACCGGGACCTTCGACCATCACCTGCACGCCGTGGTCCCACGCGGTCCGCGTGAGTTGGCCCAGCGTGTCGAGTTCGGCGAACTGCGCGTCGTCGCCGGCGTCGGCCAGACAGCCGGGTCGGAGGCCGTCGCCCAGCGAGAACGTCACGTCGTGCTCGGCGAAGACGTCGCAGATGTCCTCGAACGCGACGTACAGAGGGTTCTGCTCGCCGTGTTCCTCCATCCACTGGGCGAGGATAGAGCCGCCGCGGGAGACGATGCCCGTCTTCCGACCGTCGGTAAGCGGGAGGTGCTCCATCAGCACGCCCGCGTGAATCGTCATGTAGTCGACGCCCTGTTCGGCCTGTTTCTCGATGACGTCGAGGAGCAGGTCGCGGGTGATGTCCGCGGGGCTGTCGACGCGCTTGACCGCCTCGTAGATGGGGACGGTGCCGATGGGGACCGGCGAGTACGCGACGTTCGCCTCGCGAATCTCGTCGAGGTTCGACCCCGTCGAGAGGTCCATCACCGTGTCCGCGCCGTAGTGGACCGCGGTGTGGAGCTTTTCGAGCTCTTCTGTGAGGTCGCTCGTCGTCTCGCTGTTGCCGATGTTCGCGTTGACCTTGGTGGCGAACTCGCGGCCGATAATCATCGGGTCGAGCGAGTCGTGATTGCGGTTCGCGGGGACGACCGCCTGCCCCTCGGCGACCTGTTTCCTGACGAACTCGGGGTCGCGGTTCTCGCGCTCTGCGACCCGTTCCATCGCCGGGGTGACGCGTCCCGCTCGGGCGTGTTGGAGTTGTGTCGACGCCATTGATTAGCTAGTGATACAACTGGCTAATAACAGTTGTGACGGGCGGGTCGGAAACGAGGGACCGAGAGACTAAGAGACAGAGTGACAGAGAGACCGAGAGACCGAGGACCGAGAGACAGAGCACGCGGGCTATCGGCTCACAGACCCGAAGGCGCGACGACGCGTCGCTCAGCCCTCGTAGCCGGCGTACTCCATGAGGCTCGCGAAGATGTCGGAGTCCATCACCTCCTTGTAGACGACGCCGCTCAGCATGCCGCCGGGGTAGAAGTTCCCGTTCATGACGTGGTTGACCTTGTGGCAGTGCATGAGGTAGATGCCGGGCTGGGCGTCGGCCGTGAACTCGACCGTGTGGCGCTCCGCGGGCGCGATGTTCGTCACGTCCATGTCGTGGCGGGCGGCCTCGGGGACGATGCCACCGTCTTTTTCGACCAGTTGGAAGCGATGGTTGTGGATGTGCATCGGGTGGCTCATGTAGCCCGCGTTGACGTAGTGAATGCGGACGGTGTCACCCTGTTCGACGATGATGGGCGAGCCGTCTTCGGGGTGGAGCGTCCGCGGCGCGCTCTTGCCGTTGACGGTGAACACGTCCGGCTTCCGGTTCCGGGGGTCGTAGCTCACGTTCTCGCCGGCCATCTGTCGGGGGAGCCGCGAGTCCCAGTCGCGGACGGTCATGAAGTACTCCCTGTCGGCCGGTTCGTACCCCTTCGGGTCGACGCGGAGGATGCCGTACATCCCCATCTCGATGTGCCGGTGGGTCTGGTAGTGACAGTGGTAGAGATGCGTCCCGGGGACGTTCGCCGGGATGGTGTAGGTGTGTTTCTCGCCGGGGTCGACGCGGATGCCCGTCGTCGTCGGCACGCCGTCGTCTTTCCACGCCTTGCGCACGCCGTGGAAGTGGACCGTGTGGGGGCGCATCCCGTCGGTGTTGTCCAGCGTGACCTCCATGTCGTTGCCCTCGGTCGTCCGGAGAATCGGCCCGGGGACGCTCGGCGCGCCGTCGTCGGCGCTGAACGCCCACACCTGCGGGAGTTCGACCGGGCCGCCCATCGTTTCGAGGGGGTGGGCCGCGTGGCGCGCCGGCGCGCTCTTGAGGGTGACTTTCCCGCCCTGTTCGTCCACCTGTACGACTTCCGGCGGGCTGGTGTACGGCAGACTCGACTCGCTCGTCTGGGCGGCCGTCGTCTCGTCAGCGCCGACGGCGGCCGAGTCACCGTTCGTGGGCGCTGTACACCCCGCGAGGCCGAGCGCTCCGACGCTTCCCGTTGCGGCGAGGAATTCGCGACGCGACACCGTCGAACCGGGTGCACCGACGTGGTTTCGCATTACAGTCGGTCGTTGGCCCGGGGGAGTGGAATACCGTCTCGCCGGTTCCCGTCGCACAGGAGCCCTGCGAACATGTTCGGCGGGGTCGATACGTACCGGGCCGAAAAACGGTCAGTCGGGGCGTACCAGTCCGAATCGACGGCCATCGGTTCGACCGGACCCGACGCTGGTGCCCCGCGACTTTCATACGCCCCGGCGGTGTATCGGGAGCCGAACCGACGGCGCGCGGGTCGCCGCCGACCAATCCACTCTCACGCAGATGTCGACCAACCCACTCTCAGACGCGCTCGAACCGGACTTCGAGACGGTGTTCGACGCCCTCACCAGTCCGCAGTGCCGGGCCGTTCTCAAGGAACTCGACGGCCCGATGACCGCCTCGGACATCGCCGCCGCGTGCGACCTCCCGCGGTCGACGGTGTACCGGAAACTCGAACAGATGGTCGAGGCGGGACTCCTCGAAAAACGCGACCGCGGCCGCGACGCCGCCCGCTACGCAGTCGGCTTCGAGGAGGTGGTCGTGACGCGCGAACCGGGCGACCTCTCGATTTCGGTGTCGTCGCCGTCGCGGTCGGCCTCGGACCAGCTCTCGACGATGTGGTCGGCCGTCGGCGAGCAGACCGACGACTGAGACCTACCCGACCGTCGCGTCGTCCCGCGCGAGAAACGCCTTCATCACTTTGCCCTCGGCGCGGTGGAGCTTCTCGCTCGTCGTCGACTTCGCCAGCCCCACGGCCTCGGCGAGCTCGGTGAGCGTGCACGTCCGCGGCGTGTCGTAGTAGCCCTCGGCGACGGCCGTTTCGAGGAGGGCGTACTGGTCGTCGGTGAGAAGCGACTCCGTGTCTATCGACTGGTGGATGGAGACGAGGTCGAACGGGATGCCGAACTGCGCGAGCTGGTCGCCCAGCTCCGAGAGGTTCTCGCGCGGCGCGGTCACCTCGACTGTCACCTCGCCGTCGACGATGGTGATTGGCAGTTCCAGCGGGATTCCCACCTCGCTGAGCGTGAGAATCAAAAGCGGCTCGGTCGTCTCGAACTGCACGAGGGCGCGCTCCGGTTGCGCTTCGAGAATCGTCACCGAGACGACCGATTCGTACTCGTCGATGGTGGTGACGACCGGCTCGATGTCGGCCGCCCGTATCTCGACGAGGCCGACGCCCGTCTCGTCGGCCGGCATCGCCGCGAGGACGGTGAACTCGGCGTCCGGATACCGCCCCGAGAGGTCGGAAACCCAGACCTGCTCGGGGAGCGTGATGGAGAGTGTTGCCCGGGGCATCGGTAGTGAAACGAAGTCGTCCCCGCCGCACAAAGATAGTTCCGAACATGTTCGCCCTCCGGCCGCGTTTCGGGAACCACCGAGGCGGGTTTTTCACCGGACCACCGACCGTCGAGTGTCGAGCGGGGCGGGACCGCCGCCTCGCCACCTTCAATCATGAACCCGAACGACACCACATCTCCGACGCTCGGCCGGCGAACCGTACTTCGACTCCTCGGCGGCGCGGCCGTCTCCGCGACCGCGCTGGGAAGCGCCGCCGACGCCGCGCGGGCGCAGTCGGAGACCGACCTCGATTCGTGGTTCGCACAGACCTCGAACTACGACGGCGTCGCCGATAAGACGGGGAGTTCGACGGTGACGGTGACAGTCGGTGCGCAGGCCAACGGCGGCGCGTTCGGGTTCGGCCCGGCCGCCGTGCGGGTCGACCCCGGGACGACGGTCGTCTGGGAGTGGTCCGGGAAGGGCGGGTCGCACAACGTCGCCGCCGAGGACGGGAGCTTCGAGTCCGAACTCGTCGGCGACGCGGGCCACACGTTCGAGCAGACGTTCGATTCGACCGGCGTCTACACCTACGTCTGTACGCCGCACAAGACGCTCGGCATGAAGGGCGCAATCGTCGTCGGCGACGCCGGCGGCGCGACCGCGACCGAGGCGGCCGACTCGACCGACTCGACCGGCGAGGGCGAGTCGGAGGCGTCCACCGAGAGCGCCGGCGAGGGGGACGCCGACCTCGACGCGTGGTTCGAGAACACCTCTAACTTCGACGGCGTCGAGGCGCAGACCGGTCTCCAGCGCGTGACGGTCGACGTCGGGGCGCAGGCCAACGGCGGGGCGTTCGGGTTCGGCCCCGCGGCGATTCGCGTCTCGAAGGGGACGACCGTCGCGTGGACGTGGACCGGCGAGGGCGGGTCGCACAACGTCGTCGCCGAGGACGGGAGCTTCGAGTCCGACCTCGTCAGCGCCGGCGGCCACACGTTCGAACACACGTTCGAGGAGGCCGGGACGTACACCTACGCCTGCACGCCGCACAAGACGCTCGGGATGAAGGGCGCGGTCGTCGTCACCGACGACGAGGGCGGGTCGAACGCGCAGGTCGCCGAGCCGTTCGGCGACCCCGAGACGGAGCGCCTCGGCGGCATCGCGCTGGCCGGGACGTTCGGCGCGATGCTGGCGTCGCCCGCGCTGTTCGGCGCGTTCATGTGGCTCAACGGCGAGGGCGACGAGTCGGCCGGCGAGACGTATCCGAAGGGGAAGTCGGAGTAAGTCGTCCGCGGGAGGAGTCGGGGGAGTCGATGCCGTGCTGAACCGTTTTCTCGAATGACGCGCTCAGAACAGCGACGCGAGCACCCCCGAGATATCGACGTGGAACCCCAGCCGCTGGACGCCCTTGTAGCCGAGGTAGATGCCGACGATACCCAGAATCCCGGCGAGGTTGGGTGGGGCCGGAATCGGCGTTTCTATGAGGCCGAACAGGGCTCCGGCGAAGACGCCTGCCAGCAGGGCCAAAACGAGTTGCGAGGCCATAGGTGAGTCATCCGCGTTCCCCGGTAAATAAGTACAGCTATCGACGCGACCGCGGCGACCGCCTCCGCGACCACGAGGCCGCGGTCGTCGGCGTGCCGCGGTTGTGACCGGACGACAGCGAACAGAACCGAGACGCTGGCCGAAGCACTCACAGCGCGTGCCACCGGTCCAGAAAATTGTTACTGACTCCGGTGTGTTACTCCGTATGCGCCGTCGCGTGTTCCTCGCGTCCGCCCTGACCGCCGCCTCCGCCCTGACCGCAGGATGTAGCTCTCTCGGCCCGCAAACCGAACACACGGACCCGGCTGTCGAAACCGACGACAACCCCCGAGACAGGGGAAAATACCTCAAATTCGACGGAGACGGAGACGGTGGTGACCTCGCCACCGTGGGCGTCGACCCCACTTCCGGTCCCCTTCCGAGGCCGCTCGCCGTCTCGATTTCGCATACAGACGACACCGAACTCCGGTCGCTCACACAGCGGTTCGTGGCACCGGACGGTGACGGGTCCCCGCCGAAACTCTCACTCCGAGGGCCGTTCGAGGGAGGCCACAAGTCCCACCCGTCCGTGTCGCTGTTCCGAGACGAGGTCGCCGCAGTCGTCGAAGTCCACCGGTTCGGCGAGCTCGCCGACGAGACCGCGTTTCTCAACCTCGCGGTCACCGACTGGCCGGAGTCGGCCCGCAGACTCGTCGTCGACAGTACCGTGGAACTCGTCGAGACGGGGACGTTCGAGCACACGCACGTCCTCGACGGCGAACTGACGTTCGACTTCTTCGCCGAAACGGATGCCGGCGACGGAACCGCTGAAACCCGGAGTCGTCGGGGTAGCTAGACACCGGCTCGTCGCGAGTGCAGACACCGGTCTCGACGTTCGAGACCGAGATGCGACTACTCCACGTACACCCGCGTCACGTGGCCGCCACAGCCGCATCGCTCGACGTACTCGTACGCCACGTCTTCGCCGAACCGCGCCGCGAGCGCGTCGTACAGGTACGTCTCCGGGTGGCCGTGGTCGCCGTGGGTGACGAGGTTGACGTGGTGGCCGGCAGTGGTGTGTTCGACCGCGGCGACGGCCTCCGCGACCACGAGGTCGCGGTCAGCGGCGTGCCGCGGGAGTTCGAGGTTCGCCGACCACGAGGTGTCGTGGACGCGGTCGGTTGCCGAATCTGGCGTTTCTCGGTCGTGGTCGTGGCCGTGGTCGGCGGGGCGCGAGTCGGTCGTCATACGATTCGAGAGAGGGCTTCCGGCTCAAAGAGCGGCTTTCCGAACATGTTCGCCCGAGCTGTGCGAAGCCGGGAAGCGGCGCGTGGAGCCTATAGCAGGCGTGTGAACCACGACGTGTATGGAGCTTCAACGCAAGACCATCGCGAAGGCAATCGTCGTCGTGTTCGTCTTCAACCTCGTCGTGATGGGTGCGGGCGCGTGGTTCGCCTATCAGGAGGCCCCGCCCATCCCCGACGAGGTGGTCGGACCCGACGGCGACGTCGTCGTCAGCGGCGACGCGATTCGAGAGGGCAAGACCGTATTCCAGAAAGACGGCCTGATGAACCACGGGTCGATACTGGGCAACGGCGCGTACTACGGCGCGGACTACACCGCCGACGCGCTGGATTTGAAAGTCCAGTTCATGCGGAACTACTACGCCCAAGAGCGGTACGGTGAACCCTACGACCGACTCGACTCCGCCGACCAAGCGGCCGTCGCCGACGTGGTGAAATCCGACCTCGACGACAGCTACGAGGGCGGCGCGATTCGCTACACCGCGGCCGAGGTGTACGCCCACGAGCAGGTGCGTCAGGAGTACGTCGAGCGCTACCACGAGGGCGACCACGAGCGCGGCGTCCCCGTGAACATGATCGACTCCGAGGAGGAGGCGCGGGCGTTCGCGGACTTCGCCATGTGGACGGCGTGGTTCTCCCACACCGACCGCCCCGACGGCACCCACTCGTACACGAACGACTGGCCGTACCAACCCGGCGCGGGCAACGACGCCACCGCCGCCTCGATGACGTGGAGCGTCGCCGCCATGGTGCTCCTCGTCGCGGGCGCGGGCCTCGGCATCTGGCTGTACAAGTCGGTCGAACTCCCCGAGCCGTCGGCCGAGGACATCGCGGTGCCCGAACCGGGCGACGTGAGCGTCTTCCCGAGCCAGCGGGCGGCGCTCCGGTTCATCCCGGTCGCCGCGGGGTTGTTCTTGGCGCAGGTGCTGTTGGGCGGCCTGCTCGCGCACTTCTACATCGAGCGCGCCGGCTTCTTCGGCGTCGAGTCGATATTCGGCGTGCCCATCCTGCAACTGCTCCCGTTCGCCATCGCCAAGACGTGGCACATCGACCTCGGAATCCTCTGGATAGCCGCGACGTGGCTCGGCGCGGGGCTGTTCCTCCCGCCGCTTCTGACCGGCTACGAGCCGCCGAAGCAGTCGACGTACATCAACGTCCTCCTCGGCGCTATCGTCGTCGTCGTGGTCGGCGGCCTGTCTGGCATCTGGCTGGGCGCGAACGGCTACATCGACGGCTCGCTGTGGTGGATTCTCGGCAACGAGGGGCTCGAATACCTCGAAGTCGGGAAGCTCTGGCAGTTCGGCATCCTCGCCGGCTTCCTCATCTGGGCGGCGCTGGCCGTCCGCGGCCTGAAGCCGCTTCTCGACAGGGAGCCGCCGTACGGACTGGCGCACATGATTCTGTACGCCGGCGGCTCTATCGCCCTGCTGTTCACCGCGGGCTTCCTCTTTACCCCCGAGACGAACATCGCCGTCACGGAGTTCTGGCGCTGGTGGGTCGTCCACATGTGGGTCGAGGGGGCCTTCGAGTTCTTCATCGTCGCCATCGTCGGCCTGACGCTGGTGTCGATGAACCTCCTCAGTCGCCGGAGCGCCGAGAAGGCGGTCATGCTCCAGGCGTTGCTCGTCATGGGGACGGGCATCATCGGCGTCTCGCACCACTACTGGTGGGTCGGCATGCCCGACATGTGGGTGCCCATCGGGAGCGTGTTCTCGACGCTCGAACTCATCCCGCTGGTGTTCATCCTCTACGAGGCGCTCGGGCAGTACCGCGCGATGTCGGGCGAGTCGTTCCCGTACCGCCTGCCGTTCATGTTCATCGTCGCCAGCGGCGTCTGGAACTTCGTCGGCGCGGGCGTGCTCGGCTTCTTCATCAACCTCCCGCTCATCAACTACTACGAACACGGGACGTACCTGACGGTCGGCCACGCCCACGCCGCGATGTTCGGCGCGTTCGGCTTCCTCGCGCTCGGCATGGTCACCTACATGCTCCAACTCTCCATCGACGCCGAGCGCTGGGACGGCTCGTGGCTGCACGCCGCCTTCTGGTGTTGGAACGTCGGCCTCGTGTTGATGGTGTTCGTCTCCGTCCTCCCGGTCGGCTTCCTCCAACTGGAGACGGCGTTCACCGGGAGCTACGCCGCCGCGCGGAGCGTCGCCTTCTACGACCAGCCGCTGATTCAGACGCTGTTCTGGGCGCGGCTCCCCGGCGACACCCTCATCATCCTCGGAACGGTCATCTACGCGGCCGACCTCGTCAGAAAGCGGTTCGTCCTCCGGCAGTCCGCGGACGACCCGAGCGTCGAGGACATGGCCGTCGCCGAGGGTATCCTGGGCGACGACGACTAACCGGCGAGGCTCTGTCGAACCTCGCATTTTCTGATATTCGTCAAGGTCGTGCTGAATAGAGCGCGCATATTCAGCAAGCCTAACGGCTGGGTGAATATGGAGAATTGGCGAAGTATATGCGCGCTGACTCGGTGGAGAGAGGGTCAATCGAGGAGCCGATTGACTCCTATCTCCACACCTGTCACGAGGATGTTGAGGACCCCCACCGAGAGAACATCTACCGGATCGGATTATGAGCCTATTTTGAGTTAGGGACGTCGTCCCTCTTTGACGTGTGTTACGTATTGGTGAGCAGTTTTCCAAGTGACATTTAGTGCATCACCCGTCTCGTGGGCAAGGAAATCGTGTACTGATGAAAGATACGCTGCGATAGCCGGTTTGCCAAGTGCCGCAACATCAACAGGTACGAAATCTTCGTCTCGGTGTATTTTTAAACTATCAATATGTCGACAGAGTTGGGCGAGAGCAAGTGCCCTCCTTTCACGTCCACTATAATACCCGTCATCAATTTCGTATGCATCACCGCTCTTATCCACGACAATATACCTGTCAGGCCCTTCTGACCACGGCGGGTCGTCAGGGTTTGTAGTTACCGCGATTACCCTGACCCCATCATCGTATTGTTCAACCGTTTCGCGTTTTTCATTCGGACGCTTTCGTACCATATCACGAAATCCTATATGCTACGTATTGTAGCATCTATTCTTTAAATACTATTTTTACTAAACCGCACTAACTAAGGCATGTTACCCTACATCATGTAGTGAAATTAAGTTAAGTGTGCGTGTCTCTAATAATCTGATGCCATCCGGGACACCACGGCTCCCACGTCTCTGGATGGCTCGGCTTGGGCCGGTGATAGAGCGTGAAGCAGGCAGAGACATCTCCGTCAGGAGAATCGGCGGTACGAGAGTACGCAAAAACGGCTTGGTGGATACTGCGAGTCCTCCTCGCCTTAGCAACTCTCGTCAAAATCACCGTGGAACTCGGCCTACCATAGGACCGGACACCACGGCTCCCAACATGTCATTATTGCGGCGAAGTTTTAACGTTAACTAATCTCTGGATATCGGACGTAGATACGCTATCTGCTAGCAGATACTGGCTTCTAGCATTCACCACTCAGGTCTTTCCAACTGACCCTGTGCAGAATGCATCCTCTGTCTGTGCCACACCACCCCATCAGATAACGGATGCACAACAGCGCAACCGGCGACTGATTCACCGTCTCTGTTTTTCGCCGACATCGGACTGCCGACTCATTCCCACGCGAGCGCCAGCCCCGTCGCGGCCCCGACGACGACCGTCCCGCCGAGCGTCGCAATCACGCCCAGCGCCCCGAGGAACAGCGGGACGACGAGAAACAGAACAACGCCCCTCACGAGCGCCGACACCGGACCCATCCCGGGCGACGCTTCGAACGGGGTCCCCTCCATCACGACCACCGCGAGTTCGAGCAGGTACATCGGGACCGGGAGCGCGAGCAACCCGACGAGGCCGCCGACGAGCGCGCCGCGGACTCGGGAGTTCGGCCCGCTGAGTCGCCGCCAGAGCAGGCTGGCGAGCAGGCCGCCGCCGAGAAAGCCTCCAGCGACGAGCACCGCCATCGGTCCGGAGGGGACAGACGGGTCGCCGCCGGTCAGGAGGGCGACCACCGGGTCGGCGAGAACGTACCAGAGCGCGAACGCGCCGCCCGCGAGGGCGAACGTCATCGAGGGGCGGCGGCGGGCGGCGGCGAGGAGCGGTTGGCCCATGCGAGAGATTCGGCGCACCGGGAGAAGAAGCTCGCGGGTGGCGGAGAACCGACGACGGGCGAAAAACGAGAAGAAGTGAGGGCGGGCTACTCGACGACGACTGCGCCTTTCATTCCGAGCGTCTCGTGGGGCGTACAGGCGTATCTGTACGTCCCGGCCTCCTCGAAGGTGTGTTCGAACGTGTGGCCGCTACTGCCCGCCAACTCCGATTCGAAACTTCCGTCGGCGGCGGCGACGTTGTGCGAGCCACCCTTGCCGTTCCACTCCCAGACGACGGTGGTGCCGGAATCGACCCGTACGGCGGCCGGGCTGAACCCGAACGCGCCGCCGTTGGCCTGCGCACCCACCGTCACCGTCACCGTCGAATTCCCCGTCTTGTCCACCACTCCGTCGTAGTTGCCCACGTTGTCGAACCAGCCGTCGAACTGCGGGGCGCTCCCGCCGCCGGAACCGCTGTCCGCGCCGGTCGTTTCGCCGGACTCGGTCGTCGGCTCCGCGGTCGATTCGGCGGTCGTCGCGTCGCCCCCGTCCGCCTCGGCCGCGTTCGCGGCGTCGCCGCCGGAGCCGGAACAGCCGGCGAGCGCCGTCGACAGCGCCGCCGTCGCAGTCAGTGCCGTAAAGCGCCGTCTCGTGAGGTTGGTGTCGCGCGTCATCAGCTACACCTCTGCGGCGACGAAAGCAAGCGATTGTCCCGAATATGTTCGGGGCGGCTCCCGCGGACCGCCACGGGCTACGGGGCGTCAGTCGCCCGCTGACTGACTCGCGGGCATCGGGCCGTCGTAGTCGGCGGGCACGTACCCGCAGAGCGGGTCGCTGGCCAGCGGGTCGCCGGTGTGGGCGTACGCCCGCGAGCGACTGCCGCCGCAGACGTGGCGGAACTCGCACGCGCCGCACTTCCCGCCGAGGGCGTCGCGGTCCCGGAGCGACCGAAAGAGGTCGCTCTCGCGGTATCGCTCGACGAGCCCGCCGTCGCGGACGTTACCGGCGGACGCGGGGAGAAAGCCCGACGGGAACAGGTCGCCGGTGTGGCTGACGAAGGCGAACCCGTCGCCCGCGGTGATGCCGAGTCGGCGGCCGATGCCGTCGGTCGGTGGCGCGTCGCTCGCGTCACGCCGGCGCTGGATGGCGACCCGCCGGTAGTGGGGCGCTTCGGTCGTCTTGACGCCGAACGGCGCGTCCTCGCTCACCTCGGTCAGCCACTCCATGACGCGCTCGGCGCGCTCGGGAGATATCGGGTCGAGGACGCGCCCGCGCCCGACGGGGACGAGGAAGAACACCGACCAGAGCACCGCCCCGAGGTCGGCCACGAGGTCGCAGAGCGCGGGGAGTTCGTCGACCGTCTCGGCGCAGACGGTCGTGTTTATCTGAAGCGGGAGGCCGGCCTCGCGGGCCGCGCGGGCGGCCGCGACGGTCTGGTCGAAGCTCCCGTCCTCGCCTCGAAAGGCGTCGTGCGACGCCGCGGTCGCGCCGTCGAGACTGAGCGCCATGCGCCTGACGCCCGCGTCGGCGATGTCGGCGACCGTTTCGGGCGCCAGCGACGACGTTCCGCTCGGGGTGAGCGTCATCCGGAGGCCGAGGTCGGTGCCGTACTCGACGAGGTCCACGAGGTCGGGGCGGGCCAGCGGGTCGCCGCCGGAGAGGACGACGAGCTGTCCGGGGCCGAACTCGCGGGCCTGTTCCAGCAGGCGCGTTCCCTCCGCGGAGGTCAGTTCGTCGGGGTGTCGCGCGGGCGTCGCGTCCGCCCGGCAGTGGTCACACGCGAGGTCGCACGCCTGCGTCACCTCCCAGATGAGGACGAACGGCCGCCGCGAGGTGTCGATGCTCGACGGGTCAGGCGGGGCGGTCGCCGTCGGCGGCGCGCCGGCGTCACTTCCCGCGTTCGTATCGGTGTCGACGTGTGGCGGTCGAGACATGGCTCTAGCCGGGTGGTTCGAGGGCGCGGGAGGTGAGCGACGCCCCGAACGTGTTCGGCCGACTGGCCGGGAGAACCGAGACGAACACGTTCGGGGTGAGCTTCCTGCGCTGTCGCCCCCACCGTTTTGGTATGGAGCACGAGGCGTACCTCGACGGACTCGACGCACCGACCGAGCGAGCGGTCGACTTCCTCGACGCGCGGGAGTTGCCGCCGCCGGAGCCGCTCACGGAGACGATGAACCGCCTCGCCGGGCTCGACGACGAAACCGTGTTCGTCCAGCTCAACGACCGCGAGCCGAAGTTCCTCTACCCGAAGCTCGACGACCGGGGGTTCGCCTACTGCTCCGCCGAACGAGACGACGGCGTCGCCACCGCAATCTGGGTGCCCTGAGGGCGGTCCTCCCGCTTCCGTCGCCCGAAACGTATCAACCGAGCCTAATTTGGCATAATCGTTAATGTAATAACACCCCGGGCGTTTGTACGTGGTATGAGTTCAGACCACACGAATACCACCCACTCCGAATGGTGTCCGGACTGCGGCACGAAGATGGCCTTCACCGGCACACAGCCGGCGGGGCTCGCGCAGTTCTTCTGCGAGCAGTGTCGGTACCGCCGCGACCGTTTCGTCGGCGACGACTGAACCCTCGTTCGTCTTCTCGGGATTCACGCGCTCGGTAGCGGCCGCGCTCTCCCGCGTCTCACGGCGTGGTACGGCTCGCGAAGATGTTCGGAGCGCGTCTCCAAACCGGACAACCATTGTCCGTTTATACCCGTGTCCGGGCACTCGATTCAACCGGAGGGAGACAACATGCTATCTACGACTCGGCGGCGGACGCTCCAGTGGCTCGGACTCGGCGGCGCCGCCTCGCTCGCCGGCTGTGCGACCGAGGCACCGACGACCGCGCAGTCGCTCGACGGGGCGGACGAACCGACACAGCAGGGTTCGGCCGACTTGGTCGACCAAGTCGCGGCCGACCCGACGGACATCCCGGGCCCCATCGACCGGAGCGAGCCCGCGGAGGTCGACGTGACGCTCCGGCCGGAGGAGGTGACCGCGGAGGTCGAAGACGGCGTGACGTTCACCTACACGACGTACAACGGGCAGGTGCCCGGCCCGCTCGTCCGCGTCCGGCAGGGAGACACGGTGAACCTGACGTTCGAGAACCCAGAAGAGAACACCATGCCGCACAACGTCGACTTCCACGCCGTCGCCGGCCCCGGCGGGGGCGCGGAGGCGACGATGACGAACCCCGGCGAGACGGCGCACCTGCGGTTCAAGGCGACCTACCCCGGCGCGTACATCTACCACTGCGCCGTGCCGAACATGGACATGCACATCAGCGCCGGGATGTTCGGGCTCATCCTCGTCGAGCCACCCGAGGGGCTTCCGGAGGTCGACCACGAGATATACCTCGGCCAGCACGAGTTGTACACCGACAAGGACGCCGGCGAGGAGGGCCAGCACACGTTCGACTACGAGGCCATGCGGAACGAGGACCCGACATACGTCCTCATGAACGGCGAGAAGTACGCGTGGACGCCCAACGGCCGGGGACCGGCCGCGACCGTCGGCACCGGCGAGACGGTCCGGGTGTACTTCGTCGACGGTGGCCCGAACCTCTCCAGTAGCTTCCACCCCATCGGAAGCGTCTGGGAGACACTCTACCCCGAGGGGTCGTTGACGACCGAGCCGCAGACACACATCCAGACGCGACAGGTGCCGCCGGGGAGCACGACCATCGCGACGATGAGTTCGCCCGTCCCCGGCGACTTCAAGCTCGTCGACCACTCGCTGTCGCGCGTCGTCCGCAAGGGCTGTATGGCGGTCGTCCGCGCCGAGGGGCCGGAGGACCCCGAGATATTCGACCCCGACCCTGACCCGCAGTAGTCTCGTCGCACCGCCCGGGAATCACCGACTGACCGTTTTTCGACCTGACTCTGTTGAAGCGACCACAGCATTATGGCGTTCGCTTTCAAAATGCCAAGGATGCCAGACGACAAACAGGGCCGGGATAAGCAAGCGGCCAACGAAGAACAGCGCCAGCGCGAGCGAGCGATCCAAGAAGCGCGTGACCGCGCCGACGAACCCGAACCCGGGGAGCAACTCGGGGACCTCGACGACGCACTCGAAATCCAGGACTATCCGACCACAACGGAGCAACTCGTCGAGAACTACGGCGACTACGAGGTCGAAACACAAGGTGGGTCGAAACCAGTCGCCGAGGTGCTCGCCTCGGTTGACAACGAAATTTACGACTCCGCGGACGACGTTCGGGACCGGATACAGCGATTGATAAATCGGAGGTGAGTGCGTCCGAACTGGCCTCTGTCGTGGCGATATTTCGGTGACCTGCGTTCCGAGACGTGTCCGCTCTGTCTGTACCGCTCTTTAGCCCGCCCCATCAGCACCTCCCTTCCTGCGACCGAGACGTGGGCTGTACTCAGCCCGGACGCGACAACCGACCCGCGACGACGGGTTGTAACAGCGCCATCGACTCGTGCCACAACCCCCTGACCCCGCCGGAGCGCCGGCACTCCCAACAGTAAGTCGAACGTGTTCGGGGGTGGGCCTACGCTCGTCGCGACCCTACCTCGGACTATGCCAGACATCCCATCCCTGTTCGGCGGCGGGTCACGGGCCGACCGCTTCGACGACATCGACCAGTTCGTCCCCGAGCACCTGCCGGACCCGGACGCCTTTCTCGACGGCCACCGCGTCCTCGACGGCGACGACCACGTCGCCGTCCACCGGGTCGCTCGCGACCTGTTCGAAGCGCGGGGCGTCTACGACGTGACGTTCGGCTACAACCTCGCCCGACTGAACCTCGACCGACGCCACCCGGACGCCGGCTTCCGCTACGCGGAGGACCGGGACGACCCGTCGGTCCTTCTCGCGGAGTTCACGCCGACGACGCCGTTCTGCCCGCAGTCGAAGACGCTCACCGTCGGCGCGTTCCGGGCGTGGAACGGCCTCGCCGACCGCCACGACTACGACCGCGTCCGCGTCCGCGTCGCGCCGATGCACCAGCAGGCCGACGCCATCAACGCGGAACTCGACGCGATGGATCCGGCTGACGCGCAGGCGGAGACGGACGACTCGGTTCCCGATACCGGGACGCCCCAGGGTGAGCGCGACGGCGACGAGCCGGGTGCAGTCTCGCTGTCCGAGGAGTTCGAGGCGGCGCTGAAGCGGCTGTCGAGCGAGCCGGAGTAAGGTGGGCGTTCGTCCGCGGGTTGGCCCTGCGGTTCAGTCGTCGGCGGTCGGCGCGAACACGAGCACCGCAGAACTATCGACTGGGGCGCGCGGCGAGATATCGCGGTCGCCGCCGAACCGCATCAGCTCTCCAGCCGCGACCTCGTGCGTCTCGCCGTCGAGGGTGAGTTCCATCTGGCCATCGACGACGTGAAAGACGATGTCGAACCCGGGGTGGGAGTGCGCCGGCACCTCGTCGCCGGCTTCGAGGCGGAGCCTGACGGTTTTCGGGCGGTCGGTCTCGAAGACGGGCGCGTGCATCACCGGCGGGAGGTCGGCGAGCGCGGCGTGTTCTGGCATCACGACTGAGTCGTCGGCCGCGCGGTCGGTAAGCCTGCGGCCGAACGTGTTCGGAGGTGGAGCGCGGCCAACGAGGTGGCGAATGCAGGTGCCCTTTTGTTCTTCGGACGAGACGGCCTGTTCAATGCCCTCCATCGTCGACGAAACCGTGTTCAGCGAGCCCTCCGGCGGCCTCTTTCCAGCCGTCCAGCTCTGTGGCGCGCTCGTCATGTCGGGCCTTTTCTGGCAGTACGCCGTCGTGGAACAGTCCATGTCTGGCGGCTGGCTCCTGTTCATGATAGCCGGGACCGCGCTGTCCGGCATCGCCGAATCGCTTCCGAAGGACCGGCGACGAGCGGCCGGCGTTCTACGCCTCGCGGCGGTTCTCGTCCTGACGTGCCTGCTCGCACTCCTCTTTCTCGCGCCCGAACTGCTCGGGATGTGAGGGAGTTCGAGACGTCTCTGCCGCACTGACTCAATCCGCGCCGTCGTCCGCATCGACTGACGCGGTCGCACCGCCGACCAGCGACTGCGGGCTGTGAACCCAGACGACTCGCAGGAGGTTCGCGGCGAACGCCGCGACACCGACGAGCACGAGCGCCCAGCCCGCCGTCTCGACGGCCGTCGAGAGACCGACGAGGTCGCTCGCGACGACGGCGGCGACGCCCGAGACGACGAGGCCCAAATCGAGGCGAGCGAGGCGGGCGCTGTAGAGGTCGTCGAGCATCGGCACGGGTTCGAGGCCGAGGCGGTCGCTGTAGCGGTGGACCCAGACGATGAAGGGGACGACGTGGTAGAGCGTCCCGAGCACGACGAAGCCGACGAAGCCGAGGCGGAACAGCGAGCCGGCCCCCGGCGCACCGAACAGGCGGTCGCCGGCCAGCGGGGCCGCGAGCCACGCGGGAAGGGTCAGGACTCCCCACCCGGCGAGCGCGACGGCCGCGACGGCGTATCGGGCGAGCATGGGCGTCCAGTCGACCGACGACTCGACGAGCCGGCGGGCGAGAATCGCGGCGACGCCGAGAAGCGAGAGGGTCACGAGCGCGCCGCCGACCCGCGCGAGCGTCGGGTCGGAGACGAGTCGGCCGCCGGCGAGGGCGACGACGCCCAGCGGGTAGCCGACTTCCTCGAATCGGCGGAGCAACACGTCGACGCCGCGGAGCTTCGTCTGGGTGAACATCGTCGCGAGCTGGTAGAGCGCGCCGACCACGGTCGTCACGACGACGCCGAAGACGGCGAGCGTGACGTGGGCCGCGCGGACGCTCGCGTGGGTCGCGCCGACGCCGGCGAAAAGCGGGCGCGTGAAGTCGACCGCGAGCAGGAAGCCGAGCGCGGTGGCGACCGCGAGAAAGCCGAGTGCGAGGCCGAAGTGGCGCTCGGTCACGTCGTAGTCGTCGAGTCGGGAGAGCGTGCGCGCGACGTTGTAGGCGAACGTCCAGAAGCCGAGGAGCGCGGCGGCACCGAAGACGGGGAGCCACGCGAACGCGCCGAGGAGGAAGCACGCGGCGAGGCCGGCGAGACCGACGCCGACGGCCCACAGTTGGGCGGTCGCGAGCCGCCGCGAGTGGAGGTCGACGCCGGACCAGACCGGGACGAACTGCGTCATCGCGCCCATGATGGTGACGCAGACCCACCCCGCGAGCAGGAGGTGGACGTGCGCGAGACGAGCGGTGCCGGCGACGACGCCGGCGGCGAGGGCGACTCGGAGGCCCACCGCGGCCGCGAGGAAGCCGAGCGCGACGACGAAGTGCCGGAGCGGAATCGTCATCGGTGGCTGTCGGGCCGTGTCGACCTCGGCGGGAATGGCGCTCATACGCGGACTAGCGCGGCGCGAAGCCCTACCGGTGACGCCGAACATATTCGCCGAGGATGGAGAAACGGCGGAGCCGGGTCGGGTCGGGACAGCGGGGACGACCCGCGACCGTGACCCGCGGCCGCGACGCTACCGCTTCGGGAAGGTCGCCGCGAACTCGTTCGGACCCTGTTTTTCGACCGCGTAGTTGTCGGCGTCGAAGGCGTCGACTTCGGCCTGCATCTCGTAGAACAGCGGTTTCGGGTCGTGGTCGTTGAGAATCGTCAGCGACTCGCCGGCGTCGAGGTCGTCGAAGGCGGCGTGAATCTTCGGATGGCGCTCCGCCGGAGGGAGGTCGCGGACGTCGAGGATGGTGTCTGCCATACGTGTCGTACCTCACGGGGGACCGCCGAGTCGGTTACCCCGAACACGTTCGCTCGCGCGGCGGGTAATATCGATACTACTCGCCGGCGGGGGAGAGTAAATATACCGCTTCCACGGGGGTCGCCGGCGACGGCCAGTACCGCCACGGGAGCAACGGGGCCCGCCAGTTCGAGAACTCGGGAACGCGGCTCCCCGACGCATCGCGAGTTCACCGATTCGAGTGGCATCTACGCGGACAGACGAATGGACGAACAGACAGACGGTCTGGTCTGGTCTGGTCTGGTCTGCCGACGCGCGCTCCCGGAGCCGAACTGCTGATGTTCTGGGCTGAAAGATATGTTTATACCTATTCAACATGTTATTTACTGACAAGTGTATATCATCGATAACGAATTGGAGGAGAACGGAACAGACAGACCGATGCCGGTCGGTTCGGTACCGCTCCCGTAAGCGGTCAGAACGCATATGACTCCCATCTCGGAACTACCACCACGATATGGACATCGAAGCGAGGATTAAACGTCGGCAACGCCGGGACGGAACGCCTCGCCTCCTCGTCGATTACGACTCGCTCTCGCCGGTCGCACACACCGACGACCCGGTGAACTGCGGGCCGGTTCTGGAGCGACTGCTCGACTACCTCGACCCCGTGTTCGACGGGCACCTCCCGCCGAACGCCTACGTCTACGGCCCGAAGGGGTCGGGGAAGTCGGCGGTCGTGACGGCGCTTTTCAACCACCTCGTCCGCGCGTCGAGCGTCAACAACGCCGCCATCCACACGACGACCCGCGTGCAGGCGACGTTCGCGCCGCGGTTCGTCTACGTCGACGCGCGCGAGACGACGAGCGCGTTCGCGTTCTACCACGCCGTCCTCGACGCGCTCGTCGACGAGTCGGTGCCGAAGCAGGGCATCAAGACGGAGGCGCTCCAGTCGCGGCTCAAAGCGACGCTCGACGCCCCTCAGACGGGTGCCGTCGTCGCCGTCGACCACCTCGGAGAGCCGGGGACGCTCGACGGCGAGGCGTTCGTCGACCTCTGTGCCGGGCTTCCGAGCAAGGTCAGTTGGCTGGCCATCGGGCGCGCGCCGCCCGACGAGACGGTGCTGACCGACTACACGGCCGACGAGGTCCAGTTCGAGCCCTATCAGAGTCAGGTGCTCATCGACGTGTTGATGACGCGGGCGGCGGCGGCCGGCTCGCGGCGGACGCTCGACCACCGACTCGCCCGCGACATCGCCGAGTGGGCCAACGGCGACGCCCACGACGCGCTCGCGGCGCTGTTCGGCGCGGCCGACGAGGCGGTCCGCAACCAACACCGGAGCATCACGGCCGCCGACGTCGCCGCGGGCATCGCCGCGGTCCCCCAGCCCTGCGTCTCGCTCGGCCGCGTGCTCGCGCTCCCGGAGAACCGCCAGCAGGTGCTCCACGAACTCCTCGCGTTGCGCCCCGACCAACAGGAGTCGGTGCGGGCGGCGAGCCAGCACATCGCGAAATCGGTCGACCTCTCGGCGACGACGGTCAAGCGAATCCTCTACGAACTCGCCGAAGACGGCGTCACCCGCCGAGTCACGGCGGAGCGCGTCGACCGGAAGGGGCGGCCCCCGAGCCGGCTCGAACCCCAGTTCCCGACGGTCGTGTTCGAACGGCTGTTCGCCGCCGCCCGGTAACCCGCCGCCGGAACGTGCGCCCGTGTTGGCACGTTCGGCCGGTCGCCGGCGGTGCGGTTGGGAACGTCCGGATGCGGTGTCCTGTTCGCGCCCCGGACAGCACTCGGAACACCCCCCAGAGACAGTCGCGTTGGCGGCCGAGGCGACGACTCGGTGAGTCCCCCCGTCGCGCGACGACGCCGTCGAAGACCCGCCGACCGCGCCGTCGTCGCCGCGGTGCAACGCTTACGCGCGGGGACAGAACTATACTTCGCCCACGGGACCAGTAGGTAATGACGACCACCCCGACGCCCGTCCGTGCACCGCCCGTCGGCGCTCCGTCGAACCGCTTCGGCGCGCCCGCGACTCCGCGGGGTGTATCGACCGCATGACCGACACATCGAGTCGGGAAGACGACGTGGTCGACGCCGTCGTCGAGACGCTCTGTGCGGCCGCGCCCTCGATTCGGGCAGGACTGCCCGGCCGGCGCGTCTACGAGGAGGGGACGAACCCGAGCGGCGAGCGCCAGTTGGAAGCCGACACCTACGCCGACGAACTGCTGTTGAAGCGGCTTCGCCCCCTCGACGGCGTCGGCGAGTACGCCAGCGAGGAGCGCCCCGACGTCATCGACGTCGGCGAGGGCGTCTCGGTCGCGCTCGACCCGCTCGACGGGTCGACGAACCTGAAGCCGAACAACGTGATGGGGACGCTCTACAGCGTCTACGACGAACCGCTCCCCACGGGCGGCGAGAACCTGCTCGCCGCGGGCTACATCCTCTACGGCCCGGTGACGACGCTCGTGGCCGCCCGCGACGGCGTCGTCAGCGAGTACATCCTCGAATCGGGCATCAAGCGCCCGCTCCGCGAGGAACTGACGCTCCCCGACGACCCGGCCATCTTCAGCTTCGGCGGCCGGGTCAACCGCTGGTTCGACGAGTTCGAGGCGTTCGCCAGCGAGACCGAGCGGACCGAGGGGATGAAGCTCCGCTACGGCGGGTCGATGATCGGCGACGTGAATCAGATTCTCCACTACGGCGGCGTCTTCGCGTACCCCGCACAGACCGACGCGCCGGGCGGGAAACTCCGCCAGCAGTTCGAGGGCTTCCCCATCGGCTACATCATCGAGTGCGCGGGCGGGCGGTCGTCCGACGGCGAGAAGTCGCTCCTCTCGGGGACGCCCGAGGGCGTCCACGACCGCGTGCCGGTCTACATCGGCAACGATTCGCTCGTCGAGTCGCTGGAAGCGCGACTGAAGTGACGGACCGCCCTCGGTGGGCGTAATGACGAGCCACGCGTTCTGCGGCGACCGAACGCAGTCGACGAGCCGACCGCTCGTCACTCGCCGCGTGAGGGCCGCGTTCGACTCGACGCGTACGAGACAAACTGACAGATAGAAAAAATGAGTTGATATCGGATACGTTCTGTTTCCAGAACGTCGGGCAGGGTCTGTGAACGGCTCTGTTCTCATCATCCGATTGTCGGGCTACAAGCCCCAGGAGTGCTAACTCTGGATTATCTGAGGACAGACGGGAATAGAATCGCACATCGAAGTCGGTCAACCGATATCCGAAGTTAGAGCGCATAAAACTGCGTATTACCGCCTGTTACCGCCGATTTCGTCATCAGGGGGCGCGCTATCGAGTCAACGACTCCAAAAGAGTTTGATATTCGATACTATCCCATTCCGTTTTTATTTTTGATATGTATTTCGAGACAGGCAGAATCGGGTGCGTACCCACAGTCGGAGCGCGGCGTATCGGCCTCGACACGCCGAATGGTCGAGTGAACGTCGGACGCCAGAGCGTGCGAGAACCCGTGTGGCATTACACGCGTATCCCTGTCATGGAAACCGGTCGGGCGGCTCAGTCGAAGCGCCCGTCGTTCGAGCTCCGCGCGGCCATGTTCATGTTCACCTCGATGATGTTGGCCGTGCTCGTGACCATCTCGGGGATGGTGTCGCGGAACTGCTCGCCTTTGATGCGACTCGTCGGCCCCGAGACGCTCAACGCGCCGAGGACGGTGCCGTTTCGGTCGCGAATCGGCGCGCCGACCGCGCGGAGGCCCTCGATTTCCTCCTCGTCGTTGCAGGCGTACCCCCGCTCTCGTATCTGGTCGAGCTCGTCGAACAGCGCGTCGCGGTCGGTGATGGTCGCGGCGGTCTTCGCCGGCAGGCCGTGTTGGTCGACGATTTCCTCGACCCGACTGCGCGGGAGGAACGCGAGGATGGCCTTGCCGGTCGACGACGCGTGGAGGTTGTCCGGGCGCTGAATCTTCGACCGCTGGTACTGACTGCCGACGGCGCGCTCGCCGCGCACCTTGAGCAGGCTGATGCGCAGGCCGTGCTGTTCGGTCGAGAGGTGGGCGTACTCGCCGGTCTTCTCGGCGAGCGCCTCGACTTCCTCCTTGCCGACCTGATACAGTATCTGCTGGTTGCGCACGTACTCGCCCAGAAGCAGGAACTGGAGGCTGAGGTGGTAGCTGTCGCCGTCCTTGGCGACGAGGTTGTTCTTCCGCAGGGTCGCCAGATGGTTGTACACCGTGGACTTCGAGAGGCCCAGGTAGTCGACCAACTCGGCGACGCGCGCACCGTCTAACTCCTCGAGCGCCCTGACGACGCTGACCGCCGTGTCCACCGTGCTGAGGGTCCGGGACGGGGCATCGGTGTTGGGGTTCTCGGGCATGCTACGAGAACGTCTATCCGGTGGCATAGCTGTTCCGAATATCTTGCAATCGAAACGTGGGCGCGAAATCGGTGGCGAGACCGTCGAACTGAGCCGATATCGCTCGATGATTGTCCAACAGGCGGCGCGCCCGCGAGACGACCGGTCTCCGCGATGCGCGCGAACGAGCGCGTCACGCGTAACGCGATGGAAGCGACGTCCAGCCCTCTCGAACCCACCGCTGTCAGATGTGTGGAATCACTTCTCTCCCAGTCTTCTGCTATCTCGACGGTTTTGGTTCGGTTCTCACCGCGAGCCGATGTCTAAGCCGTTGTATTTACTGACAACACATCGAGTCAGGGCGGTAGAGCGCTCAGTTCTCCCAGAGAGAGCCGATGGCTGGCGGGCGAGCGCTCGGCCGGTGAGGGGCAGTTGTCTACAAAAACGACACCCAACGCCCGAGCGTGGCTGTCACATCGGGGAACGCGGCCGAAGCCACGACAGGAGTTCCCGTCGAGGTGGGGTGTCACATATCGAAACTATCGGCGCGGCCGCGAGGAACACCACGGAGGAGCCGCGACCATGGCAGTATGTAACCGCCACTCGGTTGAGTCGGGTCGGCGAGCGGCAGGCCGCCCACCGCGACTCACGCGCCGGCGAGGCGAGCGAGCGTCCCCGCGAGAACCGTCGTCGCGGTCGCACAGTCCTCCCAGTCGGTCCATTCGCGCGGGTTATGCGAGAGGCCGTCCACCGACGGGGCGAACAGGAGCACGGCATCGGTGACGCTGGCAATATTTGCAGTATCGTGCATCGCCGCGGAGTGCATCCGTTTCGCGTCGATATCCCCGGCCGCGGCGGCGTCGAAGGCGGCGTCGACGCAGTCGTCGGCCATCTGACTCGGGCGCTGGTCGCGGTAGCGGTCGAACTCCGTCTCGACCGGATGCGCGGCTTCGAGTCCGTCGAGCGCCGCGTCGGCCCGCTCGGCGATGGCGTCCATCGCGCCGTAGTCCACGTCGCGGATGTCCATCTGTAGGCTGACTTCCCCGGGGACGATGTTGCGCGCGTTCGGGGCCACGTCGAACTGGCCGACGGTCCCCACGGCGGTCGGACTCCGGTTCTGCGCCACGTCGTCGGCCGCGGCCCGGAACTCCACGACGAACTCGCTGGCGGCGACCAGCGCGTCGCGGCGCTCGTCCATCGGGGTCGCCCCGGCGTGGTCGGCCTCGCCGACGATGTCGGCCGCGCAGGTCGTGATGCCGGTGATGGCGTCGACGACGCCGACCGACGCGCCCGCGGACTCCAGTACCGTCCCCTGTTCGATGTGGAGTTCGGCCCACGCGTCCCACCCTTCGGCGTCGATGGTGTCGGTCCCGCGGAAGTCGATGGCGTCGAGGTGGGCTTCGAGGGTCGTCCCGTCGGCGTCGCGGAACGCGAGCGCGTCGGCGGCGTCCCGCGCGCCCGTCGCCACGGACGACCCGAGCAGGCCGTGCGAGAAGCGCGCGCCCTCCTCTTCGGTGAACGAGACGACGTCGATGGGGCGGTCGAGCGCGAGGTCTGCTTGCCGTTCTCGGAGCGTCCGAACGGCTTCGAGCGCCGCGTAGACGCCGAGCGGGCCGTCGAAGATGCCGCCTTCGGGGACCGAGTCGAGGTGACTGCCGGCGGCGACGGGAGCCGCGTCGGGGTCTGCCCCCTCGGGAACCCATTGACCGGCGATGTTGCCCACGGCGTCGACGCGGACCGAGAGGCCGGCGTCGCGCAGTCGCTCGACGAAATAGCGGCGGGCACGTCGGTCGGCGTCGCTCCCGGTCAGGACGGTGCGGCCGCGCCCCGCCGGCGCGTCGATGTCGCCGAAGCGGGCGTTCGCTTCGATATCCTCGCGGAGTCGTTGCTGGGAGGCCTGCATGTGCGGCTCAACTCGCAAACGACGTCTAATAATTGTGTGTGTTCGTGGCAGGTTCTACGGGGCACGGGCGGCGATGGCGGGTGAGACGCGCGGCTGGTCGAGGTCGAACAGCCGGGTCGAACCGCCGCGTTAGAGCGTTCGAATCGTCTGACACACCACGTCGACGCCGATGTCGAGGGCGTCCTCGTCGATGTCGAACCGCGAGGTGTGGTGGCCGAACTCGTTGCTCGCGCCGATGCCGACGTAGGTCGCCTTCCCGCCGTGTTCCTGAACCCGCCGGATGAGGTAGGAGGCGTCCTCGCTCCCCCCGATGTCGAGTCGCGGGACCGTCTCGGTCACGTCGTCGAGGTCGGCCGCCGACGCGAGGACGGCCTCTATCATCTCGTCGTCGGCCGTGAACGTCGCCGTCTTCCCGTACAGGCCCGTCTCGACCGACACGTCGTGCATGCCCGCGGCGTGGTCGAGCACGCGCCGGGCCTTGTCGAGCATGTACTCGTTGAGGTCGGCGGTCCCGCCGCGGACCTCGACGCGGAGGCGCGCCTCTTCCGCGATGATGTTCTGCGGGTTGGGCGACTCGAACTTCCCGACGTTGATGCGGGTCGCACCGTCGGCGTGGCGGGGAATCCCATAGAGGTTCTGGACCGCGGCCGTCGCCGCGTGGAGCGCGTTGCGCCCCTCGTTGGGCGCGTTGCCCGCGTGGCTGGGCGCGCCCTCGAAGGTCACGTCGAGTTTCGCGTTCGAAAGCGGGTTCTCGTAGGCGGCGATGACCGTCCCCGTGGGGTTGCCGAGGCCGAGGTGGAGCGCGAGGAAGTAGTCGATGTCGGCGAGCAGGTCGGTCTCGCTCATCGGCTTGCCGCCGCGGCCGCCCTCTTCGGCGGGCTGGAAGAACAGCCGGAGCGTGCCGTCGAACCCGCCGTCGTCGTCGAGGGCGCGGGCGATACCGAGCCCGATGGCGGTGTGGCCGTCGTGGCCGCACGCGTGCATCTCGTTGGGGTGCGTGCTCGCGAAGCCCAGTTTCGCGGGGCGGTGTTCCTCGTCGCTCGACTCGGTGCGTTCGAGGGCGTCCATGTCGACGCGGACGCCGACGGTCGGCCCGTCGCCGAAGCGCTTCTCGGCGACGAGACCCGTGACGCCGTCCATCCGGTCGAGGTAGGCCTCGGGCGCACCTTCCTCGCGTGCGCGTTCGATTGCGGCCGCGACCGCGTCGTCGTCGGGGACGCCCAGTCGCTCGTCTTCGGCGACGGCGTCGGAACCGAGGTGGAGCGTGAACTCGCGGTCGTCGAGCGCGGCGGCGATGAGTGCGGTCGTGCGGAACTCCTTCCATCCGGACTCCGGATGGGCGTGGAGGTCCTGTCGTAACTCTCGCAGGGAGAGCGTGCTGGCGTACGCCATGAAGCCGATATTGCAACCACCCCGTTAAACTGTTTGGGAAGCGGTAGCACAACGAACCCGACCGGTCTATAGTGCAGATTAGTGCCAAGTTTGTGAGAGTTTGGCAAAGCTATAAATAACGGTGTTTCATGAGCTAAGGTATCACGCGTACCGCTACAAGGGTGTGTACGTAGCTCAACAAAACAATGTCAGACGACAACATTACCGAGATAAACATGGACAGACGGCAATTTATCGCGGCCGCGAGTGCGGTCGGCGCGGCTGGCTTCGCGGGCTGTACCGGCGGTGACTCCGGTGGTTCCGGCGGCTCCGACGGGACCGAAACGAGCGGTGGAAGCACCGACAGCAGTTCGTCGGGTAACTCGGGAGAGACCGTTCGCGTCAACGTCGCGCTCGCCGCGGAGCCGTGGAACTTCGACCCCGCGCTCTGGACGGACACCGCGACCAGCACCATCGGCGGCCTCATCTACGATGAGGTCATCGAGCTGACGCCCGACTCCGAACTCCAGCCCGGCCTCGTGACCGAAGTTCCCGACCCCATTGAGGACGGGACGGCCTTCGAGTACACGCTCCGCGAGGGCGTCACGTTCCACAACGGCGACGAGGTGACCGTCGAGGACTTCAAGTACTCCGTCGACTGGATTCTCAACCCCGACAACAACTCGCCGGTCAAGAGCCGCCTCCCGTTCGTCGAGGACACCGAAATCGTCGGCGACCGGACGCTCCGGCTCAACCTCTCCCAGCCGTTCGGGACGCTCAACTGGTGGCTCACGCGCGGTCTGGAGGGCATCGTCCCCGAGGGCTCCCGCGGCGACACCTCCGAGGGCAAAGGGCCGAGCGGCCTCGCGACCGACCTCACGCAGGACCCCTCCGGCGCGGGCACCGGCGCGTTCAAATTCGTCGAATGGAAAAGCGGCAGTCACGTCCTCCTCGAAAAGAACGAGGACTACTGGAAGGAGGGCGCGCCCGCCGTCGACGAGTTCAGATTCGACTTCATCGGCGAGGACTCCACGCGCCTCGCGAACCTCCGTTCGGGCCAACTCGACCTGACCGACAAGGTCCCCCCGAAGGACTTCGACGGCCTCAGCAGTCAGCCGGACATCACGACCGAGTCCGTCCCCGGCAACTTCACGCAGGTGCTGTACGTGAACCTGATGGAGTCCGAGGGCAACCCGATGAGCAACCGGCACAACCGCCGCGCGGTCCTGTTCGGCATCGACCGCGAGGAGATTCTCGACGAGGTGTTCTACGGACAGGGCGCGGTCCAGAAGGGACCGTGGTACCCAGACAGCGACTGGACCTCGCCGAAGCTCAAGGAGATGCAGATGTACGACCCCGAGAAGGCGAAAAAGGAACTCGAACTCGCGGGCAACCCCGACGGCTTCGAGATGGACATCATCGCCACGAAGGGGTCGTGGTTCAAAGACGAGGCCGTCGTCATCCAGAACCAGCTGTCGAAAATCGGCATCGAAGCCACCGTCACCGCCGTCGACAAGTCCACGCTCCTCAACCAGGTGTACAGCACGGACACGTGGCACGCCGCGATGGAAGACTGGGCGCAGTCGATTCCGGTCGCCACGTCGTGGCTCGACGCCGGCTACGCCGACAACAACCACAACCACAACAACTGGCACCACCCGTCGGACGACCTCGAAGACATCTACGCGCCGAGCGGCCCCGCCGCGCCCGAAGACGCCGAGGGCGACTTCTCGAACGGCCACGAGTGGTACGTCTCGAAGCTCCGCGAGGCGCAGGCGTCGACGGACGAACAGGAACAGAAGGAAATCGTCTGGGAACTGGAGGAGTACCTCGTCGAACACGGCATTCAGATCGACATCGCCTACGTGAACAAGCTGGAAGCGTGGCGCAACGCCATCAACGACTACGAGGTGGGCACGTTCCAGGACAACTACCGCTTCGTCTCGAAGGGTGAGTGAGGAGCCGATGCACACGCGTTCGCGTCGGACTCGTCGACCGCCGACGGCGACCGAGGAGGTGACTCAGCCGTGAGCATGTCCCGGTTCGTCCTCAAGCGCCTGCTGTTGAGCATTCCCGTCCTCCTCGGGGTGAGCGTCGTCGTCTTCGCACTCGTTCACCTCGCGCCGGGCGGGCCGGTCCGGGTGATGCTCGGCCCGCTCAGCAACGAAGAGCTCGTCAGACAGATTCGCCTGGAGATGGGGCTCAACCGCCCGCTGTACGTCCAGTACGGCATGTGGGTGTTCGACGCGCTACAAGGCGACTTCGGCGTGTCGTGGACGGTCCAACAGGGGACGCCCGTGACAGACATCATCGTCGAGCGCATCCCGCTGACGGTCGAGCTGTCGATTCTCAGCATGATTACGGCCGTGCTCATCGCCATCCCGGCGGGCATCATCAGCGCCGTCCGCAAGGACAAGCCCGCGGACCACGCCGCGCGCATCGCCGCGCTGTCGGGCATCTCGATTCCCGACTTCTGGCTGGGCATCATCCTCATCATGATCTTCGCGGTGCAGTTTTCGTTCCCGTGGGCGACCGGCGGCTGGACGCCGCCGTGGGTCGACCCGGTGGCGAACCTCCAGCAGTTGTTCCTCCCGGTCATCACGCTCGGGACGGCCTACTCCGCGCTCATCGCCCGGATGATGCGCTCGGAGATGCTGGACACGCTCAGTCAGGACTACGTCAAGACCGCCCGCGCGATGGGCATCGGCGCGCGCGAAATCGTCCTCAAGGACGCCTCGAAGAACGCGCTCATCCCCGTCGTGACGGTCATCGGCGTCGGACTCGGCCAACTGATGAACGGCGCGATTCTGACCGAGACGGTGTTCAACCTCCCCGGTATCGGGAAACTCCTGATACTGGCCATCGACCGTCGCGACTACCGCATCATCCAGGCGCTCATCCTGTTCATCGCGAGCGTGTTCGTCTTCGCGAACCTCGCGGTGGACGTGCTGTACGCCTACCTCGACCCCCGCATCAGACACGATGGAAACTAACATGGCAACGACAGACCAGACGGACGAGGCGGTGCCGGCCGCGCAAGCCCCCGGCACGCACCACAGTCAGTTCGAGATGTTCTGGAAGGAGTTCCGCCGGAACACCCTCTCGCTCGTGGGGAGCGCGATTATCCTCACGATGCTCCTGACCGCGCTGTTCGCGCCGTTTCTCGCCCCCCACGACCCGACGACGCAGTTCGAGGCACCGGACGGCGAACACAACCCGATGCCGATGGGCACCGAGATGCTCGTCGAGAACGACGCCGGCGAAATCGTCGGCACGACGACGGCCTACCTCGGCACCGACCACCACGGCCGGGACATCCTCTCGCGCATCATCTACGGGTTGCGGACGCTGATGACCGTCTCGCTCGGCGTCGTCGGCTTCGCGATGGCGCTCGGCGTGACCGCCGGCGCAATCGCCGGCTACTACCGCAACACGTGGGTCGACGAGATCATCATGCGCTTCATGGACATCCTGTTTTCCTTCCCGAGTCTCATCCTCGCCATCGCGGTGCTCGGCGTCCTCGGGGTGGGAAGCACGGAGTACGGCTCGTTCACCCTCCCGAACATCGTGAAAGTCATCGCCGTCATCGGCGTCGTCTACATCCCGAGTTTCGCGCGCGTCATGCGCGGCTCCGTCCTCAAGGAGATGGAAGAAGACTACATCGACGCCGCGAAGTCCCTCGGCGCGAGCGACCGACACATCCTCGTGAAGGACATCGCCGTCAACACCCTGCCGACCGTCGTGGTCCAGGGGACGCTCTACATGGGGACGGCCGTCCTCGCCAGCGCCGCGCTGTCGTTCCTCGGGCTCGGCATCCAACCGCCGAACGCGAGCCTCGGGCTGATGCTGTCGAACGCCCGCGGCTACCTCTACAGCGGCGAGTGGTGGTACTCGGTGTTCCCCGGGCTCGTCATCGTCGTCACCATCCTCGGGTTCAACCTGCTCGGTGACGGCCTGCGCGACGCGCTCGACCCCCGCAACGACGGAGGCGAGCGATGAGCGCCGAGCCGGACGAACAGCCCGTGCTCGAAATCCGCGACCTCGTCACGCGGTTCTACACCGACGAGGGGACGGTCAAGGCCGTCGACGGCTCGTCGTTCGACCTCTACGAGGGCGAGACGCTGGGCATCGTCGGCGAGTCCGGCTCCGGCAAGTCCGTGACCGCGCTGTCGATGCTCCAACTCGTCGACAGCCCCGGTCGCATCGAGCGAGGGAGCGTCCGCTACCGCGGCGACGACCTGCTCAAAAAGACCGAGGCCGAGATGCGCTCGATTCGGGGCAACGACATCGCGATGATGTTTCAGGACCCGATGACGAGTCTCAACCCCGTGTTCACCGTCGGCGACCAGATCAGCCGGGTCATCAAGACCCACCAGGACGTGTCGGACAAGGCGGCCCGCGAGCGGACCATCGAACTCATGGCCGACGTGGGCATCCCCGAACCGACCTCGCGCGTGGACAACTACCCCCACCAGTTCTCCGGCGGGATGCGTCAGCGCGCGTTGCTGGCGATGGCCATCTCCTGCGAACCGGACGTGCTCATCGCCGACGAGCCGACGACGGCGCTCGACGTGACCATCGAGACGCAGATATTCAACGTCCTCGACAGACTCCAAGAGAAGTACGGGATGAGCATCATCCTCATCACGCACGACCTCGGCGTCGTCGCCGGGACCTGCGACCGCGTCGCAGTCGCCTACGGCGGCCGCGTCGTCGAGCGCGCCGGCGTGGACGCCCTCTTCGAGAACCCGCGGCACCCCTACACCCGCGGCCTCATGCGGTCGATTCCGCGACTCACCGACGACACCGACCGGCTGACGCCCGTCGAGGGCGACGTGCCGAACCTCACCGACCTGCCGTCGGGCTGTTCGTTCCACCCGCGGTGTCCCCACGCGACCGCCGAGTGCGAGTCGTACGACCCCGAACTCCGGGAGGTCGAACCCGGTCGGGAGGCGGCGTGTCTCCACGCCCGCGGCTACGACCTCTCGCCGTCGGCCATCGAGACGGAGCGCGCGGAGGCGGACGGCGGCGGTCCCACGGCCCCCGCGACCGACGGAGGTGAGCCGCGATGAGCGACGACCCGCTGTTGTCCGTCTCGGGACTCCACAAGTACTTCACCCAGAACGACGGCTTCATCGACCGCCTGCTCGGAGCCGACGAGACGGTGAAAGCCGTCAACGGCGTCTCCTTCGACATCGAGCGCGGCGAGACGCTCGGCCTCGTCGGCGAGTCCGGCTCCGGCAAGTCGACGACCGCGCGGTCGGTCCTCCGGCTGGACGAGCCCACGAAAGGGACGGTCAGCTACGACGGGACCGACCTGACGGCGCTGTCTGACCGGGAGATGACGGAGATGCGAAAGCGCATCCAAATCGTCTTTCAGGACCCCGCGTCGAGTCTCAACCGCCGGAAGACCGTCGGCCAAATCATCAAACAGCCGATGGAGATTCACGGCCTCTACAAGGGCGAACGCGACGCCCGCGTGGACGAACTCATGGAGACGGTCGGCCTGCCGCCGCAGTACTCCAACCGCTACCCCCACGAGTTCTCCGGCGGCCAGCGCCAGCGCGTCGGCATCGCCCGCGCGCTCGCGGTCGACCCGGACTTCATCGTCGCCGACGAGCCCGTCTCCGCGCTCGACGTGTCGATTCAGGCGCAGATTCTCAACCTCCTCGACGACTTGCAGGAGGAGTTCGACCTGACGCTTCTGTTCATCGCCCACGACCTCAGCGTGATTCGCCACGTCTGCGACCGCGTCGCCGTGATGTACCTCGGCGAAATCGTCGAACTCGCCGACGCCGACGAGCTGTTTTCGAACCCCCAGCACCCCTACACGCGGGCGCTGTTGGGCGCGATTCCGCAACCGGTGCCCGAGCTCGCCCGACAGCGGCAGGTGCTCGAAGGCGAGGTCCCCTCGCCGCTCGACCCGCCGTCGGGCTGTTCGTTCAACCCGCGGTGCCCTGAGGCGACCGAGGAGTGTACGTCGGTCGACCCGACGCTCGACGACGTGGCGGGCGCGACCGGCGGCCACAAGGCCGCCTGTATCCACGTCGACGAGTTCGAGACCGGCGCGGGCGTTCCGAGCGCCGCGCAGGACGTCGACGAGCGGTTCAGCATCGAGAACTTCGACGCCGAACCGACGCTCGTCACCGACGGTCGGGGTGACGACGACAGATGACCGTCGCCGTCAAGCCGATGCTCCGCATCGTCCTGACGTTCGCCATCGTGTGGTTCTACCGCGGGCTGTTGCCGCCGCTGTCGCCCGCGGCGAGCACCGTCGCGCTGGTCGTCCTCGCGGTGCCGACGTGGGTGGTCGTGAGCCGCCTGCTGTTCAACTCCGGCGGGGCGCTGGCGATGATAGACGACGAGTTCGACCGCAAGTAGTGGGAGCTCTCTCACCTTGGTAGCCGTTCGGGAGCGTTGCGCCCGACCGGGTGAATAGCGTTCACTTCGATTTTCCACAGGTAGTGTGTGGTGAAGTCAATCGCTCGATAGCACCACCATATATAGTGTAGAATAAGCAATTCTATATTGTGGGGAACGGATTGCTCATCGCTTCGAATCGACTAACCGAACAGGTTCTAATTGTGTATGCTAGTTCCTATAACCAATATGCAAACAATCTTTATCAATATCTGTTTCAAAAATGTAATAAAATTCTGATTGGGTGTGATATTAAGATTGGCCCCAAAATCAGATAGGGAGCTCGCCCGACAATAGTAATGTTATATTTGTGCAATACTATGTTGTCAGAATCACGTCGTCGGTGGTTTCGTCGCATGCCCACTCGGGGACGCTAGCAGTTCCCGTCGACTGCGCCACGAACGACGAGCGAGACGCTAGGAGGGGTGCATCGAAACAGCGCCTCGTCTGACGAGACGGTGCCACGGCTAGTGGCAAAAGCGTGGTTACGAGGTTGCTCGCGGGGAGGTCATCGCTCGGCGAGTAGTTCTGTCGGGTCGAATCTGGTGGCCGCGATGTGTCGCGGCCCCCCGTCGACAGCGACGTCGTCGTCCTGTTTGTTGAAATAGTACGTGGCGAGGATAGTCCCGTCGTCGAGCACGGCCGCCCGCGGGTAGCCGAGGTCGTAGTTCGCGCCGTCGTCCCGGAGAATCCATTCGCGGCTCCACGTGGCACCGTCGTCGTGACTCACGCGGGCGCGGATGCCGTACGGCGGGTGGCGGTAGCCGTAGATGCACACGAGCGACCCGTCGTACTCAAGGAGTTTGCTCGGCGCGCCGAGGTCGTTCACGCGCGAGACGAACGACCAGTTGCGCCCGTCGTCGGTCGAGCGATAGATTTCGGTCCACTCGCAGTCGACTGATATCTTACACCGGACGGCCGCGACGAGCGTCCCGTCGTCGAGCAGGACTGGCGAGGGACACAGCATGCGGTACTTCTCGCTCCCGCCGATCTGCGACAGGAACGACCAGTTCTGTCCCCCATCGAACGACCCGTACACGATCGGCACGTCGTGGGGGTCGGTGGCCGTTTTCCCCGTCAGCATCAACAGGAGCGTGCCGTCTTCGCGGGTGATGTACGACGGACGGCCCTGTATTCGCTCGAAGTCGAACATCGGGAGGCGCTTCGCGTCGCTCCACGAGTCCCCACCGTCGTCGGACAGCTTCACCCAGGGAACCGCGTCCGAGGCGGCCGAATGCGGAGACGACCAACAGGCCATGAGGGTGTCCCGATTCGAGAAGTCGTGGGGCCCGACGTCCGGAATCTCGTTGTAGAGCACCTGTTCGGACGTCTCGACGTTATCCGAGATGACGCCGTCGTCCGTCCACGTGTCGCCGCCGTCGGTGGTTCGCATCGAACGGATAGAGCCGTAGGTCTCGATGCGCGCGTGGCTCAACTGGTTCTGCTTGTTCTCGGTCGGAGAGACGACGCTCCCGTAGCGAACGACCTTGGCGTCGTGGAGGTTCTCGGGCACCGAGTAATCGCAGTCGTGGTTGATGAACGCGACGACCACGCCGTCGTCGGTCTTCCACATCCCGCCGTTGAAGGGCCACGCCGAGAACTCGCCGTCACCGTGGTAGACGACGGTGTGTTCGGCACTCTCGACTCTCTTGGGTGAAGCTAGCATGGGTCCGTTTCACAGAGTTGGGGCGGGGATATTAAAGATACCGCAGACGGTGATGAAAACGGGTCACGCGCCGACGACTTCGACGAACGAGGCGTCGCAGTCCGCACATCGCATCGTCGTGACGGTTCGCGTCCGACAGCACGTCTCTTCGGTTCGATGCTGAAAATCGGGTTCGCCGCCGCAGGTCGGACAGCGGTCGAGGAACAGTCGAAGCTCGCCGAGGGAGATACCGCGCGTTCGCGAGGACAGCCCGTGCCAGCCCGGGAGTTCGTCAGCCAGCGCGACCGAACCGGCCGCGTCGGCGAGGAACGCTTCGCGCGACGGCCACCGGCCGGCGTGCGCCCCGTCGACGGAGACGGCGAAGTCGCCGGCCGATTCGTCGACGGCGAACTCGGACGACTCGGCGTCGACGAGCGCGGACTCCGAGAGCGCGGTGTCTACGTCGGCATCGATGGCGTCGAGTGCGTCCGTCCACGCACGGCGAACGGCGTCCGTCAGGCAGAAATCGGCCCCACCGTCGCACGGCACGAGCACGCCGTTTTCGACGAGGACGTTGTCGCGGTCGCCGTCGGTCACGTCGGCTGATTCCGGGTGTGAATCGACGGCCGCCTGTTCCGGCCCGTGTTCGAAATACGCCATCGCCCGCGAGGGGAGGTACCGCTGTGTCAGCGTCGGTGTCCCCGGTATCAGATACCCACGGAGGCCGATGACCGCGGCCGACGCCGCGAGTGAGACAGCACCCAAGAGCGGCGACCCCACCCACGCGACGACTCCGGCGAGGGCAACGGCGAAGACGGCGTTCACCCCGGTACAGGGGAGACACCGGTTTTCACCCGTGTACGCTGGATTCCTGACGCGGTCGAGCACGGTCGAATCACGGTGACGTATCCAGTTCATCGGTCACCTCGTCACACGTCCGGGCCGCGGGTCACGACATCGTTGGAGCCGGAGTCGAAGAGATGCGTGGCCCGAGTCTCGATGGAGAGGCGAATCACCTCGCCTTTCTCGTAGGCGTTGTCGGCCGGGAGCGTCACTCTGACTTCGCCCTGCGGGCCCTCGATGGTCGCCAACATCTGCTTTCCGATCCGCTCGATGAGGGTTATTTCGCCTTCGAGGTCGCCGTCGTTCCGGTCGAGTCTGACGTCTTCGGGCCGGACGCCGACCGTGACCTCGTCGCCGACGCCGACCGCCGTGGAATCGACCACCCGAAGCTCGACGTCTCGGCCGTCAACGGACACGACGACCGTCTCGCCGCTCGCGCGGTCGACGGTGCCGTCGAAGAAGTTCATCGACGGGTTACCGATGAAGTTCGCCACGAACCGGTTCGTCGGCCGCTGGTAGAGTTCGTCCGGCGTCCCGATCTGCTCGATGCCGCCGTCGTTGAACACCGCGATACGGTCACTCATCGTCATCGCCTCCTCCTGGTCGTGCGTCACGTAGATCGTCGGCTTCTCCACGCGGTCGTGGACGCGCTGTATCTCCTTGCGAATCTCGACTTTGAGCTTCGCGTCGAGGTCGCTCAGCGGCTCGTCCATCAGGAACGCCTCCGGTTCGTGGACGATGGTTCGCGCCAACGCCGCACGCTGTTGCTGGCCGCCGCTGAGTTCGCCGGGATACTTCTCCAGCAACTCGCGAATCTGCATGATATCCGCGGCCTCCTCGGCGTTCTCGTATCGCTCTTGCTTCGGAACGTTCCGGACTTTCAGCGGGTAGGAGATATTCTCTTTCACCTTCATGTGCGGGTAGAGCGCGATGTTCTGGAACATCATCGCTAGGTTCCGCTTGTGAGCCGGTTTCCCCGTCATGTCCTCGCCATCGAATCGGATGCTCCCGCTCGTCGGCGTTTCGAGCCCCGCGATACAGCGGAGCGTCGTCGTCTTCCCGCACCCCGATGGACCGACGAACGTGAAGAAATCGCCTTCGTCGATGCTGAAGTCGATGCCATCGACGGCCGTTATCGTTCCGGACGGCGAACTGAACTCTTTCCGCAGGGAGCTGACCTCAATAGTCATGATTAACAACCACACACATCTTGTGAGACAGTCCCATTATACGTTTCGGTGGATGCAGATTCTCAGGTCGACCGTGCGGAGAAAACGAAGGGAGAGTGGTGACTGCGGCGAGCGTTACATCTGTCCGCCGACTTCGAAGCCCTCGAGGAGGTACTTCTGGAGCGCGAAGACGAAGATGAACGCCGGGATGACCATCATCACGCTCGCGGCCATCACCTCTCCCCAGAGCGTCTGTTTCTGAATCGTGAACATGTGGATACCGACGGTCAGCGGCCAGTTCTCACTGGTCGGCATGATGATGCGGGGAATCGTGTACGCGCCCCACGCTGTCGCGTACGAGAAGATTGCGACCGCGATGACGCCGGGTTTCGCCATCGGCAGTGCGATCTCGTAGAACGCGCGGAACGGCGACGCGCCGGCCATCTGAGCGGATTCTTCGAGTGAGATGGGCACGTTCTGGAAGAACTTCCACATCAGCCAGATGCCGAACGGAAGCGCCGTCGCCGTGACCGCGAGAATGAGTCCGAGGTGGCTGTTGATGAGGCCGATGCGACTCCAGAAGATGAACATCGGAATCGCGAGGAGGATCTGCGGGAACATGTACCCGAAGAGGATGATTCTCGCGAACGTCTTCTTGTGTGGGATGTCGATGCGCGTGAGCCCGTAGCCGGCCAGCGTCGACATCGACGTCGTGACGCCGACGACGCCGACCGAGAGAATCATGCTGTTCGTGAAGTACGTCGGGAAGTTCGTCCCCTCGAACGTGTTGACGAAGTTCTCGACCGAGAAGGCCTGCGGCAACAGCGTCTGCGGAACGTTGTATATCATGTCGGTCGGCCGCAACGCCGTGCTGACCATCCAGAAGATCGGGAAGATGACGACGAAGAGCAGCAGCACCAACAGGGCGTTCAAAAGCAGGTTCCACCCTCTCGACCGACCTTGGTGAGAGAGGTGCGTCAGCGGATTCCACGGTTTGTCGACGGTTCGTTGCTTGACGCTCGACCACTTCTGCCCGATGTCGTTGCGGATGCTCATTCTGCGCGCACCTCCTCGGACGGTTCGAAGATGCGGAAGTACAACACCGCCGCGACCAACAACACGAGGAACAACACGGTCGAGACGGCCGCCGCGATACCGAGTCGGCTCGTCCCGAAGGCGACGTTGTACGCGTAGATGGGTGCAGTCGTCGTCGCTCCGCGGGGGCCGCCCTGCGTGAGGACCCAGATGTAGTCGAAGGTGTTGAACATCCATACCGCGCGCAGCAGCAACACGATGAAGAACACGCCCTTCAGGTTCGGGAGGGTGATATCCCGGAAGCGTTGGTACGCCGTCGCGCCGGACATCTTCGCGGCTTCGTAGAAGCTCTCCGGGATGGCCTGCAACCGAGCGAGCACCATCACCGTGACGAAGATGGAGTCCTTCCAACTACTCGTGAGAATCGCCGCGAGCATCGCCGACTCCTGGCTTCCGAAGAACGACACGTAGCCTTGGATGAGGCCGATCTGGACGGCGAGTTGGTTGACGATTCCCCACTGCGAGTTCAGCATCCAGAGCGCCATGAAGCCGATGACCGCGTTCGGGATGAGGTACGGGAGAATCGCGAACGTCCGCGCGATGTTGACGAACTTGAACGACCGGTTGAGTAGCAACGCGAGGGTGGTGCCGAAGACCACCTGAATGACGACCGAGCCGCCCGCGTAGACGACCGACCGACTGAGCGCGTCGTAAAACGAATCGCTCGACAAGAGCGTCTCGAAGTTCGCGACACCGATCCACTGCCACTCGTTCGAGAAGGCGTTGATGCTGAAGAAACTCGCGCCGATGACGCCGACAATCGGAACGAGATTCACGAACGTGAAGAGCAACATCGGCGGGAGAATCGTCAGCGCGGCCAGTACCTTCTTTTTCGAGAGGAACTCGAACGCCTCGTCTCGTAGTTCTCGAGCCCGAGAGCCATGCTTGTTGATTGTACTCATGGAACGTGCCAATTCTTCATGAACCAATGGTAAAAATCTTCCCATCACCGCAGTCACCGGGGCGAGTGAACAGGACGAAAGCGGGCGGAGCGCGACCCGCCGAAGGCGTCTCCTCGCCCATAGATTATTATAGGAGGATGCGAGAACGTACTGACGACCATGGTATTTGGAGAGCCGAGAGTGGGCTTCGGAACGTGGCAGAACACCGACCCGGACGCCTGTGCGGAGAGCGTCCGAACGGCGCTGGAGATGGGCTACCGCCACATCGACACGGCGCAACTGTACGAGAACGAAGCCTACGTGGGCGACGGAATCGAGCGGGCGGACGTCGACCGCGAGGAGATAACGCTGGGGACGAAACTCTGGCCGGGCGACCTCGCGTCCGACCGCGTCCCCGAAGCGGTCTCCGAGAGCCTCGACCGCCTCGGCGTGGACTACGTCGACGTCCTCTACGTTCACTGGCCGGCGAAGGACTACGACGCCGCGGACACGTTAGGCGCGTTCGCCGAACTCCGGGACGAGGGCCTGATTCGACACGTCGGCGTGAGTAACTTCACCCCCGACCTGCTCGACGAGGCGCGGGCCGCCTGCGACGTCCCAATCGCGGTCAATCAGGTCGAACTGCATCCACTGCTCCCCCAACCGGACCTCATCGAGTACTGTCGCGGTCACGACATCGAAGTCGTCGCCTACTCACCGCTCGCCCGCGGCGAGGTCTTCGAGATTCCGGAGGTAACCGACATCGCCCGCGAAAACGGGCTCAGCGAGGCGCAGGTCGCCATCGCGTGGCTGGTCTCGAAAGACGGCGTCAACCCCATCCCGAAGGCATCGAGCGAAGACCACATCCGAGGGAACCTCGAAGCCGCGGACATCGAACTCGCGTCGGAGGAACTCGCTCGTATCGACGGTATCGACCGCGAGCTACGAATCGCCGACCGAGACTGGGTCGACTGGTAACGCCGACCCGAGCGCGGGATTTTACGAACCGTCTGAGAGAGTCACCGACAGCGACGCACGGGGTGACGAGAGCATCGGGTTCCGAACCGGACACGCGTCGGAAAAGGCACGTGAGTGATACAGAAGGGAAGTCGGCAGGCGACGCGGACCGTCGGTGACGGTGTCGTCGCTGGCAGGAACGGCACCGGAGTCTGCGTCGCGGTTGAATGGCAGACAGGACCGTGACTGGGATTACTGCCCTAATCGTCGGCGGGGACCACCTCTCTGGTCCCTTGCTCGTGCATGTGTGCGACGGCCCGCTCGATCGCCGCGCGTTTCTCGTCGCTGTTCGCCACCTCGTCGAACGGGTGGAAGAGATGGCCCGAATCGCGTCCGAGGATGTCGATGGCGGCTTTTTCGCCGGCGGGGAAGTTCGACTCGTAGTCCTCCATCGCGGCGCGGATGAGCGGCACGATAGAGAGGTGAAGCTCGCGAGCGCGGTCGTAGTCGCCGCGTTGCGTGGCTTCCCAGATTTGGACGGAGATGCGCGGGCAGACGCTACTGATGCCCACGATACCGCCGTTGACGCCCAGCGTGTACGTCGGGAACTGCGCGATGCTCATCCCGCCGAGGACAAAGCCGTCGTCGCCGATGGCTCGGAGATAGTGCGTCAAGTTACCGAGCGTACTGCTGACCTTGATGCCGACGACTTCCGGGATGTCCCGGACGAGGTCGCCGACGAGTTCCGCGTCGAGGTCGAGCAACGACATGACGTCGTACACGACGATTGGGAGGTCGGAGACGTCCGCAATCGCGCGGTAGTAGTCGCGAATCGAGTCGTTGTCAGCCATGTGCGAGCCGGCGTACCCCGTCGGTGGCATCACCATGAGGAAGTCGGCGCCGGCATCGCGAGCGAGCCCCGCCTTCGTGGTGGCCTCGTGCGTCTGCCGCGCGATGACTCCCGCGACCACGGGGACCGCGCCGTCGACTTCGTCGACCGCGACCTCGTAGAGGTGCTGGAGCTGGTCGTTGTTCATCCGCATCCCTTCGCCGGTGCTTCCGCCGACGACGACGCCGGAAACCCCGGCGTCGAGATGGTAGCGAATCTCGTCTCTGAACGCGTCGTCTTTCAGTCGGCCGTCAGCGTCGAGCGGGGTGATAAGCGGGGGGTTTACGCCGTGAAGTTCGTTGGTCATCTGTTGTTGAGGTCGTGTTTGAGTCGGTGTGTCGTTCGGAATGTAACGTAGTCCACTGTCGTGGTTACGGGCCCTTCGGTACGTCGAGGCGAAGGACTCCGGTGTCGGAAGCTGTGCTGAGATTCACGCGTCGTTACGGCCCTTTCGCCTGATTCAGCGACTCGCGGGCGCTCTCGGCGACTTGGTCGACCGCCTCGCCGGGAGCCATGTCCTCGCTGATCACGAGCGAGATGGCGGTCGACCCCGGTCGCGTCGTGAAGATCGAATCGACGTAGGGGTTCGGCGGGCTGGTCTCGTGCGCTGGTGGAATCGCGTCGGTCACGGACTTCCACGCCGCGATGTCCTCGTCGGTGTAGGAGTCCGGGAGCTTCTCGCGCATGTCGATCTCCTCTTTTTGTTTCGGGTACAGCGGCGCGTTCTGGATGTTGATGTAACGCTCGTAGTACTCCGGTTGGAAGATGAACCGGTCGAGGAACGTCTTTGCCATGTCCGTGTTCGACCCCTCGAACGAACAGATCGACTTGATGACGCCGAAGAACTCCCCGGGGCCGTCGGGGCCCGGAATCGGCTCGGCGCGGATGTCCTGATGGAAGTCACGGTCGCGTTCGATCGACTGAATCTTCGGCCGCGCACCGCCGTACGTCGTGTGCGCCGCCGACTCGGTGTGAAGCGCGTTGATTCGCTCCTCACAGCCGATGTCCGAGCCGGGACCCGTGTAGGGCTGGAGCTGTTTGCGGAATTCGAGCATCTCGATCCAGCGCTCGCGGTTCTCTCCCTGGTCGATAGAGACCACGACCTCGCCGTCGTCGTTCCGAGTCGCCATGTTTGCGCCGTTACTCCGAAGGAAACACTGAGCGACGAGTTCGCTACAGTAGTGCGTCGACCACGGGAGCAGTGTCGCGTCGGTCACCTCGTCGGAGTTGCTGGCTTCCTCCATCCAACTGACCATGTTCTCCCAGGAGTCCGGCGTCGACTCGGCGATGTCCTCTCGGTACCACTGCAGGTACGGAATCGCGAAGAAGGGAATCGTGTAGTGCTCGCCGTCGCGTTCGAGGAACGACCGCTCGTGGGGCATACCCAGTCGGTCCGTGACCGTCTCGACCAGGTCGGTCATCGGCGCGAGCGTCCCCTGGTTCTGGAGTTGCGTCGACTGCGTCACCGACGTCGGGAACAGCTCCGGCGGGTTGCCGGACTGAATGAGCTGAATGATACGCTCTTGGATGCTCTGGCCCTCTGCACCGCATTCGAGGGTGACGGACGCGCCCGTCTGGTTTTCGAACTCGGCGAACGCGTCCTCCCAGACGCGCTTGAACACGTCCGAACACTCGTCGGTGACGACGCGCATCTCGCGCCCGCTGTAGTCCGGCCAACCGTTTTCCTGTACCGAACCGGTCGTACTGCCGTCTGTCGACGTCGAACCTGAGCCACCGCCGCCGCCGATACACCCCGCTAGCCCGGCGACTGCTGAGCCGCCGACGGCTCTCAAGACGTTCCTGCGTCGGGTGACACTCCTCTCGCTGTCTCGGCATTCGTTTGATGCCATGGAATCTGCTTCATGATTGTAATGTAAATACATTTCTAACTATTGTTGACATATGGCACGGAACGGCCGAACATTCATGGGGGCGGGGCGGAACCGGACGGTATGGCCGATTTGAATGCTGTCGTCATCGCAGACGACATCACCGGAGCGAACGACACCGGAAGTCAGTTCGCTAGTCGGGGGTATCGGACGAACGTCGTGTTCGACCCGAGCGCACCGGCGGACTGTGACGTTCTCGTCGTCGACACGGAGACGCGGGAAGCGCCGCCGGCGGAGGCGTACGACTCGGTTCGAACCGCCGTGAGAGCGCACGACGCGCCCGTCCTGTACAAGAAGCTCGACTCGACGCTCCGCGGGAACGTCGCTGACGAACTGACGGCGCTCCTCGACGCCGCGACGCCGGACCTGCTGTTGCTCGCGCCGGCGTTCCCCGCGAACGGACGGACTACGGAAGGCGGCGTCCAACTGGTCGACGGTGAACCGGTCCTCCGGACGCTCACCGACTCGGAGAACCTCCCATCGGCGTCGTCCGTCGTGGAGTTGCTCTCGTCGGTTCCGTATCCCGTCGAAACGGTGCATACGAGCGTCGTAGACGCGGGACAGCGGGCCGTCCGGTCGCGACTCGCCGAGATACACAGACACCACGACACGCCAGTGGTCGTCGTCGCCGACGCGACGTCCCAGGCGCACCTTCGGTCGCTCGCCGAGGGGTCCGACCGACTCACCGCCGGCGTGGCCTACGCGGGGAGCGGCGGACTCGCGGGGGCGTTATCGCTCTCACCCTCGGGCGGGAGCGAGGGGGCGGTACTCGGCGTCGCCGGGAGCGTCAGCGAGACGTCGTTCGAGCAACTCAGTGCAGTCCCGGACGACGCGCTCGTGGTGCTGGACCCCGAGGCGATGCTCGAACGTCCCGAAGAAGCCGCGACCTCCGCGCTCGGCCCGCTTCTCGACGCACAGCGCGTCCACGGCTTCGCTGTCGTCGCGTCGGCGGCGTCTCCCGGGGCCGTCGACGCGGTGAATCGGACCGCGGACGCGCTCGGCCTCGACGAAGGCGCCGTCAAGGACCGAATCGCGGCGGCGTTGCGCGCGACCGTTCGAAGAGTCCACGAGTCGCGGCCGCTGACTGGCCTGTTCACAACCGGCGGCTCGACGACCATCGCGGTGCTCGACGAGCTCGACGCGACATCGCTCGACCTGACGGGAATCGAACTCGCGGAGGGGGTTCCGCTCACCAGAGTTCGCGGCGGGCCGGCGGACGAGACGTTGCTCGTGACCAAGGCAGGGTCGTTCGGTGACCCGACGACAATAGTTAATTGCCTCGACTTCATCGGTACGCGGTGATGACGGCAAGAGAGAGACCCCTCGTCGGCGTGACGATGGGAGACCCCGGTGGTATCGGAAGCGAGATAATCGTCAAAGCAGTCCCCCAGGTGGCCGACGACGCTGACGTCGTCGTCATCGGCGACGCAGACGTTGTCCGGCACGCGGTCGCGCAGTGTGAGAGCGACCTGACCGTCGAGGCGGTCGACACCGTCGCCGACGTTCGGGCCGACCCGTCGACGCTGTCCGTACTCGACCTCGACAACGTCGCGTCGCTCGCCCACGGTGAAATCGACGAAGCGTACGGGCGGGCCTCGCTGGAGTACATCGAACGCGCCATCGAACTCGCCATCGCGGGCGACATCGACGCCATCGCGACGGCTCCGATTCACAAGCAGGCGACGGCGCAGGCCGGAAGCGAATTCGCGGGCCACACCGGGATGCTCGCGGCGTACACGGAGACGGACAACTACTCGATGATGCTCATCGAGGGGGGACTGCGCGTCACGCACGTGAGCACGCACGTCCCGCTCCGCGAGGCCTGCGACCTCGTGACGACGGAGAACGTCTTCGACACCATCACGGTCACCGCTCAGGGGTTGCACGACCTGGGAATCGACGACCCGACGATAGCCGTCGCCGGCTTGAACCCCCACGCCGGAGAGGGCGGCCTCCTCGGCGCGGAGGACGACGAGGCCATCGAACCGGCGGTCGAACAGGCCCGCGCGGTGGGCATCGACGCCGAAGGGCCCATTCCGCCGGACACCGTCTACGTCAAGGCGGCCGCCGGCGACTACGACTGCGTCGTCTCGATGTACCACGACCAGGGACACGTCCCCATCAAGATGCTCGGGTTCGACAGTACCGACACTGTCAGCGGCGTCAACATGACGGTCGGACTGCCGATTATCAGGACGAGCGTCGACCACGGCACGGCGTTCGACATCGCGGGGCAGGGAATCGCATCCGAGTCGAGCATGGTCGACGCGATTCGGACCGCCGCCCGCGTCGCCGTCGAGCGAGCGTGACGAATACGGAGAGCCCGTCAACTGGTTTCGGTGGGGTTTCCAACCGACGTGGAAACATCGTGTCGTCGGTTACGCGTGTTCTATCTTGAGTTCGATGATGTTGGTTCCGTTGAGGATCTTGTGTGAGAGTTCCTCTTCGACGCGGTCGTCACGAAGCTTGTTCGACGGGACGGTCACGCTGATCGCGCCGACTGGATTGCCCTCGATGTCCTGAATCGGCGCGCCGACACAGCTGATACCGACGTCGCCTTCGTCTCGCTCGATAGCGTACCCGCGTTCTCGCGTGGCGTCGAGTTCCTCGAAGAGCGCCTCGCGCGTGTTGACGGTGTTTTCGGTGACCGCTCGAAGCCCCCATTTGTCGACGATGTCGTCCACCTCGTCGTCGGAGAAACACGAGAGGATGGCCCGCCCGAAGGCCGGTCGATGGAGGTACGAGTGCTTCCCCACGGGCGCGAGGTCGACGGCGGCGTTGTCGCCGCGCGCCATGAATATCACGACGCCGCGACCGTTCTCCTCGATTGCGAGATTGACCAGTTCGCCGGTCTCTTTCGCCAGGTCGTGGACGACCTTTCGCCCGTGTCGGTAGACCGGGAGCCGCTCTCGGATTTTGCCCCCGTAGTGGAGGAACTGAAGCGAGAGTCGGTACTTACTCCCCTCCTTGACGACGTAATCGTTCGCTCGGAGCGTCTGCAGGTGGACGTAGACGGTGCTCGTCGGGAGTCCGGTTCGCTCCGACAGTTCCGTCACCCCCAGCGAATCCTCCTCGACGAGCGCCTCAATGACCTCAAGAGACCGTTCGACCGCCTCAAGCGTTCGTGGTTCGTTAGTTGCCATACGATAATACACTATTTCCAACCTGATTAAATATTTGGGATTGGGGCGTAGTTTAGCCCGGTCACGACTCCTGAATCGAACGCTGGTCGAGAAAGCGACCCTGGGCCAGGTATCGGCTGTCTCACCGGCCACCATTCGGTGTCGGACCCCACGTCTCCGTCTCGAAACGGAACCGTTTCACACAGGGGTCCGATTTCAGAGCGTCCACCTCTGTGTGCGACAAATGGATAGTTCCGGAGTCAACCGCGTTGTAATGCCACGATTACGAACGATTCGGGTCGAGAGTTGCGTTTCCACTCCGAGTGAAAGCACTATACGGCCCGGGTCGCACTGTGTGGGGACTTGCTCCGAGATAACCGCGCAGGCGTGCGGTTTCGAGTGTCGTTGGGGTGGCTCGGCGGCGGGCGGGGGACCAGTGGAACCGTAACGCCGGTCGGAATGGTCGCCGCTGGTCGGGGCCGCTGTGCATCACGTTCCACGCTGGTTGGAAACCGTTTCAGACCGAGCGGCCACGTGCTTCGCTCTGATACGCGATGGGCGCCATAGATTACAGGTATACGCTTGTAACACGTCGAGGGGGGGTAGGTCGTGAAACGCGGAACGCGGTCGATGTCACTCCCGCTGATAGAACGCCGCGATGTCCCGCCATCGGTCGAAGTACGCCTCTTTTTGCGTATCGAAGTCCGCGCCCACCGACGGGTCCGGCTCGATAACGTCACGCTCTCGGAGGAGGTTTTCCGCCGCCGTCTCGACGTCGCTGTAAATCGACGTGATGAGTGCGGGAGCCATGATAGCGCCGGCGGTCGTTCGCGGCTCCATCTCGACGACCGGGCGGTCCCATATCGACGCGCGGAGCGTGTTCCACCAGTCGTAGTTGCCGTCGAGCGTCGGCGTCCCGTCGTTGATGACGAGCACGCGGTCGATATCGGTGTCGAAGTGCTCTTCGACCAGCGAGATATACGTCCACTCGGTCAGGATGATGCCGGTAATGAGCCCGCGCGCCAGTCGGCCGTGGACCTCCTCGGTCGACAGGGAGTTGTCGTAGTTGAGGCCGAGGAGCGATCCCGCGACATCGGCGTCGAAAAACGGGCTTCGGTTGCCCTTGAGGAACACCTCGTAGCCGTGGCCGCTCGGGACTTGTCGGGCGAGTTCGAGCCCGCGCTCCGGCGTGCAGTTGAGGACGCGGTCGAAGAACCACCGAAGGAGGTTGCCGGTGTCGAACGACGCGCCGGGCAGGTAGCCGTCGATGGGGTGGCGGTGGTAGTACAGCGCCGGGTGCGGCGAGACGGACTCCGAGACGTACTTGACGACGCTCGACGCGCCGAAGGTGATGCTGAAGTCCCCGGGTTTGACGCCGCCGTTCGCCAGCACCGAGGCATTGCCGTCGGTGAGCCCCTGAAAGAGTTTGATGCCGTCGAAGCCGGTCCGATCGGCCAACTGGCCGTCGGCGACGCCGATGAACGAGCCGGGGGGTCGAATCGCCGGAAAGAGCGACCGAGGCAGGTCGAGCGTCTCGAACAGCGACTCGAACCACGTGGGCAGGGGCGTCGTCACGTCGGCACCGAACTTCAGCGCGTTCGTCCAGTCGGTCTCGATATCGCGCCACGGCGTCGACGCGTCGAACCGGAGCCGGTACAACAGCCACGTCGTCGGGCTGAGAATCCACTCCACCCGCTGGAACTTTTCGGGGTGCTCCTCGCGAAGCTTCAGAATCTTCGGAAGGGGGCTGGTCGGAGAAAACGCGATATTCTGGTTAATCGAGAGGTCGGACAGACCGAGGTCGCGGAGCTTCGACGCCTGTTCGGGCGCGGAATCGAAGTACATCTGCGGGGGGAACACCGGCTCACCGTACTTATCGACGAGCACGGCGGTCCCCGACGTACTCGCGACCGAGCCGATACCGGTCTGCGGGAGCGCTGGTGCCGCTTCGTGGAGCGCTCGCTCCCACGCGAGCGTCGTCTGCTCGGCGACGGGTGCCTCACCGCCGGCGAGTCGTTCACCGTCGGTGCTGTACACGTCGACATGCACGCTCGCGGTACCGAGATGAACGCCGACCAGTTGCGGGCTCTCCATACCACGCCGTCACGCAGGACGCCATTAAATCCTTCCGAGGATGGTACCCCAGCGAGCGCGTGAGGGCGCAGTCCGGCCGATTGACAACAGCGGGGTTCATTTGAGAAGAGTTAGCATACGCTCTGAGAGAGCGCACATTCGGTTGACAAACATCCCCGAAGTGAGAGAATACAGTTAGATAACCGTTGAAATAGAGAGCATACCCGGATAAAGTATAATTATAGCCTGAGGGACCCAAATTCTGTGTCTGAGAACAGAGGTACACTCGTGCTGAACAGACTCGTCAGGGTCAGCGGCGGCTTGCAAGAGTAGTCGAGACGAAGATTACAGGTATATACGTGTAATGTTAGTGGTTCGTGTGGAGTTCGATGACGTTGGCGGCGCTCTGGACGATGTCGGGAACCTCGTCGGTGAACCGTTCGTTGTTCATGCGGCTGACGGGTTGCGAGACGCTGATTGCACCGAGGACGGTCCCGTCTTTTGCGACGATAGGTGCGCCGACGCATCGGAGCCCTCTGATGAGTTCCTCGTTGTCCACGGCGTAGCCCCGGTCACGGACCGTCGCCAACTGTGCGTCGAGTTCCGCTCTGTCGGTGATGGTCTGGTCGGTTTCCGCGGGAAGGCCGTGTTCCTCGATGATGTCGTCGACGCGGTCGGACGGGAGGTGCGCCAGTATCGCCTTTCCGAGTCCGATGGCGTGGAGCGGGCGTCTGAGGCCGGGGTAGATGTCTAAATCGACCGCCCGCTCGCCCTGTTCGGAGGCGAGATAGACGCCCTGTCCGTACTCCTCGACCATCAGGTTCGCGAGTTCGCCGGTCTGGGACGCCAACCGGTGGACTTCGCGCTTCGCCACCTGATACAGCGGGTGGCGATGCTGTACGTATCCCCCGAATCCGAGCAGGCGGAGACTCAGTTCGTAATCGGTCCCGTCGCGGACGACGAACTTCTCGGCTTCGAGCGTGCTGAGGTGGTTGTGAACCGTGCTCTTGTTCATCCCGAGTTCGCGTGCGAGAAACGTCACACTGCTCGACCCGTGTTCTCGAAGCGCGTCGAGCACCCGAATCGTCTTCCGACTCGTTTCGACCCGGTTGGGCGCGTTTTCTGTCATAACTGCGTGTCGTCGAGGCAACCCTAAATAGTTTGTTCCATTGAGTGGAACAGCTGTTCGATTCAGCGAGACGGCGGAGCGAGTCGTCGACCCCGCTCGAACGGCGGCTGTAGAAGGGGAGAACCCAAGATATCTGCCGCCTAACGGTCGCTGTGCGGTGTTCGGGGGAATGTCGGCAAAAACTATTTACGCTCACTCTCTGAGCTACGGTGTATGGAGATACAGACAGAGAGCTTCTCCATCGAGAGCCACAGCAGGTTCGAGATTCTGAGCGTCACCCCCGAGGTGGAAGCGACCATCGAGGACCTCGGCGTGACCGATGGACTCGTGTACGTGTCGACGCCGCACACGTCCGCGGCGCTCTCGACCAACGAGTACGAAGAGAAGCTCCTCGACGACATGATTGACAAGTTCAAGGAGATTGCCCCCCCGGACGAGGGCTACTACCACGACCTCGACCACATCACCGCGGGCGAGCAACCGAACGCTCACGCGCACCTCATCTCCGCGATGATCAAGCGACCGGTCCTGCTCGTCCTCCGCGACGGGGAGCTCGACCTCGGGACCTGGGAGGAGGTCATGTTCTTCGAACTGTGCGGCCCGCGCGAACGAACGATTACCACGACGATTCTACAATAGCCATGACGGACCAACGACTCGGACGATCGGTGACTGTCGCTATCGACCACGGCCTCCATTGGGGTTCGCTTGAGGGGTTCGAGGACCCCGCGGCGCTCCTCGACACGGTGTTGGACGCCGGCCCCGACGGTATCCTGGCGAGCGTGCCGTTCCTGAAGCGCTTCGAGGACCGAATCGACGCCGCCGACGTCCACACCATCGGTACACTCGACCTCCTGTACGACTCGACGATGCCAGGCGACATCGAGAACGCGGAAATCCACTCCCAGGTGTTCAGCGTCGAGGACTGCGCCGACGTGGCCGACGCCGCCAAAGTCGCGCTCGTCTTCGGCCGGGAGGACCCCGACGTGCTGAAAGAGAACGCCGAGTTCGTCGCGGCCGCGGCCGAAGAGTGCGACGACGCGGGGATTCCGCTCATCGTCGAGCCCACGCTCTGGGGCCAGCGCGCTGACGACGAGTTCGACACCGACTACCTCGTCAACGCCAACCGCCTGGGCTTCGAACTCGGCGCGGACATCCTGAAGACGCCGTACCCACCCACGGGCTTCGAGCGCATCGTCGACAACGCGCCGGTGCCGACGTACATCGCCGGCGGCCCCACCGTCGAGACGGACCGAGAGGTACTGGAGATGGTCCACGGCGCCGTCGAGGCCGGTTCGCAGGGCGTGATGTTCGGCCGGAACGTCTGGCAACGGGACGACCCCGCGGCCATCATCGACGCGCTCTCGGCCATCGTCCACGAGGGCGCGACTATCGAGGAGGCGGAGACGCTGTTATGACTCCCCGAGGGAGCCCCCGAACCCACCCATGAATCTCCCGTACCCCCACTTTCAGGTCAACTTCAAGGTGTATCCGGACACGAGCGGCGAGGACGCGCTCGCGTTCGCGCGGATGCTCGAAACGATAGAGGCGGAGACCGACGCGCGCTTCGTGTTGACGCCGCAACTGCCGGACATCCGGCTGATAACCGAACGCACCGACCTCGCCGTCACCGCGCCCGCGATGGACGCCGTCGAGCCCGGTCGCGGGATGGGGAAAATCCTCCCGGAGACCGTCGCGGACGCGGGGGCCGACGGCGTCGTCATCAACCACGCGGAGAACCGCGACACGCTGTCCGACCTCGTGTGGAAAATCGAGCGCTGTCGCGACCTCGACCTCGACTCGGTCGTCTGCGTCGACAGCATCGAGATGGGTCGCGCAGTCGCGGAGTTCGACCCCGACTCGATGATATACGAGATGCCCGAAGACATCTCGTCGGACCGCGCGATCACGCAGACCCACCCCGACCGCGTGCGCGACTTCATGTCGATGGTCGAGGCGGAGAACCCGCGCACTCGCGTCCTCGTCGGCGGCGGCATCTCGACCGCCGAAGACGTCCGCCTCGCGTTCGAACAGGGTGGCCACGCGACCGGTGCCGCATCGGCCGTGTCGCTCGCGTCGGACCCGGAGCCCCTCCTCCGCGACATCGCCGCGAGTTTCCCCTGAGACGGTCAGACGGTCGCCGACGGCGGACCGCCCCGTCTCGCTCCGCTCGGCGACTGCGGCGCGTCAGACCGGCGCAATCTTTTTAGTGGTCATCGATGATGTGCAATACACGACAATGACAGCGAAAAACATCCTCGTAGTGTGTGGCACATCGGTCGCGACGTCGACGGTCGTCAAGGAAGCGCTGAAAGAGAAGCTCCCAGCGCGGGGCCTCGACATCGGGACCATCGCCAAGGCGAAGGCGACGGAAGCCCCCGGCAAGGTCTCGTCGGGGAACTTCGACCTCATCGTCACCACGACGCAACTCAACAAAGACAAGTTCGACATCCCGGTCATTCACACGACGGCGTTCATGACCGGTATCGGTCAAGACGAGGTCCTCGACGACATCGTCGCGGCGCTCGAAGACTGATTGACGCGTCGGCGACGCGGATTTTTCACGAACGATAGCAATGTTTATGTGGGCTCACTCTCATCCTGAGACAGGGTTGTGAGTTAATAGCATGGCAGTACCAGAAGTACTCTTACAGAGTGGTGTGAGTTCCCTGTTGAATTCGATCAACAGCGTAATCCAATCGCTGGGCGTGAGCGTCCTCCTTCCGATAATCATCTTCCTCATCGCGCTCGCGTTCCGGGTGGACGTGTTGAAGGCGGCGCGCTCGTCCATCCTCATCGGCATCGGCTTCATCGGCATCAATCTCGTCATCGGGCTGTTCAGCGAGAACATCAGCCCGCTGGCCCAACAGATGGTCGAGGTGACCGGCATCACGCTTCCTGCGGTCGACGTCGGCTGGCCCGCCGCCGCCGCCATCGCCTTCGGTATCGCGGAACTCGGCGTCTGGATGATTCCGCTGTTCGTGGTGATGAACCTCGTCCTCTTCGCTATCGGCTTTACCTACACGCTCAACGTGGACATCTGGAACTACTGGCACTTCGCCTTCATCGGCGGGCTGGTCTACATGAGCACGAACAACTGGCTGTACTCGGTGGCGGTCGGGCTGACGCTGGGGCTGTTCGTCCTCGTGGCCGCGGACTGGACGCAACCGGCGGTCGAAGAGACGTTCGACACACCCGGTATCTCCATTCCGCACGGGACCTCGGCACCCTACGCCGTCGCCGCGATTCCGATTCACTGGGCGGTGGATAAGACGCCGCTCGGGAACATCGAAGCCGACCCCGACGCGATTCAAGACCGGTTCGGTATCCTCGGCGAACCAATCTTCGTCGGCCTCGCTATCGGGCTCGTCATCGGTATCGCCGCCTACAGTAACGCGCTCTTCGTCGCCGAGAGCTGGTACGCCATCCTCACCGCCGGCATCTCGTTCGCCGCGGTGATGCACATCCTCCCAATGATGGTCGGTATCCTCATGGAGGGGCTGACGCCGCTTTCGGAGTCGATTCGGAACTACATGACCTCGCGGTTCGAAGACCGCGACATGGCGATCGGCCTCGACTCGGCCATCCTCATCGGCCACGAGTCGGTCATCGCGTCCAGCCTGCTCATCGTTCCCATCGCCATCGTGATGTCGATCATCCTCCCCGGCAACGACGTCCTGTGGGGAATCGACCTGGCGACGTTCCCGTTCTTCTTCGCGCTGATGGTTCCCATCATGAACGGCAACATCGTGAAGATGGTCGTCACGGGGACCATCCTGCTCATCCCACTGCACTACATCTCCTCCGCGGTGGCTCCCCTCCTGACGCAGGCGGCGGGGAGCGCGGGCTTCGACCTCGGTGGCCGCGGGCTCATCACGTCGCCCGTCGCTGACGCGGGGTCGCCCGCGACGGGCATCCTGGCTCTCATCCCGGCACCGGTCGCCCTCGCGGTCGGACTCATCATCGTCCTCGGTATCTGGGTCGCGCTTCGGACGTGGCCCCAGCGGATGTACATGGTCGCCGGCGCGTCCGAAGAGAAAGCGCGGGAGACCGTCGAACGTCGTCACACCGGCAAGGGCGGCGGCCTCCTGCCCAACAAAATCGGCTCGACCGTCGACGCGACGAGCGCAGAGGGTCGCTCCGACGACTGACCGCGCAGTTACAGTTACAGTCACCCGTCGGCGCCCGCGACTCGACCGCGACGAGTCGCCGCGTTTCCCGGCACCGTCGGCGAACCGGTACCAACACTTTTCTCGGAGACCCGCGTACGACTCATCGATGCGAACCGAAAGCCTCGAACTGACTGGCGAGACGGACGAAGCGGTCCTCACGGAACTCGGCGCGTACGCCTACGACCAAGGCTGGGCCGACAAGACCTACGCGGACGCCCTTCTGGAACGCGAAGCCGACTACCCGACGGGACTCGACATCCCGACGATGGGGTTCGGCATCGCCATCCCCCACGCCGACCCCGACCACGTCTCCGAACAGGCCGTGCTCCTCGGACTGCCGCCCGCGGGCGAGTCGATAGCCTTCCGGAGCATGGACAACCCCGACGAGCGCGTCGAGGCCGAAGTCGTCGTGTTACTCCTCGTGACAGACACCGACGGCTACTCGTCGTTCCTCTCGAACCTCGCGAAACTCTTCCAGGCCGAGGAGTTCGCCGAGCTGACGAAGCGCCGCGACGCCGACGGCCTGCTCGACCTCGTCGTCGAGCGCTGTGTCGATTTCGACGGCTGAGAAGGTCCAGTTCTCAGTCGATGAGCGCTCGCACGTCCTCGCGAGTCTCGGCGTTGAGGGCCGCCTCGGCGAGCGCCGCCGCCGACTCGTCGTCGACGTCCCGGACGCCCGCTTTCACGTCGGGAACCGTCACGGCGCTCATGCTCAGTTCGTCGAGGCCGAGCCCGACGAGCAGTTCGGTGAAGTCCGGGTCGCCGGCCATCTCGCCGCACATACCGACCCAGGCGTCGCCCTCGTGGGCCGCCTCGACCGTCCGTGCGATGGCGCGGAGGACCGGCGGGTGAAGCGGGTCGTGTAACGAGGCGACGCGGTCGTCGTCGCGGGCCGCGGCCATCACGTACTGCGTGAGGTCGTTCGTCCCGATACTGAGGAAGTCGAGGCGTTCGGCGAACTCGCGGGCGAGGAAGACCGACGCCGGCGTCTCGACCATCGCGCCGAGTTCGGGGACCGCGTAGTCGACGCCTTCCTCCTCCAGTTCCGCGGCGATTGCGCTCACGTCGTCGAGGAGCGCGTCGAGTTCCGCAACCGTCGACACCAGCGGGAACATCACGGCGAGTTGCGCCGGGCCGGCGGCCGCGCGCAGAATCGCGCGGACGTGTTCTTCGAACAGTTCGGGCCGCTCTCCCGGTGCGAACCGGACGCCGCGGACGCCGAGAAACGGGTTATCGCCGGGGTCGGAGTCGACGTACGGAATCGGCTTGTCGCCCCCGATATCGAGCGTTCGGACGACCACGCGCGACCCGGCGAACGTCTCGCACACCTCACAGAGCGCCCCGTACTGCTCGTCTTCGTCCGGCGGCGCCTCCCGGTCGAGAAAGAGGAACTCCGTTCGAAAGAGCCCGACGCCGTCCGCGCCGCGTTCGTCGGCCGCCACCGCTTCCCGCGGCGTTCCGACGTTCGCGGCGACTTCGACGTGCCGGCCATCGACCGTCGTGACGGGGTCGTGCCGAACCGTCGCGCCGCTCGATTCCCGCGCCGCGGCGACGGCGTCGGCGTCCGGGTCGACGGTCACGTCGCCCGTGGTGCCGTCGACGACGAGACGCGTGCCGTCGTCGAGGTCGAGCGCGTCGGCGTCGACGCCGACGACTGCCGGAATCGCCAGCGACCGAGCCATGATGGCGGCGTGCGACGTGCGGCCTCCCTCGACCGTGACGAACCCGGCGACCGCGTCGGGGTCTAACTGTGCGGTGTCGCTCGGGGTGAGCCGCTCTGCGACGAGCACCGTTCCCTCGGGGAGCGCCGAGAGGTCGACCCGGTCGCGGTCGAGCAGAATACGGAGCAGTCGGTCGCGAACGTCGCGGAGGTCGTCCGCGCGCTCGGCGAACATCCCATCTGCCTCCTCGAACCTGGCGATTGGGTCCTCGAACGCCCGCGAGACGGCCCGCTCGGCGGTGAGACCATCTTCTCTGACCGCGGTTTCGACGCCGTCGGTGATCTGCGGGTCGGCAAGGAACTGCTGGTGTGCGTCGAATATCTCCGCTTCGTCCGCGCCGACGCGCTCGGCCGTCCGAGAGCGCTCGCGGGCGAGTTCGTCCGCCGCCGTCTCCCGTGCCTCTTCGAACCGCTGACGTTCGGTCTCGGGGTCGGCCGCCGACCGTTCGGTGTCGTCGAGGTCGACCGCGGAATCGTACTGGACGACCGTGCCGACACCGAGTAGCGGCGTCACCCCGACGCCCGAGATTCGGCGGTCGCTCATCGGTCCCTCGTAGCTATCGCTGAATACGCTGGGCTTGCGAACATCGCACGCGTCTAGTCCGCGTCCGCCGGCAAAAACACTCGCGAAGCGGTAAAGCCTTTAGTACCGGCGTGGGAAATGATGGCACGGATGGCAGCGAAATCAGCGACAGTAGTCGTAGAGCACGAGACCGGTCTCCACGCACGCCCCGCGTCGATGTTCGTCCAGACGGCGTCGAAGTTCGAGACGGACATCTCCGTGCGGAAAGCCGGCGGAGAGACGGAAGTAGACGCCAAAAGCAGTATCGCCGTTCTCTCGCTCGGTGTCGGCCCGGACGAGGAAATCGTCATCACCGCCGACGGTAACGACGGCGAGCAGGCCGTCGAGCGACTCGTCGAACTCGTCCGGAACGACTTCGATCTCGATTCGTAGACGACCGCTCGGACACGTCGTCGACCCGACGCCCGACGACGTGGGGGTCGCGACGAGTGACTACAAAGCCGCCTGCAACCACGACGGCGAGTTCGACCGCGGAGGGGAACGGCCTCGCGGAATCGGTCGGGGTTCCCCCTCTCCGCAACCGAGTTTGGGAAAGAAATCTGATAATTTCTGGTATTATTCAGATATTCGATGATTTCAGCGGACATCCGAGAGTGCGCGAGATATCTCGGACACGCGCGCTGAGAGTGGATTCAACCGCCGGTTGAGATTTCAGGCGTTCAGAAATCGCAGTTTGGCGTTCGATAAAGAAAAACGAGTTTATCGTTGCTCTCGAACGCGTGTATCGGTGTTTTCGAATAGACACCACTACACCCACGACTTCAGCTTATCTTGATTACTGATATGTGTTTTTGACGAGGGAGTCTAGCGTCGAACCGGGGAGTCACGGGACGCGTCGCTAGCGAGGAACGAGTGACGTCGGGGACGTCGCGGCGCACCCGACGGTCAGGCGGTCAAAAAACGCGTGCCGAAGTGCGGCCTATCGGGAGGTCGGCGCGACTAGTGGAACAGCCGCCACACCAGACCGAGGAGGATGAACGGTGCGAACGGTATCATGAACACTGCAATCAAAGCGACGATGAGCGTTCCCATGAGCCCCATCTGGGTGTTCGAGTAGTCGGTTCGAACGGGGTTGACTGCGCGGGCCATACGTAGTCGTCCGTTCCCCTCATACATAACGTGACTGGATAGTTAATATATAAATAGCCGCGAGAACGGAGCGGCTGTTGTGGGCGAAAACAGGACGTAACGGGGTTACGCCCGAGTCGGCTCAGGTGCCCGGAGCGCCAACAACACGCCGGCGACGGCGACGCCGCCCGCGGCGAAGAACGCGGGTGCGTAGCCCGCGTAGTCGATAATCGCGCCGGCGGCGATGGGGGCGGCGAACGCCCCGAGGAGTCCGACGCTCGTCAGGAGCGAGACGGCCGTCGCCCGCACCGAGGGGGCGACGAGTTCGGCGATGTACGAGAAGATGAGTCCGGTCACGAGCTGGATGGCGAAGCCGACGACGACGACCGCACCGACGACGAGGCCGAGCCGCGAGACGAACGCGAACGCGACGACCGCCGGCGTGGCGACGGCGAACGACGAGACGATGACGCGGCGGCGGCGACCGCCGAACGCGCGGTCGGTAATCACGCCGCTTGTCGACCGCGCCACCGCGCCGATGGCGGGGAACAGGGCGGTCAGAAGGCCGCTGGCCGCCAGCGAGATTTCGAACTCGCTTGCGAGGAAGCTCGGGAGCCACGTGTTGACGAACAGGTACAGCGAGTAGGCGAGAAAACAGAGCCCGCAGACGGTCCAGACCGCCCGACTCCCGAACAGTTCGCGGAGCGCCGCCCCGTCGGGGGACGGCGCGTCGACACCGGGGACGCGCCGGCGCGTCGCGGCCGCGAAGAACGCGACGCCGACGACCGCGACCCCGGCGTACAGCGGGAGAATCGCGGGCCAGCCCGCCGCGTTCGCGATGAGCGGGCTCCCGAACTGTCCGAGGGCGAACCCGACGGGCGCGCTCGCGGTGAACACGCCGACCGCGGTCGCGCGCTGTCGCGGGGGGACGGCGTTGCCGACGACGTTCGCGCCCGCGTTCCAGAAGGTGACGTAGGCGAGGCCGCCGAGCACCCGCGAGGCGAGGAGCCAGCCGTACGCGCCGGCGGTGGCCGCGTACCAGCCCCAGCCGCCGGCGACGACGAGCGCGACGGTCGCCAGTCCGACCACGCGACGCACGGAAAACCGGTCGAGGACGACGCCGATGGGAACGCTCGTGACGACCGCCGTCGCGTACATGACGCTCACGAGCCAGCCCGCCGCGCTCGAACTCAGTCCGAGCGAGTCCTGAATGGCCGGAAAGACGCTCGCCGGGGCGATTTCGTAGGCCGCGGCCGCCGTCGAAAGCAGGAAGAAGCCGACGACGATTCCCAGTGTCTCGCGTCGCGTGCCCGTCGTGTCGTCATTCGTACTCACGGTTTCGCTACCTGCTCGTCGGAGGAGTATGAAACCGCCTGATGTCGGTCCGGTTTCGTCTCGTGGTGACCGCGAGCGTCACCGACTCAGTCGCCGCCCCGAAGCGCCCGCTCGATGGGCGTCTCGCCGCCCGTGAGGCGTATCGTCTCGCCGATGGTCCGGTCGATGTCGAGGCAGGCGACGACCGTCTGTGCGACGTCGGCCCGCGGAATCTCGGCCGTGTCGCCGCCGAGGCCGTCGGCGGCCAGCGAGACGGCCCCGGTCCCGTCCGCGTCGGTGAGCCTCGCGGGGCGGAGAACCGTCGCGTCGAGCGACGACTGTTCGAGGTGGTCGTCGGCGCATCGCTTGGCGACCAGATACGGCCGCAACGGCTCCGGCCCCGCGAGCGGGTCGCCCGCGCCGATGGAGCTAATCATCACGAAGCGGTCGATGCCCGCCTCGACACAGGCATCGACCACTCGCCGAGCGCCCCAGAGGTCGACCATGAGCGTCTTGTCCGCGCCCGTCGACCCCCCGGAACCGGCGGTGAAGACGACCGCGTCGGCCCCGTCGAGCGCCGCGTCGAAGTCGCCTTCGAGGTCGCCCAGTCGCGGCTCGCCGCCGCGGTCGCGGACCGCCTCGAACTGCGACTCGTCTCGCACGACACCGACGGGGTCGTGGCCGGCGTCCGCGAGTCGCGGGAGAAGCTCGCGTCCGATACCGCCGTTCGCGCCGATGACTGCGACCTGCATGGTTCGGCGGCGTGTAGTCGGGCCGGCGCAATAGGGGCTTGGTTCGGCGAAGGTGGCGAGGGGGCCCGCGCGACGGGAGCGCCGACGACCGACACCGAGTCCCGTCGAACCGGACGGTACTGCTGGAATCGTCACCGTCCTTGGTCCGCGGGCCCGCGTTCGGGTATGCGCGATTCGAACCGCGAGTGGATTCTCGCCGAGCGACCCGAGGGAGAGCCGGACACGGACAGCTTCGAACTCCGCGAGGGGGAACGACCCGAACCGCGACACGGCGAACTCCTCGTTCGCGTGCGGTACCTCTCCGTCGACCCGTACATGCGCGGTCGGATGCGAGACGCGGAGTCGTACGCCGAGCCGTGGTCGGTCGGCGACCCGATGCAGGGGGCCGTCGTCGGCGAGGTCGTCGAAAGCAAAAGCGACGCCTACGACGCGGGCGACCACGTGACCGGCAACGGGGCGTGGGCCGACTACAGCGTTCTCGACGCCAGCGAGGTCGCGCCCGTCGACCCGTCGGTCGCGGACCTCCCCGCCTACCTCGGCGTGCTCGGGATGCCCGGCCGGACGGCGTACTTCGGCCTGCTCGACGTGGGCGACCCCTCGCCCGGCGAGACGGTCGTGGTGTCCGGGGCGGCCGGCGCGGTCGGCTCCGTCGTCGGCCAGATTGCGAAGCTCAACGGCTGTCGCGTCGTCGGCTTCGCCGGCTCCGACGAGAAGGTGTCGTGGCTCACCGACGACCTCGGTTTCGACGCCGCAATCAACTACAAGCAGGTCGACGACTACCGGGCGGCCCTCGACGACGCCGCGCCCGACGGCGTCGACGTCTACTTCGACAACGTCGGCGGCCCCATCACCGACGCGGTGTTCACCAAGCTGAACCTCGACGCCCGCGTCGCCGTCTGCGGGCAGATCGCTCACTACAACGACGAGAGCGTCCCGACCGGGCCGCGAAAGCTCCCGCAACTCATCGCGCCGCGCGCGAAAGTGCAGGGACTCCTCATCGGCGACTACGCCACCCGGTTCGAACAGGCCAGCGAACGGCTCGGGTCGTGGGTCGCCTCCGGCGACCTCGAACACCGCGAGACCGTCGTCGACGGGCTGGAGAACGCGCCCGACGCGTTCCTCGGACTGTTCTCCGGCGACAACATCGGCAAGCAGGTCGTCGGCGTGTCCGAGCCCTAGCTCGGCGCGTGCTTCGGCCGTCAGTGGCAGGTCGCCCCACGAACGCGACCGGTCGTGCGACTTCGTTTTAGCCCGGCCTAAATTTCGAAGCACCTATATCGTTTTAGGTGAGCCTAATTCGTATGTTGGACGACGACGAGAACGCGAGGCCGACGCGGAGAGACTACCTGACGTACGGTGGGGCGCTTCTCGGCGGCGGGGTGCTCGCGGGATGCGCCGGCCAGTCGGGCGACGACGCGACGGCGACGGCGACGACGACCGCGGCCGACGCGGCGACCGAAACCGAGACAGGGGCCACCGAGGCGGCGGCCGAGACAGCCGAATCGAGCTACGCGGCCGAGCTGTCGCCGGTCGGGACGGTCACGCTGGACGAGCCGCCGACGAACGTGTTCACCCACTTCCCGTGGTTCCCGGACATGGCGAGCGCGCTCGGGCAGGGCGATACCGTCAACAGCCTCTGGTGGGACGGCACCGTCGCGGGCCTCGAATACTTCACCGCCGGCTTCGACGGCTTCGAAATCGAGTGGGCGGACGCGGCGGGCGAGTACGGCTTCACGAAAGAGCGGCTGTACGAACTCGACAGCGACCTCCACCTCGTGGACCCCGCGTGGGTGACCACGCAGGACAACTGGAGCCGAGCCGACATCGACGAGGTCGCGGACAACGTCGCCCCGTGGTTCGGCAACTACTACAGCAACTTCAACGCCGCGCCCCCGGAGGAGTGGGCCGACGGCTACGAGTACTACGACCTCTGGGAGCTGTTCGACCGCGTCGCGTCGCTGTACGGCGAGCGCGAGCGCTACGAGGCGCTCCAGTCCGTCCACGACGACTCACTCGGCACCGTCGAGGGCGGACTGCCGCCGGAGTCCGAGCGCCCGACTGCCGCGTACCTCTCGGTCTCGACGGACCTGTCGAGCATCTACCTGCTCCGGCTGAACGCGCCCGGCTACTGGAACGCCCACACCCGACCGCTCGGCGCGGTCGACGCCTTCGCCGACGCGGAGTTCACGGGGCCGTTCCAAGAAGTCGACATGGAGGCGCTGTTAGAGGCCGACCCCGACGTGATTCTCGCGTTGTGGACGGTCACGGAGACGTTCGACTTCGACGGGCTGAAGCGGAACCTCCGAGACGACCCCGTCGGCCGCGAACTGGCCGCCGTCCAGAACGACCGCGTCTACCCGCAGGGGACGCGGTGGCAGGGGCCGCTGATGAACCTGTTCCAACTGGAGATGACGGCCAAACAGCTCTATCCCGAGCGGTTCGGCGCGTGGCCGACCTACGAGGACGGCGACGACTACCCCGACTTCGGGACCGACGAGCAGTTGTTCGACCACGAGCGGGTCGAGGAAATCGTCACAGACGGCTAGCCCGTCACAGCCTGTCGTTCCCGTCAATCAGTGGTAGTGTCAGAAAGGATAAATTTTGAGGGCTGGTAGCGGGAGCTGAGTTCGACGCCCGTGGAGTTTTCAGATTCTGTCCGCGTGAACCCGGCCGACCAGCCACTCTGTGGTTTGACAGAGACGACATCTGTTCCAGACGAAACAAATCCGACAAACGAATAGACGACGCATCCGTCTCGGGAGCGTCTCAACGGTCAGCGGCGGCGTCCGGTCGGTTCAGTCGGATTCGGACTTGCGTGCCGGAGTCGGACGCTTCCACGCTCAGCGTCCCGTCCGAGCGAGAGACGATCCAGTACACCAGCCACAGGCCGATGCCGGAGCCGTGTTCGAGGTCCGTCTCCTCGCCGGCTTCCAAGACGGCGAACTCGGATGGCGGGAGGCCCGGTCCGTTGTCCTCGACGATAATCGTCACTTCCGACGGGGACACATCGGTCGTGACGCGCACAGCGATCGGTTCGTCGCCGGAGTGGTGAGAAACGGCGTTCTCGATTAACTCGGCGAGTGCGAGGTCGAATCGGGGATGTGCGTCGACGACGACGTCATCGACGTCGAACGAGACGGATTTCAGAAACTCGGCCGGAACGTTTTGTTTCACCTTGAGTAGATATTCGTTGAGCGAACGGCTGTCCGTCTCGGAATACGACAGCACGGTCTCGATTTTCCTCGCTTTGGCCGCTTGTTCGACGACTTTCATCGCACGCGTATGTATGCGACCCGCCGACTGAGCGGTCTCACCACCCGTCGAGTCTCGGATGATGGCCGCAAAGCCCGCAATCACGTTGAGGTCGTTTCGAATGTTATGACGGAAGATACGCGACAGGACTTGTTTGAGGAGGTCCAGTTCTTCCTCGCGCTCTTTGAGGGCCGTAATGTCGCTCAACACGACGATTTTCCCGGTCACTCCCCGGCCATAGGAAATCGCCGACGTCTCGATCGAGAACGTTCGCGTTCCACCGTTTACCGCTAACTTGATGACGTCGGTGGTCTCTTCGTCCGAAAGCACCGAAGCGTCGCAGATGAACTCCTCGAGTTTGGCACCGATGAGACGCCGTTCTGACAGTTGGTGTCCCGATTGGTTCGCATCAACGATGTAGCCCGCGGAGTTGACCACGAAGATGGGGTCGGTGATCTCTTCGAACGTCTGCTCCCGAGCGACGGGAACGAACTTCAGCAAGCCGTGTTCCCGAATCGAATACGCGAAAAAGAGCCCGGAACACGAGTACAGAACTGACGTGGGGTCGAAATAAATCGGGACGAGTCCCACGACTTTCACTATCGTCGAGCCGACGAGCATCGAGAACACGACTAAGAGATAGACGGTCTGTCGACGTTGCGTGCCGCTCGTCCGGAGCAGTTCTCCGACGAACATACCGGCCGCCAGAGACACGAGCAGGTAGCCGTAGACCTTCGTCACGAGGACCTTCAGCGGGCCATCGAGAAGTGGAAAGTGTAAGATGCCATCCGGGGTCGCGTAGTATGCACTCGTAAACACCAGTTCGTACGGATTAACCCACGAGATGACAAACAGAAGCAGTATCGGGCTGAACAGGACGTAAACGACGGTCCGGGAGACGGTCTGTTTGAAGACGAACTCGTAGGCGAGTAAGAAAAGCGTCACTGCGGCGGTCGGAATCATCACCCAGAAGAAGTTCGCAACCGCTAACGTGAGCTGTGGGTCCGGAATGAGCGTGAACGTCGCGAACAGCAACGACCAGAGACCGCCGGTGGCCATCGAGAGGATAAACCAGATGACGCCCGGTTTATCGCGTTCTTGCCAGAGGAGATGGCAGTTCACGACCGATGGAATCACCCCAAGGTACATCAGGACGACAGCGATTTCAGGGGTGAGCCATCGGTCAAACACGTATTCTATACCAGCATTATCGAGCTAATTATTCTTTTGGGAGATCTGTAATATAATCCACAATTCATGCTGGAGCGCCCATCCAGTGACGCCAGTATGGCGACAGGAACGGCGATTCTACCCCTTCTCACTACGGGGAGCGCCCGCATCCGCGCTCACGTCTCGAAGCACTCGCCCGGGGTCCCCTGAGGTCTCCTGTAGACCGGTGACCCAACAAGTATAGTACGAGCGGCGAGATTGCTCTGAGAGATGAACGGTACGGACTGGTTCCCACGACGGCAGTCTCCGATCTGTCACCTCCGCTCTCGGGGAGGAGCATACTGAGATGAGGGTAGCCGACGCACGATTCCTGTTTTTTCAGTTGAACATCTGGCTGTGTTTGCTCTCGGCCGCGATGGTCGGGGTCTCGGGGCTAGCGATGGGTGTCGACCCCCGCTCAATCGGGAGCGGGCTCCTGCTCGCGCCACTCCTGTTTTATTTCATATACGTCGAAGACCGACGCGGGGGGACGGCCGAAGACGAGATAAACCAACCGCACCGGACGAGGCTCGTCCGGCGGTACCAGCGGGGACTGTTCGTGACGGAACTGCTCGCGTTAGTCGGCTACGAACTGGTGGTCTGCCTGCTGGTGTTTCAGGCGGGAACCGCGACTGCCAGCGACTTACTGTTCGCCCAGATTCCCCTCGTCGTACTCGGAAGCTACGGGTGGCTGAAGCGCTATCCGACGCTCGATTCCATCGGCGTCGGGTTCACTTGGGCGTTCGTGGCCGTCTTTTCGGTCGTCGCGGCGACACCCCTGCAGTATTCGCTCGACGGCGCGGCCGTCTTCTTCGGGTGGTTTCTGATTACCGCCGCCGGAGTCGAGTCCCGCAACATCCAGGACATCTCCGGCGACACACACGCGAATAAGACCACGCTCGCGGGCTACTTAGGACCCCGAACGGCGTCGGTGTTCGTTCGACTCCTGAAAGCGGGCGGCGTGGCCGTGTTCTTGGCCGTTTCCGGGCCGCTCGTCGCCGGCCTCGTCGTCTGCTACTTGCTTTCGCTCTCGGTGTTCCGCCATCTCACGCGGCTACACAGGCGGGGCCCGTCGTCTGAGACGAGTCAGAGCACCGCCCGCGGGTGACGTGATGCGACGCGACGCGACACGACGTTGCGCGACGTGATGCGACGCCACGTGATGCGACGTGACGCCGCGGACCCCGCTTTGCGGCGGGGGTCTCAGCCTCTCAACGCGTCGACCGGCCGGTCGTTCGCCGCTTTCCACGCGGGGTAGATCCCGCTGAGGATGCTCGCGACGACGGCGAAGCCGAACCCGTACACCAGATACTGGAAACCGCTCCACTGCAACGCCCCGAGCGGGTCTCCTGTGATCATCTGGAAGATGACGAGCCCCGCCGCAAGCGAGAGGAGCACGCCGATGAGCCCTCCGAGCGCGCCCATCAGGGCGGCCTCCGTCAGAATCATCCGGAGCACTTCGGACCGCCGAATCCCGACCGCACGGAGGACGCCGATTTCGCCGCGGCGTTCGACCGTACTCATCAGCATCACGTTGAGGATGGCGACGCTCGCGACGACGAGCGAGATGCCGCCGATTGCCAGCAGGGCGAGCGAAAGCGTCTCCAAGAACCCGCCGACTTGGCCGGCGTTGCCGAACGTGTTGATGCTGAGTTCCTCTTCGTCTTCGGTGTTGAAGTACTCGTCTAACTCCCCGCCGATTTCGGTCGCGGTCGCGCTATCCGCGGCGACAATCGTCACGACGTTGTAGTGGTTCTGCTCGGAGAGGGCGGACTCCGGCAACACGAGTTCGCCGCCGCCGAAGCCGAACGCGTTTTCTTCCTCGATTAAGCCCTGTACGCGGTACAGTTGGCCGTCGTACTCGACGGGGTCACCCTCCTCGATGCCGAGGGTGGTCGCGGTGCTGTTGCTGAGGAGTGCGCCGCTCAACAGCCGGGTGGGCGCTTCACCCGAGGTGAGGTTGTACAGCGCCGCCGCGTTCGTCACCCCGGTGACGCTCACCCGCACCTCCCGTCCGTTTCGCGACGAGACAGTCGTCGAGTTCGTCTTCTGGGGGACCACCTCCGCGTCGGTCACCAGATTCCGCATCGTATCGACCTGGTCGTCGGTCACCCCGTCCGTGTCGCTGTCCTGACCGGACGTTATCGACACCTCGTTGCCGATGCTCCCCAGTTGCGACGTCGCTTGTTGCTGGATTGCGGCCGTCGCCATCCCGAGCGAACAGATGGAGACCACGCCGATGATGATGCCGAGCGCGGCTAACACCGTCCGCAGTTTGTTCCGGCCGAGGTTCCGCCACGCCATCTGGACGCTGGGGAACCGCCAGAGGAAATCGACGACGCTCATCGCCCGGAGACCTCCGTGACGACGCCGTCGACGAGTCGGACGGTGCTGTCGGTGTACTCCAGCATCTGTTCGTCGTGGGTGACCGCGACAATCGCGACGTTTTCGTCCTCCTTTAACCGAGTCAACTCGGTCAGAATCGTCTCTCCGGTGTCTTGGTCGAGGTTCCCCGTCGGCTCGTCGGCGAGGAGAATGTCCGGCTCGTTAATCAGCGCCCGCGCGATGGCGACGCGCTGTCGCTGTCCGCCCGACAGCTGGTCGGGTCTGTGGTTGAGCCGGTCGCCGAGCCCCACCCGCTGTAGGAGGTCCTGCGCGCGGTCGTGCCGGTCGACCGAGGTGTCCCACATCGAGGGAAGCTCGACGTTTTCGGTCGCGGTCAGCATCGGCAACAGGTGAAAGTCCTGAAACACGAACCCGATACCGGACCGCCGCTCTTCGGTCAGCTCGTCCTCGGTGAAGTCGGTCACGTTGCGACCGTCGAGGTGGACCGTCCCCTCCGTCGGCGTGTCGAGCAACCCGATCATGTTCAGCATGGTACTCTTCCCGGAGCCCGACGGGCCGATGATCGTCACCATCTCACCGCGGTCGGCTTGGAAGTCGACGTGGTCGAGCGCGGCGATGACCTCCTCGCCGTTCTGGTAGCGTTTCACGACGTCAGTGAGTTCGATGACACTCATGCTAGTGCTGGCGCCAGCGATAGATGCCAACTCCGCCGAGGACGACGACCACCAGCACGCCCCCGATAACGGGCAACGAAAGTGGGAGACCACCCGACGACCCGCCCGAGCCCTGACCCCGGTTGGACTGGGGACCGCCGGCGGCGGGCGTGACGCCGGTGCCACTCGAATCGATCGGCACCTCCTGTGTCGTCGTCACGCGGTCGCCGTCCACGATGTAGGACACCTCGATGGGGACGGTGGTCGGCTCGCCGCTGAGCTGTGCGGTCAGGTCGAACGTGGCGAACTCGCTCCCCTCTACGCGCCCGACGAAGTAGCCGCCGGACGGCGAGCCGTGGGACACGTTTTCCGTCTCCTTGACAGTCAGCAAGACCGAGCTCGCGTCCGTGTTCCCGATGTTCGCGGCGTCGCCCTGTATCGTCACGGAGCCGGTTGTTCGCGTGGTCTCGATGCTCGTCAGTCGAATCTCGCCGGGGACCGACTCGTCGTCTATCTCCTTCGACAGCGAGGTCGTGTACGTCTCTCCGTCGACGGTGTACGTCGCGGTGAACAGCACGACCTGGTCGCTCATATCGGCGGTGTCGAACACGACAGAGCGGTTCGTGTCCGGGCCGAGGTTCGCAGTGTACCGCTGGGCGACCTGGGAGTCGTTTACCGACGCGGTGATTTCGACGTTCGAGAGGTTCGTGTTCCCGTAGTTGGTCAACTCCACGTCGACGGTGTCGTTCGTCTGCTCGGTCACGGAGAGCCCGGCTCGCACGTCCCGTTCTTCGACCGTCACGATGACCGGGTACTCGACGTTGATGACGTTCCCGTTCTCGTGGCGGCCGGAGACGTGGACTCTGAGCCGTTTCTCTCCGGCGCTCGTGAACGTGGTCGACAGCGGCACGTCGACGGACCCACCCGGTCCGAGCGTTCCGAGGTTGTTCGCTTCAGCGACGATGCTCCCGCCCGAACGGAGCGTGATCTCTTTGAGGTCCACGCCGCCGGAACTGCTCTCGAAGTTCGAGACGGTCGCACGAACCGTGACCGACTCGCCGACGTACGGCTCACTCGGCTCGACTGTCGTCGAGTTGACCACGATTTGCCCCGACTGCGCGCTCACCGCCGGGAGGCCCGCGACGAGCACGCTCGTGACGGCAACCAGCGCGACTGCACCCGCGACAGCGGGCCGAACACCGCGACTCCGCGTCATGCGCCCGACCCGAACGCCACACTCGGTTGACGCCCGCCGTCGGTTCGCCCGCCGTCGGTTCGCCTGCCGGGCCGAACCGACCGCGTCAGCGGTGTCTGCTTCTTGGAGGGCCGATCGATCAGTGGGACCATCTGGTTGCGTCGCTCCATTTCTACAGAACAAATCAGCGAGCCAAGAATAAATGAGTCTTTTCACTACTTAGACCCAAATCACCCATAGATACCGTCGCAGTCGGTGAATCTGATACCCGTTTGTCGGTTTCAACACGCCGCCGACGTCTCGGGAAAAAGCCGGACGCTCGAACAGACGCCCCGACGAGGCGTCAGGTCCGAGTCGCGACGAGATACGCGATGGCGGTGAGTCCGACCCAAAGCGCGCCGGCGACGCCGGCAACGAAAACGAGCCGTGTCGACCCGACGACTCCGGCGACGAGCCAGACCAGAATCCCGACCCCGGCGAGTAGCTGGACGAACAATCCGCGCAGGGGAACGGGTTGGCTTCGAACCGTCCGAACCATTCCGTACCCGCCGAAGAAGAGCGCGGACAGGAAACAGCCACCGCCGAGGAGGCCCCACGCGGAGAGCAGGCCGGACCCGGAGGCCGCCCCCGGTTCAGGCTCGGTCAGGGCCGCGGCGGTCTCGGTGGAATCCGCTGACTCCGAGCCGGTCGCCGGTACCGGGCGAATCCGTGCCGTCGCGGATTCGTTGCTGTCGATTCCGAGGCCGTCTTCGACGCTGAGTGCGACCGTAAGCGTCTCGTTCGGCATGCGGAGGCTGAGTCCGGCGCGCTCCCGCGTCGTGTGGCTCGTCCCGTTAACGACGAAATGGTACTCCGAGACCGAGCCGGTCTCCGCCGCGCTTTCGGCCCCCGAGAGCTGGATTTGACTCCCCGCGACCGCAGTCGACGGCGTACTGAGCCGCGGGGTCGGCCGTCGGTACCGTTGCCCGATCGGGGCGTCCGCGACCGGGATGAAGTCGACCCAGCCGTTGGTAATCGTGATTTCGTCGCCGTCGCCTTCCGGCAGGATAGAGGAGTGATACGGCCCGCTCGCGGCCCCCCAGTAGTTCGACTCCGCGTTGACGGTCCGTATCGAGTCGGTGACGATTCGCGCCGTCGCGTTCGCCGTGACGAGCCGGGAGATGTTGATATCCATCCCGGTGTCGTGGCCGTAGACGTCGTTGTTAGCGATTCGGTAGCGGTCGGCGTCCGCCTCGCCGTACGAGAGCTCGATACCCGTCGGCAGTGAGTCGTCGACACGGCGGATATCGACCGCGCCCTCGGCCGTCGACCGGGTGTGGCTCACGCCGTCGGTGCGAAGGACGGCGACCGTATCGTCCCAGAGCGTCGCGATTTCGATCTGTTGCCGGAGTTGCGGGTTCGCAACGAGCTCCTCGAACGGGGCGTCGACGTCGCTCTGGTCGAGAATCGCACCGCGGGACCCCTCGGCGACGTAGAGCCCGGTTCCGGGGGCGACGCCGTCGAGTGCTGGCGGTCGGACGTGCGTATTCGTGTTGAACACGATGTCGTTGTTCCGAACCGTCGCGTTCAGGGTGCCGCGGGACACGAGCCCGTAGCCGTTCGCGGCGATGACGTTGTCCGACACGGTGAGTTGGCCGCTGTGGGTGAGCGGACTGGAAACGAGAACCCCGGCACCGCCGTTGTTCGCGAGGCGGTTCCCCGCGACGGTAACGCGGTGCACGAGGAGGTCCGAGCGCACCGTCAGCGCGTGGCCGCGGTTGTCGACAATCGTGTTGTTGGTCGCGACGAAATCACGGGCCAATGCGCGCACGAACACGTCGAGACCGTCGCCGCCGTTCTCGGCGATTCGGTTTCGTGACAGCGTGACGTTTCGGACCACGTGGCTGTTGACCGCGACTCCGTCCTCACCGTTGTTGAGAACTCGGTTCCCGGTCACCCGACCGTTCCTGATCGCCCAGTTGGAGAGCGCGACCCCGTGTTCTCCGTTTTCGCTGATGACGTTGTCCGTGAGCCACAGTTCGCCCTCGCTCGTTTCGGACTGGATTTCGAGCCCGTTGCGGTCGTTGTCGACCAACTCGTTCCCGCGAAGCGTCACTCGCGTGACGCCACGGTCACGCCGCTCGGACTGCCGAACGCGAATCCCGGTCTCCGACTCCGAAATCCGGTTTTCGTTTGCGACCAGCGTCGTCTGCGTCCGCGTCTCGACGTGGATTCCCGCGTCGCCGGCGTGCAAGCTGTTACCTCGGAAACTGCCTTCGCTCTGGGCGGCCCGTATCGCCACGCCGTCTCCCCGCACGTCGGTGAACCGACTGTCGCTGACCCGGATGCCGGTCGCGATATCCGCGTCGGCGAACAGCCCCGCGCCATCGATATCCTCGAACTCGGAGTCGCTGACGGTGATTCCCCGGACGCGTGTGAGGTCGGTCGGCGGCGCGTACGCGTACGGCGTCGTCTCCGCTCCGACGACGTACATCGCGTGGACCCCGTCGGACAACTGCGGAACCCGGCGTTCGAGCAGGCTGACCCCGACCGGGTACACCCCGCGCGTCCGCGGGTTCACGACCCCATCGTACTCGACGATGAGTCGGTCCCGACTCGATACGTACGTCGAGTGCGATAGCGAGATTTCGACGTGACGCCCGCTGACCGACACGTCCGAAACGTCGTCGTCGAACGACTGGTCGATATCTCCGTCGTTGTCGGTATCGAGGCCGATGCGACGAAGCGACCCAGTCTCGATGTCGGCCACCGACCGCTCGGTCGGATACCGCAAGCGAATCGTCTCCATCGAGACGCCGACGCCGGGGGCGAGCCTGAGCGTGTGCCGTGCGGTCCGGTTCCGGCGTCGGTCCGTCGAGTCGAGTTCGACCTCTTCGACGGCCCCGATCGACGGGCTCGCGCGAATCGCGTGGCCGCCGATTTCGGAAAGCGTCGACCGCGTTATCGTCACCGGGGGCGTCGTCGTGCCGTTCGCGGAGAGCCCGGCCACAGAGAAGTTTTGCAGACGCGAGTCGGTGACGGCGACTGCCCCCTCCCCGCTCGTGGTCGTAATCCCGCTTCGACCGCCTCGTAACGTGGTATTTCGCAACGAGAGCGTCGACGACTCGGAGCCGTTGTAGCGAATCGTCTCCCATCTGAGGTCCCGCCCGGAGGCCGCACTCTGCGTAATCAGCACGGGCCGCGTTTCGGTGCCGGTCGCGCGCAACGACCCCCGGACCGTGAGCGAGACGCCCTCCGCGAGTTGGACCTCCGTCCCGGGGCGGATAGTCAGCGTCGCGCCGGGCTCGACAGCGACATTCCGGATGAGGCGATAGGGACCGCCGTCTTCGGTCCACGTCGTGTCGGACTGGATCGGTGATTCGACGAACGTGACCCCAGAGGGTGCCGCCATGGCCGACGCGCTCAACATGGGGGCGAAAAGCGTACAGACGACAGCGAGCGCCACAGCCCACGGGATCAGTTTGTTAGTCACCACGTTTGTCTTACACCCTGATAGGTCAGGATACGGATTTAGTTTTCCCTTCCCCGAGTATCCGTCGCCGGCCCGAGGTCGAGACCGCTACCTCGACGATTAATGTATTCGAATATACAAAATAAATCTTATAGAACGACCGTTCGATAGAGTTTTACACCTCAACGAATCACGTCTCAGATGTGAAGTCGAACGTCGGAGACAGTGAGGACTCGGTCGGTCGACCGACGAGCCAGCAGTTAGACAACTAACACAGATCACCAAGATGGTACGGAACAAATCAGCGATACTCCTTTGTGTGCTAGTAGTAACGTCAATCGCGGCAGTTCCCGTGTCGGCCGAGAGTTCGGTGTACGGCAATCCGGAGCTCTCGCTGAGCGTGTCGGACAACACCTACCGGTCGAGTGAGTCCGCGACGCTGTCGATCGTCGCAAGTAACAACGGACGGCTCGAACAGGGTGGGCCAGCGCAGTACGAACAGGAGGTTCAGACCGCACAGAGCGTCCAGATGGAGGTTCTCGAAGACCAGATCGACGCGCCGATCGACGTGAAAACGGGGACCGTGACGGCGGGCGCAATCCCGGATTCGGGAACCGCTCGATTCGATTTCAACGTCGAAATCGGTGCCGCCGAGCCGGGGACCTACGAGATTCCCGTCGAGGTACAGTACAAGTACGTCCGGATGGTCACGTACGGCGACGTCGACGGCCCGGAATACGTGTGGCGGACGGTCACGAAAAAGAAGTCGGTGACGGTCGAGGTCGAAGACCGTCCGCAGTTCGAGGTCGTGAACGACGAGAATAACGCGGTGTTCGCCGGTGACACCGGCCGGCTCTCGTTCACGCTCGAAAACACGGGGACGCGAACCGCCACGTCGTCTTCGGTCCAGGTCACGACGCAGTCGCCGACGGTTTTCTTCGGAACGACGCAGAACCCGCAGTCGTCGACGAGCCTGTACGTCCCGTCGCTTCAGCCGGGTGAGCGGACGAACCTCTCTGTCCAAGTCGGTGCGGCGGCAGAAACCCAAGCCGGGTCGTACCCCATCAACCTCGCCGTGTCGTACGAGAACCAAAACGGTGTTACCGAGACCTCGGATACGCTGACGACCGGAGTCACGGTCAAACCCGAGCGGACGTTCGAGATCAGAGACATCGAAACGAAACGCTTCAGAGTCGACGAAGGCGAGGCGAAGATCGACGCACAGGTCGTGAACACGGGCGGTGGGTCCGTGAGCAACGTCGCCGTCCGTATCGGCAACACGGCCGTTGTGACGCCGACGAACGGCGAGTCCGCGATCGGTGACCTCGAACCGGGCGAGTCCCAACCGGTCTCCTTTACCGTCTCGATTCCGGCGAGCGCCGAGCCGGGGACGAACACGTTCCCGTTCATCGTCGAATACGAGAACCAAGACGGCGACGTGAGGACGTCCTCGCCGATTCGCAAGTCGATATCGATCGGGGCGGAACAGGACCCGTTTTCGGTCGTGAACGTCAGCACGAGCGTCTCGCCGGGGACGACGAAGACGGTTGACGTCGAGGTGCAGTACAACGGTGAAGAGCCGGTCTCGGCGGCCAACGCCAAGCTCTTCGTGAGCGACCCGATTTCGACGTCCGACGACGGCGCGTATCTCGGCGAGATGCAACCGGGAGAAACGAAGACGGCGACGTTCACCATCAGCGCCGGTTCGGAAGCGATCGTCAAAGCCTACGACGCCTCGGTCGAGGTCCGGTACGACGAGGCCGACGGCGACACGAAATACACTGACGGCCTGCCGGTCGGCATTGCCCTGTCCCCGTCGAGCGGTGGACTCCCGATTCCGATGTCGGTCATCGGTGTTCTCGCACTCCTCGGGATTGGAGCGATAGCCGTCGTCTACCGCCGTCGATGACGGATTATGGACGGGACAAGGAGTAACCATGGATAAGCTACGCGAGGTATTCAGCACGGTCGGAAGACAGGTCCAACAGCGGCCGGTCGCAGTGCTGCTCCTCGCAGTCCTGCTGATCTTCACCGCGTTCGGCGGTGCTGCGCAGATCACGAGCGTCACTGGCGACGCTGCGTTCGTTGCGGACAACCCAACGTTCGACGCGTTTACGGAATCGTTTGACCGAGGCAGCATTGCCGTTCTCGTACGGGGTGATATTTCGGAACCGCAGACACTCCACGCGATCGACCGCGTCGACCGGCAGATGTCGACGAAGGCGAACGTCCATACCGTAACGAGTCCGGCAGATCAGGTCCGCCAAGAGTACGGTCGAATCCCCGACTCGGAGGCGAAGATTCGAAGCGTTATCGGGTCACCGGACTACACGGTCGTCCAGATCGTCTTCGATACGGGGCTCTCTCAGCAGGACGAACGGCCCATCTACACGCAGGCCGTAGAAGCGACTGACTGGGCGGAGTTCCCCGCCGGAACGACAGTAACCGTCACTGGCAGTGCCGCGTTCTCTGCACAGCTCTCGACGCTCATTCAGCAGAGTACACAGCAGTTGCTCGGTCTCGCGATCGGGCTCATGGTCCTGGCGCTGTTCTTCCTGTTCCGCGGCGTCCGCCTTCGTCTCCTCCCGATTGTCGCCGTCTTCGTCGGCGTCATCTACACCTTTGGGGCGATCGGGTACGCTGGAGTCCCCAACTCGACGATGACCAGCGCGGTCTTCCCCATCTTGATCGGGCTGGGCATCGACTACTCCGTCCAGTTCCACGAGCGGTACGAGGAGGAACTGGAGAACCATCCGCCGCGCGAGGCGCTTCCGCAAGCGCTTGGCGGGATCGGTCCACCGGTCTTCGTCGCTATGCTCGCCGCCGCCCTGGGGTTCGGAGCGACGTGGGTGTCGACGTCGTCGCCGTCGATTATCTGGTTCGCCCAGACCTCGATCTTCGGCGTGCTTCTCACCTTCGTCGCGGGGATTCTCGTTCTCCTCCCGCTTCTCACCCTCTGGGTTCGCCGGCGGGGCGACTCGACGGACGAAACGCCGACCGAAGACGACGCTCCGACGACGGCCACAGCGTCGCAGTCCCAAGGCGACTCAGATCGCGTCGGCCTCGTTGGAGAACTGCTCGGCCGTTCGGCGCGGACACTCGCGAGTCATCCAGTGCTCGTCCTCAGCATCGCGCTGCTGATCGCTCTCGTGGGCTTTCAGGCTGGCGGGTCACTCGACACGCTCGCGGATACGGAAGGGTTCATCCCGCAGGACCTCCCCGCGTACACCGACCTCCAGCAGTTCCGCTCTGTTGCCGGGGGCGGTTCGAGCACGAGTTACGACGTGCTCGTGACCGGGACGAATCTCAAACACCCGACAACATTGCAGTGGATGCTTGACTTCGAGCACGTCGCAACACAGACCCCACTGGTACAAGGCGTCGATTCGCCAGCGACGCTGATTAAACAGTACAACGGGGGCCAAATCCCCCAAACCGAGAGTGGCGTCAAGCGCGTGCTCGAAACCATCCCCGAGAGACAGAAACTCCAGTATTACAACGATGGGCGTGCGCACATCATGGTCTACTCCGAACAGGATATGACCACCCAGCAGGCCCTCTCGTTCCTTGAGAACACGCGCGAGTCGATCGCGTACAGTAGCCCGCCGCCCGGAGTGACGGCGGACATCACGGGAACTGCCGCGATTGCGACGCCCTCCATCGTGGAGCAGATCAACTCACGAAACGTGACGACCGGACTGGGAGTCCTGTTCGTGTTCGTCCTGCTCCTCCTGTACTATCGCAATCTGGTGAAGGCCGTCGCGCCGCTCATCCCGATGGTGTTCGTCATCGGCTGGCAGAACATCTATATGTATCTGCTGAACATCCCGGTTTCGCCACTCGGTGCGAGTCTCGGGGCGATGACTGTCGGCATCGGTGCGGAGTACACCATCATCGTGATGGACCGATACTACCAAGAGAAACAGCAGGCGGGCGTCAGTCGACTCGACGCCGTCCAAACGGCGGCCACGCGGGTCGGGAAGGCAATCAGCGTGTCGGGCATGACGACGGTGTTCGGCTTTTCGGCGCTGGTGTTGTCGCCGTTCCCGATTCTCAGCGGGTTCGGGTTCCTGACCGTCGGCGTCGTGTTCCTGACGCTCATCGCGTCGCTGGCGACGCTCCCCCCGACGCTCGTCCTCTTGGACTCGATCGCCGAGCGCGTGACCGCCATCCGCTCCTCCGGCGGGTGACCGCCACCCGATTTTCTGTACGTCCCCCGCGCTAACGCGCGAGGGGTCCACCGTTGGGGTCGGAGACCGACTCTCGGAGGCAAAAACGGTGTGAGCAACGCCAGTCCCCACGGCGCATCGGCGATACTCGCTCGGGTCACGCCCCGAGAGACTCGCCCCGCGTAACTGTCGAAATCAGGTTTCTGACCGCCTCGACGAGTGTGCCGATGAGTCCGCCAGACGAGGACTCCGAGGGGACGCTGGGTAACGGCGTGTTCGTTCGCACCGAGCCGGCTGGAGTCGGTGTCGACGCGTTCGGTTCGTCGGCCGTTGCGTTCGGTGGTGCGACCTGAACCGTCTCGATATGCTCTCTCCCGGTCGAATCGGTCACACGGACCCGAACACGCGCCGGGTACCCGTCCAGTTGAAGCGTTTCGTTGATGCTAACGTCGCTGGTCACGCCCCCACCGTAAATCTGCGCTAAATCGATGGTGTCGCCGGTCGGTCCGACCGTCTCGGCGTACACGCTGGTAACGCGGCCATCGTACACGCGACCTTCGACGTGGACCCGGTCATCGCTGACCGCAATCGTGTCCGGCTGGAGTTCGATCGCCGGTCGCACGAGCTGCGTGACGTTCACCTCAAGTTCGCGTGTCGTCGCGTTGCCGGTGCCGTCGTCCGCAACGATGGTTATGTTTCGACTGTCCCCCACGAGCGGGACCGTCTTCGTGAACGTGTGTTCGATTGGCCGCGCGCCGATTGGCTTCGGCTGAATCTCGTAGTTCAATCCCGACCCGTCCGCAGAGCCGCGACGAACACCGACCGAACGGATGCCGACCGCATCCGTCACCCGAATCGTCAACCGAACCGCCGAGCGTGTTTTGACGAGGCTCTGGTTGAGTATCTCAATCGACGGCGGCGTCTCGTCTTTGACGTAGATGTCGACATCGTATTGACGGCGGTGGCCGCGCGAATCGAGCACCGTAATCTTGAGACTGTTTTGGCCAGCGCCCACGCTGTCGTCGAACGGCCCCAGCCGAAGCGGTTTCGAAATCGACGTGTTCGGATCGTCGATCACGACCCGTTTTCGGAATCCCCAGGGAGTATCGATACCCTGGCCGTGATAGCGCAGTTCGATCGACACCTGCTCGACGTCCGAGTGGTCGTAGAGCGTCCCGTCGAGGCTGATTCGAGACCGATTGATCGTATAGTTGTTCTCGGGGGTTTCGTAGATACTGGTGTTGCCCGTCCGGAACGGCGACGTGAACACCAACGCCGGGGCGATCGAATCCTCGATTATCGTTGCCCTGTGGGTCGTGGTTCTCCCGCCCTCCTTTACGAGAACCTCCAGCGCGTGCTCGCCAGCGGTCACATCGAGCGTTGCCGTTTCCTGGACCGCGGTGCTGTTCGGCGTATATATCCGTCGGCTGTCTCCGTCCACGCGGACGACGAGCAGTTCGATTGCCGCCGAACCGTTCGCTCGAACCGTGAGTTCGGGGTTGTCGCCGGTCGTAACCGTGTCCCCGTCGGCTACAGTCCGGTTTTCGATAACCAGCGTCAGACTCGGCTCTGAACGGTCGGTCGAATTGTTCCGTTCGACCTGCTGGTGTGTGTCCGAAACATCGATAGCCACGTCTCCAGTTGTCGTCGATGGCTCCGCCGCGGCGGTTACTCCTGCAGTAAAAGAGAGTATCAGTAGAACTGCGGCCGCCCAACCCACGTGCTTGGAGTCCATGTTCGAATACACTAGCCAGTGGGCGTTTCGAAGATAAATCTACAGACCCAACTATCATCGTTGAAATTCAGAGGAGGACTAACCGAGATGGCTCCAAGGATACGGGGCAATACGGTCCCGAATCGGGAGCCGCCGACCCAAGATGGAGTGGTACTGGCCTGTCGTTACGAGTAAGCAAATTGGTGTAGATTACTCGCATTTCAGCCATCAAACAACTGGCCACTAACACGACTAGTTGGGTCGATCCGATGACTGCCCATACAGAGGCTGGCTTGACGCCAACCTTTCTTACTCTCAAATCCATCGATACTAATCTATTTCGGTCTCAAGCCGCCTCTCGGGGAATTCTCGCTCTGTCGAGGGACGATTGAACGACCTGAGATGACGTACTAGGTCCCTCTCGCAAGCGAAGCCTCTTCCGCATCCATGTGGGTGTCCCCGTAACGAAAGAGCGGAATCAAGAGAGACAAATACCCAAACCGCTACCACTCTCCGAGAGGAACTCTAGCCATGGACAACAGCGAAGCGATCGATGCGCTCATCGAGCTCGGTCTGTCTACGTATGAAGCCCGGGTGTTTACCGCACTGATCGAACTCGGCGAGGGAACGGCGCGCGAGGTTGCGAAGACGTCGGACGTCCCGCGGTCACAGGTGTATACGACGGCCAAAGAGCTGCAGTCGCGAGGGTTCATTAGCGTCCAACAGGCGAACCCACAGGTGTTCCAACCGATATCGCTGTCCGAGGTCGAGTCCCAACTCAGTCGCGAATTCGAATCCAAGCGTGACACGGCGTTCGATCGGCTCAAGACGCTCGAACGACAGACCGCTCCGGCGGCCGAACAGAATGAAGACGTGTGGACGATCACGGGCACGCCGGCGATTATCGGCCGGGCCAGTCAACTCATCGACGAAGCCGAAACGCGAGTGATCTACGGTGCCAAGAGCCTCGGGCATCCGGATGCCGAACTCCTGAGTACAGTCCGCTCGTGCTGTTCACGCGATGTCTCGGTACACCTGCTTCAGGATAGTGACCAAGAGATTTCGGACCAGTGGCGAGAGAACGAGTGTGTGTCCGTCGTGTCGATCCCACCGCAACAGGCCAAAGGTGACCACGCAGTTCGGCTGTTACTCGTCGATTCGGATAGCTTCCTGCTGAGTGTCCGTAGCAACCGATCGGCACCCGAAATCGCGATTTGGAGCGCAAACACGACGTTCGCCGAGGCGTTCTCACAGCTCCTCACGAGCAGTCTCCCCGTTCCCGAGTGAGAACCGACTGTCCATCCTGCCGACTCGCTTACCGCTGACGCCGTTCGCTGTTTGACAGTGTCGTGAACAGTCTCCGAGTTCTGACTGCGACCCAGAATTCGCGACTACTGGGCGTGCGATGTGCTACGACACGCCTTCCAGACAGGTGCGACGAACACACCAGCTACCCGTTCAGAACCGGCTTTGAGACTACGGTCTCCACCTCGGTGCCGTCGGTGGCGACTCCTGCTCGTCAGAAGTGTCTCTTCGGGTTGGTGGGATAAAATAAAAAGACCGGAACGAATCCGGTTGGTTACTCGTCTGCTGTCGTCACGTCCTCGTCGGAGTGACGAGGAGGGGCGGCGGCGTTAGTTCTCGCGGCGGAGTGCGAGAAGGGCCGCGCCGACGAGTGCGACGAGAGCGACTGCGATACCGAAGCCGGGCGTGTTGGAGGACGTGGTGGTCTCCTCAGTCGGCTCTTCGGTGGTCTCAGTCGGCTCTGCGGTCGTGGTCGTTTCCGTGGGTTCTTCCGTGGTCGTCGTCGTCTCGGTCTCCTCAGAGGACGTCGTCGTGGTGTCCTCACGCTCGGAGACGACTTCGACGTTCACGGTGTCCGTGCTGTCGCCGTCGTCGGCTTCCACGGTGTACGTGCCAGTCTCGAAGTCAGTGGTGTCAACTTCGACCATCCACATGCCGTCGTTCTCCCACGAATCAGTGTCTTCGAGTGCGACGGACGTACCGTCTTCACTCGTCACTTCGACACTGACGGTGTTGTCGTCGGGCTTGAGGTTCGTCGAGCCAGCGATGACCATCGTTTCACCGGTTGCGACCGGGTTGATGCCAGCCGCTTCAGCGGCGTCCGGGTAGATCGAGTCGATGGACGTCGAGGACTCGGCCAGACGGAACGTCTCGGTGACGATCAGGTCGTCGCTCGCCGTCTCGTCAACCGTTTCGGAGGCGATGAGTTCGTTGACCTGTTCACCGCTGTTAGTACCGCCGTCAAGGGTGGCGAGATAGCTCTCCAGATCATCAAGGTTTGCCCCCGAGGACTCGGAGGGCAGCGAGCCGTCACCAACGTTACTGTCACGACCAACCGAGAGGATGTGGGCAGTGATCTGACCCTGTGCGAGGGAATCACCATCAACGTCATCGATGTTCAGGTCATCCTCCTCGAAGGTACTATCGCTGTCTACACTCACTCGCTGGTATCCAACGGATCCGCGCTCGTCAACAAAGATGACGAGGACGGAGTCAGCGCCAGAGGCAGAACCGTTAACGTCAACGGTTCCGTCCGTAGTGGCAACCTGGCCGTTGATCGTAGTGAACTGACCCGAGAGAGCCTGATCGGTTACACGGATCGAGTTACTGCTGCTCACACCACTCGTGAACTCCGACGTCGTGAGAGTGGAATCAACGCCGCTAGGCGAGTCAATGTCGGCGTCTTCCGCGTCAATGACGCCGATGCGGTAGGTACCCGTCAGCGACAGGATGTTGTTAGCGGACGAGAGCTGAACGTCTTCTTCTTCGAACGTGTCGTCAGAGTCGACGCTAATCGTGTTGTCGCCGCCGTCGATTTCGAGGAGCTCCCAGTCGCCATCGTCGCGGACGTAGATTGCGACGTCGTCGGAGCTGGTAGCCGTCCCGTTAATATCAACTTCCGAGCCGACAACGTACTGGCCGGTCGGGTTCGAGAGCGTCGCGCCGCCCTCTTCGACGGTGAGCGTGATGTCGTTCACCGAATCGAAGTCGCCGCTGGCAGCCTCGGTGGCGTTCACGCCAACGTCGTACACTTCGATGTCGATGTCGCTGTCGTCAAGATACTGTGTTTCGATGCCACCAACGGCACTCGCGCCGTCGATTTCAACGACCGCGTACGCGATAGTCGCGTTGTCAGCCGTCGCGTTTTCCGACGTATCTGCGTTCGCAATGCCGACTTCCGAGGTGTCGCCGATGTTACGGAAGACGCCCTCTGCCTGGGCAGTCGTGACATCGCTGTCACGGAGGTCGTTGGTGTCGATAGCGACAACGTGTTCGTTGCCGTCGATACCGTTCGTGACGGTGTACTGAACGTCAGTACCCTGCGTCACGGACTCGCTGTCGAGTTCGATGCCGACCTCGTCCTGCGACGAGATCGTGAGGGTCAGCGTCTCGGAGGCCTCACCGAAGTCGAGGTCCTCAGCGCCTTCGACGATAATCGTGTACTCGCCGGCGTCCTGACCGGACATGTCGAGCTCGGCACCGACCTGTGCGTCGTCGTCAGCATCAGCCGTTCCGTCGTCGATCACGTCGCTACCCTGAACAACCTCGTTGGAGATGTCCGTCCCACTTGGGTCTTCAACGGTAACTGTGACCTTCTCGGCGTCTTCGAAGTTGTAGTTAGCGCGGACGTAGAGTTCGCCAGCGTCGCCCGAGCTGAGGGCGGAGCCGGTGACGTCGCCACCACTGGCCGTCAGGATTTCGCTGGAAGTGATGCGCGGCGCGAGAACCGTGACACCGGGGGCACTGCTCGAACCATTAGTAGTGTACGCACCAACTGGCTGGGCATCCGAACTCTGTGGGATGGGTGAGTTCAGATCCAGGGTGACACCTTCTGCGCTGCCTGCGACACCCGTCAGAATCGAGTTGTTCTCTGCGAATCCGGCAGAGGTGTTAATGTCCTCACCGAGGAAGACACGGTCTCCGGATTCGATTGTCTTGTTGAACGTTTCGTTGTCTGCGTCGAGATCTCCACGCTCCGCGGCGGCACTTCCCGTAAACGCGATGGCTCCCGCAAAGACGGAGGTTACCATCAGCGCGGCGAGAAGTATCGCACGCGTTTGATTTTTGATCGTTGTCATAGTGTACTTGTAGCGCCAGTATTTTCCGCGCAGTTTCGCTATAACGCGGATCCCTACTAGCGGGGGATGGGCAGGGGTACGGTAGAACCATATAAGCGGCCTTGGTAAATGCTTTCTGTTTCTGTTGCATGTTCGGTCCTGTCCCCGTTGCCGTCTCGCAGTTGGTGTCCGGACGTAATCCCCGCCCACACGTGACAACGTTGGAGGTTAGGCGAACGGTGCCGGCCAACTCTCGGAGGCAGACGACCGAAAAAACGAGCTCCAGCGGAGTATCGAACCAATCAAGCCACCAACAACGACACGACGAGAACAGTCACGACGACGATGGCTACCTCATCCTCGACAGGCCAACAAGACGCAAGGACAGAGACCACAACCGCCGAGACGGGCAGACCGGGAGTCCGCGGACAAGTCATGACTTCAGTCGCGAGTCGGCGGCAGTGCCACGTAGTCGTTATTCGCGAGTGGTCACGTTCGATTCGATTTCTATCTCTTTCGGCCCCGCGACGATGGTGTCGTTGTAGCTAATCGAGACGTTCGCGGCCCCGGTTCTTGGCGGCGCGAAGTCACAGGCGATGACACCGTTCTGGCCGACGGTCGTCAGACACCGGGAGAAATAGGTGGTGCCCTCCTGTGACATCGTGAGGTCGATGTCCATCTTGGTCTGTGGGGCGAGGTTGGTCCGTGCCGAGACGTTAAGCTTCGTGCCGGACATGGTCGCCGTGAGATTGTCCACCGACGGTTCGGCGACCGTGAACGACTCGGTCAGTACGACCCGCTCCCCATCGGCGTGGATCTCGCTGTCGACCACGACGGACACGTTGTACGTCCCGGTTTCCAAGCGCGTGGAGTCAGCGACGACGTTGAGCGTGTCAGTCTCCGCGTCGTATGCGACATCGAACACCGTCTGCGGGGAGACGAAGTCCATCTCGGAACTCTCGACGCGGAGATCGACGCCGGGGCCCACGTTACCGAGGGGACTCGACGCGTATTCGAGACGGCTCTGGGCGGTCTCCCCTCCGAACGACACCGAAACAGCGCCCGTTCCCTCCGTACGGGGGTTGACAACGTGGTATTCGAACAGCAGCGTCTCGTTATCCGCGACCGAGATCGGCTCGTCGAATGCGACTGTCAGCCCGCCACTGGATGTGACCTGATATCGATTGACGGCAGTTCTGAGCGACCGGTCGATCTCACCGTCGGCATCCGTATCAATTCCGATGTGCTCGATCAGCTGCGAGCTGTGGAGGGACGGCGACGTCCCCTCGCGGTAGTTGATTCGGAGCGTTTGGCTCGTACGGACATCCGTCTGTGGCGACCACTGTACAACGTGTGTCGTGTGCGCGCCCGTGGACGCGTTCCGCGCGAACACCGACTGCGTGCCCGGAGCGGGCCGCTGAACGGCGCTTTCGAGCCCACTCACGTGGTACTGCACGACTGCGTCGTCACCGACCGCGACGACGGGAGCGGACCCACTCCCGCGCGATCGGTCAGCACAGTCGACGGCACTGGGCTGCTGGGTGGCTGGTACCGAACACGCCGCGCTCCCTCGGACCGATGGGGGCTCAATCCAGAGACGGTCCGCAATCCGGGTCTGGCCGGCGGAGGCGATTACGTTGTACCGGCCGGTCGGAAGTGCTTCAGGGGCGGCCGCGTTCGGGCGCGTGAGGACGGAGACAGTATCGTTTGCGTCCGCCGTCCGGAATGCGGTGTCGGGGTCGTTCGCGTTCGCCGTGTCGAACACCACGGTGACAACGCCGTCGCCAGAGCCGTCGGTCGCTAAGACTGTCGCCGAGAAGTCGCCTTCCGCAGATGAGATTTGGAGTCTAGCCTCGTCGGTGTTGTTGAGGACCAGCGTGCGTTTTACGAAGTCGCCTTGCTGCTCAACCCGCTGGGCGTCGGCGAACCGCACCGTTTCGTCTGTCGGGTCCGACGCGTGCACAGCCATTGCGCCGCCCGGAATCGCCGTCAGCCCGAGAATCAACAAGAAGATAACAGATAATGTTCGTATCGAGCGGGTCCGTGGACTCATACCCCAGACTATCTGGTCTGGCAGTAAGTACTTTCTGTCACAGTCACTATCCTCAAACGCCTGTAGGTAGCTTGCACATCAGTTGAGAGACCAGTTTTGGGTTGCGTGCTGTCACCGCCCGTCACTAGCCCCGATAACCGTCCGTTTGACGTGGTTTCACTCGTCAAATGACTGGTTTTCTGTTGATTCACCGACCAGTGTCCACAAAAGATATTAGTTGTGTGTCGCTACTGTTAGTAGAGATGTATACACAGGTGTTGCCTCGGTCGTCTTGTCCACTCAGTGCCCTCCCCTACACGTCTGAAACGTACTGATGTTCAGAGACACACTCCGTTCTACGCTTCTGACTCTCTGTCTCGTCTCCGTGCTGACTACCTCGATGGTCACCCCAGTCGTCGCCCAGACCGCGAGTTCGGGGCAAGTGTACGGGTCGCCCGACATCGACGTGTTCACCTCGACAAGCGAGTTCGAGCCCGGAACGCAGTCGGAGCTCAGGCTCACACTCCGAAACAACGGCCAGATCGACCAATCGGGTCCCGAACGCTACGAGAGCCGCGTGACGACTGCCCGCGGCGTCACGGTCGAAGCGAAGTCGGGAGACGCGCCCATCGAGATTAACACCGGCACTATCGGGGCCGGAAACGTCCCGACGGGCACGGTCGACCTTGCGCCGATCGATATCACGGTCTCCGAGAATGCGACCCCCGGAACGTATCGGATTCCGATCGAGGTGTCGTACACGTACACCCGACTCGTCGATTACGACCCGTCGGGTGCCGAGTACACGGACAACACGCGAACGAGAACCCACTACGTGACGGTTCGCGTCCGCGATCAGCCACGGTTCGAAGTCGTCGAGACGTCGTCGACCGCGCAGGTCGGGAACACTGGCGACCTCTCCGTGACGATCGAAAACACCGGCACCCGAGCCGCGACCGAAGCGAGCGTCACGGCGACCTCGCGGAGCGACGAACTCGTGTTCGGGACGGCCTCGGCGAGTTCGACCGCGCAGGTCGGCCGCTGGGCCGTCGGCGAGCGTCGGACGGTCAATTACACCGTTTCGCTCGCCGAAGACGCAACGGTTCGCGGCTACACCGTTAATCTCGACGTCGACTACACCGATACGGACGGCATCGCTCGAACGTCGCGAACGATGAACATCGGCGTCACCCCCGCTGAAGAACAGAGCTTCGCCCTCGAAAACGTCTCTACGAACCTCCGTGTCGGCGCGGACGGAACGGTCTCGGGGACGGTCGTCAACAACGGGCCGAAACGCGTCGACGACCCCGTGCTCCGGCTCAGGTCGAGCAACCCGAACATCAACGTCGAGACGTCCGAATACGCGCTCCCGGACCTCGAACCGGGCGACAGTGCCACGTTCGAGTACGAGGTCGGCGTTAGCGACGCCGCGAGCGCGAACGTCCAACAGCTCAACCTCACGGTGGAGTACCGCAACAGCCGTGGGAACATCCGAGTCAGCGACGGGCTCACGACCAACGCCGAAATCGCGCCGCACCGGGACCGCTTCGTCGTCGAGGTGGTCAACGACACGATCGAAGCAGGTAGTGACACCGCACTCCGCGTGCGGGTCACTAACAACGGCGACGAGCCGCTCAGAAACATCGAAGCGAAAGCGTTCGTCCGCGACCCCCTCAGTAGTGACAACGACGAGGGCATCATCGGCGAACTCCAGCCGGGCGAATCCGAAGAGTTCACCATTGCGCTGAGCGCCGGGGCCGGCGCGTTGCCGAAGCGCTATCCGGTCTCCTTCGACTTCCAGTACGAGATGCCGGACGGAGACACGGAAGTGTCGCAAACGTACACCGTGCCCATCGAAGTAATCGAGTCACAGGGCGGCGGCCTCCCGATCGGGCTGATCGTCGGTGCGGTCGTCGTTATCGGCGTGCTCGGTGTGTTCGGCTGGCGGCGCTTCAACACGGACGAGTAACTAATGGACTTCCAGATCGATTACCAGCACTACATCGACGTTGTCGACGGTTGGATAGTCGACCAGCCGAAGACAGTACTCCTCGCGTTCCTACTGCTTTCGGCGGGGTTTTCCGCCGGGCTCGGACAGTCTGGAACCTCGTCTGGAACCAGTCAGTTTACTGAAGACGTCCCCGCGTATCAGGCGTTCGAAGAGGTCAACGACAACTTCGAGCGGGTGACGTTCGAAGAAGACACCGGCACGACACAGCTCATCCAATCGGGGACGAACGTCCTGTCGAAGCCCGAGCTACTTCGGATGCTCAGGGCGCAACAGCGGTTGCAAGCGAATCCCGAGCTGTCGGTCGTACAGACGACGAGCGTCGCCCGGGCCGTCGCCAGAGTCATAGACCCATCGGCCACGACGCTCGCTGAAGAGATCGACGCCGTCGAACAGGCGACGCCGACGGAGATCGACCGCGCAGTCCAAGTCGCCGTCGAACAGAACCCCGCGATTCGGGCGAGTCTGAGCGAGGACTTCAACGCGCGTTCCGCGTCCGCGTCCGCGACGATCGGTATCGTCACTCACTCGCTTAGCGGAGAAGTGTCCGACTCGGCGGGGACGGGCGGCGACAGCCCGCTGACGGAGATCCAACGTCACGCCGAGTTCATCGTCGGCTCCGTCGGCGGGGATATCCGGGTCTTCGGGAGCGGAATCCTCTCCGAAGAGTTCAACTCGGTGATCGGCGACTCCCTCGCGCTCGTCGTGCCCGCGGCGGTCGTTCTGATTCTGTTCTTCTTGGTGTTCGCCTACCGCGACCCGATCGACCTCCTGATCGGGGTCGTCTCCCTCGCGATGGCCGTCCTCTGGACGTTCGGGTTTATGGGCCTCGCAGGAATCGCGTTCTCGCAGATGCTGATTGCGGTGCCGCCGCTCCTCCTCGCGGTCGGTATCGACTTCGGGATCCACGCCATCAACCGCTACCGCGAAGAGCGGACCGAGGGCTTCGGCATCCACGAGTCGATGCGGACGGCGACTGACCAGCTTCTCGTCGCGTTCACTATCGTGACGGGAACGACCGTAATCGGCTTCGCGGCCAACGCGTCGAGCGACCTCGGGCCGATTCGGGACTTCGGTATCGTCGCGGCCGTCGGCATCGTGTTCACCTTCCTCATCTTCGGCATCTTCCTGCCGGCGGCGAAGGTGTATCTGGACAGCCTCCGAGAGCGGGTCGGCTTCCCCGAATTCGGGTCCGAGCCACTCGGTGCAGAGGACACGGTGCTCGGGAAGGTCCTCCCCGTCGGGATTCACATCGCTCGTATCGCCCCGAAGGCGTTCCTCGTCATGCTGGTCGTGAGTACCGCGTGGATGGGGTACTACGGGTCGGGCGTCGAAAGTCGCTTCACGCAGGACTCGTTTCTCCCGCCGGAGGACAACCCGGAGTATCTCGAACTGTTCCCCCAACAACTGCAACCGCGTGACTACACGGTGACGGAGACCACGAACTTCCTCGAAGACAACTTCCAGACGGGTGAAGAAGACGTCACGACGGTGTACGTAGAGGGCTCGCTCACGGACGGTGGTACCTTAGAGTCCATCTGGCGGGCCGGGAACAGCCCACCCGACAGCTTCGTCGTCGACGACGGCCACGCGCGGGAGACGAGTATCATCACCGTCATCCAGAGCTACGCGGAGCGGGACCCCGAGTTCGCGGCGCTCGTCGCTCGGAACGACCGCGACGCGAACGGCATCCCCGACGACAACCTCAAGCAGATCTACGACGCGCTCCTCGACTCGCCCGCGCGCGGTCAGGCGCTCAACTACATCACCGACGATTACACCTCCGCGCGCGTCGAGTACGCGGTCGAATCCGACGCCAGTCAGGCCGACGTGACCGAAGACACGCGCGCGGTCGCGGACCGCTACCGCGTGGAGGCGACCGCCACCGGCAACGTCGTCATTCTGAAGGCCGTCTCGGACGTCATCGCGCAGTCGGCGTTCATCAGCCTCGTGCTCGCGCTCGGCGGCTCCGCGGTCTTCCTCATCATCATCTATGCCCTGCTCGAAGGCCGGCCCTCGCTCGGCGTCGTGAATCTGGTCCCGATCGTCGTGACTGTCGCCGCCATCGCCGCGACGATGCGGTATCTCGACATCCCGTTTAACGTGATGACCGGGACGATCCTGTCTATCGGTATCGGCCTCGGAATCGACTACTCGGCGCACCTCGTCCACCGGTTCGCCGAGGAGTACGACGAGGGCACGGACGTCTTCGTCGCGCTGACCGACTCGGTGCGCGGGACCGGTGGCGCGCTCACCGGCAGTATGCTGACGACGGTGACCGGGATCGGCGTTCTCGTCATCGCGATCACACCGATTCTCGGCCAGTTCGGGCTCCTGACCGGGGTCTCGATTCTGTACTCGTACGTGGCCTCGCTTGTCGTGTTGCCGCCGGCGCTCGTCGTCTGGGCGCGCTTCGTCCACGGCGAGAACGCAGAGACTGCCGGGACGGCGAGTGACCCGGACGGCGCGGGCGGTGCGGCGTGAGTCTGCCGGCCATCCCTCGGTGAAAGGTGGGGCGGGGGTTCACCCTGCGCGTTCGAGACGCGCGGCCACGGCGGGCCAAACGCCGGCCGAAACGCACCGACACCCCCAACGACGCCCGTGCGCTCAGCCGCGGGAGACCGGGATTTTTTTCGCTTGGTGAGTAACAGAGCAGACTATCAATGAACGTGTTCTGCTTCGGAGCAGGGAAGGCAGGGGGGAACGTCGTCGAGCAACTTCTTCGCTACGAGCGCCAGCTAAAGACGGATTTCATCGTCGGCGCGGCGGCGTGTGATACGACCGCCGCAGACCTCGACGCCTTAACGCTGATTCCCGAGGACGCGCGCGTGCTGTTCGGCGCGGCCGAAACCAACGGGGACGGATTCGAGGGCGACGCCGCCCGCGGTGCCGAGGCCGCCAAACGGGAACACCGACAGCTCCTCGAACCGACCGACACCGCCCCGATTGCAACGAGCGACGCCTTCGTCGTCTGTGCCGGTCTCGGCGGCGGGACCGGTGGCCCGACTGCCGCGGTTATCGCCGAACAGCTCTCCGAACTGTACGACCAGCCGGTCTACGGAGTCGCCACCTTCTCGACGTCGACGACGGACCCGCAGTGCGCTTCGAACACCCTGCGGTCGCTCCGGCAACTTGTATCGGCCACCGACCACGTCTTCGGGTTCGACACCGCCTCGTGGGTCAAAGACGAGCCGGTATCCGAGGAGCAGTACGACACGCTCGACGCGGAACTCGCACGGCGGCTCGGCGCGCTCTTCGCGGCGGGCGAGGTCACGACCGCCGACGACGTCGGCGCGAGCGTCGTCGACGCCTCCGAAATCATGAACACGCTTCGCGGTGGGGGGCTCGCGACGCTCGGCTATTCCGAACGCCCGCTCCCGCCCCGCGACACGAGCGTTCGCGGGCGTCTCAAGCGACTCATCGGCGACGACACCGAGTCGGTCGACCAGATCGACTCGCTGAACCGAATCACGACGCAGACGCGAGAGGCCGTCCGCGGACAGCTGACGCTCCCCTGTGACATCGAGACGGCGTCGAGAGGGTTGCTCGTGATTACTGGGCGACCGGCGTGGCTCAACCGCGACGCCATAAGCCAGAACCAAGGCTGGCTCGAAGAGCAGACCGGGAGTTTGGAGGTTCGCAACGGCGACGACCCGCGGCCGGATGCGGACGCTCTCAGCGTGTTAGTCGTCCTCGGCGGGGTCGCTCCGCCCGAGCGACTGACCGCGCTCCAGGCAGTCGCGGACGGTGACGACTCGACCGACGCGTGAACGCACCACCCCCGTCGCTTCGACGAGCGGGTACGTCGGGACCGCCGGCGAGACGAGACGAGACGAGACGAGACGGGTCGAGACGAGACGGGTCGAGACGAGACGGGTCGAGACGAGACGGGTCGACGACGCCGTGCGTTCGAGGCTCGCGGCTCGGCGCAACGGAGCGACGCGCGGTCGGCACACAGCGGTCGACCCCAGCCAGAGACATCGTTAAGTACACTTCGGCACTACTTACGCTAGAACCCTCGCGCTGACGACCCCAGAATACATGACTCACTTCTCGGATTCAGCAGACGCAGATCGCCATCAGACACAACAGGCCATCCTCGAAGCGACGCACCAGATCTTACTTGAGTCCGGTTACAACGGGATTTCAATCTCGCGAATCGCCGACCGAGTCGGCATTAGCAAATCGGTTATCTACCATTACTACGACAACAAGGAGTCGTTACTGGCGGAGCTCTTAGACGTCGTACATCGACGGTTCCTCGCGAAGACATTCGAACAGGAGGACACGACACCGCGCGAAGAGCTCGAACGCTTTCTGACGCTGTTCGTCGCCGCGCCGTCGATGAGTTGCCAGCCGGAGGCCGAACTGACACAGCTGGCGAAGGCGTTCGTCGAACTGCGAACGCAGTCGATTTCGAACCCGGACTACCGCTCGATTTTCACCGAGTCGGAAAACAGGGTCAAACGACGGCTCACCGAGACGATCGAAGAAGGAATCGAACGGGGCGAGTTCAAGCCGGTCAACCCCGAGCGAACGAGCGAACACATCCTCACGTTCGTCGCCGGGGTGCTGTTTCGGCAAGCGACGACCGACTCGGTCGACGGCGAGCACCTGTACAGCGAGATTCAAGAGCACCTCGCCGACCGGATTTACCTCTGAGGGCCGCTCGGCGAGGCGGCGAACGCCGCCGAGAACGGACCCACGCTATCGATACGGCGGGACGAGTGCAGACTCTGGTCAGCCGGTGCGGTGGTCACTCGGGGAGGTGAGAGACGAGAGCCGTCAGAAAAGCGGCGGTGGGGCGGGGACCGACGACAATCGATTATGGGTACTCAGTCGTTTTTGAACCACCGACGGCCGGTGAACAGGAGCGCGGTCACTACGAGACCACCGAAAAAGCCGCTGAGTAGGAACGTCGACGAGTTCGAGGGGTCCGTACTACCGAGGTCCACCGCGAGTGCGTTCGTTCCCGAGGTGGTCGCCGACGAATCGAACTGGACCGACTGCGTCGCCCGGCCGGACGTCTCGCCGACGTCGTACGTCGCGGCGACCGTTGCGGTGTCCGACGGCCAGCCGTTGACATCGACGACGACCGTCTCCGAGGTCGCGGCGTCGACCGACCGAAGCGAGGTCGTCGGCAGTTCCGACTGGTCCGACGCGCCCGAGATGACGACGTTGTCGATCGGTGCGTTCCCGTGGTTGGTGACGCGATACCGAACGGAGACCGAGTCGTTCTCCTCGAAGGCGGTCGCGTAGACCGACACGTCGTCCCGAATCGATTCGACCTGCATGGTTTCGAACGCTTCGACGGTTTCGCCGTCGTTGTAGCGGAGCGTCGCCTTGAGCGCGGTCTCGCCCGCCGCCGACGGTTCGACCGTGAACTCGTAGGTCGTCGAGTTCTCCGCGGCGAGGACCGGGGTGAGCGCGGTCTGGGCCTGCATCTCTCCGGTAACCGAGTCGAGCCGAAGCGCCAGGTCCGTCAGCGCCGCGTCGTCGCCGTTCGACACCGTGACGGCGACGGTGGTTTCGGTCTCGGCGACCGCTTGGTGGGTCTCGATTTGGACGCGGGGCGGAACCGTCGTCGACGTGCTCGGTTCCGAGACCGTGACGAACACCGGATGCTTGAGGTGGACGATCTCCGACGTCGCACCGTCGGAGTCGTAGTAGCGACCGCGGACGTGGACGGTCAGTCGCTTGTCACCGGCGGTGGCGAAGCGCGCGCTCACCGGCACTTCGGCCGTGTCGCCGGCACCGAGCACGCCGATCTGGTTCGCCTCGCTGTGTTTCGTTCCGGAGCTATCCACGACCGTCACCTCCGTGACTTCGAAACTGCCGCTCCCCGAGCTGGAATGACTAATTGTCGGAGTTATTATAATACGGTCGCCGGTTTCGGGGTCGTCGTCGGACACGCTCACTCCGGTTACTGCGGTATGCGCGGGCGACGCCGCCGCACCCCCCACGGTACTTCCGACAGCGAGTAAACAAACAACCGTTACTAATCCAACTAATACGCCGTTCTTCGGGCCGAGTTTCGATGTCATGCAGACTTTAGGCTCGCCTAAACAAATAAAAACCCATTGGTTTTTAGGCCGGCCTAATACTCGGGTATTGGAGTCCCGCTAGCGAGGCGCATAAATGACAGTTCACAAACATTAACGCACTGACCGACCGTCCGCGACGGGTTGCTTTCGAACGGTACCTCAGGGGAAGAGTCGGCCGGTGTGCCACTCCCAGACCAGTTCTGTCCCCAGCCAGACGAGCAACCAGACGGTTACGAGGACGAAGACGAGGGCGGTAATCGACAACTGCTGGAACGGTCGCGTAACCGCGAGCAAAAGCGGGTAAAACAGAAGCAGTACCCCAGCCACGGTACCGAGGCCGATCAGGCTACAGACGTACCGCTCGGTGGCGTCGATCTCCGCGGGTTGGGTCACTTGCTGTGTCGGTTGGTCGTCGTCGGGTGCCGACCCGTGTTGGTTGTACATCCGTTTGTTCCCCCTCGGCTATACTACACTAATAATCATTATAAAGGTAGCGTCGGAGACGACACGACAGCAGATAGATAGTCGTCTGACAAAATCTTGATTAGCGTCGTCAGAGTGGACAGTACAATGCCACTGTCAAATTCGCCGGACGAATCGACAGCCGACCGGGCGAAGTCTGACTCTCGCGGCGGGGTCACACGCCGACGGGTGTTGCAAGCGTCGGCCGGGACGGGCGCGCTCCTCCTGGCCTCGGGGACAGCCGCCGCCAACGGCAAAGGCGGCCAAGCGATCGTCAGGGAAGACGAGTACTACCCGGACGAGACGTTCGTCATCCTCGAAGCCGAATCGTGCGATAACCAGACGCAGTACGGCTCCTGTCGCGACGACTCGCTCCCGTTCCGGTGTGAGGGGCAGGGCGGGCGGTTCCCCCCGGGCAAAGGCGGCGCGCTTCCGTTCCCGTGGTGGAACTTCAAATACGAGAGCGGCCCGCTCGAAGGGGAACTGCTTCGAATCTACACGCGGGACAACAGCATCGACACCGACAGCACCTATCGCTGGACGCGGAAGGAAAAAGACTGCCCCGAAACGCCCGACTACTACCAAGTCGGGTTCGCCCGCGACTGAGAAACCCCAGGGGCGCGCTCCGAGACGCGACCCGAAGCGTCTGTCGACGAGAGGCATTCGAGCGACCGAGACCCGCCTTTTCTCCGTGGCGTGTGCGAAGACTGTCACCAACAGCTTCCGGGTTGAAACCGCCGAAACGACAGCACACGAGCGGTAGTCCGCCTAGAAACACTTTTCAGCGTCAGATTAGATAGAAGACATGATGACTGACATGAACGAGTCCACCTATCGCGGTACCCGGTCGGTGCCCGCGGTGCGAACGGCCGACGCGAGTTGTACCCAAACCGATGAGTGAGTCGACGTTCCTCGAACAGACCAGAGTCCATCTCCACAAAGCGCTCGAAACGGACGACCCCGACGAGAAGAACTTTCATCTCCGGAATGCGCTTCAGCTCTGTGCGTGGGACGACCTGACCGACCGAGCCGAACAGAACGACGCCGACTGACGCTCTTCTCGCCACCGGTTCCGCATACTCGAGACTCGCTTAGGGACGAGTAGCCGAACCCACCGTCGATTCGCCTCGCGTTGGAGAAACAGTCGTCTCGACAGTCCGAATGATAGTACCTGTAGAATATATGTTTCAAATATAGTCTGTTTTCTTATGAAAGTCTCGTCTGCCCGTGTTGATGTGATTGTCGAAGGAGTTGTGCTTACAAACAGAAAATATCCGAAATTAAGTTCTTATTTCTCATATCTCCCGCATTAAATTCCAGTATTATAGATTTTTGTAGAGGGGCCGTTCTATTCGTTTTCAATGTTACTAGCTTAGAGTTATGTATTGGTATCTGACTAATTCTGCATTCGCGTGTTCGCGCTCACGGTCGTGGCTCCGCCGGAGATGGCTGTCTCGACGCGAGTCGGCTCGGTGACGAATCAGAATCAGTCGTAGCTCCGCGGCCGTTGCGAACGGACCGCTGGGAAGGACTGTCCGTGCTATGTGACTGTCGCACAATCTAGCTTTAATAGCACCCCCGGCGAACGACTAGGTAAGCCCTCGCAGGCGGTTCGCACGCAGTCGACCGGTGTCGCACCCGATGCCGCGTTTCGACTGTCGTCACGGTGTTGTTCCCGATGCCGCGTTTCGGGTCGTCATCACCCACCGATTGCCACCCACCTGTCCGGGTACAGGAGATTCCAATGCAACTTACAACCCTCTTCAACGACGATTCCGCCGTCTCACCGGTTATCGGTGTGATTCTGATGGTCGCGATTACGGTCATCCTCGCGGCCGTCATCGGTACGTTCGTCCTCGGCCTCGGCGATCAGGTCGGCGACACCGCTCCGCAAGCGAGTTTCAGTTTCGACTACAACAGCACGTCGGGTGATCTTACGATCACCCACGAAAGTGGGACCTCGATTGATGCAGACAGCGTCTCTATCTCGGGGCCTGTCGGCGATGACGGAGACACCTGGGCAGACATCGACGGTTCGGCAACCGAGATCTCCGCAGGGAGTTCGATTACCGTCACTTCGAACACCACCCCATTTGCCTCCGGTGAAACCGTCCGCGTCGTCTGGACCTCCGAGTCCGGCTCCAGCTCGTCAACGCTACAGAGCTGGACGTACAACGGCTGAGCAAACACTCCTTACGACCGCAAGGACGGCCCTCACCTTCCGAGTCGGGGGACGCACACAGGCTTTGGGTGCCGACCACACGACCACCAGTCCCGCCTCGGCCCAACGAACGTCCCGAGGGTGACGACTGACCAGTCGAAGACGGTCAGGCCCGCGACCAGAAGGAAGACAGTACCAAGAAACAACAGGGTGGCACGTGTCGGAATCGCTCTGTCGGAGCGCCAGTGACATTGATCGTAGTCTAGTCAAGACACGCCTGGTCAGAGTTTCTTTCTACCCTACCGTACCGCAGATGTAGCGGTCCTAAGACGACATTTGTACGGTGGCAGAGTGTTTCCAAGTTTTGTGTTGATATTCTAGATGAGGGACAGCACTACAGAATAGTTGTGGGACTAGGAAACTATAAACACAGCTTTGGTTGTGGGGCAGTGAGATAGCGAATTTTGGAGTTTAATAGGTGTATGAGTAGTCTCACGAGGTAAAACAACTATCTATGAGTCTATGATTAATGAAACCGTGTCGAGTCGGGCGACAGGAAATTTAATGTTAGCAAAGACCTGTATAGTAGATGTCATAGCTGAGAGTAATGTCACTGAACACATCTCAAATGGATCTGCTCGTTGTATCGCACTCATATGCAACATTTACCAAAGGCCAAATTGACGTTCTATCGGAACACTTTGACAGTATTACTGTTTTAGTTCGTTACAATCCCCTTGCTGAAATAAGCGAGTATCTCCCGATTTCAAGATTTGAACAGTTCACAAAGGATGCAAAAGTCAACCAGGCAGACATTCCTGAGAATGTGGGCGTACATCTTAGTCCAATTGTCTATCTACCAACTAGCAGGGGATATCGTCGCCTGGGAGATCGACATTATTCAAAGGTTAAAGACCAGATTGTAGCTGAGGATATAGACTTTGACATAGTTCACGCTCACTTCGCATGGACGTCTGGCTACGTCGCCACCCAACTGTCTGAAGAATATGATGTCCCTTCAATTGTGACGATACATGCAAATCAGGATAGGCTCTCCCGAGAGATGGACTCGAAGGATAGTTTAGTTGAGGATGTTTGGAGAGATGCAGATGCACTGATCCGCGTCAACGAAAAAGACGTGCCTAAGCTGTCAAAATACAACCAAGATGTCCATTCAATCCCCAACGGGTATTCCCGCAGTCGATTCAGAGTACTGGATAAATCGGAGGCGAGAGAAAACCTGGGTATCGATTCAGAGACACAGTTAGTATTCTCTCTTGGCCAATTAATCGAAAGAAAGGGATACAAGTACTTAGTTGAGGCAATCGACTCGGTTGATGATGATCGAGACCTAATATGTGCGATTGGTGGCCATGGAAAACAGAAAAAAGAGTTAGAGAACAAAATCACATCGCTTGGTCTTAGCGACAAGGTACAACTCCTCGGATACATTCCTGAAGAAAATCTTGATTTGTGGATGAATGCTTGTGATATATTCGTCTTGTCAAGCAAAGCCGAGGGCAACCCAACGGTGATGTTCGAAGCTCTTGGCTGTGGTAAACCGTATATTGGTTCCGCTGTTGGTGGGGTTGATGAAATAATAACAGAGGGAATTCATGGCTATACATGTGAACCAGAGAACATCAAAAAACTCACAGAATCCATTGAGCGAGGGCTATCAACGGATTGGGACCGGGAAATGATTCTAGAATACGGAAAGAACTTCACATGGGAGAAAATCGTTGATAAGACCCTAAAGGTGTATGATAAAGCTTACGAGAGATAGTCTTGTAAGCAGATACATCATCAAAACCACATGGAATGCACCCGTTAAGAGGATACGCCTGTGATTGAAAATTGAGAAAGATATAGATGACTAAGCGAAATATCGAAGCCGTGTTTGATCGCTTACTCATAGTTCTACCGCCAATTGTTGCTATTTCCTCAGTAGTCCTCTTATACTCTTTCCAAATGACAGATATGCTAGTTAATAGTTTCTATATCTCCATACCACTGTTATTAGCTCCACCCGTATATCTCGCTCTTCAAAAAAAAGATAATCAGCGCCCCAAAGAGATAATAAACAAAAAGCCAGCAATAGTCTTGTTTATTTTTCTCATTTCAGTCTCAACATTTGTCTCAGTGAGTGCAGTAGGACGGAGTATTTTGTTCTATGCGCCAGTATCTGCGGCGATATTGTTGGTTGTATTTCAAATAATATACCACGACTTCAATCAGAGATATTCATTCGTCGTCTTACTCCAGCAGAGCGCCATTATTCTATTGCTAGCGTGGAGTGTGAATATAGACCATGCGTTATATTTTGGAGGGACCGACCTCTTAGCTCACCGCTGGTATACACAATCACTTCTTAGTGCACACCACGTTAATGAAAACTTAGGTCAGTACTCTGGGTTCCCATTATTCCATATTTTGGTTAGTTCTCTCATCACAGTAATTAACTCTAACTCAATCATAGACATTATGTTCCTCGCATCAGGAATCATTTATATTAGTCTTCCATTGTCGGTTTTCTTATTCTCTAGCAAATTCTTTGGCAAGAAAATATCCCTCTTGGCTTCACTGTGCTCAGTGCTGTTCCCGTTTTATATCTACTATGGGCAGTACGCAATCCCTCGAAGTATAATTCCAATATTCTTCATTCAGTCGATCTGGCTGTGGGAATCAAAAGAGAGGGACAAGCATCTTATTGGGTTATTGTATCTGGTCGCAATAACACTGTTTCATGCTAGTAGCGGTCCGTTCATCCTAGTAACAATAGTAGGGTATATAGGGTTCAGACTCATTGATGTGAGAAGTCGAAATAGAGCAGCAGTTTCAGGGTACGCGGTTTATACTGCATCACTTTTGCTACTCGTAGTCACGCATTGGATATTTGTCGAAATAAGTCTCATAACATCAATCACCTCGCTACTTTCCACGGTCGGGGCAACGGGAAGTACTGGGCTATCATCACAGGCAACTAGTAGACTCAATCCGCTGAATAATTTTTACTGGGCGTTTTGGATCTTCTTTGGCTTGATTGGAACATATTTTGCTAGAGAGTATTCACAAAAAAAGTACGGGTGGCCTCTAGTACTATTCGGCGCATCGTTAATGGCTGTTGGAATACCAGGGCCACTCACTTCAATTGGGGTATTCGACAGCCTCAATTTTGACAGGTGGGGCCTTTATTCTGGAGTATTTATTGCAATTTCCACATCTGTTGGAATAATTGGAATGTTTAGAAAAACAGCCGGTGCAAAGCGAGCTCTCTTATTAGTTGGGATTGGGTTATTCATATTCTCCCAGATAGCCAATCCTCTAGTAGCATCAGGCGACCCCCTCTTCGGTGATCAAAAAGAGAAGCACTTCTCGAAGAGTGAATTGAATACGCTCAGATTTACTCTTACAAAAAGTTCAGATCCAGTCGTTGTTGATTACCTTACGGGGAGGTATATCCGGTTCACAGAGTACAGTCAGAGGAGGTATCTATTACAAGTCGATGCAACCGATAGAGGTATCGTTTGTCCACCAATGCAATCTAAGCTTGTGATTCGGTCTGAAGACCTGAAGACATCCGGTATTTCGGTCAGGCCATCAGTCACCGGCGAGTTTTCGTACACACGGGGTGGAACGACATTTGCCAACTTTAATCCGGATATTTCTACATGGAATGAATTGGAGAAAAAGAGCAAGATATATACAACGGGGGCAACAGACGTATATCAAACCGGAGGTAGCCGTTGCTAATTTATGGATAATAGTGACAATAAGCAAAACAAAAGAATGCTGATGGTTTCTTCTTTAAATATAAAGCCATTTGGGAAGAAAGGAAGCACTCCAGCAATCGAAGAGGCTGTCCAGCAATACCATGAAAATGGGTGGAAGATTACGTTTATCGGAGGCTTCAACACGACTGATAAGGAGTTTGATTTCGACGTTAAAGCGTACGGACTTCCGCTTGGATGGTTTCGGGGGTTGAGTGCCTATGCGAGTATTGGATGGCTCATCCGAATCTGTTATTGGGTTCTGTTCCAGATTCTTGGTTCCGTTTTGATAGTTCGCTCATTGCATAAAGAAGAGATTGACCTGATATACAGTTGGGACGTCTATGCTGTCTCAATGTGCAAGCTATGGTCAGTCGTTTTCAATAAGCCTGTAGTATCCAGAATTCTCGGCACGTGGGATTACTATACTAAGTGTGACTCTATTTTCTGGCGGTTGTGGTACTGGCCGCTTACCGTCGGTTTGCAGGTTCCTGTTGACCTGATTATACCGACCAATGATGGCACCAGGACAGACAAGGTGCTTGACTACTTAGGTGTGAGTTCAAATCTGTTGTTCCTCCGGAATGGAATTGACAAAGACGCCTTTGTGGAGAGTATTCCAACCAGATCATATTCAAATAAGAAGGCGTTAGCGCTCTCTAGGCTTGAATCTGGAAAAGGAATAGAATTGGCTATCAAAGCAATGCCAGAGGTATTAGAAGAACATCCAGAGGCAGAGCTGGTGATTGTCGGCGATGGGTCCCTCCGAGATGATCTTGAACGTCTTTGTCGCAAACTAGGTGTTAAGAGTCACGTTGATTTCAAGGGTCGCGTTCCGCATGATAGAGTCCAGGATTTCTATGCCAACTCGCAGGTCTTCTTATCACTTCAGCAAGTTTCCAACGTAGGGAATACACTGATTGAAGCCATGTACACTGCGTCTTGTATAATAACAATAAATAACGGTGGTACCGGGGAACTGATTTCAGATGACAAAAATGGGATGCTAATACCGACCCACGATATGCAGTTAAACCTCACCTCCAAAATCATTGAAGCACTACATACCCCATCGAAGTGCGCTGAATTAGGTGAAAATGCGTATCAATCTGCTCAAGAAGAGATACCAACCTGGGAAGAGCGAATGGATCAAGAGATAACCACTGTGAATCAGATTGTCAATGAGAACTAAGCTCAAGGAACAAGTGAGAACCCTTCTTCACGTAGTGCATGTGCGTGGATTGTTTTCGTGGCCTCACTGTATCATTCAAGCATTGAATGAGTTCTAAAACAAGCTTATTCAGCCGAATACTGTCAATCTTGTCAGCCAATGTTGGCAAGATGATTGTGGGTATCTTGATGACTCCAATTCTAGTTAGATACCTGGGAAGCGAGGGTTACGGAGAACTCTCGTTTCTCCTCTCAATCTATAGTTATCTTATACTTTTTTCTGGGTCAGGATTGGCGGCAAGTGTTCAAAAGCACATACCAGAGGCAAGAGATATTAAAAACTGGAAGGAGATGTTAGTCAAATACCACTTATTGACTTCCTTGAAAATAATTAGTACTTTTGTCATTTTCATACTACTTGTAACGTCAGTAGACCTAACACCACTGTTTGAAATAAAAGCAAGTTCACTATTGTGGCTTCTAATCGGGTACGTAGCCATTGAGTCTCTTTTTCTCGTTACGAGGAGCTCAGTTATGGCCGTTGGAGCAGAGAAAGTGTCTGAACCCATATATGTATTTAGATACATATTATACTTCGTTCTCTGTATCGTATTTCTGAGTCGTGGGTTAGGGGTTGCCGCACCTCTACTCGCTCATATGCTCTCTATTTTGATCTCACTCACGCTACTCTTTGTTAAGTTCGACAGATACATTCCAGTACGCCGTATCTTGTTTTCGGACACTAAGGGACTCCCAACAGGTGAACTTGTGTCTTTCTCGTCGTCAAGTATATTTTTGTCATTTGCAATGATATCATTGTACAATACTGACCTTATAATTTTGAAAATAGTAGAAAATTCAACAACAGTTGGATATTATAAGTCAGCACTAGTGATTGTTGAATTCCTTTGGTTCATTCCGATAGCAATCCAAACTGCCTATCTACACTCTACATCTCAGCTCTGGTCAGAAAACAAAACTAAAGATTTAGAGCGAATTGCGTCAACGACAACACGGACCGTCCTATCTCTGAGTCTAGTGATGGCAGTCGGAATTATGTCACTTTCGGATCAATTTATCGGTCTATACTATGGGCTTGAATTCCTCAATGCAAAAACAGCGTTACTAATACTACTTCCTGGCGCAATCGGATTTGCAGTTGCTAGGCCGCTCTACGCCATCTGTTTAGCAGGGAACCAGACCAGGCACCTTCGATACTTTATCGGTGGTTGTGCTCTGCTAAATGGAGTACTAAATATAATACTCATACCTCAATATGGTATGGCAGGGGCGGCGGTGGCGACCAGTGCTACTTACGGACTCATGTTTGTACTTATGACAATGTCATTACGTTTAAATGGTGTCGAAGTGAAAAACCTAATGCTGGAATCACAGATAGTTGCGATTTTCATTACCACAGTAGTGATTTACGGGTTCAAGTCAATTCTCTCGTCCAACATCGCACAACTAATCATTATACCGCCAGTTGGGTTCGTGATCCACACCACAATGTGCCACAGACTAGGGATTCTGGATGTGAAATCGATATACAAGAAGGTCACATAGGATATAGTACAACAGCGAGAATTAGTTCAACTAATCCCATTAGACGTTCAATCGAAAGTCTCGACTATCACTGTTCAGCTTGTCAGCCAACTCCAGAACGTGTTCAGAAACATCGATTTTGTCGTCAAGCAACGCCTTTCGTCTCGCGTTCCATGTGTCGTCGGACGTATCGAGCAGTCCCTCAATCACGCCCAGTAGCTCGTCGTACGCACAGTCCGGTGGAAGTTGCGAACAAAGCTGGTACTCGTGTTCCACTTCGTCGAGGACGCCAGCCGAGAGCGACGAGACGAATATCGACGGCGTCCCGAGGACGGCACTTTCGATAGCCATCGTCCCACTCTCGCCTAAGAGCAAGTCAGCGTAGTATATCAGGTCGTGCATCTTGTGGACTGGAAGGTTCACACGGCAATGCTCGACACTCGAAGGCAGGTCCGCCTCCGATGTGATAAGAACACGAACACCCTGTGCTTCGAGGTCTGTGACCAGCTTGGCGACCCTATCCAACCCTTTGTTCCCGATGTCGTGGACAGCTTCCCAAGACACCAACCGAAGGATGACCGCTGTGTCGTCGGGGTCAAGACCGACCTTGTCGAGAACCGCTGGGTCCGGCGAAAATTCGTTCGGGTGGAGGTACGATAGTTCGTGGAAGCCGGGATACCGAAGCTGTTTTTCGCCGAGGTCCTCGGTGTATGTTTCGGGAGTACAGACGTAATCTGCAAACGGGAACGTAATCGAGTTTTGGAGCGTGGCGTGTTCCGTGTCGGTGAAGACGATGCTCGTACCACCGACTAACGTTCCCGCATGTGCAATCGAGGGTTCGCCGATTGCGAGGAGTAAGTCGGGGCTGAACGTCCGCGCCTGCTGGATGATATGATACTCGTATTTGAGTTGGTTCAATAGCAGGCTGACCATCGACGTTGGCTTTTTTGCCACTAAATCGTAGTCGAGTTCGTAGCTGTCGAGGAGGTCCTCGACGATATCTTTTCCCCGAGCCAAGATTCTCACGTCGTCACCATTCCGGTCGAGCTTCTCGACAATCGGTCGGAAGAAGTGGACGTGTGCCGGATGTTGGATGGTGATGAGAACTTTCATTCGCGGATTTGAATTTCCTTACTCTCGTTCACTCGCATATCGAACAGCATCGCGAACATCAAAAAGAGACTCCCGGTCATAAAGAGCATCAGGCTGATCGACCCGCGGAGGAAAAGCGAGTCGCCCCACGCGAGTTTAGCGTACACCGACCAGCCTGCACCGAGAAGGCTGACGAGCGTGGTCAGAGCCCCGAACACGTAGAACAACGCGAGCGGGTGGAAGTCCAGTATCAGGTACTTCACCTTCAACCGCCACAGGAAGTTCGCAAGCAACATGCCGGAGACCTTGCGGATGTACGCGGAGTATTTGATACTGCTTTCTTCGTCGCCGTAGACGGCGGGCATCGCAACGTCGGCGATGCGCATCCCCTTCGCGTTCAGTTTGACGAGGAGGTCGTTACAGTAGCCGTAGTACTCGTACATGTTCTCGATTCCGACGTTCTCTAAGGCGTACTGTGAAATCGCGGTGTACCCATTTTGCGGGTCCATCATCTTCCAGTAGCCGCTTGCAACCTTCGTCAGGAACGTCAGGATGGAGTTGCCGAAAAATCGCCACTTCGACATCCCCTCGCGGAACTCCCGGTACAGGAGGCGATTGCCCTTCGTGTAGTCGGCGTCGCCCTCAATGATGGGGTCCAAGAAGCGGTCCAAGATGTCGGGGTCCATCTGGCCGTCGCCACCCATGACGGCGGTGATGTCCACCTCGTCTTCGAGTGCGCGACGGTAGCCGGTCTTGAGTGCCCCGCCGACGCCCCGGTTTTCCTCGTGTTGAATCGGGACGACGCGGTTCGCGAAGACAGTCCCACCGTCGCTGATCGGTTCGGGAGTCTCTTCTCGAAACGAGAACGTCTCGGAGTCGGGTTCGGTCTCGGGAGCCGAGTCGTTGACCTTCGCCGCGTATTCCTGAATCTCCGTCCACGTGTCGTCGGTCGAGCAGTCGTCGATGACGTACATGCGGTCGACGTAATCGGGCATCGTGTCGATGACCTCCCCCACGAATCCGGCCTCGTTGTAGGCGGGGACGACGACGCCGATGGTGTGGTCCCTATACATATCCTCCTCCGATGGTGTAGACGCGGTGGTCAGTGTCCGAGAGGTCAAGCGTGTCGCGGCCGTCGATAACGACGAGTTGGCCGTCCGACCGGGAGACATCGTCCCACCGAATCGTATCGAAGTCGTCGTGGTGAGTGACCATGACGACGGCGTCGAACGACCGGTCGTAAATTTCAGAGTGGTCGAGACGCGTGAGGTCGAACGCGTCCGTCTCGTCCAACATCGGATCAACGCCGTAGACGTCCGCGCCGAGGTCGGAACTAATCGACGCGATGTCAAGGGCGGGCGACGCTCGAATCTCCTCGACGCCGGGACGGTAGGTCAGTCCCAAAAGGAGCACGGACGCGTCTTCGAACGCCAGCCTCTCGGCGTCGAACTCTTCACGGAGTTTGTTCACGGTGAACTGCGGCATAGAGTCGTTGACTGCGCGCGCAGTTTCCAAAAGCGGTGTCTCCGTCTCGAACGGCTTGATGACGAAGTACGGATAAAACGGGATGCAGTGACCGCCGACACCCGGGCCGGGGTCGTGGATGTTACAGAACGGTTGGGTGTTCGCAACTTCGATAGCCTCGTTCACGTCGATTCCGAGTTCGTCGGTCAGCGTTGCGAGTTCGTTTGCGAGGCCAATGTTCACGTCTCGGTACAGCCCTTCGAAGACTTTCACGGCCTCGGCAGTCGTCGCGTCCGAAACTGGAAGGACGCCCTCGGCGTTGATTTCCTCGTAGATGAGCGTCGCGGCGCGCGTGCTCTCGTCGTCAATGCCACCGACGACCTTCGGATACGCACCGCGGATGTCTTCAAGCGCCCGCCCGCTTGACGTTCGTTCCGGACAGAACGCGAGACCGAACTCGCCGTGTTCGAGGGCGGAGTTGGCTTTGAGCGCCGCTCCGACACGTTGTTCCGTCGTCTGCGGCGGGACCGTACACTCGATGACGACGAGGTCGCCCGCCGACAGGCCGGTTGCGATGTCTTCGACCACTGCATCCAAGATTGCGAGGTCTGGTTCGTGGTCGTCGGTGATCGGCGTCGGGACGATAACCACGTGCACGCTCGCTTGGGCAGCGGCGTCTCGCGGCTCGGTCGTCACGGTGAGCGCGTCATCGGCCACGAGGTCGGAGACGAGCGTTTCTAACCCCGGCTCGCGCTTAACGTGACAGCTGCCGTTGGAGATCGTCTCGACGACCTCAGGGTCAATATCTGCGCCGATGACGTTTCCGGTCGTCTCTGCGTAGACGGACGCGAGCGGCAGGCCCATCTTCCCCAATCCGTAGACGGCAACAGGTATCTCACCATTCGTGAGGGCGTCGCGCTGTGCGGCTTCGTCGTGGTCTGAGTCGTAGATTCGGTCGATGAGTTTCGTGCTCATTGTACTGCGTCGAATGTCAGTTGCTGTTCAGTCGCGGTGTCGTCTATCGTCCGTGCGAGTTCCAGCGCCGCAAGTCCGTCTTCGACGGTGACGACGGGTGTCGAGTTGGTTGCAACGGCATCGACGAACGATTCGAGCTCGTTTTTCAGCGGTTCGCCGCGGTTGACCGTCGGGCGCTCGACGATACTTTCGTGACGGTATTTGATGTCGCCGTTGTTTTCGATATACTCGGGGACCGACTGGCGGTGAATTTCTATCGACTGGTCCATGTAGTCCACCTCGACGACGCACTCTTCGGCGGTGACGACGAGTCGCCGCACCTTTCGCTGTGTCAGTCGGCTGGCCGTCAGATTCGCAATCGTGCCGGATTCGAATTTGATTGTCGCGGTCGCGTGGCGGTTGTCCCGCACGCCGGCGCTGTGAACATCGACCGGGTCGGTATCAACGAGCGAGAGGACGATGTCAAGGTCGTGAATCATCAGGTCCAAGACGGCACTGTCGTCTATCGTCCGCTCCGGCGGCGGGCCGAGGCGCTCGGCCGTGATGCTCAGGACGTTCAGGCCGGGGATGATGTCGATGAGCGCCCGAATCGCGGGGTTGAATCGTTCGATGTGACCGACCTGAATCAGCGTGTCAGCCGCCTCGCGCGCCGAGAGCAACTCGTCTCCCTCCGAGCGGTCTTCGACGACCGGCTTTTCGATGAGCGGGGCGACGCCCGCGGACAGGCACGCTTTGGCGGTCGAAAGGTGGTACTGCGTCGGAACGACGACGGAGACCGCGTTGGCGCGGTCGAGCAGGTCGTCAATGTCGAGCGCGTCGGTCTCGTGTTTGCTGGCCACCGTCTGGGCCAGTTCCGTATCGACATCCGAGACGCCGACGAGGTTCGCGTTCGAAAGTTCGCTGTATACGCGTGCGTGGTGGCGACCCATCGAACCGACACCGATGACGCCAACGTCGAGTGGAGATTGCTTACTCATAGCTGTGGACTGCGTCGATGATTTGGTCGAGGTCCGAGTCGTCGAGTTCAGGGTGAACGGGAAGCGACAGCACTTCGCTTGCGACCCGTTCGCCGACCGGAGCCGTGTGGTCGATATGTTCGTACACGGGCTGTTCGTGCATGCACGTTGGGTAGTAGACGCCGGAGCCGACGTCGTGCGCTTCGAGATGTGATTTGAGTGCGTCGCGGTCGTCGGCGCGGACGGTGTACTGGTGGTAGACGTGCGTACTGCCGTCCGGTTCGACCGGAAGCGTCAGCGACGTTGATGACAGTCCTTCGGTCAGTCGCTCGGCGTTCGCCCGGCGCGCTTCGATGTACGACGGGAGGCGTTCCAGTTGCGCCCGTCCGATTGCGGCACCGATGCTGGTCAGCCGGAAGTTGTGGCCGACCTCGGAGTGGCCGTATTTCGCCGTCCGACCGTGGTTCACGAACCGAGCGGTTCGGTCGGCGATGTCGGCGTTATCAGTAGTAACCATCCCACCCTCGCCAGTGGTCATATTCTTCGTCGGGTAAAACGAGAAGCAGCCGACATCGCCGATAGAGCCGACGCGGTCGCCGTCGTAGACCGCACCGTGGGCTTGGGCGGCGTCTTCGACGAGCGGAATGTCGTATTCGTTGGCCAGTTCGGACAGTCGGTCGAGGTCGCAAGGAAGTCCGTAGAGGTGAACCACGAGAATCGCGTCGATTTCGTCGCTCGACTCGCGGAGCACTGCTTCGGCGGCGTCCGGGTCGAGGTTGTAGGTCGCCGGGTCGATATCGGCGAAGACTGGCGTCCCGCCCGCCAGCCGAATCGCGTTGGCCGTGGCGATAAACGAAAACGGCGTCGTGAGAACCCGGTCACCGGGGCCAATGCCAACGCCTTTGAGCGCAGCGTGGAGCGCGGTTGTTCCGTTCGACGTCGCCACGGCTTCGTCGGTGCCGCAGTAGTCGGAAAACTCGTCTTCGAACGCCCGAACTTCGGGGCCATCTGCGAGCATCCCACTTTCCATCACGTCGAGGACGCGGTCTTTTTCTGCCTGTCCCATCTGTGGGTTTGCAATCGGGATCATCGAATCAGATTTGGTCCATCTAGCTTTGCTGGCAGTTCCTCGTGGCTGGTGGGGACGCCTACCGCGAGCGTGTGCGGCGGTACGTCGTGGGTGACGACCGCACCCGCCGCGACGAACGAGCCTTCTCCGACGGTCACACCAGGGAGGACCGTCGCGTTCGCCCCGATCGAGACATCGTCTTCGATTGTCGGACCATCCATATCGACCTCGGCCCGTACAGGAACGGGGTCGTTGGTGAAAACGGCATGCGGGCCGATGAAGACGTCATCGCCAATCGTAGTGTGCGTCGGAATGTATACGCCTGTCTGGAGGCTCACACCAGACCCGATTTCAACCCGGCCGTCGATGACAGTGTTCGTGCCGACGAGCACGTCATCACCGATATCCGTCAATTCGCGGACGAGCGCGTTGTGGCCAGTACTGAACCGATCACCAATCACAACGTCATCGTAAACGATTGTGCCAGCTCGAATTGTACATTCGTCGCCGATGACCGGCGGCTCTGTGTCGGAGTGGTAGGCGTGACCAACCGTGGCATTCGCTGCGATGTCACAACCGTTACCGACAATTGGAGCGACAGTCATGCAGCTACGCCCTCCTAAATTTCTGTACTTGAGGGTAGTTCACGTTATCTCGTAACTCTACATCATCTGTAAAGAATATGTCGGCTATGCCGAGATATTCAACGTGAAATCTAAATAGGCTCATGAAGACCTACCGTGGGTCAAAACCCGGATATTACCTTCATCCATCTCATACTATACACGTTATAATCATGTAGAAGAAAATGGCGTGTCGTGCAAGTACTGGGGTTGATATAAGTCGAGTCTGAACGGGGAGTTATGAAGGCCGTGATTCTGGCCGCCGGAGAGGGAGTCCGGCTTGACCCACTTACAGCGACGCGACCCAAGGGAATGCTCCCTATCGGCGGGAAACCACTTTTACAACACATCATCGAATCGGTCGCGGCGACGGGAATCAACGACATCGTCCTCGTCGTCGGCCACAAACGAGAGCGGATCCAGAGTCACTTTAAAAATGGTGGTGACTGGGGAGTCAACATCCAATACGTTGTCCAAGAAAATCCACGAGGGACCGGAGACGCACTCCTCGAAGCAGAACATGTCGTCAGCGGCGAATGCATCGTCATCAACGGAGATCGAATCGTCGAACCAGACCTCATAAAACGACTGATTGAACGTCATCAAACGAACGGCCAAGCGTGTCTCGCAATCACCGAAGTTGAAGACCCGACCCAATACGGGGCGGTCATGATTGAGGGCAACCGTGTTATCGACATCAAAGAGAAACCGAAGGAACACGAGATCCAGTCGAATCTCGTCAACGTAGGGGTCTACGCGTTTGGCCCGGATATCTTCGCAGCCATCCGCCGAACTAACCACTACGGTGAGCTCAAACTGACTGACACGCTCAGAGAGTTCATTGACGACCACCTACTTCACGCGGTTCACTACGACGGGATGTGGCTTGAACTCTCACGACCATGGGACCTCTTGTCCGTCAACAGTGGTATTCTCGCTCAAACCGACTCAGTAATCGCCGACCCAGCAGTTGTAAGCAAAGGCGCAACCCTCGGTGACCCTGTTGTCGTTGGCGAACACTCCCGTATCCAACCCGGTGCACGGATCTTTCGAGATGTCGTGATCGGGGACAACGTGACGATTGGCGCGAATACCGTCATTACGAATGCGATCATCTTCGAAGACGCGGTCATTGAACCCGGGTCAGTCATCTCTGACTGCATTATTGGTTCGGGAACGACCATCGGCCCGCTGAATTCGATCGAAGGTGGTCGAACTGATGTCCGCGTTGACGACGAACTGTATACAGATGTGAAATTCGGTGGTCTTGTCGGTGACAACGTTGAAACCGCTGGGAATGTGACAATCGAACCGGGGACGATTATCGGAAACAACGTCTCTGTCGAAAGTGGCTCAACACTAACTGGTCGCATTCCGGAGAACGCACACGTCTTCCGAGGGTAGCTAGATAAAACAGGCATACGACTGTTTACCAACCGCGCATTGTATAATCTAGATGTATATTCAGGTTCGAATTAGTCGCTCCAATAACACTAAATAGTTTCATTCTGAAATGACAGTATCAACCGACTTGGTGAGTGAACTGCTAGCGGGAAGGCTACCGCTAGCTACCTCAGCACCAAAGGGGAGAATACGTCCACAATGTGCGGAATCACCGGCTACATCGGCGACAACGAGAGCGCATCAGTTCTCTCTGCAGGATTGAAGAATCTAGAATACCGTGGGTACGACTCCGCAGGGATTGCCCTCATTGGTGACGACGTCACCGTCCACAAACAAGAGGGGACGATTGATGGGTTGACGATCCCGTCGAACGCAGACGCAACACACGGCATCGGTCACACTCGTTGGTCGACCCACGGCGAGCCGACTGACGCAAACGCCCACCCACATACCGATTGTAGTGGGGATGTTGCAGTCGTCCACAATGGAATTCTCGCCAACTACCACGAACTCAAAGAAGAACTCAATGGCCACATCTTCGAGAGTGAAACCGATACAGAAGTCATTCCACATCTCATCGAAGAGGCAATCGCTGATGGTGCAGATCTTCGTGCAGCGGTGATGCGAGCGCTTGACCGTCTCGAAGGCAGCTTCGCGATTGCTGCAACGCACGCTGACTACGAAGGAATCGTCGCAGCACGCCAAGACAGTCCGCTCGTCATCGGACACGGCGACGAAGGGATGTACCTCGGAAGCGACGTCACGGCATTCGTCGAGTACACTCGCCAGGTATCGTTCCTCGAAGACGGCGACGTAGCCCATCTCTACGACGACGATATCGAGATCTTCAATGATGGCGAGCGCGTCACTCGTGAGGTCCAGACTGTTGACTGGGACGCATCTGCCGCTGGGAAAGCTGGTCATGACCACTACATGCACAAGGAGATTCATGAGCAGCCGACTGCGCTCCGGCAAGCAATTTCAGGTCGTGTCGATGATCTCGCTGGTAACGCATCGCTCAACATCGACCTCGACGACGGCTTTCTCCAGACGATTGATGAAATCCACATCGCTGCGTGCGGAACGTCGTACCACGCTGGTCTCTACGCAAAGGAATTGATCGAACCGCTGGTCGATATTTCGGTTCGTGTCGATCTTGCGAGTGAGTACGAGGTCTACGATGGCCACAACACCCAGGATACGCTTGTCGTCGCAGTCACGCAGTCTGGTGAGACAGCAGATACGCTCTCGGCAATTCGACGTGCAAAGGCATCGGGAATGACGACGTTCGCGGTGACCAACACTGTCGGTAGTACGATTACCCGTGAAGTCGACGACTCGCTGTTTATCAAGGCTGGGCCGGAGATTGGTGTCGCAGCGACGAAGACGTTTGTCTCGCAAGTAACTGCACTCGCGTTGTTCGCAACGTATCTCGGCCGGCTCCGGGGGACGATTTCCGCCGATGAAGGCGCAGACATCCTCGAAGATATTCGGCAACTCCCGAGTGCTGTCCAGGCGATTCTCGATGAAGAAGCACAGATTCGGCGCTTGGCCGCACAGTACAGCGATAGTAAGGCGTTCTTCTTCATCGGCCGCGGACTTGCACAACCGGTCGCACTCGAGAGCGCCCTGAAACTCAAAGAGATCTCGTACGCCCACGCAGAGGGATTCGCTGCGGGTGAGTTGAAACACGGCCCGCTCGCACTCGTCACAGAAAATACGCCTGTCCTCGCGTTCTTGAACCAGAGTGCCGCTCCCGAGGAGACGCGGAATAACGTCAAAGAAGTTGAATCTCGGGGTGCCCCCGTTATCGGTCTGGCGACCGACGGTGCTGACGAGTCGTTCTGCAAGCACACGATCGACATCCCTGAACTGGGTCGACTCGAACCGCTTGTTGCGAATGTCGCACTCCAGCTGTTCGCCTATCACGTCGCCAACGAGATGGGTCGTCCAATCGACAAACCGCGGAATTTGGCGAAATCGGTGACTGTGGGGTAGCTACCGAACTACGACACCAGTTGCTTCTCTTTCGATACACCTTATGCTTCGCTTTGTGTAGCCCTCGTTAATGCTCACCACACGAGGTCAGAGGGTTGCTGGTGTCGTCGTGCTGCTCCTGTGTCTCGGTGGGTTATTGGTCTGGTTCGGCTCACTTGCACCGAACCCTGCAGTCGGTGCATATCCGGGTGATGACGAACTCGGGGCAAACTATGACGCGTACCTCGACGAGCCGGTCGCTGTTGGTGGGACAGTCATCGAGGTGGAACCGCTGACAATTGTCGTTGAGTACGGTGCTGGCGAGGTGATAGAACTCCGTCTTGTAGACGAAGACTCACAACTCACAGCGTCCCACGGAGACCATGTTACACTCTTCGGGACGGTGAAACCCGACCGGACGATCCTCGTTGAACACGCCTACGCCGTTCCGGGAGGGCAGTATCTCTACATGTATCTCGTTTCATTTGGCGGCGGCCTCTGGGTACTTGCTCGACTTATCCGAACCTGGCGTTTCGATTGGGACACATGGGCACTCATTCCTGACGATGAAAATTCCATGACACGAGGCGACGATGCCTGATCTGCTTTCACATGCGCTCATCGCCTATAGTCTCGCGACGATTGCGTCGTGGCGATACGACTGGATTACTCGCCCCTATGTGACGGCTGCGATGGCTAGCGCGTTCATTCCCGATATGGCGAAAGCAGCACTCGTTATCCCGAGCGCACGAGTTGCACAACTCATCGGAATGCCGTTTGACTGGTTCGGGCTCCACACCCTCGGTGCCGTCGTTTGTTCTGTACTGATTGGGGTGGTCCTCATCAGCCAGCACGAGCGCCGTCGTGTTGGGTTACTGCTGAGCCTTGGTGCGAGTTCGCATCTTCTCGCAGATGCGCTTCTCCGCAAACCGACTGGGCTCTCCTATCCACTCCTGTGGCCACTCTCTCGTGTGTATCCACCAACTCCTGGGCTCTACCTGAGCACGGATATCTGGCCTGCAGTCGTGTTGAGCATTGTCGCAGCCGTCGTTTGGAGCGTCGATAAACGTCTGGCACCCACCTAGGTCTCTGTTGAGTCGTAACGACTGTCTGTCTGTGACCTGCCGTCTGGTTCAGTCTTCGCCGTGACTGATTTTCAACTGAGAGTCACAACTATTTTCGTTCAACTTTCAGAGTACTACCCATGCAGACAATCCTCCTTGCCGCCGGCCAAGGAACGCGGATGCGTCCGCTAACTGAGCAGCGTGCCAAGCCGATGCTTCCTGTCGTCGACAAGCCACTTGCAGCCCATACTGCAACGACAGCCGTCAACGCAGGCGCAAGCCGTCTCATCATCGTCGTCGGCTACGAATCCGAAGCCGTACGCGAGTACTTCGGAGACGAGTACGCTGGTGTTCCCGTCGACTACGCAGTCCAGTCCGAACAACGCGGAACTGCAGATGCAGTCCGAGCCGCCGAACCACAGCTTGACGACGGGCCGTTTGCCGTCCTGAATGGTGACGCCCTCTACGATGAAGCCTCTCTCACACAGCTCTTCGAAAATGCACCCGCAGTCGGGTCGTATCGAGTCGATGATCCCACGCAGTACGGCGTCCTCTACACCGACGAGGACGATACCCGCGCAACAGGTGTCATCGAAAAGCCGGCAGACCCACCATCGAACCTCATTAACACGGGGGCGTACGTGTTCCCGGCTGCGGCCCAGTCATGGCTCGAAGTCGGCGAAAGTGAACGCGGCGAACTCGAACTCACGGACGTACTCGAACGTGCTTGTACTGAAACGACTGTCTCTGCGGTACCGTTCGAGCGCTGGTTAGACGTCGGCCGTCCGTGGGAGCTCCTCGAGGCAAACGAATGGAAACTTGAGGGAGTCAGCCGGTCGCTTGACGGCGAGATACATGAGGATGCCAACATTCGCGGAAATGTCGTCGTTGAGGAAGGGGCGACTGTCGACGCGGGCGTGGTAATCGAAGGCCCGGCGCTTATCCGCGAGGGTGCAACCGTTGGCCCGAACGCGTACGTCCGTGGGCACACGCTCATCGCTCGGAACGCAACAGTCGGCCATAGCGTCGAAGTCAAAAACAGTATTCTCATGGACGGGGCGACGGTTGGTCATCTCTCGTATGTCGGCGACAGTATTCTCGGTCGTGATGTGAATTTCGGCGCGAACACTACAGTTGCGAACCTCCGTCACGACGACGAATCTGTGCGTGTCCAGGTCAAAGGTGAAGAGACGACAACCGGACGCCGAAAGTTCGGTGTCGTTTGCGGTGATGATGTGAAGACGGGGATTCAAACCAGCTTGAACGTAGGCGTCAAGCTCGCGAGTGGTGCTCGAACGAAACCTGGTGAGGTTGTCTTAGAAGAGAACCGGAATTAATGCCAGCGCTCGTTGCCCCACAGCGGGCTTCGGCCTCACTGATGTAACTCACATGAACGACTTTCTCGGTCGTTTCGACCGATAGCTCACCAACTTCGTCTTCAACCGTGTGTTCGTCATCACTCTCTGATTCCTGAGTGTCTTCGAAATCGTCGCTTTCCATAGCGCTCGGTACGAAGGTCCGGTAGATAACCGTTACTGGGAATTACGCTTGCATGTGCAATGATTCAATTAAAAATAGTCACGAGACCAAGAATGACGACTAAACGAAGCGAACTAACTATGAAAGGGCTACTCTCTTTCGGTCTTCTCAACGACGTCACGTGCAGTCTCAAGTAACGCATCAGCCTGCTTTTCAGATCGCGCCTCGGACGTGAGCCGAATCAATGGCTGTGTGCCGCTCGCACGGACGAGGATCCAACCATCGTCGTGCTCGACGCGAACGCCGTCAAGCGTGGAGACCGCCGTCGAATCGTACTGTTCGAGCAGTGACGAGCGGACGGCTTCCATTATACCGTGCTTCTGGTCAACTTCGAGGTCTGTCCGACGAAGCGGATACGACGTGAGCTCGGAACGCTGGGTTGCAAGCGAGCCACGTTGTTCAACGAGTTCGACAAGTTTACACGCCGCAAGCGGGCCATCGGGACACAGCGTTTCGTCGGGCCAGATCCACGCACCACTCGGTTCACCGCCGAAGACTACGTCATTGTCCTGTGTCGCTTCGGCGACGAACACATCACCCACTTTCGTCCGCGTGAGCGATGCACCCTGTGACTCAAGCACGTCGTCGACGAGGAGACTCGTATTCAGTGGGGCAGCGACACGCTCACCAGCAGAAACCACATCACGGCCGAAGAGTGCGAGTAGTTCGTCGCCCTCAACGAACGACCCCGTTTCGTCAACTGCCATCATTCGGTCTGCATCACCATCGTGGGCGATTCCGAGGTCAGCACCAGTTGCTTCAACGACGGAACACAACGTTGCACACGTCTCTGCTGTCGGTTCACTTGGCCGTCCGGGGAACCGACCGTCTGGCGTTGCATTAAGCGTCTGAACATCACAGCCCATCTCCAGTAGCGCGTCAACGGTTGCACCACCCATCCCGTTTCCAATGTCGACGACAACAGAGACATCGCCATCGATATCGACTGCGTCACATAATTGACTGACGTGAGATTCTGTAAGGTCTGAGACGGTCGTTTCGTTGCCAACAGAGTCCCACGAAGCGGTAATCTCGTCATCTGCTTCAAGTGCGCCCTCAATTGCGTCACGACGTGGTTCGTTGAATGCTTGTCCCGACGGCGACCAGAGTTTGAATCCGTTATCTGCCGGTGGATTGTGTGAGGCGGTGACCATCAGGCCCGCGTCGGCGTCAGTCACCGACACACCGCGCGCAAGCGTCGGTGTTGCGACACGGCCAGCACGGATGACATCGACACCTGCCCCACGAAGTGCCGAACTCGCGGCGTCTGCGAGGAGCGGACTCGTTGTCCGTGCGTCGCGACCGATGACAATACGGCCGTAGTTACAGGCGGCAAGCGCGTGCCCGAGCGATGCGGCGAACTCAGGAGTGATGGTGTCTCCGAATCGACCTCGAACCCCACTCGTTCCGAACATACAGACAGATTCACATATTTCGCAATGAACGCTTCGTCTCTCAGATCATGTTCATTTTAATAACTAGGTTGTGACTGAGAATGTAGGATCATTCGGTGCGTTCAAGTTGATGTCATTGAATGTGTGTGCAAACCAGAACATGAACCTCACCTTCGTCTCGAACGTCGTTTATCCCTACATCACTGGTGGCGCAGAAAAGCGTATTCACGAAATCGCCACCCGACTCTCACAGAACGGCCACGACGTGACCATCTACGGCCGCCACTTCTGGGACGGCCCGAAAGAGACGACCCACGAGGGCGTCACCCTCCGTGCAGTCGCCCCCGAAACAGAACTCTACACCGACGACCGTCGCTCGATCACCGAAGCGCTCGATTTCGCCGCCCGTCTCGCCTACCCACTCGCCAAACGACTCCACAACGAGAATCACGACCTCGTCGTCGCCTCCGTCTTTCCGTACTTCCCTGTGCTCTCCTCGAAGCTCGCCGCCCTCGGGACCGACGTGCCCGTCGTCACGACCTGGCACGAAGTGTGGGGCGACTACTGGGACGACTACCTCGGCGTGCTCGCCCCCTTCGGGAAGTTCACCGAACACCTCACCGTTAGAGTCCCCCAACACCCTATCGCCGTCTCGGGTATCACCGCCGACCGCCTCGCCGATATCGGCCGGGACAGAGACACTATCGAAGTCGTCCCGAACGGCATCGACGTCGACCAGATTCGAAACGCGCCGCGTCCCGACGAGGGCGACTCGTTCGACGTGCTGTTCGCCGGGCGACTCATCGCCGACAAGAACGTCTCCACCCTCCTCGACGCCTTCGACCGCGTGGCCGACGACTACGACGACGTCACCCTCGGCATCGTTGGTGATGGCCCGGAGGTCGACCGTCTCAAACAACAGGCGAACGCGTTGGATCACGCCGACCGGGTGAGTCTGCTGGGCTTCCTCGACGAGTACGAGGACGTGTTGGGGCAGATGCGCGCCGCGGACGTGTTCGCCTCTCCCAGTACGAGAGAAGGATTCGGCATCACCTACGCCGAAGCGATGGCCGCCGACTGTACCGTTATCGGCGTTCAGCATCCCGAATCTGCGGCGAGTGAGGTCATCGGCGACGCGGGGTATCTCGCCGAACCAACCGTCGATTCAGTCGCAGACTCATTAGACCGAGCACTTGCGGGTGAACGACCACCGACGGAACCCACGAAACGCGCTGAACAGTATGATTGGGATAGCGTCACCGACCAGGCTGAAGCGGCGTATCGCCGGGCAGTTAACGGCAGCTGGTAACTGCCGAGGTGAACTTGGGGGCGAACCACAGTCGTGAACACTTATCGGCCACCCTCCAAAGTAACATCCAATGCCCAATTCTCCACGTCGGCGTATTGTTGGTATCCTCGTCTTACTGGGGTGTCTGTTCGGACTCATGGTTTGGTTTGGGTCACTCGCTCCTGCCCCAGAGGCGGGCGCATATCCTGGGTCGGAAGAGTTGGGAACGGACTACGACGCATGGGTGGGCGACCAGGTGAGTCTCACGGGCACCGTCATCGATACTGACCCACTCACGATCAGCGCCGAGTACGGAGCTGGTGAACAGGTCCGCCTTCGCGTCAGCAACGCTGCTGTCGATGCACAACAGGGCGATACTCTCTCAGTATACGGCGTCGTCGAACCGGATCGGGAACTCAGTTCGTTGAACGCCTACACCGTCCCGCCGGGGAACTATCTGTACATGTACGCCGTTTCGTTCCTCGCTGGCCTGTGGGTGCTTGGGAGGATTATTCGGTCGTGGCGTCTCGACGAGACGTGGTCGCTCGTGCCGCGGGAGGCACCACTCCGAATTCGTGACATCATCTCCCGACCTAAACACACGGAGGACCACGATGCCTGACTTGCTCGCACACGCTCTTCTCGCATACACGATTGCCACGGTCGCCTCGTGGCGCTACGAGTGGATCACGCGTCCATACGTCACTGCCGCGATGGCTGGGGCGTTCATCCCCGACATGACCAAGGTCAGGTTACTGATCCCGAGCGCTCGAGTCGAGCAATTGCTTGGCATTCCGTTTGATTGGATCGGCCTTCACACAGCAGGCGCAGCACTGTGTTCGGTCCTCATTGGTGTTCTTCTTGTCTCTGAGACAGAGCGCCGCCGTGTCTTCACGCTCCTTTCAGTAGGTGCTGCGTCGCACCTCATCGCGGACGCCTTCCTGTTGAAACCGACCGGGTTGTCGTACCCACTCCTTTGGCCGGTTACTCGCATCCACCCGCCGACTCCAGGCTTGTACCTGAGTACTGATTTCGAACCGGCGCTCGTCCTCGGGATAGTTGCACTCGTCGCCTACGGTGTTACCCGAGTTAAGACAGATCAAGGCCGTTCGTAATTCAGTCGCTTCGTCTGCTCCTGTTGTATCGCCCTCCAGTTAACCTTCACACCCAGGCAACCGGCCAGCCTAGATTACCCACACCGACCCACGAATTGGGTTGACACACACGATACCATCGAGTGTGAGAGTACAGTTCGTCTGCTACGGCTCTGAAATCCTCAGCAAGTGAGATATTCTGTCCCAGTCACGGTTACTACAGGACGGGAACCTATCGTTCGGTCCTAGTGAGACTGAGGTGCTGGACTGTATTTATTAGCGAGGTGTGAGTTTCAATATCTCGCTTCGAACGTCGTCGGCAGAGTCGTATGTTTTAGTATCGGATGAAGAAAACACTTCTTCAAGAGATTTCTGTCCGTTTTGAGTTTTGACCTCATAATTGCCATAGGCATCAACCAATTCGTCAGTTGTGGTTGGGTAGTTATGCGTTTCGAGCGCGTTATTTAGGTCACCAAGCCGCTCGTCAGGGTTGCCGCGTACCGGCTCATTTTCATCGGCGCGGTCAAGTGCCTCCTCTTGCATCCGCTCTTGCTGGCGTCGCTCTTCATTATTCACTTGCTCGTCTCGGCCCTGTTTGTTATCTGCCATCCTTTCTACTAGGAGACCCATTCGGATAACCGTGTGGGTGCTCATTGGTGGATATATTCACCCATTGTACGCAAAAAACGCACGACACACACGCGGAAAGCATACGAAATGTACTCTCTAACGTAGAACGCGATGGCCTAAGCGGGACGGGATAGAGTGCATTTCGCATGCTTTCGTTCGTAGTTGGAAACGCAAGACGGCATCGAGGAGAGCATACGAACTGTACTCTCTGACTCGGCCGTCAGTTCGACGTTAGTATTGTTCGTCGGGAGGGTGCAACGCTGTCCGTCGCTGTGTCTGCCGAAGAAACTGACGCCAGCGAGTGTACAGATACATCCCGCCGAAGATGAGGCCGACGAGCACCACGAGTCCAGTCACGTCCGTTTCGGGCACACCAATACGGAAGGGAGGTGTTTGGAGGGCCACCCCAGACCACAGGAGAGAGATCGCGGGCACAGCTAGCAGTATCGAGCGTCAATTGAGTTAGTGGTTGTGTCCATCGTATCGTCGCGCTCGCGTCGTCGAACGGACCACGCCGAACAGTACGAGCGGGGGCCGCGTCGCTAACTAGCCAGTGAACACCGCAGTCGAGAACTACAGTAGCGTTTGCAAGTCAATGCACACTCAATCGCATGCTACCGTGCGATTGGATGTGTAACCAGTTGCAAACGCTACTATAATCGAGGAGGTCGAACCTCCTCCCCCCATGACTTCATCTGTTCTTTCAATGTCGACATGGGGTGACTCGTCGACCAATCGAAGCCAATGCAGTCAGGGAAAAACACACAAAGTACTGTCTTTCAGAGCAGATGGAATCCGCTGAGAGACCTGAGTCGAGCTGATACACAGTCGTGTGCTTCCGAGTCATAAACGTCCGTGGAGACAGCCCACTCGGTGGGCTATGGGAGTCAGGCGTCGATCGCAGAAGCAGACGAGACGAACAAACACCGGTTTCGGGTATGAAGGCAGACGTCGCGTGAGACAGCAGTTGAGGACCGGGGGTACTCCACCACTACATCTGTTTTTCGAGAGACAGAACAGAGCCATGACCACCCACACCCCGTCACTTCATCTGTTCTGTGGGCTACTGCTCCGAGGAGTTCTTGGCGAACGATTGAATCGAGCGGTGGACGCCGATTTCATCGATTGTGTCGGCGAGGGTTTCCGTAATTAACCCGAGGTCGTAGTTGAGTCCGTACAGCACCTTCTTCCCGCCACGACGACCCAGATTCCGCTCTTTGCCCGTAATGACACCCATCATTTTCAACTCGGAGAGATGGCTTTGCATCTGTCGATGTGAAAGCGGGTCGATGCCACTCGAACTGCAGAGTGCGAGATAGCGTTCGCGGATTGTCGGTGAAGTGACTGGCGTCTCACCGTCTGCGGCGAACGTCGTAAGCGCGTACAGCGTCAGTCGGGCGTGCTCTGTGAGTTTCGACACGCCAGTCGTGATTTGGTCGGATTCGAGCTTTCGTTTGGCTTGGTCGACGTGCGGTTTCGTTACCTGTGGCGCGTTCTCGTTCCGTGCGATATCCCCCGCCTCCAAGAGGAGATTAATCGCCTGTCGAGCGTCGCCCGAATCCTTCGCACCATAGGCGGCACAAAGCGGGATGACATCTTCCGAGAGAGCGTCATCACGGAAGGCGACTTGGGTCCGTTGTTCGAGCACTTTGCGGAGTTCTCCCGCATCGTACGGTGGGAAATAGACCTCTTTTTCGCACAGACTCGACTGGACCTTTGCCGAAAGCCCTTCTCGGTACGACAGATCGTTCGAAATACCGATCAGCCCGATCTTCGCTGACGTGACGTAACCGTTGTCTCGTGCGCGCGGAATTTGATACAGAAGTGAGTCGTCGTTGACGTGGTCGACCTCGTCAAGGATGATGAGGATGGTCCCGTACTGATCGAGTTCTTCCCACAGGAACTGGTACACCTTCGACTGGGGATAACCAGTCATTGGAATCTGGTCTTCCGGACTACGCAGACAGTTAATGATCGTTACAGCGACTTGATAGCTCGTGTTGAGCCCGTCACAGTTGACCCGTACCGCGTGCAAGTCGAGGTGTTGAATCGACCGAGCGGCGTCTCGGAGTCGATCCAGTAAGAATCGTGTTGCGGCTGTTTTCCCGACACCGGACTTACCGTATAGAAAGATGTTTGAAGGGAGTTCGTTGTTGATTACCGGCTGGAGAGCGGAATGATACTCACTCAGTTCTTCATCCCGGCCGACGAGTTCTTCGGGGGTATAATCCTCACGTAGCACATCCCGATTTTTGAAGATCTGATTTGATTGCGAGAACTCGAAAGATCCCATATGTATCGCAGACCCCTATACCACATATATCCACCGTTTCATCTGTTTCATCTGTTCTATAAATATATAAGTGAGGAACTCCGTGACTTCATCTGTTCTATGCTGTGTGATCTGTCTACGACTGACAATGATGGTTAAGAGCCAGCGACCACCCGAACTATCGAGCCCCAAACCACACAGAAACAGTGCAGATAATCAGAACAGATGAAGTGGTGGGGTGGGAGAGTCTCCAACATTGTTGGTCATGGCTGTTCAGGTAGCCGAGAGGATTTGGTAATCGTTCTACCCCCACCACTTCATCTGTTTAGCAGCCATACAGGGGTTCAAGATGCCAATATCTTCGAGTCGAAGCCAGTTCGAGACGGAGATCCCGGTGGTAGTGCAGCGCTGCTGTAGGTAGAGACGAACCACAAGAACACATGAAGCGATGGGGGGAGACAACCAAACTGTAAACTGAACCAGTTCGTATACCCGAAACGAAGGAAATAGACTGCAAAGAAATCGTTCTGAGAATCCGGGACAAAAATCTGACCCCCACAACTTCATCTGTTTAGATGCGTCTCAGGAAGTGGTACACACGAAATCGGCAACAGAGACTCCGAGGCCGATGCGAAGGACACGAGATCAGATACACTCGAAGTCGTGGAGATACATTCGAAACGGTACTCCCCGAGGAACCGTCATGTCGTCATCGCATCTGCAGTGACCTGTACAACGCGATACATTCAAAACTCCACACCCTCCCCCCTCGTAGAACGCTTCATATTGAGGAAAGCATGCGAACTGTACTCTCTCACTCAGCAGAGATGACCGAAGACGGGCGAGTCAGAGTACGTTTCGTATGCTTTCTTTCTTGGTTGAAACCGCAAGACGGTACAGACGATAGCATACGAAATACACTCTCTCACTTGAGTTTCAGTTCGATGACGGACAAAATCCAGACGTAGTCGTCATCGCGAGAAAAACAAAGTCCAGTTCGTATGCTCGAGTCTGTGTTTAAAAACGACAGGCACCGACGTGGAAAGCATACGAAGTGTACTCACGCAGAACGCGATGGCCTAAGCGGGACGGGATAGAGTGCATTTCGCATGCTTTCGTTCGTAGTTGGAAACGCAAGATGGCATCAAGGAGAGCATACGAACTGTACTCTCTGACTCGGCCGTCAGTTCGACGTTAGTATTGTTCGTCGGGAAGGTGCAACGCTGTCCGTCGCTGTGTCTATCGAAGAAACTGACGCCAGCGAGTGTACAGATATATCCCGCCGAAGATGAGGCCGACGAGCACCACGAGCCCAGTCACATGCGTTTCGCGCACGCCGATGCGAAAGGGAGGTGTTTGGAGGGACACGCCGGACCACAGTGGAGGTACTGAGAACACAACTAGCGGTGTCGAACGTCCATTTAGTTAGAGATTGTGTCCGTGGCATCGTTGTGACCACATCGTCGATCGGATCACGCCGAACAGTAACGGGGCCGCATAGACAACAGAGAAGGGAGATATAACATCCATATGTCCGGTACACCGGTTCGTAGTTTCCGACACTCACTGGGACACCACGAGTCGGACACAGCCATGGTTGATTTTTGGAATTCTGGTGGCCACGTAGTGTGTTGTGTGGATCTTCCGTCATGACCAAAAGTGAGTGATTACTGTCTAAAAATGGGAACAGTCAGTTTTCATACTGTTGTATCTGTTGACTAGGTATATTGTTCAGCATTTGGGTTGGAGAGACGGGAAAATAGTGGTTTGATGTGTCTACCTCTACCTATTCAGCCGTTGAGCAGTATGTGAGCCATCGTGTCGGTGACGTGTCAATCGACAGTATTTCTAGAAGAGAATCGTCTATCAGAAACCGTTGTGTCGACAGATCATAGCAGTCTATGCGGTTGTCTCTACTTCACCACCGTTGGTACACTCGTTTTCAGGATTCGAACTGAAATATACTATATCAATAATACTCAATAAGTTGGTAGCTCTGCGTTAAATATAGGTTTGCTCTGATAACGTTTGAGACTCGATTTATCCACGTCGACAGTCGTGTATCTCAATCCGCTCTGGCAGCCCCACCGTGCCACACGCAGGACACGCCACGAGCGTCGTCGGCAACTCCTGACAGGACTCCAACGCGGCGTTCAGATGCGCCTGTACGTCGGGTTCGGTCGTTCGCGTCAGCGCTTGAGCGAGGTGCATTCGCAACTCTTCGTGGGCACTCATACGCGAGGGGTCTCCTTCCGCTCAGAATCCACTCGAAGCCCGAGGGGTGCAAGTTGGCCCATCGAGGCCCACCCACGTTTTTGAGAGACGAACGCCTTCCACTCAGTGAGGGGCCGGCCATCAAGCGCCTGGTAGTGATCGAGAGTTCGGCCGTCAAAAACGACGACGGCGTCGGCCCGGCGGTAGTAGTGATGTGTACAGCCCTCAGTGTCGATACCAAGGGTAAACGAGCGTGCGAGGGCGTTGATAAGGTGGTCGGCTAGCGATACGGTACGCTCTTGTGCCGCGGTGTGCGTAGTTGACATTGGCTTACTCTGATCTGAGAAGCCACCGGTCACGTGTTCTAGCACGTGGCCTTTCTACAAAAGGCGAATCCAGTGCTTCTCAGTTCTACCTACGTTCTTCGATCACTTAATACTATGCACAATGCCAAGTCAGATTGCATATTAGTAATGCCATTCTTTATAGCACATAGTGGTCTAGTAGCAACTATGAGCGCCTCAGATCTCACTGGGACGGACAAAGCAATTCTCGACGTACTCAAGCGAGGACGCGATGGGGATAGTCCGTGGGGAATTGCGACCAAAGGCTATCTCGTCGACGAGACTGGGTACTCACGAAATAGTGTGTATAATCGCCTCGAAGTGCTCGAAGCTCGTGGCTATGTGAAACTCATTCATGAGCCTACGCGACTCTTCGAATTCGTGAGTGATCCGCGAGAAGAGTGAGAAGAGATCAGTTACTACAGCTCGGATGCGTCGACATCCCCAGATAGATAGCCACGTCCGGTTTCGCTAATCTCGTATTTCCCCCTCTCAACGCGATCTACAAGCCCCTTCTCGACGAATTCTGATAAGCGTCGGTTCACGTGGGACCGATCAAATCCAGCATTGAATGCGACAACAGTAGGCGTTAATACGAGACCGGAATCACCCAATATCTCTAGAATCTGGTCGTCAGTCGGCTTCATCCAGTCACCCCGTTTTCGCATACAGACTCAATTCAGAACATCCTGTTAACAGAATCGATATATTAGATATTAGTCACCATAATGTAGATTACAGGCATCAATTAGTGACCAAATTGAAGTAGCTGGACTGAATTCACTAGCGTAACGACTCATCGGATTTCCAAGTCCTCTCAGAAAGGACCCGTGCTGAAGACACGGATCCGGTGCGGTCTAACCCCAACCGCATGTCTTCGAACACACCACCCACGCAAAAAGGTCTCGTCGCACAGCCACCCCGTACGGAGGGACACGAATGACCTCCATCGAGGACCTCGCCGCCCGGATCGACGAACTCGAAGATCGCGTCGACGAACTCGAAACCGACACCCAACAACTCGAAGAGACACTCGACGCCCAAGCACAGACAATCGCGTCCCAACGCGAGGAACTCTCCCAATACAACACTCACACCCAAGACCTCGAAGCCCAACTTGACGCAGCAACCGACCACCGCAAGCACCTTCAACAGCGCCTCTACGCCGTGGAATCCGAGGATACCCCCACCGACGAATCCACCACCCCAACCTCCCCACTCCAACAACTCATTCGACTCCCCTCGAAAGCGCTCTCAAAACTCACTGCCAATCAAAAACGCGCTCGCTTCATCGCCAAAGACATCAGGGAGTACGCTACGAACGTCCCCGCAGGCTTCGCACTCGATTCGAGTACTATCAGGACCGTCCTCCACGCAAAGGAAGGCCGAACACCCCATACCCAAACCGTCACTCGCGTCATGGACTTTCTCGATGACCTTGGCAAAGAAGGCGTGAAGATCGTGAAACGCCGCGGGACGAAACGCGTCATCTTCTCTGAACACGCCGTCTCAGAACTCGCAGAGACGTCACCTGCGTCCGCGGGTGGAAGTGGGATCACGGACGTTGTGATGGGGTGGCGCTAGCGAGCGTGTGATCAGCGAACGATAATCGGACGCACGCCACAAGTCGTCGACACCCACTGCGGGTACAGACGCTCGTTCTAGCAGCAGCACTGGAGAAAGCCCCTTTGTGGACAACGGTAGTGTGAGTGAATAAAACGAGTTTGTGGTGGTGAGTCCATCGAGACAAATCACAACAGGTGTGATTAGTAGGCTCTGTTGAATGCCGTAGAGCCTGATAGAACCTGTGTGACACAGACAGAGGGTGGATTTAGCACGTGGGTGTCGTTCGTTTCATAGCCTCGTGAGCGAAAATGACTGTTACGTAGGGTTGCGAACACAAATTTCGAAGGACACTATTCGAGCCACGTCAGGCCGTCTCTCCCTAATAAAATCGCCTCCACTTTGTGAAGGTGTTCGTGGAGGGTCGAAGTGGTAATCCCCAATTCATCCGCTAATTCGCCGGCCGACGTTTCCTTCGGATACTCGTAGTACCCCATCTCACGAGCGAGTTGAAATACCTCTAACTGACGCTTCGTGAACTGATCCACTGGCAGTGTGGTTGGCGCATCTCCCCGATTCTGCTGTTTCATACTCCGCACATGAATCTCCGCACTCATCTGCTCACGAACTTCATCAAGCTTGATTCGAGCCGTCTCCCGGTCGTGGTTCGTTACGAGACTCCAATACTCCCTCCCATCTCGAATATCAATCGGCCCCGTACACACGAATCCACGAGAAGTGAGTGGCTGACTAATCTGCTTTCGCCCATCGTGAACAACGAGGAGTTCGCGCGTTGCATTTCCGGGCTTTGGAATCGATGCCTGTCGGAAACCAGTCGCCATCTGGGAGACAGAACGAACGTGTTCAGACGCACGAATAGCTTCGATACCCTCGGTAACCGATTCGTGATTGTTCGCGTAGATAGTGAAAAGCGTCGCAACCTCGCCGCCAGTCATGTAAATCCCATAACCGAGAATCCCGACGTCGAGACGCTCCGTGATTTTGATTTCCCAGCATTCTGGGTACCAGAGATCAAGAGACACCTGAAGTGCTTCGTCAGACCGCTCGGGAGACATCGTAATATCGAATATCCCTATAGCCCGATAACGGTTCTGTGAGCCGGGGCAGACAGCCGACGACCCTCTTGGTCGGCTCTGTTGAAATCCTTCAGCGTTGACATTGGAGAGAGCGCTCTTTCTGGCTAGTTTCCGTGGATCACAGTGAAAGCTAGTCTCTCAACAAATCGCAAGACAGCGAGAGGACTTCAACAGAGCCTCTTGGTCAGTTATCATGTCGCTCGAAGATGGCCTCAGCAAGCGTGTTCTTGTGACCTTCGTTCGGGCCACCGGCAATCGTGAGGAGTTTCGCGTCGCGCAGATACCGCTCGACATGGTGCTCAGTCGTGTAGCCGATACCACCGTGGAGTTGAATCGCGTCGTTTGCGTTGTCCACGGCGGCCTGTGTGGCGTTGATTTTCGCCATGCTGAACTCGCGTGTGACGTCGTATCCACGTTCGGCACGGTCGGCCGCGCGGAGGGTGAGTAACCGGGCGGTATCGACTCGTTCAGCCATCTTCCCGACCTCCCATCCTACACCTTGGAAGTTGCTGATGTGCTGGCCGTACTGCTTACGTGCGCTCGTGTAGGCCACCGTATCTTCGAGGGCAGCGCGGGCGATACCGATACCGCGAGCTGGGACGTTCACACCCGTATGTATCTCTCCACGCTGAACGTAGCCCTCGCCCTCCTCGCCGACGAGTCGGTCATCGGGAACGCGAACGTTCGAGAGGGAGACGCGCGGGGATTTGACGCTGTTCGCGCCCAGTGTCTCCCATACTGTCTCGATTTCGAAATCATCGGTTGGTACGAGAAACGCGCTGATGTTGTGTGGGGCGTCCTCCTCGGGGCCAGTTTTCGCGTACGTAAGGACGTAGTCAGCGTCAAAGAAGTTCGTCACCCACTGTTTGTGGCCGTTGAGTACCCACTCATCCTCGTTACGTTCAGCGGTAGTCTCCATCTCCAATTTATTACACCCCGCGTTCGCCTCACTCAAGCCGAGTGCGCCGACAGTGTCGAAGGACACCATCTCTGGAAGGAAGTCCTCGCGCTGCGCCTTGGTTCCGAAGCGCTCGACGACTGTCGCAACTCCGATGTGGAGTCCGATGGCACTTGCCACGGACATGAGTCCAGCCGATAGCTCTTCGATCATCAACGCGAGTTCGACGAGGCCTTCGCCCCGGCCCCCGTATTCTTCCGGAAGCGTCACGCCCGTCAAACGACGTTCGCCGAGTTCGTCGAAAATCGTGCTCGGGTACTCCTCCTTTCGGTCGAGGTCTCTCGCCTTTGGTTCGATTTCCGTTTTTGTAAACTCCCGAACCTCATCTCGAAACTCCCGTTGATTCTCCGTCAGGCCGAACCTCATATATCATGGGTATGCACCTAACCGAGTAAATGTGGAACCTGCTATAGCAGGCTATCTGGAGATACCCATCAAGATGATTTTCTATACTAAACGAGTTTTCATCCAACTCTGTGACCGACTTGCGACCTGTATTCAGCACGGCCGCAGCAAGCTGTTAGTACTGAGGATTTCAACAGAGCCGAGTAGTATTGATTGGCCATCCTCTGGCAACGACGACTGCCTGCCGAAATATCCAACTGTGAGCCACGAGTGGATTCGCTTACGATGTCGGTCGAATCGTACGGTCCCACGCGTCCAGACCCGCTCACTCGATTCATGGCCGCCTGTCAGGGTGCCGGTATTGCCTCCATCGCGTCTCCAACGGTCGGAAGTGCGTCGGTCCTCGCCGTGAGTGCAGTCACTCACTGGACGCCAAGTGAGCTCCTGCGTTGGAGTGGACAAACGCTGTTGTTGCTGTTCGTGTGTGCAATCGCCGTCGGCTTCATCGCGGGGTCGTACTGGCCGGTGGTCGATGGCCACCCACAAGAACGCGAGCACGAGCTGTACTGGGTTCGAAAGCGCTTCACCATGTGTCTGTTTGGCGGCCTCGGGTGTTACGGCGTGTTCTCGCTTATGTTCGTCGTGACGGTCACAGACCTACTCCAGAATATGGTCGGCCTTGGCGCGGCGATTCTCGTGTGTACCTATTTGTATGCGTACTCCACGGACCGACGTGGGGTGAGGTGAGCAGTCGAAGTCACGCGTCAAGACACCACAGAGAATCGAACGATCGGGACTCCCTTCTGGCCGTTCGAATCGCTTACTGTAGAGGGTTTATTTTCAATTGAGAGTAGTAACAGTATTGAACCACTTTTGTCGAGGACAGTACGCTAAGGCGGAGATGGATACAACCTGAGAACTGACCGAAACGTCTTTATGACACAATCGACTACATTCGGGTACATAATGCCGGTGCTCCTCAAACATCACGACGCTGAACTCAGTCTTCGGCCAGGGACCACGAAATCAGATCTCGTGGCGTACCTGTACCAAAATTCTGAGTGGGGATACTCCCCCCAGGAGCTCAAGGAAGCACTTGACATCCCTCGAGGGACCGCTACGACTACACTCAAGCGTCTCTACGACGACGACTACATCGGAAAAACGGATGACGGCTACTACTACGCGCTGAGCGAACGAGACGACATCCGGCGGTACGTCTCCAGCCTCAACCAAGTCAATCGACTGTTCGGTCACCACCGCGATGCGGACGCCACTCCCGAAGAACCCGACAAACAAATCGGAGGCGGTCGCACTGACGAGGAACTCGATGCAGAACTCGCAGAGCTGGAAGCCGAAGTAGATGAGTAACGTCGAACAGACAGATTACGATTCCAGGCCGTCCCCGCCAGTAGTTCGATCTTGAGAGAGGACGAAACTTGCTGATCGTGCCGACCGATTTCGGACTCGTACTAATGAAAATCGGGTTGCCGCCAGTCACGGAGTTCCAGCAGCGTGTAAAAAAACGTGCCAGCGAACGCGAATGCTTGATGGACGAGATTACTCAACTCGTACACGACGCCCGAACTGACGACTGAAGGCCGTCCTCGGTACGAACGTTCTGGAAGACTCGGCACGCAGACCACCAGCGACTGCGCGTGAACGAGTGCTTCGAATTCGAAGGCGCGCCGAACGGAGTGCTCTGACCAAAACGAATACGTCTATTCCCACTCTATGTGGGAATATGACCAAGGTAGACTCAAAAGGGCGAGTCGTCCTCCCAAAGGATGTACGAGAGCGTCTCGGTATTGCGCCCGGCACAGAAGTAGACATCCACGAAGAAGACGGGAAAGCAGTTGTTGAACCGAGAGACGACCCCGGCGAAATTCTCGCCCGCATGGAGCAACTCATTGAGGAAACGTCTTCGAAGCGAGAAGAGACGACGCCGCGTATCGAAGGGGCCGACCCAATTGCCCAGAAGCACAGAGATGCGGTTCGAAAGGGAGCGGAGAAACACTGCGATGAGTGACGCTGGTGGTCCCTATCTGTTTGATGTCGGTGTGATTGCCCTCGCACATACCGATGCCCCGGTTCGTGATACTGCGCTCTCATATGTCCGAGACGCCATCGTTGGCGACATCGATGCTGTTGTTCCGTATCCTGCGGTATTCGGAGCACACACCGTCTTGACAACGTACTACGGGCGCTCAAACACAGACGCATCTCAGCTCCTACAGAATTTCATGGATGCACAACGAATCCATTGGTACGACGAGATGCCCGAAGACGTAGTTCGGGGTGGGCTCTCTCAGGCGAGTGATGCAAACGTTGGTGGATGGGACGGGTACTATGCTCGGGTGGCGATTGACCAAGGGGTGAATACTGTGTTGACGATTGATGATGACTTCGAACGATTTGATGTGTTCGATACTGAGGTGATTCTCTCACCCGACGAATTTACCGAACTGAACCGGTTTCTTGGAAACTGACTCCCAGAAAAAACCGTCTCTGACCACCTCGAAAATCAAACGCAAAACCGCCCAGCCGAACCACGAACGCTTCCGTCAGTCGAGATACGGCTCACAAACCCGCTCGACACCTTCTTCGAACGAAACCTCGGGCTCCCAGCCAGTCGCCTCGTGTATCTTCGAGTAGTCCGCCTTCGTGTCGTGGACGGACACTTCGACGGAAGGAACCACCGACACGGAGTTGACTCGGCGCTCCAACACGACCGAAAGGTTCACCCTACTGGGTAAGGAATTCTTACGTAGACCCAACATGAGCACAGATGATCCCGAGGTGACCACGGTAACGTCGAAAGGACAGATCACGATTCCAAGCCGTCTCCGCAAGCAGTTCGGTCTCGAAAAGGGGACGAAACTGATGGTCGTTCCGACCGATTTTGGACTCGTACTGAAGAAAATCGAGTTGCCGTCAGTCACGGAGTTCCAGCGGCGTGTTGAAAAGCGTGCCAGCGAAGACGAACTCTCGATGGACGAGATCAACCAACTCGTACATGATGCCCGAACTGACGAATGAAGGCCGTCCTCGATACGAACGTCCTGATTTCGAGCGTTATCGCGACCGGCGTTCCTCACGACATCGTTGTCAAAGGATTCGAAGGCGAATACGAACTCGTCGTTTCGGTTGACACACTCACCGAGTTCCGAGAGACGCTCCTCAAGTACCCAGACCGATTTCACCTAAATGAAGACGAGGTACAACAAGAAGTCGAAACCATCCGGTACTTTGCCGAGTTTGTTGACCCCCAAGAAGAGATTCGCGCAGTTGCAGACGATCCAGACGACGACAAATTTCTCGAGGCTGCTGTCGCTGGAAACGTCGACTACGTCGTCTCAGGTGATAACCACCTTCTGACACTCGATTCGTTCAGAGGGATTTCGATTGTTGACCCACGCACGTTCTACGAACACCTCGAAGCGTGAACCAAAACGCCCGGTTGAAACACAACCGCAAGTGCCGTCGTCAGTCGAGATACGGCCCACAAACCCGCGCGACTCCCTCCTCGAACGAAACTTCAGGCTCCCTCCCTGTCGCTTCGTGGATCTTCGAGTAGTCCGCCTTCGTGTCGTGGACGTACACCTCGAAGAGGTTTTCCACATACTCAGGCTCGATGTCCGTCCCAAGCACCTCGTTGATCATCTCGACCGTCTCGTTGAACGAGTAGCTCTCGGCAGTTCCGAGGTTGTAGATACCCTAGAGTCTTTCGTCTGCGGTGAGTCTGAACCCCCGAACGATATCATCGACGTGGGTGAAGTCCCGAGTTTATGACCCATCACTGAACAGTTCGGGCGACTCGCCGTTCGCAATCTGGTCGGTGAACTGCGCGACTGTATTCGCGACCTCGCCTTTGTGTTCTTCTGCACCGCCGAAGCCCTGGTACACCGAGAAGAAACGCATCCCTGCGAGTTGCATGTCGTAGTGGTGGAAGTACTCCGTGTAGCGCTCCCGCGCCAGTTTCGACGCTTCGTAGCCCATCCGGGTTCGACCGGCATATCCTTGGGCGACGGTTCCGTCCGCGACCCGTAGATCGAAGAGGTCGTCGTCAAGGACCGTCATGTCGTGGAACTCCACAGAACTGTGTGACCCAGACAGCGGGTGGTGAATATCGTATGTATACGCTCGCCATCGAGTGAATAGCACACGTATCTGTGTCCATACTTGCTGTCGAAGTAGAGCACACCACCATCCAAACTGATCCGTGTGTTCTGGTTCTTTATACGACACCCACACAGTGTTTTGCAAGTGTTTAACTAGAAGACCCAGACAAGCGTGACTTGGCGTCGGCTGTATTAAGCGGGTTCTCTGATAGAGAAAAAACACATGCAAAACGGTGTCTTCGAGGGTGTAGCTGAGTAGCCGCACACGAATTTGCGTCCCTCGCTACGACAGTCGTTCAGAGACGGCGTCATACACAGTTGGGTGAGACGTGACGGCGAGGCCGCCAGCTGGTTACCGTCGCAATCCAACAGTGGCGGCTCCCTCAAACTACATTCACCCGCATACACAACGTATGCACATGAGCACATCAATCCGCGTCTCTGACGAGACAAAGGCGAAACTGGCGCGGTTAAAGCGTGAAAATGAAAGTTGGGATGAGTTCCTTGACCGGTTGGCGAACCAGGGTTCGGGAATGACGGCTGGTGCGTGGAACGGAACTGACAAAGCCGAACCGGCGCGCGAGGCAATCAAACGTTCCCGAGAGAGCTTCCAGCGGTGACCATTCTCGATTTGTTGGTTATCATCGATTACCTCGATGGTGTTGAGGAAATCGTGGAGTTTGTCGATGAACAACCGACGTTGGTCACGTCCAGCATCTGTATCTATGAAGTTCTCGCTGGAGAGGTGTTTTCAGCGGGTGAGACAGACCTCATCGGGGCGCGTAAAAACTTCGGGAGGGTCACTGCTCTTGACTTCTCCGAAGACGTCGCGTTCGAAGCTGCACGGACGCAGAACCGCCTTCTCGAATCTGGCACCCCCATGTCGCCACGTGATTTCATGATTGCAGCGACGGCCCGATCTGAAGGGAAGGAACTGGTCGTCTCCGACGCTGACTTCGATACAGAAGGCCTCGGTGAACTCCTCTCTATCCGGAGATTTGGACCGTATTAGCTAAGTGGGTATCAGGGTGATTCGACTCGCTATACGGCCGTGGGCGTGAACGAGTTCGGCTAACAAGACAAATACACTCAGTCACCGTGTGAAGAAGTATTGCCGAGGTAACGAGGGGGGTTCAAGCGAGCCCAATTTGCCGAAATTGATTTGGTAAGACGTGCGTAATACCAACGTATGTCTGGAGCAACTACGAACTCAAACGGTGATGACGAAATTGTCACAGTGAATTTCAAAGTCACACAGTCATTTCTCAACGAAATTGATAGCACATGGCAGGGGCGTGGGTTCAACAGCCGAAGTGAATTCATTCGCTACACCCTCCGAGATGCGATTGAATTCCCGACGTTCGACCGCGATGAACTCATCGCACTCCTCCAAGCAGAAGGGGACATCCGTGATCGGCGGACGATGAGTGCCGACGAAGCTCGCGAGCAGTTCGGAACGGACAGCGATGAGTGAGTCTCTTGTTGCGATTGAAAAGCGGATTCCAACAGAGTGAGTCGATGCTGACCGAGACGCGACCTGTATGCAGCCCGACGTGCACAAAATAACGGGTGGCGCTCAGATATCCGTGCACCCACAAAGTAATATTAGCGGAACACATAACACCGGTCATGACTGAAGAGACGCCGACGCCACCGGACGTGAACCTCACCGAGGAGTGGGAACGCGCCGTTACACAGCGGACTGTGAAAGACCGTGTGTACGAAGCGGCCACGACGCTCACCACACCAACGACTGTCGCGGATATCGCGGCTCGCGCTGATTGCACGAAAGAGGGTGCTCGCCCCCACCTGGAGTGGTTCGTTGATCTCGGCGTCCTCGAGAAGGTCGCTGACAACCCTGCACTATTCGTTCGGAACGAGGCGTACTTCGAGTTTCGTCGGGTCACCGAACTGATTCGCGAGTTCGAGACGTCTGCAGCGATCGCTGAGGCGATTGACGAGTATCGAGCCCGCGAGCGCGAACTCGCAGCGCACTTCGACGAACCGTCACCGGACGCGGTCGCGTACGCTGGGATTGCTGCTCGCGACGACGACGCGGCAGAGCGCCTGCGTGAGTGGCGAACGGTCACCCGTCGGCTCCGGGAACTTCGGGAGGCGAAACTCCGACTTGACTCCGATGGTGGTCACAGCGCTGCGTCGCTGTTTCCCTAACGATGGGTCGGCGTGATGACCTCAACGAAGAACGAATGTGGATGCTTGGCTCCCGTCTCGCAGCGCTCTCGATGGTTGAGTCGGTCCACTATTTTCCCCTCGAAAAACCCGACCGTGTTGTTGCATCGTTCGAGGAGACGTATTATCCAGACGTGGTTGACGCTGCGGCTCTTGAGCTTCGATTCCGGTTGAATGGCGAGTTCAATCTATTATATCGCGAACGATGGGCGGGTGACCGCTGGGTTTGTCGATGGGACCGTCATCCGAATACACACAACACGGACGACCACTTCCACGTCCCACCACGACCCAGCGAAACGACCGCACTTGACGCGGAATATCCTGCCGATATAAACGACGTACTCCGACTTGTCTTCGAGACGATCGAAGCGCGAGTTAACGAGGTGTGGGCGGAGACGACAGCACCGGTATACCCCACAGAATATGAATTTGAACGACAATACGAACTGCCGTACCTCACAGACACGTAAATCTTCTCCGCGGTCGGCCAAGTACTACCGAAAGCGCCCCGTTCCTGCCTGTTCACTCGACGGCGATCGGCTGGGGCTGGAAGGCGGTCGGCCGCTGTGCGTTCGCCCACCGTCGGTAGTCCCAGAAGACGACGAGTGCCAGCAGCAAGACGAGGAGCGTCAAGTCACCGACTGGCGCACCCGTCTCGCTGACGACGAAGAGTGGGTTGAGGTCGAACGTCCCGTGGAACAGCCCGACGAGGACAACATTCCGAGTCAGTTCGTAGGTCACACCGAGCAGCAGCGCGTACACGGTCGTAAGCACAGGTGGGCGTTCCACCGCTTGTTCGAGTACGTCACGTACAAAGCCGAGTCTGCAGGACTTGTGGTGAAGCAGATTAATCCAACGTACACGAGCCAACGTTGCTCAAAGTGTGGGTTCACCCACGAGGATAACCGGCCACACACCAACGGTCAAGACGAAGTTGGTTGTCTGAAGTGTGGATACGATGTTCACGCAGATTACAACGCGGCGAAGAATATCGGCTTGAAGTATCTCCGCGACCAGCAAAAGTCTGGACGTGGAGGCGCACCCGTAGGCGTGCGCTTGAACAGCGGGATGTTGAACGTGAATGGTGGGTATTCACCTACTGTCTTGAGCAGTTAGAACGGGAGTCCACGCTGAATGCCACGCTCTTCGGGGCGTGGGAGCTTACTTCGATCACGGTGTGGGTCCCCCTCCGTGACACCGTCGTAGTCGAATGCCTTCGACTTCCCACGACGTGACGAGAACACTTGCAAACCGGTGTGAGAGAGGACATAAAGAGACAGAACACGGAACACATTGGAGGGTGGTCTTTGTATGCATCGTCAGGAGCGACAGTCACAGGCGTTCTTGCATGGCCAGCGATACGCTCTTCGTTGGTCCTGTTGTGTGTGCTGTTCTACGACTTCAGGCGTCACAACGCCGTCACTCACCAGTCTGTCACTCGGTACGAGGGGTGTGGGTTACCACGTTTGAATACGGTATCCCCGTGACCACAACCGAGACGCCGAGTCCACGACCGACTGTTCACTCGCGACCGACGCTATTGAGCGCGCTGTTCAGTTCAAAGAGTTCTCGGACGACGGTGCTGTCTGTGAGCCGGTACCGGCGCGGGGACGTGTCCGGTACTTCTTCGATGAGTTCAACCTCAATCAAGAGGTCCGTGTAATTGCCGACAGTCTGGCGTGTGACGCCGGCGTGGTCTGCGAACTCTGTTTTGTTGAACTCACGGTTTGGCGGAAGATCGAGCAATGCGTCTACGAGAATCGGGATGGCGTCGTGTTGCGTGAGATAGAGCCATCCACTCGGGTGCTCCTTTCGGAGTTCCTTTTTGTCTCCTCGATCAGCCGCGTGCTCTATACTGCTCATACAGAGATTCACCCATTCTGCGTGTATAAACGTTTCCACTAGTGTTAACGACCATTAACAGCATTTATATGCGGCCGACTTGATTCTTCGATCATGGAGAAGCCGTCGGTGAAATGCGCCCTCTTAGCAACAATGATCGCGAAACACAAGTGGGGGACACCGATTACCGAAGAAGACCTCCTCAACCTCTCGGCTATCGGCAATGACTACCCAGTCGCACGTGAGGTCTACGCCGATCTTCGGAGCGAGCCCTATATCACTCACCGTGGAAATCGTGGTATCGAACTCGACAAAAGTAATTTCGACAAGCTTGCTGATGTCCTTTACCATGAATGTCGCTGGGAAACGTGGGAGATTGAGACTCGTCTGAAACACTACGAAGGGATCAAAGATCACGACTGGGGGTGAGCCGACCGTAGAAGATTGAGCGGGAGAGCGTCGAATTCGTAGTGGTAACCTGAGCTGTCTCCGTTCAAAAACGGTGTGTGAGGGTGCCAACAATCGGCCTCGGATTGGGGAGATTTCGTTTCGATTGTGGTGTGGGTCCCCCTCACCGTGACACCTTCTCATGGATGACTATCGACCCCGCGACGTGCTGAAGAACACGTGCAAACCGGTGTGTGGCACCATATAAAGAAACAGAACACTCAGAACACATTGGAGGGCGATCTTTTTACGCATCGTCAGGGGCTGCGGCCTCACAGTCGTTCTTGCATGGCCAGCGATACGGTCCTCGTTGGCACGAGTTGTGTGCAGTTCTGTGACTGCGGGCGTCACAACGCCGTCACTCGCCAGTCTGTAACTCGGGTGCGAGGGGTGTGGGTTACCTCGTTTGAATACGGTGTCTCCGTGTCGACAATCGAGTGCAGTATCGAGTCTACGACCGACTAGAACGCCACCCCACCCTGTTCGAAATGAAATTTGCTGAGACGAGTCGACCACCCAATATCGACGCAGACGACCGTCAGACCGGGTTTCACGGAGTGAATTCAAATCGAACACGGTGTGCGAAGAACCCTCCCGTCGTGGGGTTCTGCCTTCGTGATTGACCCGTAGAGTTAGAGTTTAAACTATTATAGCTCAAACTATTATAGTTTGATTCCTAACTTCGGAGCACATATGTAGCTCCCACCACGACATGGAGGTATGGACCAGTTCGTCAATCGTATCGAGGAACTCGATCGGTTACAGGCCCTCTACGAGAGTGGTACTGCAGAACTCGCGATCATTTATGGCCGCCGCCAGATCGGCAAGAGCGAACTCGTCCGCCAATCGATTGCCGACCGCGACGATGCTGTGTACTATCAGGCAGTCCAAGGAACAGCGACGACACAGCTCAGGCGATTCGTCGAGGCAGCAGCGTCGACCTATCCAGACATCACAGCCGTCAAAGAGGAATGGGAACCACTCGTAACGTACCTCACCGACAGAGACGCAGTCATCATCATCGACGAATTCCCGTACCTCATCGAATCGAACGAGGGACTTCCCTCGGTCATTCAACACCTGTGGGATACAGCTGTCGGTGAGAGTCAGGCAACACTCGTACTCACAGGCTCTGCAATCGGCATGATTCACACCCACGTCCTCGATGGGGGTGCGCCGCTCTACGGCCGGGTATCCCAGACACCGAATGGTCGCCTCGAACTCACGCAGCTGCCGTTTCGATCCATCCAAGAGTTCGTGCCGACGTACGATCCCGAAGAACGGGTGTTCGTCTATGGCGTCTTCGGTGGCACACCCCGATATCTCAGCCCACTTGATCCATCACAGAGCCTCGGAGAGAACGTCACGCGGCTACTGTGCGACCCGGATGGCCCACTCCACGACGAGCCCGAGACCGTCCTCCAGATGGAGCTCAACGAGGTGAACACGTATTTTTCGGTTCTCGAGTCGATGGCCAGCGGGAACCGCAGTCGAAACGAGATTGCGCAGGGAGCTGGCATCGAGAGCACCAATACGTCGTACTACTTCGACCGGCTGGAAACCCTCCAGATCATCGAGAAACAGCATCCGGCACTCGCCGACCCGGCGCGCAGCAAGCGGACTCGGTACAAGATTCGAGATCCGGTATTCCGGTTTTACTTCCGGTATCTCTACGGCCGCGGGGGACAGTACGAACTCTACGGTGAGAACGCCTACGCGGATCTCATCGAACCGAGATTACCAGACTTCGTTAGTGAAACGTTCGAATCGCTCTGTCACCAGGCAGTACCGGCGCTCTATACAGACTACCAGCTCACACAGGTGCCAAGTCAGTGGTGGTACAAGGGCCAGGAGATAGATGTCGTCGCACCAACCGACGAATCAACGCTGATCGCTGGCGAAGCGAAATTCACCAACGCTCCCCTCGGTTATGACGTGCTCGCGGATCTCGAAGACGACGTGGAGCACATCGATTGGACACCCACGGGGGGTGGTAAGCCGACGTATGAATTCGCCTTGTTCAGCCGTTCTGGGTTCAAACGCTCCGTCGAGGAAGCCGCAGACGAGCGTGATGACCTCCGCCTCTTCGATCTCTCGGATATCGTTACTGCTCTCGAAAGTTAGACATTCACGCTTGCCCCCTGGGAACGGGATTGAAGAAGGGTCTGCACGGGACTTTTCACCGTCCGAACGCTTATCGTCTGAGATCGATTCGAGTTCAGTATGGCAAGTGCGACCCGGAACGGTGAGCCCAACGGAGTTGAGTTCGTCCGCGAAGATGATGGGAGCATCACCGCCCGCGATACCGAGACCAATCTCGCACGTGGTGGCGACACCCGGGCGGAAGCACTCTCGCAACTTGCGGAGGTTCTTGTTCTCCACGAGGGAGGTGGTGAACCCCTCACCGACGATGACCTCGAAGAACTTGGCCTCAACCCCGATGAGTTCGAGAACCGCGACCTGCCCGACTTCACGCAATAACGCGGCGTGCTCAGGGTACTCGATGAGTCCCTTGTTGCCTTTGAGCAGATGACGCAGACAGGATGATGCGGCTGTCTCCCACCCCTCGAACCGAGTGATAGACTGACGAATACAGGCGTCTCCCGCCAGACAACTGCATCGCATCGAACGAGTATCCATGCACCCAAACTCTTGCTCATCACCATGCGAAACCCCGTATTGCAGGGCTAGACGACTGAGAATACGAGAACGTTTGCCAATCCCTCTCAGACCTCGGTGAGGCCGAGACTGTATTCGAGTGCGGTATCGACCTCGTCCATCCGCTCTTGCGGAATCGAGCCGATGTTCTCTGTGATGCGGTGCTCTATGGAGACGGTTCGAACCTGGCTACAGAGCGCGACAGAATCCTCCCGAAGCGCACACTCTTCGGCTGGGACGAGCACTTCGAACGGGTAGAGCTGCTCTCCGAACGAGGTAGTGAACGGAACAACGATCGTTGTCGGTGCGTTTGCATTCCCGACGTTATTCTGCACGACGAGACACGGACGCGTTTCCCGTTGTTCGGATCCCTGCGTCGGGGTGAGTTCAACAATAACGACGTCTTCGACGGACAGACGTGGCCATTCACTACCACTCTGGGGCATCGCCCAGGTGTTCATCAGCCTCCGCCGAGACACCCTCCAGTTCGTTTGCGAGTTCGCGGGTCCGTTGGGCACGCTGTCGGTACCCCGCGGCCAACTCTTCACGAGTGATTGACCGCTCGATAACGAGCTTGCCCGCCTCTTCGTGGATCACGACGTCGTCTCCTCCCTTTATTCCGAAGCGTTCGCGGAGCTCTTTGGGAATCGTTACCTGGCCCCGCTCCCCGACTTTCCGGCGTTCACCCTTACTCATACATATTCATACTGATAAGCACTTCGGGCGGAAGGCAGTCAGTACAGACCGATGTGGGAATCTGTCGAAAGAGCTCTGTTGAAATCCTCAGAAAATGATAGATTCTGACCCAGTTGTGGTCAATACAGGAGTTACACCGAGCAGGGGGGAGTGGCGACTGAAAGACGTATTAGAGTTGGCAGGGTCGCCCGAGTTCTCGTTCGTACTGCGATTTAATTTGCTCGAACAGGTCCTGGCCGACTTCTGTCTGGAAACGAGGCGCGGCGGTAGCAAAGAACTCGTCCAGATTCTCGAACTCGGCAAAGTGGTCGTTCGCTTCAGCGTCGTCGTACCGACCTTGGCACTCGTACTTGAGCGCTTGGAGACAATTATCAATCAGATCCATGTCCTTGACGAACTGTGCTGTCGGGGTGTCACGAGCTTCGTACTCTTCCCAAAGCGACAGCAGTTCGGTGTCCGCGAACGGTCCGACGAGATCGGTTACTGCGCTCCGTTCAGCCGACTCCTTCTCGGACGTGGGGATGGTCTGGCGTCCGTCCTCCACGCGGGTTGCGATATCACCCGTTCGAGCTTCGCCGAGGTCGTGAATGAGTGCCATCGTCACTGCTTTCTGACGGTCAACATCTTGCTGGTCGGCATAGAGCAGACAAAGCGATGCTGTCCCCCACGTGTGGGCTGCGACCGATTCAGGCGAGTCGATATTCCGAAGCTCCCATCCCGTCCGAAGTTCGTCCTTCAACTCGAACCATTCAAGCAAGGAGTCGAGTTCGTTGGTCATCATATCGGAGAGAAGGGAAGTGGCCAGTTCAACTCATCGAGACTAGTCCGCCGGGTTGCCGACATTCAACTGAAGCGGTAGCGCGGAGTCCCCTTCCTCAACGAACGAGCGAAGCGAGTGAGGGAGGGGAGGAGCGCGTTCGTATTGGCTACAACCACCAACCTACAAATAGCCACGTATCTACATTGAAACTGTGGCGGATGACTACGTGCGTCGGACAGCAATAACCCGCCTCTCGGTAGACGGTGAGCAACGCGAGTTGCTCGAGGAGACCATCTCCGAGTGGAAACGTGGGTGCCAAATCGCCACCGACATGGCGTGGGGCAGGTGCAACGCGAAAAGCGACGTACAGCCCCTCGCCTACGACGACGTGCGCGAACACACCGGCCTCGGGAGTCAGCACGCGATTCTCGCCACTCACCAGGCCGCAGAGGCCATCACTGGCTGTCTCGAACACCGGTCCAACGGCAAGACGGTGAGCAAGCCGACCTTCACCGCACCCACAGTGACGTACGACACTCGAACCATGACGCTGTTCGATGATGATACGGTGTCGCTCACCACCACGGAGAGTCGCGTCCGGTGTCCGCTTGCGCTCCCCGACGCCGACGATGGCTACCAACGGCAGTACCTCGACTCCGACGAATGGAGCGTCACCGAAAGCACGCTCACTGCCCGCAACGGCGACTACTTTTTACATATCGGCTTCCGCCGACCCAAGACCGATACCGAACGGAACACCGCCGAGGACGGAACGGTCCTCGGGGTCGATCTCGGCATCGAAAACCTCGCCGTCACCAGCACCGCCTCATTCGTCAGCGAGCGGGAGTTGACCCACAATCTCCGCGAGTTCGAGACGGTTCGCGCCGGACTCCAACAGACCGGCACACGAAGTGCTCACCGAACGCTCGAACAGTCGAGTGGCCGAGAACTGCGATACATCCGCGACGTACTCCACAGAGCGTCGAACGCCATCGTGAACGAAGCACGCCGTTATGAGTGCGACGTGATTGCGTTCGAGGACTTGACCCACATCCGCGACCGCACGGGTGCGTCGTGGGGACACAAGTGGGCGTTCCGAACGCTGTACGAGCAAGTTGAGTACAAAGCCGAATCGGAAGGCATCGCGGTGAAACAGGTGGGGTCGGCGTACACGTCGAAGCGGTGCGCCGAGTGTGGATTCACGGCAGACGAGAATCGTCTGACTCGAAACGAGTTCCGATGTCTGAAATGCGAGTCGGAAGCGAACGCAGATTATAACGCGGCAAAGAATATCGGAATGCGGTATGTCCGTCGGGGCCAACAGTCGTCTCGGCGGACGGGCGACAGTCAGCTTGCCCTAAAGTCTGGAACAGTGACGCTGAGCGGCGAGTTTACCGCCCACCCAGACGGGTTCGAGGCCGAGTTCATGGACAAGCCCCACCCTCCACGAGCGAACCCGCCAGGGTGAGCGAAGTAGGGTGGGGTAGTTGACTCTGAAGTTGCGGGTTTCGGTCTTGAAAACCAATCAATTAGTTGCCGACGAGATAGTCTGCGCCGTCCTCTGCTCGAATTCGTATTCCGACGGAAAAACCAGATCTGTTGTCGCCCAGATATCGTTGATTCGCTTCTCGATACTCTCAAGAACATCCGAAGCACGTCATTCGGAGCATCTGGATAGACTGCATCAATCGCACGCTCTTCTCCTGGCTGGGGTGGTACGTGGTAATGGTCGCGTGAGTTGTGTATTCACCTTTCGTTCTCGAAAGAAGACACACCGCACACCGAGTGAGCAATGCAGCGACAGATGAGCAGGGAACCGGCCTCACTGAGTAGCAGTAAACGCACATTCGGCCACTCACGCACAAACAGAAGGCTCGTTCGTGGTGCGATCTGGAGTTGAAATCTACAGTAACTCTCTCGTACACAAGATGGTCTTGCAAAAAAGAACTACCACTAGAATATAGATATTTCACAGATATTAGCACCCAATCCACACATTCCACAATCAAAAGAACTTAATTATCGCTTGAAAGTTGAAAGTGTAGGAATTGTAGCCAACCGGCACAATTCACAAGCAACCCACATGTCGAACGAAAAAGACAGCCCACCCAATACAGTAGTCAATTCAGATCCCGATTCAATTCGAGTTGTTTCGTCCGGACGCCTCGCGGTGATGATTGCCCTCGTTGGACTCGTTGTTCTCACACAGCCTGTTGCAGCCCAAGATGGAGTCATCTGCAGTACAAGCAAACTGCCACAGATGCTCGAAGGCTTCTTCCAATTAACCACGGCCCTCGGGCTGATTGGTCTCGTCGTTGTCTGGCAGGGTGATTCGCTCTTTCAGATGTTCACGACCAACCACGAGCAGAAAGCCAAACTCAAAGAACACATGCGGGCGACATTGAAATCCGCAGTCACCCTGCTTGTACTCGGTCCCCTCTACACCGTTGCGGGGTCGTTGATGGGACTGCCACTTGCAGAGTGTGTCGATCTCGCGCCCTGGTGAGTGCGGGCTTCACAGTGCCGTCCCACATGCGCACTCCCGCGTGGGCTGTCGTCATCGGGTGCCTCCTTCTCACGAGCGGGCTCACCGGTCTCGTCACAGCCACGCCACCACGCCCGGGAACAGAAGACAATGGCTTGACCGAAAACGAGACCGCAACGCTGTGGTCTGGTGACGCAGATGCGTACATGAACGAGACGACGTATCGCCACCGCTACGGAGAGGGCCGAACCCCAATCCAGCAACTTGCGAATGGGACAGATATCACGTTCACACGCCCACCGGCGACCGCAGCGACATGGACACGCAATGACTTCCGAGACCTGAACGCAGGCAGTACACAGACATCGCTGTATCCGGCCCACGCGTCTCTCGAAGATGGCGTCTACATCGACGATGCACACGCGACGTTCTTCGGCGTCCATCCATCGACACGAGGGCATCTCGAAGCAGGTGACACCCCACTGTACGTCGCACCAGCGGGGACTGTCCGTGGCTTTGTTGACTATCGTGTTCGGATTCCGGACGACAGACAATCGGCCAGTTCGTCTGTTCGGTGGTCACTCGTCGACGACGAGATCGCAGCAGTCCGCCTGAAATCGGATGATGACGTGATTGTCCGAACAGGCGGCACGCACACGCCGACACTCGAGTACCAACTCGACGAAGCGTGGAGTACAACGCTCACCCTCGAAGCCGACATCGAGGTCCGACTTCAAAAGGAGACGACGGTCTCAATCGGGAATCGTACCCAGACAACGACCACCTATTCGACTGAGACGATGACCGTTACCGACGAAATCGATGTCGAAGTCTACAATCTCCATGCGTACGCCTACGACGCCGACTATCCAGACGGCGATACTGGAGTTGCAATCTTCCAATCGCGGCCGTGGCAGGGCTACACGCTCACCGAAGACGGCGACGAACGCGTCCGCGGTGTGTGGCGCTTCTACACGGCTCGTGACCCACGCTGGGACCGGCTCACGCAAGCAACGGCCACGGGCGAGACCGAAATCCACTCCGAGGCACTGCCGGTGTATGTCCATGCCTACCCATCACGCATCGGTCCGCGAACCGAGCCACTTCGTGATGGCCCGACGATACTCGACTCGTGGGGGAGAACACGGAGGTCACCACACTCGACGATCCCAGACACGGTCTCTGTCGAGGTCCTTACCCAGTCGTATACGCCAACCTACGGACTTGCCGTCCGAACAGATGACATAAACCTCGATGCACTCCGGGTGAGTGGGATCGTCCGTGGCGTCGACGCAACACCCATCACGTCAACGGTGGGCACTCCTCGTGAACTTCGCGAGAGTCAACTTACCGCCGAAGTGGTCTCGCAGACGACCGATCAGGCGACCATCCACATTGAGCTCCGCGATACCGAGACTGGCTCTCCGATTGACCTCACTGCCGACGACCGACACGGTTCGCTCAATGGTGAGTCTGGAGGCGGCTATCTCACTGTTGCCGACCAGCGTGTTCGGACGAACGAGTCTGGGATCGCGGTCGTAACTATCGACCAACCCGGAATCTACACAGCACGCTATCATCCCGGCACGTGGTTGGTCGCAAATCCAGCCTATGTGTCCGACACGGCGACGGTGCGATGGCATCCACTCGGCACCCTTGATGGGTGGGTTGGATTGCTCATCGAGGTCGGCTGGCAGTTCATCCCCTTCGTTGTCGTGTTCTATGCAGGGAGGCAGATTCTCCAATTCTTCGGGCCACGAGATGATTCTGAACGCTATCCATGAACCACAAACAATCACATTTCAATCGACGAACCGTCCTCCGAACCGCAGCCGGGCTCTCCGTTGGTGGTCTCGCTGGCTGTCTCAACGGCAGTGGTGAGACTCGTGCTGGGACTTCCATCGTAAACGACGATGCTGACGACCAGGGAATCCTGCGTCAGGTTGCTGTTGACGGAACCGAACTTGTTGTCAAGCTTGGTTCTGCGGCTGACGTAGACCAGCTCAATCTCATCCAGCCGAACGGCGAGCTATTCGGTACACGGGAGCGTGCGGCCGGTGTTCGACAGGTCTCATTCGATATCGGGACTGCGTACGACCCCGGTGAGTACCGGATTATCGCCGTTCACGGCGAAGAGATGGTGGCCGAGACGAGTGTGGAGATTCGACCGCAACTCGAAATCGTTGCCGTCGGGCTGTTCAGGAACAACCCAGACAAGCCGTGGGATGAGGTGTATGGGGAGAGTGAGACTGATACAAAAAAGAACGGTGAAGCGTTCGTCACTGTGATGAATGCTGGAAGTGGTCCAGAAGCTGTTATCGAACTTCGGTTTGTGGGAGATATACCGAACCCGTCAATGAGTCCTCGTGGAAGTGGCATTCACGACAGCGATAACGTAGTCATTCCACCTGGAGATGAAATCGATCTATTCAGCAGCTCGTTCCCGTTCGGCGCAGAGATCGGAGACAATGGAATGGGTTGCTCAATCACCAGTAACAATGGGCGGTTCAAAATCACACTTGAAAGCCGCACCACGGCACAAAATGTTGAGAGCGAATTCAACGTGCAGTATTCGGGATCTGACGTGATGCATGATTGCCGTATCGAAATCACTGAGGCGTAATCAATGGTTGATCTCATTGACGTTGTTCTGGAGGGATTCAAAGACGTCATCGGATGGGTTACTGATGTTTTCAGAGAAGGACTCTCAACCGGCTATCAGAATCTCACTGAGGCTATGTTTGGAACACCCACTCCTCAAACAGATGGAGTCTTCATGTTTGGTACACCCTCAAACGCGCCGTGGCCGTCGATAAGAGATGCTCTCATTGGTGGTGAGGTGATGCTCCTCGCCTTGTTGCTTCTCTTGACGAGTGTCCAAGGTCGACATGTAATTCGAATATTCAATTTCGGGAGTTCATATGAGGCCAGCAAGACCAAAAAAACCGCTTGGACTGGTGCTGTCGCGATAATCTTGTGGTACTGGATCGGTGTTTTAGCACTGAATCTGATCGATGGATTCACGATTGCCTTGCTCCCAGATCTGACTGCACTTCGCGGTGCTATGGTCGGGTTCCTGAGCGTAACAGTGATCAACCCCATTCTCGGCCTGCTACTCACAGCACTTGGCGGCATCTCAATGTGGGCGATGCAAGCGCTCTTTTTCATCCGCGAAATCCTGCTGTACGTCTATGTCTATGGGATGCCCATCGCCATCGCACTCGGCTATGGAAACATCCCAGTGCTCTCTGACATCGCAACCGGATTCGCAAAGCGATTCGTCCCATTAGTCGTCCTCCCACTCCCGGCAGCAGTCGTGTTCAAAGGCTACGACCTACTGTTCGCCAGTGGGACGTTCTCGCCGGAAACTGCGTTTCTTCAATATCTCGTCGCCGTCTCACTCCCTGTCATCGCACTCTATCTGACGTGGAAGACGTTCGCCTACGCAACCCCGCTTACTGCGAAAGCCATTGGAACCGCAAGCAGAGGCGCGGTCATCGTCGGAAGTGTCGCCGCAGGCGCGTCCATCGGTGGTGCGGGCGTCGCCACGACCGCCGCCCGCTGGGGCCCAAAAGCCGCTGCTGGCCAAGTAATCGCACAGAAAGCCGCCGTCCGGGGTGAAACCACCACACGCGACACGGCCTCGTATCGCCGGACCGAGAACGACCCACACAACGCCAATCGCTAATTCATCATGTCGACTGATTCAGACGCTGCAGAACGCCGTATCATGGACGAATTCGGAGAAGAAAGCCGGATCCCAGGGCTCAATATCGAAGAAGGGGACGTTGGGGTCCTCATCGCATTCCCACTTCTCGGATTGTTCATCGCCGGGCTCACTGGAATCGACTCACTCGCAGTCCCACTCATCACAGGGGGTGTTGGACTGGGTGCCGCAGTCGTCTATGTCACCCCAGACCACCTCACGGCGTGGACGTGGGCCAAAAACGTGTCTCACTTCACGACGCGGCCACGTCGAACGTTCAGTGCTCCGAGCGCAACAGACACCCAAGAGGCCGTCCGAAACGAGGGTGGCCTTGCGAACTACACACCGTTCAAACCAGATGAACGAACACAGGATCTCACCAACATCGAGCGCGCCTGGCCCGGTGTGGGTGCGATCCAGCGTTCGGATGGCGTGATGGAGGCATTTATCGAAGTCAACCCAGGGAATATGGACTTCGCCATGTCAGATGACTGGGCGAGTCTCCAAGACGCAGGCGCGGCGTTCGCGAACAAGGAACTCGATTCAAAGCTGAAGTTTCACGCGACGACGCGGTCGTTCCCAGTCGAACAACTCACAGAGAACATCGAACAGCGCCTGTCGGATGAAGATGTTACCCAAAACCCAGTCTTCCGTGAACTCCTCGAAGAATATCGCGGGACACGTCCAAAGGCGATGCAAAGCCGTGGAACCCAACAGATTCGCTTCTTTATTGGTGCCGAAGTCTCGCCATTGGAAGTCTATGACCGCTTTCGTGACGAACGAACGCCCGCAGAGAAGTTGACCGAAATCCCCGGTCTTGGCTTCCTGTTCAACCCATTCGTCACGCGCCGAGAAGATCTCTCGAACGCCGAAGAGCGTGCACGGATATTCGAGCGATTAGATACCCGAATCACGAACATCGAGTCCGGATTCATCCAACAGGCGTCAGGGTGGTCTGCTCGTCGATTGAGCACAGTCGAACTATTCGTGTTGGCGATGGACTTCTGGAACGGTCACGAACACGACTACGACAATCCACGACGAGTCATCCGTGACCAACCGATTATCGGGCGTTCCCGCCGAGAGGGCGATCTCGATGCGTAATCTCACGCTCCAAGTTGCGAGCGAACTCGCTCGCCAACTCGTCGAGTGGTTGCAACAGCCAACGTCACCCGAAGGGGCTGCGGTGTACGCTGCCGGTGTACTCATCTCCATCGTCATTGCCATCGGTGCACAGAAACGCCGCTCTCCCGACGAAGAGCCCGAAGTCGACTTCGCAGCTGTCCTCGACGAAGAGACGATCCAAACAGGACATACTGAGCGACGGCTCCTCGAGGACGTTGCCGAGTCACACAAAACGACGATTGCACCCGCAGCTATCGAATGGGAGACGCGTGCAGCCCGCGTGGGCGAGCAGTGGACTTCAACACTCACGATCACCGACTATCCTGATTACCCGAGTGACGGCTATCTCAGTGATCTGTTCCAGCTAACAGATGTCGAGTTCGACCTCACGGCCCACATCCGGCCAAAGAATCAGCTGCGTGCTCGAAACGAACTCCAAGAGATCGCTGATGACCTCCAAGTTGATGCTGACCTCGAAAAGAGCGTTCGAAGTGGGTATCTCCAACAACGAGCACAGCAAGCTGCGGCGACATACAATGCTGTCGAGAGTGGGACTCGTGTCTTCGACCAGTCGCTGTTCGTCACTGTCCGGGGCGACACACGCGATGAGCTCCACGATGCCGTCCAAAGCGTCAAAAGCGCACTTCGCGATGAGCCGGCCAGCCTCACACCGAAAACGGCGATTTGTAAGCAAGACCTCGCACTCCAATCTGCAGCACCGATTGGAGAGAACATCGGCGGTCGCAGCGCAATCGCACTTGGTGGGGCCGTCGGTGCACTCCTTGCCTCACCACACAACGCGACAATTCTCGAAGAAGGAGGCGTCGAATTCGGCATCCACAAAGACACCCACAGCCCGGTCGTTATCGACCCGTTTGCTCGCGAGAACGGCTATGCGATGTTCACCGTCGGCGATACCGGCTCTGGAAAATCATTTGGCTCGAAGCAGAACTTCATCCGGTCGATCGAACAAAGCACAGACCGGATCGGCATCATCCTCGAACCGCTCAACAATTGGGCTGGCGTCGCCAAGGCCTTGGACGCCAAACGCATCACCGTTGGTGGGACACTCGGGTTGAACCCCTTAGAGATTCGCCAGACTCCCGAACACGTCCAGCGAGCGATGGGTGAGGATGCGAGTCCGTTTAACGAAAAACTCGACGACGCAATGAGCTTCTTGACGAACTACTTCGCGCTCCGCGGCATCTCACTTGGTGACCGACGAACTACCCTTGAGCTGGGGCTTCAACAGGCGTACGAACGACAGGGGATCACCGACGAGATTGCCACGCATGGCAATCCAAGCCCGACGATTCGCGATATGATGGACGTCTTCGAGGAGATGATTGAGTCACCCAGTGAGTTCATCGTTCGGACGAACGCCGAGGCGAACAAACTACGAGAGGATGCAACGTGGCTCCTTGGACAACTTCGGCTGTTCGAGGAGGGTGGGCGGTACGCAAACCTCGGAAGAGCATCCGAATTCAACATCCGCGACGAGAAGGTCATCTACCTTGACCTAGCCCAACAAGAAGGCAGCGTCAGCAGTAGTACCGCGCTGACGATGCAACTGCTCATCTCCTTGGTGTACGAACGTGCCAAAGAGACAGACAAGGAAGTCGTGTTCGTTATCGACGAAGCACGGTACATCATGCAGGATGCCGCGAGTTTGGCGTTCTTGGAGACGGTGTTCCGTCATCACCGCCACCACGATCTCTCGATTCGACTCGTCACACAGACGGTCGACGAGTTCTTCGAACACACGGAGTCCGAAGCGATTCTTGACCAGTGTGCAGTCAAGCAGTTCCACCACCTTGACGGAATGGACGAAACGTGGGCGACAGAGTTCGGGCTGAACTACGCGCAGATGCGATTCGTCCAAGATGCGATTCCGGGGAATGAAGACGCTGGCTACTCCGAAGCGCTCGTTGGCGTCGACGGTGAGTGGCGCGGGATTCGCGTTGAGGCGATGCCCAAGGAGAAAGAAGTCATTGACTTCGACCCAACGGAATCGGCTGCTGGGTCGTTACCCGGTGGTGAGAGCACTCGTCGAGCGTACAGGCACAGGCGTTCGTAGCTGAATTGAGGCGAGAGGTCCCCTTCTTCAGTGAGCGACCACCGCTCGGCGTCAGTTTGGTGAACTTGTCAGCATGTCTATTTTTTGCAGGTCAAAGAGTGTCCACGACGCATCGAGTTTGTCGGAAAGGCCGTCTGTGAACCCACTCTTCGAAAAGAGCACAAACCGTTCAGTCCGGTCTGGGCTGCCCCAGCGGACATGCTCTGTCTTCGCTTTAAGATCTTCAACAAGCGACTGCCCGGCTGGGGACGAGGTCCATTTGCACTCCCCGAAGAGGATTCGATCATCAGCTGGTGACAGTCCAACGATATCGATCTCGTGTTCACCGTACCACCATCGTCCAACAGTCCCGTAGGGTTCGAGTTCATCACGTCGAACCGCCTCCCAGACGACCTCACGACAAACCCGTTCGAACACCGTCGAAACATGTGTTTGGAGGTCCGGGAGGATTGTTTCTTCGAGGACAATGTCTGGTACTTCAGTAATACTCGATCGGTTTGGTTCGACGTATCGGAACCAAAACCGAAGGAATTCGTCTGCAATTCGGTAGAGAGATCGCTTCGACTGTGGTGACGAGACAGTAACCGGCGTTTCTCGCTCGATGAGTCGAAGGCGACGCAGCGTCTGTAGATATTTCGAGAGTGGACCTGAGTTAATCCCAGTCATCCCCGCGATTTCATTCGGCGTCGTGTGTCCGGTTGCAATCGCCTCAAGGATACTCAGATACCGAGCTGGTGATCGAAGCTCAGTCCGCAACAAGAACTCCGGTTCATTGTACAACAATGAGCTCTGCGAGAGGACCTGAGATTCAATGTTCTCTGCGAGTGTCTGTGAGTACGCAAAGAGTGTGAGGTACATCGGTGTCCCTCCGGTGATTGCATACGACCGAATTGCATCTTCAATATCGTAGTCGATGACTGCCCGTGCGTCTCGAAAATTGAATGGCGCGATGTCTAGTTGCTGTGTACGACGTCCGTAGAGTGGGCTTTTGTGACCGAGGACATCGGACTCCATGACGCTAATACTTGACCCACACAGAATGAGCATTGCATCTGTCTGCTGGAGACGCTCATCAACGAACGATTGTAGATACGACAATATCGACTCATTAGCGTCAATCAGGTACGGAAACTCATCGACGACGATGATGCGTGATTCTGATTCGAGTTTGTCTCCGAGATAGTCGAACGCCTCATCCCAGCCGTCGATGCGTGGAACCCGGTCGTCGAACTCTGCTGCGATTTGTGTGACGAACTTGGTGAGCTGTTGTGACTCTGCTTCTTGTGCAGCAAGATAGTATACGTGAGGATAATCACGACAGAACTGCTTCAGTAATTCTGTCTTTCCGACACGTCTGCGGCCGTAAACGACGATAAACGAGTGTGTGTCTGCCTCGAACCCCTCCTCCAGCGTCGTCAGTTCTGCATCGCGGTTGTAGAAGGTCATTATCTAGGTAATCATTACTACGATAATGACTTATTGATGCCGGTGTGGTACACTCACACAGCGTGTGGCAAAACTCCAAGCACACGAGGTATCTTCTCACAGACAATCTCCGCGTTCTCACACGGATTCGACTTGGCTCTTACCTCAATAAGCGGGAAGGCCGTGGGATACAACGTTGATTCTGTGTGGATCCCCCTCGAGGTACTCCGCCTTGTTATAATTGTAGCGAAAATTTGGGAGGTGGTGTCGGGGTGGAAGACACTGGAGCAACGCGCGGCCTTGGTAGATGCGGCGCACCGAGGTGAGTTATCGGGTGGGCATGCTGGGAGTGTCAATGTCTGAGAGAGACTCCGACAGTACAGGTAGTATTGACAGCGATGTACTAGAGCGGATTGGTCGGCGATTGCGTGGCAGTGCTCGGTTTTCCAATGTGGAGTACCGCCCTTCGTATGCACCGAATGCTGTCGTCGCTGATTTCGATACTGGAGGCTTTGTTGAAATCCTCAACAAGTAACACATTCTGCCCCGGCTGCGGTCAATACAGAGGATTCATCCATCCAGTAGTTCGGTCAGAATTCCGCTGAGTAGATAGAGTGGAATCACCCACATGAGAATGAGACTGAAGATGCCAATTACCATCTTCACTGGTCCATTGCTTCCGGACGCGGTCTGCACAAAATCATCACGACGAACCAGAGCGTGAGTGCCTGAAAGAACTCTGACTTGTTCATGGAGAACGTGCCACTCGTCGATTGTGTTTTCAAAATCACTTCCAATATATTCGCAGGTTTACTGAACGCTCAAACTCGTGTCAGACGTTGCGGATTTCAACAGAGCCATACTGGATATCTTCCAGCGAGTGTGGAGCGTGCGTCTCTCCGTATTCGGTGGTTTGTGACGGATGATTTTAGCGTGCACTATTTGGAACAGTATCGTGACGGAAGATCGTGGGAGTGGCAGTGGGATCGACATCCGAACAGCCACAACGACCGCGAGCATTTCCATCCGCCGCCAGATGCGGCGACGCCTGGTGAGAATATGGCGTTTGGAAGTGATTGGCGTGATGTTGTTTCGCACGTGGTCTCGAAAATGAGTGAGCGAATTCAGTCGTTCTGGAACTAGGCGATCGACTTTCTTTCTGGGGAGTGACATCCATCTCGTCAGAACCGACGAGGCTTCCCCCACATGAGGAATACCAGTCAGTCGTCGTTCGGACACCGAAACTCAACCTACTCGTTTCTCAAACTGACTTGACATCCTCCCCGCGCTGAGACACGAGGATTCCTCCCGCTGGAGTGGGATAGTTACTAGATTGTCAGAAACCGTATCGCTTGTGGGCATCGTCGATTGGTAATATCTCGAGGACGCGAACCTCTCTGTCCTCTTCTAAGACGGTGTAAATCGCAGTGTAGGTCCGCGAGACGTGCATTCGGAATCTATCGCGTCGCCCGTCGATGGGCAACTTCTCTTTATCGCCGCGTCGGCATCCCGGATATGGACTTTCGCCCAAGTACCCCAGCTTCTCCTTGCAAATTCGTGTCGTCTTCTCATCGGCGACACTCAAGAACTCGCGTGGTTGATCAGCAAGAAGAACAGCGTAGTCGTCCTCAGACATCCTCAATCGGGGTTAGATCATCACTATCTGCGTCCTCCAACTCTTGGAAGCGCTTTTCGAGGTCTTCACGACGACGGCTTTGGGCAAGTTCCTTGAGGAGATCGTCGTAGGTCTGCCCCGGCTTTTTCAGTTCGTGAAGTTCCTCCCGAGTCTCTTCAGTCACTGGAATTCGTTTGTCAGCGGACATGCGTTGTAAGGACGTATCGTCCTGATAGTATTAACAGTTTTGTCACCCCGCGGCTCGATGAGCCGATACTGGATCCCCCGCGTCGCACCTTCTTGTTCGATGAGTCAGTCCCCAAGCGCACCGAGATACTATATTCCTCAGCGGTACACATCAGTCGATTCACGAACGCTCGGAACACCCAGAAATTGTGCGTTTTCGCGTTCGTCTCGACCGACCAGTGTGTTTCCAACACGTCCGTCAACGCCCAGACATACACCGATCCAAACACAAGTCTTACCTCTAGCAATCGGGTATGATGTCGTAGCGGGATGGGATAGCCAGGAGATTCCGCCGGGCTCATAACCCGGAGATCGGTAGTTCAAATCTACCTCCCGCTATGGTTTTGCCGACCGCAACTCCTGAGCGACGAGTCTCTGCTCGGCGCGACCCACGAGGTCGGCCACAGAGAGCCGTGGATTTGAACCGGGGAGCGTCAGCGACCGGGGTGCAAATCCACCTCACCTCCCGCTACTGCTGTTGAAATCCCCGATCCGAAATTGTGGAGTACGTCTCCCGAATGGTGTGGTGAAAAGGTGAACTCCGGTTTCGGCGTCGGAAGGTGGGTGACTGGCGGTTCAATTATCGGCCAACTCATCGAATCTCTCGGCGACAACCGACCCGACTGCAGACCGCAACGTCTTCCAATCGATGTTTCCGTGTTCAAGTCGGGTGTACTCCTCTCGAACAATCATCTCGAATACACGTTCGTGAATCTCGGCAGTTGTGACCGCTTTTCCGTGCGTTTCGATGGCTTTGATGGCTCGGTTGACTCGTGGCTTGGTTACAAGGCTGTGAGAGACGACTGTTGGCTCACCGTTGAGTGGCTCGTGGTCGACCTGCTCTTCGATTCGGGTTTCTTCGATGAGTGCGCTTCCACCACGTCGGTTATTGATTACAACACCTGCGGCGGGTCCGTCGTACCATGCAGATTCGGGAATCTCGAAGCGCTCGGGATGGAAGTCCCGGACGTTCACCTCCTTCTGGAAGACGTTCGCTGGCGCGAGGCCCAGACGCTCGAACACCCGTTCGGCTTTGTCGATGGGGAGGAGTCGTTCGTTGGCTTCGTCCCAGACAGCACAGCCAAGAAACGATGGGAGTCGGTCCCAGTCATAGTCGAGACCGACGTTGCACGGAGCCACACCGAAGAAGACGTACGCTGACGGGTCGTCAACAGCATCGTGGAACGCGTCACGGTCGAACTGCTCTCGGACGTGCCGAACAGCGTGTTCGTACGGCGGTGGCACGTCGTCGAAGACTCGGTCTCGGTCTCCGAAGACCAGAAGCCCCGATAGTTTCATCTGAAACCGCAACCGAAGTCCAGCGACGTACTCACGGAGCCACAAGTGCCCGCTCGACAGCAACCCTTCGGGGGCGTCTGCGAGTTGAGGCGTCGATGGATACGGTTTCATGAATAGATATGGCCACCTTCCACCGCGAGACAGATAGTCTTGGTCGTGCCCTGATTCATCTCGTCGATATTCTGGACACGTGGCTGAGTGGTATCTACAGCACTTGCTGTGTCGGTTACAGAAACCCCTCCCACGTTGAGCCGTGGGAGGAACGTGACCGAAGCGTTGTATCGACGAGAACAACAAACACAGGATGTCACTCGAACAGCGCTAACACATCTGACGGGGTGAATAGATGGACATCCTCGCGCTGTGCTGCACGCTCCACAAGTTCGTCTGTGAACCCAGACCGCGAAAAGAGCCCGTACGCAACGTCTCGATCAGAACCTTGCCAACGCACGTCCGGTTCAGTCGCTTCGAGGTCGTCTAGGAGCGACTGACCAACGGAACTAGTGGTCCACTTGCATTCCCCAAGGAAGAGCGTCTTGGTTTGCTGGTTCAACCCAACCACGTCAATTTCTTGCTCGCTGTACCACCAGCGGCCTACTCGAGAACTGGAAACAGGGAATGACGGCGCTCGGACGGCCTGTCGACAGACTTCTTCAAACGCGAAGCTTGTGTGCGTTGGTAATGTCTCAGCAATCGATTCTCGGACGGGTTCGGTTCGGCCTTGTTCGAGGGTTCCTCGGTTCGCCGAGACGTAGCGAAACCAAAACCGGACGAATTGGTCAGTCAGTTTGTAGACACCGCGTCCGTCAGGATCTGTGACTGGTGTTTCGCGCTCGACAAGCGCTAACTGAGTCAGGTTTTGGAGATACCGTGAGATGCCACTTGCCTGCTTATCGATACGATTCGCGATATCGGTCACACGAGTTGCACCGTTGGCAATCGCTTCAAGAATCGCCATGTAGGTGGTCGGTTCTCGGAGTTCCTGTCGGAGCAGGAATTCAGGCTCTTCGTAGAGGAACTCACCCTTGGAGAGAATGTGTTGTTCGATGTTCGAAAAGAGGCTTTGAGTCTCGTCAAATTGCTCGAGATAGGCTGGAACCCCACCGAGCACACTGTAGGTCTGGATTGTTGTGTCAGCATCATACTGCGGGAAGAATTTCGCCACGTCACCGATGGTGAGTGGTTCGAGTCGCCACTGTCCAGTTCGGCGTCCATAGAGTGGGCTCTCGTAACTCAAGACACCCTCTTCGATCATCGAGATCGACGAACCCAACAGAACAATCGAAATCTCTGTATCAGCGAGCACTTCGTCGACGGCAGTCTGAAATACAGATGGGATTGTCTCATCTTCCGCGACGAGATAGGAGAATTCGTCTAAGGCGACGACAAACGGGCCGTCAACTCGCCCCTTGAGATACCGAAACGCGTCCAGAAATGTGTCTACATCGGGTGGAACATCGTCGAAGTGGTCCGCGCACTGACGTGCAAATTGCGTTGCGTTGTGTTCTGGCCCTCGTTGGTCACAAAGGTAGTATTGGGTATCCTGCGCGAGCGAATCGAGTGCGGTCGTCACGAGCGTCGTTTTTCCGACTCGGCGGCGACCATACACAACGAGAAACTGCCGGTCATCTCGTCTGAGGTGTGCGGTCAGCCACTCCAATTCCCGCTCTCGGTTGATCATTATGCAGTAGATTATATTATCTTGTGCATAAGATTTGTGGTGGGGTCGAATACCGTGATTTGGCTCTGTTGAAATCCTCAGTCACTGAGAGTTTGTTGAGGTCGTGCTGAATACAGCGCGCAGATCTCGTAATGAAATTTTACAGTACCTTTCTCTACGTTATCTGGCTTTCAGTACCTCCGTTCCGAATAAGCCCCACGGATCATCTCTTCTCGCGAATCAGTTTCGTAAACAGACCGACCAGCTGCGAATCTTTCGAATAACTCGGGTCGTTCACTTCGAGTGAGTTCCACGGTGTCAACCAAGGGTAGGGCTTTGATGAAGACTGGGTTACCTCTGTTGTCAGGGGGCGAACTCGCCTCGATCGGGACAGCCTGAACCGTCGCATCGGGTGGACAAATCCCGAGCACCATCGCATCGTCAAGGTTGTAGGGATCATTGTTATCCCGATTTTCTTTGCGCCGCCCATAATACGCAGCGACTAGAGCACCAGATGCGGCGTTCTCCATCGCGTTGTAATCCTTAATAGCAGAGGCGTTGTCAATAGCAGCGAACTCATTTTTCGCCCAGACTGGACCGGTTCCCCAATCAATACCGAATACTGCCTCTGCTCGATTGATGCCGTGACCAGCATAAAGCTGTGCTCGCCCGTAGTGAGTGGAGTTCAGAAAGTGAACTGCGCGCATGACTGCCATTGAATCCACATCAAGATTCCGCGCGACAGTCGTTACCACGTGGCGGTTCGCGTACTCAGTTCCGAGTGTCAAACGGCCTCTGTCGTCAGTTTCGCCAGTTATCTGATCTTGCATCGGTTGTGGTTATATGTTTCATAGTCTGAATTACTTAAGTCCTTTCCCGCACACCCCCACACCCACAAAACAAGGTATATGTTTTGCCGATTGAACCCCAAAGTGCAGGTACTGAGCAGACCCGGTCGTTCTGCTGACTATACCCTCTGTCTGTGTCACGCGGATTCTGTCAAAAAATGAGTATTTCAATAGAGCCCGTGATTTCAGCCCGACTGGACGGTATCTGAAGAGCGCCCGCATACCCGAAATCCTCGGTCATGAGCGGTCGAAGGCTTTCGTCCTGTACGTTTCCGCCTTGAGTTGGTCGGTCGAATGTTGCGAAATGCCGAAGTGATTTATCGGCCAACTCATCGAGTCTCTCGGCGACAACCGACCTGACTGCAGACTGCAGTGTCTTCCAATCGATGTTGCCGTGGTCACGTCGGATGGACGCCTCTCGAAGTATCTCAGGACCGATACGGACTATCGAGGTTCGAAACGAGACTGGAAGGTCAACATGAGATGTCGACTCTACCAGTAGGGTGCCTCTGTAACTGCAAGTGTCGGTGGGGTCTAATTAGTGAACTACCCCACCCTACCGCTCGCCTGACGGCTCGCGCTTGAGGTGGGGGCTTCCTGTTTCAACGACGCGCTTTGCAGACACAGGTGTATCCACAGGGAGCGCAGTCTCCACAGGCGTTGATTCGGAGTGTCCCGCTCCTAACCGCTTCTTGATACCGCGAGAAAGAATGTTCCACGCCGCGTTCGCGTCTCTATCCGCTTTAAACCCACACGCCGGGCAGGAGTGTTCCCGCACCCACAACGGTTTGTCCGTCGAGACACCGCAGGACGCACACTCTTTGGTCGTCCCTGCCGGGTCTACTGCCACGAAGTGAGTCCCTTCACGTTCGCACTTGTATTCGAGCATCCGCAAGAACGTCCCCCACGCCGCACCTGCCCGGTTTCGAGAGTTGCCCGGAAGTTCGACTAACCCCTTCGCGTCCAAGTCCTCGACGGTCACGAGGTCATACTCCCGAGCGTAGTAGTTCGAGAGTTTGTGCAAGAAGTCGCGGCGCTTGTTCTTCAACTCGGCGTGGCGTTCGGCCACGACCTTTCGCTGTTTTTGCCAATTCGCAGACCCGTGTTCTTTCCGCGAGAGGTCGCGCTGTGCGCGCTCCAAGCGTTCGCGCTCGTCGGAGAGGTCGAGAGATTCAACAGCGTTTCCGTCCGTGTCGTGGGCGTACTTGAGAATCCCCACGTCGATACCGACGCACCTCTCGGGATTCTCAGGCTTCTCCGATGGGTCGTCCGGGGTTTCGACGCCGAGGACGGCGTACCACTTGCCGGTCGGTTCCTGTTTGACCGTGACGGTCTTGATTTCGACGTCGTTGGGCAGGTCGCGGTGGAACGTGAGCGGGATTTCACCGATTTTCGAGAGCCACAGTCGAGTCCGACCGCTCGTGTTTTTGAGCTTGAAGCCGGATTGACTGTAGGTGAAACTGCGGTACTCTCCCGGTGCTTTCCACTTGAGCGTCCCCACGCGGTAGCCGTTCTCTTTGCGTCCGCGAAGCGTCGATAGGTTATCGTACAACCGCTGAACGACTTTCTGAAGTACCTTCGAGTGAACGTCTTTCAGGTCGTCCCACCATTTCTTGAGACTCGGCAAGAGTTTCTGCTCGCTGTATGCCGAGGTGTCGTCGGTGCGGTTGAGTCGGTGGAGGAAGTGGTTGTAGACCTGTCTACAGGTATCGACAGTCCACGTTAACTGTTCGAGGTGGGCGTCGGACGGTCGGAGTCGATACCTGTAGTTGTAGTTCATCGGGTGTGCTACTCGTCAGGTTCGGTGGTTCGGACGATTTTCACGTCTGCGCCACGCCATCGTTTCGGGACGAGGACGTGAGCGCCGTTGCCGGTGGCTTTGACCGTCCCGTCGATGACTTCGTGGCCTTCGATTTCATGTCTATCCATCACCTATGTTTATACATAGTTTCAACATAAAGATGGCGGTGGGCCTGTGGGCCGAGCGTCGAACGTGTTTGCTACTCGTGCGGCGCTGTATCCCCTCCCTACTCGCTCGTTGAGGAAGGGGCCTTAGCGCCTCAATTCAGGTAAAAGCGTTCTCACCTACTGTCACTGGATGATTACGTTGGGAACTCGCCAAGCTGCTAGTATCGGGGGGGAAACAGACAGCGTGCCATCAGACACTAACACGCCGACCTGGTAAGACGCAGGGTCGTATTGCTATCGACGTGCTCGGACTCTTCGCGAGCAGTCACTCAGTCGCCGAGGTTACTGTACACGTCGCCGGCTGTACGGACCCAGACGCCAACCGAGTCACAAACCAGTAACCGTGTCAGTTAGAAATCGATTGAGAGTACAATTATCAAACAAAGATGCAATTCTATCTAGTTTTATTTCTGAAGTCACAGATATAGGAGGAATTATGTCCACTGAGCGAGAGTGAAATTCATTATTTCGTCCAGCACCGACCGAACCTTCATTCACCTCTCGCCAACTGCAGATTCGTTCTCTGCTTCGACTGTCACTGCACAGTTCACTCGATTGTACTACCTCTTAGCGTCGACACAAACTTCGTCCCCCCTCGAATGGTTACTCGTCACTGACGGAGCAGACACAGGACCCATCGAGTACGTCCTGAGCGTCGACACTGACCTCGCATCGACGATTGAGACGTGGTGTCGAGAACTCGTTCCAAATTCGTTCGACATTTCGACCACAACGACAGACCCACTGTGTTGTCTCTCACCGACTGAGTCTGACGCCACCACCAACCCAGACGATGGGGCCCTCGAATCGTATTCACCACCACGATACCGAGCCGTCGAGTTCGTGGGCGTTACAGACCGACGCGAAGACTGGCAAACGACGCTCACTCGATACGACGAGTTCACCGACAAACACAGCCGTCTTCCACTCGCAACGGTGGTGAGTACGCTTGCGGACGCGTCCGTGCCGATGGCAGTCCAGATACTCGTGAGCCCGTATCCAGACTGGCGACACCACGCCATTGACAGAACACAACGACTCAAACAGCATCGAGATACAGCCTTCCAGCGGTTCTTCGAAGACTGGATGACGACGACAGACACTGAGACCAACGACGCTGACCCAGAGATTCGCTCGCGCGTGGATGCACTCGACCAAAAAGACGCACAACACAGTTATGTGGTCACCGCCAGGGCAGTTGCGACGACGACCGACCAGCGTGCACAACTTCCCGTCTTCACTCCACTCTCGACTGCGTTTTCGCATCTCAATGGCGACTACTACCGAATCGAAGGTCGCACACACGACGGCGATCGCGCAGCATCAGTGTACGAATCACTGCGCAATCGGGTCGTGAGTGAGCCAGAACACTCAAAGTTCACTGCCAGACTGCCGTGGACGGAGAATGCCAGTCGTGGACTCGTCATGGATAGCCATGAACTCCCGTTGTTGTGTCTCGTAGATGCAGCTACTCTCCCGACAAAAGCCCACCGCGCACTCGCCCCGACACCGACAGACGAACACGGGCTTCCACGCCCACCACGTGATCGGATCGAGCGGTATCGAACAGCGGGGTTCACGCTCGGACATGCACAGACGGCCGACGGCGATGCCGAAGCCGTCCCTATCTCACTGCCGCCAGCACTCCAACCACTCCATCTCGGTCTGTTTGGCCGGACTGGATCGGGTAAGTCATCGAGTCTCGTCGCAGCACTCCTCGCGAATCACGCAGCAACCGACGGCGCCGACATCTTCATCGACCCCAAAGGCGACGGGATGGCCGACGACTATCTCCGAGCACATTATGCGAAATACGGCTCACTCGATGACGTCTATTATTTCGATTGCACAGAGACACTCCCCGCACTGTCGTTTTTCGATATTCGCGACCAACTCGATGCAGGTATCGACCGCACGACTGCTGTCGAAGACGTCGTCGACCACTACATCGATATCCTGATCGGCATCATGGGCCGGGACCGATTCGAACGAGCCGTCCGTTCACCCGATATCATTCGCTACGTTCTCAAAGCGATGTTCGATCCGATTCATGGGTCGAACGCCTTTAGCCATCGCGAGTTCCAGACGGCAGTCGCCAGACTACACGAAACGCGCGACCCACCACCGGTCGTTGATGAAGACCTCCAAGCGATGCTCGCAGGTGTCGCTGCCAACTCGAAGCGCTCGTTCGATGAACTCATGCAAGGGGTTGCGAATCGAATCGAGAAGATCCCCATCGATGCACGACTTGCGCAGGTATTCAATCACACCCCAGACGACGACAGCGACGACCCGGAGTTCGACCTTCGGAGGCTTATCGACGAAGATGCAGTCATCATTATCGATACGGGCGGTCTCAGACCAGCCTCACAACGCGTCACTACGCTCGTCATTCTCTCGGCATTGTGGACTGCGCTTCAACGCCGGACCCAGCAGGGTGACGACGAGACTGACCACCCACTCGTGAATCTGTATCTCGAAGAAGCCGCGCAGTTATCGACGTCATCGCTCTTGTCAAACCTCCTTGCTCAGTCTCGTTCGTTCGGCCTCTCGATTACCCTGGCGATGCAGTTTCCGGCACAACTCAGAGACGGGAACCCAGAGGCCTATCGTGAAGTCCTCAATAACGTCTCGACGATTGTTACTGGGAACGTCGCAGTCGACCCGCAGTTCAGTCAGCGATTTGCAACAACCGAAGTTCCCGCAACGGAGGTACAAACCCGACTACGCGCGCTTCGACGTGGCCAGTGGCTCGTGACGCTCCCTGCAGAGTTCGGACAACCAGAGCCACAGCCGTTCGTCCTCCAGAGCCCACCGCTCCCAGCTGGCCATCCAGAAAGTGATGAGCCGTTTTCGCCCGCTCGGGAGACTGCATACACAGCAGCATTCGAGTTGCTTACTGCTCGGTCCGCACACGCGTATGGTCTCGATGTCTCGGGTATCGGCAGTCGAACCACGACAGAGCACACACAGGCGCCAATGGGCCACCGCGAATCGACACCGCTTGATGATTCCGAAGAGTCGACACACCACGCGACTCCCACGGCCGCACAATCATCATCTGCAGACGCACCAACAGAATCCTATCCAACGCGGAATGCGCCGACACCTGATGCGCGTATCAACTCCGCGCTGCCGTACACGTCGCGGCTCCCGTCGATGGTGGGGTATGATCCCGAAGTCCACGTCGTCGTTTGTGATACGTGTTCGACTCGATACGATCCAACACTCACAGGCATCAAAAACGCCATTGAATGCTGTCATAGCCTCGAGGCAGTCGATCGCGATGAGATCCCAATCTCACAACTCCCACTCAAACTTTCAGCAGTCGAACGCGGCAGTAGCGCCTTTACTGACGCACAACTGCGGTTCCTCCAAGCGGTCTACTCGGCACACCAGCGTCGATTCGATCCCGAATTCGAGTACGACCTCTTGTATGACAGCATGGTTCGCCTCCAAGAGTACACCGGCATCAGATATCAGGAAGTCCAAGAACTCATCGATGGGGGATCGCTCTCGGTCGATTGCACGTATCCTCACAAACTCTATACAGTCACACCAAAAGGCCGTCGTGCGATTGCTGTTCGCCACCGCGAGGGTGTCGCCCACGGCCACGGCCGCGGCGATTTGAGCGAGTCGAGTCTCCACGTCGTCATGGTCGAGCTTGGCCGACGATATCTCGAAGCGACGTTCGTTGATACCGATGACTCAGCGGCTGTTGAGGCTGTCGCATACTTTGAACACGAAGGCTCACGTCTCGATGCGGTCTGTCTCGATGACGATGGCGATATCGTCGTCACGCTCGAAGCCGAACGTGCGAATCACGATATTTTGACTGCGGTCCCCGACGACTATGACAAGATGGCTGCGTGCGATCCCGAAGCCGCGGTGTGGGTCGTGAAGAATCGAAGTGATGCACATGAGGTCCTTCGTGCACTCAACGAGCCAAACGAGGGCCACCCACGCGTCGAAAAGACCTATAGTTCGAATTCGCCGCCATCGTCGTTCCAGATTCATCAACCCGGATTCACCGAGATGCGTACCTTACAGGAGTTGCAGTCGGGTCCGTCGGACTCGTGAGACAAAGCGAAAAAGACGAACCTACCGTCTGAACCACCCAAACAGCGACCATCCACGACCACTCTCGTCTGTCTTGTCTACGGCATCTAACGCTGCTTCCAGTTCACGTCGCCGTTCGCGTTCGGCTTCCAACTCCGCCTGTAATCGTTCGTTCTCCACGAGTACCGATTCGAGATGGCTCTGGAGGTCTTTGAGCCGGTCGAGATGGCCGGTATCGCGAGGTGAAGCTGTGTTCGAACGTTCGGTTGGTGTGGCCGACGTCGACGTCGGATCGTGTGGCGTCTGGTGGTCCGCACGTCCAGTTCGGGCGGAGTCTGTGCGCGTTGGTGAACGAGAGTCTGCATTCGACCACTGTGAGGGCTCATAAAAATCGGACGTCCGTGATACCGACCGCTCGATGGTCTTTTCTCCGTACGTCGACCCGTCGGCGAAGTGAGTTTCGTCCCATTTCTTGCGATACAATCCAGAGTCTCGCAGTAGCCGATCTATCTGTGCTGCATCACCGCCAGTCCAAAACGACAGGATAGAACACAGCGCCATATCGGCTTCTGAGTGGCTGTCATACGCGCTGGTATCGCCTTTCCACAGGCGACTGAATTTCGGCCCGTTGGCTGCGTTCGATGCGCGCTCGACCACATCCTCGTCGGTGAGGTTGTTTCCTGGCGTGTCGACAACACTCGGTGGCGTGGTGATACTGGTGGTGTTCGATGCGTGTTGTGTGTCATGCTGGCTGTGTTGTGTCTCGAAGTACGCACCGTGAATTGCGGTGAGTTCGTCTGTTCGGTCGGCGACCGTCGTGGGCGTCTCGTCGACGTGGTCGCCAGTCATTGTAAAGAATCGCGAGTGTTCGTAGAGTTCGAGGTTCCCTGTCCGGTTGCCGTCAGGCGGCAGTGATCCACGGACGATGATGTGATAGCCCGTCCCTGACGGACTGATCTCTGTATACGACGCAAGCTGGTCGATAATCACGGTCGCCCACGCTTCTGTCTCGCCCGTTTCGCGACTGCGGCAGTTGTCGAGGTCTACACCAACATATGGGTCGTCAGTACTGAACACGAAGCCGACACCGTCTGCCGCGCCCTCCGTTGCATACGCGAGCGCTTCGTCGAACGTCGTCCACGTCGCCGCATCGGTTGCTGAGGCATAGCCGCCGTTCACCGATACGGGAACCTTCGTTTCGTCTCCACCGCGTGTCTGTTTACGCCACCCTACCCATTGACCTCGTTCGAGGAGTTTGTCGGGGAGTCTGTCGCGTTCGGGTAGGGGTGGCGTCATCGGTACGCGATGGTCTCGGGGACACGTAGATAGCTATTTCGTGCTGCTACACCGGTGGGTCAATTCCCCTGAATTCTACACTGGTTTGGAAGTGAGGGATGTGTCAATACACCCTCTACAGCCCCAGATCTCAGGGGTGTACATCCACGTCGAGTTCCCGTAAGGGTGTATGGGAGCTGTGACTCCGATTGGGTGTAGATACAGATTCGAACCACGGCCTCAAGATGGACGTCCATCGAACTGACTCTGGGATATTGGCGTCTTGCGGCGCTCAGACGTACGATTCGGTCTGAGGTGGACCCACATACTCGTGGGCGTTCACCTCCTATCCACCCGTGGTCGAGTATACGCGAATCCGCTATTCTCCAGTACACCACATCAGAGGAGTGGTGTATCGGCAGTTTTCAACAGCTCGATTGGCCTCGTTGATTGGGATTGCTGCTTGCTCATATCTGTTCATCGTTGCTTCCCACGCGAGACTCGAAAACACCGAAACTCCATCTTTCGGGCGCTTCGACGTCCCGTTCTTGTGTTCGTCTCGACTCGAAGAGGAGCTTTTGCGCTGGTGACCAAACCAGCGTGCACGACGAAGCCGAGAGATATCAGTCGTTGCCAGTATGGTGTCTATTGTTGCGGGACAGATAGTGGGGTGTATCCAATCGAAGTAGAGATATTCGGCGGAGGCGCCAGACAGACCGACGAAGGTGTTGTTCATGAGCCGCCGACCTCCCCTCACGCCTTTGGGTGTTCACTCCCCGTTGTTCGACCTTGGAAGTCGTCGAACGGCTTTTCGTACCTCTCGCGGGCGACTTGTCCAGGATCCGCGAACGGGTCGTAGGTGATGTCTTCACGGTTCCGAGCCGACTTCCTTCGTCCTGCCCGGTCCCGCGTCGCCACAGCGCGACTATCGACGCGAGGACGACTGCGGCGAACAGACCGCCCAAGAAGAGATTGATCGGGTACTCGAGCGCGGGCACGACGAACACGAGAACCAACACGAGCGCAGTTAGTTGGAACGCGTACAGCAGGTAGCTGAACCACGTCCTGGAGAGTGAAACCGTTCGACCCATCTCTTGGGAACGTAGAGACACCACCGCCAAAGTGCTTCACACTGAGATGGCTCTGTTGAATCCCTCGGAGATCGTGTGGACGGAACTGTGCCGAAAAGGTGCGCACTCGAATACCCGGAGCCTCACCGACTGTCGTCGTCTTGTGTGTCGTTACGCCTCGAATTCGACCACGCGACGGCGATGCTCGGAAGTAGGAGAAGCACCGCCCCACCGAGCAAGAGGAGTGTGACGAGGAGATACAAAACCAGGGTGAACAGTAGGTCAATCACCCTCGAATCGGTACGTTCTCGTCAGGGCAGGCTCCGGAAACGTCGACTACGCCGTGTCGGTCGACGACCACCATCTGACACTTGACTCGTTCGGGGAATGAGTTCGGAACGTTTGGCCGAAACGCGAACCGACGCGAGCGACCCCGTCAGTTATCAAGATACGGCTCACAGACCCGCTCGACACCCTCCTCAAAGCTAACCTCGGGTTCCCACCCGGTCGCCTCGTGCATCTTCGAGTAGTCCGCTTTCGTGTCGTGGACGTACACTTCGAACGGATTTTCCACGTACGTTGGCTCGACGTCCGTCCCAAGCACCTCGTTTATCATGTCGACCATCTCGTTGAACGAGTAGCTCTCGCCGGTCCCCAAGTTGTAGATGCCCTGCAACCGCTCGTCGGCGGCGAGTTCCAACCCACGGACGATATCGTCGACGTGGGTGAAGTCGCGCGTCTGCGACCCGTCGCCGAAGAGCTCCGGCGACTCGCCGGCCGCGATTTTGTCGGCGAACTGCGCGACCGTATTCGCGAACTCGCCTTTGTGTTCCTCCGCGCCGCCGAAGCCCTGATACACCGAGAAAAATCGCATCCCGGCCAACTGCATGTCGTAGTGGTGGTGGAAGTACTCCGCGTAGCGCTCCCGCGCCAGCTTCGACGCCTCGTACCCCGTCCGGGACTCGACGGGCATGTCCTCCGGCGAGGGCTCGGTTCGCGACCCGTAAATTGACGACGTCGTCGCGTACACAACCGTCTCACAGCCGTCCGTTCGGGCCTGTTCGACCGTGTTGACGAAGCCTTCGATGTTGACGCGGGCACCCTTCGTCGGGTTCTCCTCGTGCATCTTGTACGACGACAGCGCCGCCAGATGGAACACCACGTCCACCCCCTCGGTCGGGAGGTCGTCGTCGAGGACGCTCGCGTCGTGGAACTCCACGGCGTCGTCGAGGTTCTCGGGCGTCCCGAGATAGAGGTCGTCGATTGCGATGACGTCGTTGTCGCCGGCGAGAGAGTTCGCGAGGTTCGAACCGATGAATCCGGCACCGCCAGTAACGAGGACTCGTTTGCCGTCCATACGGCAAAGCTCTCACGGAGTGACAAGAACGTATCGTCAACGTAGTGTGTAGGGTAGGTAGCTCTATAGTTTCCGTTCGCGGGACGACAAACTGCCACAATTCACCTGCGAGAGACCAGAGGGGCACCTTGAGGTCTTGTCTTCTACCGAGAACACAGTTCACCTACTTGTGCCCATAATCCCTGTCGTCCCAGAGTATACCACTATCCAAACTGTTCCATGTGTTCTGTTTCTTACCCACACACCAGTCCGCAAGTGTTCTACTGAGACAGACAAGTCTCAGATGGGGGGCCAGCACCCCTCACCAACCTCGCCATCACACACTACCAGTCCGAGACGATTCACCCATGTTCTGATCGGAACGGCAGACTTGGACGAATCCTCATCGTCCTCCAACTGCACGACGCGGGTTATCTATTGGGTCCCTATCTCTCCCCGAATGCCTACCTCAATCGGAACAAACAGGAGTACGTTGAGAAGATGCGCGCAGTCAGCGAAGCGGGAAGCTGGCGGGGCTGGATTCAATTGGGGTTTTATTTCGAACACGGTATGGAGGACACTACTGAGACACCTTCGCTTGGGAGAGCATCGACCCCACAACACTATGTCGTTCGAAATGAAATCTACTGAACAATTGATCCACTCCATATCAGCTCAGACTGCCATATATACGGATTTCAAGCAGTAAATTCGACTCGAATACGATATCTGGGGTCGCCAACGACCCACGACGAATCGGAAATTAACACGTATATCCGACAATCGCGTGTTTCGACGGTATATGCAATTCTGTACCGAGTGCGGCTCGATGATGCACACGGAGGGCGACACGTGGGTGTGTCGTTCCTGTGAGCACGAGGAGCCGCGTGACTCGCAAGCGGAGGCGGCGATGGCGATTCAGGACGGACAGCGAGACGACGGCGCACCCGCCGTGGCCGACGCGACGCGGGGCTCCACCGAGACGATGCAGGAGCCCTGTCCGGCGGACGACTGCGACAGCGACCGGGCCCACTACCAGATGATGCCGAAGCCGGGTGGCTCCTACGAGGTTCGGCTGTTCATCTGCGTCGAGTGCGGTCACAGGTGGCGCGAGTCCTGACGCTCCGGTGACTCACCGACCCACAGACAGCCTACCGCATCGACAACCCGGCCCCCAACCCCGTCCCGAGCGCCACGCCGATTGCGATTCCGAGCGCGAGATTGTCCGTCACGAGCCCGAGTGCGACGCCGAAGCCGGTCCCAATCGCAATCCAGGTGCCCATCGTCGCCGAGTCGATACCCCCGTCGTCGGTCCCACTCATGCGTGAACGATCACCGCGAGTCGAGATAGGGGTTCGTGACGGAGAACAGACAACAGACGCGCGTCGTCGACAACTATCTCGTCCGATCGCCGTGACCTGACCGAAGTCTCACAGCCATGCAACTGCCACACCACAACCCGAATCGGCTGTGGGAGTCGTAGACGTCGGACGGTGACCACAGCGGAAGATTGCGTGGTGAAACGAGCGGAACGCTCACTCCTCGAGGAAGCCGAGTTGCTCGGCGATCTCCCGCGGGTCGTAGTACATCCGCTCTTCCTGTATCTTGCCGTCGGCGATGACGAACGCGGACATACCCTTGTGCTCGAACGTGCGTCCGGTCGGGGGGAGGCCGTTGAAGTCGCCGTCGTGGGTCCCCGTCGCCCTCCATTCGGTCATGACCGTCTCGGCGTCTTCGAGGAGGACTTCGGGAGTGATTGTGAAATCGGGGAACGCAGTCCGAAGTTCGCGGACGTACGCGCCGAGCGCATCCGGACCGTGCAGTTCACCACCGGGAGCGCTCGGCTCGTAGGCGACGAACGAATCGGAGACGGCGTCTGTGTTCGAGTCCGCACCGTTCCAGAGCGCGAGATAGGCGCTCATGGGCTGTTCGTGTCTGGTCGAGACGTTCGAGGTCATTGGTCTAAACACCTCGCTAGAGAGAGGTGCCAAACCGGCATATAATCGTCAGACATCTCTCGTGGGTCGAGAACCGGTTTCTCTCCGGAGGGAGCAGAACGGTGGCGTGGACAGACCGATTCGACAGCGATTCGGACAACCAGACAGGGACGTTCCCAGCGAGCGACAATCACGGCGAGAGTTGATACGGTCCGCGAGTCTACGGTTACGTAGAGGTGAGAAAGATGATCGAAACGGCGACCGTCGTACTCCAGTGGAGTGGACACGGTCCGATGGGTCCTCACGGCGGCCACGGGGTCGCCGCGGGGGGCGCGACGGCCACCGGGGGCATGGGACCGTGGTGGCTCGCGCTCGGTCTCCTCCTCCTGGTCGTACTCGCCGGGGTGAGTCTCGCGTACGTCAGTCGCGTACGAGCGGACAGTACCGAGGCGGCTCCCCCGAAAGAAGCCGACAGTGCCATGGAAGACCTCCGAACGCAGTATGCACGCGGCGAAATCGACGACGAGGAGTTTGCAAACCGAGCGGCCACGTTGAATCTGGAGTGGGGATAGACGGGGGTTCGCGCAGAGAACCCGTCGAACGTACCAAAATCAGATACGTTGTCGAAGTCGAACAACTGATATCAGATATTCGATATTCTGAGACCGTGTCTACTTTTCTATCTGTTTTCACAGTGTCGACATGAGAGAAACAACCGGTTCATATATCGCATCCATAGTCGCTTAAGAGAACAACACATTCTGCTCAGAAACAGAATCACTCACAGAAGCAGAATATAACTCGGCACTTCAGAGTAGACTTTGTAGTCCCGTGACAGAACGGATTCCGCTACTAATCCGAAGAAGTACAACTCCTCAGTCAATTATTCATTTCGGATATATTCGTAGCCGTATCTGTCTTTGGCGGTGTTTTCATCAGCACCCAGATAGATTCAGGCACGACCGCGACCGCGACGCCCGAGTCCGCTCGGTGCAGAGACTCGTGAAACGGGAGGCGGCGGTCGTCAGCGGTCGAACGCGTCCGAGCGGTCGAGGAGCTCCGAGACCGACTGTCCGGCGGATTCGACGACGTCGAGCGTCACGCGTCTGGCCTCGTACGGTTCGACGATCGCGCCGGGGCCGCCGACGGTCAGCTGTTCGGTGCCGTCGTCGATGGTGAACGAGTTCTCGATGGGAATCGAGTTCGTCGTCGGTTTCACGAGCCCCTGCGTGATGTCGGTAATCGTCCCCGAGCGCGTTTCGAACGCCTCGTTCGAGTCCGCCGGTCTGAGTTCGAGCTCCGCGACGAGCGTGTAGCCGCGTTTCTGATACCGGGTCGCCGCGAAAATCGCGTGTCGGAAGCGGTCGTACGTCGCCGGAAGCTCGTCGGGTTCGTGCAGGTAAATCTCCTCTGCGAGCGGCCAGTAGTTGCCGAGGAACGACCCCACGAGCGCGGGGGACAGGCGGTCTTCGGTGAAGCTGATCGCCTGATGGTTCGACCCCCGGCCCATGACGAACTCCGGCGGGGAAAACAGCCCGTGGGTCCGGTCGACGCAGACGAGCATCGGCCCGCCGTCGGCCCAGTACCGGACGACACTGCCGAGCCCCTGCAACGCCGACTCCGAGACGGCGTCGTCCCCGTGGCCGTTGGCGAGGACGAGCGTGAGCACCCCCCGGTCGACGGCGGCCGCCAGCTCGGGCGCGAGGTCCGGAAGCAACGACGCCGGCACCGACACGTTGACCTCGTTTTCGGCCTGCTGTACCAGCGACGCGATGCGCTTTTTCACGGTGGACTTGGATTTGATGACCTCGTAGCGACGGTCCTCGCCGGGGTCGGGGTTGTGGATGGCTTCGAGCTGTGTTTCGAGCGAGGACAACTGGTTCGAGAGCTCCCTCACGACGACCGCCGGGTCGACGGCGCGAATCGTCGTCGGCGTCTCGTGGTCGTTGACCTCGACGAGGCCGCGGTCCTCGAACTCCCCGAGGACGTTGTAGACGTAGCGCTTGGACACGCCGGCGCGCTGGGCGAGGTCGCTCGCTTTCGCCTCGCCCCGCTCCAAGAGCGCGACGTACGTGTCGACCTCTTTGTCGGAGAAACCGAACGCCTTCAGCCGTTCGCGAACGGTTGGTTCATCGATGGTCACTACCCCGTCTTTCGGGACGACCGATAATTGAACTGTTCGTTGGCGACAGGACTACGAGCGACGCGCCGGCGGCGTCGCGTCGAAGCGGCGGCCCCGCGAGGGGGGCTACTCCTCGGTGTCGTAGGACTCGCCGACCGCCGACGGCACGCGGGTGTAGCCAACGCCGACGAGGACGACGAGCACGGCGACGTAGGGGAACAGCCCGGTGATGCTCCCCGGAAGCGAGATACCGATGGTCTGCAGTTGAATCTGGAGCATGTCCATCGCCCCGAACAGGAGCGACGCGCCGTAGGTCCCGAGCGGGTTGTAGTTGCCGAAGAGGTACGCGACGATGGCTATCCAGCCGCGGCCGTCGACCATCGTCACGCCGGTTCCGGTGAACCCGCTCCCGATGCCGATAGACAGGACCGCGCCGCCCAAACCGGCCATGACGCCGGAGAAGATGACCGTCGCATAGCGGACGCGGTTGACGTCGACGCCGGCGGTGTCGAGCGCCTCCGGGTTCTCGCCGGCCGCCTGGACCCAGTAGCCGTAGCGCGTGCGGAACAGGACGACCCAGGCCGCGACGGCGACAACGATGGTCAGCAAGACGAGCGGCGAGGCGTCGAAGAACAGCCGTCCGAGAACCGGAATCTCGGCGAGGACGGGCACCGAAACCGCGTCGATGTTCGGGAGCGAGGGGCTGGAGACGCCGCCCCACAGCACCGTGGCGGCGAACGGCCCGAAGCCGAGCCCGATGAACCAGACGGCGAGGCCGGCGACGATCTGGTTGGCCTCGTACCGAATCAACAGGACGGCGAACAGCGTCGCCAGCACGCCGGAGACGAGCGCGACCGCGACGAAGGCCGCCCAGAGGTGCGCCTGCGTGATGCCGTCGCCGCCGGCGAGGAGCCACGCGACCGCGGCGCCGACGAGCGCGCCGAATATCATGAACCCCTCCAGCCCGATGTTGAACACGCCGCTTTTCTCGGCGTACAGGCCGCCGATGGCCGCGAGCGCGATGGGCGTCGCCGCCTGCAGGGCGCGTTCGAGCGCACCGACCGTCACGAGGTCCGACCCCGGGAGGTCGACGAAAAGCAGGAGCGCGATGACGGCGACGAGCGCACCGAGGACGCCGACCAGCGTCCGGCGGTCGTCGACGAGCGTTCGAGCGGTACTCATTCGCGGTCACCTCCGAGCGAGGTGTACCGTCCAGCCGCGCGGAACAGCTCCGGCGCGGCGACGAACAGGACGATGAGCCCGATGACGCCGTCGACGAGTTCGCTCGGCACGTCGAGCGTGAAGCCGATGTACTGGCCGCCGGCGTCGAGGCCGCCGAAAAGCAGGCCGGCGGGAATCACGCCGAGCGGGTTGTTCGCCGCGAGGAGGCTCACGGCGATGGCGTCGAAGCCGAACGTGGGGAACGTGTTGGGGTCGCTGTAGTAGCCGAGAATCATAATCGCGAAGAGCGCGCCGGCGAGGCCGGCGATCATCCCGGAGATGGTCATCGTCCGGACGATCATCCGCTTGGGGTCGACGCCGGAGTACTTGGCCGCCGGCTCTTGGTAGCCGCTCGTGACGAGGTCGTAGCCGAAGCCGGTCCGGTCCATCACCAGATAGACGACGGCGACCGTCAGGAGCGCCACCCCGAGTCCGAGAATGGAAAACGACGGGCTCTCGAAGACGAGTCCGGGAAGCCCGACGTAGTCGGGGAACTGTTCGGTGTTCGGCGCGGCCGCCCCCTCCGGGCGGAGGTACGCGTCGAGCAGGAAGTAGACGACGCCCGAGGCGATGAAGTTCAGCATGATGGTCGTGATGACCTCGTTCGCGCCGGCGTACACCTTCATCATCCCCGGGAGCGCCCCGTACGCGCCGCCGGCCGCCAGCGCCAACAGCGCGGCCAGCGCCATCAGCGGAACCGCGGAGATAGACGAGTTCGGGAGCAACGGCGCGGCGAACAGGATGCCGAGGGTGGCCGCGAAGCCGCCGACGACGAACTGGCCCTGCACGCCGATGTTGAACACGCCCGCGCGGAACGCGACCGCGACCGCGACGCCCGTCAGAATCAGCATCGACGACTGTCGGAGCATGAACGCGAGGTTCGAGGCGTTCCCGACCGCGCCGTAGACGAGCGACGAGACGAACTCGACGGCGTCGTACCCCGAGGCGGCGACGATGACCGCGCCGATGAGCAACGCGAGCGCGGTGGCGACGAGCGCGATGACGACGCGTTCGAGCACCGACGCGTCGAGCATGTGGTCGGCGATGCGGTCCGCGAGAGACCGGACGCCGGTCGCGGCGTCGCTCACGCGTCACCCTCCACGCCGCTCGCCGCGCGTTCGGTGCCGTCCCGAGCCCGCCCGGCCATCAGTAAGCCGAGTTCCTCTTCGGTCACGTCGTCGGGGTCGACGGTGTCGACGACCGACCCCTCGTACATGACGGCCGTGCGGTCCGAGAGCTTCTGGACCTCGTCGAGCTTCGACGAGACGAGGAGGATGGCGACGCCCGCCTCCCGCATGTCCTGAAACCGCTGGTGGATGAACTCGATAGAGCCGATGTCGACGCCGCGGGTCGGGTGGGCCGCGACGAGCACCGACGGGTCGCGTTCGAGCTCGCGGCCGACGATGAACTTCTGTTGGTTGCCGCCCGAGAGCGATTTCGCGGTCGCCTCGGGGTTCCGCGGCCGCACGTCGTACTCGTCGATTATCTCGTCGGCGTGGTCGCCGATGCGTTGCCAGTCGAGAAAGAGCCCGTCGGAGAAGGCGTCCATCGTCTGGTTGCTCAAAAGCGCGTTCCTGACGAGCGTGTAGTCCTGAACGAGGCCCTCTTCGAGCCGGTCGCCGGGGACGTACGAGATGCCGTCTTCGATGCGGCGGCGACGGGACAGCTCGGTGATGTCGCGCCCCTGAAGCGAGACTGTGCCCCGCTCCGGGGTTCGCATCCCGGTGATGGCCTCGATGAGCTCCTGTTGGCCGTTGCCTTCGACGCCGGCGATGCCGAGAATCTCTCCTTCCCGAACCGAGAGGCTCACGTCGCGGGCCTGTTCGAGCCCGCGCTCGTCGCGCACGGTCACGCCGTCGACGGTGAGCGCGACCTCGCCGGGCGTTCCCTCCGCCGAGTCGACGTCGAAAAGCACCTCGCGGCCGACCATCATGCGGGCGAGTTCGTTCTGCGACGTCTCCGCCGCGTCGACCGTCCCGACGGCGCTCCCGTCCCGGAGGACGGTGATGTCGTCGGCCGCGTGCATCGCCTCGTCCAGCTTGTGGGTGATGAAGATGAGCGACCGCCCGTCGGCGGTGAGCGCCTCCATCACGTCGAACAGCCCCTCGACCTCCTGGGGCGTCAACACGGCCGTCGGCTCGTCGAGGATGAGCGTGTCGGCGCCTCGATAGAGGCTCTTGACGATTTCGACGTGCTGTTGGATGCCGAGTCCGAGCTCTTCGATTGGCGTGTCGAGATGCTCGTCGACGGAGAAGCCGTAGGTGTCGCAGATTTCGGTGATGCGACGGCGGGCCGCCTGCTCGTCGACGAGTCCCCGCGACGAGGGCTCGTGACCGAGCACGACGTTCTGGAGGACGGTCATGTTGTCGACGAGCTGGAAGTGCTGGTGAATCATCCCGATGCCCGCCGCGATGGCGTCTCTGGGGGAGTCGAACGAACGGGGCTCGCCGTCGACGGCGATGGTCCCCTCGTTCGGCTCGTACAGGCCGTACAGGACGTTCATCAGGGTCGTCTTTCCAGCCCCGTTCTCGCCGACGACGGCGTGAATCGACCCGCGGTCGAGCGTGAGGTCGACGCTGTCGTTGGCGACGACGTCGCCGAAGCGTTTCGTGATGTCCGTGAGCTGAACTGCTGGTGCGGTCGTGTCTGTCATGGGTTGGAGTCTACGCTGTCGGTGAAAACCCTGCGAGGTGGTGCCATGGCGGCGTCGCTAGCAGCCGCTGGCGCTACACGGCACGGTGACGTCGCCGTTGATGATGGCCTCTCTCGCCGCTTCGAGGTTCTCCGTGACCACGTCCGGCAGTTCGCCGCCGACCGCCTGCCCTAAGACGACGCGGACGGCATCCTCTTCGAGACCGAGGATGTTCGCGCCCTGCACCGCCGACCAGTTGTCCTGCACGGTGGCCTCCGCGACCTCGTAGGTCCCCTCGTTGATGTACTTCACCGCAGAGCCCATGATGACGTCCTCGTACTCGGGGAGCGTGACGGACTGGTCCGCGTCGACGCCGATGGCGAACCGGTTTGCGTCCTGCGCCGCCTGGAAGACGCCCTGTCCCGCCGCCGCCGCGGCGTGGTAGACGATGTCCGCGCCGGCGTCGTACTGCGAAGTGGCGATGTTGTTGGCGGTCTGCGTGTCGGTGTAGTTCCCGATGTAGCCGACTCTGACGTCGACGTTCTCGTCGACCCACTCGACGCCCGCGCGGTAGGAGCGCTCGAAGGCGTTGATGAGCGAGCCGTCGACGCCGCCGACGAACCCGACGGTGGACGAGTCCGGGTCGAGCGAGTTCCCCTCGTAGGAGAGCTCGCGGGTCGTCATCGTCCCCGCCAGCACGCCCGCCTGGAACGACATCTGGTGGTTCGCCCACGTGTACCCCGCGACGTTCGGCTGGTCGACGGAGTCGTTTATCAGCATCCAGTTCTGGTCCGGGTACGCCTCGGCGTTCGTCTGGAGCGCCTGCGTGTGGTTGTAGCTGACCAGCACGACGAGGTCGTAGTCGGGGTTCGTGCTCTCGGCGAGTCGAGACTGAACCGTCTGGTAGTTCGACTGGTTCGTCTCTTCGACCTGCTGAATCTCGATGTCGTACTCCTCGGCGGCCGTCTGAAGCCCCTGAAGCGCGAGGTCGTTGAACGCTTGGTCGCCGAAGCCGGCCGGGCTGGAGACGATAGCGACGTTCGTCGTCTCGCCGCCCGACCCGCCGCTTTCGGTCGTCTCGCCGCTTGTCTCCGAGTCGTCGCCGCCGCCGTCGTCCGCGGCGGTCGTCGTGGTCTCTTCGGAGTCGCCCCCGGAGAGACAGCCCGCGACCCCAGCTATCGCCGCGAGGCTGAGTCCCGATTTGAGAACGTCGCGGCGCTCGACGCCGCGTCGTGTCTCCTGTGTCCCTGTCTCGCCTGCCGAATCGCCTGCACCGGTGTCCCTTGTTGCCATTGTGTTGCCTCAGACTCACTCAATCCTGAGTAACATAAATAATTATGCGCTATTTTCGCATGGTAAACGGGTGAGATGAAAGTGTGAGATATTCGTTTATCGCACGTCCGCCCGTAAACGGACGGGGGTCGTACAGACCCGGACGCGCGCGGGGCCGTTCGGCGTCCGCTCGACCTAGTTTCCGAACGCGACTGGGCGACAATTCACCGAATCGTCAATTTAGACCGGGGGATTAATGATAATCACACGCAAAAGACTCGGAGATGACCTACGAGAACCTCGATTCCGACCTCATCAACGCGCTCCTCGAAGACGGGCGGCGCAGTCTCCGGAGCCTCGCCGAAGAACTCGACGTGTCGGTGACGACCGTCTCGAACCACCTGCGAGACCTCGAAGACGAGGGAATCATCGAGGGCTACACGCCCCGGGTCGACTACGACGCGCTGGGCTACGACGTGACCGCGGTCATGCACCTCAAAGTAGAGGGGAGCGCCCTCTCGGAGGTCACCGAACTGCTCGCCGACGAGCCACAGATGGTGTCGGTGTACGAGGTCACCGGCGACTACGACGTGCTCGCCGTCGGGAAGTTCAAAAACACCGACGACATGAACCGCCAGATTAAGGCGCTGTTGAGCGAGGCCCCGATTCGGGAGTCGAACACGAGCGTCGTCCTCAACGCGGTCTCCGAAAACGAGCAGTTCAGCCTCGGCGACGACGACGCCTGAGGCGGCTCAGTCGACGCGGAACTCGAACCGCGCACCGCCTTCGGCTCCCTCCGACACCGTCACCTCCCAGCCGTGTGTGGCCGCGACCTGTGAGACGATGTTCAGGCCGAAGCCGGTCCCCTGCGGCGACGTGGTGTAGCCGGCTTCGAACACGGTGTCGCGGTCCTCCGGAGGGATTCCCACGCCGTCGTCTTCGACGAAGAACCCGCGGTCGGTCTCGCCGACGGTGACGGTCACGCCGCCGTCGGCGGAACCGTGCTCGACGGCGCCGTCGGACGGAGTCCGACTGCCCGTGGAACCGTGTTCCACGGCGTCATCAGACGCAGTCTGGTTGCCTGTAGAACCGTGTTCGACAGCGTTCCGAAACAGGTTTTCGAGGAGTTGCTGGAGTTGGTCGCGGTCGGCGTCGACGACGGTGTCGGTCTCGACGGCCAACGTCGCGCCGTCGGTCACCACGTTCTGCCAGCACGTCCGCGCGAGGTCGGACAGCGCGACCGGTTCGACCGTCATGGCGTCGTCGCCGTCGCGGGCGAGCACGAGCAGGTCGCTGATGAGGTCGTCCATGCGGTCCAGCGCGCGGTCGATATCGTCGAGGTGGTCGCTGTCGCAGTCGTCTCGAAGGAGTTCGAGCCGGCCCATCGCGACCTGCAGTGGGTTGCGGAGGTCGTGACTCACGACGCTCGTAAAGCGGTCGAGTCGCTCGTTCTGCTCGACGAGTTCGGCCTCGCGTGCCTTCTGCTCGCTGATGTCGCGAATCATCGCGACGAACAGGTCCTCCCCGGCGAGGTTGAGCTGGATGAGGTGCACCTCGGTGGGGAACGTCGTGCCGTCGCGGCGTTCGAGCGCGCCTTCGAACCGCTGTGGCTCGTTCGCCGGGAGGTCCGCCCAGAACGACTCCGAGCGGTCCCGTTCGGAGGAGGGGTCGAGGTCCCAGACGGTCTTGCCGACGAGCTCCGCCTCGCTGTAGCCCAGTTCCTCGCACATCCGCTGGTTCACGTCTTGGATGGTGCCGTCGTCTTCGTGGACGACGACGAGGTCCGGCGAGTGTTCGAACAGGGCTTCGAGCCGGGCGGTGTTCGAACGCAGGAGCTCCTCGTAGGTCTTCCGCGGCGTGATGTCGTCTTGGAAGCCGACGAAAAAGTCGATTCCGCCGTCGTCGTCGAAGATGGGCGCGACGCGCACGCGGTTCCAGAACTCGGTGCCGTCCTTGCGGTAGTTCAGCAGTTCGGTCGTCACGGGCTCGCGGTCTTCGACCGCCTCCCGGAGTTCGGCGATAGACGCCTCGTCGGTCGCCTCGCCCTGCAGGAACCGACAGTTCCGACCGAGGGCTTCGTCACGGCCGTACCCGGTGAGTTCGGTGAACTGCTCGTTGGCGTAGACGATGGGGTTGTCCGCCGCGTGGGGGTCGGTGAGGACGATTCCGACGGGCGCTTCGTCCATCGCTCGTTCCCTGACCGACAGGCGCGTTTCGAGCGTCTCGCTCCGCGATGCCCGAGTAGTCCGGACGCGCTCGACGGCGTTCTCGATACGCGCGGCGAGGAGTCGGTACTGGGTCGCGTCGTCGCCCTTCCGGAGATACTCGGCGCCCGCGGATATCGCCTCACCCGCTATCTCCTCGCGCGCCCGTTCGGTAAAGAGGATAAACGGGAGTTCGGGGAACTCGTCGCGGACCCGCGACAGCACGTCGAGGCCGTCGAGGTCGGGCATGTCGTAGCCGCAGACGACGCAGTCGAACGCCGCGTCACCGCTCCGAATTCGGTCGAGCGCGGCCCGCGGGTCCGACTCGGTATGGACGGTGAGTCGCCCGCGCTCGCGCTCCAGTTGCGACGCGGCGCGCGCCGCGAAGTCGCGGTCGTCTTCGACGTAGAGGACGTCGATAGACGCCGACACCGAGAGCGAACGCGACGCGTTACGAGACGAATCCATACGCGGCGGAACATGACGCCAAGACACCATAATGGTGGTGCTAGATGGGGACGTGCCGCAATCACAGCCGCGTCGGACTCCCTCCGACCGACGAGAGACCGTCAAGCGAGAAGCGCGCGTCGGTACGGCGAGAAGCGCGCGCCCGTCGTACGTCGACCGCGCACTACTGGTTCGCGCGCTTGCGAGTCCGGCGACGGTGGAACGCGGATTCGGGAGGCGAACGCGGGAACAATAAAAACGCATCGAGTGGTTCGTAACCAGAGCCCTTATAATTTTGAATCCGCTTTCAAACGGTGATGACAACCCCCGACGAATCCGAACCCAACACGCCATCGCGGCTCGCCCGCGCCCTCTTCGCGAGCGGCCTCGCCGTCCTGGCGATTCGCAACCTGACCGACCTCGACGGCCGCATCGCCTACGCGGAGGCGAAGGGCGTCCCCGAGGCGGACCGCCTCGTCCCCGCCGCGAGCGGCCTGCTCCTCGGCGGGAGTATCGGCATCGGCCTCTGGAAGCTCCCCAAGCTCGCCTCCGCGAGCGTCGCGGCGTTCTTCGCCGGCGTCACGCCGACGATGCACGACTTCTGGGCCGTCGACGACGACGCCCGCGACGAGGAACTCACGTCGTTCCTCCAGAACCTGACGCTGTTCGGCGCGGCGCTCGCGTTCTTCAAGCGCGCCTCGGACGAGTAACGACGGACCGACCCGACACCCCACTTTCTTCCGCGGTCACGCGTCGAGCGTGTCGTCTCCCGCTTCAGCCTCGCGTCTGAGCGTGTATAGGTTGAGCAGTCCGACGATGACCCATCCGCCCGCGATGAGCGGTGAGCCGTCGACGACCCAGTATACTGCGAAGAGGAACGCGGCGAGGACGAGGAACTGTTGGAGGCGGGCGCGTCGAGACACGAGTCCAACTGACGCATGTCGCGGTTGTAGTTCTTACTCGCTTCGACACCCCATCGTTTCCAGTAAATCGTCGGCGACTGCGGCGGACCACCGACCACCGCGTCAGGACGAGTCCACGCCGTCCGCGTCGTCGGCGTCGACCGGGCGATGGAAGCCGACGAAGAACTCGACCGCGCCGTCGGCGTCCCGAATCGGGCGAATGTCGAGGCGGTTCCGGAAGGGCTCGCCGTCGGCGTCGTAAGTGCGAATCTCCGCGGATATCGGCTCGCCGGCCTCGACGGCCGACCGAATCTCGGCGACCGCCTCCGGGTCCGTCTCGGGACCGTAGAGGAACCGGCAGTTGCGCCCCGTCACCGACTCGGCGTCGTAGCCCGTGAGCGTCTCGAACGCCTCGTTGAGATAGACGACGGGATCGTCGGGTAGCGAGGGGTCGATGGCGGCGATGCCGACGTCGACGGCGTCAAGCACCCGGTCTTTCAGTTCGACTTCCGCCCGGAGCGCGTCGATTTCGGTGAGTTCCCGAACGATACAGACGTGTCCCCCGTCGTCCATCTGCGTCAGCACGAGGCGCTCCGGAACCGGCTCGCCGCCCTTGGTGAGGCCGGTCGAAAACCCCCGCCACGACCCCTCGGCTTCGAGTTGCGGGAGGATTTCGTCGTGGAACCGCCGGGCCTCGTCGTCCGGGTAGAGGATGGCCCAGTGTTCGCCGATGAGTTCGGTCCGGTCGCGGTCGTAGAGCGCGGCGTACGCCTCGTTGAGGTACTGGTAGACGCCGTCGCCGTCGATGATGCCGATTCCCTCCTCGGCCGATTCGATGGCGAGAAAGCCGCGTCGCATGTGCGTCTCGGCCCAGTACTTCTCGACGAGGTTCGAGACCTTGTTCGCCAAGACGGGGAACTCCTCGGGACCGCCCTTCTGGAGGTACTCGTCGACGCCGGCGGAGATGGCGCGACTCGCGATTTCCTCGCTTCCCTTGCCGGTAAAGAGGACGAACGGGAGCTCGATGCCCCGCTCGCGCGCCGCCGTCAGGAGTTCGAGCCCGTCCATCCCCGGCATGTCGTAGTCGCTGACGATACAGTCGTACTCCCCGCCGACGAGTTCGTCGAGCGCCGACCCGGGGTCGGTGTGCGTCGCCGTCTCGGCGTCGTCGAGTTCGCGTTCGAGAAAGGTCGCGGACAGCTCCACCATCGCCTCGTTATCGTCGACCAGCAGGATTCGCATCGCGCGTCGCTCCGCGCTGAACGGAGCGATACCGTGGAGTGGAGACACGTCCATACGTCTGTAGCGTCGCTTCAAGGCATAAAAACAGCTCGGGCGCCGGTCATCTGCGACGACCGAGCGCCCCGGACGAGCCCGAGCCACTCGACTCGCCATCGGAAGGCGAGCGAGCGAACGTCTGTATAGAATATATATTACTAGATTATCCCGACGGCAATAAATTATATGCGATGTGACACAGTTGACATCACCATATGGAAGTGGTTAGGAACGTCCGAGAGCTCGCGGCGGTTCTCGAACAGGTTACGGAGACGACCGGAGCGGTCTGCGAGCTCGAGTTGGCGAGCGGGAGAGACTCGGCCGTGGACGGTGCCGTGGCCTCGGTCACCGTCGAGTACGACCTCTCGTCGGAGTGCGCGGTCGACCCGGACCGGCTCTCCGTCTCGTCGCCGTCGGCGTCGGTCACAGATGGCCGGCTTCGACTCGGACTCGACGTGGCGCTCGCACCCCCGGCGAGCGGCGACACCGACCCGCAATCGGCGTCGACCGGCCGCGACTCCGAGCCGACCGAGCCGACGGTCGCCCGAGCCGACGGTTCCGGGACGCGCGACGCGGCGGGTGGCGCTCCCGTCGGAGCCGGCGCGTCGCCACCGACGATGGAGTCCGCAATCTCGACGGAGAGCGACGGAACACCGGAGGGCGACCGACCTGCATCCGCGTCGAGGAGTGACGACACCGAAGCCGAAACCGAGGCGAGCGCGGACGCCAGCACGACGACGGAGCCGGCGGTAGACGCGGACGCAAAAGCGGACGCGGATGCGGGCGCAGATGCGGAGCCGGAGCCGGAGTCGGAGCGCGACGCGGTCCCGGCCCACCACGACCCGGTTCGGCTTCGGGAGGTCTACGAGACCTGCGAGACGTTCAAGGAGATGACCGCCGCTCTCGGCGTCGACGTGACCCCGCAGACGGTTCGCAACCAGATGATTCGACGCGGGATTCACGAGCCGGAGTCCTACGGGCAGTCGACCGAGACGACGGCTTCGAGCGGGACAAGCGACGCGGGCGACGGGGCGCGGACACCGGAGTCGCGCGTCGCTGACGACGAGAGTTCGGCCGGGGCAGACTCGCCAGCCGAGGCGAGAGGCGAGGCGGCCGCCGGCCCGACGGGGCCGGCTGACCTCCCGCCGCTTCCCGCGTCGGTGGCCTCGCTCGACTGCTCGACCGAGGACGTGTGTGCGGCCGTCGCGGGTGCGAAGACGCTGTACGAAGTCGAGCGCCGCCTCGGACTCGACCGCGCCGAGGTCCGCGACGTCCTGACTGCGCTCGACCTCCTCGACCTCGTCACCGGACGGATGGCCCGGCGCGACCGGTCGGCGGCGAGTCCCACCGACGTTCGAACGCGAGTGCGCGCCGCGCTCGACGGAGAGTCCGAGTGAACCTTCCAAGTGAACCGGCCGGACGACCACCGGCGCGGCGGGAGGAGCGTCCCGTCCGCGACGGCCGACGCCGGAAGCGACGCCGAACTACCCCGAAAGACGACCGAATATCTCTGTATCCATAATATAGCTGAAATTTGATAGTTCTCGCTGTGCGGCCGTGACGCGCTCCGCACCTCGGCCGGGAGCGCGGTCACCGGCGTCGGTGAGTACGCCCGAGAGACACACTCAGTCGGGCTGACCAGCACGTTCGACACCCGACCGCGTGCCGTCCGGAACCCACGAGCACGAGGTGCGGATACGGCTCGAACGGCACGAACGGCACACGGCTCGAACGGCACGAAACCGGACACTGACAGACGTTTCGCGTTGACCCATTCGGCCGCCGAGGGCGTCCATCTCTCGTCGCTGTTCCCGAGGTCGTCGCAGAACGTCTCCCGTCGATATTCGCCGGTCTCGGCGGCCGAGTGGTGAGTTCTGAGAACGAACTCCTGCATCGGTGACCGCCCGACGGCGACGCGGGACCGCGCACGCGACGCCGGGGGCCTCTTCGGGAAACTGTCGGGTGAGCGCCGGTGCGTCTTCGTCCATCCGATTCAGCCGGGTCGCCGACCGTCTCTTCGAAATTTTACATTCAGATGATAGTTTTAGTGACCTATCGTATTAGTAATTATTTTTTGGGCGCGGCTTCCGACCGAGTATCGTGTTTTCGCGCACAGCGCCACGGACAGTTTTCACAGTCTTACTATAACGTCGTTACTAGCGTTATACTCTATCCGCGACGCTCCCCTAGTGCGTTGCTCTGCTTGGGGTCGGACGGCGAGTGCGGCGCGGGGACTGAGCGAGCGCCAACTGACAAAACTGCCCGCCGACGCCCACGCAGTCGCGGGTTCGCGGGGGAGACGCACGGACTCGCGGGAGTCTGTGTCGAATCTTTATCCGTGTGGGCGTCTAGCAGGGAGGTATGAACGGCCCGGACACCGCGGACGAAACGAGCTTCTATTTCGACTACGAGCTACAGGTCGATGCGACCCGCGACGCCGTAGCGAAGCTCGCTCGTGAGGTCCTCCAGTACGAGTGGGCCGACTACCTCCGGGCGTCGCCGCCGGCGGGCGCACACGCGTGGCACGCCCTCGACTCGGGGCGACCGTGGGGCCGCGTCACGCCCGCGGGGTGGGACCGCGGCCGCGACAGCGGCTACGACCTCCACTTCGAGCACTACCCGACGCCGCGCGCCCTCCAGCGCGGGCAGTTCCGGCTCGAACTCCACCTCGAAGACGGCGTCCACGGCAACGCCGACTTCTCCGGCGACTCGCCGTACGCGGCGCTCCGCGAGCGGCTCGTCGCGGCGCTCGACGAGGCGCGCGACGAACACGACGACCTCCCGGCCGGCGAGTTCGGCACCGGGCGGACGCTCTGGCGGGTCGACTCCCACTTCCTCGCGGGCGACACCGTCGCCTACTACGAGGCGCTCCGCGAGGCGCTGTCGGCCCACGACCCGTTCGTCGACGCCGTGGCGGCCGTCCTCGACGACGAACTTCCCGACTCCGACCCGTTCGAGCGCGACTGACGCGCCGGGGCGACCGCAGACTCGCGGGCCGCGTCGAATCACGCGAGTACCGACCGAGAGCGGTGCCGCACCCGAGAGGAGCGCGTCCGACGCCCCCGACTGCCGCCTTTAGGACGGACGGGTCCGTCAGAGCGACACCTATCGGTGTGAAGACAACCGCAACAGAAAGTGCACAATCCACCCGACAATATCGATATATAGCTACATTTGGGCTCCAATACCCGAGAACTGCGAAAGAATTATACTCGATACCGTCCGTTAGAGAAATGATGACGCAAACGCTCGAGGTCGCCCCGCACGTAATCACGGAGGGGTCGACCATCCGGCATTCGACGCTGTGTACGGAACAGACGGTGGTGGAGATCGAAGACGAGACCGTCCGGACGACGTACGACGACGAGGAGTTCGTCTACCCGCGCGAACAGCTCGCGGTCGACCTCTCGGTCGGTCGGTTCGAAGTCGTCTCCTGACCCCGCTTCGGGACGGCGCGGGCCGCCGTCTCGGGTTTCGTCGTCGCTCACGGTTCCCGTACTCGGGTCTTCCCGGCCCGCTCGCGGTCCCCGTTTTCGTCGCGCTCGACGGGTTCGCTTCTCGCCGGACGCTCCGCGAGCGCCCGCGCCGACACGCGTCTGAAACGCGGACAGTTCGACTGCCAGTACTATTTTTACCGCCCACGGAAATCTCCGGGCGTGTCCTCCGCAGACCCTCCGCGCTCGCCGGGTACGCTCGCCGTGAGCGCCAAAGAGACCGGCCAGTCGCTGTACGAACGGGCGTACAACACCCTGCTGACGGGGGTGGCGATTATGATTCCCATCGTCATCACGCTGTACGTCCTGCGCGTCGGCATCGACTTCGTCAGAAACGCCCTCGAACCGTTCATCGACCTCCTGCGCTGGGCGGGCGTCATCAGCCGCTTCGAGAGCGTCGAGTTCATCAGCCTCCTCATCGACCTCGGCGTCTACTCGTTCGTCGTCGACTTCTTCACCGAGTTGGTGGCGCTACTCGTCCTCTTCGGCATCGTCGCGGTCGTGGGGACCGTCGGCCGCAACCAGTACGGCGAGAAAATCATCGGCGTGTTCGACCTCGTGATTTCGTCGATTCCGGGCGTCGGAACGGTGTACAAGAGCTTCCGACGCATGGGCGACGTGGTCCTCGACGAGGGAGCCGACGAGTTCCAGGACGTGAAACTCGTCCAGTGTTTCGACGACGACGTGTACGTGCTGGGCTTCCAGACGGGGGGTTCGCCCGCGACCATCGAGCAGTCGACCGGCCACGGCGAGATGGTGTCTATGTTCCTCCCGCTCGCGCCGAACCCCGTCACCGGCGGCCTGCTCACCTACATCCCCGCCGACGACGTGTACGACATCGACATGACCGTCGAGGAGGGCGTCCGGAGCATCCTCACGAGCGGCGTCGCCACCGACGAGGACTCGGACGCGCTGGGCGTGAACATGTCCGAACTCCGCGGCACCGAGCGGTTACAGGACATCCGCGAATCGATGATTACGACCGACGAAAAGCGGGACGACGACTGAACGCGCGAGCGTCGCGTTTTCGAGGCCGTCCTCCGACGGCTTACCGGCCGCTCCCTCCGAACTCGCTCGACAGGATACCGGGGAGGTCGGTCAGCCAACTGACGACCGCGCAGACGACCATCACGCCGACCGCGGCCATGTAGCCCCAGACGGTGACCGCGTCGAGCACGAAGTCGATAGCGACGAATCCCGAGAGGATGACGGCACCGCTGACGGCCGCCGCGACGACCACGACCAGCGCGCCGTACGCCCGTGTCGGATTGTCTACCATATCCGAGAGTGTATATACAGTAACATAAACGTGAACAACGCCCTCCAGCGACGAGGGCGACACCGACCGTCCGACGACGACTCAACGGATGCCGCGCGGGAAAGCGCGCGCTCGCGGGCGACGTCGGAGACCAGAATGTGGCCAGAAGCCTCGGTAGTGGTGGTGGGTCTACGGAAGGAACACCGAGACTTAATTATCCTGACCAGATGGTTATCTGTTAGGTGTGCCTAAATACGTATCGGAAATTAGGGATATTCGCCGTTCACGCCGCCACGAGCGCCTACGACGTCCTTCCAGTCGCGGCGACGCGCGCCGAATTCGGATACCGCGTCCGGGGCGAGCGCACCGCAGGCGTCGGAACTCCGGGACCGACACGACCTGCGCCGACCGAGGTATTTTTTATTGACACGTCCGATACCGGAGGTATGGTCCCCCAGTCACCGACGGGCATCGAACCGATTCCGAGCATCGAAGGCCGCCCCGTGTACACCGCCTCGGGCGAGCGGTTGGGCGAGGCCGTCGACCTCTGTGTCGACCTCGACGACGACCGCGTGACCGCGCTTCTCGTCTCCGTCGAAGACCCGCCGGAGGAGTTGGAGGTCGGTCCGCGCGGCGTCCGGGTCCCGTTCGAGTCCGTGCGCGGGATGGCCGACATCGTCGTCTTGGCGGGCGACCCGGCGCTCGGGGCCGCCGACTGACCGCGGCGGCTCCGCGTTCGACCGACCGCGCCGCTAGGCATACGTTGATATAGTCCGGCCGACGACTGTACGGCGGGCAGTCGCGTTGGTCAGGATGTGGACAGCACGATTGCCCAGTTACGGCGATCCGTCCCGCCTGCTCGCCTCTGACAGGCGGTCGGCGCCCGCCCGTTCGAGCGCGGGTTGTGAGCCTCGCAACCCGCGCCGACGGGAAACTCGTCGTCGGTGAACTACTGTGTAGATACGTTGATACGAGTGGATGGAGTAGGCGGGTTGTGAGTTTCTACGAGTCGATTCACCAGTTCGTCGGCGAGCGCGAGACGCTCCGGTCGGTCAGCCACTACGAGGAGATGACGGTGCTCCTGACCGAGACGCGACTCGTCCAGATTCGACACGACGGCGCGCAGGCGACCCCCGACGAAGTGCGAGCGGTGCGGACGATACAGCTCAACCGGCCCGTCTTCGCCGACTGCTCCGTCGAACTCAAACCTGACCGGACGGTCGTCGGCTTCCGCGACGGCACCGGCGAGACGGTCCGGATGGTCGCGTTGCCCGCCCGCGACTTCGAGTTCGCGGCGACGCTGTCGGCCGTCGTCGGCGACGCGGAAGTCGACGCTCCGTTCGCCGGGGAGTGACCCGAGCGACCGCGGCGGGGACGGCCGCGAGTCCGAGGGGGCGACGCGCCCGACATCGTGACAATCTATTTACGCGATACCGACGAACGGTCGGGTGACGTGGAACACACCGGTCGCTGTGCCTACGAGCACGTCTTCGACGCCGCCGACGAGACGGGTACCGACGAGTCGCCGTCGGTGTGGCGGTGTCCGCACCCCGCGAGCGACGGCACCGACCGCTGTCTCTTCCATCGCCCCGTCGAGGAAACGCGGCCCGCGGTCGTCACCGAGGCGCTCCGCGAGGCGGTCGAAGACGACGCGCGGCCCTCGGCGTTCATCGGTGGGGCGTTCGAGCGCATCGACCTCGCGGGGGCAACGCCCGCGTCCGACGCACCGCTGGACTTCCGCGGCGCGATGGTGAAATCGGACATCGACCTCCGCGACGCGACGCTCGACGGCGCGCTCCGCCTCGACCGCGTCTCGGTCGGCGGCGCGGTGTGCATGCAACGCCTCGACGCGCCCGAGGCGGTCAGCTGTCGCCACCTGCAAGTCGGTGACCGCTGGGTGCTCTGCGAGGCGCGCTTCGACGCGCGCTTCGACGCGACCGGCTTCAGCGCCGAGACGGTCGTGGCGACGGCGGCGCGCTTCGAGGGCGGAGCGACGTTCAGGAAGGGCGCCGTCGACGCCGACGTGTCCGTCGCGGAGGCGTACTTCGGCGGGCCGGCGTGGTTCTCCCACACCCGGCTGGACGGTCGCCTCGACCTCGGGAGCGCCACGTGCGACCATCGGCTCTCGCTGGCGCACTGTCGCGTCCGCGGGGATGTCGTTGCCGCCGCGGCGACCGTCGACGACGGCCTCTCGCTCGAACACCTGACGGTCGACGGCGGCGTCGACGCGACCCGACTCACGGTCGACGGCGGCATCGACGCGACGACCGCCGCCTTCGGCGGCCGGGTCGACTGCACGGGACTCACCGCCCGCGGCGGGACCGTCGACTTCACTCACAGCGCGTTCGACGGCCCGGTCTACTTCGACAACGCGACGGTCGAGGGCCGGGCGCTCCGCTTCCGGAGCGCGCGGTTCGAATCGGGGCCGGCGTCGTTCGTCCGCGCGACCGTCGACGGGGGACTCGACCTCTCCGACGTGGTCTGTTCGGCCGAATCGCCCGTCCGGTTGGTCGAAGCCGCCGTCGAAGAAAGCGTCATCTGCGACCACGCGCGCTTCGGCGACGAGCTGTTCTGTTCGGGAGTCCGCGTCGCCCGCGACGTGGACCTCTCGGACTGCACTGTCGGAACGCTCACCTTCGGCGTCGAAATCGGCGGGCGGCTGGATTTCGCGTACGCGCACGTGACGGACACCGCGGCGTTCGGCGACACCGTCGTCCACGGTCCCGCTCGGTTCACCAGCGCGCGGTTCGACGCGGACCCGACGCTCACCGAGGCGACCCTCGACGACACGGTCGCGGCCTACGACATCTCCGTCGAGCGCGCCGGCGGGTCGTGACGTGGGTCGGGGCAGGTCGAACGCCCGGCCGCGGTCCGACCCGAGTCCGGCGAACATTATATGTCGCGCGGGGGAATGGTCTGAGGTATGTCGAGTGACGGGCAGAACACCCTCATCGCCCTCTACCGACGGTACGTCGACGCCGACCCCGACGAGACGACCGTCTACGCGGGCTTCGCGCTGTTCTTTACGGCTATCGGACTGCTCGCCGTCGCGCTCGCGGCGGTGGTGTGGAGCGGCGGCATCCCGCCCGAGAACATCTTCAAGTACGAACTCCGCGAGGTCGCGGGCGTCACCGGCGCGCTCGGGATTCCCCTCCTCCTCGCCTCCGTCGTGGTCCTGCTCCCCTCGCAGTACCGGTTCCCGAAGCTCCTCGCGGGCGCGGGGCTGGTCGTCTGCGCGGTCGCCGTCGTCCAGTTCGTCGGCGCGTACCCCCACAACTGGAACGTCGCCGCGAACGCCGACCGGAGCGGCCGCATCGTCGGCGTCTACTCGCTCGGCGCGGTGGCGGTCGTCGCCGCGAGCGGCACGTCGCTCGTCGGTTTCCAACTCGCCCGCGCGAGGACGAGCGGGCCCGCCGCGGGCGGGACCGACGCAGAGTCCGACGCGGCCGACGAGGAAGACGAGGAAGCCGTCGCCGCGCAGGTCCGCCGCGACATGGACGAGGCGCTGTCGGACAGCGAACTGTCGTGGGGCGGCGTCCGCAAAGCCGAGACCACCCGCCTGAAGCTCGACACCTCCGCCGTCGACGACGTGGACCGCGCGAGCTTCGAGAACGCGAAGGCGACCGAGACGCGCGGCGGGGGCGTCGACGACGCGGTCGCCGGCCTGCAGGGCCTCCGCGGCGGGAAGAAAGACACGGCGGTCGGCGACAGCACTGACGACCAGACCGCCGCACTGGCCGAGTTGCGGAAGCAACAGCAGGCCGAAGACGAACGCGAGGACTCCGAGGGACTGGTCGACCGGATTCGCGGGCTGTTCTCCTGAGTCGGTTCGGAACGCCGGGCCGCCGGGTGGGAATCGATTCGGCGTCGGTTCGGCGTCACATTCATCGACCGAACTGAACGTCAAGAGCGCATACAGATTTATGCGACAGCCCTGCGACGCGTGAGGTATGGCGAAAGGCCTTGACGTAGGAACCATGAACATCCTGTCCGCGAGTCAGGATGGGAGTGAGACCGTATTTGTCCAGCAACGAAACTCGTTCGTCGAAATCGACTACAGCGACATGGCGGAGCAGATGCTCTCGCGGAGCGACGTGCTCCACATCCGCAAGGACGACAAAGTGTACGTCGTCGGCGACGACGCGCTCAATTTCGCGAACATCTTCGGCAAGGAGACGCGCCGGCCGATGCAACACGGCATCCTCTCGTCCGAGGAGTCCTCCGCGATTCCGATGATTAAGCTCATCATCGAGCAGGTCGTCGGCTCGCCCTCGCGGCCGAACGAGCGCCTGTTCTATTCGAGTCCGGCGGACCCCATCGACTCCGACCTCTCGACGCTGTATCACGACAAGACGCTCGAATCGATGCTCGGCGACATGGGCTACGACCCCGAACCCATCAACGAGGGGATGGCGGTCATCTACAGCGAACTCGCCGACAACAACTTCACCGGCCTCGGCGTCTCGTTCGGCGCGGGCATGACGAACATCTGTCTGGCGTACTACGCGGTGCCGGTCATGCAGTTCTCCATCGCCCGCGGCGGCGACTGGATCGACCAGCAGACCGCGCAGGCCACCGGCACGGCCGTCGACAAGGTCACGTCCATCAAGGAAGACGACTTCAAGCTCGACTTCCGCACGGACGTCGGCGGCGTCGAGGGCGCGCTGTCGATTTACTACGAGAACCTCCTCGACTACGTCATCGAGAACATCGAGCGCGAGGTCGACGAGGAAGACATCGAGGAGGGCCTCGACGTGCCCGTCGTCGTCACCGGCGGCACCTCCAGCCCCGACGGCTTCGAGGAGCTGTTCGAACACCACCTCGAAGACTCGACGATTCCGTTCTCGGTCAACGAGGTCCGGAGCATCGACCGCCCCCTCTACAGCGTCGCCCGCGGTGCGCTCGTCGCCGCCCGCTCCGAAGAGGAGTCCGGTGGGAGCGCCTCCGAGCCCGAACCCGAACCGGAAGCCGAAGCCGCGCCGGAATCGAACTGAGCGCCGCTCCGAACTGACACACCGACCGGACAGTACGTCACGACCGAGGTCGACGCGCCGCCGGCGACGCGCGAGCGCGCGTCACTCGTCGCCCGCGCGGCCCCCGCGGTCGCCGTCCTCCCCGTTTTTCAGGTGCGAGTCACTGGGCTCGCGGTCGGTGGCTTCGTCGTCGGCCTCGTCGTCACCGGCGTCAGCTACTTCGTTAATCGCGTCGCCGCTGTCGGCTCCGCCAGCACCGCCCGCGTTCCCGTCCCGCTCGCGCGCCTCGCGAAGCGCCCGCTCGTGGAAGCGGGCTATCGCGTCGTCCCACGACTCTCGGCTCGGCGCGTCGCGCTCGTGGACCGTCTCGACGCCGACGAAGCCGCACCGCTCGCAGTAGCGCGCCGCGCGGCCGTCGAGAGAGAGCGTCGAGAGGGGCTGTGAACACCGCGGACAGGTCATGTCGTCTGCCGATAGTTCTCGCGGGGGTCGTATAGAACTACCCCGTCGGCGGCGCGTCCGAGGCTGGCTGTGACAGTGCACTAACAGAAGATTCACCACTGATGACGTGTCAAAGAGAGACGATGAAGGTCCTCTGCTTCGGCGTGGGGCAAGCGGGTGGAAACGTCCTCGACGCCCTCCTCCGGTACGAACAGCGCACGAACGCCGACTACGTCGTCGACGCGGTCGCGTACAACACCGCGTCGGCGGACCTCCGCGGCCTCGACCTCGTTCCCGAGGAGAACCGCATCCTCTTCGGCGCGGACGAGGTGAGCGGTCACGGCGTCGGCGCGGACAACGAACTCGCCGCGGAGCTCGCCGAGCGCGACAGCCGACAGCTCCTGCGGGGCACCGACGGCGCGCCGACCTCCACGGCCGACGCCTTTCTCATCTTCGCGGGGCTCGGCGGCGGCACGGGGAGCGGCGCGGCCCCCGTGCTCGCAAAGCACCTCAACCGCATCTACGAACAGCCCATCTACGGCGTCGGCATCCTCCCCGCCGCCGACGAGGGCGCGCTCTACTCGCGCAACGCCGCGCGGTCGCTCAAGGCGTTCGTGGACGTGACCGACCACGTGTTCGCGTTCGACAACGGCGCGTGGGCCGAAAGCGGCGAGGACGTCGCACAGGCCCACGAGTCGATGAACGAGGAACTCGTGCGCCGCCTCGGCATCCTCTTCGCCTCGGGCGAAGTGGGCGAGTCGGGGTCGGTCGGCGAGAGCGTCGTCGACTCCTCGGAGGTCATCAACACCCTCCGCGGCGGCGGCATCTCGACTATCGGCTACGCGGCGAGCGAACTCCCCGAGAGCGACGGCGGCGGATTCAGCATCTCGGGACTCTTGGGCGGCGGGTCGTCGTCGTCGGACGAACTCGACTCCATCAACCGCATCACGACCCAGACGCGGAAGGCGGTGCTCGGGCGACTCACGCTCCCGTGCGACGTCGACTCCGCCTCTCGGGGACTGGTCGTCGTCAGCGGCCCGCCCGAGTGGCTCAACCGGAAGGCCATCGAGCGGAGTCGGACGTGGGTCGAAGAGCAGACCGGGAGCATGGAGGTCCGCGGCGGCGACTACCCGCTTCCGGAGTCGAACCACGTCGGCGTGCTCGTGCTCCTCGGCGACGTGTCGCGGAGCGACCGCGTGGCCGAGGTTCGGTCGACCGGCGTCGAGGCCGAGCGGGACCGCCGCCAACGGGACGCCGACGCCGACGCCAGCGAAGACAAAACGGAGGCCGTCGTCGACGACCGCCTCGATTCCCTGTTCTGAGCCGACGGCCGGTGACCGGTGACCGGGGACCGGCGACCAACCAGCAACCAACCGGCGACACCGGCGGTCCGTCCAGCGTTCTCCCACCGGTCTCGACCACCGTCGGCTCCCGGTGTGGTCTCGGGTCGGAGAAAGTGTCAAATACTCCCTCGGCGAACAGTCGAACGCGTGTCCGAGACTAGCATAGCGGCGACGCCGCGCATCCTCGCCTACGGTCCGCCACCGGCGGGTCCGATAGCGACAGAGCGCGACGTGGACGTCGAGTTCGTGAGGTCGAGTCGGGTGTTGTTCGAGCGATTGACTGAGGGGCCGGTGCATCTCGTCGTCTGCCTCCACGCCCCGCCGGCGTTCGACGGCGTCGAGGCGGTCAAAGGAATCCGCCGGTTCGACGCGACGGTTCCGGTGGTACTGGCGTCGCGAGTCCAAAACACGATGCTCAATCTACAGGCGATTCAGTCGCAGGTCACATGGAGCGTCGGTCTCGCGGGCGACGTCCCCGTCGAGGAGGCGCTGTCGGAACTCGTCGTCGACGCGAGCGAGTGGATAGAGCGACAGGTGGAGTAGCGAAGTCGCGTCTGTCGAACCGCCGAAGGCGAAGCTCACCCGACCCGACCCGACATCGAACCGCGGTCAGTCGTCGGTCGTCGGGAAGTCGAAACCCCCTCGCGAGGAGCCGCCGCGTTCGTCCGCGCAGTCCCCCGGAAGCGACACCTGCGCTAGTTCGTTCTGCACTGCCCACAACCCCTCGAAGAGCCGGGCGAACTCGTCGTCCGCGTCGTCCGGGAGGTCGCGAGCGCATTCCCACAACAGTTCTTCGGCGCGGTCGATGTGCGTGGTGGCCCGGACGAAGGCGCCTTCGGTACGACGAGGAGAGGAGCGGTCCGCCATGTGGTGTGCCACGACACCGATGCGCATAGTCGTTTCAGTGGGTGTAACAAAGTTATAACCGTTACACTTCCGTCGGATTGTTCTTCAGGCTGACAATCAGAATCATTTATATATTCGAAGCGATTGTGTTCAATTGGATGCAGTACCGTACAGAGTAACCCCTCGGACGCATCCAACTGACCGAACTCATCCCCCCTTCCCCCCTTCCCCATTAGGTTCGGTCACCCTTCACGGGGCGCGACTGACTATCCTCGCGAGCGACTGTCGTATCCACACCCATCGGAAAATCGACGGAGTCGCTCGGCTTCGAGGACACATTCGATTGGAATTCTGCCACACCAATATTGAATTAGATACACAATACTGTTTGTGGGGAACTCGCGTTCTGACATTGAATCAGAAGTCCACTACATTCGTATAAAACAGAAGTTAAACTTCAGACTTAGCCATTTTCAGTCAATATCTATAACATCACAGAGTCTGTAACATGCACTAACTCTATGTTAGTGTAGATTAAAGATATACCTACTCAGAATATATTTGTTGTATTTCAGTATTTACGCACAACAGATGGGCCGAGGTAGTCGCACGGTCCGAAAACGGACCGTCAGTCAGAACCGCGGGCGTCGCAACTACTTGCCGAATCTGATGCCGTCTTCGACCAGCCGGAGGTTCCGTTCTCGGTCGATGTGCGGTTTCAGCCACTCGTACTCCTCGATTTGGAGGATGAGGTCCGCCTGCAGGTTCCGCCACGCGATGGCGTAGATGGGTGACTGCCCCCACGCGCGGAGTTCGGGGATGAACTCGTCGTAGCGCTCGTAGTGGCCTTCCAGACGTTCGAGCGCGTCGACCACGTAACCGGCGGCCTCGGATTCTGTGTCGGCGCCCTCGATGGCGCGGTTCAGCCGCGTTTCGAGCCCCTCGACGGCGCGTTGCATGTCCTGTGCCGCCGTGCCGTCCGCCTCCGGGAGCGAGTCGATGATGGGTTTCGGAACGCCGAGCGAGAGTGGTTCGACAGCCATGCCTCGAACTGGGTGGCAAGGCGGCAAAAAGGCGGCGACGGCCGCACCACGGCGCGGGCGGTTACCGACATCGCGGACGCCGTCGAGAACGCGGGACCGAGCGGCGTCGCCACTGCTCGCGAGAAACAGCGCGCCGGGGTGCCTCCGAAGGCCGTCCCGACCTTCGGTTTCGGCGCGTCGTTCGCGTTACGCGTCCGTCTCGTCGGTCCGCGCCCTGAGTTCGGACTCGACGAGGGCGTCGAAGTCGACGCCGTCGGCTCGGTACTGGTCGCGGTTGTCGAGGACGACCAACCCCTTGTCGGTGATTTCGTACAGCCCGGAGTTCGGCGCGGGCCCGACGCGCGCCAACAGGCCGTAGTCCGCGAGAATCGGCAGTCGCGTGTTGATGTACGAGCGGTTCTTATCGAGGATATACGAGAGGTTTACGGCGGTGTTTCGCCTCCTGTCTGCGAGCGCCTCGAGGATGTCGAAGTCAGTTGGGACGGCCAACTTCATACACGGTTGTTCGTAGCCGCTGTTAAATAAACAACTTATGCGAGAGGGCGTCCGGACGGGTTCGAGCGGCGGGGAAAACAGCCCGGCGGCCCCGGGCGGGTTACCGGTGTTCGAGCGCGTCGCGCGCGAGGCGTAAATCTTCGATAATTTGCGTGTGTCGGTCGATTGCGTCGTCGATGTGGCTCGCCGTCACCGCCGTGTCGAACCCGGCGTCGCGGTGGTACTGCGCCCGCAACAGATGCGATTCTAAGGCCCGCGAGGTCGAATCGCTCGCCGCCAACAGCGCATGGGTAATCGTCCAGTCTACCGCTCCCTCGTCGGGGAGGTCGTCGAACTCCGTTCGCCCCTTGTGTCGTTCTACCATCATTGCCCACGTTGGGCCGGGATGCTACTTAAAGTTATAGTGGCGTGATATTTCCGCCGTACTCGGGTGCATAGAAAACCGGGGATAAATCCGATATAGCGGTGTTCAAAGGCTGATTAACCACCGCGCCACGAATGGTCATTGAAATGTTATGTTGGTGATGTCTACGGCGTGTCGGGCGGTTTTCGGGTCGCATCGGAGACCCCTCGCCGAACCGGGGTCGAACTACCGCTCTTCGACGTGGCGAATCTCGACGCCGACGCCGCGGGTGGACTCGACCAGTTCGCGGCCGCCCATCTCCGCGCGGCCGATGGCGAACGCCTTCGGCCCCTCGACGACGACCTCGTCGCCCGGGCGGATGTCCGCGTCGGCGTCGACGACGCCCGGCGCAAGCACCGAGCCGTGGGGGACGAAGCCGTCGATTTCGACCGTCTTCGTCGGCGCGTCGCTGTCGCGCCACACCTTCGCGCCTTCGAGGGTGAAAGAGAGCACGCCGTACTGCGGGACCATCGTCGCCAACTGCACGCCCGCGTCGTTCCACACCTGTAGCTTGGGGAACCGGCTCGTCATCTCCAACTCCACGTCCGCAAAGAGCGCGTCGCCCGCGTCGGGGCCGAGCTGGTAGTCGGCGATGGCCTTCACGGCGTTGTGCTCGCGCTCCTCGCGGGTGAACTTGGGTTCGCCGTCGAGCGTCCGCATCAGGTTCCCGATGGACTCCGACGTCGTCGGGTGTTCGGAGACGGTGAACTCCACGTCGAGACCGAGGTCGTCGGCGACGCGCTCGACGATTTCCGTGTACGCGCCCGGCGGGACGTGCGCGACGATTCGCGGGTAGTCGTTGCGCTCCAGATAGCGCCGGAGCACCTCGGCGACGAACGACTTCTCGTCTTCCGACCAGTCGCCCGTGACGACCGAGTCGTAGTGCTGGGCGGGGTAGGTGAGTTCGAGTTCCTGCGGGACGACGCCGATGGGCGAGGTCATCGACACCATGTGCGCGCGGTACTGGACGGCCTCCTGGAACTGCCGGTGGCTCTGGGACTCGCTGTAGGGTTTCTTCGCCGAGCACGGCAGGAGCACGAGCGGGTGGTCGAAGCGGTTCCGATAGCGCTTGGTCACGCGGTCGGCGAACCGCTGAATCTCCACGCGGTCGATGGACTCCTCGGAGGCCGCGGTGAGCTCCGAGTCGCGGATGACGGGGACCCGCTCCTCCATGAAGCTGTACTGCTGGTCGAACCGGCGGAACAGGGCGGTCAGCCACTGGTCGTGACGGGCCTGCCCCTCGACGTAGTCGCGGAGCCGACCGTCGCGGACGCGGCGTCGGACCCGCGCGAGTTCGGCGCGCAGGGCGTTTGCGTTGTGGTCGGCGGCGTCGGCGCGAGTGAACTCCGAGGCGGGCGTCCGGCAGGCCTCGCAGGCGCAGGGGAGTTCGTCGAGGTCTTCGAGGAAGTACTCGCCGTCGCTGGTGAGGTAGAAGCCCTCCAGCCCGCGGGCGCGGGCGAGCGTCTCGTCGACGAGGTCGACGCCGGCGTAGACGAGAAGCGAGACGTTCCGGGGCGTGGCGACGCCCGAGAGCATCAGCGCCGTGTCGGCGGGGAGGTTCTCCTTCGCCTCGATGACGTTGTCGCGGAAGGCGCGCGCGTGGCCGACGAAGCCCTGCGCGTCGGAGAGGACGTAGGCGTCAGCGCCGTAGTCGTCGGCCGTGTCGGCGGTGACGACGGCGGCCGAGGGGAAATCCACGTCGGGGTAGTCCACGGCGAACGACTCGCGCACCTCGTCGGCGCTCCCGGCGGGGAGCGAGCGATGCGGGAGCACGGTCAGCACGTCGTCGGAGCCGTCGGGAAGCTCGCGCTCGGCCGCCCAGAGACTGCCGGCGTCCGCGAGCACGTCGTCCACGACCGCCGGCGTCGTCACCGAGTCGGAGAGCCGCAACTCCCCGATTCGGGCGGCGCCGTCGCGGGCGTGAACCTCGAAGTAATCGGTCATACCCGCTTTCGTCCCCCGATAGGCAATTAACTTGTCTTCTGCGGGCGCGGCCGGCGACCGAGACCGACCACTCGGCCTACACGACTTAGCCCCCGGCACCCGAAGGGACGGTATGGACGCCTCCGACCCCACCGGCCCGTGGTCACGCGACCGCGTCGACGACTTCCTCGCCGACGCGGCCGTCCCGGTCCGACTCTCGTGTCGCACCCCGGCGGACGACCTCTGGATGCTCTCTTTGTGGTACGAGTGGGACCCCGAGGCGGCCGAACTCCGGTGTGCCACCGCGGCCGACGCCGACGTGGTGCGATTCCTTCGCACCCACGACGACGTGGCGTTCGAAATCTCGACCAACGACCCGCCGTACCGGGGCGTCCGCGGCCGGGGGACCGCCACCGTCGAACCCGACGCGGAGAAGGACGTTCTGCGGCGACTCATCGGGCGGTATCTCGGCGACACCGACTCGGAACTGGCCGAGCGGTTACTCTCGCCCGACCGCGACGAGGTCGTGATTCGGATTCGACCCGAACGGATGCACACGTGGGACTACGCGGCGCGGATGCGTTCGTCTGAATAGTCGGCGCTGACGCTCGACACCGCGAAATAACCCCAAACGGGGGGCGTGCCGCGCGGGGGTGGCTTTTCTGGCCCGCGCGGCGTACGAAAAGAGGGTGCCTCTGTGTGGTGGTGGGCCGGTGCGTCGTCAGCGGGGTTACCGACGCCGGGCGGCGACGAGCGCCGCCGCGACGAGCGCGACGAGGGCCACGACGAGACCGAAGCCGGGCGCGTCGGTGGACGACTCGGTCGTCGTCTCCATCGGCTCGTCAGTCATCTCGGTCGCGGGTTCGTCGGTCATCGTCTCGGTCGGTTCGTCCGTCATCGAGTCGGTCGGCTCGTCGGTCGTCGTCTCGGACATCGTGCCTTCGACCGTGTAGTCGGCCGTGGCGATGACTGCGCCGCCGGCGGCCACGTAGGGACCGTCGTTTTCGCCCTCACTGGTCACGAAGTCGTAGGCCTCGTTGCCGTTGGTGTCCATGTGCGCCATCGGGACGACGGTGCCGGACTCTTCGAGCGGCGCGTCGAGGCTGATTTCGACGTTCTCGTGGGTGCCGGGTTCGAGGTACGCGGAGGTGCCGCGGACGCTCTCGAACACCGCGCCCTCGGTGACTGTCGCGTCGTGGACCGTCACGAAGCCGCCGTCGTGGAGCGTGACGGAGTCGACGGTGACGGTCGTGCCGTCGCCGGACTGGTCCGTCGCGGTCACGACCGCGTTGACCGAGGTGTGGGCGCTGGCGACGACCGCGCCGCCGTCAGCCGTGAAGGGACCGTCGGCCTCGCCCTCGCTGGTCACGAAGTCGTAGGCCTCGTTGTCGTTCGTGTCCATGTGCGCCATGGGAGTGAGCGCCTGCGAGGAGCGAATCGGCTCGTCGAGGGTGACTTCGACGTTCTCGTGGACGCCGGCCGGGAGGTACATCGAGGTGCCGACCACGCTGTCGAACACCGCGCCGCCCGACAGCGACGGGTCGTGAATCGTCACGAAGCCGCCCTGCGAGAGTTCGACTCGGTCGACCACGACGGTCGCGCCGTCCGAGGACTTCATCGTGTAGTCGACGCTGGCGGAGACGGTCGCCTCGCCGCTGTCGACGACGGCGTTCCCGTCAGCCGTGTACGGGCCGTCAGCCTCGCCTCCCGACTCGGGGAAGGTGTAGGTCTCGTCGCCGTCAGAGTCCACGTGCGCCATCGGGACGACGGTGGTCGTCTCGTTCAGCGGCGCGTCGAGGGTGACCCGCACGTCGCGGTGCAGACCGGGTTCGAGGTACGTCGAGGTGCCGCGGATGCTCTCGAACACCGCACCCTCGGTGACGGTGCCGTCGTGGACCGTCACGAAGCCGCCGTCGGGCAGGTACGCCGAGTCGACGACGACGGAGTAGCCGCCGGTGGCCTGCGCGGTGTAGTTCACGCTCGCGGTGTCCGAAGGCGTGGCCATCGCGGTGTCGACGACGGCGCTTCCGTCAGCCGTGTACGGGCCGTCGGTCTCCCCCTCGGACTCGGGGAAGGTGTAGGTCTCGTCGCCGTCGGTGTCCATGTGCGCCATCGGGACGAGCGTCGTGTTCTCGGTCACGGGCGCGTCCAGCTCGACGCGGACGTTCTCGTGGACGCCGGCGGGCAGGTACGCGGAGGTGCCGCGGATGCTCTCGAACACCGCGCCCTCGGTGACCGTCGCGTCGTGAACCGTCACGAAGCCGCCCTGCGAGAGTTCGACTCGGTCGACCACGACCGAGTCGCCGGTCGTGGGCTGGTCGGACATCGAGACGGTCGCGCTCGCGTCCACCGTCGCGGTGTCGACGACGGCGCTCCCGTCGGCCGTGTACGGGCCGTCGACCTCGCCGTTGGCCGCGACGAACGAGTAGACGCGGTCGCCGTCGGTGTCCATGTGGGGCATGGCGACGAACGTGCCGGACTCACCGATTGGTTCGTCGAGGTGGACGGTCACGTCCTCGTGGGTGCCGGCGTCGAGGTACGCCGACGACCCGACGACGCTCCCGAGGACGTTCCCGTCCGTGACGGAGGCGTCGTGAATCGTCACGAAGCCGCCCTCGGGGAGCGTGACGGAGTCGACCGTCACGGTCGTCCCGCCCGTCGCTTGGTTCTCGAAGGAGACGGCCGTGGTCTCCTGTTGTGCCGCGGCGGCCGCCGGGACGCCCCCGACGACCACTACGAGTGTCATCAGCACTGCGAGTGTGCGTCGCATGTCTCAGAAGGGGACGAATATTTAAAAGAAGATTTTCCGAACTGTCACCCAAATCTCTCCCCGTTGTGTCCCCAGTCGCCAGATTTCGGCGGCCAGAAGCCTTATTCGGGGATTGGGGTGCACCCCGTCTCGGGGGCGAACACGACGGCAGACTGCCGTCGGTTCGACCGGGCGGCCGGCGACGCGAAGGCGGCGAATCGGGCCCGATGAGACGGGGTTAAATACCGCTCGTCCACCAACTATCGCTATCGGATGTCCTACAGCTACACGGGCGACGCGCACCTCGGGCTCGCGGCGTCCTACCGCGCCGACGACGACCCCTTCCCCACGGACACGTCGCTTTCGTTCCCGCGGCGGAACCACCTGCGAGAGGACGTAGACCTCATCAAGCGCCTCCTGTTTCCCCGCTGTTGGAACGCGGGGCCGTGGGTCGCAGACGAGGAACTCCTCCGCGACGCCGTCGCCAACTTCGGCGCGCTCTGCTACTCGGGTATCGACCCCTACACGGACGAGGACCCCGAGCCAATCGTGGACGAGGTCGTCAGGCGACTCCCCGATATCCGCGAGACGCTGAAGAAAGACGTGGAGGCGGCGTACAAGGGCGACCCCGCGGCGCGGAGCTACGTCGAAATCATCCGGTCGTATCCGGGCGTACAGGCGATTGTCGTCCACCGGGTCGCCCACGCCTTCTACGAGGCCGGCGCGCCCGCGTACGCCCGCGAACTCGCCGAGTACGCGAAGATGGAGTCGGGCATCGACATCCACCCCGGCGCGACCATCGGCGACTACTTCTTCATCGACCACGGCACCGGCGTCGTCATCGGCGAGACGACGACCATCGGCGAGTGGGCGCGCATCTATCAGGACGTGACCCTCGGCGCGCTCCACTTCGAGGAGGACGAAGACGACGAACACGCGCTCAAGAAGGGGTACAAGCGCCACCCGGACATCGGCGACAGCGTCGTCATCGGCGCGGGGACCAAGGTGCTCGGCGCGGTCTCCGTCGGCGACCACGTGAGCATCGGCGCGAACTCGTGGGTCACCGAAGACGTGCCGGACCACACGAGCGTCTTCATCTCCGAGCACCCGACTCACGAGCGGAAACACCGGGACTGAGTCGGCGGCGACGCGGAAAATCAGAAGGAGCGGGGAGCGCGCGGCGTGTTCAGTCGAACGTAATCCACGCGAGGAACACGAGGCCGAGCGTCTCGAAGACGTGCAACAGCATCATCAGCCGCCACGCGATGACGGGTACGTCGGTGCTGAACCACCCCGAGAGCGTCGGGTCGAGGATGTACATGTAGAACGCGAGCGCGTTCTCCGCGAGGAGGAACACCCCGAACACGAGGAGGCCGACGGCGTGTTTGGACCTGAAGGTCAGGTAGTTTCGGGCCCACACCGCCGACAGTGCGAGGAGCACGACGACGTTGACGCCCGAGGAGACCGTCGCGACGTCCACCCAGATACTCATTCGTTCTCTCCTTTCCCCGTCATCCTGATATACGCTTTCCCAAATCTTTCCATAATCACCGCGCCCCTGTCTCGCACGCTCAGTCCATCCGCTCGACGATCGTCTCGACGGTCCCCCAGTTGGCGCGACACCGCGGCGACGGGAGGTAGACCGCGCCGTAGTCGTCGCCGCTTCGCTGGACCACGTCGTTGTCCATGAGCACGTCGAGGTGGTGCCGGACGGTCTTGTAGTCGAGGTCGAGCGTCTCGGCCAACTGGTTGGCGTTTCGGGGCTGTTCCTCGACGGTCTTGAGGATGCGCACACGGTTTTCACCGCCGCGGGTTCCCGTGAGCACGTACCAGAGGACAGCCTCCATCGTGTTCGTTGATACGTCGGGTGAACCTAAGAGCATCGACCGACAGACGCCGACGCGACCGGCTGGGGCACCGTTACTCGTCTGACAGTCCGGTGGCGTCGCCCTCCTCGCGCCCGTCGTCTGACTCCTCGTCGGCCAATCGCTCGGAGACCGCCGACAGCGACTCCAACTCGACCGAGTCGGGCACGCGGGCGAGCGCCGACTCGGGCCAGTCGTCGTGCGCCAGCGTGAACGCCGCGTCGGGGTTCTCCTCGACCAGCCGCGAGACGCCGCGGGCGGCCTGCTCGTAGGCGTCGCGGTCGAGGCGCTCGGGGACTTCGGCGGTGAGCGGGTACGTCTCGGAGAGCGACCGCGGGAACGGGCCGAACGGCGGGACGACGCGCCACGTCGCGTCGAAGTCGTCGCCGGAGGGGATGCCGCCCTCGGTGAGGAGGACGTGGCCCTCGGCGGTCAGGCGGTCCATGCGGGCGTGGTGGCGCGCGACCTCGGGGCGGTGGGCGCTCTCGTTGGAGGCGTAGAAGAACGCGCCCTTGGAGGCGGGGTCCTCGCGTTCGAGCTGGTCGACGTGGTCGAGGAGGGCGCGGTAGCCGTCGAGCATCGCCGGGTGCGAGCGGGCGCGCTCCTCGACGAGTTCCATGAGGTCGCCGTCGCGGATGGCCTGCTTGATGCGGCGGAGTTCCGCGAACGTGACGTGGAGGTTGTGCTCGGCGAGCAGTTGCTCCTGTTCTTTCGACCCCGCGGCCCGCAGGTCGTCCGGCGAGTACTCCGTGCAGATGGGACAGGTACACGGGAGGTAGTCGAGGTCTTCGAGGTGTTCGGTCCCGCGGACCGTGAGATACCGGCCGTCGCGGGCGTAGAGGGCGTAGGCGGCGGAGTCGAACAGGTCACAGCCGAGCGCGACGGCGAGCGCGAGCATCATCGGGTGGCCCGCGCCGAACAGGTGGACCGGGGCGTCGACGCCGAGACCGCGCTTGGCGGCGGCGACGGCGTCGACCATGTCGTCGTAGCGGTAGGCGTTCATCATCGGCACGACCGCGCCGACGGGGAACACGTCGAGGTCGGTCGCGTCGGCGTGGCGGCCGGCCTCCTCGCGGAGGTCCGGGTAGGTCGACCCCTGTACGGGCGCGTTGACGAGCATCTCGCCCGTGTCGGCCGCCTCGGCGTCGGCGAGGGCTTGCCTCGTGATTTCGAGGTCCGTCTCGGCCTGCTCGCGGGCCACGTCCGGCGGCGTCGGGATGTCGACCGGGGTGGCGATGTCGGTGCCGATGTCGCGCTGGAACTGGAGAATCTCCTCGGTCGTCGTGTCGATTTCGCCGTACTCGGCGAGCTGGAACGACCCCGAGTCGGTCATGATGGCCCCGTGGAAGTCGAGCATCTCGTGGAGCCCCACGTCCAGCGCCTCCTCGCGGAGGTGCTCGTTCGTCTTGATGATGTAGGAGTTGGTGATGAGGATGTCCGCGCCGAACTCGGATTCCAGTCGCGCGGGCGAAATCGTGTCGATGTTGGGGTTGACGACCGGCAGGAGGGCCGGCGTCTCGACGGTGACCCCCGCACGCGGGACCGAAAGGCGGCCGATGCGCCCGGCGAGGTCCCCGTCGCGGAGTTCGAAGTGGTCGCGCATGGAGTGGCGTTTCCCGAGCGCGGCGGTAAGGGTTGCGTTCGCGGGGCGGCCGGCCGCCAAAAATGGACACACGAATACATACCAGATGATTCCTTGAGATGTTATAGATAATATACACGAGAGATATCAAACGTGATTTTTTGGGCGAACAGTTTACAAAGAGATTAGAATAACTGGCTAACCAGATGTTAGCCGACTTATCGCCACTCGAAGTAACCGCGCTCGCCGTCTCCCTCGTCGGGCTCATACCGGTTATCACGCAGTACAGAGACGAGACTAAGCTGTTCGCCGCGGGGTACGTCCTGCTCGTCGTCGGGATGGTGGCGACGAACGTCGAGGCGCTGTTCCTCGGGTCGGTGCTCAACTTCGTCGAGCACGCGTTCGGCATCGGCCTCGCGGGAGTCACGTTCTTCGCGGCGGCGTACGTGCGCCGGAAAAACGTCATCAACGGCGGTGACGCCTCGTGATAATCGACGCGCTGTTCGACGCTATCGGGACCCTCGGGTTCGTCGGCGCGGCGGTGCTGGCGTGGCTCAACTACCGCGACACCGACGCGGAAGCGTCGTTCTGGCTGACGTACGCGTTCGCCTCCGTGCTGGCGATTCTGTGGATGGTCAGCCTCACGATGGAGAAACTCGGCTTCTACACCGAGATATTCAACCTCGTGACCTCGCCGCTCATGACCGCCACGGTCGCCGTCTTCGCCATCGGCGGCACCGCGACGCTCGCCATCGTCGCGGACATGAAAGAGCTCGTCGACGACGCCGAGACCCGGCGGCGCGAACTCGACGCGCTCACGACGGACCTCGAACGGCAGGCCGAGAGCTACGGCGACGCGATGCAGACGGCCGCCGACGGCGACCTCACCGTCCGCGTCGACGCCGAGAGCGACAACGACGCGATGCGCCGCATCGGGCGGGGCTTCAACGAGATGTTAGACGCCCTCGACTCGGTCGTCGTCCGGATACAGACGTTCGCCGAACAAGTCGACGACGAGAGCTCCGAGGTCACCGCGAGCGCCGACGCCGTGAAGGCGACGAGCACGGACGTCGCCAACAGCATCGAGGAGATTTCGGCGGGCAACGAGACGCAACACCGGAACCTCAACGCCGCCGAATCGGAACTGAGCAACCTCTCTGCGACCATCGAGGAAATCGCCTCCTCCTCCGAGGAAATCGCGCGGCAGTCCCAACAGACCGTCGAACGCGCCAAGGAGAGCCGCGAAGCGGCCAGTTCGACCATCGAGAAGATGGAGCAGTTGGAGTCGCGGTCGACAGAGACCGTCACGGAGGTCGAAGACCTCCAGCAATCCGTCACCCAGATCAGCGAGGTCGTCGACCTCATCGACGACATCGCCGAGAAGACGAGCATCCTCGCGCTCAACGCCTCCATCGAGGCGGCGGGCGCGGGCGACGCCGGCGAGGGCTTCGCCGTCGTCGCCAGCGAGGTGAAGACGCTCGCGGAGGAGACCGCCGAGGCGACCCAAGAGGTCGACTCGCTCATCGGCGACATCGAGGAGTCGACCGAGAACGTCGCCGAGGACACCTTCGAGACGCAGGCGGAGGTCGAAGCCAGCCGCGAGACCGTCGGCGAGACCGTCGACGTGCTCGAAGAAATCGTCCACAAAATCGAAGACAGCAACGACTCCATCCAGTCCATCAGTAGCGCCACCGACGAGCAGGCGCAGTCGACCCAAGAGGTCGTCACGATGATGGACGAGATAACGAACCTCAGCGACCGGACGGCCTCGGAGGCGCAGAACGTCTCCGCCGCGGCCGAAGAACAGACCGCCGCGACCCAGCAGATCGCGGCGTCGTCCTCGTCGCTGTCGGAGCGCGCACAACAGCTCAAATCGCTCGTCGCGCAGTTCGAATCCGGGCGCGCGGCCGGCGGCGCACCGGGCCGCGAGACGGCGACGCCCGCGGCCTCGACTCCCAACCGGGCGATGCGGGCCGACGGCGGCGACGACGACCGACCGAACTGACCGACGACAGACGACCGGCGCGCGAGCGAGCGCCCGACGAACGTTTTTCCGCCGGCCCGCCGACCGGCCGAGATGGAACCTATCAGCGAGTCCGACCTCGGCTGGAGTCTCTACGAACTCCCGGTCGGATGGGTGACGCGCCTACGCGCCGACGCCCCAGAAGAAGGCGATGCCGGCCACGGTGACGACCGACAGGAGCAACTGCAGGGGCGCGCCGACGCGGAGGAAGTCGGAGAACCTGTAGCCGCCGGGACCGTAGACGAACAGGTTCGTCTGGTAGCCGACGGGGGTCATAAAGGCCGTCGACGCCGCGAACGTCACGGCGAGGACGAACGAGAACGCGTTGGCCCCGATTGATTGGGCGGCGCTGGCGGCGACCGGAATCATGAGCACGACGCTCGCGTTGTTCGAGATGACGCTCGTGAGCAACCCGGTCGCGAGGTAGAACACCCACAGGACGCCGATTGCGGGGAGGACCGTCGCTGTCGAGGCGACGGCGTCGCCGAGGAGCGCCGCGGCACCCGTCTGTTGGAGCGCGACGCCGAGCGGGATGACGCCCGCGAGCAGGAAGATGACGTTCCACTCGACCGATTTGTACAGTTCGTTCGGCTTGAGGACGCCGGTGAGAATCATCGCGACGACACCGCCGAGCGCCGAGACGACGATGGGGAGGACGTTGAACGCCGGGAGCGCGACGACCCCGGCGATGATGGCGACGGCGAACGGCGTTTTCTCGGTCCGGTAGTCGACGTCGTCGAACTCGTGGGCGACGATGAAGTCCTCGTTTTGGACGAGGCGCGTGAGGCTGTCGGGCGGGGCCTGCACGAGGAGCGTGTCGCCGACGCGGATGTCGATGTCCTCGAACCGGTCGCGGACGACCTTCCCGCGGGTCCGAAAGGCGAGCACGTTCGCGTCGTAGCGCTGTCGGAACGTCGAACTGGCGAGGCTCTCGCCGACGAGGAACGAGCCCGAGGGGACGACGACCTCGACCATGACCGGCTCTTCTTCGCCCGGGTGAAGTTCGCTCTCCGAGCGGGGGCCGCCGACGAACGTGAGCCCCTCCGAGCGCATGATTCGTTCGAGCGTCTCCCGGTTCGTGCGGAGCCGGAGCGTGTCGTTCTCGTGAATCTCCTTGCGGGCCAGCGGTTCGAGGAACTGCTCGCCGTAGCGGATGAGCTGTAGCACGTCGATGTCGAGGTCGTCGTCGCCGAGCGCCTCTTGGACGGTCTGCCCGATGAGCGACGAGTCCGCGGGGACGACCACGTCGGCGAGGTACTCCTGGAGCGCGTACTCCTCGACGAGGTCGTCCTCGGCGGGCACCCGCTTGGGGATCAGGCGCACGCCGACCGTCATGAGGTAGACCGCGCCGACCGCGAAGACGATGACGCCGAGCTTGGTGAACTCGAACATGCCGAAGGCGTGGAGGCCGAGACCGGGCGACTCCTGTCCGAGCTGGGCCGCGATGTCGCTGGCGAGGATGTTCGTCGACGTGCCGATGACCGTCAGGGTGCCGCCGAGCATCGAGGCGAACGAAAGCGGCATGAGGAGCTTCGACGGCGAGGTCTTGCCCTTGTGCGCGAGGTCGACGACGACCGGGACGAGGATGGCCACGACCGGCGTGTTGTTGATGAATCCCGACACCGGGCCGGTGACGCCAATCGTCGCGGCGAGTTGCTTCGTGCGGCTGGTGCCGGCGAACTCGGCCATCTTCCGCCCGATTTGCTGGACGACGCCGGTCCGGTTGACCCCGGTGCTCAGGATGAGCATCGCCAACACGGTGATGGTCGCGGGGCTGGCGAACCCAGACAGGCCCTCTCGCGGCGAAATCTGCGTCCACGGCTCCAGCATCATCAGGAGGACCATCACCACGATGGCGGTCACGTCGATGGGGAGCCACTCGGTGGCGAACAAGACGAGAGACAGGAGAATGAGCGCGAAGACGACGAGCATATCGCCCGTGACGGCCGCCGGGACGAGTCCCTCGACTACCGACACGAGTGTGGAGAAGAACACGTCTGTTCGAGGGGCCAGCGAAGGAAAAAGGCTGGTATCCCCGGCCGCTCAGAACAGCAGGCCGGTCGGAACCCCGCCGGGGTTCATCTCGGTGAGCTTGAACACGAGGTACGCCAGCGAGAACAGCGTCGCGTTGTACGCGCCGTGGATGAGCGCCGGGACGGCGATGTTGTCGGTCAGTTCGTACGCCGTGCCGAAGACGACGCTCGGGAGGAACAGGATGCCGATGGTGACGAGTCGGCCGCCCGCGCCGCCGGTCAGCGCGACGTAGTGAATCGCGGCGAAGATGGCGCTGGCGAGGGCGATACCCGGCACCGGGCCGAACGACTCGCGGATGCGGTTCTGGACGACCCCGCGGAACAGCAGTTCCTCGCCGGGGCCGATGAGGAGGAACGACGCCGGGACGAGGAGCAACAGCACCTCGGGGTCCTGCGCGGCGATTTCGGTCACCTGGTTCGACCCCGCTTGGACGCCGAACGTCGAGACGAGGAACGCGCCGACGAACGCCGCCACGAGCGCCGTCACGTAGCCGAGGACGACCGCGACGATATCGCGGAGCGACGGGACTGAGACGCCGAAGTACGAGCGGTCGAGGCCGCGGTACCGGCTGTAGACGAGGGCGACGCCGCCGAAGGCGATGCCCTGCAAGAGGACGAGCGAGATGACGATGAGCGCGAGGGGCGTCAGTTCGACGCCCGCGCTCACCGCCGCGAACTGCGTGATGACGACAAGTATCGTTCCGACGACGAGACCGCCGCCGCCGAGGGCGATCGCCGCGAGGAAGGACCGAGCGAGGTCGGGGAGACGCGTCGTAGTAGACACAGGCGACCAGTTGGAGCGCCGGCGTCAAAATCCTTCTCGCCTCGGAACGGGGTTCGAGGGACGAACGCGAATGTGAGTCGGTCGCCTGACCACTCGGTGAGCTGACGCGCGGCCCGCGGCCGACCGAGAAATGTCTGACAGTCGCTACGTTTTACCGCGACGCAGCTCAACTCAGCGTATGCGATATCTCACGGTGCTGGTCAAACCGGAGAGCCGGGACGCGTTCCATCCCCTCGGAAAGCGGTTGACGGAAGCGCCGTCGGTCGAGAGGCGAGCGATTCATCACGTCGAGTTGCTCGCCGACGGCACCGTGTTGCTGTTCGCCGAAGCGAGCGGCAGTCAAGAGCGATACAGACAGATTATGGAGAACGCCCCGCGCGTCATTGACTACCTCGTCTCGGGAGATGACCCTTGGATGGCCGTGAGTAATTTCGAACCGACAGAGTCGTCGCGGCGGACGCTGGAACTACAACGGGAATCTCCGCTGGTAATCGAGACTCCGATGCGCTTCACCGATGACGGAGGTATCAAGCTGACGTGTCTGGGAACCGACGAGGCGTTCGGAGAACTGTTCGGAGTCGGTGTCGAAAGAGCGAGTGTCTCGGTCGAACTACTCGAAATGGGCGATTTCGAACCCGACAAGTCGACGTTCAGCAGGACGTTGACTCCCCGACAAGAGGAGGTACTGGAGGCAGCAGTTCAGTTGGGATACTACGACGTTCCCCGAGAGGCGTCACTTCGGGACGTTGGGGAGGCAGTCGGAATCACTCCTTCGACGGCCGGTGAACACCTCCGAAAAGTCGAACAGCGCGTGTTCAACGAACTTGTTTGCTAACGTTTTCGCGTCAGACGTTGCGGGACGGCGGACGGTGGGTGCGGTTCGCGCCAGACACGGTGATAAAAGTAGCCTCACGGCTACGGCAGTAGCCGTACCCCAGTCTGTCACCTGCGCTTAGGTACCGGTTCGAACTCACATGAGTCCCGCACAGAGACAGCGCCCGATCATCACTCCGAGCCAACAGCAATGACGGACACAGACACCCACCCAAGCACCGACGGCTCGCTCATCGACGCGTCCGGCATCGAATCCAACACCCGTCACGTTAACGGCGTCCGGTTACACGTCGTTACTGCAGGCGACTCCGACGATCCACTTGTCGTGTTACTGCACGGCCATCCCGACTTCTGGTACGGGTGGCGCGCCCAGATTCCGCGGCTCGTCGAGGCGGGCTTCCGAGTGGTCGTCCCCGACCAGCGAGGGTGTAACCTGAGCGAGGCACCCGACGGAATCGACTCCTACCGAGTGTCAGAACTGACAGCGGACGTGTGCGCCCTCATCCGTGACGAGGGACGGGAGTCTGCCCACCTGATCGGCCACGATTTCGGCGGGTTCGTCGCATGGAACGTCGCCCTCCGCCAACCGTCCGCGGTCGACCGACTCGGGATTCTGAACGTCCCACACCCGGCGGTGTACCGAACGACCCTGCGGTCGAGCCCCGAGCAGATCGCCCGGAGTTGGTACGTCTGGTTCTATCAGTTGCCGAGGCTCCCCGAATGGATTCTCAGTTGGAACGACGCGAGCAGGATGGTCGCCGCCCTCGAAAAGACGTCCAACCCGGGGACGTTCGACCGAGAGACTATCGACCGCTATCGGGCCGCCTGGCGGCACACGGGTATCGGGCCACGAATAGACTGGTATCGTGGGTTCCTCCGGTCGGAAAGCCCGCCCCGCGAGGTCGTCACCCAACCGACGCTGGTCTGCTGGGGCGAAGACGACATCGCACTCGTCCCCTCGATGGCGAAACAGAGCATCGACTACTGCGAGGACGGCCGGCTTCGGACGTTCCCCGACGCGTCGCATTGGGTACACCACGAGCGCGAGGAGGTGACCGACGAGCTGATTCGTCATCTCTCCTGAGCGGCGGCCCAGGAGGCGAACGCAAACGCAGGACGAAAAGGGGAACCAGCGACGGCCCTCTCGGCTCCTTACTCGCCGGCGAGTTCGTAGTAGAGCACGCCGAGAACTGTCCGCGCGTCGCGGACCTCGCCCGCGAGGACCGCCCGCTTGAGGTCGTCGTACTCGACCGTCGTCGGGCGAATGCTCTCGTTGAAGTCGAGGTTCTGGTCGGCGCTCGGCTCGCACCCGCGCGCGACGAAGTAGTGATGGACCGAGTTGGCGATGCCGTTGGCCGGCTCGACGGTCACGAGCGGTTCGACCGCCTCGGCCTCGTGGCCGGTCTCTTCCGCGAGTTCGCGCCGGGCGGCCGCGGCGTAGTCGTCGTCGTCCGGTTCGGTGCCGCCGGCGGGGAGTCCGCGGTTCGTCCGACCGACGGCCTGTCGCCACTCGTCGATGACGACCACATCGCCGTCGGGCGTGAAGGGGAGGACGACGACCGCCGCCGGCTCGTCGACGTAGTGGAAGTCCGTCTCGGTGCCGTCGGGGAGCCGAACGTCGTCCATGCGGATGTCGAAGCCGGGACACGAGTAGTCGATGCGCGTGTCGGTGGTCTCCCACGCGAGGTCGTCGTCGCTCATGGCTTCACGTGGCGGCGGTGTTTCCAAAAGCGTCGCGATACCCCGCTACCCCGCGTCGTCGAACGAGACGGTCGCGAGGTCGGCTTCGAGGTCGTCGACGTACTCGTTGTACGCCTCCACGAACTCGACGAAGTCGCCGGCGAGTTCGCGCACGTCGGGCGCGGCGGGGGGTTCGTACTGCGACAGCAGGTAGATGCCTCCCTCGCCGCCGACGCGGAGGTACGACGCCCGCGGGCCGTCCCACTTCAGCTCCCAGCGCGTGCCGCCGACCCGCTGGGTGAAGGTGCCGTACTCGCCGTCGAAGCGGTTGAGTTCGCCCGCCATGGTGTCGGCCACCTCGCGGATAGTCGAGACGAGTTGGTCCCGCTGGGCGACGATTTCCTCGGTCGTCGTCACCGTGGGGAACTCCGTCGGTACGTCGTCGAGGACGCCGTCGAGCGACTCGACGTGGTCGTTGTACGCCTCCACGAACGCCGGGTAGTCCTGCATCGCCGTTCCGAGCGCCTTCGGCTCCGGGGGCTGTTTGGTCGAGACGACGTACGTCTCGCCGCCCGACTTCCCCTTGAACCGGAGGTACTGGAGCGCGCCCGCCTCGTACTTGAGCGTCCACGTCCCGCGGCGCGTCTTGAACGTCTCTTGGCCGTAGTCGCCGCCCTGGAGGATGGCGAGTTCGCGCGCGATGGTGCCCGCGTGGGCCTCGACCGCGGCGACGACCTCGTCGCGGTTGGCCGCGACGTCGTTGACGCTCGTGATATCGAACGAGAGGGCGTCAGTCATGGTCGGGAAATGGGTGGTAGAGGGGGATAAGTGCGTCCGTCGCCGGTTTTATCACCGACAGTACACGTCTCGAACGTGATGAGCCAACACAGGGCAACGATTGGTGGGACAATCGGGGGCATGGCGCGACGGGCGAACCCGGCCTTTGCGGGCGGCATCGTCGCCGTCTCGGTGGTCGCACTCGCCTATGCGGTGACGGTCGGGTCGCTCCAGCAACACACGTTCGTTCACGTCATGGCGGGCCTGCTGTGGACGGGCACCGACCTGTTCATGGGGGCGATTCTCGGGCCGGTCATCGGCGGGCTGACCGACGAGCAGAGCGCCGCGGTGTTCGAGCGACTCACGCCGAAGACCGCGTTTTTCCTCCCGTCGATGGCGCTTGTCACCATCGCGGGCGGCATCACGCTCGCCCAGCGCCTCGGGGTGTTTCCCCACGCCGAACCGTGGCTCGCGCTGTTCACCGCCGCGAACCTGATTCCGATTTGCCTCCTGCTCGGACGGCGGCTGAGCGCGTGGCGCGACCGGCGCTGGCAGGTCGTCTTCGCCGTCGCCACCGTCGGGTCGCTCGCGTGGGTCGCGACCACCATCGGCGACTTTCAGATGACCACGCCGGCCATCATTGTCGCGCTGGCGGTCGTCACCGTCCTCTCGGTGCAGGGCTTCGGCTTCCTGATGCCCGGCGAGATACGGATGTACTTCGAGATGACCTCCGACGACCCGGACCCCGGCGTCATCTCCGCCATCGGAAAACAGAACGCCATGCTCGGCGGCGTGCAGGGGCTGTTCCAACTCGTCCTCATCGCCGACATGGTGTACCTCCGCTACGGCGGCTTCTGAGGTGAAAACGGGGTGAAAACGAGGCGGCGGCCGCGCTCGCGCACTCAGTCGGTCCGCCGGAACACGCGGAGCGTGTCGCGGTCGCCGTGCTCACAGGCGACCTGCTCGACGCCGAACTGCGTGAACACGGCCGCCCAGTCGCGGTAGTACAGCGGGAAGTCGTACTCCTCGTCGTTGACGCCGCGGTCCTCGGGCGGGACGGACCGGTCGCCCTCGTTTTCGACGGTGACGACGTAGTCGCTCGCGCTCCGGGCGACCGCCTCGAACACCCACGCGTCGTCGGGGTGGACGTGCTGGAGCGTCTCGACGGAGTAGACGGCGTCGAACTGGCCCGGAGAGAACTCCTCGGCGACCGCCTCGATTGCGTCGGCGTAGAACGTCCCGCAGTCGGCGAGGTCGGGGTAGGCGTCGGCCATCACATCGAAGCAGTCGGGGTTGATGTCGACGCCGTGGAGGTTCTCGAAGCCGTGTTCGCGGAGGTGCGAGAGATGCCGACCGGGACCACAGCCGAGTTCGAGAATCGACGCCGAGGGGTCGAGACGCTCCTCGAAGACGCGCCGAATCGACTCGCTCGTCTCGTTCGGCCCGTAGTACGCGTAGTACTCCGGGGAGAACTCTCCCGACCGGTCTGCCCACTTCCGACGAACGTCGTTAGCATCCACGGTGTCGGAGACCGACCGGCCACGCGTAAAGCCTCGTCGGCTGGGGGCAGACGCGTCCGAGCGCAGAACTGCCGATACCACAGGATATCTCGGAATCGTCGACGAACCGCTAGGCGAGCGCGAGTAGAACCGATATATCAGAACATTCGTCTACAAATACCGACGATTCAGAAAAAGATTCAATAAAATAACCCCCATGACAGCACGACCCTCACAAGTCTTATCCGTAAAGGGCGTGTGTGTTCAAAAGCAATGGCGAAAGGAAACGTTGATTTCTTCAACGACACTGGCGGCTACGGTTTCATTTCGACGGACGATGCTGACGACGACGTGTTCTTCCACATGGAAGACATCGGCGGCCCGGACCTCGAAGAAGGCACGGATGTTGAGTTCGACATCGAGCAGGCCCCCAAGGGCCCCCGCGCGACGAACCTCACGCGCCTTTAAACTAATTTAGTACGCCGCGTTTCGCGGCAGAACGATAACTCACATTTTGCGTATATTCGACCGGCGAGCGACGCGTTCGCGGCCGGTCGGCTACGCGACCTATCCACGCACCACTCAGAGCGTGTCGGCCGCGCGGGCCTGCTCGGAGCGCCGCCGCGCCTGTTCGAGTCGCCGGTCGGTCGCCCGCGAGAGCGACCCCGGGAGCTCCCCGCGAGCCGCGGCCAGCCGCTCGGCCACGCGTTCGAGTCGCGCGGCGACGGTGTCGAGGCTCTCGTCCGCCCGTCCGCGGTCGCCCGCCTCGGCGCGTTCGGCGGCCCTGCGTGCGGCCTCCGCGACCGAGTCGAGCGCCTGCGCCAGCCCGCGAACCGCGTTCTCTCGTCCGCCGCTCGCCGCAGTTCCCGTCGAGTCGTTCGGAGTGTCCGTCTCCGCCGAGTCGTCCGAATCGTCAGCGCCGTCACTGTCGTCGTCGACCGCCGCGACCGCCGCGGCCGTCTCCGCGGAGATGTCTGCGAGGAACATCGAAAGCGACGCCTTCCCGGTCCGCGGCTCGTCGATGCGGACGCTCGGAATCGACGCGGGCGCGGCGTCACCGTCCGAATCCGACTCTCCGTTCACGGGGTCGGGGTTCACCCGGAACGCGCCGAGTTCGTCGTCGCTGTCGCGGACCTCGACGGTGTAGGCACCGCCGCGGTGGACGTAGACCGCGTCCGGCCCGGACAGCGGCGCGTCGTACAGTCGACCGCCGAAATCGTCTTCGAGCGCGAGCGCCGTCAGGTCGCGGTCGGTCCCGTCGGCGTCGACCTCGACTTTCGTCGCCGACTCCCGCGCGACGAGCGGGACTTCGCCGTCCACCCCCGCGGTTGTGACCGTTTCGCCGCCGTCGTCGCCGGATGACGATTCAGTCCCCGTCGCGGACGCCGACCCGGACCCCGCGTCACCGACCCGAACCGTCTCGCTGTGGGGAGCCGACCCCGCGCCGTTGACCGTGAGTCGGTGCTCGCCCGCGGGGACGCCCCGGAGGACGCCGAGACCGCCGAACGTCGGCGCGGCCTCGGGGTCGCTCTCCAAGAGGAGGACGGATTCGACGCCCGACTCGCGGGTCGTCACGCCCTCGCCGTCCGGCGCGTCCGCGTCGGTGACGACCTCCGTCACCCGAACGAAAAGCGTGTTGAGCGCCGAGGGCTCGTCGACCACGTCGTATCGCTCGGCGAGTTCGCTTCGGTGGGTCGGGTCGGTGATGTCGGCCGCGGGGTCGACGTAGCGCGACTGACTCCACGGCGCGCTCGTCGTCGTGAGGTGGCTCGCAATCGCGTCCTCGACGAAGCCCGGGACCGCGAACTCGAAGCTCAGTTGCGGCCCGGTGAACGCGGCGATGTGCTCGACTTCGCCCGCGGGGACGAGCGCGTACTCGATGTCGGCGTCGGCGTCAGCGTCGGCATTGGCGTCAGCGTCGGCGTCGCTGTCGCCGGCCGTCTCGGGGGCGAACACCAGCCCCGTCGACCGCGCCGGGAGGTCCGTCGGCGGCGACGACAGCGCGTCGAACGACCGCACCGTGAGCGCCTCGCCGACGAGGGCGTCGCGCGTGACCGACGGGAGCCGCTCGTCTTCGTACACCGGCGCGCCGTCGAGTTCCGGAACGACGTAGGGCAGGCGCGCGCCCTCGTCTCGCGGGAGCCCGTAAGCGATTGGAATCTCCGCGGCGTCCTCGATGCGGTCGAACGCCCGGTTCGTGATGTCCGCGAACGTCCCGCCCGCCGGGAGTCGCTGGAACCGGTCGGCCCGGTCGTTGAGCGAGAGCGCGCTGGAGTGCGACCCGAGTTCCGACAGCACCCGCGGCGGACGCTCGGGGTCCGGGTCGAGAAACTCGTTGTTCGGCACCGACCGCGCGTGGGAACTCGCGACGTACAGCTGGGGGACCGGCTCGTCGTCCGCCGTGTCGACGAAGACGTGCAGGACCTCCCAGTCGTGCCAGTGGAAGTTCGTCGTGAACTGGTCGAACACCGAGTAGAACCAGTACTGCACGGCCGTCAGCGACGACCCCTCGTAGCCGACCACGTTGTAGAACACCGTCGGCTCCGGCGCTCGCTCGCCGGTCTCCCGCCGTGTCGCGTGATAGCCGTCGAGCGCGTCGAAGCCGTCGACGACCGTCTCGCCGTCTCGGTCGCTCGCGTACGACCGCGGGTCCGTCGGGAACCACGTCTCGGCGGCGTCGAAGTAGAGCGTCGGCGCGAACCGCGCGGCGAGGTCGCGGGCGACGTCGTCGTCGACGCGCTCGGTCGGGGCGGCGGTGCTCGCGGTGTCGGTCGAATCGCCACCGAGGGCCGAACACCCGGCGAGCGACCCGACGCCGGCGCTCCCGAGCGCGGCGAGGAACGCCCGGCGGTCGACCGCGGGTCGGTCCGTCATCTGTCTAGCTGGTGGAGTCGAGGACGGCACAAATCTCTTGTGCCGGGCGGCGGCGAGTGCGGGTGCGGAGCCGGGCGGTGGCGGGTTCGGGGGCCGGTCGCCGGCCGAAAACGCGGCGGCGACGACGGCTCAGAAGTCGCCGTTGATGATGTCGGCGACGTGCTGGCGGTCGAACAGCTGTTCGTCCTCGGGGATTTCGGGGTACGGGCCGCCGTCCGAGGTCGGCCACTCGCCGAACGTCTCGGGGTAGAACTGCTTGGCGCTCATCTCGAGTTGGAAGAGGTTGAGAATCGGTCCCTGATAGCGCGCGCCCTGCGGGTAGACGCGCCCGTTCCGGACCGCCGAAATCTCCGCGGCGACGGGGTCGGCTTCGAGCGTCGCCCGGAGGTCGTTCATGCTAACGCTCGGTTGCATCCCGCTCAGGAAGAGGACCACGTCGGGGTCGGCCTCCAACAGCGCCTCGAAGTCGACGGTCGAGCCGGACTCGATGGAGCCCTCGAACGCGTCGTGCGGTGCGAGCGGCCGGATGTGCGAGGTCATGAAGCCGGGGTTGCCGACCGTGTACGCCCAAATCTGGCCTTCGATGTCGGACGCGGTGAGCAACACGACGCTCGGGCGCTCGTCTTCCGGCGGAAGCCCTTCCTCGATGGTGGCGAGCAGGTCGTTGCGGACGGCCGCGAGCGCCTCGTAGCGCTCCTCCTCTCTGAGCACCTGTGCGACCTTCTCGAACTGCTCCCACAGCGTGTAGTACTCGTAGTCGCCGGTCCACTCGTCGGTCGGCGACGCGTGACGGCCGCTCAGCGAGTTCCCGAACCACGGCGAGATGTTGTCGGCGACCTCCTCGATGTCGGCCATGTCCCACTGTTCGAGTTGGACGACCCACGCCGGGTCGGCCAGATGCACGCCGCTGTCGAGTTCGTACAGCTTCTCCTTGCTCGTCTCCCACGAGGGGTACAGGTCCGCCCAGTCCACCTCGACGCCGGGGAGCCGCGCCGTGAACTGCTTCCACGTCGCGTCGTAGTACGCCGGCCCGTTGACCGCGTTGACGTCGTCGCCGCGGCCGAGCGCGAACGCCATCCCCGCGTGGTGGGAAAGCCGCGTGAAGATGCTCTGCGGCGGCTCGTCGAACTCCACGGTGCCGACCGGCGACATCGTCACCGAGTACGACGCGTCCGCGGGCGTCTCGGTCTCCGTGTCGGTGGCCGTCTCAGTCGTCGATTCCGTCTCGGTCTCCGCCGTCGACGCCGAGTCGTTTCCCCCGGTACAGCCGGCGAGCAGGCCGCCGCCGACGGCCGCGCCGCCGTACTTCACGTAGTCGCGCCGCGTCAGTCCCGTCCGTGGCGTCTCGTCGTGTTCCATAGTTTTTAGGCCAGCCTAAAACAGATAATTGCTTCGGTTCTCGGGCGACAGCGGGGTTACGACTGCCAGTGGCCGTTTGTCGTCGGAGACACCGTAGATTCGTCGGTGTCGAAACGGCGGCCGTGTCGGCGGTTCCGCCCGTTTGCAACTACTGTCCAAAACTCAGGTAGGTTGTCCGTGAAGATGCCGGCTCAGATTCGAACTTCCCTCGCTGTCGCTCGGACGTTCGAATCTTCGGTCGCCCAGACAACCGTTTCGGGAAGACTCGCACACGCTACGCGGTGCTCGTTGGCGTTGAAAGGGGTAGAAATGGGCCGGCTCAGATTCGAACCACGGTCACTCACTTCGTTCGTTCCCTGATTCGAATCTTCACCGGGTGAAATCTCCCACACCTTTCAGACCACTCGCTGTCGCTCGTGGGTCGTGAAAGGTGGGGAGAATATGGGCCGGCTCAGATTCGAACTGAGGTTACGGCCACCCGAAGGCCGAAGGATACCAAGCTACCCCACCGGCCCGCATTTTGAGGCAAGCCACCGTCGCGTTTAACAGTTGTGATTACGGGCCACCGTCAGACGGCGTGACACACCGCCGACCCCGACTCAGTACCGCGAATAGCCCGCGGTGTCGAGGTAGTTGTGTGCGACCGTAATCGAGTGGTCGGCGTGGAGAATCTCGGGGCCGAGGCGGACCCGCTCGTCGGCGGCGGCCGCCAGCAACTCGGCTTCCTCGTCGGTGAAGTCGTGGTGGTCCGAGAGGACGAAAATCGGGTTCTCGGGCGGTTCGACCTGAACCACGGGGTCGCCGTCTTCGTGGAGTTCGACCACGGTCGAATCGCGGGCGGCCTCCTCCAGCGTCGTCTCGAACCCCATCCGGCGGATGGAGACCCCCGGCGACGACTCGGCGGGCATGTGGCCGATGGCCTCCTCGCGCTTCACCAGCGCCTTGCGAATCAGCGCGGCGGTGGAGCGTTCGTCGGGGTTGAGTCGGCGGAGTTCCGACCCCTCGAAGCGGACGGTGTACTCGTCGCCGAGGACGAGGTGGACCCGAACGTCCTCGCGGATGTCGTGCGAGAGGAAGAACGCGGAGTTGACACAGCGACAGAGCACGTCGAGGCGGCCGGCCCCGCCCGCGATGTCGTCGAGCGAGAAGTCGGGCGTCGTCGGCGCGTCGTGGCCGATGACGATGAATTGGCGCATGAATCCGACTCGGCGCGTCGGGGTCTTATCGCTGTTCACTCGCGCGGAGGCAGAGGGCCGAGGGCACACGGGGGCCGAGGGAACGGGCGTCCCCGCCGGGCCGACCGCGACGACGCGAATCACCCCGACCGCGCACGTCATAGCCGCTGGACGCTTACCTCAGGTAAGTGAGCCACCAAGCCGGGCGCGACCCGATGGTCCGCCTGTTCGCCGAGTACGGACGCGAGAACCTCGCGTGGTTCGTCGTCGGGCTACTGGCGAGCGTCCTCGGGCGGCTCGTCGCCATCGTGCCGGCGCTCGTCCTCGGGGTCGCCATCGACGCGGTGTTCTTCCGAAACACGGCGTACGCACTCCCGTTGGTCCCGTCGGCGTGGCTCCCGACGACCGTCTCCGGGCAGTTCTGGCTGAGTTTCTGGCTCGTCATCGGGGCGTTCGTCGGCGGCGTCGCGCTCTCGTGGGTGCAGGGTCTCGGCCTCGCCGTCTACTCGAATCGCGTTCAGCACGCCGTCCGCGTGGATACCTACGACGCGCTCCAGCGCCTCGACATGGCCTTTTTCGACGACAAACAGACCGGGCAGGTGCTGTCGATTCTCGACGGCGACGTGCGCAACCTCCGGACGTTCCTCGACAGCACGCTCTCGGGCGGCCTCCAGTTGGTCGTCGCCGTCGTCGGCATCGCGGGCGTGCTGTTCTACCTGAACGCCCAGCTCGCGGTCGTCACGCTCGTGGCCGTCCCCCTACTCGCGGTCTTCACCGTCTGGTTCATGCGGACGATTCGGCCGCTGTACCGCGCGCTCCGCGAGAGCGTCGGCGCGCTCAACACCCGCATCGAGAACAACGTCTCGGGGATGGAGGTCATCAAGGCCTCGGCGACCGAGGACTACGAGACCGACCGCGTCGCCGACGCCTCCATGGACTACTACCGGCGCGCCCTCGCGGTCGTCAGGCTCGACTACCTCTACCAGCCGTCGATGGAACTCCTCGCGGGCGTCGCGTTCGCGGCCACGTTCGCCATCGGCGGCGTCTGGCTCATCTTCGGCCCGCCCGCGCCCTTCACCGGCGACCTGCTGGTCGGCGAGTTCGTCACGTTCCTGTTCATGACCCAGCGGTTCATCGACCCCTTGTCCGGCGCGGGGCGCATCGTCAACTCCTACGAGAACGCCCGCGCCTCGGGCGAGCGCATCTTCGGACTGGCCGACCGCGAGGCCGTCGTCCGCGACGCGCCCGACGCCGCCGCCCTCGACGCGGTCGCCGGCCGCGTGGAGTTCGACCGCGTATCGTTCGCCTACGCGACCGGCCGCGAGGTGCTCCGCGAGGTCTCGTTCGCGGCCGAACCGGGCGGCACCGTCGCGCTCGTCGGCCCCACGGGCGCGGGGAAATCCACCGTCGCGAAGCTCCTCCTCAGGCTCTACGAACCCACGGACGGGGCGGTCCGCGTGGACAGCCACGACGTGCGCAACGTACGCATCAGAGACCTCCGCGAGGCCATCGGCTACGTGAGCCAGGACGTGTACCTCTTCGACGGCACGGTCAGGGAAAACCTCCTGTACGGGGCGTTCGACGCGACCGAAGCCGAGATGGTCGCGGCCGCGGGGGCCGCCGAGGCCCACGAGTTCGTCTCGCGGCTCCCCGACGGCTACGACACCCGCATCGGCGAGCGCGGCGTGAAGCTCTCGGGCGGCCAGCGCCAGCGGCTCTCCATCGCCCGCGCGATGCTCCAAGACCCGCGGATTCTCGTCCTCGACGAGGCGACGAGCGCCGTCGACACCGAGACGGAACTGCTCATCCAGCGCGCGCTCGACCGCCTCTCGGCGGGTCGGACGACGCTCGTCATCGCCCACCGGCTCTCGACGGTCCGCCGCGCCGACGCCATCGTCGTCCTCGACGAGGGCGAAGTCGTCGAGTCGGGCACCCACGACGAACTGGTCGAACTCGGCGGCCTCTACGCGACGCTGTGGGGTATTCAGGCAGGCGACGTCTCCGGCGTCTCGGCGGACATCCTCGCGCGGCTGGTCGAGCGAAGCCGCGCGGCCGACGAGGGCGACGCCGACCGCATCGCCGACAGGGTCGCTGACGGCGGCGACGACGCCTGACGGCGGCTCAGCGGTCGCTCGGAGGCGAGTGACGAAAAAGTCGAGTTCGAGACGGGAACGCCGGCGGCCGGCTTCGGTCGCGTCGGGGCGACGCAGTTACGCCGGCGTGGGCGTGGTTCCTCGGGTGGGTGCCGAGCCGGTTGTCGAACCCGGTGCCGGACCGGGCGCTGAACCGCCCGGACCGCCGGCTTCGGGCGTGGCCGGTTCGGGCGCGCCGGACTCCTTGTCGCCGGAGACGAGGAAGTCCGCGAGGTTGCCCACGAGCACCTCGTTGTCGGCCTCGTAGGCCGACTCGGGCGCGAGGAAGTCGGCGTCGCCGATGGCGACGACCGTCTCGCTCTGGGCGGCGACCGTGTACGGACCGGTCTTGCGAACCGACTCGACGCGGGTCTCGCCGCCGGAGACGAGCGCGGGCGAGACGCTGTCGTCCGAAATCGAAAGCGGCGCGGCGTCGCGGAACACGACCTCGTCGACGCCCTCGGTCAGGGCGGTGTCGCCCTCGGGCGCGGCGTAGACGTTCTCGTAGTTGAGGTAGTAGTCGTGCATGTTGTACAGCGACGAGGAGCCGAACGAGACCCCGTAGTCGGAGGTCAGGCCGGCGTCGCCGCCGGTGGTCCCGGACGACACCGAGACGGTGATGAGACCGAGGATGCTCGTCGTGCCCGCGGACTGCGGGTCGCCGAGGAGGGCAACGCGACCGCCGGCGTCTTCGAACGACCGGAGGCCGTCGAGCTGGTCGCTGGTGTACGGCCGTTCGGGGTTGACGACGACGAAGGCGTCGGCCCGCCGGAGCGAGGCGTTGAAGTCCCGCTGGGCGTCCTCGCGGGTGAGGTACTTCACCTGATGGCCGTTGGCGACGAGAGCGTCGACGAGCGGTTGCACGTCGGACTCGCTCACGTCGTTCTCGTGGGCCACGTCGATGAGGACGGTCTTCGGCGCGGCGTTCGAGTCCATCGTCACCTCGCCCGATTCGGGGCCGGGCGTGGCGACGAGTTCGTCCGCGTCGAACGCCTGTTTCGCGGCGTTTTGGGTGTCTGCCGAGTCGTTACCGCCGAGTTGGACGGCGTAGGGTGCCACCGCGGCCCCGACCAAGATGAGGGCGAGCGCGACCGCGAAGACGGCCGCCCCGCGGAGTAGGTTACGCTGAGACATTGCCGATCACCTCGTCTTCGTACTGCACCTGTCCGTACACCATCAGGAACTGCGGGGCGCGAACGCCGTCGTAGCCGATGGGACTCTCGTCGATGACGACCGTCGAGTTACCGCGCTCGGAGCTGAGAAGGATGATACCGGAGCGGGTCGGCGGCTCCTTCTCGACGACCTCGTAGTTTTCGAGGCCGGCCTCGGAGGCGGCGCGGTCGATGGCCGTCTGGAGCGTGCCGATATCGTCTGCGTAGCCGTTCTGCGTGGCGCGAGCGCCCGTGTAGACTTTCGCGTAGGCGACCTCCTCGCGCGACAGCGAGAGGTCGTCGCCGCGGTGCTCCATGACGCTACCGACGAAGGCGTGTTTCAGCGTCTCAATCTGGGCTTCGCGTTGGTCGACGGTCATCGAGGCCTTGTCCGGCCCGGTGCGAATCTCGTTGGACGAGCCACCGTACGGTGCCGAGCCGCGGACGCCGACGCTCCCGACTACCGAGGAGGGCGTCACGTAGATGCTCTCGGAGGGGAGCATCGTGTAGTACGCGCCCGACGCGCCCGCGCCTTGGACGCTCGAAACGACGGGCATCTCTTGGGCGGTCCGATTGACCGCCATGTACATCCGCTCGGAGGCGGCCGCGGAGCCGCCGGGGCTGTCGACCTGCAGGACGACCGCCTTTACCGATTCGTTCTCTCGCGCTTCGTGGAGGTCCTCTTCCAGCTGGTCAGCTGTGTAGGAGGTGATGGTCCCGTCGACCGAGATGACCGCGACCCTGTCTGGGGTGGGCGCGGCCGCGTCGTAGACGACGGGGGCGAGGAATGCTCCAACCAGGACGGCCGCGACGAGGGCGAGGACCGAGACGGTCCGCGTCGACGCCGCGGAGGAGGGTTTTGATACCATACTGCGGACGAGAGTTCTAGAGCCGGTGTCAAAATAGTTGTCATTGGAAAAGACAGTTCTGCAGACAAGACCGTCGGCACGCGTCGGGTCGTGAGTGAAGCCGCGACGGAGAGACGCCAGACGCCGCGACGCTGAGACACCGGAAACGGGAGTCGAGCGGTTCAGTCGGTCAGTCCGTAGCCGCGCCGGAACAGCACGACGTTGAGACCGACGACGCCGAGCGTGAGCGCCGTCAGCACGCCGAGAGAGAGGTTCGGGTCGACCTCGGTGACGCCGAGGAAGCCGTAGCGGACGCCGTTGACCATGTACACCATCGGGTTGAGGAGCGACGCCTGCTGGAAGGTCTCGGGAATCTCGTTGAGCGAGTAGAAGACGCCGCCGAAGAACACCAGCGGGCGGAGGATGAACTGGTTCATCATCGTCAGGTCGTCGAAGTCGTCGGCCCAGAGGCCGCCGACCACGCCGAGGCCCGCGAAAAGCAGGGTGATGACGAGCATAAAGGCGACGAGGTAGAACGGTCGGGCGACGCCGACGGACGTGAAGAACGCGCCGATGAGGGCGACGAGCGCGCCGACGAGTACCCCGCGGGTCGCACTGGAGAGGACGTACGCGCCGACCATCGAGGAGTACGAAAGCGGCGAGGTGAGCGCCTCCTCGATGTAGCGGTTCCAGCGGCCGTGGAAGATAGAGAAAGAGGCGTTCTCGAAGGCGTTCGAGACGGCCCCGAGGACGATGAGGCCGGGGAGGATAAACAGGATGTACGGGACGCCCGCGATTTCGTCGATGCGCTCGCCGAGGATGACGCCGAACACGGAGAAGTACAGCACGTTCGTGATAAACGGCGGGACGAACGTGTTGCGCGGGCGGCGGACGAACCGGAGGACCTCGCGGCGAAGCAGGGCGTAAAAGCCGGTCACGTCGAGGCTCGTGAGGCTCGTGAGGCTCATTGGTCGACCTCCGCGGTGGCGCGGCCCTCGCCCCGTCTCGTCATCTCGACGAACACCTCTTCGAGCGACGTGCGGGAGATTTCGAGGTCGACGATTTCGTGGCCCTGCCGGTCGAGCGCCTGCACCACGTCGGGGGCGACGAGGCCGCCCTGCTGGGCCGTCACGACGAGGCGAGTGCCGTCCAGTTCGACGGCCTCGACGCGGTCGTCGTCGGCCGCGAAGTCCGGAACCGCAGTCGGCGGGTCGCGGAGTTGGACGACGATGTCGTCGGTGCCGCGGTCCATCAGTTCCTCGGGGCTGGCGACCTCGATGACGGAGCCGGAGTCGAGGATGGCGACCTCGTCGCAGAGGCGTTCGGCCTCCTCGATGTAGTGGGTCGTAAGGAGGATGGTCGTCCCGCTGTCGTTGAGGTCGACGATGGTCTCCCAGAGTTCGTGGCGCAGTTGCACGTCGACCCCGGCGGTCGGCTCGTCGAGGATGAGCAGGTCGGGGTCGGTGATGAGCGCCCGCGCGAGCATGAACCGCCGTTTCATCCCGCCGGAGAGCCAGTCGAAGCGGGTGTCGCGCTTGTCGTAGATGCCGACGCGCTTGAGCACCTCGTCGGCGCGCTCGCGGGCCTCGTCGTGCGGAATCCCGTGGTAGCCCGCCTTGTGTTCGAGCACTTCGCGGATGGGGAAAAAGCGGTCCACGTTGAACTCCTGCGGCGCGAGACCGATGCGGTCGCGGGCCTCGCGGTAGTCGTCTTCGACGTCGTAGCCGAAGACGCTCGCCTCGCCGCCGGTCTTGCGGACGAGGCCGACGAGGATGTTGATGAACGTCGTCTTGCCCGCCCCGTTCGGTCCCAACAGCCCGAAGAACGAGCCCTCCGGAACGTCGAGGTCGACGCCGTCGAGGGCGCGGACGTCGCCGTAGGACTTCGTCAGGTCGCGTATCTCAATCGCGGATGCCATTCGTTGGTGCGTCGTCGGGCGTGGACGCGATTAAGCGTAGTGTCCGCGGAACGCCCCGTCACGGCGTGGCACGGCCGGTCGCCGACTGGACCCGATAACGCTCTGACCCTGCGCGACGGGATAGGTGTGTTACCACGTGTCAAATTAGGGCCTAATATGCGTCTGTACAGAACTAAGTCATTAACTAATATTATCATTATCAATCATTAACTATTAGTAGTTCTCGGCAGTCGAACCGGGTGAGGAGACATCCGATGGTAGTATCCGAAGCACACCACGCACCCGACCGCTCGACGACCGCGACCCGCACCGACCGCTACCGACCGCCGACCCCACCGACGTAACCGATGACAGACCGCGACAACACGACCCGAACCGACACGACGACCCGCACGCCGACCACCCCTCGCTCGACGGCGACCCGTCCCCGCGCCACGCGGCGCTACCCCAACAACGAGGAGAACATGGACGCGCCGCTCGTCCCCTTCATCCAACGGCCGGACGAGGACGACGGGATGACGACCATCCGGCGCGAACTCGCCGCGCTCCGCGCCCAACTGAACCGCATCGAGCGAACGATGCAGACCACCGACACCCAATGAACCCGACCGAACTCGACAGCGACGTCTTCGCACAGGATGTTGACAACCAGAAGGCCCGCGAACTGCGGGAGATGCTGAACACGCAGGACTTCGTGTTCGCCCCCGGCATGTACCACGCGCTGGACGCCCGCCTCGCCGAGATGACGGGCCACGACGCCGCCTACATGTCCGGCTACTCGACGGTCCTCGGGCAGTTCGGCTTCCCCGACTTGGAGATGGTCACGATGACCGAGATGGTCGAGAACGCAAAGCGCATGGTTGAGGCGACGAACCTGCCGGTCATCGCCGACTGCGACACGGGCTACGGCGGCATCCACAACGTCCGCCGCGCCGTCCGCGAGTACGAGAAGGCCGGCGTCGCCGCCGTCCACATCGAAGACCAGACGACGCCCAAGCGCTGTGGCCACATCGCGGGCAAGCAAATCGTCTCCCGCGAGAAGGCCCGCGCCCGCTTCGAGGCGGCGGTCGACGCCAAGCAGTCGGAGGACACGGTCGTCATCGCCCGCACCGACGCCTACGGCTCCTCGAACGGCGACTGGGACGAACACGTCGAACGCGGCCGCATCTACGCCGACGCCGGCGTCGACATCGTCTGGCCCGAGATGCCGAACCCCTCCCGGGAGGACGCCGTCGCCTACGCCGAGGAGATTCACGAGACCCACCCGGACCTGAAGCTCGCGTTCAACTACTCGTCGTCGTTCGCGTGGTCCGAAGAGGAGGACCCGCTGACGTTCCAGGAGCTGGGCGACCTCGGCTACAAGTACATCTTCATCACGCTGTTCGGCCTCCACTCGGGCGCGCACTCCGTCTACGAGGACTTCAAGAAGCTCGCCGAACAGGACGAGGAAGGCCAGTTCGACCTCGAACAGCGCTACCTCGACCACCCGACCGAGAGCCACCACGAGCTGTCGTTCGTCTCGCGGTATCAGGACATCGAGACGCAGTTCGACCCCGAGGCGCGCCGGCGCATCGAGGAGTCCGAAGGGTTCAGCGAGGAGCAGGCCGACCCCATCACGAGCAACGACGATGACTGAGCGAAGACACGACCGCGAGTTCGTGCGGACGTTCTTCACCTCGCCGACGGCCGTCGAGGGCGAAGACGACTCCGCGAAGATGCTCCGACGGGCGGCCGGCCTCCGCGGGATGCAAGCGCCCGACGTGTGGGTCCCCGACAACGAGGACGCCACCGCGCCGTCGATGCGCGACGAGGGAGCCGAGAACATCGTCAAAGTCATCTCCGAACACGGCGCGGAGTTCCCCGGGGAGATTCACCCGCGGATGGTCTGGCACCGCGACAGCCCCGAGACCCGGTATCAGGGCTTCCAGCACATGCTCGCCATCACCGACCCCGAGCGGGGCGCGGTCGAGCACATCGACGGCTTCGTCATCCCCGAGGTCGGCGGCATCGACGACTGGAAGAAGGCCGACGAGTTCTTCACCATCGTCGAGAACGAACACGGCCTCGACGAGGGGAGCCTCGCCATGTCGGTCATCATCGAGAGCGGTGAAGCCGAACTCGCTATGGGCGACCTCCGCGACGAGATGGGCAAGCCGACGAACAACCTCGAACGGCTGTTCCTCCTCGTCGACGGCGAGGTCGACTACACGAAGGACATGCGGGCCATGACGCCGACGGGCGAACTGCCGGCGTGGCCGGAGCTTCGACACAACACCTCGCGGGGGGCCAGCGCCGCCGGCTGTATCGCCGTGGACGGCCCCTACGACGACATCCGCGACGTGGAGGGCTACCACGAGCGCATGACCGAAAATCAGGCGAAGGGGATGCTCGGCATCTGGTCGCTCACCCCCGGGCAGGTCGTCGAGGCCAACACCTCGCCGCTCCCGCCGAAGACCGGCAGTTGGCTCCTCGACGCGGACGGCGAGGAGGTCGAACTCGCGTCCGAGGACGGCGTCGAGGCGTACGACGGCGACCGCCTCTCGCTCGAACCCACCGACGGCGGCTACGAACTCCGCGTCGGCGGCGACGCGCGGGAACTCACCGATGACGAACTCCGCGAGGAACTGCTGGGCCTGACCTCGTACGTCCCGAGCATGGACGACATCGTCGACTCCATGGAGGAGTTCGAGGCGGCCAAGGAGGCCGGCCGCGGCGCGATTGCCATGACCCAGTCGGCGACGCTCCGCATCGGCGGCACCGAAATCGACATCGCCAAGGACCGCATGTGGGACGAGGCGACCTATCAGGCCGCGATGACGCCCATCAGTCTGTTCCAAGACGTGTACGAGAACCGCCCGGACCAACACGAAGAGCTGGAAGACCGCTACGGCGCGGGCGTCGTCGAGCGCGCGATGGAGGTGGGACTCTAAACTCGGCCGCCGACCACAGGGGGTCCGCCGTCGGCCCCGCGTCCGGCTTGGTCAGACGACGGCGTCCGGTTTCGTAGCTCTGCGACGCGCTCGCCCGAACCGTGGGGGCGACGCGTCGCGCTCGTTTTTCTCACTCGACGCTATCCTCAAGTTCCGCCCGCGCGACTCGCCGGGTGTGGACGATTCGACGAACTCCTCGGCGACGCCCGCGGCGACGAGCGATGGCGACGGCGTCGGCGTCGGCGACGAACCGTTAGAACCCGACGCAGTCGTCGACTTCGAGTCGGCGGGCGTCGCGGACGAGGAGACCCTCGCGCGACTCCGCGCGGTGAGCTTCTACCTCGACGAGGCGTTCGAGATTCCGGGGACGAACTACCGCGTCGGCCTCGACCCGATACTGGGGCTCGTGCCGGGAATCGGCGACGCGACGGCCTCGGCGCTCTCGGCGTACATCCTCGTCGAGGCCGCCATGCTCGGCGTGCCGCGGACGACGCTCGCGCGAATGCTCGGCAACGTCGTCCTCGACGCGACCGTCGGGTCGCTCCCGGTCGTGGGCGACGTGTTCGACGCGGCGTGGAAGGCCAACGCCCGGAACGTCCGACTGTTGGAGGCCCGGTACGACGACGCCTCCCCCGCGGCCGCGGCGGCCGACCGGCGCTTCCTCTTGGCCGCGGTCGTCGCTATCACCCTGCTTCTCGTCGCACTCGGCGTGGCCACGGCGCTCGTCGCTCTCTGGGTGCTCGGACAGGTCGGATTATTGTAATTACTCGATATACAAACTACGAGAACCCGTTGTGTGCGTCGTTATCTAGCCCCAAACTGTAAACTACAAGACATATATAGTAGCTTGCAAATCGTGGCGTATGGAACGACGTACCTTCCTGAAGAGCGTCGCCGCGACGGGAGCCCTCCTCACCACCGCCGGTTGTATGGGCGGTGGCTCCGAGTCACAGCCGACCTCGGGTAACGAGACGGGTAACGGCACCGCCGGGGAAACGACGACCGAGGCCGAGCCGGCCGAGGTTCCCGACCCCGAGCTCGCCTTCCGCACGAACGGCGGCGTCCTCCGCGTCGTCCACATGGGCGGCGAGAAAATCACCGACGAGTCGACGAGCGAGGTCTACGTCACCGTCGACGACGAGCGCACCGCGACGTGGGTCGCCGACGACGAGGAGAGTCAGGAGTACCCCGTCTCGGTCGGTAACTTCCTCGAAATCGAGTCCGCCGAGAGCGACTCGACGGTCGAGGTCGTTTGGGTCGGTCGCGCGGGAACCGAGGAAGTCCTCGCGACCCGCGAGCCGACCGAGGGGACCGCGACCACCACCGCGACCGAGGAGACGACCACGACCACGACGTCCAACGAGACGGTCACCGAGACGACCACGACGACTGCGAACGAGACGACCACGACGTCCAACGAAACCGCGACCGCGACGGCTACCGAGACGACGACCAACGAGACGACCACGTCGTCCGGCAACGAGACCAGCAACTAACCACGACGGCCGACGCGGACGCCGGCGTCGGACGCGCCGGGACTTTTTTCGACTGGAGGCGGTTCGTATTCGCGCTGTCGCACTCGGAGCGACGCGGATGTGGGACCGACCACCCCTGCGGAGTCGGCGGCGGAGCCGGCTCAGTCGTCGGCCGGGAGGGTGTCGGGGTCGGTCGCCGGGTCGGACGTGTCGAGGCCGGCGCGGACGCCGAGGCGGCGACCCAGCGGGCCGAGCGCGTCGCGCTTCATGAACGCGAAGCCGAGGAGGATAAGCGCGAAGCCGGCGACGGTGACGGGGCCGAGGCGCTCGCCGAGGAACGCCCAGCCGGAGACGGCGGCGACGACCGGCGTGACGTAGTTGACGAGGCTGATTTCGACCGCGCCGATGCGGTCGAGCAAGACGAAGTAGGCGATGAAGCCGACGGCGCTACACAGCACGGCCAAAAACAGGAGCGCGGCGACGACAAGCGGCGACCACGCCACGCTCGCGAGGCCGGATTCGCCGAGGACGGGACTCGTGACGTGGAGCATGCCCGCGCCGAGGAGCATCATCCACGCCTGCATGGGGACGACCGGCGGGTTCCCGGGCAGTCGCTTGACGAGCACCGAGCCGAACGCCCACGCCGCGGCGGCGAGAAACAGCAGGACGACGCCGAGCAGTTGGCCGCCAACCGACCCCGAGGCGAGGGCGATGAGTACCGTTCCGGCCAACCCCAGCAGGACGCCGAGGAAGCCGAACGCGTCGAGGCGCTCGTCGGGGAGCATCGGCCACGCGAAAAGCGGCGTGAGGACGGGTGCGAGGCTGATGACGATGGCCGAGACGCCGCTCGTCACGTACCGCTGGCCGGAGAACAGAAGCGAGAAGTGCGCGCCGATGAGGAGCGCGCCGCCGACGAAGACGACGACCCACTCGTCGCGGCCGCGGGGCCGCCAGTCCTCCGCCGCGAGCAGGCCGTAGACGAACAGCACGACGCCGGCGACGTCGTACCGGAGGGCGGCGAACAGCACGGGCGGGAGGGCGTCGAGGCCGACCTCGATAGCCATGAAGGAGGTCCCCCAGAGGACCGCGATGGTCGCGAACAGTGCGAGCGTCCGATTCGTTTGCGTATTGATAGACACGAGATATCGACCGTAAACCCAGGTGTTGAAGCGGCTACCACGCCGCCGTACATCAAATTTCTCGGAGCCGAGATAGCACTCCACTCGGGTCGTGTTGACAAACGTCTCAGTTCGACTGAACGTCGGCGAGACCGTCGAGGACGACGGGTCGCCGCGGCGGCGACGCGACGACTGCGGCGGCGAGTCGGTGAGCCGGCGACCCGGCGAACAAAGTAAGCTAGTTACGCGCGCCCCGATAGAGACCGACCATGAGCATCCTTGAGGACGCGCGAGCGCTCGCGGAGAGCGGGCCGGTCTGCGACGCCTGTCTGGGCCGGGCCTTCGCCGAGCGCAGTTTCGGGCTGACGAACGCCGAGCGGGGCAAGTCGCTCCGGGTCGCCGCCGCCCTCGACGACGACGAACCGTACGAGGCCGTCGACACCGAGGACTGCTGGGTCTGCGAGGGGGCCTGCGCCGAGTTCGACGACTGGGCGGAACGCTGTGCAGAGGCCATCGAGGACGTCGAGGTCGAGACGTATCAGGTCGGCACCCGCGCGCCGCCGCTCGTCGAGGAGAACGAACTGCTCCTCCGCGAGGGCGCGGGCCTGCCCGAGGACGCCGGCGAACTGTTCAAATCCGAGTTCAACCGCGAGGTCGGAAAGCGCGTGGGGCGACTCACCGGCACCGAGGTCGACTTCACCCGACCCGACGTGCAGTTCCTCCTCGACATCGAGGCCGACACCGTCGAGGCGCAACTCAACTCCGCGTTCGTCTACGGGCGCTACCGGAAGCTCGCCCGCGACATCCCGCAGACCGAGTGGCCCTGCCGCGAGTGCGACGGCTCGGGCTACAAGGGCAAAGAGCCGTGCGACTACTGCGGCGGTTCCGGCTACCTCTACGAGGACAGCGTCGAGGGCTTCGTCGCCCCCGTCGTGACGGACGTGATGGACGGGGTCGACGCGAAGTTCCACGGCGCGGGCCGCGAGGACGTGGACGCCCTCATGCTCGGGACGGGCCGGCCGTTCGTGGTCGAAATCATGGAACCGCGTCGCCGCACCATCGACGTCGAACAGCTCGAAGGCGACATCAACGCGATGGCCGACGGCGAAATCGAAGTCGAGGGGCTTCGACTCGCCACCTACGACATGGTCGAGCGCGTGAAGAAACTCGACGCGAGCAAGGAGTACCGCGCCGCCGTCGAGTTCGACGACGACGTGACCGACGGGGAGTTGCAGGCCGCGCTGGACGAACTCACCGGCGCGACCATCGAGCAGTACACCCCCCACCGCGTCGACCACCGCCGCGCGAGCATCACCCGCACCCGCCACGTCTACGACGCCACCGGCGACCTCGAAGACGCGCGCCACGCGACCGTCGAAATCCACGGCGAGGGCGGCCTCTACATCAAGGAACTCATCTCCGGTGACGAGGGCCGAACCAACCCGAGCCTCGCCGGCATCCTCGACACGGGCGCGGTCGTCACCGCGCTCGACGTCATCGCGGTCGAAGGCGAGGACGAACCGTTCGAGGACGACGAGTTCTTCAAGGACTGAGTCGAGACCCCGGCGAGCGTCGGCCGGCGTCGGCCGGCGTCGGCCGGCGTCGGCTGGCGTCATCGCGGACCGCAACCTCTAATTCTCCGCCCCAAGACCCGACCAGATATGCACGTCGGCGTCGACGAAGCCGGAAAGGGACCCGTGTTGGGTCCGATGGTCGCCGCGGCGGTCCGGGCGGACCCCGACGCCCTCCCGGAGGGAATCGCCGATTCGAAGCGACTCAGCCCCGAGCGGCGCGCGGAACTCGCCGCGAAACTCCGGGAGCGCGACGACGTCGAAGTCGGCGTCGCGTTCGTCGAACCAGAGACCATCGACGACCCCGAGACGGACATGAACCTCCTGACCGTCCGTGCGCAGGTCGAAGCGGCCGCCGAAGTCGCCGTCGACGCCGACGAACTCGTCTGCGACGCGGGCGACGTGAGCGAGTCCAGATTCGGCCGTCGCGTCCGCGAGGGAGTCGCTGAGGCGGGCGTCTCGGTCGAGGTCCACGCCCAGCACCGCGCGGACGACGAACACGCCATCGTCGGCGCGGCGAGCATCGTGGCGAAGGTCGAACGCGACCGGCGGGTCGAAGCGCTCGCCGCGGAGTACGGCGAGGTGGGGAGCGGCTACCCGAGCGACGGGACGACCCGGAAATTCCTGCGGGAGTACGTCCGCGAACACGGCATCCTCCCGGACTGCGCGCGGAAGTCGTGGTCGACCTGCGCCGACCTCATGGCCGCGCACGAACAGTCGTCGCTGGGGGATTTCTGAGGCGTCGCGGGACCGGCGCTCGAAAAAGTGGAGGGTCGGAGCGGTTCGAAAGCGAGTCGCGAGCGGGACCTACCGCATCTCGGCGAGCGCGACGTACCCGCCTTCCTGCGCGGAGAGCCACGTCGTCAGCAACTCGTCTTCGGAGAGTCCTGCGGGGAAGATGGTGCACTCGTCAGGTGCGTCGTCGTACGGGGCGACGATGGCGACGAACTCCTCGTCGTCGCCGGCGGACCGCCGCGAGGCGTCCGGCCGGGTCGTCGTCGCGTCCGTGTCATCGTGTCGAAGTGGCGTGTCGTCCATGAGTGGAGTGCGTGCACCGTGATTACCGACGGGCGGCGGTTGCTTGGTTGCCGCTTCAAGCAGTATTTTATAGGCAGTCTATATGATTCTATCGGCGAATTCCCCCCGGTGGGGACGAGCGAAATCGCCGCAGTCTGTCGATTCTGAAATAGGGAACGTCCGAGAGCGTCGGAGTGCTATCAACTGCGAGAATCGCGTGAACGGGCCGAGCGGCGAGCGCGCCGACTCGTGAGACACGAATCGGAGCGGCGAACGAAAAGGGAACGCGCGTCGGCCGAAGCGGGGTCGGCCTCAGCGGTCCTCGGTCAGGAGGAGTCGGAGGATGTCACCGTACGCCGGGCGGGTGACGAGCACGCCGACGATGACGCCGAGGATGGTGAAGATGGCGAAGCCCTGGAGGTCGCCGAGCGAGAGCACGGCGAGCGGACTCATGGCGATGATGGTCGTCGCGGCGGCCGCGCCGATGACCCAGAAGGCCCGGCGGAACCGCGACTGGAAGACCTTCCGCGAGGTCACGGAGCCTTCGGCCATCACCTCGTCGGCGATGATGATGAGGTCGTCCACCCCGGTCCCGATGACGGCGATGAAGCCGGCGATGACCGAGAGGTCGAGCGGATAGCCGATTGCGGCGGCGAACCCGAGGAGGATGTACACCTCGGAGAGGCCGGTGACGACCATCGGCAGGGCGACCTGCGGTTTGCCGTAGCGGACGAAGACGACGCCGGCGACCGCGAGGACCGCGATGATACCCGTGATGAGCGAGTCGAACTTGAAGCTCTCACCCTGACTCGGGGAGATGTACGACGAGGTGCCGCTGTCCTCGCCCGAGAGGTCGAGGCTGGCCGGGAGCGCGCCGGCGCGGAGGTTGATGGCGATTTCCTGTGCCTCGGAGGTGTTGCGCGTCTGGAGCTGGAAGCTCGGCGCGTCGGCCCACTCGCCGGCCCGCATGGTGTCTGCGAGCCCGCCGCTCATGCCGAAGGCGTTGACGACCTCGCCGTTGACGACGAGCAGGAGACAGCCCTCGGTCGTGTTCCGGCCGCCGTCTTCCATGTAGGTACACCGCGTCCCGCCGGGTTGGGCGAGGCCGGTGTCCTGAACCGCCGTCTGGAACTCCGACGCGGGCTCGTCGCGGACGGAGACGGGGACGAACGCCCCGCTTCCCGTCTGGGACTCCTGTGCGGTCCCGATGGAGGTGAAGTCGGCCTGCGTCAGGACGGCCTCGCGCGTCTCGTAGGTCCGCGACCCGTTGTCCGTGCCGGTCGGGTAGTAGATGTCTATCTGGACCGTCCCGCGCTCGCCGACGAGGTCGACGACGTCGGACTGGTCGCGGTTCGGGACCTCGACGAGGATGAAGTGCTCGCCCGTCGCCGTGGTCACCTGCTGGACCGTCCCGCCGGAGAGACCGGCCTCGTTGATTTTCGACTGGAGGACGCGGACCGTCTCCTCGCGGGTCGTCGCGGTGACGCCGTCTCTGACCTCGCCGTGGCCGTAGCCAGCGGCGTCGAGCGCGGCGCTCAGGTCGTCGGTCGTGACGTTCTCGATGGTCGCTTCGACCGTGTTGGACTCCGCGCCCGTGCGGGCGATGACGTCCGCGGCGTCGGCGCCCGCTATCTGGGCGGCGACCTGCCGTTCGACGACGCGCTCGGAGTCGCCGTTGAACTGGACGTCCTCAGCCGTGACGCCGACGAGCGGCGCGCGGATGCGCGTCCCGCCGTCGAGTTGGAGGCCGAACTGGAGGTTCGTCGCGCTGTTGTCCTCGCCGATTGCGGACTGGTTCCCCATCGTCGGCGAGAAGAGGGCGAACGTCGAAAACAGGATGGCCACGACGAGGAAGATGACCCGCCAGTTGTCGCGGAGCGTGCTCATCGGGCCACCCCCTCGAACTTGTACCAGCGAAGGAGGGTCACGTTCAGCATGTAGGTGTTCATCAGGTCGGCGGTGAGGCCGAACACGAGGACCGTGCCGATGGCGGCGAGCAGTTGGATTCCGAACAGCGTCGCCGTGATGGTCATGACGATCATCGCCGCGATGGACGTGAGCGTCATGGTCACGCCGGTCCGCATGGCGCGCGCGGTCGACTCGTAGAAGTCACCGGAGCGCCGGAGGACGTGGTTGTTCAGGAGGATGTCCGAGTCCACCGAGTACCCGATGAGCATCAGGAGGGCCGCGACGGTCCCCAGCGACAGTTCGATGCCGAAGAGGTTCATCAGCGCCACCGGGATGACGATGTCGGAGAACGCCGAGAGGACGACCGCGATGGAGGGGACAAAGGAGCGGAACATGGCGAACACGAGGACGCTCATGCCCGCGAAGGCGACCGCGAGGCCGCCGAGCGCGAGCAGTTGCGTCTCGCCGCCGAAGTTGGCCGACACGGCGTCGATAGACCGGACTTCGAAGCCGGCGTCCTCGGCCTGCGTCTGGAGTTCGGTCGACGTCGCGCTCCCCGACTGGAACGTCACGACGTAGGTTCCGTCGGCCGCGACGGAGCGAATCGACTCGGGCTGGCTGTCGAAGGCCGCCGTGACCTCGCTTTGCGGGGCATCCGTTGCGATGCGGAGTTCGGTACCGCCGGTGAAGTCGACGCCCGGATTCACCGGCGCACCAGTCGCGACGTACCACCCTCCGATGACCAGTAGGGCCACCGCGAGGACCGCGAGGGGGACGGCCGCGAGTTGGCGATTCGTGTACCGGGTGTAGTCTACCTCCGGTACCGTAAACTCAACCATGGGTTGCGGTCCTGAGCGGTGCGGAATAAGGTTTCTTATCCGCGGACGGTCTCGGCCGCGGCGCGGTCTGGCGAGCGCCCGGCGAACCCGCGACAGGCCCATAGTCGTTGGCCGACAATCGTGAACTATGACGACCGAACCGACGGCGACCCGCGTGGTCGTCTCCTTCCCCGACGAACTCAGCGCGTGGGGCCGCGACCAGCTGACCACGGACCATTTCGTGACCTACCTGCGGCGGGTCCACGAGGACGCCGCGCCGGGCGACGAGTGGGAGGAGTTCCTCGACGTGGGCTGTTGCGGCGACGCGCTGACGCTGACGCTCCGCGTGGAGGAACTCGACCCGGCGGACGCGACCCACGTCGGCGAGGGGACGGCAGTCGAGTTCGTCGAGCGCGAGGGGAGCGTCCACGGCGGGTGGTGCGTCCAGAGCGCGGACGGGCCCGTCTCCTCGACCGGAAAACAGCGGTAGGAACGCGAGACGGAAGCCGGGGTGAAAAAGCGCCCTGTCAGGGCATGTAGCGGACCGCGACGACGCCCGGTTGCGAGCGGATTTCGACGCGGTTCACGTCGAGTCTGGCGGCCCGCGAGAGCAGGCCCTCTCTGTCGTCGAGGATGTCGTCGACGGCCTGTTCGGTCATGTCGTCGGGGACCGACAGGACGTGAATCTCGCCGGTCCCGGCGCGTTCCTCGCGGACGAGTTCGCCGTCGGGGTTGTCGGCGGCGATGTCGCGGGAGTTCGTCGTCGGCGACTCGGTGGAGCGCTCGACGGAGACGGTCCAGCGCGACTCGACGTCGACGAGTTGCCACGAGACGTTCATCGGCGGGTCGGGCGCGACGGTCCCGCGGACGGCTTCGTCCTCGGAGACGCCGGGGTTCGACGAGAGCGCGTGGACCTGCCCGGAGTGAACGTCCTTCAGGACGGCCGACTCCTCGTCGGCGGCGGTGACGAGAAACGTTCCCGTTCGCTCGGACTCGGTCTCGGACTCGGACTCGGTCATCACCCGCTGTAAGCCACCGGGCCTTTTCCCCGTTTCGGGCGCTCACGACGGCGTGTGCCACCGACACTCACGGCGACGGTGGGCTTTTCTCGCGGCGCGCCGACGCGACTGACGATGCCCGCGCTCTGGCGGTTGACCCGGACCGAGACGGCCCGCCGCGTCTACGACGCGCTCAAGGCCCGCGGCCTCACGGCGACGCAGATGGACGAGTACGTCGCGGACGCCGACGCGGCGGACGCCGACCGCGACCCCCCGGCTGGCGTCGAGATTCGCGCGCTCGACCCCGAGGACGCCCGCCGGTTCGAGGCACGCGACGACGCGTTTTCCGAGCTTCGAGACGACGAGACGGCGGTGTGCGCGTTCGACGCCGGAAGCGACGAGAGCGACGAGACGAACGGCGAAGCCGCGGACGCCGACCCCGTCGGCTACCTCTTTCTCGGCGACCCCGGCCTGACGTACCACATCCACCCGCTGGAGGCCGACGTGACCGTCCCCGGCGGCTACGTCCGCCGGGTGTTCGTCGCGCCCGAGGCGCGGAACCGCGGCATCGCCACCGCGCTCGTCTCGCGGGCCGTCGCCGTCGCCGGCGAGCGCGGGGCCGAGACGGTCCACGCGCTCGTCGCCCGCGACAACCGACCCTCGCAGTGGACCTTCGAGAGCGTCGGCTTCCGAGTCGCCCGGACCCGGGCGTACTACCGGGTCGGACCGTGGCGACGCCGACGCGTCAAACCGCGTTCATAGCGGTACAGAGCGCTCAGTTCCGTCCCGAGCGCTCCGTTCGGGAACTTAGGTATATAGATATTTGTTTTATATATACTATAGCGGTTAAATTTATACTCAATCGGTCGAGTGTGTCGGACAGACAGGCATGACGGACGAACTCAGGTCAGCAGTTCGCGGGAGGCTGGACGCGGTCGACGCGCGGGCGAGCGAGGTCGTGCGCTCATCGACGGGGGAGAACATGATTTCGCGGCTCGGGACCGCGGACTGGTTGAGTCTGGGCGCGCTCTTCTGGGCGTGGGTCGGCGCGGTACTGTTCGTGTCGGGCGAGCCGAACTGGGCCATCGTGGCCGTCCTCGCCGGCTTCGCCTTCGACAAGGCCGACGGCTACTACGCCCGCAGGACCGGGACCGCCTCGGCGTTCGGCCGACAGATAGACTCCTTTATCGACATCTTCGCGTACCTCGTGTCGGCGGCGCTCCTGTACCACGTCGCGCTCGCGCCCAACCCGGTCGTGAGCGCCGTCGTCGGCTTCGTCGTCCTCACCTTCGGCGGCCTGCGACTCATCCGCCACAACAGCGAGGGGTTCGGCGACGACTCGGGAACCTCGTACTACCACGGGACGACGGTCGTCCACACGCATCTCGTCGTGCTGGCGAACTACTTCCTCCTCCAGTTCGTCCCGCTGTGGAACGGCTGGGTCGCGGGCGCGACCATCGTGGCGGTCTGCCCGCTCATGACCTCCGACTACAAGGCGTACAAAACCGACGCGGGACACGTCCTCGTCGGCGTCGCCGGCGTCCTGACGGTCGTCGGCTGTCTCGCGCTCGAATTCGGCGTGATATGAGCGGTCCGGCGCAGGGCTCGCGGGGACCGCGGACGCTCGCGGTGGACCTCCACGTCCACACCGACGCCTCCTACGACTGCGAGATGTCGGTCGAAGCGGTGTTGGCCCGCGCGGCGGCGGTCGGCCTCGACGCGGTCGCCATCACCGACCACGACTCGGTCGGGTCGCTCCCGCGGGCGTTCGACATCGCCCACGAGTACGGCGTCCGGGTCGTCCCCGGCGTCGAGGTCTCGACGGCCGACGGCCACCTCCTCGCACTCGGCGTCGACGACCCGCCGACGACGGGGCGACCGCTCCCCGAAACGGCGCGAGCGGTCCGCGAGTCGGGCGGGCTCGCGGTCGTTCCACATCCGTTTCAGACGTTCCGCCACGGCGCGTCCCGACGGGCGATTCGAGACGTCGACGCCGTCGAGGTGTACAACGCCCACACGCTCACCGGGTTCAGAAACGGGCAGGCGCGGCGCTACGCTCGCCGACGGGGATTCCCGGGCACGGGCGGGAGCGACGCGCACCGACCCGCGCTGGTCGGACAGGCGTACACGACCGTCTCTGTCGAGGCGGACGGCGGCGTCACGACCGACGCCATCTTGGAGGGGATTCGCGCCGGGCGAACCGTCGCGCGCGGGACGCGAACGACCGCCCGCCAGTACCTACGGAAGTACGCGCTGAACGCCCGGCTCAAGACCGCCTCGTTCCTGTGACCGGGCGGCCGTTCGACTCGACCGACGCGCGGAACGCGGCGCTCGTCAGGCTCGGCGTCGTCGGAATCGCCTTCGCCGCCGTCGCGGTCGGCGTCGCCGTGTTCGCCCCGCGCCTCGCCGACCCGGCGTGGGTCCGCTCGGCCGTCGAATCGACCGGGGCGTTCGCCCCGCTGGCGTTCGTCGGTATCCAGACGATTCAGGTGATTCTCGCACCGATTCCCGGCCAAGCGCTCGCCGCCGTCGGCGGCTACCTCTTCGGGACGGTCGCCGGCACGGTCTACAGCATGGTCGGCGTCGTCGCCGGGAGCGCCATCGTCTTCCTGCTCGCCCGGCGCTTCGGCCGGCCCGCGGTCGAGCGTCTCGTCGCCGACGACGCGCTCGCGCGGTTCGACGGCTTCGCCGACCGCCGGGGCGTCGCCGGGCTGTTCGTCCTGTTTCTCCTACCGGCGTTTCCGGACGACGCGCTCTGTGCGCTCGCCGGGCTCTCGCCGCTTCGACTCCGGACGCTCGTCGTCCTCGTCGCCGTCGGTCGCCTGCCGACGTTCGCCCTCGCCGCGGCCGCCGGGCGGAACGCGGGCGCGGCGAACTACGAGGCGGTGGCGCTCCTCGTCGGAATCGGCGTCGTCGCCTCGGCGGTCGTCTACCGCTATCGCGACGAGTTGGCGGCGCGAGTCGGGTGAGGCCAAGTCGAAAAAAGCGAGCCGGCGACGGTTATCGGAGCAGTCGGTGAAGCCCGTAGATGCCCGCCGCGCACGCGACCGGCGGGACGAGGCCGTAGACCGCGGGCAGGTCGTAGAGCAGTCGCACGACGGGGACGAGCGCCGAGACGGTCACGGGACCCACCGTGAACGGCTCGGCGGGCGTCTGAAGTTCCGCCGGCACCGACGCGAGAAGTCCCACGTACACCGAGAGCATGAACACGAAGCCCGCGAGCGCGAGGCTCAGGTCGTACCGCGGCTCCGAGCCGGTGCGGCGGTGTCGTCGGGCGACGAACAGTACGGGAGCGACCAGCGGCGCGACGACGAACAGCCCCACGAGGACGTAGAACGACCGCGAGAGGGTGAGCGAGCCACCGGGGACGCCGGCGGTCGCGCCGATGAGGACCACGAGTCCGAAGACGACGAACAGCGAGACGACACCCGTCGCCAGCGCACCGACGAGCACGTAGCACTTGAACAGCCACGACTCGCTGTGCCGGAAGGCGTACGGGAACGCGCCGATGACGCCGCCGTAGTCGTCTGCCATCGGTCGCCCTTGGGAGCGGCCGCGATTAAAGCGACCGGTGTCGTTTTGACGCCGGGCGACGCGGCATCCTGTATGCAGGTAGACCTCGGGAACGTCCTCGACACGGCGTCGGCCCACGGCGTCTCGCGCGAGGCGCTCGACCGACTCGACGGCCGCGTCGCGGCCGCCCACGACCGCATCGAACGCGGCCGAGAGGCCGGCGAACACGGCTACGAATCGCTGAATCTCCCGAACAGCACCGACCCCGCGGCGATTCGCGACGCGGTGAGTCGGTTCGACGACCCCTCGGCGGTCGTCACCGTCGGCATCGGCGGGAGCGCCCTCGGCGCGGCCACCCTCACCGACGCCCTCGAAAGCGACGTGGACGCCTACTACCTCGACAACGTCGACCCCGAGGCCGTCGAGCGCCTCCTCGACTCGCTTGACCTCGCGTCGACCGTCGTCAACGTCGTCTCGCGGTCCGGCACGACCGCCGAGACGCTGGCGAACTTCCTCGTCGTCCGGGAGGCGATGGCCGACGCGGGCGTCGACTGGGCCGACCGAACCTTCGTCACGACCGGCGAGGAGGGCAACCTCCGCGACCTCGCCGACCAGCACGACCTGCCGTCGCTCCCCGTCCCGGACGGCGTGCCCGGCCGGTTTTCGGTGCTCTCGACGGTCGGCCTCGCCGCCGCGGCCCTCTGCGGTCACGACATCGAGGCGGTGCTGGAGGGCGCGGCCGCACAGGAGGCGCGCCTGTCGGACTCGCTTTTCGACTCGCCGGCGTACGCCTACGGCGCGGTCTCCTACGCCCTCGCCGAGCGCGGCCTGCGGCAGAACGCGATGATGCCCTACGCGGAATCGCTCGAAACGTTCTCCGAGTGGTTCGCCCAGCTGTGGGCCGAGTCGCTCGGGAAAGACGGTCTCGGCCAGACGCCCCTGCGGGCGCTCGGCGCGACCGACCAGCACTCCCAGCTTCAACTGTACCGCGCCGGCCCGCGCGACAAACTCGTGACGCTCGTCCGCGCCACGGAGCGCGAGGACGTGGCCATCCCCGAGACCGACCTCGACGGCCTCGCGTACCTCGGTGGCTCGTCGCTCGGCGAACTGCTCGACGCCGAGTTCGAGGCGACCGAAGCGAGCCTCGCCGCGGCCGGCTGTCCGAACGTCCGCATCGAACTCGACCGCGTGGACGAGTACGGACTCGGTGAACTGCTCTACGCGATGGAGGCCGCCTGCGTCCTCTACGGCGAACTCGCCAGCGTGGACACGTTCATCCAGCCGGCGGTCGAGTGGGGCAAGCGCGCCGCCCGCGGCCTGCTCGGTGGCGGCGATTTCGAGGAGGCCGAGGCGGTCGAAGAGAAGTCGCGGCTGGTCGTGGAGTAGTCACGGTTGGTCGTCGGGTAGTCGGAGCGAACGGCTCACGGCGACCACGGCCGAGAATCGGCTTTTGCGACGGCTCCCGAACAGCCAACCAGCGACGGCTCCCGAACAGTCCACGGGGCGGGACTGAAAGGGGCCGCGGTCGAGGGCGAACCCCGGACCGGTGAGGACCGCAGGCCGAAGGCCGAGGACCGCGCCGGTCCGCGGGAGTCGTCGCCCGCGGGGGCTTTCGAGATATCGTCGGTGCTGCACTCCTTCCCGATGGCAGACGAATCACCGCCGCAGAAAACCGATATTCGACCCGAATCGGTTATCCGACCCCGTTCCGAAGGGAGGGCAATGGCACACGACACCGCCCGCACGTCTGCGAGCCTCGCAGACCACCTCCAGGCGTACGGTGGCATCATCATCGTCGTCGCCCTTTCGCTCCTCGTCGGCGCGACGTTCGGCTCGGTCGCCGGCGGCCTCGCTCGCGGCGTCGTTCCGGGCGACACCGCGCTCATCGGCGCGATTCAGAGCGCCGGGCAGTTCGTCGGCTTCGGCGTCGTCGGCGCGGGCTACCTCTCCATGCGCGACGATTGGGACCTGATTCGGTTCGAGCGACCGACCGCGCGCGACGCCCTGTGGATTGCGGGCGGCTTCGTCGCCGTGATGGGCGTCTACCTCGGCGCGTCGGCGCTGATGACCGCCCTCGGCATCCAGAGCGGCGACAGCGTCATCGCCCAGCAGGGCCGCGAGAACCCGGTGTACTTCCTGTATCTCACGGTCGTCACCATCGTTCTCGTCGGCCCGGCGGAGGAGCTGATTTTCCGCGGCGTCGCCTTCGGCGAACTCCGCCGACTGTGGGGGCCCGCCCCGGCGGTCGTCCTGTCGAGTCTGGTGTTCGCGTCGATTCACGTCTGGTCGTTCTCCGGCGAGGGTGCCTTCGTCTCGCTCGGGATGGTGTTCCTCCTCGGGAGCGTCCTCGCGGTCGTCTACGAGAAAAGCGGGAACCTGCTCGTCGCCGCGCTGGTCCACGGGCTGTACAACGCGGTCCAGTTCCTCGTGAGCTACGCGCAGGCGACCGGCATGGTCTGACGGTCTGAAAAAGGAACAGCCGAACCGCTGGCTCGGCCGGCTTACGCCGGGTTCTTCCGCGACAGCTCCATCCCGCAGATGGGACAGCGCTCTTTGTGCTCGTCGAACTCGCGGCCACAGCCCTGACACTGGAACTTCCAGCTTCGCTGTTCTGCGATGCCGTCTTGGGCGATGACTTCGACGCCGACGTTGAGCCGCTCGGCGACGTTCTGCATCGCGTAGTCGTCGGTGACGAGCGTCGCGTCGAGTTCGAAGGCGGCGGCGATGAGGCGCGTGTCGGTCTCCGAGAGCACGTCGCGGTCGCCGGTCTCGCCCGCGGCGCGGAGCACCTTGTCCACGGTTCCCTGTCCGGGGATGTGGACGTACATGCCCGCGCCTTCGAGGGCGTCGAAGCGGAAGGCGTGCTCGCCGGTGAGTTCTTCCTTGACGAGGGGAATCGAGGCCGTCTCGTCGTCGGTGTGGTACTCGTGGATGAACGCAGAAGCGTCGAGAATCCGCATTGAGAATCTATCCTGAGTCTACCGTTGGACGACGATGTAATCCTTGACCGCCTGCACGCGGTTCACCGGGACTCGGAACCGTCCGCGGTCGTCCCGGTCGAACGAGACGCGACCGGGGGATATCTGCTCGTTCGGCTGGACGAGCAGGTCGTGAAGCTCGCCCGACTTCATGTCCATCGTGATGTTGTACAGCATCCCGAGTTCCGTTCCGTCGGAGCCCATGACGGCCTTCCCGGAGAGGTTCTCGGCGAGTATGTCGGCCATACACACCCCTTCCTCGTCGGTTCACATAAACGGTACGGGCACGTCTGACGGGCGACCGACGAACGCCCCGACTCGCCCACGGGCCGCGAGAACAGTCGACACGGTGACTCGCGGACTCGTGGGCGCGGGCGTGACGATGGACTTAACTTGAGTCACCGACTCGATTCCGGTAAGAGCTTTCTCCGGGGCGATTCTCCATGTCCGACACTGATTCGACGTCACAATCCGATACGCTTCGCACACCCATCGTGGCCGTCCTCGGCCACGTGGACCACGGGAAGACGAGTCTTCTCGACAAGATTCGCGGCTCCGCCGTCAGCGAGGGCGAAGCCGGCGCCATCACCCAGCACATCGGCGCAACCGCGGTCCCCTTAGACACTGTCTCGCAGATGGCCGGCAGTCTGGTCAAGCCCGAGGACTTCGACCTCCCGGGGCTGTTGTTCATCGACACGCCGGGCCACCACTCCTTCAGCACGCTCCGCTCGCGCGGCGGGGCGCTCGCCGACATCGCCATCCTCGTGGTCGACGTGAACGACAGCTTCCAGCCGCAGACCGAGGAGGCCATCGACATCCTCAAGCGGACGGGAACGCCGTTCATCGTGGCCGCGAACAAGATAGACACCACGCCGGGCTGGAACCCCCAAGAGGGGGCACCCATCCAGAAGACCTACGAGGAGCAGTCCCAGCGCGCCCGCTCGAAACTCGACGAGAAGCTGTACGAGATTATCGGCGAGCTCTCCGAGCGGGGCTTTTCTTCCGACTTCTACTGGCGCGTCCAGAACTTCCAGTCCAACATCGGCGTCGTCCCCGTCTCCGCGCTGACCGGCGAGGGCATCCCCGACCTGCTGGGCGTCCTGATGGGGCTGTCCCAGCGCTACATGAAAGACGAGATGGCCATCGACGTGGCCGGTCCCGGCTCCGGGACGGTCCTCGAAGTCAAGGAGGAACGCGGCTTCGGCGCGACCCTCGACGTGGTCCTCTACGACGGGACGATTCGCGCGGGCGACACCATCGTCGTCGGCGGCGCGAACGACCCCATCGTCACCGAGGTCCGCGCGCTCCTCCAGCCCCGCCCGAACGCGGAGATTCGCACCGAAAAGCGGTTCGACAAGGTCGAGGAGGTCCGCGCCGCGGCCGGCGTGAAAATCGCCGCGCCCGACCTCGAAGACGCGATGGCCGGCGCGCCGGTCCGCGTCGTCGGCGACCGCGACCTCGACGAGGTCGTCCGCGAGGTCGAAGCCGAACTCGCGGACATCGAGGTCACCACCGAAGAGGAGGGCGTCGTCGTCAAGGCCGACACGCTCGGCAGTCTCGAAGCCATGGCGAACGCCTTACAGGAGGCCGAAGTGCCCATCCTCCGCGCCGAGGTCGGCGACATCGCCCCGCGCGACGTGGCGGTCGCCTCGACCGCCCGCGAGCCCGAGCACAAGGTCATCCTCGGGTTCAACGTGGACGTGCTCTCGAACGCCGAGGCCGAACTCGAAAAGAACGACGTGAAACTGTTCGAAGACGACGTCATCTATCAGCTCGTCGAGGAGTACGAAGACCACGTCAACGAGATGAAACGCGCCCAGCAGGAGACGATTCTCGACAAAATCGTCCGCCCGTGTCGGTTCCGCATCCTCCAGGACCACGTCTTCCGGCAGAACAACCCCGCCGTCGTCGGCGTCGAAATCATGTCCGGGACTATCAAGAACAACATGAACGTCGTGAAGTGGGAAGACGGCGAGGCGAACCGCGTCGGCCAGCTCTCGGGCATCCAAGAAAACGGCGAGGACGTGTCGAGCGCCCGCGCCGGCTCGCGCGTCAGCGTCGCCATCGACGGCCCGACGGTCGGCCGCCAGATTGAGGAGGGCGACGAACTCTGGATAGAGCTTCCCGAAAAACACGCGAAAATTCTCGAACAGGAACTCCGCGACGACATCCCCACCGACGAACTGGAGGCGCTGTCGGGCTACCTCGAAAAGCACCGCCGCCGCGACCCCTTCTGGGGGAAGTAGGCGACTCGCCGCGCCCTGATTGTCCCGTTTTCTCACTACCACTGTGAGCCGCACGGCCGTCCCGTCCGGCGAAATAGCTAATATTCACACCTTCGTACTCGTCGCCGAGTGGTATCATGCGCACACGAACACCCCACAGCGACAGCATCGTCTCGGAAACGACGCGGTACGACGCCATCCTCGCGACACTGCCGCTCCCACTGCTCGTCGGGACGGCGGTCGGCGCGCTCTCGCCGCTCCCGATTTCGCCCGTCGTGGGCGCGAGCGGCCTCGTCTCGGCGGCCGTGCTCGCCTACGGGTTGTTCGTTGCGACACCGAAGTCGGTGGCGGGTCCGACCAGTGGGTCAGCCGCGGCCGCCGAGACCGACGCGCCGCTCGACGGCGTTACGTCTCGCGTCCGCGACGACGCCGGTCGAAACCGGCGTCGCGGGAGCGTCTGAGTGAGGTCGCTCGCTCGCCTCGCGCTCAGGGGCGGTTCCACTCCCAGAACCAGTACGCCGCGCCGAACAGCATCAGCCCGGCACCGAGGGCCGATGTCGCCGGTTCGGGGAAGACAAACAGCAGGAAGCCGACGATGATGAGCGTCGTCGGACCAATCTCGTCCGCGTAGCCGAAAAGCGAAACCATACCTCCCTTTCGACGGCCTCCGTGAAGTGTATTGTTCTCGTTCTGAGATGACGAGAGTACGAGCTGAAACGAAGGACGAGACGACGAAGCAACGACGAGAAAGCGGTCGGCGGGTCACAACGGCGCGTCAGTCGCCACTCGGACCGCGACGGCGACGGGGTCGGTCGAGGTTACCGCGCGGCGGGCGTGAGGTCGTCGCCGACGGCGCTCATGACCTGAAACGCCGCGGTGGCGGCCAGCCCGCGGGCGACCTCGTTGCGGTCTTCGTCGGTGAGCCCGGCGTCGAGTTCGTCGGCGTCCGGCGAGAAGCCGGCGCTGACGGGGTGGCCGACCGGCGGGTGGACGGCCACGGTGGCGAGCGGCCCGGTCGAGCCGGTCGAGAGCTCCGACCCGACGGCGAAGCCCTCGGGGAGGTACGACTCCGTCCGCGAGACGATACCGGCGACCGCCCGCCGGAGCGCGTCCATCTGCTCGACGGTCAGTTCTCGGTCGGCCGACGCCTGGCCGGCCCCAGTCACGCCGGGAGCGCCCGCATATGGGTTGTTCCCGTTCATCAGTCGTCTGCGATAGGGGAAGGACGTGTAAAAAGCCGTCGTCGGTCGGCAAGGCGGTGACGGAATCGAAACCGGCTGACCGCGCGGTGACGCCGCCGTCAGGCCGGTCGCGGGAGCGAGACGGTGACGACGGTCCCGCGGGGCTTCGGCGTCGAGATGGCGAGCGACCCGCCGGAGGCGTCGACGATGGCGCGGACCAGCCAGAGGCCGACGCCGCTCGTGTGCGAAAGCGGCGTCTCCGCGCCGGACATGAGGGCGTCCCGCTCGGCGTCCGGGATGCCGGGTCCGTTGTCGGAGACGGTCACGCCGACGGACCCCTCGAGTTGCCAGACGGCGACGTGAACCTCCGGTTCGTCGCAGTCGGCGTGGACGACGGCGTTGTCGAGCAGTTCGGCGATGCTCCGCGGGAGCGCCGGATGCGCCCGCACGGTGAGCGTCTCCACCGACGAGGCGACCGACACCCGCACCCCGGAGTGCTCGAGTTCGAGGTCCTCGACGGCGTCGGCGACCGCAGACGAGAGGTCGACGTCGACCTCGTTGCCCTCCGCGAGTTCGACGGTCCGGAGGAGCGCGACCTCGTCGCTCACCTCGACCAGTCGGTTCGCACGCTCCCGAATCGCCTCGACGGGGTCGGTGTTCGAGTCCGCATCGTCCCGTGACTCGACGAGTTCGGCGTAACCGAGGATGGCGGTGCAGGCGTTCCTGATGTCGTGTCTGAGGATTCGATGCAGGACGCTCGTGTGCGCGAGCGTCGACTCCAGTCGCTCGGAGGTCCGGTCCAGTTCGGTCTGGCTCCGACCGACGAGGTCGTACACCAACAGCGCCGACAGGACGACGAACAGCCACCCCTTCGCCGTCTGGACGAGCTCGTGGTTCGGAAGTCCCTCCACGAGGCTGTCGCTCGTCGCGACCCAGAGGAACCCGAACGCGGCGTAGATAAGCGCCACTCGCCTCGGAGACAGGTCGAACGGCGCGTCACCACTCATGACGGAGCAATACTCACAAACGCTGATGAGTCCGTCGGTCAGCGCGGAGTGTCAGAAGATAGATTCGCTTTGCCCGTAGGCCGCGACCGTGACGGCGGTGGTGTAGCCGTCGCCCTCGTGGGTGCCGGTGGTGAGCGCGACTTCCTCGTCGTCGAACGACCACTCGCGGAGGTTCCGTCCCGCGTCGAGGCCGTCGAGGACGGCCGCGCGGACGCTGTCTTCGTCGGTGCCTGACGCCTCGTAGAACAGGCCGGGGCCGGAGCCGGTCGCCCAGCCGAGACCGGCGACGGCCGTCTCGCCGGGGGTCGAAGTCGTCTCGCGGGCCTGCACCACGGTCAGACGGTTGCCCGCCGGACCGAGGTCGGGTGCCACGTCGACCGCCTCGACCGTCGCGTCGGCGGGGACCACGGAGGAGACGGCGACGAGGTTGTAGTTGTGGACGTTGGCGGCGGCGAGCGCGGCGTCGTACGACGCCATCTCGGTGGGGGCGGTGCCGACCCCGCGGACGACGCGAATCGTGTTCATGTCCGAACTCTCGCGGCGGCGGAAAAGGGGGTTACGAATAGTGGCGCTCGAAAGCCGGGGGTCGGCGACCGCCTCCGGCGCTCGAAAGCCGGCGACTCAGTACTGGTAGTCCGTGAAGCCCGAGATGGGGCCGGTGCCGGACTCCTCGACGTTCGAGAGCTTCTCGTGGGCGGCGTCGAAGTCCGCGCCCGTCACCTCGGTGCGGCCCTCGCGGATGGCGAACATGCCGGCCTCGGTCGTGAGCGACGCGATGTCCGCGCCGGAGTAGTCGTCGAGTTCCTCGGCGAGCGCGTCGAGGTCCACGTCGTCGGCGACGTTCATGTCGCGGGTGTGGATGTCGAGGATGCGGCGGCGGCCCTCGACGGCGGGCTTGGGCACCTCGATGAGGCGGTCGAACCGGCCGGGCCGGAGGATGGCCTCGTCGAGCATGTCGAAGCGGTTGGTCGCCGCGATGATGCGGATGTCGCCGCGGTCGTCGAAGCCGTCCATCTCCGAGAGGAGTTGCATCATCGTGCGCTGGACCTCGGCGTCGCCGGAGGTCTTCGAGTCCGTCCGCTTCGAGGCGACGGCGTCGATTTCGTCGATGAAGATGACCACCGGTTCGCGCTCGGCGGCGAGCTTGAACAGGTCGCGGACCAGCCGCGCGCCCTCGCCGATGAACTTCTGGACGAGCTCGGAGCCGGCCATCTTGATGAACGAGGCGTTGGTCTCGTTGGCGACGGCCTTCGCGAGCATCGTCTTCCCGGTGCCCGGCGGGCCGTAGAGGAGCACGCCCGACGGCGGGTCGATGCCGACGCGTTCGAACATCTCGGGGTTTTCGAGGGGTTGTTCGACCGCCTCGCGGACCTCGCGGACCTGCTCGTCGATGCCGCCGATGTCGTCGTAGGTGACCGTCGGCGACTCGACGACCTCCATCGCCTGCGCCCGCGCGTCCGTCTCGTCGTCGAGGACGGTCTGGACGGCGAACGAGTCGTTGATGGCGACGCGGTCGCCGGGCTCGATGTCGTCGATGTTCAGGTTCGGTGCGAACTCGGTCAGGACCTCCTGGTTGTTGCCGTGCTGTTTGATGATGACGCCGTCGTCGGTCAGCTCCTCGACCGTGGCGATGTAGTACGAGGCCGTCTTCAGGGCCTCGTTGCGCGCTTTCATCTGGTCGACTTCGTCGACTAACTCGGCGTGGCGGTCATCGGCGTTCTGGAGCCGCTGGTCGAGTTCGCGGTTGACGTCGACCATGCGTTCGAAGTGCTGGCGGAGTGCAGACAGCCGCTCTGCATCCGACATCTCGGGGTCCAGGTCGAGATGAGGACGTTCCGGGAGAGATGGACTCCGTGACATCAGTGATTGGCCACACTTAGGCATGCGCGTAAATGTGCCTTTGGGTCAGAGAACCCGACTGCCGCGCTCGAAGCGGCTTTAGGTGACGGCGGTCCCGCGGCACTCGGCCGCGGCGGCGAATCGGACGCGGACAGAGCGACGCCGCGGCTCACGGGGACAGCGCTGTTCGCAGGAAACGCGCGACGTGACGAAGACGAAGATGTGGTAGGAGGAAGTTGCGGAGGTTCAGTGTGTACAGGTCGCCCCTCGTTTCGGCCCGACGTGCCCTCCGCGAGAAGGGATACGACGCCCAACGACTTGAAAGGAATTCGTCATCGCCGAGAACGTCCCGTAAATCGGGATGTGGGTATTCATCCGGTATCATCCGACGAGCGACCGGCGAGCGACCGGCGAGCGACCGCTTCCGACAGTCGCGGTCGGCGGTCGTCAGCGGATGCGTTCGTCAGCGGGTTCGCTCGCCCTGATAGCTCCCGTCGTAGGTCTCGTCGTGGGTCGCGTCCGCGAGGACGATTTGGGCGACCCGCGCGCCGCGTTCGAGTTCGACCGGGTGGTGGACCTGCAGGAGGCCCTCGCCTTTCCCCTCGTAGCCGGCGTCCCAGACGGCCGTGTTCAGCATACAGGAGTTCCGCATGAGCGACGACCGCGGGTAGATGAAGCCGACGTGGTCTTCGGGGATGTGGACCGTCTCAGCGTACTGGAGGACGTAGCCGCCGGGGTCGAGCCGGTACGTCTCGGTCTCCGGGTCGGTGAAGTCGAGGGCGCGGCGCTCCCCGACGGTCTTCCCCTCGCGGCCGAGGCGGCCCGGTTCGACCTGTTCGAGGACCGCTTCGAGCGTCAGGTCGACGCCGTTGGGTTGGACCTGTTCGGCCGTGACCGGCGAGATGTGCTGTGCGACGAACGAGCCAGCGCGGTGCATATCCGAACCCCGTTCAGCGGGCGCAAAACTGTGCCGGACCTCGGCCGTCGTCGCCCCCCGAAACGCACCCCTGATTCGGGGCCGCGACGGGGGTGAAATCGCACCCCCTTTGGGGCGGTGACGACCCCCGCGGTGACAAGTCACATGGGAGAACCAACAAGGAGTTTAATGGCCCTTAGACGCTACAAACCCCGAGACGGCGCTATCGTTCACGTTCGAAGATAGGGAAGTACGCGGGATTTATATCCGAGGACCATCGAGGTTCGGGTGTTATGGGACAGACGCTCACGGAAAAGATTCTCTCGGACCACCTCGTCGAGGGTGACCTCACCCCCGGAGAGGAGATCGGAATCGAAATCGACCAAGTCCTGATGCAGGACACGACTGGGACGATGGTTTGGCTCCAGTTCGAGGCGCTCGACCTCGACGAGGCGCAGACCGAGCTCGCCGCCCAGTACTGCGACCACCAGACCTACCAGTTCGACTTCAAGAACACGGACGACCACCGCTTCCTCCGTTCCGCGGCCGGGACATATGGTGCCCACTTCTCCCGCCCCGGCAACGGTATCTGCCACAACGTCCACAAGGAGAACTTCGCCGCGCCCGGCAAGACGCTCCTCGGCTCGGACTCCCACACGCCGACCCCCGGCGGCCTCGGCCAGCTCGCCATCGGTGCGGGCGGCCTCGACATCGCCGTCGCCATGGGCGGCGGCGCGTACTACGTCGAGATGCCGGAAGTCGTGAACGTCCGCCTCGAAGGCGAACTCCCCGAGTGGTCCTCCGCGAAGGACGTCATCCTCGAGATGCTCCGCCGCGAGACCGTCAAGGGCGGCGTCGGCAAGGTGTTCGAGTACACCGGCCCCGGTGCCGAGTCGCTCAGCGTGCCCGAGCGAACCACCATCACCAACATGGGGACCGAACTCGGTGCCACCTCGTCGCTCTTCGAGACCGACGAGAAGACCAAAGACTACCTCGAACGCCAGGGTCGCGGCGACGAGTACGTCGAGCTGACGGCCGACGACGACGCCGAGTACGCCGACGAAATCGTCATCGACCTCGGCGACCTCGAACCGCTCATCGCCTGCCCGTCGATGCCGGACAAGGTCGTTCCCGTCCGCGAAGTCGCCGGCGAGAAGGTCGAACAGGTCCTCGTCGGTTCCTGTACGAACGGCGGCTACGAGGACATCCTCCCGGCCGCGAAGATGTTCGAGGGTCGCGAAGTCGCAAAGCACCTCGAGATGATCGTCGCACCCGGTTCGAAGCAGGCCGGCGAGATTCTCGCCCGGCAGGGCTGGACGGCAGAGATGATGGCCGCCGGCGTCAACGTCTCCGAGGCGACCTGTGGTCCGTGTATCGGTATCGGCCACGTGCCCGCCTCCGACTCCATCTCGCTTCGCACCTTCAACCGCAACTTCGAGGGTCGCTCCGGTATCGAAGACGACAACGTCTACCTCTGCTCGCCGCAGGTCGCCGCCGCCGCGGCGCTCAAGGGCGAAATCATCGACCCGCGCGACCTCGCCGACGAACTCGGTGACCTCGACGCGCCCGGCGTCGAGCTCCCCGAGAAGTACGACGGCTCGAAGACGGACCTCATCTACGCCGAAGACGCCATCGACGACGAGCTCATCAAGGGCCCGAACATCGGCGAAGTTCCCCTGCAGGACCCCCTCGGCTCGAACATCTCGGGTGAGACCCTCCTGAAGATGGAGGACAACATCACGACCGACCACATCATCCCGGCGACGTCCGACATCCTCAAGTTCCGCTCGAACATCGAGCGCCTCTCGGACTTCACGCTCTCGCGCGTCGACGAGACGTTCGCCCAGCGCGCCAAGGAAGCCGGCACCGGCGTCCTCGTCGCGGGCGAGAACTACGGTCAGGGCTCCTCCCGCGAACACGCCGCGATGTGTCCGATGTACCTCGGCATCGAGGCCGTCCTCGCGCAGTCGTTCGCTCGCATCCACAAGGCGAACCTGTTCAACTTCGGTATCGTCCCCCTCGCCATCGACGAGGAGACCTACGAGAAGATCGAACAGGGCGACGACGTCGAAATCGTCGACGACGTTGCCGAAGCCGTCGAATCCGGCCAGGAAGAGTTCACCATCCGCGTGAACGACGACTGGGAAGCGACGGCGAACCTGCACGCCTCCGAGCGCGAGCGTCGTATCCTCACCGCCGGCGGCAAGCTCCCCCTCACGAAACAGCAGGCCGAGGGCGGCGCCGCCCCCGCGGACGACTGAGCGCGACCAACCACCTTCTCACTTTTTCGCCCGGCGAGCGGCGGCCATCGCGCGAGCCGAGGGTCGCACCGGCCGCTCCCGTGAGCGTCCTCCCGCCGGCCCGATTGCGCCCTCGCGGCCCCGTGCCGTCGGGCTTTTGCGTGCCAACCACGTAGCGCCGTGCGTGACGGCGTTCGACGACGCGCTCGCCGACGACGTTGTCGTCCGGCGGGTCGACCGGGCGGACCTCCTCGACGTGCTCCGCATCGAGCGGACCTGTTTCTCCGAGCCGTGGCCGTACTCCGCGTTCGAGCTGTTCGTCGACGAGCCGGCGTTCCTCGTCGCCGTCCGCGGGGGCGAGGTGCTCGGCTACGTCGTCGCCGACGTGATGCCGAATCACGGCAACGACATCGGCCACGTCAAGGACCTCGCGGTCCGTCCGGCGGCCCGCGGGAACGGCCTCGGGCGGCGGTTGCTCGTCCAGTCGCTGACGGCGATGGCCATCGCGGGCGCGGCGGTCGTGAAACTCGAAGTGCGCGCCTCGAACGAGCCCGCCATCGGGCTCTACCGGAGCCTCGGCTTCGACCCCGCCCGCCGGGTGCCGAGCTACTACGGCGACGGCGAGGACGCCTACATCATGGTCCTCGACATGGCCGAGTGGCAAAGCGGCTGACAGGACCGAACGCGGCCGAACGAGGGCTTATCAGGGCAAGCCACGTACACGAGTTGTGTTACCGTCCCCCACCGTGCTCTGTGTGAGTGACGACGACGAGTTCGTGGCGGCCCTCGACTCGGCGCTGTCGTCGGTCGGCGAAGCGACGGCCGTCCGCCACGTCCGCACCCCCGCCGCGGCGCGCGCGGAACTCGTCTCCGCCTCGGCGGCCGTCTCGTGTGTCGTTCTCACCGCGCCCACGGCGGCCGGCGACGAGGCGGCGTTCGTCCGCGACGTTTACGCGCAGGGCCTCGACGTTCCCGTCGTCGTCGTCGCCGCCGACAGCGAGGTCGCGGCGCGCACGGTCGACGCCGGCGCGACGGACTACGTCGTCCGCGACGGCGACCCGGGGACGATGTCGTGGGTGGCCGCCCGCGTCGAGCGGGCGCTCGGCGAGTACACCCTCGCGCGCGACCACAGAGACCGCATCGAGCAACAGCGCGTCGTCTCCGAGGTGGGCACCCGGGCGCTGACCGCCGTCGACCTCGACTCGACGCTCGACCACGCCGCACACCGGGTCCGCGACGTGCTCGGGGCGGACTCGGTCACGGTGTTCGAGGGCCTCGACGACGGCGCGTTTCGGGTCGCCGCCGCCGCGGGCTGGTCGGCGAGTCGGGGTCGCGGCCCCACCGCGACCGAGGGGACGCAGGCGGCCGAGACGTACCGGACCGGGCGCTCGACGCTCGTCGACGACGCCGACGCCGACGAGCGCTTCGAGCCCGCGGACGACGCGGGGGCGTCGGGGCCGAAAAGCGGGATGAGCGCGGCCATCGGCGGGGACGGGACTCGGTGGGGAGTCATCACCGCCCACGCCGTCGCCCGCGGGCGGTTCTCCGACGACGACGTGCTGTTCTTGGAGAACATCGCGGCCGTCGTCGGCGCGGCGACCGAGCGCCACGAGCTCAAAAGCGCGCTTTCTGAGGTCTTAGAGCGGATGGACGAGGCGGTGATGGGGTTCGACGCGGACTGGCGGGTCACCTACGTCAACTCGACGGCCGAACACGGGCTCGGGATGTCCGCCGCGGCGGTGCTGGGGACGCGCATCTGGGACTCTGTCCCCGAGACTGCCGTCTTCCGCGAGGGGTTCGAGCGCGCGATGGAACGACAGGAGCCCGCGACGTTCGAGACCTACTACGACCGCCTCGAAACGTGGTACGCGGTTCGGGCGTACCCCTCCGAGACGGGGCTTTCGGTCTACTTCACCGACATCACGGAGCAGTTGGAACGCGAGGCCGAAGCCGAGCAGTACGGGCGGATGGTCGAGGCCGTCGCCGACGCGGTGTACGCGCTGGACGACGAGGAGCGGTTCGCGGCGGTCAACCCGGCGTTCGAGCGGCTCACCGGACTCGACCGCGACCGCGTCATCGGCTCGCCGACGAGCCTGCTCGCCGAGAACGCGACCCCGACAGACGGGAGCGACGAGGCGTTCGCGGCCACGTCGCGGGGCATCGTCGAGTTCGAACTCCGGACGCCCGACGGCGAGGTCGTCCGCGTCGAGAACCACCGGACGCCGCTCGTGGTCTGCGGCGAGGAAATCGGCTCCGTCGGCGTCCTCCGCGACGTGACGAAGCGACACCGCTACGAGCGACTGCTCGCGACCCTCCACGACCGGACCCGCGAGATGATGGGCGCGACCGACAGACAGGCGGTCCTCCGGGCGACGGTCGACGCCTGCGACGAGGTGCTCGGCGACGCCCGGACGGAGCTGTACGTCTTCGACGAGTCGGACACGAGCCTCGTCCGCGTGGGCGCGGCCGGGACCGGGCTCGGCGACAAGCCGTTCGAGGGCGGGCTCGACCACGGCGGCGTCTGGGACGCGTTCGTCTCCGGCGACGTCCGCGTGGTCGAACTCGCGCCCGACGGGGGCGTCGTCGACGGCGTCGAGCGCGTCATCGCCGCGCCGCTGGGTCGCCACGGCGTGCTCGTCACCGGCCACCCCGGCACCGTCGCGCCGAACGAAGTCGACGTGGAGCTCGTGAATCTGCTGTCGGCGACCGTCGAGGAGTTGCTCGACCGAATCGACGCCGAGGCGGAGCTCCGCGAGCGCGACAGCCGGCTCGAAGCCCAAAACGAGGCGCTCACGCGACTCGACCGAATCAACGCGACCATCCGGAGTATCAACCGGTCGCTCATCCGCGCGCCGACCCGCGGCGAGGCGCTGTCGGCCGTCGCCGAACACCTCGTCGACGTCGACGGCGTGGCCGTCGTCTGGCACGCCGAGGCCAGCGACGTCGACGAGACGTACCGCCCGCCGAGCGACGCGGTCCACGGCGCGGACACCGCCTACGCCGACCGACTGGGGGAGGTGGCGACCGCGGAGCCGCTGTTTTCGCTCCTCGAAGCCGCCATCGAGAGCCGAGAGATGCAGGTGATAGCGGACGTGCTCGACGACCCCGCGTGGGCAGACCACCGCGGCGACGCGCTCAGCTACGGGTTCCGCGCCATCGCGGTCATCCCCGCGGTCGCCGACGACCGGGTGGAGGCGGTGTTCGTCGTCCACGCGACCAACTCGGAAACGTTCGAAGACGACGACGGTCTGCTCTCCGAACTGGGGGAGGCGGTCGGCTACGCGCTCGCGGCCACGGGGCGCGCCGACGCCATGCTGACCGAGCGCCGGGCGGACGTGCAGATACGGCTCGGCGGCGACCGACTGTCGATATCGCGGCTCGCCCGGCGGGTCGGCGAGGCGGTGAGCCTCGGCGGCGTCATCCCGCAGTCCGACGGCTCGGTCATCGCGTTCGTCGCCAGCGACGCGGCGCCCGAGGACGTCGTCGCCGCGGGGCGGGACATCGCGACGCGCGTGCGCCACGTCTCGACCGACGACTCTGGGTCGCTGTTCGAACTCCGCCTCCCGCGGGAGTCGCTGTTCGAGACGCTGTACGCCTCGGAGGCGACGCTACGGGCGCTCGACGCGACGCCGACCCAGACCACGCTCACCGCCGAGGTCCCCGAGCGAATCCGCGTCCGGTCGTTCGTCGACGCGCTCGACGCGAACTACCCCGGGACGAGTCTGCTCTCGCGGCGGACCGCCGCCGGTGCCGAGTCACCGCAGACGTTTGCCGCCGAGATGCGGGAGGCGTGGACGAGTCGGCAACACGAGTCGATTCGGGCGGCCCACCTCGCCGGCTTCTACGAGTGGCCGCGCCGCAGTACCGCCGAGACGCTCGCCGAGACGTTCGACATCAGCGCGCCGACCTACCAGTACCACCTGCGCGCGGCCGAGCGAAAGCTGGTCGAACGGGTCTTCGAGTGAGGGCGTGCCACGTGCAGACCATCGATACCAACTGCTGTTCAGGTTCGGTTCTAGGTACCTAGAGGTGGCGCGCGCGCCACCACTAGTTGGATAGCAGAGACCGATATATCCCCGAGCGTCGTCGGCACGGGTGTCGGCGAGGCGCCGACGCGAACCGAACCATGGACGAAACTCGCGTGTTACCGGGCAACGATGTGGGATGGAATACGGGGACGACCGACGAGGTCGTCGCCAGACACGATTGGGGCGGACGAGACACCCTCGCGGTGACCGTCGTCACCGCGACCGCCCAACTGAGAGGCGTGGACGCCATCGACCTCCCACCGCTGTCCGAGGCTATCGACCCCGACGCGCTGTGTCAACTGTTCGCTCCGCCGGCGCGGGTACCGGTGACCGACGGCGGCACTCGCGGGTCGGTAGCGCCCTCGCGCGGTCGAATCGGGTTTCGGTACGCCGCCTGCGACGTGACCGTCTGGGCCGACGGAACGGTTATCGTCACGTCCGCCTGACGCATCGACACACGAACGAATCGGTATCACCACACCACCACACCACCACAGGACGCGGCGCCCAAACGCGGCGCCGTGACGGCCGCTCGCCCGCGACCCACCCACCACCATCACCACGCGGGCGACGCGGCCGCATTTCTTCGACGACCGACGCCGACGCGATGCGCCGCACCGCGACGCGGGGCGACGCGAGAGTGCGACGGGTTTTGGTACACAGAGCCGCTACCGGAGGGTATGGGATACGCCTGTCCGGTCTGCGACGCGCCGCAACGCGACGAGACGCACCTCGCGAACCACCTCGCGTTACAGGCCATCGTCCACGGCGACGACCACGAGACGTGGCTGGACGAACACGCCCCCGAGTGGGCCGACCTGAACGCCGACTCGCTCGGCCCGCTCGTCTCCGACCTCGCCGAGGAACGCGAGTTCGACGAGGTGTTCGAGGACACGGTCGACCGCACCGGCGGTCACGGACACGGCCACGCGCACGGACAGGAACACGACCACGACATCCCCGACCGACAGCCGCAACCGTTCGGCGGCTCCGGCGGGTCGCAGTCGCTGTCGGGCGACGCGGCGCAGATTTTCGAGGAGGCGCGGTCGCTCACCCGCGAGATGGTCGCGGACGACGGCGAGGACGGCGAAGACGGCGAGACCAATGACGGCGAGACCGATGACGCGCCGCGGGAGGGCGACGACCGCGGCGCCGGCTCCGATGCCGACGACCGCGGCGAGGAGAGCGACGACGACACCGACAGGAAAGAGTCGTAAGTCCGGGCCCCGAACCGACTGGCGATGGAAACCCACGGGACGATTGCGCCGGCGTCGCTCGACGAGGCCGAGGCCGCCTTCGACCGCGTCGGACCGACCGCACAGGTGGTCGTCCGCGAGACGGCCAAGGCGATGGAGTTCGACCGCGAGGAGTACCGAGAGCGCGTGACCGGCGACGTAATCGAGACCGTCCGGAACGCGCTTTTCGCCGAGTCGCTTTCGGTCACGGTCGGCACGCGCGCCGAGTTCGACGACTGGCGCGCGGCCCACGAGGAGTACGAACTCGTCGAACTCGGCAACCCCGACGTAGAGCGCGTCGCGTGGCACGCGGTCCCCTTCGCCGAGACGGTGCTGGCGACGACGTTCCAAAACGAGGAGGACGCCGCCGTCAGCACCCTCCGACGGAACGCCTTCGGCCGCGTCTACCGCGACGCGCTCCTCGGCGAGGAATCCGAGGACGACAGTAGTGGGGCAGGTTCCGAGAGGGGCGCGACCGGAGCGGACCGATGACCGACGACGGCCGCCGACACGAGCGCCTGCCCGACCCCGAGTGGCCCGTGCTGGAATCCGAAATCGAGTACGACACCGGCTGGTTCACCGGCGGCTACGACCTCGTCGAACAGCCCAACGGGACCACGAAGCGCTACTACTGGGCCGAGTTGGCGACCGCGGTCGTCGTCGTCGCGGTCGCGGACGACCACGTCGTCTTCGTCGAGCAGTACCGGCCGAACATCCGCCAGACTCAGCTCGAACTCCCCGCGGGCGTCGTCGAAAGGGGCGAGTCGTTCACCGACGCCGGACTGCGCGAACTCCGCGAGGAGACCGGCTTCGCCGCCGACTCGGCGTCGGTCATCGGCGACGTGTGGTGTTCGACGGGCGTCCTCCGGCACCGCCGCGGCTTCGTCTTCGCCGAGGGCCTCACGCCGGTCGAGCGCGACCTCGACGACAACGAGTTCCTCTCGGTCCGCGCCGTCCCCGTCGAGGAGGCCATCGAGCGGGCGACCGAACCGCCGACGAACGACGCGACCGTCGAGGGCGTGCTCCTCGCCCGCGACGAGGGCCTGCTGTAGCATGGTCGACGAAATCTCGCCCGAGGCGGTCGCGGAACTCCTCGACGGCGAGGACCCGCCGCTCGTCGTGGACGTGAGCACGGAGGCGGAGTTCGCGCTCGGGCACGTGCCGGGGAGCATCAACGTCCCGCTTGCGAACCTCGTCTCGCACCTCGACCGCGTCGCGGGCGCGGAACACGTCGTCGCCGTCTGCCCGCGGGGCGAGGCGAGCGTGCAGGCCGTCCGCCTGCTTTCGGCCTACGAGGGGACCGAAGACGCCCGCATCGAGAGCATGGCCGGCGGGCTCGCGGCGTGGGACGGCCCGCTCGAAGAGGGTCTCGACACGGGCGCAAACGGCGACGAGCGGAGCTGAGCGGCGGCGTCGCTGGACGGTGACGCGACTGGAGACCAAAGGCGTGGAATTGGCGGACTAACGGCTCGCGCGCGCTGACTCGCTCGAAAAATCTCGACGGCGGGCTAACTCAGAGGTCGGTCACGCGACGTTGAACCCCTTTTCGCGGAGGAAGTCCTCCACGCGGCCGCGGTGGTTGCCTTGGAGTTCGATGGAATCGTCTTCGACGGTTCCACCGCAAGCGAACTTCGACTTGAGGTCCGACGACAGGCTGTCCATGTCGACGTCCCTCGGGTCGAATCCCTCGATGACTGTAACCTCTTTTCCGTAGCGGCGCTCGTCGATGCGGATGACTATCTCCTGAGACTCTTTCGCCACGTCCTCGCAGACGCAGAGCTCTTCAGGGAGCCCGCACGTCGAGCAGACTTCCGACATTACAGTGTGGGTCTACAGGATGGGGATATTAAACAGTATCGGGAGGCGGGGTCGCCGTCCCCGGCCTCAAGCGCCCGAGTCGCCCGTGGACGACGTTTCCGAGTCGCCGTCCGCCGTCACGTCGTCGGTCGGGTCGGTGCCGTCGGTGTCGGACTGCCCGTCGTCAGTGTCCGCGGCGGGGCCGTTCCCGTCGGCGTCCCTCGCGCGCTTGTCGTTGCCGGGCGGCGTCTCGGGGGCGTTGCCGCGGTCGGGACCGTCCGAGGCGCGCTCGGACGCGTCGCCGGTCGCGCCAGTCCCGTTTCCGTCGGCCGCGTTCCCATCAGTCGCGTTGCCGTTGGATGCGTTCCCGTTGGGCGCGTTGCTGTTGGGCGCATTGCCGTTGGATGCGTTGCCGGCGTCGGCGCGAACGTCATCGGCGCGGCCGCTCGCCTCGGAACGCGAGTTTCCCGGGGCACCGTCCCGTCCCGGGTCGTCCGGTTGTCCGCCGTTGTCGGTTCCCGTCTCGTTTGCGGCGCGCTCGCGGCCGATGCCCTTGCCGGGGTTCCCCGCGATTCCGCGGGCGATTTCGGCCACTTCGGGACCGGTGAGTTCGCTGGCGTTCGTGCGAAGCCTGTCGAGTTCGGCCGTCTCGACGCCGCGCGCCGAGAGGTCCTCTGCGGGGACCGTCGAGGCGGCGTCGGCCGTCCGGTTCAGCATGCTCCGGGTGCGCTCGATGTCGGCGACCGTCTGGGTCAGTCGCGCGCGGTACTGTCCCTCAGAGAGCGTCCCGTTTTCGCGCTGGGCTTCGAGGCGGTCCCTGCGCTGTTCGAGTTCGGTGAGGCGCTCGCGGACCGTGTCGACCTGCGTGGCAACGACCGCGGCCTTCGAAGCGTTCGAGTTCGCCTTGGTGAAGCGCGCCTCGAAGGTGCGGCGTTCGAGTTCGCCGTTGGTCTCGGAGCCCTGCACGCCGATGACGGCGGACAGGCGCTGACCGGGAAGCGTCTCCGACGACGCGGCGCTGTCGTTGGCCGCCGTGTCGTTGGTCGCGCTGTCGTTCGCGGTCGTCTGTGCGACGGGCGCGGCGACCGAGCCATCGGTGGCCGCGGCCGTCGTTCCTGTCGGTCCGGCCGGGGCGGCGAGAGCGAGCGGTGCGCCCACCGTCGCCAGCAACACGGCGGCGGCGACGGCGAGCACAGCGGTTCGTCGACTCATCACTCCCGCTTTGGAACCCCGTTCCGATATAAGCGTGCGGTCGTGCCCCCGAATCAACCCCAGTCAACGGCAGTTTGAGAGCCGCGTTCGGGGCGACGCCGTCTTCCGATTAGGGACCGTCCACCGACCGAAACGGTCGTAAGAAATTTATACTCCTTCCGCGTCGCCGTCGCCCGCGTCCGCGCCCTCGTCGTCTTCCGGCAGGCGGAGGACGTTCTCGCGGCCGAGGCGGAAGCCCTCGATGGTCCCCTCGTCGCGCATCCCGCGGACGACCTTGCTCGTCTTCGCGTCGGTCCAGTCGAGCGCGCCGGCGACCTCCTGTTGCTTGATGCGGCCCCCGCGGGACTCGATGAGCCGGAGGACGCGCTCTTCGTTGCTGAGGAGTTCCGGCGGCGGACTCGACTCGCCGCCGCCGTCGCCCGCGTCTGACTCGTCCTCGGACGCGCTCGCGTTGGCTCCGGCACCGGCACCGGCCCCGGCGCTCGCCGCGGCCGCGGCGTTGTCGCCCGCCGGCTCCGAGTCGGCGTCGCCAGCGCTCGCGGAAGTCGCCTCGCCGGGCGCGACGGCGTCCGTCCCGCCGGCCGCGCCGGTCGCGTCTGCATCGCCGTCGCCGCCGCCGAGCGCGCCCCGCGAGCGGAGGTAGAGCGCGCCGGCACCGACGAGAGCGACGAGAACGACCGCGACGAGCGCGGTCGTCGTCGGGAACGGGTCGTCGCCGGCGGCGGGCGTCTCCGAGCCGGCCGGCGTCGGGGTCGGCGACGCCGTCGCCGTCGTCCCCGGCCCGCCCGCGCCGCGTTCGAGGACGACGCTCGGCTCGCCCGAGACGAACTCGGTCTGGGAGCCGCGCCAGATGACCGTGTGCTCGCGCGTCTCGTCGCCCGCGGGTTCGACGGTCGTCGCGCCGTAGTCGTCGGGCCACGAGAGGATGAGCCGGGAGCTACTGTCGAGGAAGAAGCCCTCGATGGCGTCGCCGACGACGAGGCGGTCGCCGTCGACCCCCGCGAAGTTGGACCACTCGAAGGAGTAGGAGACGACCCCGAAGCTGTCGGGGAGCGACCGCGTCTCCGCCGAGACCGAGACGTTCGTCGCGGCCATCTCCCGGCCGGTGGCGTTCTCCGCGGCCCCGACGGTCGAGGCGATGCGCTCGGCGAACGCCGAGGTGTAGTCGTCGGGGTTGGCACGCACGTCGTCCCGGAGCGACTGGAAGGCCTCGGTGGTGTTCTCGTCGTCGAGGCGGGTCCAGTACTGAATCTCCCAGCGGGCGTCGCCGTTCTCGGAGACGTCGACGACGATTCGCGTGCTGTCCGGTTCGACGCCCTGCTGGACGAGCGGCTCGACGCCCGGACCGCTCGCGGGGGCCTCCTGTGCGACCGCGGTCGGCGCGACCACGGCGAGCACACAGAGGGCGGCACACAGGACTGCGAAGACAGCGTCTCGTGTCGCCATTGCCCGTTCGTGCGAGCGCACGCAGAAAAAGTGACGCGGTTCTTCGCGCTCTCAGTCCGTCCAGCGTCTGACGAGCGGCAGACGGGCGCGGACGACGGCGTTCGCCGCGGCAACCGCCTCGTCGGCGTCGGCCCGGGTGACGCCGTCGCCGTACTTCGCGCGCTCGTAGAGTCTCCCGACCTGTCGGGTCCGCTCGTCCACGCCGACGCGGGAGAGCGAGTCGAGGTAGGACCTGACCGTCTCGCCGGGGCGACGCGGCCGGTACTCGCGTTCGAGGGCGAGTTCGAGGCGGTCGTACGCGCGGAACACGTCGTCGGCCGGCGAGTCGGTGCGCCGCTGATACGCCGCGGTCGCAAACCGGAGGTGCGCCGGGAGCCGGGTCCGCCTGACGCCGGCGACGACGCCGAGGAGGCCGACGAGACCGACGAGAATCGTCTCCCGAGACGGCATCTCGGGGACGAGGCCGCCGCCCTCGTCGTCGTCGACCGCGCCGTCGCCCGTCGGCGTGACGCCGAGGCGCTCGTCGATGCTGGGACCCGGCGGGCTACCGCCGGCGGGCGTCACGTTCGTCTCGTTTCCGTCTTCGGTCGGCGTCTCGGTGTCGGTCGCGGTCGTCGTGGGCTGTTCTGTCTCGTTGGACTCGACGTTCGTCTCGTTGGTGTCGACGCCCGTCTGGCCCTCGTCGCGGGCGTCGCTGAGCGTCGTCGACTCCGCGTCCTGCCGGGGACCGGCGGGCGTTGGGTCGAAGCGCACCCAGCCGGTGTCCTCGAAGTAGACCTCGACCCACGCGTGGGAGTCGAGGCCGCGGACGACGTAGCGGTCGCCGCCGACGCGCTCGCCGGTCGTGTAGCCGGTGACGAACCGCGCGGGGACGCCCTCCGAGCGGAGGAGCACCACCATCGTCGAGGCGTAGTAGGTGCAGTAGCCGGCGTCCATCTCGAAGAGGAACGACTCGGCGATGTCGCCGTCGGGTCGGGACACCCGAAGGGAGTACTCCTTGTTGGCTTCGAGCCACTCCTCGACCGCGACGGCCTTGTCGTAGGGCGTCTCCGCGTCGCCCGCTATCTCGGCGGCGCGGTCGCGGACGCGGTCGGACGTGCTGTCGGGGAGCGCGAGATACCGCTCGCGTATCTCGTCGGGGTAGTCGGTTCCCGTCCGCCGGAGCGACGCCGCGGTGTACTGCGGGACGGCGCTCGTGACGTTGTAGGTCTCGCCGATTTCGACGGCCCGGTCGGGGCGGAGGTTCCCCTGCTGGGTGACGAGCGTCTCGTTTTCGATGTCGCCGGAGACGGCGACGGGCCGCCACGCCGCGGGCATCGAATCGAGCGGCGTCGCCGGCGTGACGGTCTGGCGGACCAGCCGCGACGGTCCCTCGGGACCGGCCAACCGGCCGCCCTCGTAGTCGCGGGTGTCGCCGGTCCTGACCCAGCCGTCGCCGGTGTAGCGGTCGAACGTCGCCGTCTGCCAGTAGTCCGGCGACGTGCTCTGGACCTCGAAGCGGACCTGCGGCGAGAGGCTGATGCTCCCGACGACGGAGATGCGGTCGTCCGCGCTCACGAGGCTGGCCTCGACGGTCGGCTGTTCGGCCACGCCGCCGTCGGCGATGACCGGCGACCCGCCCGCGCCGGGGAGGACCGTGACGGTGGCCGACAGCACGACCATCGCGGCGAGGACGACCGTCAACACGTCGAGTTGGCCGCCGGCACTCCCGAAGCGGTCGATGCCGTCGAGGCCGACCGCGGCCATGCCCGCGCCGACGCCGAGGAGCGTGAGCGTCCCCGAGGCGTCGGTCGTGAGGACGAACAGGCCGAGGCCGCCCCCGGCGACCGCGACGGCCGGCGCGATTCGCCCGCGGACCGCGAGGTACCACGCGAGGAACACCGGCCCGGGCGTCACCGCGAGCGCCCACACGTCGGCCGACAGGAGCCGGAGCGCCGAGAGGCCGCTGAGGAGCGCGAACGTGTCGGCCAAGAGGCGCTCCGGCGAGAGCAACGCGACCTGGCTCTCGGGGAGCGCGAGGAAGTACGCCGCGAAGCCGCCGCCGGCGATGAGAACCGCGAGGCCGAGCGCGTATCTGGGGCGGAGCGTCCACCCCACGACGGTGGCGAGGGCGAGCGTCCCCGCCGCGAGGAGGACGAACTGGTCGCGGCGACCCACGACGTTCGTGATGTCGTAGACGACCGCGAGGAACGCGCCGATGAGGACCAGCGAGGCCGCCGCCGCGAGGAGGCCCGCGGGGACGCCGAAGACGGTGTTCGTCGAGCCGGCCGAATCAGCCGACGCCGACTCGCCGGCGACCGTCACGCCGACACCCCCGAGTCGGCACCGCGGCCCCCGGCGGGACTCGCCGGGTTCGGGGTCGAGCCACCCACCGCATCGCCGTCGGCGCGCAGGCGGTCGAACGTGGTCTCGCGGCCGCCGAGCGCGACGCGCGTCTTCCCGGCGTCGCCGTTGACGACGACCTCGGCGGTCTCGTCGGGGACCGACCCCGGACGGAGCCGCGAGAGGTGGCCGAGGACGCGCCGTCGGTCGCCCGGCGTCGCCTCGACGACTCCCTCGGGCGAGGTGAGGTTGACCGGAACGCCGGCGTCGAGGAGCGCACAGCAGAGCGTCGCGGCCGCCTCCGCCGCGTCGTCCTCGTGGCCGTCGGTCGCGCCGACCGAGACGCGCACCGCGTCGGCCGTGACCCGGTCGTCGTAGGCCTTCACCACGAGGTCGCCGGACTTGGCGCTCGACTTCCAGTGGATGTCGCGGAGCGGGTCGCCGGGGACGTACTCGCGCAGGCGGTCGAACTCGGCGCGCTCGTCGGTTCGCCCCGCGTCGGCGAGCGTCGAGAGGTCGCGGCGGGCCGCCACGCCGAGCGACCGGACCCGCGGGAAGACGAGCACCTCGGTCGTCCCGCCGGCGGTGAACGACTTCGAGAACAGGCCGAGGATGTCGCGGGCGACGACGGTCGCCGGGCCGAGCGTCGCCGGCCCGCGGTCGCGGTAGGTCACCTCGTAGTCGACGCGGCCGTCGCCGACGACCGCGTCAACCGCGGTGTCGCCGTCGAGGCCGGAAGAGAGGGCGTCGGAAACGGTCGCCGGAAACGGCCTGTCGGCGTCGATATCGAGCGAGACGGTGCGCGTCTCGCCGGGGAAGCCGTCGTCGGGCGCGACGCGCTCGGCTCGGGGCGGCGAGACGCGCCAGACCTGCACCGCGCCGACGGCGAGGCCGACGGCGACCGGGACGACGACGGCGTTGAGCGCTCGCGGGCCGTAGGCGACGGCGTTGGCGACGCCGGCGACCACGACCGCGACCGCGACCCAGCCGCGGAGCGTGAGCCTCATCGGTCTCACTCGACCGCGACGGTGTCGATCGCCCGCTCGACCACGTCGCGACCGGCGCGCTCGTCGGTCGTCCGGATGCGGTGGGCCCAGACGCTCCGCACCTCGCGTTGCACGTCGTCGGGGACGACGTAGTCGCGGGCGTCGAGGGCGGCGCGGGCCTGCGCGGCGCGGACGAGCGCGATGGAGCCGCGGGGGCTCACGCCGAGGTCGGCGCGCGCTCTGGTGTCGGCGGCGAGCCGAGAGACGTAGCGGCGGACCGGCTCGCTCACCGTCACGTCGAGGATGCGCTCGCGGGCGTCGCGCACGTCGCCGGCCGACGCGACGGGTTCGAGCGACTCGATGGGGTGGTGGCCGGAGACGCGGCCGAGCAGTTCCGTCTCTTCGGCCTCGTTCGGGTAGCCGAGGTGAATCTTCTTCATGAACCGGTCGAGTTCGGCCAGCGGGAGGTCGTACGTCCGGTCGGGTTCCACGTCGTTCTGCGTGGCGATGACGGTGAAAGGGTCGGGGACGCGGCGGGTGACGCCGTCGACAGTCACCTGTAGCTCCTCCATGACTTCGAGGAGCGCGGCCTGCGTCTTCGGCGGCGCGCGGTTTATCTCGTCGCCGAGGACGACGTTCCCGAACACCGGTCCCTCGCGGAACTCGAACTCGCTGGTCTGTTGGTTGAACACGTTCACGCCCGTCACGTCGGACGGGAGGAGGTCGGGCGTGAACTGGATGCGCTCGAACGAACCCTCTATCGAGGTGGCGATGGCGCGGGCGAGCATCGTCTTGCCGACGCCCGGCACGTCCTCCAACAGGAGGTGGCCGCGGGCGAACAGCGCCACGATGATGTCTTCGATGGCGTCGTGGTGGCCGACGATGACCCGTTCGACGTTCTCGGAGATTCGTGTCGCGAGGTCCGACACCGCCTCGACCGAGGGCGCGGAGTCGAAGTCGGCGTCTGCATGTGCATCAGTCATTGATATCCCGGATGCCCCGCCGACTGTCCGCACCGCCGACGGGTCTCTGCGTGTTAGTATTGCCTCGGCCTACCTAACCTTGCTGGGTGTCCACACGCCTCAGTCGCGGGCTGGCGGTTCGCGCGGACGGCGGCGACCGGGCCGTTCCCGGGCGTTTTTATCGCTCGGCGACCCGGGTGTGAGTATGAACGCGGACGCCCAGCGGGAGGCGGTGTACGGCGCGCCGCCGGAGATGCTGGCAGTGCGGGACGACCTGACGCCGATGCTCTCGCAGTACGCCGACCTCTGCGAGGAACACGACGACGCCGTCGTGCTGTTTCAGGTCGGCGACTTCTACGAGGCGTTCTGCGGCGCGGCGGAGGCCGTCGCCCGCACCTGCGAGGTGACGCTGACCCAGCGCGAGGACTCCACCGGGACGTGGCCGATGGCCGGCATCCCCATCGACAACGCCGCGGGCTACCTCGAACGCCTCCTCGACGCCGGCTACCGGGTCGCGCTCGCGGAGCAGGTCGAAGACGCCGAGGAGGCGTCCGGCCTCGTCGACCGCGCGGTCACCCAACTCATCACGCCCGGCACCGTCGTGGACGAGGAACTACTCGACGCCGGGCGGGCGACCTACCTCGGTGCGGTCGCTCGGGGCGGGAGCGGGGGAGAGAACGGAAGCGACGACGACACCCAGAGCGACACCTACGGCCTCGCCGTCGTGGACGTCTCGACCGGCGAGTGCCTCGTCACCGGGGCCGACCGCGCGCTGGCGCTCGAAGAACTGGAGCGCCTCGCGCCCGCCGAACTCGTCGTCGGTCCCGACTGCGACCTCCCGGACCTCTCGTTCGACCCGATGGAGACGCCGTTCGAGCCGGGGGCGTTCGACGCCGACGCGGCCCGCGAGACGCTGTCGGCCTACGCGCCCCGGCCGGACGCCGTGGTCGAATCGGACGCCGAACTCCGGGCGGTCGGCGCGGCGCTCGCCTACGCCGAGTACGCACAGGGCGACTCGAAACTGGCGTACGTCACCCGCGTCACGCGGTTCGACCCCCGCGAGTTCCTCCAGCTCGACGCGACGGCCATCAGAAGCCTCGAACTGTTCGAGTCGCGGAGCGCCCGCGCCGGGAGCACGCTGTTTTCGGTCCTCGACGAGACGGCCTGCGCGCTCGGCCGCCGCCGACTGGAGGCGTGGCTCCGCCGCCCGCTCGTCGACCGCGACCGAATCGAGGCGCGACTGGACGCCGTCGAGGCCCTCTGCGACGACGCGCTGGCCCGCGCCGACCTCCGAGAACACCTCTCGTCGGTGTACGACCTCGAACGGCTGGTCGCCCGCGTCTCCCGCGAGCGCGCCGACGCCCGCGACCTGCGCTCGCTGAAGACGACGCTCGACCGGGTGCCGAAGGTCCGCGAGGCGCTCGCCGGAACCGATTCCGACCTCCTTTCGGACCTGCGCGACTCGCTGGACGAACTCGAAGACGTGCGCGACCTCGTCGGCGACGCGGTCGTCTCCGACCCGCCGCAGGAGATTACCGAGGGCGGCGTCATCGCCGACGGCTTCGACGCCGAGCTGGACGAGGTCCGCGGCACCGCCGAGGCGGGCCGCGAGTGGGTGTCGAACCTCGAAGCCAGAGAGCAGGAGCGCACCGGCATCGACTCGCTGGAAGTCGGCTACAATCAGGTCCACGGCTACTACATCGAGGTGACGAACCCGAACCTCGACCGCGTCCCCGACGACTACCAGCGCCGCCAGACGCTGAAGAACTCCGAGCGGTTCTACACGCCCGAACTGAAGGAGCGCGAGGACGAGATTCTCCGCGCCTCGGACCGCGCCGACGCCCTCGAATACGACCTGTTCTGCGAGGTGCGCGCCGAGGTGGCGACCGAATCGGCCCGGATTCAGGCCGTCGCGGACGCCCTCGCCGACCTCGACGTGCTCCGGACGCTCGCGGACGTGGCGGTGGCGAACGACTACGCTCGCCCCGAGTTCCACGCGGGCGGCGAGCGCGCCGGCGACGGCGCGGCCGACGACGCCCCGGACGACCCGAACGACGGGACCGCCGAGACCGGCGGCATCCGCATCGACGCCGGCAGACACCCCGTCGTCGAGCGCGCACAGGACGAGTTCGTCCCGAACCCCGCCGACCTCCCGCGGGGGAGCGTCGCGCTCGTCACCGGCCCCAACATGTCCGGGAAATCGACGTACATGCGGCAGGTCGCGCTGGTCTGCGTCCTCGCGCAGGTCGGGAGCTTCGTCCCGGCGAAGTCGGCCCGACTGCCGGTGCTCGACCGCGTGTTCACCCGCATCGGCGCGTCCGACGACATCGCGGGCGGCCAGTCCACCTTCATGCGCGAGATGAGCGAACTGACCGAAATCCTCCACAACGCCACCGGCGACTCGCTCGTCCTCCTCGACGAGGTCGGGCGCGGCACCTCCACCGCCGACGGCCTCGCCATCGCCCGCGCGGCCACCGAGTTCCTCCACGACGAGGTCGGTGCGACGACGCTGTTTGCGACACACTACCACGACCTCACCGACGCGGCCGACGACCGCGAGGGCGTGTTCAACCTCCACTTCACCGCCGCGCGGCGCGACGGCGAGGTCACGTTCCTCCACAGCGTCGCCGACGGCCCCTCGTCGTCGTCCTACGGGGTCGAAGTGGCGCAGTTGGCCGGCGTGCCGGCCAGCGTGGTTGGGCGGGCGCGGGACCTCGTGGACGAAACCGACGCTGTGGACGAGACTGGCCCCGAGAGCGCGGCCGACTCCGAAGCGGACGGCGTCGCCGCCGCCACGAACGGCGAGGTCGACGAGGCCGCCGAAGACGGGACGCTCGCGGCCTACGTCGATGGGCTGGAGAACGGTCACGGCGAGAGCGAGAATCCGAACCAAGCAACTGCGACGGCCGCCGCGGCCGAACCGAACCCCGAACTCGAAGCCGTCACCGAGGCGCTCCGCGAGGCCGACCTCGTGGACACCACGCCGCTGGAGGCGCTGAACCTCCTGTCGGAGCTCAAAGGAAGACTCGAATGATTCGCCGACTCGACCCGGAGACGCGCTCGAAAATCGCCGCCGGCGAGGTCGTCGCCCGCCCCGCGAGCGTCGTGGTCGAACTCGTGGAAAACGCCCTCGACGCCGGCGCGCAGACCGTCGAAATCGAGGTCGACGGCGACGGGACCGACCGACTCCGCGTCGCCGACGACGGCCGCGGAATGGCCGAGTCGGACGCCGCGCTCGCGGTCGAGCGACACGCGACGAGCAAGCTTTCTGCGGCCGACGACCTCGAAACCGTCGAGACGCTCGGCTTCCGGGGCGAGGCGCTCCCGAGTATCGCCGCGGCCGCCGCCCGACTCGAACTGACGACGAACGACGGCGGCCCGCGGGGGACGCGAGTCGTCGTCGACGGCGGCGAGGCGGCGACGGACGGCGACCGCGAGAAGACGAAGACCGTCTCGCCCGCGGGTCGGGCGCGCGGGACGACCGTCGAAGTGACCGGCCTGTTTGCCGACCGCCCGGCGCGGAAGAAGTCCCTCGCGTCGCCGAAAGCCGAGTTCGCCCGCGTCTCGGCGGTCGTCACGCGCTACGCGCTCACGCGGCCGGACGTGCGGTTCGTCCTGCGACACGACGGCCGCGAGACGCTCGCGACGCCCGGAACCGACCGCTTCTCGGACGCGCTCTTGGCGGTGTACGGCCGCGACGCCGCGAGCCACGCCTCGGCGTTCGACGCGTCGCGGGAGGTCTCCGCGGCCGGCGAGACGGCCGCGGTCGAAGTCGACGGCGCGCTCTGTCACCCCGAGGTGACGCGCTCCCGACGCGACCACGTCCACGTCTCGGTCAACGGCCGCGCCCTCGCCGAACCGCGACTCCGCCGGGCGGTCGCCGACGGCTACGGGACGCTCCTGCCCGACGGGCGCGAACCGGTCGGCGTGGTCAGCGTCCGCCTCCCGCCCGCGTGGGTCGACCACAACGTCCACCCCGCGAAGGACGAGGTGGGCTTCAGAGACGCCGACGCGGTCGCCGAGGCGGTCGAGGCGAGCGTCCGCGACGCGCTGTCGACCGCCGACATGCGGCGGAGCGGCGAGGTGGCGATGGACCTCGATAGCTCGCTCGCGCCCGTCGAGGCCGCGTCGGTGTTCGACGACCTCCGCGTCATCGGTCGGTTCCGCGGCCTGTACCTGCTCTGCGAGGCCGGCGACGAACTCCTCGTCGTCGACCAGCACGCGGCCCACGAGCGCATCAACTACGAGCGACTCCGCGAGGCCGTCGAGTCGGCGGGCGTCGACTCGGTCGCCGTCGACCCGCCCGCGACCGTCTCGCTGTCGCCGACCGACGCGGCGCTCCTCGACGCGAACCGCGACTTCGTGGAGAGGTTGGGCTTCCGCGTCGCCGAGTTCGACGACGGGAGCGGGACCGGAACCGGAACGTACCGCGTCGAAGCGGTCCCGGCACCGCTCGGCCGACCGTTCGCCCCGGACGCGCTCGCCGACGTGGTGGCCGACGTTGCTTCGGGCGACGACACCGACCCGCGGGACGAACTGCTGAAAGACCTCGCGTGCCACCCGTCGATTAAAGCCGGCGACGATCTCACCGACGACGAGGCCGCGCGGTTAGTCGAGCGACTCGGCTCGTGCGAGACGCCCTACACCTGCCCGCACGGCCGACCCACGGTGCTCTCTATCGACGAGAAGACGTTCGTCCGCGGATTCGGCCGGCGAAGTGGCCGGCTTGGGTAGGAATTGGGGACCACCTCGGGAGCAACGTTGCCGAGCCACCTCGGTACTGTCGTGCGAAATGGCGCGGTGGCTCGTGCAGAGATAGATACCGAATAGTTATAGAGATGGCTCGCCCGGCCGCTACCAGTCTTTGCAGTCGAGACAGACGTACTCGTCGCCGTCGAGCCAGCGCTTCTGCACCGACTCGCCGCACTGGGGGCACGGAGTGGCTTCGGGGGTCCATCGGTACGTGGCGAGCGTGCTCACGTCGCGGGAATCGGCGTCAGCGTTGGCGTCGGCGGAATCGGTGGCGTCGGCGGGTTCGTCGGCGCTGGGCGGGGTGTCGACCGATTCGTCGTCGCCGGCGGCGAAGTCGTCGAGCGAGCGGTTCGGCATGACTCAGCGTCCGTGGGCGCGGTCCTTATCGGTGCCGACCGAGCGCGGCACGGAGAGGAGGACCTCGTCCGTCGCCCGCGTCGGGGTGCGCGCCGTGCGAAACCCACACAATCAATACCCCCGAATCCCGAGAGTCGCGCATGGCAACACTCACGGACTTCGTCATCGCGCTCTTCACGAGCGTCCTCGAACTGGTGGTGACCTTCGCCGACGTGGCGCTGAGCGACCCGCTTTCGACGGTGAGTTTCCTCTTCGGCAACGTCTTCATCCTCCTCGCCGTCGGCGCGTTCGCCTACGTCGTCCTCGGCGCAATCGGCGCGGAACTCGGGATTATCGGCGTCGGCTCGTCGAGCGGTAGGCCGCCGCGGCGAGAGTAATCGCGTCTTCGAGGTCGGGGCCGACCGGCGACCCGACCACGACGCCGTCCGCGTGTTCGAGCACCGCGTCCATCCGGTCGGCCACGTCGTCCGGCGTGCCGGCCATCGAGAAGGCGTCTATCATCGCCGGCGTGACGAGGCCGAACGCCTCGGAGAACGCGCCGGCCGAAATCTTCTCGCCGATGTCGCTCGCGCGGTCGGCGTCGATGCCGTGTCTGTCGAGGACCGGCGGGGCCGCCCCGGCGGTGATAAAGGCGACCGGCGGGCGGGCGGCCTCGCGGGCCGCGTCCTCGTCTTCCGAGACGGAGACGCTGGCGTAGGCGGCGAGGGTGAACTCGCCGCGGGAGTCGGGGCGGTCCTCGACGCCGATATCGACCTGCTGTCTCGCCCACGCGAGGTCGTCGGGGTGCGAGCCGTTGAACAGCAGGCCGTCGGCGTGCTTGCCGGCCATGCGGCACATGTGCAGGCCCTCGCCGCCGACGTACACCGGCACCTCGCCGGGCACGTCGAAGTTGAGACCGGCGTCGGTCGCCTCGAACGTGCCGTCGTGGGTGACGCGCTCGCCGTCCCAGAGCTTCTGTGCGACCTTGAACGCCTCCAGCACGGAGCGGAGGCCCCGCTCGTCTTCGAGGCCGAGGTTGCGGAGCGTCGAGGGGTCGCCCGGACCGATACCGAGGAGGCCGCGACCGCCCGAGGCCTCGGCGACGGTCGCCACCTTGCCGGCGAGCGTCACGGGGTGTAGCTCGTAGGGGTTGGCGACGCCGGGGCCGAGGCGGATGTCGTCGGTCTCGGCCGCGAGCCGCGCGAGGACCGCGAAGGGGTCGCGGTTGTTGTAGTGACACGAGACGAAACACGAGTCGTAGCCCTCGCGTTCCGCCTGCGTGCCCAGTTCGACGAGGTCGTCGACGGGGTGTTCCGGGGTGAGTTCGAGTCCGAGCATTGTGTGAGCGTGGTGTGTACGTGATGTGTACGTGGTGTGTACGTGGTGTGAGCGTGAACTGGTGAATCGGGTCGTCAGGGGTCGTAGCGCCACTCGCGGAGCGCCTGCCGCACGAAGTCGCCGTCGATGTCGCGGAAGTGGGCGTCGCTTTCGCCGTGGTCGCCCCACTCGAAGCCGCGGACGACGACGACCGGCGTGCCGCCGTCGCCCTCGCCCTGCACGAGGTTGGCGGCCGCGGCGAGTTCGTCCACGACGCTCTCGACGGTGACGCCGAGTTCGCGGCCGTCGCGGTCGGCCTCGCCGCGCCAGTCGCGGGAGGCTTTCAGCCCCGCCCAGCCGATGGCGACGCCGCGCTGACCGTGTCGAAACGGCCGGCCGCAGGTGTCGGTGACGACGACCCGGTCGGCGTCGACGCCGGCGCGGATGCGCTCTGCCGACTCGCTGGGGCGCTTCGGGAGCAACAGCAGGTCGTGGTCGGGGACGTTCGAGCGGTCGATGCCGGCGTTGACGCCGACGTGGCCGAACCGCGTCTCGGTCAGGAGGAACGGCTCGGACATGACGAGGTCGACGCTCTCTTCGAGGACCGCCTGCGCGAACCGCGGGTCCTTCTCGTCGCCGGTCAGTTCGGCGAGGCGGGCGGCGAGTTCGCGCGCCCGCGGGCCGGCCGGGAAGTCGTCGAGGTCGGCGAACCGCCCTTCGGCCTTCGAGACGACGGTGGAGGCGACGCAGACCACGTCGTCGGGCCGGAGGTCGACGCGCTCCGAGACGAGGGCGGCGAGGTCGTCGCCCTCGCGGACCTCGGGCACGTCGGGGACGGGAAACAGCTCCATACCGAGTCGGAGGGAGAGGGCGGTGAAAAACGACGGGATGCTGGCGAACCGGGCCGGTATCGCAGGCGGGCGGGGAGGCTCGGTTCGACGGCTGGCCGCTCCGCCCGGCGCGACGACGACGACGAACCGACCTCAGTCGTCGCGGACGACCTCGACCGACAGCGAGCCGTCGGCGACCGTGCCGACCATCATCGTCGCGTCGTCGCCCGGATTCGCCGCCGTCGCGGTGCCCGGATTGAGGACGCGGACGCCGTCGACCGTCTCGTCGACCACCTCGTGGATGTGGCCCGCGACGCCGACCGCGCCGTCGCCCGCGGCGTCTCTGACCGCGTCGGCGACGCGGGACTCGTAGCCCGTTCTCGTGCCCGTGCCGTGGGTGACGACGAACGTGAGCCCGTCGACCTCGACGACCTCGACGAACGGGAGGTCGATGGCCGGCGGGTCGATGTTCCCGCGAACGCCGACGAACCGCGCCGAGAGGTCGCGGAGGCGGTCGAGCGTGTCCGGCGAGTCGAAGTCGCCCGCGTGAATCACGAGGTCGGCCTCGCGGACCCGGTCTTCGACCCAGCCCGGAAGCCCGTCGGCCCGCCCCGGAACGTGCGTGTCGCTCAGGATAGCGAGTCGCATACCGACACCACGCGACCGGCCTGAATAGTCGTTTTGTCAGTGGCGGACGTAAGTCAGGATATGCCACACGTCGTCACCGTCTTCCTCCGAAACGGCGGCCGCGTCCTCCTCGCCCGCCGGAGCGACGCCGTCGGAACGTATCAGGGTCGCTGGGCCGGCGTCTCCGGCTACGTCGAGGGCGACCCCGCCGACGCCGAGCGCGACGCCCGGCGCGAACTCGCCGAGGAGGTCGGCGTCCGCGAGGCCGACGCCGACCTCGTCCGTGCTGGAGAACCCCTCCCCGTTTCCGACGGGGGCCGCGAGTGGACCGTCCACCCGTTCCTGTTCGACGCGGGGAGCCGCGAGGTCGACCCGAACGAGGAACTCGCCGCGGTCGAGTGGGTCCACCCGACCGCGATTCGAAAGCGCGAGGCGGTCCCCGGACTGTGGGCGGCCTACCGCCGGGTCGCGCCCGCGGTCGAGACCGTCGCCGCCGACGAGACCCACGGGTCGGCGTGGATTTCGCTCCGGGCGCTGGAGGTCCTGCGCGACGCCGCCGCCGAGGCGGACTCGCGGGACGCAGTCGCGTCGGTCGCCCGGCGACTCCGCGACGCGCGCCCGAGCATGGCCGCCGTCGAGAACCGCGTCAACCGCGTGATGTCGGAATCGGACTCCGAGCCCGAATCGGTTCGCCGCCGCGCCGAGGCGGCTATCGACGACGCGGCGGAGGCGGACGACGCGGCGGCGGCCCGCGCCGCCGAACTCGTCGGAGCGCGCGGCTACGACCGACTCGCAACCCTCTCGCGGTCCGGGACGGTTCTCGCGGCGCTCGAAGCCGCCGAGGCCGCCGACGCCGCCGTCCTCGTCGCCGAGTCCCGACCGGGCGGCGAGGGCGTCGGCGTCGCGGAGCGCCTCGCCCGCGACGGGCGAGACGTGACGCTGACCACCGACGCGGCGCTCCCCGGACTCGTCGTGGCTGGGGAAGCCGCCGCCGTCCTCCTCGGGGCCGACGCGGTGCTCGCGTCCGGCGGCGTCGTCAACAAGGTCGGAAGCCTCCCCGTCGCGCTCGCGGCCGCCCGCGCCGACGTGCCCGTCTTCGCCGTCTGCGCCCGCGACAAGGTCCGCGGCGACGACCGGTTCGTCGGCGAGGACGCCGGCGCGCTGTACGACGGCGAGGCCGCGATAGGGACCGCAAATCCGCTTTTCGAGGTCGTTCCCGCGGACCCGCTCTCGGGCGTCGTCACCGAAGACGGCGTGTTGGACGCGGACGAAATCGGTGCGGTCGCGGCCGAGCACGCCGCGTTGGCGTCGTGGGACGAGTGAGTCGGGAGCGTGGGGTTTCGGGGAACCGTCACTCCCGCCGCCCGGCGGGCGAAAAGGGTGGATTCTTGAGCGTCCGACTCGGACTCCGACTCGGTGGCGATGACGAAGGTTACCCCCACTCAGCCCCTTGTGATGATAGATTTCATCCGAGCCACCACTCACTAACACGACGAACCGGTACCGGGATACTCTGTCTGCTAACAGTATTAGAGTAATACGATCGTCTTTAGATAGACTAATCAGAAGAGAACTGTGGTAACTGAGTCATTTCTGTTTCTACGGATTCCGGAAAATACGTCCGGAGAACAGCATCCATCTCTGGACCAGGATAAAAGAAAGAGACAGGAGGAACGAAATCTTCGAATATCTCCGTAGGAGTAATCGGTTTCTGAAGGGGGTAGGTCGTATTAATCTCGATAGCATAACCGGTCTCAGCGCCCTCATAGTAGTCCATGAACCGGTCTTGGTCCTCAATGCCGGATTGGTCACCAAATAGTTCCCATAATTCGTCAGGGGAGGCTTCGATTATCCGATTGTAGGTGAAACCACCAATAATCTGCATCACCGGAGAGGATGCGTACAGATAAATGAAATCGATAGAATTTGCGTCGCTGAAAGTCGTCCGACGAAATTCATATTGTTTCTCGCCAGCCAGAATTTTCTCCCCAAACTCTGGCTTAATCGAGAGCAAAGCGTTCATCAATTCCTCCTTCTTGTTTTATATACTTATAGTCTTCTTCACTAATCGACTGAATCGTCTGTAGAGGGCCAGAAAGTACATTATTCTCGAGTAAACACTCATATGAGACTGGGTTTTTGAGATCAAAATGCCACGAAAATCGAATGACCGTGGTAGGTGATTTCGCCATATTCTCGATTTCCTGCTCGGAGAATACAGACCGCTTACCTACAAACTTCTGGATTTCGTCTTGGTTAGCAGTACGGAACAGTACATTTTCGCAGACCCCGATGGACGTGACTTCTCTGTAATCTTTTGATCGGTAGAACAGCAATAGGTCACCGGGAGATATTTTCCTGATATTCGAGTGGGATAAATACGCTTTATGAATTGCATTCCCCTCTGAATTGAATCTTCCCGCAAATTCGTTGAGACCCGGTTGTCGTTTAGAGTATCCCGTAAATAACTTGTTGTGGTATTGTGGCTGAATTGGAATGAGGTATTTTCCTATATTTTCTCCATCACAAAAGGAGGGATAGTAGCGGCGTGCAATCTGTGAAGGTTCTAAGCTTGTATCTGGTGGGGGAGTTAACCGCTTCACGAAGATTGCTTCCCCATCTTTGCGGTTAGATGCATGCTCAAACCCATAGTTTTCGATGAGCCTCACCAGATAATCCTCATCCTCTTGGATGAAATGTGTAAGATAAACTTGTTCAACCTCATAACCAATTGCCTCACGAATGGCAATAGAAATCAAAAGCTCGCCGAGTTTGGATCCCCACTGTGCCTCGCTAACTTTCAAAGTAGATATTTTAAGCCGTTTCTCCCGCCCAAGTGATGGAGTGGTGCCTATGTTTTCAACCTCTTCTGGTTTAAGAATCAACACCGCACCAAGTTGGCCATCTTCTGTATAATTAACCCAGGCAGGACGTTCAGACTTTGATTTTGCCCATTCAATGAACTCATATTCTTCTTTTAATGAATCAAAGATAGGATCATTGAGGTCCAAGTCACCGAAAGTAGTCCTACGAATAGATGCCGGACCGCGAATCGCTGGGCGGTCTGGTTCAAAGTAATCTCTTCCCTCTTTAATAGTGAATACGCGGTCTTCAATACTCAGATCAAGAGCTTTTTTATGCATTCCACGATCCTCAGTAATCAAGAAATCAACAGCATCGGTAAAGACCGCGTACAACAGCATATTATCCACCCGGTTGTTGCCCGATGATTTTGGGATATGTCTCCGGAACTCCGACTCACCATCACTCGGTGTAGGAGGATACGCTAATTCAACATATGTCTCAATACGAGACTCGTTCCTTTCTCTTCGTTTCCTGTTGGGATCCTTGCGGATCTCCTTAACGGAGAACGGATGTATCTTAATTGTGTGTCCGCTCTTCTTCAATGATTGCTCTAACTTACGCAGGGGCTTCGGAACAATTTCATCATCTTCTCGATGAATGAATATATTTGTATCAATTAGAATTTGCATATCTGATGACCCTCGAGTATACTACAATTGAGACACATATTACTACTTAGTATTTTGTTTCTCACGTCTAGATGTCGGATTTAGTTATGGATACTTTCGTTAATTAGACTTGACCCCTGTTCACATCCATAATAAGTACGGATCTCATATAGAGCGTCAAGAGCGCTACAACGAAGCATCGAACACCCGGAATCAAGCTAGCTATTTCCCGTCAAACGACCAATAGAGAGGTATGTACCGCCGCACGTTTCTCGGAGTCGCGAGCGCGGCGGCCGCCGGACTCGCGGGCTGTACCGAGGGGGGCGTGCGGCCGCCGAAGGCCGGGTTCCCCGCGCCGGGGAACCCCGACCCGGTCGTCGCGCAGGGCTTCCCGAAGACGGTGTGTGGCGCGCCGCCGAACCCCGTCGACGGCGTCCGCGCCATCGTCGACCCCGCGGTCGCTTCCGGGTGGGCGGGCCGGCGAGTCGACGCGAAGTACCGCTTCGGCGACGACCCCGAACCCGGACTGTACGACGGGTCGTTCGTCGTCGGCGTCGAGCGCGGCGGGGCGGCCCGCGCGTACCCGCTTTCGGTGCTCTGGTGGCACGAGGTCGTCAACGACAGCCTCGGCGGCGACCCGCTTTTCGTGTCGTACTGTCCGATGTGCCAGTCCGGCCTCGTGGCCGAGCGGGTCGTCGACGGCGCGCCGACGACGTTCCTCGTCTCGGGGCAACTGTGGCAACCGCCGGCGACCCGCGGCTTCACGAGCGCCGCCGAGGGGCGGGTGTTCGGCGCGTCGGTCCTGACCGGCGACGCCGAACTCCGAAACGCCGCGAACCTCGTGCTCTACGACGAGGCGACCGGAAGCTACTGGAGCCAACTGCTGGCGACGGGTATCTGTGGCCCGCAGTCCGGCGAGGAACTGGCGGTGCTCCCGTCGTCGGTGACGACGTGGGCCGAGTGGCGCGCCGACCACCCCGATACCGACGTGCTCCTCCCGCCGCCGTGGTCGGAGACGACGTAGGGAACAGGGGGACGCCGGACGCCCGAAACCGGCCACCCGCGCCGAAGGCGCAACTTCCTTCGTGAGCCGCCGCGACCCTCGGCCATGCACATCGAACGCATCGCGGTCGACGAGTCGGTCGGTCGGACGATGCCGCCGGGACTGTTCGCCGAGGCGCTTTCGGGCCACGGCGTCCCCGTCGAGCGCGTCGGCGACGACGAGGAGTTCGGGCCGGGCGACGCGGTCGCCACGTTCGGCCACAGAGACGCCTTCGTCGACGCCGACTGGGTCCACTGCGTCCGCGCCGGCTACGACGAGTTCCCCGTCGCCGACTACGAGGCCGCCGGCACGGCGCTGACGAACAGCACCGGCGTCCACGGGACGACGGTCGGCGAGACGGTCGTCGCCTACATGCTGACGCTCGCCCGCCGCCTCCACGCCTACCGCGACGCCCAGCGCGACCGCGAGTGGGACCTCCCGCGCTACACGGAGCCGTTCACCCTCGACGGCGAGCGCGTCTGCGTCGTCGGCCTCGGCACGCTCGGCCGAGGCGTCGTCGACCGCGCGGCCGCCCTCGGCATGGAGGTCGTCGGTGTCCGGCGCTCCGGCGACCCCGTGGAAAACGTCTCGACGGTGTTCACGCCCGACCGACTGCACGAGGCCGTCGCCGACGCCCGGTTCGTCGTGTTGGCGATGCCGCTGACCGAGGAGACGGAAGGCATGGTCGCCGCACCGACGTTCGAGGCGATGCGCGAGGACGCCTATCTCGTGAACGTCGCGCGCGGCCCCGTCGTCGACGAGGCCGGCCTCGTGGCGGCGCTCGACGACGGCGACATCGCGGGCGCGGCGCTCGACGTGTTCGCCGAGGAACCGCTCCCCGCGGAGTCGCCGCTGTGGGACTTCGACGAGGTGCTCGTCACGCCGCACGTGAGCGCCGCGACGGGGAAGTACCACGAGGACATCGCGGCGCTCGTGGGGGAGAACGTCGAGAAGATAGCCGCCGGCGAACCGCTCACGAACCGGGTGGCGTGAGGGTCGACACGGAACACAGCACCGGCCGCGCGGCGCTCAGAGGAACTTGAACAGGTCGTCGCGGCCCTGCTCGTGGAGGTGCGACCGCAGGGCCTCTTCGAGGGCCGAGATGTCGCCGCGCTTGGCCGTGATGGGCGCGATGACGTTCCGCCACTGCTTCCACGGCGGGAACAGCCCGAGGCGGTCACAGAGGTCGTTCAGGCGCTCGTCGCGGTCGTCGACCTTGTCCATCTTGTTGACCGCGACCACGGTCGGGATGTCGAGTTCGTCGAGGAAGAAGAACATCTCCACGTCGTGGGGGATGGAGTCCTCGGTGGTGTGGCGGTCGATGATGTCGATGACGCTTTTTCCGTCGACGACGAGGACCGCCGCGAGGATGTCGTCGGCGTGTTCCTCGATGTACTGGACGACGTCGGTCTTGATGGCCTCGCGGGTGTCGCGGTCGACGCCGGACATGAAGCCGAACCCGGGGAGGTCGGTAAACATGAACTTCTCCGCGTTCCAGTCGAAGTGGTTGGGCTTGCGGGTGACGCCGGGCTTCTTGCCCGTCGTGAACTTGCTGTGACCCGTCAGCTCTCGCATCAGCGTCGACTTCCCCACGTTCGACCGCCCGACGAGGACGATTTCGTCGCGGTCCGGTCGGTCTTCGAACATACCGGTGGTTCGCCACCGCGACGGATAAGGTGGGCGGAACGGACTCGACGCTGGCGGCGTCGGTCGCGAAAAATCACGTCTCCGGGCGAGCCGCCCCCACGACGACTCGCCGACGACGCGTGAATGAAGCGGCCGCGTCAGTCACAGCCGCCGGCCGATAGCTCGCCCGCGTCCTCGTCGAGAAATCGCAACAGCGGCTCGATTTCGTCGAATCGAGGGCCGCACGCGACGGAACCGCGACGACGGTTCCACTCGACGAAGCCCGCGTCGGCGAGTTTCGGCAGATGAACGTGGAACAGTTCCACCTTCAGTCGGTCGCGGTCGCGGCCGCCACCACCGGCCGCGTCCCGCGTTGCCGCGTCGAGGCGCGCGCGTCGCCGTCGGCGCAGGCCCATCAGCAACCGTCGCCGATGGACGTTTCCGAGAGCGTCGAACGCCTCGTCGAGGCGGGGGGGCGCCGCGGCTACCATCAGCGCAACCCCCGTCGGGTCCCAACGGGCGTCGCGCGACGGGCGCGAGACGCCGAGGTAACGCGTCTCCCGCGAGTCGCCGAACGGTCGCGCTCCGGGCACCCGGCGAGCACCACCCGATACCGGTACCGTCGAGAGCGCGACCAGTCAATCACACGTCCGCACGCCTCTGCGCCGTCGCGGCGCGTCTGGACGGCGTACGGCTGTCGATGTCTGTGTGTGTTCACAACTACGTCCCCCGAGAGTGCATAGCTAGCAAGTCAGCATTCTTTTTCTGCTTTCACAGTCCGGTCATTGAAATAGTGCATCCGGAAGCCGACGTTACATGTCATGAACCGAATCTGGTCACGAACGGGTTCTATCGGCCGAAATGCTAGCGGAAGGGGGTGAATTCCGGCGTTCGAGCGCCGTTTTCGGTCGCTCATGGAACTCGACTGACACGGGAGTTCAATACGGCGGCCGCTGAAAGACAGCCAGTAATGGCCGTAGTCGTCGAGTTGACCATCGACTCAGAGAGCTTCGACCTCGGGAGGGTCACCGCCGTCTCGAACGGCATCCACATCGAGCTAGAGCGCGTCGTCCCGACCGGCGGCGAGGTCATGCCGTTCTTCTGGGCGCACGGCACCGACTTCGAGGCGTTCGAGCGCGCCGTCCGGCACAACCGCATCGTCGACGACCTGACGGCGGTGGCCCGCATCGAAGACCGGGTGCTGTACAAAGTCAACTGGGGTGGGACCACGTCGAGTCTGACTCGGATACTCACCGACAGCGAGGCGACGATTCTCGAAGCCCACGGCAACGACCCGTGGCTGTTCCGCCTCCGGTTCAACGACCACACCGGGTTGACCGAGTTCCACAACCGCTGTCAGGACGAGGAGATCGAGTTCCACGTCGAGCGCATCTACACCCTCGCGGAGGGCGAACCGGGCGTCTACAACTTCGACATCACCAACGAACAACAGGAGGCGCTTGTCACCGCCGTCTCTGAGGGCTACTTCAAGGTCCCCCGTCAGACCACGCTCAACGAGGTGGCCGACCGACTCGGAATCAGCCCGCAGGCCGCCTCCGAGCGCGTCCGCCGCGGGGCCGACACCGTCCTGCGGAAAGTGCTGTTGTCGCAGTCGGCGTCCGACTTCTCGTAGCCGGGGACTGCGCGCGACGACGGGAACCGCTCGCGGCCCGAGCGGGGGAGCTATTGGCCCGGCGCGAGTACGCGACGGCGACGCGATGGACAAAGCGACGCTCCGAACGACGGTGTGGGACGACCTCGAATCGTCGGGCGCGGCCCGGTTTCCCTTCCCGCCGCACGGCCGCATCCCGAACTTCGCCGACGCGACGGCGGCCGCCGAGCGACTGGCGGCGACGCCCGAGTGGGCCGCCGCCGACGCGGTGAAAGCCAACCCGGACGCCCCGCAACTCCCCGTCAGGCGGCGGGCGCTCCGCGAGGGGAAGACCGTCTACATGGCCGTCCCGCGGCTCCGCGACGAGGAGTGTTTCTACGAACTCGACCCCGCGCGCATCGACGACGACGACCTCGACAGCGCGCCGACCGTCTCGCACGTCGAGACCTACGCCGACAAAGTCGGCCCCGACGCCCTCCCGCCCATCGACCTCGTCGTCTCGGGGTCGGTCGCCGTCTCCGAGGCGGGCGCTCGCGTCGGCAAGGGCGAGGGCTTCAGCGACCTCGAATACGCGGTGTTGCGGGGGCTGGGGGCCGTCTCCGCGGAGACGACCGTGGCGACGACGGTCCACGAGCGACAGGTCCGCGACGACCTGCCCGAGCCGGACGCCCACGACGTGCCGATGGACCTCGTCGTCACCCCCGAACGGCTGGTCCGAACCGAGACCCCGTACCCCCGGCCTGAGGGTATCGACTGGGACGCGCTCCCCGACGAGCGCCTCGACGAGATGCCCGTCCTCCGGCGGTTGCACGACGCGTCCGACGAGTCGGGCGAGTAGCCGAGCCCCTGCTTATTTCACCGCCCGGACCGACGTGAGGCCGTGCGACTCGTACAGGTGTTGGTGCCGACCGGCAAGCGCGAGGCCGTCCTGCGGACGCTCGACGAGGAGGGCGTGGACTACGCCGTCTCCGAGGAGACCTCCGGGCGCGGCTTCGTCGCCGTCGTCACCTTCCCGGTCCCGAAGGAGGCCGTCGAACCGGTGTTGGCGCGGCTCCGCGAGGCGGGCGTCGAGCGCGACGCCTACACCGTCGTCGTCGCCGCCGAGACCGTCGCGTCCAAGCGGTTCGACCAACTGCGCGAGCAGTACGAGGAAGACGACGAGAACGGCGACCGCATCGCCCGCGAGGAGCTGGCCTCGAAGGCCGCCGACCTCGCGCCGTCGGTGCCGACGTACGTGCTCATGACGGTCATCTCGGCGCTCGTCGCCACCGCGGGCCTGCTTCTCGACTCGCCGGCCGTGGTCGTCGGCTCGATGGTCATCGCCCCGCTCGTCGGCCCCGCGATGTCCGCGAGCGTCGGCACCGTCGTCGACGACGACGAGATGTTCGCCCGCGGGGTGCGCCTGCAGGCGCTCGGCGGCCTCCTCGCGGTCGGCGCGGCCGCCGTCTTCGCCTTCCTGCTCAGGCAGACCGGGGCGGTCCCGCTGTCGCCCGCGGAGGTGCTGTCGATTCCCGAGGTTGACGAGCGCCTCGCGCCCGACGTGCTGTCGCTCGTCATCGCGCTCGGCGCGGGGGCGGCGGGGGCGATTTCGCTCTCCTCGGGCGTCTCGACCGCGCTCGTCGGCGTCATGATAGCCGCCGCGTTGGTCCCGCCGACCGCCGTCGTCGGCATCGGCATCGCGTGGGGCGCGCCCGAGGCCGTCGTCGGCTCGGCCATCCTCGTCCTCGTCAACATCCTCTCCGTCAACTTCGTCGCCATCGGCGTCCTCTGGCGACAGGGCTACCGACCCGAGCGCTGGATTCGCCGCGACGAGGCCCGCCGGGCCGCCTTCTTCCGCATCGCCGTCATCGGGGTCGGACTGCTCGTGCTCTCGTCGTTCCTCGGCGCGGTCACCTACACGACCTACCGGAACGCCGACTTCCAGACCGACGCGCGCGACGCCGTCGAAGACGCGCTGTCGGACACCGACGCGCGACTGCTGTCGATGGAACTGCAGTACGACAGCGGCCCGCTCCAGGAGCCGGAGGGTATCGTCGTGACCGTCGGCTACGACCCGGCGTCGGACCCCCCGGTGGTCGAACGCGAACTCACGAGGCGGGTGAACGCCGTCGCCCCCGAACCGCTGTCGCCGTGGGGGGCGAGCGAAATCGACGTGCAGGTGCGCTACGTCGCCGTCGTGGAGTAGCGCGGCGACGATTCTGTCACCCGTTTCGAAGGCTACAGTCGCTCTTTGTCTCTAGCGCGGCTTGAATAGCTGAACCCGCGTATGCTGGGTATGCAACGACGCACGATTGCACCGATATTCCTCGTCGGCCTCGTCCTCCTCGCGGGCTGTCTCTCGGCACCCCTGCAGGCGACGACCGACGGCGGCACAGACGCGACGAACGCGACCGACGCGACGACTATCTCCACGACCGGCACCGGCGAAGTGACCGCCGACGCCGACCTCGCCGTGGTCTCCATCGCCGTGACGACCACCGCCGACTCGGCGGACGAGGCCCGCGGCACCGTCGCCGACGACGTGGCCGCCGTCCGCGCCGCCCTCACCGACGCCGGCGTCGCCGAGGACGCCATCCAGACGACCGGCTTCAACATCTACCCCGAGTACGACTACAGCGGACAGGAGCGCGAACTCCTCGGCTACCGCGCCACCCACACCCTCCGCGTTGAGGTCGCCCCCGACCGCGCCGGCGAGGTCATCGACCTCGCGGTCGGTGCCGGTGCCAGCGAAATCCGCGGCGTCGCCTTCACGCTCACTGACGAGAAGCGCGCCGAACTCCGCGAGGAGGCCCTGACCCGCGCCGTCGACTCCGCGAAGGCCGACGCCGACGCGGTCGCCAGCGCCTCGGGCCTGACCGTCGCGGGCGTCCACACCGCCACCGTCGGCGGGAGCGCCTCGCCCGGCCCGTACCCGGTCGCCTACGCCGAGGACGCCGCCCGCGCCTCCGGCTCGACCGAACTCTCTCCCGGCCCCGTGACCGTCTCGGCGACCGTCCAGATGGTCTACGAAGCCGAGTAAGTACTCGCGCCCCGCTGACCGAACTCGCGGTTCGACCCACCACGCATCCGCTTTCTCCGACACCCACCCCGTAGCCGCGGCTCTCTGGGCTTGCGGCGTGACGAAAACGACGGAACTCGAAAATCCGCGTCGATTCGATTACTCGTTGCGCGACGGCGGGATGTCGGGTTCGAACCCGATGGCCTCGACCGCGGCGTCGAGGACGGCCTCGACGTTCTCGCCCGTCTCGACGCTCATGTAGAGGTCGGCCTCCATGTCCGTCGAGCGGTCGCTCTTGTTACAGACGGTGAGCACCGGGATGTCGCGCTCTTCGAAGCGCGCTTTCACGGCGTCGCGGAGTTCGAGCTGTGACTCGATGGGGTAGCCGCACGCCCCGCTGGCGTCGGCGACGAAGATGACGGCGTCCGCGAGGTGTTCGAGGGCGCTCACGGCCTGCCGCTCGATGTCGTTGCGCTCGTCTTCCGGGCGGTCGAGCAGTCCCGGCGTGTCGATAATCTGGTAGCGGATGCGGTCGCGGTCGAAGTGCCCGATTTGGACGCCCTTCGTCGTGAACGGGTAGCGGGCGATTTCGTTCGACGCGCGGGTCACGTCGTTGACGAACGAGGACTTGCCGACGTTCGGGTAGCCGGCGACGACGATTGCCGGCTCGTCCGGGCGGATGTCGGGGAGGTCCTTCAGGGCGTCGCGCGCCTCGCCGATGCGGAGCAGGTCGTCTTCGACCTCCTCGACGACGCTCGCCATGCGGGCGAACGCCTGCTTTCGGTGCTTGCGCGCGAGGTCCGCGTCGGTCTTGCGGAGCTTCGGCTGGTACTCGCGGGCGATGTTGTCGACCTGCCGGGAGGCCCACATCACTTCCGAGAGGCTCTTTCGGACCTCGTCGACGTCGACGATGGCGTCGGCGAGCTCGTAGTAGAAGGGGTCGACCGTCCCGAAGTCGGGCCACTCGACGACGACGTTTTCGAGGTTGTCCGAGAGGATGTTCGACGCCGTCTGGAGCATCGACTGCTGAGCCTCCAACTTGTTCTGCTTCGCTCGCCCCGTGCGCGCGGCCCGCGAGAAGGCCTTGTCGATGAGTTCGTCCGACCGGGGCGTGGTCGGGAGAGACTCGAAAATCATTGCAGTCCGCTACATGGCCGAGCCGTAAAAGCGCGTCCGTTTGGGGCTCGGCGCTTCGAGCGGGGGATTCGCCGTGCAGGTCTCCCGCACGGTTCGACCGGAAGCGAAGGGGTCGCGGGCGACCGGCGCGCGGGCGCTGACGGACGCGAACGGACGCGGACCGCCAAACCGTCAACCCCCGCGACCGCCACGAAGTTCTTGACCGCCCGCGGCCTACCTCGACCCATGACTGACTGGAAAGCGGTCGCCGTCGGCTTCGTCGTCATCGTCGTCGTCGGCACGGGCGGGCTCGCGCTCCCCGTCGTCGGCCAAATCGGCGCGGGCCTGCTCGGCGGCTTCGCGGCGGGCTACCTCGCGGGCGGCACGCTCGGTAACGGCGCGTGGAACGGTCTCGTCGCGGGCTCTATCTCGGGTGTCGTCGTGACGCTCTTCGCGGCGCTCCTCGGGAGTCTCCTCGGACTCGCCGGCGGCCCGCTGGGCGGCCTCCTCGGCGGCGTCGGCGTCCTCGTCGCGGGCGTCATCTTGACGCTCGTCTTCGCAATCGACAGCGCCATCGCCGGGGCCGTCGGCGCGTGGGTGAAGGGCTGAGGCTGAGCTGAATCTGAGGCGGAGGTTGGAGGGCGTCGCAACGGGCTACTCGCCGCGTTCGAGGTACTCCCGCTGAATCTCGACGACCTCGGTCGAATCCGCGCACTCCGAGTACCGGCGGAGCGGCTCCTCGTTGAGTTCGAGGAACGTGTGCCCCCAGTTGAACTTCGAGAGCACGTCTTCGGCCCGCGTTTTCTCGCCGAAGATGACGAGCGCGGCGGCTATCGCCTCGACGGTCGTCAGTTGCATCGGCCGGCCGAAGTTCACGGGGTTGGCGGCGACGAGATACGGGAGCGCGCGGTGCTCGCCGGGGAGCGAGAACATGGCCTCGCCGGCCGACTCCCACGAGCAGTCGAGCGCGACGAGCGCGCCCGTGTCCGCGTCGGCTGGCGACAGCGCCCTGTCGGCGTGGGGGTTGAGCACGACGCCGTAGGGGGTCTCGCGGTCGGAGCCGTGGAGGGCGGCCATGTCGAAGCGTTCGAGCTTCTTCGCCGTGCACTTCTTCGGGTCGTCGTCGCCCTCGTATCGAACGTGCAGGTCCACACCCGGGGTACGCGACTGGCAGAGAAAAGCGTCCCGAACGCGGTGTCGGCGCACGCGAGGGGTTCGAGGGGCGAGGCGAACCGGCGTCGGATTCTTCCCGTCGGCCGACGAAGAAAGCGCGTGCATCCCGACGCGACGTATCTGGCCCGGCAGTACTACACGGCGCTCGACCACCACGGATACGACATGCTTCGGAACATCCTCGAACCGGGGTTCGTCCAGCACCGCGGCGACATGACGCTCTCGGGGCGCGAGGAGTTCGTCTCGTTCATGCGCGACGACAGGCCGCAGAAGGACACGCGACACGTCATCGAGCGCTACATCCAGTCGAAGTCCGACGACGAAATCGTCGTCCGCGGCCACCTCGAAGACCGCGACGGCGACGAGCTGTTCGTCTTTCTCGACCGGTTTCGGGCGCGGGACGGGAAGCTCTCGGAGCTGAAGACGTTCGTCAAGTCGTCGACGGCGAACTGACGGGAGGAGACGCGGGAAACAGAGAGACAGGGAGCGAAAGAAGCGAGAGAAACGAAACGCGCGTGGCGGCGCGGGTCGGTCGCTCAGTCCTTCTTGCCGGCACCGACGGCGGCCTCGCCGACCGGCTCGTGGCCCTCGATGACCTCGCGGCCGCCCATGTAGGGCTGGAGCGGTTCGGGCACGTCGACCGTGCCGTCCTCGTTCTGGTAGTATTCGAGGAGCGCGACCATGACGCGGCCGACGGCCGTGCCCGAGGCGTTGAGCGTGTGGAGGTACTCCGCCGACTCGTGGCGCTCGGGGCGGTAGCGGAGACCGGCGCGGCGCGCCTGGAAGTCCTCGAAGTTCGAGGCCGACGACACTTCCAGCCAGCGGCCGCCGAGGTCCTCGGGGCCGTCCTCGGACTCCGTCCCGGGGGCCCACACTTCGAGGTCGTAGGTCTTCGCCGACGCGAAGGTGAGGTCGCCGGTGCAAAGCGAGAGGACGCGGTACGGCAGGCCGAGTCGGTCGAGCACTTCGGCGGCCTCGTCGACGAGCGCTTCGAGCCGGTCGTACGACTCCTCTGGCTCGACGAAGTTGACGAGTTCGACCTTGTTGAACTGGTGGACGCGGACGATGCCGCGGGTCTCGGTGCCGTGTTCGCCCGCCTCGCGCCGGAAGTTCGGCGTGTACGCCTGATGCTTCAGCGGGAGGTCGTCCTTCAGGAGAATCTCGTCGCGGTACATGTTCGTCACCGGGACCTCCGCGGTGGGACAGAGCCACAGGTCGTCGTCCTCGTAGTTCTCGGTCTCCGAGCCGCCGATGCGGTAGGCGTCCTCGGCGAACTTCGGGAGCTGACCGGTGCCCTCCATCGAGGTGGTCTTGACCGGAATCGGCGGGAACAGGTCGACGTACTCCTGTTCGCGGTGCACGTCGAGCATGAACTGCACGAGCGCGTGTTCGAGCATCGCGCCCTCGCCTTTCAGGAAGTAGAATCCCGAGCCGGTGGTCTTGGCCGCGCGACCCTCGTCGATGATGTCGAGTTCCTCGCCGAGGTCGTAGTGCGGCGTCACCTCGTCGGGAAGCTCGCGGCGGTCGTCGAAGCCGACGCGGCGGACCTCCTCGTTGTCGGCCTCGTCGGCCCCGACGGGGACCGACTCGTGGGGGAGGTTCGGAAGCTCCATGAGCGCCTCGTCGAGTTCCGCTTCGAGTTCGTCGGCGCGGGCTTCGAGCTCCTGTAGCTCCGTCTTGAGTTCGCCCGAGCGGTCGATGGCCGCCTGCGCCTCCTCGTCTTTGCCCTCCTGTTTCAGCTGGCCGATCTTCTGGCTGACCTCGTTGCGCTCGTGGCGGAGGTCGTCGCCTTCGGCCTTCAGCGAGCGCCACTCGTCGTACACGTCGAGGACGCGGTCGATGTCCACGCCCTCCATGTTGCGGGCGGCGAGCGCGTCGCGAACTCGCTCCGGTTCGTCGCGGAGCAGTTGCCTGTCAATCATTGGGCTGTGGTTTCCGGGCGGGCGGGAAAATCGTATCGCATCGCCGAGGGGCGGGGGCGAGAACGCGGCGGGAGAGCGCGACGAATCAGCGTCGGAGAAACGGGACGAAACGGCGTCGAACGGACGCGACTGAACCGCGGTGAGAGCGGCCGCCGCGGTCGGGAGCCGACGGACCGACTACCAGAGGAACGCCGGCCAGACGAACTGGAAGAGGAACCAGATGAGGATGGTCAGGACGCCGGTCATCACGACGTTGAGGACGGTCCCCGCCCGCATCATGTGCGACTGCTTGATGTGGCCGCTCCCGAAGACGATGGCGTTCGGGGGCGTCGCCACCGGGAGCGCGAACGCGAACGAGGCCGCGATGGCTCCGCTGACCGCGAGGAACACCGCCGCGGAGACCTCGGTGAGGCCGAGCGTCGCCGCGAAGATGCTCCCGATGCCGATGAGCACGGGGACGATGATGGTCGCCGTCGCGGTGTTCGAGGTCATCTCCGTGAGGAAGATGACGAGGAGGACGATAGCGCCGACGACGAGGATGATGGGCGCGCCGGTCAGAGAGCCGAAGACGGCCTCGGCGAGCCACCGCGTCGCGCCCGTGGAGGCGAACGCGTCGGCCAGCGAGATGCCGCCGCCGAAGAGGAGAATCGTCCCCCAGTCGATGTCGGCCAGTTCGTCCCACTCCATCGTGTCCGCGAGGACGAGCGCCGGGATGGAGACCATCCCGACCATCACGTAGTACAGGAGGCCCTGATGGCCCTCGACGCCGAGGAGCGTCATCCCCTCACCGGTGCCGAACAGGGTGTTGAACACCGGGTCAGAGAGGACGCCCTCGAACGCGAGGTCGAGGCCGCCGACGACCCACAGCCCGGCGGTGGCGGCGAAGATGTACGCGACGCGGCGGCCGCGGGTCGAGAGCGCGCCCTCCTCGGCGAGGTACTCGCGCGCCTGTTCGCGGGCCCCCTCCACGTCGTCGACCTCGGGCGGGTAGAACCGGAACGTGAGGAGGTACCAGACGATGGGGAGGGTGATGGCGACGATTGGGAGGCCGACGAGGAGCCACTCGGCGAAGCCGATGTCGTAGCCGAGCAACGCGTTGAGCTGGGTGGCGACGACCGCGTTCGGGGGCGTGCCGATGAGGGTGCCGACCCCGCCGACGCTCGCGGCGTAGGCGGTGCCGAGGAGCGTCGCTATCTGCATGTTCGAGAAGGAGCCCTCAGTGGCGTCGGCCTCGTAGACCTCGTCGCGGCCGAGCACCTGCGCGAGGACGCCGAGCGCGATGGGCGTCATCATCGCCGTCGTCGCGGTGTTCGAGACCCACATCGACAGGAACGCCGTGGCGAGCATGATGGCGAGGATGAGCCGCCGCGGCGACGACCCCATGACGGCCATGAGCCACAGCGCGATGCGGCGGTCGATGTTGTACTTCTGGAGCGCGTTCGCCAGCATGAAGCCGGCGATAAAGAGGAAGATGAGGTGGTCGGCGAAGCCGGCGAGCGCCGGGTCGATGTCGCCGTAGACGCCGTACGCCGTGAGCAACACCGGTATCGACAGCGCCGTCACCGCGAGGGGAAGCGCGCCGGACACCCAGAGGATGCCGGCGAACACCATCGTCGCTAATGCGTACTGTCCCCGCGTCGAAAGCCCCTCGAGCGACGGCCCGAAGGCCAGCGCGAGGGACGCGACGAGGGCGAGTGTGAAGACGGCAAATCGTCCGCGAGCAGTCTTTGTAACACCGCGTATCATTGATACACGCTATCTCTAACGATAGTCTTACTTAATTATTTTCAATACGGTAGCGAATGGCGGTATATCGGTGTCGACAGCCGCGTTCCCGTCGGAATCGGCAGGCGGAAGCGAGATTCGGCGTCGCGTCTCGGGGAGAGTTAAAAGTGTTCGACGAGCGTGCGGACCTGTCGGTCGTCGAGTTCCGCGGCGTACAGCGAGAGCAGGGCGCGGCGGCGCGACCGCGAGAGGCCGCGGCTCCCGGATTCGAGCATGGAGACGTGCGCCTGCATGAGGTCGTCGACGGCGCGCTCGACGGCCCGCTGGTTGTAGCCGGCGGCGACTCTGAGCAGTCGCCACGCCATCGGCGAGACGTCCGCGATGTCGACGTCCGGGAGCGGGTCGCCGCCCTGTTCGGACATGGGGACGGCTTTGCAGTCGCCCGTAATCAACGTGGGGGGTCGGGGCGACCGAACGCTTTTCTTCCCCGGAGACGGCCGTCAACTATGGCTATTGGCGACGTCGAACCCGTCCCGGACAGCACGGACCTCTACTACGTCGACACCGGCATGTACGAGGTGGAGAAGTACGGCTCGGTCTACCTCGTCGACGCCGAGAGGCCGGCGCTCGTCGACACCGGCATCGCCGCCGACAGGGAGGCGGTCTTCGGGATGCTCGACGAGGTCGGCGTCGACGACCTCGCGTACGTCCTGCCGACGCACGTCCACCTCGACCACGCGGGCGGCGCGGGCTACCTCGCCGAGCGCTACCCCGACGCGACCGTCATGACCCACGAACTCGGCGCGCCGCACCTCGTGGACCCCTCGCGGCTCATCGAGGGCACGAAGGCGGCCGTCGAAGACCAGTGGCGGTTCTACGACGAACCGCTTCCCATCGAGGAAGACCGCGTCGAGGGCCTCACCGACGGCGACGAAATCGACCTCGGCGACCGGACGCTCACGGTCCACCACGCGCCCGGCCACGCGCCGCATCAGGTGATGTTCCACGACGACGGCGACGACGCGCTGTTCGTCGGCGACGCGCTCGGCATCTGGGAGCCGCGGTCGCGGACGCTCCGACAGACCTCGCCGCCCTCGCAGTTCCACCTCCAGAAGGCGCTCGACGACGTGCGGACCATCGAGGACATCGACCCCGAGACGGTCTGTTTCGGCCACTTCGGCCCGAGAGCCTTCGACGCCGACCTCGCGGCGGAGTACAAGCGCGTCCTCGTGGAGTGGGTCGAGGCCATCCGACAGAAGCGCGCGGAACTCGGCGACGACGAGGCCGTCATCGACCACTTCGTCGAGCACACCCGGATGGACGAGGTGTGGGGCGCGCGGAAGGCCCGCGACGAGGAACGTCTGAACACCCGCGGCGTGCTCGGCTACCTCGACTACGTCGGCGACGACGCGTGACGCGACCGGGGTCGCAATCAGCGTTTCCCCGCGGTACCGCGGGCTTTCAACAGACGGCACGTACATAGTTTTTAAATGTTGAATTGTTAGTAATAGAACATGGACTGGCGGGACGCGGAGGCGGCGTTCGACGACCCGGTCATCGAGCGGACGACCCTCCCACGGATGTTCGAGGCGAGCGCGTCGCGGAACGCCTCGCGAGTCGCACAGCGCTACAAAGGCGGCGTCTACCGGCGGTCGCTGGTCGCCGAGGGCGTCGTCCCGGCGGCTCCCGACGGCGACTACGCCGACCTGACCTACGAGGAGATGCGGGGCGTCGTCCGCCGCCTCGCGGCCGGGTTCCGCGACCTCGGCATCGAGAGCGCCGACCGGGTGGGCATCCTCTCGCACACGCGCATGGAGTGGGCGCAGACCGACTTCGCGGTCCTCGGCGCGGGCGGCGTCGTCACCACGGTCTACACCTCGTCGTCGGAGCGGCAGGTGCAGTATCTGCTTTCCGACCCCGGGGCAAACGCCGTCGTCGTCGAGAACGAAGAACTACTGGAGCGCGTGCTCGCCGTCGAAGACGAGTTGGACCTGCGGTTTATCGTCGTCATCGACGAGTACGACGGCCGCGACGACCGCGAGGACGTGCTGACACTCGGCGAGCTGTATCGCCGCGGTGAAGACGTGTACGACGAGGCGGCCTACGAGTCGTGGCTTGACGAGCGCGACCCCGAGGACCTCGCCAGCCTCATCTACACCTCGGGGACGACGGGCCGGCCGAAAGGCGTCCGGCTCACCCACTGGAACTTCCGGTCGAACGTCAACGAGAGCTATCGGCGGTTCGGCCCGCGCCCGGACAAAGGCGACACGCCGGTCATCGGTCCCGACGCGGTGACGCTTTCGTTCCTGCCGCTGGCGCACGTCTTCGAGCGCATGGCCGGCCACTTCATGATGTTCGCGGCGGGCGCGACCGTCGCCTACGCCGAGAGCCCCGACACGCTCCGCGAGGACTTCCAACTCGCCCGGCCGACGGTCGGGACGAGCGTCCCTCGCGTGTACGAGAAGCTCTACGACGCGATTCGGACGCAGGCCAGCGAATCGCCGGCGAAAAAGCGCGTCTTCGAGTGGGCCGTCGGCGTCGGGCAGGCGTACCACACGACCGACGCGCCGGGCTACCTGCTCTCCGCGAAACACCGCCTCGCCGACCGCCTCGTGTTCGGGCAGGTGCGCGAGGCGCTCGGCGACAACATCGACTTTTTCATCAGCGGCGGCGGGAGCCTCTCGGCGGAACTGTGCGCGCTCTACCACGCGATGGGCCTGCCGATTTACGAGGGCTACGGCCTCACCGAAACCTCGCCGGTCATCTCGGTCAACCCCCCAGAGGAGCCGAAAATCGGCACCATCGGCTACCCGCTTCGGACCGTCGAGACGGAACTCGACGCGACCGTCGTCGGCGACCGACTCGGCGACGCGGGCGGCGAGGTGGGCGAACTGCTCGTCCGCGGGCCGAGCGTCACCGAGGGCTACTGGAACGACCCCGAGGAGACCGAGGCGGCGTTCGTCGAGGACGACGAGGGCGAACGCTGGTTCCGCACCGGCGACGTGGTCGAACGCCGGCCCGACGGCTACATCGCCTTCCGCGAGCGCGCCAAGCAGATTCTCGTCCTCTCGACGGGGAAGAACGTCGCGCCCGGTCCCATCGAGGACGCCTTCGCCTCCTCGCCGGTGGTCGAGCAGTGCATGGTCCTCGGCGACGGCCGCAAGTTCGTCTCGGCGCTCATCGTCCCCAGTTTCGACGGCCTGCGGGAGTGGGCCGACGAGGAGGGTATCGACCTCCCGGACGAGCCGAAAGCCATCTGCCGCGACGACCGGGTGTACGAGCGCATCGAGGCCGAGGTGGACGCGGCCAACGAGAACTTCGAGTCCTACGAGCGAATCAAGCAGTTCCGCGTCGTCCCCGAGGAGTTCTCCGAGGGCAACGACCTGATGACGCCGACGATGAAGAAAAAGCGCCGGAACATCCTCGACCGCTACGCCGACGAGGTCTCTCTCATCTACGACGAGGAGCGCCGGGGCGAAACGGAAACGGGGCGGGGCCGCGAACGGGACGCGACCCAGTGAAATCTGACAGACTAAACTTTTTTGGGATTTTTGCGGCCATACGTATCCACAAGACCGCGGAAATACCGCCCGAGATGTATGGTTTTATCTTCCGTCGTCACATGAACCGAATCCATGGAGGCGATATAGGTGGCCGCAGCAGGAGGGGCGAACCTCATCCCGCTCGTCGCCGCGATAATCGGCATCGGCGTGGTCTCGCAGGTGCTCTCGGACCGGTTTCAGGTCCCAAGCGTCGTGTTCCTCATCGCGTCGGGCATCCTGCTCGGCCCCGAGGTTCTCGGCGTCATCTCTCCCGACTCGTTCGGGAACGCACTACAGGCCATCGTCGGTCTCTCAGTCGCGATCATCGTGTTCGAGGGCGCGTTCCACGTTCGAATCGACAAGCTACGGGAGGCGCCGGCCGCGACGTTCCGACTCGTCACCGTCGGGGCGATAATCTCGTTCATCGCGACCGGCGTCGTCGTCCACTACGCGCTCGGCGCGCCGTGGCCGGTGTCGTTCCTCGTGGGCGCGCTCCTCGTCGCGACCGGGCCGACGGTCATCGCGCCGATTCTCGAAGTCGTCCCGGTCCGCGACCGGGTCGGCGCGGCGCTCGACACGGAGGGTATCGTCAACGACGTGACGGCGGCCATCGTCGCCGTCGTCATCTTCGAGGCCATCCTCGAAGGCGTCAGCAGTCCCGACGCCCTCGTGACGCTGTTCGCCGAGCGCCTCGGCGTCGGCGTCATCGTGGGCGCAATCGTCGCCGGGACGCTGTACTACGCGCTCCGGTACGTCGACCTCTCGCCGGGCAACGCACCGCAGAACGCGCGCCTGCTCGTCCTCGCCGGCGCGCTCGTATCCTACGCGGCCGCCGACTACGTCGCCACCGAGGCCGGCATCGCCGCGGTGGCGACCGCCGGCATCCTCCTCGGCAACGCGGACGTGCCGTACGAAGAGGAGATTTCGGCGTTCAAAGGCGACATCACGTTGCTCGTGCTGTCGTTCGTCTTCATCGCCCTCGCGGCGCTGTTAGACTTCCAGAACCTCCTGAACCTCGGCGTCGGCGGCCTCGTGGTCGTCGCCGCCGTCGCGCTCGTGATTCGGCCGCTCTTGGTCTTCGTCTCGGCCCGCGGCGACCGCTTCACGAGAGAAGAAAAGCTCTTCATGAGCTTCGTCGGCCCGCGCGGTATCATCCCCGCGTCCGTGGCCTCGCTGTTCGCTATCGCCCTACAGGAGGAGGCGACGCGGCTGGCGGCCGAGGGAATGGCCCAGCAGGCCGCCGCGCTGAACCAGAGCGCCTCGATTCTCGTCGGCACGGTCTTCCTCGTCATCCTGACGACCGTCGTCTTCGAGGCCGGCTTCGCTCGCCAGATCGCAGAATACCTCGACGTCATCCCAATGCGTGTACTCATCATCGGAGGCGGGAAAGTGGGCCGTGCGCTCGCCGAACGCCTCGCAGACCGCGGAGAGAACGTGGTCCTCATCGAGCAGGACCAAGAAGTAGTCCAGACAGCCCGGAACATGGGCTTTACCGTCCACCACGGCGACGGCGCCGACACGAGCGTCTTACGCTCCGCGGGGGCCGCGAACGCCAAGTTCGTGGTCGCCGCGACCGGCGACGACGACGTGAACCTGCTCGTCGCGCAGTTGGCGAACTCGAAGTTCGAACCCGAGAGCGTCCTCGCGCGGGCGAACAACCCCGACAACGTCGAGGCGTTCGAAGAACTCGGCGTGCGGACCATCTCGTCGACCATCGCCACGGCGCAGGCGCTCGACAACTACATCGAGCGCCCGTCGATGTCGAACTGGATGGGCGAAATCGGCCGCTCCGGCGACGTCCAGGAGGTCGAGGTCACCGCCGAGCGACTCATCGGGCGGACCATCCGCGAGATCGGTCCCGAACTGCCCGACGGCTGTCTCGTCACGCTCGTCTCGCGGAACGGCGACACGACGGTCCCCAACGCGGAGTACACCCTCCAGGAGGGCGACCGCATCACCATCATCGGCGAGCGTGAGGCCGTCCGGGACGCAGAAGAACTCGTCAACCCCGAGTAACGGCTCTCGCCGCCCGCCGCGCGGTCGAATTTTTCGCGTCGTTCCCGACCGGTCAGCGCCGAGCCCACCGGACGAACACCGTCCAGTAGCCGGCGGTGAGCGCGACGAGGACGTACCAGACGGGCGCGCCGAGGTCGGGGCTCGGAGCGACCCCCGCGGAGGCGACCCCCGCGGCCGCCAGCGCCGCGACGCCCCCCGAGAGAACGGCCGTCGTGAGATTCATCACCGGGACACTCTCGATTTCTGGAGTATGAACGTGACGAAAGGCGCACGTATATTCGTGAGCGTTAGCCGAGGTCGGCGGTTCGGGGAATCACCGACGCGTGATCCTCGGATGTCGCTCGCTTCCCGCGACGAACCGGGATGAAAACGCGGGGCGACCTTACCGGCTGAACTCGATTGCCGCACCTTGGCCGAAACCGACGCAGAGCGACGCGAGGCCGCGGTCCACGTCGCGCTTCTGCATCTCGTGGATGAGCGTTACCGGCAGGCGCGCGCCGGACGCACCGAGCGGGTGGCCGAGGGCGATTGCGCCGCCGTTGACGTTGAGGTTGTCCGCGTCGATGCCGAGTTCGCGGCGGGAGTACTCACACTGGCTGGCGAACGCCTCGTTGATTTCGACGAGGCCGTAGTCGTCGATGTCGGTGCCGGCGCGGTCGAGGAGGCCGCGGGTGGCCGGGACCGGGCCGATGCCCATGACCGTCGGGTCGACGCCGGCGACGTTGTTCGTGCCCACCGAGGCGAGCACGTCGAGACCGCGTTCGTCGGCGAACTCGCGGCTGGTGACGAGCACGGCGGCCGCGCCGTCGGTTATCTGCGAGGAGTTGCCGGCGGTGACCGAGCCGTCGCCCGAGAAGGCGGGGTCGAGGCCGGAGAGCACCTCCATCGAGGTGTCGCGGCGGATGCCCTCGTCTTCGGTGACGACGCCGTCGGCCGTCTCGACCGGGACGATTTCGTCGTCGAAACGGCCCGAGTCGGTCGCGTCGGCGGCGCGCCGATGGCTCCGGAACGCGAACTCGTCTTGGGCCTCGCGGGAGACCTCGTACTCCTCGGCGACCTTCTCGGCGGTCATCCCCATCTGGAGTTGGAAGATGTTGTACTGCTCGCTCAGTTCCGGGTGGAGGTGCTCGTAGGAGTCGCCGTCCATCGGGACGCGGGACATGCTCTCGACCCCGCCGGCGACGATGCACTCGCGGTTGCCGGCGGCGACGGCGTCGGACGCCGAGATGATGGCCTGCATCGAGGAGGCGCACCACCGGTTGATGCTCGTCGCGGGCGTCCCCTCGCCGAGGGCCGACAGGAGCGCGATGACGCGGGCGACGTTGTTGTCCTGTTCGGTGCGCTGTTGGGCGACGCCCCACATCAGGTCCTCCACGTCGTCGGGGTCGACGTCGTGTTCGTCGAGGATGTGGTCGATGAGCGTGACCGAGAGGTCCTCGCTTCGAACGTCTTCGAACACGCCGCCCGCCTTGCCGAACGGCGTGCGGTACGCGGCCGCGATGACTGGCTCTGGCATGGCACGTTGTCGGGGTTCGAACACCATAAATAGTTTAGAACTCGCTATTCGTCGCGACGAGTTGTTCTCCGGGTCGAAAAACGCCGAGAAAACGGTGAAAGTGGAGACGACGGCACCGAGTCTCGGAACGTCAGGAACTGGTGGCGGGGTCGCTGTCCGGCCGACCGGGGATTCCGCCGGTACCCGCGTCGGCGACCGTTGGCTCCGCCGGGAAGAGCTCCGGCGCGACGTCGGCCGAGGCGTGCTCGAAGCCCGCGTCGGCGGCGTCTGCGTCGTCGGCCGGGTTCTCGGAAGCGATGCGTTCGGTCATGCTCAGTCGCTCGTGACCGTCTGTTCGGCCTGCGGTTCGTCCTCGGCGAACGGGTACCACGACTGCTTCGCGTCGTGCATGTACGGCGCTTCGAAGTCCGTCTCCTCGGGGACGCAGTACTCCGTGACGGCCTCGGTCCCCTCGGCTTCGACCCACTCGCGGAACGTCTGTCCGGGCTCGCGACGCTCGGCGAACGCCTCCACGAGCGACGCGATTGCGCCCGGCACCTCGTCGGCCGGGATGCGCTGTCGGACCCATTCCACGAACGACGGGTCCTCGCCGATGCCGCCACCGACGCCGATGTCCATCGCCTCGACCATCTCGCCGTCCTTCTGGGCGCGCATGCCGAACAGGCCGATGTCGGCCGTGTTCGCCTGCCCGCAGTCGGCGGTACAGCCGGAGTAGTGAATCTTCAACTGGCTCACGTCGTCGGGCACGTCCACGTTGTCGCGGAGCCACCGGAGCATCCGGGCCGTCCGCGCTTTCGTCTCCGTGAGCGCGAGCGAGCAGAACTCCGTGCCGGTGCAGGCGACCGTGCCGCGCTGGAACGGGTTCGGGACGGGCGTGTGCTTGCCGAGGAGCGGTTCAGAGAGCAGGTCGTCGAGCTTCTCTTCGGTCACGTCCATGAGAAGCGGGTTCTGGCGGCGAGTGAGTCGGACCTCGCCGGACCCGTACTCGTCGGCGATGTCGGCCAGTTCGATGGCGTCCGACGCCGTGAGTCGGCCGACCGCGACGCTGAGGCCGACGTAGTAGTCGCCGTCGGCCTGCTCGTGGACGCCGACGTGGTCGTGTTTGCCGGCGGACTCCGGGCGGCCCGCGTTGTAGGTGTACTCGCCGCGGATGTTCTCGCCCGCAGAGCGGAGTTCGAAGTCGACGTACTCCTCCTGCAGGAGGTCGCGAATCTTCTCCGTGCCCCACTCGTCGACGAAGAAGCGACTGCGGGCGCGGGCCCGAACGTCGCGGTTGCCGTGTTCGTGGTAGAGTTCGACGAAGCCGCGGACGACCTCGTAGGCGCGGTCTTCGTCGGCGACGAAGATGTCGAGGTCGCGGGCGACGCGCGGCTTTCGGGAGCCGAGGCCGCCGCCGACCCGGACGTTGAAGCCGGTGACCGTCTCGCCGTCGACTTCCTTCTTCGCGGGTTCGAGCCCCACGTCGTTTATCGAGTCCTGCGCACAGCCCTCGCGACAGCCGGTGACGCTGATGTTGAACTTCCGCGGCATATTCGACAGCGCGTCGTTCCCGCGGAGGTCCTCCTGGAAGCGGTCGAGGAGCGGCTGGGACTCGACGAGTTCGTGCTTGTCGCGGCCGGCGACCGGACAGCCGGTGATGTTCCGCATGGTGTCGCCGCCCGCGGACCGCGAGGAGACGCCCGCCGCTTCGAGCTTCTCCCAGACCGCGGGGATGTCTTCGAGTTCGAGCCAGTGGAGCTGAATCGACTGGCGCGTCGTCAGGTCGACCCACGCGTCGCCGAACTCGGGGTTCTCGACGGGGCCGGAGGCGTAGTCGCGCGCGACTTCCCCGATGGCCCGGAGTTGCCCCGGTTCGAGGACGCCGTTGGCGTTCGTCAGCCGCATCATGAAATAGGAGTCCTGACCCGTCCGTTGCTGGAAGACGCCCCAGAACTTGAAGCGGGTGAACCACTTGTCGCGCTCCTCCTCGGGGATTGCGTCGACGCCCTTCTCGGCGAACTCCTCGATTTTCTCGCGAACCTCGTCGCCGTAGAGCTCCGACTTCCACGCTTCCTTCTTACTCGCCATTTCCGACCACCAGTGGGCAATTGTCCACTATCTGTGTGCGTTTGTTTGCGAACTTGGTCATGTTTCGTGATAACACGACTCGACAGAGGTTGATAAGAGTATTCGTTGAAAACCTTTAGAAATTGACCCTATTTCCCGTATTCGTCCATTCTATAACCAGATATTCCGAATATAAGGTCGTATTTTGAGCAGATAGTCGGCAGATTATTGGATAATCGAAACAGACCGTCATGGACGATAATGTGGTATGGCCCTCGAACGCGGTTCACCGACGAGGGGTGAGCGCGCGCAAGTCGTCGAAGGAGTTCACGTTGTGAAACACGTGCGTTCCGGCGTGAGCCTCCACTTCTCGGTCGTCGAGGACGGTGACGTCGAGGGCGGACATCACGGTCTGGAGGCGGTCGTCGCCGGCGCGGATGGTGTCCGTGCAGGCGACCTCGGCGGCGCGGCAGTGAACGACCGCGGGAAGCGGTTGGGTCGTCTCGGAGATCCGCGGGACGACGCCCGCGCCGCCCTGCAGGCGGCCGAAGAGGTGCGAGATGAACCCGCTCGGGACCAGCGGCATATCGGTCGGAAGGACCGCCGCGTACTCGGCGCTCGTCGCCCGGAGCGCGGTCCGCAGACCGAAGACGGGCCCCCGGTCGGGGTGGGCGTCCTCCGCGAACCGGACGTCGAAGTCCAACAGCGCGCCGGCCAGCGAGTCCCGCTGTTCGGCGCGGCAGTTGACGACGAGTTCGTCGACGACGGGGTCGAGCGAGGCGGCGACCCGGTGAATCATGGGCTGGCCGCCGACGGTGGCCGTCGCCTTGTCGATGCCGCCGAATCTGGTCGAGCGGCCGCCGGCGAGGATGATGCCCGCGCGGCCGGTGTCGAGGTGTGGGTGCGACGCGTCGGCCATTCTCAGGCGGCGGTGTGTTCGAGTTCGCGATGCCGTCCGCCGGCGGCGACGGGCACCATCAGTCGCTCACCTCGGCCGCGAGGAGGTCGGTCGACGCGGTCGTCTCGGGGTGTTCGAGGCGGACGGCGCACTGCTTGAAGTTCGGTTCGTTCGACTGCGGGTCGACCGCGGGGCTGGTGAGTCGGTTGGTCATGGGGTGGTGAATAGAGAGCCAGACGAGGCCCGGCGGGACGGCGTCGTCGGGGTCGAGCGTCACCGGAACCGATGCCCGGCGGGAGACGACGGTGGTTCGACGGTCGCCCTCGGGGTCGGCGACCGCGTCGCGGTGCGCGTCGATGGTGTCGGGGTGCGCGCGGGCGACCGGCTGGTCCGGCGTGTCGCTCCGCGTGCGGACGCCGGTGTTGTACCCGTCGGCCTCGCGGCCGGTCGTGAGCGTCAGCGGGTACGACTCGTCGGCGGGTTCGGGGAGCGACGACCCCGAGAGCGCGCTGAACTGCGCCTTCCCGGACGCCGTCGGGAACGACCACTCCGGGGCGTCCGACCCTTCGGCGTCGTCGTAGTAGCGATAGCCGCCCTCGCTTTTCGGGTCCGGCGCGGGCCAGCGGACGGCGCGCTCGCCGTCGAGTCGCGTGTACGACAGCCCCGAGCAGTCGGCGTCGGTCCCCTCGGTGAGCGCGGCGAACTCGTCGAACAGCTCGCTCGGCGAGACCGACGGCCGCGGGAGCAGTCCGGGCGCGACGCGGGCGGCCACGTCGGCGATGATGTCGAGGTCCTGCCTGACGCCCGGCGGCGTCTCGGTGGCCGGGCGGACCCGCGAGACGGTCCGCTCCATGTTCATCGTGGTCCCCTCGGCCTCGCCCCACGTCGCCGCGGGGAGCACCACGTCGGCGAGTTCGACCGTCTCGGACCGGAAGGCGTCCTGCACGACGAGGAACGAGTCTTCGAGGACCTCGCGGGCGGCCGTCGCGTCCGGGAACCCCGCGAGCGGGTTGGTGGCGACGGTCCAGACGACCGACGGCGACGACTCGAACATGCCGACCGGTCCCGGCCCGTTGTCGTCGGGGAGCCGAGAGACGGGCACGCCCCACGCCTCGGCGACGGTCCGGCGGTGGTCCGGGTGCTCGAACGGCCGATGGCCGGGCCACGTTCCCTTCGAGGAGACGACGCGAGTGCCCATCGAGTTCGCCTGTCCGGTGAGAGAAAAGGGGCCGGAGCCGGGGCCGAGGTTCCCCGAGGCGAGACAGAGGTTCACGAGCGCGCCGGCGGTCGCGGTGCCGCGGACGCTCTGGTTGACGCCCATGCCCCAGTAGACGAGCGTGGGCGCGTCGAGGAGCGACGCCAGTTTCTCGACTTCGTCGAGGGTGACGCCGGCCTCCGACGCCGCCTCCTCGACCGGGGGGAGTTCGTCGACGACGCGGTCGAACCCCTCGGTGTGCTCGCTGACGAACGCCTCGTCCACGGAGTCGGTCTCGACGAGGTGTCCGAGAACCGCCTGCGCCAGCGCGAGGTCGCCGCCGGGGTCGATGGCGACGTGGTCGTCGGCGACCGCCGCGGTCTTCGTCTCGACGGGGTCGACGACGACGAGGTCGCCGTCGTCGGCCGACTGGCGAATCCACCGGAACATCACGGGGTGGGCGACCGCCGGGTTCGCCCCCCAGACGAGGTGCGTCTCGGCCTCGGGGATGTCGTCGTAGGTCGGCGGCGGCGCGTCGCTCCCGAAGGCGCGGTAGTAGGCCTTGACCGCGCTCGCCATGCAGAGCGTCGTGTTCGCGTCGTAGTTTCGGGTGCCGATACCGCCGCGGGCGAGTTTTCCGAGGGCGTAGGCCGCCTCGTTCGTCTGCTGACCGCTCCCGAGGACGGCGACCTCGTCGGGGTCGTCGGCCATCGCGTCGGCGATGGCGTCTCCGGCGCGCGCGAGCGCGTCAGACCACGAGGTCTGGCGGAGTTCGCCGTTCTCCCTGACGAGCGGTCGCGTGAGCCACGACCCGTCGGGGTCGGCCGACTCGCGGATGCCGCGACCGCAGGCCAGCCCGTTGTTCACGGGGTGCGAGGGGTCGCCCCGGACCGCGTCGAGACCGTACGCCGTGTCGGAGCCGAGATGGACGTGGCCACAGCCGACCGCACAGCGCATGCAGGTCGTCGGAACTTGTTTCGCCACGCGACTCACCACCCACCGTCCGCGTCGAACGTACCGCATTCGGGCATATATCCCGTGCCGTTCGTGAATATCATTTCACTTTCTTGGCTCACAGTGGCGGAAGATAACCATAAAGACCTAATCGTTTAAGAAAGAATATTTTGTACCCGAATTCTGAATAAAGACACAATATGGGATCGGATGAAAGGAATATAATCGCGTAATACGCCCGATTTAGGATATATTTTTGGATTCTTTTTCTGAAATTAATTTCGTCAGACGGCGCCGCGCCGCGTTCCTTGCCATCGAGGTAGTTCGGTCGCGCGCGGCTCCCGGCGACGCTCCGACGCTCTTATGCGTCTCCCCGGGCAATTTCTGGGGGATGAGTGAACGGGCGCTCGAGGTTGTCGAGTTTCTGCTGACGGCCCACCTCTACACTGACGACCGAACGCTTGACGAAAACGACCTTCCCCCGCGGTATCGACGCGTCTTCTGGGCGGACGCCGAGGACGACGGCGACGAGGACGAGTCGTCGATGGGCGGCATCGAGCGACCGCTCGTCGTGACCGAGTCCGTCGCGCGGAAGGCGACCGGTGTCGAACACCCCTGGGACGCGATTTCGGACCTCATGTTCACCCAGCGTGAGGAGTTCTCCGGGCGTCTCTCGCTGACCCAACCCGAGATGGCGTTGGAGTGGTTCGTCAAGCGAGCCGACCACGACCGGCTCGTGACGAACCCGACGGTCGCGAAGTCGGTCGAGGACCGCGACGACGTGGACGTGACCCACGCGGACGCGAGAGAACAGACCCGACCGATTCACGCCGACCGCGTGTGGATAGACAGCCTGCTCGACGAGTACTTCGACGACGAGGACGACGCCGAGATGCTCGACCTCGTGCAGGTCCGCGCGCCCGAGGAAATCGAGATGACCCTCGACGACCTCGTGCTCACGTCGGACCAGGAAGGCGAGATTCACAAGCTGATGAAGGCCATCGAGCACCGCGAGTACCTCGCGGACATCGGCCTCCGCGAAATCGGGAAAATCCTGTTCGTCGGGCCGCCGGGGACCGGCAAGACCACCGTCTCGCGGGCGCTCGCCCACGAGCTCGGCCTCCCGTTCGTCGAGGTGAAGCTCTCGATGATAACGAGCCAGTACCTCGGCGAGACGGCCAAGAACGTCGAAAAGACCTTCGAGGTCGCAAAGCGGCTGTCGCCGTGTATCCTCTTTATCGACGAGTTCGACTCGGTGGCGAAGACCCGCCGGTCGGACGAGCACGCGGCGCTCAAGCGCGCGGTCAACACGCTACTCAAGAGCATCGACGACATCTCGCTGATTCGCGACGAGGTCATCCTCATCGGCGCGACCAACCACCCCGACCAGCTCGACTCGGCGGCGTGGCGGCGCTTCGACGAGATCGTCAACTTCCCCAAGCCGGACCGCGGGATGCGCGCCGACATCCTCCGGGTCATCACGAACCGAATGGACATCGACGAGTTCGACCCCTCGGCCATCGCCGACGTGACGGAGGGCCTCACCGGCTCCGACCTCCGACTCGTCCTCCGCGAGGCCGTCCTCGAAGCGCTCACCGAAGAGCGGATGGAACTCACGCAGAACGACCTGCTGGAGGCCGTCGCCGACTTCGAAGAGCGCGACAACCTGAAGAACCTCGACATGATGTCCGACTCGTCGGAACTCGTCGCGGGGTCGGAGTCCGGAGACGGTCACGACCACAGCCACGACCACGACCACGACCACGCGGACGAACACGAAGGCGAGACGCAGAAAGACGCCGGCGCGGCGCAGTAAGCGGGCGACGGGGGAGCCCGCCGCCGTCGGCCACGTTTATACCTCGCCGTCCCCGTGGTTGACTCAATGCGCGTGACCCTCCTCGGGACCGGCGACACGACCGGGACGCCCACCGTCGGGTGCGACTGCGAGACCTGCCTCGCGGCCCGCGAGCGAGACATCGAGCGGACGCGCTTTTCGGTCCACGTCGAAAACGAGCGGACCGGCGAGTCGCTCCTCGTGGACTTCAGCCCCGACTTCCGCCACCAGTTTCTCACGCAGGACGTTGCGCTCCCGGACGAGGCCTTAGTCACCCACATTCACTTCGACCACCTCGACGGCCTCGGGAACGTCTACCGCCTGCTCGACGACCTCGCGGTCCACGCCGCCGACGAGGTCGACCCGGTCACGGGCGAGAGCGTCGCCGACGCGATTCGCTCGAAGTTCGACTACCTCGACCGCATCTCGGTCGAAGACCAGACGCCGTTCGAGCCGTTCCGCGCCTGCGGCCTCGACGTGACGTTCGTGCCGGTCGTCCACCCGCCGCTGGTCTGTTACGGCGTCGCCATCGAGGACCCGGAGACGGGCGCGAAGCTCTCGCTTTCGGGCGACACCACCTACGCCATCCCCGAGGCGTCCCGCGACGTGCTCCGCGACCCCGACCTGCTTCTCGCCGAGGCCATCGTCCCCGCGTCGGTCTGCGAGTACCACCCCATCGGCGGCGACGACTACGACGAAAACGGGGTCGCGCGGACCTTCGGCACGAAGCACATGACCCGCGAGGGGGCCATCGCGCTCGGCGAGGAACTGAACGCCGGCGAGACCCGCCTCGTCCACGTGGCGCACTTCTACCCCGCCGACGAGGCGTTCGAGGAGCCGCTGGCGGTCGACGGCGAGGTGTACGAGCTGTGAACCTGCGAACCATCGCCGAGGACAGGGCGTTCAGGTATCTCATGGTCGCCGGCGTCGTCGCGGCCGCGGCCAACTTCGTCCTGACCTACGTCGACACGGGCCGACTCGACTTCTTCGCCGTCGCCGTGCAGGTCGTCTTCGTCGCCGTCATCGGCGTCGCACTCGTCGCCTACTGGAACTACATGGCGCGGCGGGCCGACGCGGAGTGAGAGCCGGGGGCGAACGCGGCGGTCCGGTGCGGTTTTGCGGCCGGAGCGCGTCGAGACGGTCGTGTCCGATATCGTCGCGGCGCTCCGATACAGCACGCCGCTGGCAGTCGTCGCCGGAGTCGTCTGGTACCTCGTCGCCTCGTGGACCGGCGAGCCGAACTGGGTCGAGGGCGCGGTGTTCGTCGTCGGCTTCGGCGTCGTCGCGACGCTCGGCTGGGTCTACTCCGACGAGCGAGGCGACTAGCGGTCCACGAGCGAAACGAGTAGCGGCCCGACGAGCGGCCGGCCGAGTCAGACGAACCGGTCGAGTCCCGACTGTCTGCGGACCGCGCCGGGCGGGTCGGCGACCCAGCCCGTCCGCGACTCGCGGAGGCCGTCGCGGTCCAGTTCGGGCGGGTCGGCCGACTCGAACGCCGGGCAGTCGGCACCGCACTCCGAACCGGGGTCGACCACGCGCTCGAAGTGGTCGCAGACCGGGCGACCGTCGGCGTCGACGCGGGCGTTGGCACAGCCCGGCGGGTCGTAGGCGCGCCACCCCTTCCCGTAGGCGCGCTCGGCGAGCCGGATGCGCGCGGTTCGCTTTTCTTCGGGTGGGACGAGCGCCACGTCGGTGTGAAGCGAGTGGTACTCGACGGGTTCGACGCCGGTCGAATCGGGCGAAAGCGGGCGGGGGTCGCGGACGACCTCGCGGTCGCCGGTGTCGGGGTCGAAGCGCCAGACGCCGACCTCCTCGGGGATGCGGTTGAGATGCGCGCCGGTGACGTAGCTCTCGGTCGTGAGAATCACCTCGTCGAAGACCGCGAGGCTCACGTCGAGGCGGAGCTGTCGGAGCAGGTCGCCGGGGCTTCCGAGGTCGGGCTTATTTTCGATGCCGACGAGCCGTGAGAACCAGTCGTCTGGATAGCGGGCGGCGCGGCGGACGTACTCCCGGCTCCGGCGGCGCTCGGACTCGAAGAATCCGACGTCGACGGCGCGGTCGGTGGCGCGCCGGGCGCGACCGGGGTGACAGTCGAAGCCGTCGCGCCAGAAGATGGCGCTCCCGGCTCCCACGTCGCTCTCGATGGCCGCCGCGGGAATCGCGCGGTCGGTGATGCGGGCGCGGTCGTCGAACCCCGGCCCCGGGACGACGGCGCACACGTCGATGATGCGGCTCCCCGGCGAGGCGACCGACGCGCCGAGTTGGCGCGCGGGGAGCCAGTCCGTCGTCTGTTCGAGGTGGGCACAAAGCGCCAGTTCGAAGGCGAACTCCGAGGGCGACGACACCGGTCCGGGCACGTGAAACGCTCGGGTGCGGAGCGGCAAAAAGGTCGCTCCCACGGCCGACGAGTCGTGTCGGTGTTCTCGCATCTGATTTTCGGGGAGGTACCTATTTGAGACAGAGCGCGGCAGTACCGACTGATGACGGGGGAAGAAAACGAAACGAGCAGTATCAGACGGAGAGCGTACCTCGGTATCGCGGCTAGTGCGGGGCTCGCGAGTCTCGCGGGCTGTAGCTCCGGAATGACCGCGAGCGCCGCGCGAGCACCGCCGCGGGTTCCCGAGGCGGCGCTCGAAGCCGGCGGCTGGGAGTACATCGGGGGACACTCGCTGGACCCCGCCTTCGAGCGGTCGGTCGGCCCGGCGAGCGTCTCTGCGGCGTTCGAGACGCTCGTCTACGAGGACATGGGCCTCTCGGAGACGCTGAAGGAGAAGACGCTCGGGCAGGCCGAGGGGCAGTTCTCGCTGTTCTTCGCGACGCGCGTGACGCTCGACCCGAGCCTGTCGAACCTCCCGGAGGCGGTCCGCGGGACGGTCGTCGACTTGGTCGAAGAACACGCGCGGGCGAACTACGAGGGGCAGTTGGAAGACGTGGACGTCACGGACATCGAGCAGACCGACACGCGGACGACGACGGTCGACACCGGCGAGTCGGCGCGCGTGACCGACTACGAGGCCACCATCGCCTTCGACGAAATCACCTTCCCGTTCACGGACGAAAAGGAGTTCACCATCGAGGGACAGGAGTTCGACGTCAGCGGGATGCTGGCCGTCTGGGAACACGACGGGACGATTCTCGTCGCGGGCGGCGCACACCCCGGCGAGAACATCGAACTCAGCGTGACCAAGGAGCCGACCGAGGCCATCGAGGTCTCGGTCGACATCGACCTCGGGCTCACGCCCGACGCCTACCGCGAGGAGCTTCAGTCGCTCGTCACGGGCGTCGAATAACCGGCGAAGCCCGGAGCCGACAGCGGTTCGAGGGGTTACTCGAATCGGTCCGCGAACCGTCGTGCTGGGGGGCGCGACGGACCATTTTTCGGGGCGTCGCCGGGACCGGGAGACGCGGCTGAATCGCCGCGCGCGGTGTGTGACCGCCCGACGCGGCCACAGCGTCGCCGCTCCGAGAACAGCACCTTTATCAGTCGTTCGGAGCCAAGTTCACGCAAGATTACTCTCAGGAGGTCAATGGTGACGAAAAACCCACAACAACCGGAGGTGAACATCGGACTCGTCGGTCACGTCGACCACGGAAAGACGACGCTCGTCCAAGCGTTGTCCGGCTCGTGGACGGACCAGCACTCGGAGGAGATGAAGCGCGGTATCTCCATCCGACTGGGGTACGCCGACGCGACGTTCCGTCAGATTCCCGGCGTCGATGCGCCGGAGTGTTACACGGTCGAAGAAGAGACAGAAGACGGCGAGGAGACGGACGTACTCCGCACCGTCTCGTTCGTCGACGCGCCCGGCCACGAGACGCTCATGGCGACCATGCTCTCTGGTGCCGCCATCATGGACGGGGCCATCCTGCTCGTGAGCGCGACCGAGGACGTGCCGCAGGCCCAGACGGCGGAACACCTGATGGCGCTCGATATCATCGGCATCGAGAACATCGTCATCGCGCAGAACAAGGTCGACCTCGTCGACCGCGAGCGCGCCCTCGACAACTACGAACAGATCAAGGAGTTCGTGGAGGGAACGGTGGCCGAAGACGCGCCCATCGTCCCCATCAGCGCCCAACAGGAGGTCAACCTCGACCTCCTCATCGAGGCCATCGAGGAGGAGATTCCGACGCCCGACCGCGACGAGACCGAAGACAGCCGGATGTTCGTCGCGCGCAGTTTCGACATCAACCGCCCGGGGACGACCTGGGACGGTCTCATGGGCGGCGTCGTCGGCGGTAGCGTCGTCGCCGGCAAGCTCGAGGAGGGCGACGAACTCGAACTCCGCCCCGGCCGCGAGGTCGACGAGGAGGGCCAGACCGAGTGGCGCTCCATCACGACCGAGGTCCGCTCGCTCCAGGCGGGCGGCAACATGGTCGACGAGGTCCGCCCCGGCGGGCTCTGCGGCGTCGGGACCGGTCTCGACCCGAGCTTCACGAAGGGCGACGCGCTCGCGGGACAGGTCGCCGGCGAGCCCGGCACGCTCCCGCCGACGCGCGAGCAGTTCACCATGGACGTGGAGCTTCTCGACCGCGTCGTTGGCGGCGAGGAAGACGGGGGTATCGACGAGATATCCACCGGCGAGCCCCTGATGCTCACCGTCGGCACCGCGACCACGGTCGGCGCGGTGACGAGCGCGCGAAGCGGCGAGGCGGAAGTCTCGCTCAAGCGCCCCGTCTGCGCCGCCGAGGGAGCGAAGATAGCCATCAACCGCCGCGTGGGCGCTCGCTGGCGGCTCATCGGTATCGGGACGCTCAAGTGACGTGACCGCCACCGTAGTCGTCATGGACACGAACGCGCTCATGATGCCGGTCGAACTCGACGTCCGCGTGTTCGACGAACTCGACCGGTTGCTCGCGGCCGACGCGGACCTCGTGGTCCCCACGGCCGTCCTCGACGAGCTGGAGAAGCTCTCGTCGGGCGGCGGGACCGAAGGCGTCGCGGCGAGCGTGGGCGCGGACCTGGCGACCCGGTGCCGGGCGGTCGAAACCGAGGAATCGTACGCCGACGACGCGGTCGTCGAACTCGCCGAATCGGGCGAGGTCGACTACGTCGTCACGAACGACAAGCCCCTCCGTGACCGGGTGCTCGACTGCGGGATTCCCGTCGTCGGCATCCGGGGGCACGCCACGCTGGCAATCACGGAACCTTAACGAAACTATGTACAAACGGGTACGACTCAAAGATACAGTCGAAGTCCCACCCCGACACCTGGGCGACGTGACGCCCGAGCGGGTCAAGCGACTGTTGCAGGACAAGTTGGAAGGACGGATGGACGAGGACGTGGGGAGCGTCGTGAGCGTCGTGAACGTCAACGACATCGGCGAGGGCACCGTACTGCCCAACCGCCCCGGCGTCTACTACGAGGCCGACTTCGACGCCATCACCTACGACCCAGACATGCAGGAGGTCGTCGACGGCATCGTGGTCGAAGTCGTCGAGTTCGGTGCCTTCGTCGGCATCGGCCCGGTCGACGGACTGCTCCACGTCTCGCAGATATCCGACGAATACCTCGCCTACGACGGCGAGAACCAACAGCTCGCGTCGACCGAGTCCAACCAGACGCTCGCCGTCGACGACGAGGTTCGCGCTCGCATCGTCACCAAGAGCATCGACGAGCGCAACCCGCGCGACTCGAAGATCGGCCTCACGGCCAAACAGCCGGGGCTCGGCAAGCACGGCTGGCTCGAATCGAAGCGCCAGCAGAGCGAGGCCTCGGCGGAGGGTAACTGATGGCGAAGCCCCGTCTCGCCTGCCGCGAGTGCCACTTCGTCAACGAGCCGGACAAACAGACGTGTGAGAACTGCGGGTCGAGCAGTCTCACCGAGGACTGGGCGGGTTACGTCGTCATCACCCACCCCGAAGACAGCGAAATCGCCACCGAGATGAACGTCACCGAGCCCGGTGGCTACGCGCTGAAGGTCCGCTGAGCATGCTCACCCTGCCGACGGCGCTTCGGGCGGCGTTCAAAGAGCCGTTCGGCCCGGTGTACACCGAGGCCGACGACCTCCTCGCAGACGCATCCAGCGAGGACGCGGGCGCGCCGCTCGTCGCCGTCGGCGACGTCGTCACCTTCCACCTCCGCCGCGCCGGTCGCCCGCCGGACGTGGCTGTCATCGACGGCAAGACGAAACGCGAGGCCGTCGGCGAGGAGATTCGCCGCGCGGTCGAGACCGGCCGCCTCGTCGAGGTCGAAAACGAACCGGGCGCGGTCTCCGTCGCCCTCGTCGAGGCGCTCGTGGCCGCGCTCGACGACCCCGAGCCGACGACGCTCCTCGTCGCGGGCGAAGAGGACCTCGCCACGCTCCCGGCGGTGCTCGCCGCGCCCGTCGGCTCGACCGTCGTCTACGGCCAGCCCGACGAGGGAATGGTCCGCGTGACCGTCACCGACGCGACCAAACGCGAGATGCGGGACCTCCTCGCGCGGTTCGACGGTGACTTCGACGCCGTCGTCGCGCCCATCGACGCCTGAGACGCGGGCGCGCTCGTCCCTTCGAAATCCTTTTACTTGCTTCGGGGGGAATTACTGGTAACTGAACCATGGATATCGAAATCATCTCCGAGGAGGAGAACCCCATGTTGCACCGGACGGACGTTCGATTCGAGATCGTCCACGAGGAAGCGACGCCGTCTCGTCTGTCGGTCCGCGACTCGCTCGCGGCCAAGCTGAACAAGGACTCCGACGAGGTCGTCGTCCACGAACTCGACACGAAGTTCGGCATGCGCAAGACCGCGGGCTACGCGAAGGTCTACGAGAGCCCCGAGTTCGCGCGCGACGTCGAACAGGACCACATGCTCGAACGCAACAAGATCACCGACGCCGACGCCGAAGTCGAAGCCGAAGAGGCGTAACCCCGGCTTCGACCCGTCGTTTCTTCACACTCGATGCGCATTCTCGGAATCGAAGGTACAGCGTGGGCCGCGAGCGCCGCGGTTTTCGAGACCGACGACCCCGACGCGCTCCGCTCTGAGACCGGGCGGGCGCCCGACCCCTCGGCCGACCACGTCTTCATCGAATCGGACCCCTACCAGCCGGACAGCGGCGGCATCCACCCGCGCGAGGCCGCAGAACACATGGGCAACGCCATCCCCGAAGTCGTCGAGACGGCGCTCGCGCACGCCGCGGCGCGACACGACGGCGACGGCCCCGTCGTGGACGGCGTCGCCTTCTCCCGCGGCCCCGGACTCGGGCCGTGTCTCCGCATCGTCGGCACCGCGGCCCGCTCGGTCGCCCAGACGCTCGACGTGCCGTTGCTGGGCGTCAACCACATGGTCGCGCACCTCGAAATCGGCCGCTACCAGTCCGGCTTCGACTCGCCGGTCTGTCTGAACGCCTCGGGCGCGAACGCCCACCTCTTGGGCTACCACAACGGCCGCTACCGCGTCCTCGGCGAGACGATGGACACCGGCGTCGGCAACGCCATCGACAAGTTCACCCGCCACGTCGGCTGGACCCACCCCGGCGGCCCGAAGGTCGAGAACGCCGCGAAAGACGGCGACTACGTCGAACTGCCGTACGTCGTCAAGGGGATGGACTTCTCGTTTTCCGGCATCATGAGCGCCGCGAAGGACGAGGCGGACGCGGGCACGCCCGTCTCCGACATCTGCGCCGGCCTGCAGGAGACGGTCTTCGCCATGCTCGCCGAGGTGGCCGAGCGCGCGCTGTCGCTGACGGGGACGGACGAACTCGTCCTCGGCGGCGGCGTGGGCCAGAACGCCCGCCTCCGCGAGATGCTCGCCGAGATGTGCGACCAGCGCGGGGCGGAGTTCTACGCGCCCGAACCGCGCTTTCTCCGCGACAACGCCGGCATGATAGCCGCCCTCGGCGCGCGGATGCTCGCCGCGGGCGACACGCTCGCCGTCGAGGAGTCCACCGTGGACCCGAACTTCCGCCCCGACCAGGTGGCCGTGACGTGGCGCGGCGCGGACGAGTCGGTCGCGCGCGCCCACACGGACGACGGCGCGATTCGCGGGGCCGAGGCGACCGTCGACATCGGCTCCGAGGAGGTCGTCAAGCGGCGCGTCCCGAAGACGTACCGCCACCCGGAACTGGACGACAGACTCCGACGCGAGCGAACCAAAGCCGAAGCGCGGCTGACGAGCGACGCCCGGCGCGCCGGCGTTCGCACGCCCGTCGTCCGCGACGTCGACCCCGTCGACGGCGTCATCGCGTTCCAGCGGGTCGGCGACGCGGACCTCGCCGAGCGACTCGACCCCGAGGCCGTCCGCGTCGTCGGCGAGTACCTCGCGCGACTGCACGAGGCCGGCATCGTCCACGGCGACCCGACGACGCGGAACGTCCGGGTCGGAACGGGACCGGACGGCGACCCGCGCGTGTACCTCATCGACTTCGGCCTCGGTTTCCACACGGGCCACGTCGAGGACCACGCGATGGACCTCCACGTCTTCGCTCAGAGCGTCGAGGGGACCGCCGCCGACGCCGACCCGCTTCTCGACGCGCTCGAAGCGGGCTACGAGGCCGTCGGCTCCGAGGAGGTCATCGCCCGGTTGCGCGAGGTCGAGTCCCGCGGCCGGTACCGGTAGGTCGCCGCGGCCGGACTCGTCGGAAGGCCAAAACGATTTATCCCGAGCCGGCGTATTCGTCTCACATGGCAGACAAACCGCAGCGCGGAACGCTTTTCGGAATCCCGTACAACTTCGAGCGACCGAGCGCCGGCCGACTGCTCTCGTCGTACTGGCAACCCGGCAAGGGAATGCTGGTCGAAAAGCCGTTCGGCATCGGCTACACGCTGAACCTCGCGAGCTGGCGGTCGTGGGTCGTCCTCCTCGTCGCCGGCGGCCTCCTCTGGAACGAGCGCCAGAAGGCAGAGGAGAAAGAAGACGAGGCCGAGGCCGACGACGGCCCCGTCGAAGTCATCGTCGACTGAAGCGAAGCGACCGACACCGACGACTTTTCCACGTCCGCCCGCGGAGGGGCGGGCATGCTCCGATACGTCACCACGAACGCGGGGAAGGTCCGCGAGGCGCTTTCGTACCTCGACGACGACGTGACCCAACTCGACTTCGACTACACCGAGGTGCAGGCGTCCGACCTCGGCCCCATCGCGGCCCACGGCGCGCGCGAGGCGTACCGCTACGCCGACGAACCGGTGCTCGTGGACGACGCCGGGCTCTTCATCGACGGCTTCGAGGGCTTCCCCGGCCCGTACTCCTCGTACGTCGAAGACACCCTCGGCGTCGAGGCGGTCCACCGACTGGCCGCGGCCGAACTCGACGAGCCGCGTCGGGCGTCGTTCCGCTGTGTGCTCGCGTACTGCGACGGCGAACCGTTCGAGGCGAGTCCGGACCCGATAGACCGCGACGACCGGACCGTCGCGGCCGCCCGCGGCGCGGAACAGGACACAGAGGAGACTGAGGCGCTCCCGGTGAAGCTCTTTACCGGAAGCGTCAACGGTCGCATCGTCCCGCCGCGCGGCGAGGGCGGCTTCGGTTACGATCCCATCTTCGAACACGACGGCACGACGTTCGCGGAGATGAGCGCCGAGGAGAAAAACGGCATCTCCCACCGCGGGCGGGCGTTAGCGAAGTTCGCGACGTGGTACGCCGAACGTTAGTGAGGCGTACGTCGTCGGGCGCGAAGCGTCCGACGGAAGTTCGCCGAGCGGTAGCGAGGCGAATCTCATCGGGCGAACGGCCTGAACGGGAGCGGCCGGCGACCCCGCCACCGGCCGCTACGTTTACCCCGCCGGAGCGACCCCGAGACGCATGGACCCGAGCGACTTCTTCGAGGGCGGGACGGTCACCGTCTCGGCGGCGACCTACGCGGTCGTCAAGGCCGAGCGGGGCGACCCGGACGCCTTCGCGACGATTCGAGACGACGAGGAGACGACGGTGGTCGTCGAGGAGGAGCGCGTCGACGAGGCGACCGCCATCGACGTCGAGCCGGGCTGGAAGCGACTCACCTTCGAGATGGTCCTGCCGTTCGAACTCGTCGGTTTTCTGGCGCGGGTCGCGGGCGCGCTCGCCGAGGAGGACATCTCGGTGTTCGCGCTGTCGGCGTACTCGACCGACCACGTGCTCGTCCGCGAGGGCGACGTGGCGGCGGCCGAAGCGAAGCTCGAATCCCTCGGCTGTGCCGTCGAGCGCGCCGAGGGGTTCGGAGACGGGAACTGACGCCGAAACCGGCGCGCGGGCGAACAGCTTGATACGTTCGGCGGTGAGACATTAGCCACGATGTCCCCCGCCTGCGACGAGCACCCTCCGCTCGTCACCGACCCCTCCAGCGGTATCGACTGCACGCGCTCCACGACAGCCGGCCCCGTCACGCCCCGCAATCGACAGGGTCCGCACTCAGGGACGACGGGCGCGTACGGAGACGCATGAACCGAGCGAACGTCGTCGCCGCCGGCGCGGCCAGCGGCTACGGCATCGCCGTCTTCGCCGCCATCGCGGTGTTCTTCGGCGACGCCTCGCGGGGCCTCGGCGTGGCCGTCGGCTTCGGTCTCGTGACCGTCCTCGCCATCTTCGCGGTGACGCGCGTCCTCGGCGACTGAGCCGGCCGGCCGCGACCCGTCTCGCTACGCCCGCGGGTCGCGGTCCGGGCCGGGGTACGACCCGCCTTCGACTTCGACGTAGAGGCTCTCCGGCGCGAACAGCGACGCGAACGCCTTCGGATGGCGGATGCTGACCGGGAAGCGACCGCCGAGCGCCGCGCCCGCCCGCGCCGAGCTGAGTCGGTCGTCGAACGTCAGCAGGTGCATCGCGCCGCCGCGGTAGGCCGACGCCAGCGCGGGGTTGTCGCCGTCGGGGTGGGAGACGAGTTCGGCCCACGAGTCGACTTTCTCGCGCCAGTCGGCCGCGAGGTCGGCGTCCGCGAGCGACGAGACGACCGCCTCGGCGTCGTCGAGAAGCGGGTCGCTGGCGACGAGCGTCGTCCACGAGTGCCGCCGGAGGTGGTCGAGCGCCGCTCTCGCGGGGCCGTCGGCGAGGAGGTCGGCCGCGAGCACGTCGGCGTCGGCGACGACCCGCGCGGGCGAGGGCTCCGTCTCAGGCATCGTCGCCCCGGCGGGCGCGGAGCGCCTCGGTGATGTCGGCTTCGGTCGTCTCGTAGGCGGCGGCGCGGGCGAAAAGCGATTCCCAGCTCATGGGCGCTAGCACGGAGGGGGTCGAAAAGAATCCGACGCAACCGATTTTCGGCGCGAGTCGTTTCGAATCCGCGCAATTGAAATGAGTTGTGGTTACGTCACATGGGAAACAGTTATTCCCCGTTCGGCGAACCACAATGCATGGCGATAGAGCGACGGCGCTTCTTACAGGCGGCCGGTGTCGGTGCGGTTCTCGGACTGAGCGGATGCACGGGGAACACGAGTCCCACGGAGGCGAACAACGAAACCTCGGAGGCGTCCGGGGGGAGCCAAAGCGAAGGCGAGAGCGGCGCGGCCCGTGAACTCACGCTGGCGACGACGACGAGCACGTACGACACGGGACTGCTGGACGCCCTGAATCCGGTGTTCGAGGAGAAGTTCAACGCCCGGGTGAAGACCATCTCGCAGGGGACCGGCGCGGCCATCGAGACGGCGCGAAACGGCGACGCCGACGTGATTCTCGTCCACGCCCGCGGCGCGGAAGACGAGTTCCTCCGGGAGGGCTACGGCGTCAACCGCCGCGACGTGATGTTCAACGACTTCGTCATCGTCGGGCCGGCCGACGACCCCGCGGGCATCTCGGGGATGGAGAGCGCGACCGACGCCTTCGCGACCATCGCCGAGGCCGGAGCGACGTTCGTCTCCCGCGGCGACGACTCGGGGACGAACAAGAAGGAACTGCTCATCTGGGAGGCCGCCGGCGTGTCGCCGTCGGGGTCGTGGTACCGCGAAATCGGGCAGGGCATGGGCGACACGCTCGTGCAGGCCGACCAGTCGGGCGCGTACACGCTCTCCGACCGCGGGACGTTCCTCGCGACGCAGGACAACATCGACCTCGAAATTCAGGTGCAGGGGCCGCTCAAGGACGGCCCGACCATCCTGAAGAACCCCTACGGCGTCATCCCGGTGAACCCCGCGAAGTACCCCGACGTGAACTACTCGCTGGCGATGGCGTACGCCGGCTTCCTCACGGGGCCGGAGGGACAGGAGATAATCAGCAACTACACGGCTAACGGGTCGCAGTTGTTCTTCCCCAACGCGCTCTCGGAGGAGCCGCAGTTCGGCCAGTACGTCCCCGAGGACTACGACGGCGGGGAGAACGCCTCCGAGTCGTCGGCGTCGGTCTCCGACGCGCAGTTCGAGTCGTGGGTTGCACAGCACGTCCCCGAGGACTTTTAGTCCGACCGGACCCCACCACCGACCGTGTTCGGCCTCGGCGACCTGAACCTCACCTACCTCGTCAGCATCACGGCTGTCTCGCTGTACGTGAGCACCGCGGCGGTCGCGCTCAGCGCCGCAATCGGCCTGCCCCTCTCGCTTTTGGTCGGCTTTCGCGACTTCACCGGGAAGTCCGCCGTGACCTCGCTCATCTCGACCGGCATGGGCTTTCCGAGCGTCGTCGTGGGGCTCGTCGTGCTCTTGACGCTCTCTCGGTCGGGGCCGCTCGGGGCGTTCGAACTGCTGTTTACGCCCGAGGCGATGATTCTCTCGCAGACCATCCTCGCGCTCCCCGTCCTCGTGAGCGTCTCGCTGTCGGCGGTCCAGTCGGTGCCACAGGACCTCAGAGACGCCGCGTTCGCCGCCGGCGGCACCTCGACGGACGTGGCCCTGCTGGTCGTCCGCGAGGCGCGCTACGGCATCGTCACGGCGCTTCTGGCTGCCTACGGCCGCGCCATCAGCGAAGTCGGCTCCGTGCTCATCGTCGGCGGCAACATCGTCTTCTCGGACAGCACGTCGTTCACGCGGACGCTCACGACGGCCATCACCGTCGAGGCGCGGAAGGGGAACATCGAGACGGGCATCGCCCTCGGAGCCATCCTGCTCGCGCTCGTCCTCGGCGTGAACGCCCTCGGCGCGCGCTTCCGCGACCGGACTCCCGGACGGAACGGGAGGGGACGATGACGGCCGGAGTCCCCGGCGGCGGCGCGTCCGGCGCGTCCGACGGGTCTGACTCCGCATCGACCGGCGCGCGACGCAGTCGGACCCGACTCGCGGCGCGCGGCCTCAGCCACGGCTTCGGCGACGGCGCGGTGCTGGACGACGTCTCGCTCACCGTCGAACCGGGCGAGATTCTCGCCGTCGTCGGTCCCTCGGGAACCGGGAAGACGACGCTGTTTCGACTGCTCGCCATGTTCGAGCGACCCGACGAGGGGGCGGTCGAAGTCGGCGGCGACGACGTGTGGGACCTCCCCGAGGCCCGTCGGCTGGCGGTCAGACGCAGGGTCGGGATGGCCTTCCAGACGCGGAGTCTGTTTTCGACGACGGTCGAAGAGAACGTCTCCTACGGGCTCCGGGTCCGCCGGCCGTGGTCGGCTCGCGTCCGCGACGCGGTCGAGGGGCTGTTCGGCCGCGAGGAGCCGTCAGAGACGGTCGAGGATGCGCTTCGGACAGTCGGGATGTTCGACAAGGTCGACCGCGACGCCGGCTCGCTGTCGGCCGGAGAGGCCCAGCGCGTCGCCATCGCTCGCGCGCTCGCGCCCGACCCCGACGTGTTACTGCTGGACGAGCCGACCTCGAACCTCGACCCGCGGAACACCGCCGCCATCGAGTCGGCGATGCGGGCCGCCCGAGACCGGGGCATCGCCGTCGCGCTCGCCACCCACGACATGCAACAGGCCCGGCGGGTGTCGGACCGAACGGCCGTCATCCTCGGCGGGACGTGCATCGAATCGGGGCCGACCGACGCGGTGTTCGAGTCGCCGGACGACGACCGGGTCCGCCAGTTCGTCGAGGGGAAACTCGTCTACTGAGCGCGGGGTGACCGCGGCAACCTCGCCGTCGGTATAACAGCAGATATTGCGTGTAGATGGCGTGTGACTCCCGTCTGACGCAGATTTAAGGTCCCCCGTACGTACCCGAGCATAGGGCGCGAATTCGGCCTCAGTTCCCATCCTCCCACCGACGCGCCCGGCACGAAAACCACCACCACCATCGTCGTTCTGGTTCCCCCGGTACGACACTCGGCGCCGCCACCACGGCGCTGTTTTCCGAGACCGACTACTCGCCCAGTGACGTCTCGGCCGCGGCGGTCGGCGGGAGGGGTCAGCCGAGCAGTTTCGACCGGACTCGCTCCAGCGCGGTTCGCTCCGTGAGGAGCGCGAGCTGGTCGCCGGGCTCGACGACGGTTCCCGGTAGCGGAATCGTCATCGGCTCGCGCTCCCGGCCGTGGGCGTAGACGCGGCCGTCCGCACCGAGGTCGATGTTGGCGACGTGTTCGCCGACGACGGGCGCGCCGTCGGGGACGCTGACCGTCGTCAGCCGAAGCTGGTCGGTCAGGTCGCCGATGGCGTTGAAGTCGCCGCCGAGAAGCGCCGTCTTCGCGCCGGCCGCGCCGAGGCGTTCGGGGTAGATAATCTCGTCCACGTCGTCGGCGTAGCGCTCGTAAATCTCCTGCCGGTAGTCCTCGCTGATGCGCATGACCGTCCGGCAGTCGTACTCCTTGCCGAGCATGCAGGCCGCGAAGTTGACGTTCGGGTCGCCGGTCAGTCCGCCGACGGCGTCCGCGCCCTCGATGCCCGCCTCCGTCAGCACGCTCTCGGTCCCACCGTCGCCGAGTACGGCTTCGAACCCCTCGTCGCGGGCGCGGTCGACCTTCTTTTCGTCGTTGTCGACGACCGTCACGTCGTGGCCCTCCTCGCGGAGCACGCGAGCGGTCCGCGAACCCACGCGTCCGTACCCAACGATAACGAGTTTCATGGTAGTAGTATACACATCAGGTGGCTAAAAGATGGTCCCCCGTCAGGGGCCGGTCCGTTCGAGTCGCTCCCTGATCGAATCGATGGTGTCGGCGAGCGGCGGCGCTCCGAAGAGGGCGACGAGCACCGCGCCGACCGTGTCGAAGACGAGGTCGACGATGGTGTCGGCGAGTCCGTACTGGACGAGGACGGCCTCAGAGCCGATGGCCTCGGCGGCGAGGCGCGCGCCGAACTCCAGTACCTCCCAGAACACGCCGGCCGCGAGCGTGAAAAGCAGGATGTAGACGAACATGAAGCGGTCGGGGAGGTAGACGGTCTCGGTGTACTCGTCGACGGCCCGCGCGGTGACGTACCCGACGGCCGCGACCACGGTCGCCGAGAGCGTGTGGGTGACGTGGTCCCACCAGTCGATGTAGTTGTACGGGCCGAGCATGCCGACGGCGTGGAGCAACACCGCCAGCGTCAACCAGAGGCCGAGAAGCGGGTGGAGCCGAATCTGCCAGTCGCGGCGGAGCACCGCGGGGAGGAACGTCGCGCCCAGCGCGAGAACCGCGTTGACGACGACGCTCAGGTTCCGCGTGTAGACGCCGACGAGGAAGATACACAGGATGACGACCTGAATCGCCAGCCCCGCGAGTCGCTCGATTCGACGGGGGACCATTACGGTGCGCTACGGCCTGAGCACCCTAAATTCGACCGTGTGACTAGCTAGCACGACCACCGACACCGTTTTTCCTTCAGATTGCATACGACCCACCGATGATGGCCACCACTCACGCCCTCGCGGGTGTCGTTCTCGGCACCGCCGTGTGGGCGCTGGTCCCCGAGGCCGGGATGCTCCCGGTGCTCGCGGCCGCACTCGGCGGCCTGTTCCCCGACTTCGACCTGTACGCGGGCCACCGGAAGACCCTCCACTTCCCCGTGTACTTCAGCGCGCTCGCCGTGCCCGCAGTCGCGGTCGCCGCGCTGAACCCGACCACCACGACGCTCGCCGTCGCGCTGTTCCTCGCGGCGGCCGCGCTCCACTCCGCGTCCGACGTGCTCGGCGGCGGCCTCGAACTCAAGCCGTGGCTCGGCACCTCCGAGCGCGCCGTCTACGACCACTGGAACGGCCGCTGGCTCGCCCCGAAGCGGCTGATTCGCTACGACGGCGCGCCCGAGGACCTCGCGCTGACGCTCGCCTTTGCCGTCCCGCCGGTCCTCGTCTTCGACGGCCTCGCCGAGACGCTCGTCATCGCCGCGGTCGCCGTCTCCGGCGTCTACGTCCTGCTCCGCAAGCCGATGGTCGCTATCGCCGAGACCGCAGTCGACGCGATGCCCGACCACGTCGTCGACTACATGCCAGAGCGGTTCGTCCGCGACTTCCGCTGAGCCGCACCCGATTTTCGAACGCGTTTCGACCCTCGTTACTCCGTGTTCCGGCCGTCGCCGCCTCGAGCCGACGGCCTGCGTGGGTTCTGTCACGGGACAAGACACTTACCCGGCGGCCGCGGGGTCGAACCTGATTACGTCCAGCATGACAGACCAGCGCCGCATCGTCAGAGACGCGTACGACAGCCTCGCCGACGACTACCGCGACCAGCGGAGCGACGACGCGCCCGCGGTGCTCGACGAACTCGCCGACGCCCTCGACTCGGGCGCGCGGGTCCTCGACGCCGGGTGCGGACAGGGGACGCCGGTGACGGACGCCCTCGCCGCCGACTTCGACGTGGTGGGCGTCGATTTCTCCCGCGAGCAACTGCACCTCGCCCGCCAAGACGTCCCGGCGGCGCGGTTCGCACAGGGCGACATGACCGCGCTTCCGGTCCGGTCGGACTCCTTCGACGCCGTCTGCGCCTTCTACTCCGTCATCCACGTCCCAATCGCGGAACACGAGCGGGTGTTCGCGGAGTTCGCCCGCGTCCTCCGACCCGGCGGCACCCTGCTTTCGACCGTCGGCGGCGAGGCGTGGAGCGGCTCGAACCCCGACTGGCTCGACAGCGGCGTCGAGATGCGCTGGAGCTTCCCCGACATCGAGGAGACCTACGAGACGCTCGACGCGGCCGGGTTCGCGGTGGAAGCCGAGTTCGTCGTGGACGACGAGCTGGGGAGTCAGTACCCGTTCGTACTGGCGCGGTACGAGGGCCGAGGCGACTGTTAGCGCGGAGGGGGACACGTCCCTCAGTCGGTCGGCTCCGCGGTCGCCGATAGAGCCGCGTCGGTCCGGGACTCCCGCCGGTGGAGCAGGTACGCACAACACACCGCCACGACCCCCGCGGCGGTGGCGATGCCGAACGCGACGCGGTAGCCGGTCGCCGTGTAAACCCGCGCCCCGGCGACGGTCTCGCCCGTCCAGTAGGCGTCGAGGGCGAGGCCCATCACCGCCGGGAACAGCGCCGCACCGAAGTAGCCCATGCTGTTTATCGCGCCCGTGACGGTCGCGCTCGCGGTGGCGTCGTGGCGCTCCTTGGCGACCGTGAAGGCGATGACGGCCCCGCCCATGACGAACAGCGCCGAGAACAGCAGGACGCCGACCACGAGGAGCGGCGGCGTCACGAGGAGGAAGACGAGCCCGTAGGAGAGGGTGAAGACGGCACAGGAGGCGACGATGAGTTCGGTTCGGTAGCCGATGCGGTCCGAGAGCGTCCCGAGCACGGGCGATCCGAGGAGGAAGCCGACGTTACCGACGAAGACGAAAAGCGAGGCCGTCCGGACCGACACGTCGTAGAGGTCGGCGATGTAGGGGACGCCCCACAGGCCGGTGACGGTGAAGTTCGTTCCCAAGACGAGAAACAGCATCGTCCCCATCAGCCACGTCTCGCCCTCGCGGAGGACGCGCCTCGTGTTCTCGACGACCGCCCCGAGTTCGACCGACGACGCGGGCGGGCGGACGCCGTCGAGGGGGTCGAACCCGGCGTCTCGCGGCCGGTCCCGGACCGCGAGGAACGTCACGACGGCGAGGCCGACGCCGCCGACACCGACCCCGAGGAGGACCGAGCGCCAGCCGACCGCGTCGATTGCGACCGCGAGCGGCGTCGTCGCGAGCACGCCGCCCATCCCCGCCGCGGCGACGGTCCACCCGGTCATCGTGGCGAACTCGTCCGGTCGGTACCAGTTCGCGAGGAACCGGAGCGTCGCCGTGTAGAGGACGCTCCCGCCGAGGCCGAGGAGCGCCCGCGAGGCGAACGCCACCTCGTAGGTCGGCGCGAGCGCGAAGCCGAAGACGCCGAGCGCCATCACGGCGAGTCCGCCGGCGGCGACCCGGCGCGACCCCGCGCGGTCCACGAGGATGCCCGCCGGTAACTGCAGGCCGGCGTAGATGTAGAAAAAGGACGCGTGGAGCATGCCGAGCTCCGCGCCGGTCGTGTCGAACGCCCGCGCGAGGTCGTCGGCGAGGACCGCCGAGGTCACGCGATGGAAGCTGACGAGGAGAAAGCCCGTCGTCAAGAGCGCCCAGAGCGCCCACCGGAGACGTATCGGCGTGGACCGGACTGAGAACCGTGTCATGGCTCAGGCGACACCGCGTGCGTGTAAATGTCTGTCGCGGTCGTTCGTGACGGTCGGAGAGTTATAGTTACCGTGGAGAGGTCGCTCCCCGCGCCGCCGTGAGTTCCACCGGTATCCCCCAAGCGTATAGCGTCGGGGAGGGTGATACGGCCCATGCTCGCATTACTCACGGCTCTCGCAGTCGCGGTCGGCTGTCTCGGCGTCGCCGCCGGGGCGGTCGGAACCCTCGGGGACGCTGACGACGGCGACGACGCCAGCGAGCCTGACGACTCCGAGGATGCCCGCGATTCCGACGACTCCGACAAGTACGATTACGTCGTCGCGAAGGACGGGACCGGAGACTACGAGACGATTCAGGCCGCCATCGACGGTGCGAAGTCGTTCCCGCCGGACCGCATCCGCATCCTCGTCCGCGCGGGCGTGTACGACGAGAAGGTCGAGGTCCACGCGTGGAACCCCGACGTCACCCTCGTCGGCGAGCGCGCCGGGGAGACGGTCATCACCCACGACGACCACTTCGAGAAAATCGACCGCGGGCGCAACAGCACCTTCTTCACCCACACGCTGAAGGTCCGCGGCAACGACTTCCGCGCCCGAAACCTGACCGTCGAGAACAGCGCCGGCCCGGTCGGACAGGCCGTCGCCCTCCACGTCGACGCCGACCGGGCGAGTTTCGAGAACTGCCGCTTCCTCGGCCACCAAGACACCGTCTACGCCGCCGGCGAGGGGGCGCGCCAGTACTTCTCGGAGTGCTACGTCGAGGGGACGACCGACTTCGTCTTCGGCGGGGCGACCGCCGTCTTCGAGAACTGCCGCGTCCACTCGAAAGCCGACTCGTACGTGACGGCCGCCTCCACACCCGAGGACGAACCCTTCGGCTTCGTCTTTCTGGACTGCGAACTGACCGCCGACGCCGACGTGTCAGAGGTGTATCTCGGCCGCCCGTGGCGGAATCACGCCCGAACCGCGTTTCTCCGCACCCGGATGGACTCGCACGTGCTCCCCGCCGGCTGGCACAACTGGTCGCGACCGGAAGCCGAGTCGACGGTCGAATACGTCGAGTACGACAGTCGAGGACCGGGTGCGGAGGGCGAGCGGGTGTCGTGGGCGACGACGCTGACTGAAGACGAGGTAGGGTGGTATTCGAAGGGGAACGTGTTGAGTTCGGAGGGTGATGGAGAGTGGTGGGACTGGGAGGAGTAAGGGTTCGAGCAGGACGGTTCAGTTTCAACCGGAATCTAGCAACCGCTCGGCGACGAGACGCCTCGCTCAACAGTTGAATTTCAAGAAGAGCCTAGGCCGGGATTTGAACCCGGGGTCTCGTCCTTACCAAGGACGCGCTTTACCGCTAAGCTACCCAGGCAGGCATTCCTTGGTTGTCCGGGTTCCTCTTTAGGGGTTTCGATTCGAATCGCCCCGGAACCGTGGTAGCGTATGTCGATTAGCGGTCCGCGGCGGAGGTGACCGCGTCGTCGCCACCGCCGCCTCGGTAGAGGGCCGCGATGCGCTCGACAGTCCCTTCGGAGACGGTCTCGTCGGCCGGGGGGAAGTCGCCGTCGTGGGAGTCGGCCAGCCCGGCGGCGTACTCCACGAGGGCGGTCGGCGGGGCCGAGCCGACGGCCGTGGTGCCGGCGACGACGGCGAGCGTGCAGATGTTCACTTCGAGTTCGCCGTCGAGGCTCGGGCGCTCCGATTCGACGGCCGAGCGGCGGCGGGTCTGGTCGCGGCCGAAGGCGCGGACCGTCTCGACGGCGTGGTCGGCGGCCTCGGTTCGGGCGAGGAGGTAGAAGCCGCGCGAGACGAGCACGTCCGCCGCGAGGATGTCGAGGTCGGCGTCGGTGTCCGCCTCGGGGGAGTCGAGGTGCGACCACGGCTCGTCGTGGGCGAGCGACCGGGTGAGCCGGAGGCCCTCGTAGATGAGTTGCACTCCGGCCGCGCGGGAGGCCAGCCCGTTCAGGTCGACCTTCGGTTCGACGGCCCGCGCGCTCACGAACGTGAGCACTGCCGGCGTCAAGGAGGCGGCGTCGAGGCGTTCGTCCAGCGCCGCGCGGAGGGCCTCGGGCTCGATGTCGGAGAGGGCCTCGCGCGCGGCCTCGCGGGCTCGCACGGCGTCGTCCATCGGCCGAGACTTACGGTTGGGAGGGCAAAGACCTTTGGAAAACCACGGCACAACGGGCGTATGATACGGACGACGGACGACGGCGACCTCCGGGTCGTGACCATCGACCGCCCGGCGCGACGGAACGCCCTCAGACCGACCGACCTCGACGCGCTCGAAGCCGCGGTCGCCGACGCCGACGCGCCGGTCGTCCTCCTCCGCGGGAGCGGCCGGGCGTTCTGCGCCGGCGCGGACCTCGACAGCGTCGCCGACCTCGACGACCCCGAGGCGTTCGCAAAACATGGCCAGCGCGTCGCCGACGCCATCGAATCGGCCGAATCGGTCGTCGTCGCCGGCATCGACGGCGCGGCCCGCGGCGGCGGTGTCGAACTCGCGCTCGCCTGCGACGTGCGGGTGGCCACCCCGCGTGCGACCCTCGGCGAGCCGGGCGTCCGACTCGGCCTGTTCGGCGCGTGGGGCGGGACCGTTCGCCTCCCGCGCGTCGTCGGCGAGGGTCACGCCCTCGAATTCTCGCTTTCGGGCCGCGTCGTCGACGCCGACGAAGCCCTCCGAATGGGTCTCGTCTCCCGAATCGTCGACGACCCGCGTTCGGTCGCGGCCTCGATGGCCGACAACGACCACCGGTCGCTCCGAATCGTCAAGGAGCGACTGCGCGACCGCGGCGACCGGGAAGCACGACTCGACCGGGAAGCCGCCGACTTCGCGGAGTTGCATCGGGCGAACGCCGACGACATCGCGGCGTCGCGCGAAACGTGAGTTTGAGTTCTGTGGACGGGGCGGTTCGACGGCTGGTTAGATATCGAGCGCCGACGGCGCGGGCGGCATCGACCGCTTGTGGGCGCTCCCCTCGACGAGGCCGACCACGCGGTCGACCTGTTCTTCGGTCACGCCGAGGTGCCGGACCGTCGCGGACTTCGAGAGCGGGCCGTCCACGTGGAGCGCGAGAATCGCGTCGAGCGCGTCGTAGGTGAGGCCGAGTTCGCCCTCGTCAGTCTGCCCGGACCACATCTCGGCCGAGGGGGTCTGCAACACGAGGTCTTCCGGCACGCCGACGTGGGCGGCCAGCTGGCGAACCTGCTGTTTGTAGAGGTTCCCGATGGGGTTGCAGTCGACCGCCTGGTCGCCGTACTTCGTGAAGTAGCCGGTCATCGCCTCGGCTCGGTTGCCCGTCCCGAGCACGATGCGGTTCTCGTGGTTGGCGACGAAGTAGTTGAGCACCGCCCGCGTGCGGACGTAGACGTTTCCGGCGGCCATGCGGTCGTCGGCCGCCTCGGGGAACGTGTCGAAGAACGTCTCCGCGATGGGCTGAATCTCGACCACGTCGTACTCGATGCCCAGCATTTCGGCGACGCCCTCGGCGTCGCTCATCATGTCCTCGTCGTTCGCCACGCTCGGCATGACGAGTCCGTGGAGGTTCTCCTTCCCGAGCGCCTCGACGGCGAGGAAGGCGGTGAGCGTCGAGTCGATACCACCGGACAGCCCGATGACGGCCCCATCGGCACCGGCGGCCCCGACGGTGTCTTCGATGAAGGTCGTGATGTGCTCGCGGTGCGCTTCGAGTTCCTCGTCGGACAACAGGAGGTCGAACGGGGCGTCCTCCGAGAGAACGTCGACGGATGTCATGAACCCCGGTTGGTACCGGGGGCCCAAATAGTCACGTGTCACGCGAAAACAATGGACGGCCGTCCAGTTTTCGCGGGGGTTCGATGGGGTGAAGCGCTACGTTCAAGTGCCCCCGCGGTCTACGAATTTTTGCTTCGGAACGCGGTTCGAAGCGGAGCGCGCCGATGTGTTGTCGAGCGAAGTGAGACAACGCGCGGGGCGAACGAATGTGAGCGCCGATGGTCGACTGAACGGAGTGAGGTCGAGTCAGGGGCGCAAGCGAAGCGAAGCGCGCCGATGGGTGACTGAACGAAGTGAAGTCAGCCACGGGGCGAACGAATGTGAGCGCCGATGGTCCAGTGGTAGGACACGAGCTTCCCAAGCTCGGAGCCCGGGTTCAATTCCCGGTCGGCGCATCTTCTGAACGGAACCAGACGAGGAGCCGAACGGCTCCGAGTCCCGTGGAGTGAAGCGATGCGACCGACCTTCGCAAACCTTCGGTTTGCTCAGTTCTGGCGAGAGACCATCTCGCCAATGTGCCGCTCGTTTCACTCGCGGCACTCCCGGTCGGCGCACGAGTCCCGTCTTCGAACAGTAGCCCGCCTCGCCGACTCAGAAAAACAGGTTCTGCACGTCGTCGAACTGCGGCGACTCCGACCGGAACACCGGCTCGCGGGCGGTCTGGCGAATCATCGCGTGGCGTTCGAGGGCCGAGTCGAATTCGAGAATCGCCCGCTCGATGTCGCGGGCGAGCGCGTCGATTTCGCCGTGGAGTTCGTCGTCGTCGGCCATGATACGCGTAGTTAGTCGAGGGCTGGTAAAACGGACTCGGCTACGGGTCGTCACCGGAGCCGCCGGGTGCAGTTCCAGCAGAGGTCGAACGTGGTGTCGGCCTCGTTTTCGGCCCCGCAGTTCGGGCAGATGCGCTCGCCCGTCGGCGTCGTCTGCACGCCGGCCTGCGAGCCGTCGTCGAACGACGCCGCGATTTCGGGGTGGACGTAGCGGTCCGTCCGGGCGGAGTCCCGGCCGGTCCCCTCGCCCATCGTCGGCTCACCGCCGTTGACGAGGTACCGATAGACCAGAAGCTGGAGCAGGGTCAACCCGAGGGCGTAGACGACAATCCAACCCCAGACGTCCATCACACATTGACTTACGTTAGCATGCTATATCGGTTCTTCGGTCGAACGGGTCTGCTGACGCTCTCGGCGGTGGTCGCGGGCGATGCCGGCGGGGCGGCTTCGCGTCGAAAAGGGTTACTCGCGCCGGTGGGAGTCCACCGGGCCGTCGAGGTCGCGGTCGAACTCGTCGAAGGCCTCGATGTCGTCGGGGAGCTCGTAGGGAATCTCGCGCTCGTCGGCGCGGCGCTCGCCCCCGGCGTCGAGCGGTTCGGCGACCTCCTCGAAGCCGGGCTTTACTTTCACGCTCTTGGCGGGGGAGCCGACCGCGATGTGGTGGGCGGGCACGTCGCCCTGCACGACCGACCGCGCGCCGACGATGGCGTTCTCGCCGACCGAGACGCCGGCGTTCACCATCGCGTCGTAGGTGATGCGCGCGTCGTCGCCGATGGTCGTGTGGTAGTTCCTGACCTCGGTCTGGTCGACGGTGTCGTGAGAGTGGCTGTAGATGTGGGCGCTGTCGGAGATGGAGACCCGGTCGCCGATGGTGAGTTTCCCGCGGTCGTCGAGGTGGACGTCGTCGTGGATGACCGTGTTGTCGCCGACGGAGATGTTGTGACCGTACGAGAAGGTGACGCCCTTGAAGATGCGGAGGTTGTCGCCGGCCTCCGCGAACAGGTGGTCGGCGAGCATCTGTCGGAACCGGAGGGCGAAGGCGACGTTGTCGGCCATCGGCGTCGCGTCGAACTGCCGCCAGAGCCACTGGAGGTGTTTCGAGCGCTTGAACTTCTCGTCGTCCTTCTCGGCGTAGTACTCGGCTTCGAGCGTCGCGTTACAGGGGTCGTATCCCTGCAGTCGGACCCGCGTCGCGGGCGAGACGGGCTTGCCGTTCTGCCAGCGCTCCCACGCCTCGCGGTCGCCGAACAGGTCGATGAGAGTGTCCCGAACGACCGTGCAGGTGTCTTCGTCCGAGGCGAGCCGACCGTCGACCTCGTCGATAAACGCCTGTAAGCCTTCTTCGGCGTCCTCCGGAAGCGAAACGTGGACCTTCGTCATTGCACCGTCGTAAGCCGTCGAGATTCAAAGGGATTCGGTTGTGCGAACCCCGCGTCAGGCCTCCTCCGGGCAATACTGGCTGGTTCCGGGCGTTTGCGATGCGTGAAATCGAGCGCCCGCCCGCGGCGGGATTCCCAGCGTACGGGAACAAAACACACGGAATAAGTCGCCCCAATTCGTAGGGCCGGCCATGCACTACCGCGAACTCGGCACCTCCGGCATCGAAGTCAGCGAGGTCGGCTTCGGTGCGTGGGTCGTCGGGACCGACTGGTGGGGCGACCGCTCGGACGAAGACTCCATCGAGATGCTCCACCACGCCATCGAGCAGGGCATCGACTTCTTCGACACGGGTGACGTGTACGGCCACGGCCACTCCGAGGAGGTCGTCGGCGAGGCGCTTGCCGACTACCGCGACGAGGTCACCGTCGCCACCAAAATCGGCTACGACTTCTACAACAACCCGCAGGCCGGCCACGGCGAACTCCCCAAGGAAATCACCGGCGAGTGGGTCCGCGAGGCGACCGAAAAGAGCCTCGAACGCCTCGACATGGAGTACGTCGACCTCCTGCAACTCCACAACGCGAACGTCGACGAGGTCACGCCCGACGTGCTCGAAGCCCTCGACGAACTGAAAGAGGAGGGTCTCATCGAGGCCACCGGCTGGGCGCTCGGCCCCTCCATCGGCTGGCTGGCCGAAGGCGACATGGCCATCGAAGAGGAGTTCGACGCGCTCCAAATCGTCTGGAACGCCTTCGAGCAGGACGTGGGCAACCACTTCCTCGACACCATCCGCGAGACCGGCTCTCCGACGAGCCTCATCGCCCGCGTGCCGCACTCCTCGGGCCTCCTGAACGAGCAGGTCCGACCCGAGACCGAACTCGGCTCCGGCGACCACCGCGGCTTCCGCCCCGACGAGTGGTACGAGACGGGCTGGGAGAAGCTCGAACAACTCCGCTTCCTCGAACGCGACGGCGAGCGGACGATGGCGCAGGCGTCCATCGCCTACCTCCTCGGCTACGACGAGACCGCGGCCGTCACGCCGACGTTCCGCACGAAAGACGACATCGACGAGTGGGCGAAGGCCTCCGACGTGCCGAAGCTCACCGACGAGGAGATGACCCGCGTCGAGGAGCTGTACGCGGACAACTTCGGCATCGACCGCTTCGACGGCATGGACGCGCTCCGCTCGTCGGTCGACGGCGACGACATCCGCGCGGCCGGCCTCGACAAGCGCGTCGCGAAGGGCGCGCGCAACGAGGCATAATGGGTCGCCTGAAGACCCTCCTCGGCGTCACCGCGGTCGCCCACGTCGCGCTCGCGTGGCTGGTCAGCCTCGACGCCAAGAAGCGCGGCGACGACGCCGGCAAGTGGATTGCGCTGACGCTCCTCACCGGCGTTGTCGGTGCCGCGAAGTACGTCCGCGACGGCCGCTGACGACGGCGGTCCCGCGGCGGCTCAGTCGCGCGTTCGCTCGTTTTGGTTCGTTCTGTTTCCCTCCGTTTCGGACGCTCACGAGGGCTCCCGTTCGATATATATCCAACTTATAAGCCTACTACACCCCCGCCGTCGAACCCGACCGGTACGGTCGCCGCGGTGCGCTCGCGCCGGGGCGACGCGCACACCCGAACATGTCGAATTCAGCATCCCCCTCCCCCGAGACGCGGTCGGAGCGCGCGTACAGAACCTACCCGCTGGGCGTCCGAATCGTCGAGTTCGACGACCCCGACGGAGAGGGCCGGCGGTACGGCTTCCGCGCGCCCGACCACGCGGGCCGCGAGTTCGACGACCCCGACACGGCCGCGCTCTACGCCGACGTCTACTTCGACGTGAACGGGTTCGTCGAGGCCGGCACGGGTGACCGCGGCGTGCCGCCGGAAATCATCCAAGCGGGCCGCGACACCCTCGCGGCGTACTTCCTGACGCAACCCTACGCCGACGCCGACTGGGTGGCGTCGTTCTACGGGAAAAAGCGGGCGCGAATCGAGCGCTACGTCGCGGCCGTCCGACGGCGCGCCGAGGAGATTCGAGACGGGGTCGAGGCGCTCGAACGCGAGGGGAAGCCAGTCGCGGACGACGCGTCGCCCGCGAAGTGAGACCGGACCGCTATATACTCAACAGACCGCTCTCCCCCGGACAGTATTGCAACCTTGTTGTCATATAAATCTACACGGGGGCCGGTTCCGCTTCTTCGGACGCATGGTGGAATTCACTCGGCGAACCCTCATGGCATCGTCCGTCGCCGCCGCGCTGGGAGCGAGCGTGGCAGGCGTCGGTCAGGCGGCCGACCCCGACGACCCGAACACGCCGCGCGCACCGCTCGTGCGTGGCGAACTCAAGCGGTTTTCGACGACGGCGTTCGGCGCGGAAGTGACCGGTCCGTTCGTCTTCGGCGACGGGTCGCTCCTCTACAGCCTCCAGCACCCCGACCGCGAGAACCCCGCGCCCTACGACAGGGCGGCGGTCGGCTACTTCTCCGGCTTCCAGTTCTCGTTCGACGGCGAGAGCGACTTCGACGAGCTATCGACGCCCGAGACGGACGCAGAGCGGCGAACGGTCCGGTCCGCCGCCGGCGACTACGAGATTCTGGCCCGCGAGCGCGACGTCATCAACGGCGGGTCGGAACTCCTCGGCGTGCCGCAGACGCCCGACGGGACGAACATCACGAGCGACCAGTTCAGCGGGTCGAAGTACGCCGACGCGGGCTACACCCCCGACTGCAACCAGTTCGTCGCCACGAACGACGAGGAGACCGAAGGCTACCTGTTCACCAACTGGGAGGCGAGTCCGGGTAACGTCTCGCGGATTCCGCTCAGTCGGGACGACGACGGCTCGTGGACCGCCGACCTCGAAAACGCGCTGAACCTCGCCAACACCGACGCCCTGCGCGACCTCGGGGGGACGCGAATCAACTGCTACGGCGACCTGAGCCCGTGGAACACGATGCTGTCGGCCGAGGAGAACTACGGCCACCCACGCGTCTCGCTGACCGCGACGGTCGGCGACATCGTCGAGCAGGGCACTGGCAAGGGGCTCCGCGGCGCACACGAGTTCTGGAACCGACCCAACCCGACCGAGATTCAGGCGGCCGTCGACGACTACTACGGCGACGAGTCGTGGTTCGTCCAGAGCTACTGGGCGGTCGCGGGCGTCGAACTCCTCGCGTACTACCTCGGCGCGGAGCCGGTAGACCAGTCCGGCGACGGCAACGACCTGACGCCCATCGGCGACGTCTACCCCAACCCGTACCGCTACGGCTACATCGTCGACGTCCGCGACCCGGCCGCCGAGACCCCCGAGCCGGTCAAGTACTACGTCATGGGCCGGGCCGCGTGGGAGTGCCCCGACGTGCAGTCCGACGAGCGGACGGTCTACCTCGCCTCCGACGGCGACAGCAAGGGCGTCTACAAGTTCGTCGCCGACGAGCCGATTCCGAGCTACGACGACCCGATGGACCTCGCCGGGACGCTCTACGCGCCGTACGTGACGAACCGCGACGCCGCGGTCGACGCGCCCCCGGCCGACGTGAACCTCGAAATCGAGTGGGTCGAACTCGGGCACGCGACCAACGCGGAAGTCGCGGCGTGGGTCGCGGAGTACGACGGCGTCACGCAGGTCGACTACCTCGAAACCCACACGGACTGGACCGAAGGCGACGAGGTGACCCCCGAACTCCTCGAAGCCGCCGACAGGGCGGTCGTCGAGGGGGGCAACCGCGACTACGTCACCGACGAGGAAATCGTCGAGTGGGCCGACCAGTACGAGACGCGCGGCCCCGGCGGCGTCGACGAGGAACTGCGCCGCGTCCCGTTCCTCGAGACCCGCGCGGCCGCGAAGGAAATCGGCGCGACCATCGAGTTCAACAAGGCCGAGGGCATCGACAGCGTCGACGGCGCGGAACCCGGCGACTACGTCTACTTCGGCATCTCAGCACTCAACGACGACATGTCGAACGACGCGGGCGACCTCCAGCTCCAGCGCGTCGACGGGGGCGTCGTCTACCGCGCGGAACTGGAGGCCGACTACGACGTCTCGACGCTCGAACCCGTCATCGTCGGCCCCGACGCGAGCGACCCCGCCGCCGTCGCCGACGACGCGCTCATCAACGTCGACAACCTCGCCGTGCTCGACGACGGCCGCGTGCTCTGTTGCGAGGACGCCGACCAGTTCGGCCGCTCGTACAAAAACGACTGCCTGTACGTCTACACGCCCGAAGACGACGACCGCGGCCACGGGAACGACCCCGACGGCGACGACGCCGACAATCCGGGCCGAGGCGAGGGTGACGGCAATCCGGGCCGAGGCGACGATGACGACACGCCGGGCCGAGGCGACGGGAACGGAAACGGCAACTAACCCGCCTCGCTCGGACGCGGTTTTTTGTATTTCGAGAGACACGTCCGACCGATGGTCCTCGAACGATTCGGTTCGGTACTCTCCCGCGAGGCCCGCGTCGTCGCCCGAAGTCCGCCGCTCTTGGGAGCGGTCACCGGGGCGTGGTTGATGCTCATCGCGCTGATGATGGGGCTCGAAGCGCACCTCGCCGTCGTCTGGTTTCTCGTCGTCGCGCCGACGGTGATGGCGCTGGCGTACGCCGGGCGGCGCGTCCTGCGTCGCGTCCGCGGCGACCCCGACGGCGACGGCGAGTGGACGCGGGCGTCGGACGAGTCCGGGTACGACCCGGTCGACGACGAGTCGGCCATCGAGCGACTGCGGGAGCGCTACGCCGCCGGCGACCTCTCCGACGAGGAGTTCGAGCGCCGCCTCACCAGACTGGTCGAGACCGAGGACCTCCTCGCCGGGTCGCAATCGCGGACGCGGGAACGGGAGCGGGCGCGGGCGACCGACGAGTCGGAACCGACGTTCGAGCGGAACTGAAGCCGATTCGAGACCGAAAAAGCCACAACGCTCGACCGAGTTCGGGACGACTATGCGTAGTTCACTCGTCGACGTGCTCCCGGACCTCCTCGAACTCCTCGTCTTCGGCCTCGGCAGTGCGGGGCTTTCTCTCGCCGGCGCGTACATCGAGCGGTTCGCGTTCGTCACCTTCGAGCAGGGCAACGTCGAAATCGCCGCGTGGGCGGTCGTGATGGGCGCGGTGGCGCTGTACTTCGCGTACAACGTCGGGACCGACAAGGTCCGCCCGAAGCTCCGAGACGTTCGCACCGCGCTCGCGTGAAAAAAGCCGCGTCCCTATTTTGACGTTCGACCGACTCAGGCGAGGAAGACGTGTCGCGGCCGGTCCGCCAGCACGTACACGCCACCGTTTCCTGCGCTCGCTCCGCTCGCTGGCAAACTCTGGACCAAAAAGGTTCGTCACCCCCGTATGGGGGTTCCTCACCCCGCTCCCGATGGTCGCGGAGCTACGCTAAGAACACGTGTCGCGGCCGGTCCGCCAGCACGTCGCGGCCCCACTGGACCGTGTCGCGGAACGCGTCCGAGCGGAAGAACTCCATCGCGTCGTCCTGCGAGCGCCACTGGCTGGCGATGAACATGTCGTCTTCGTCCTCGACGTTGACCATCAGGTCCGTGTCGAAGTGGCCGTCCATCTCTTCGAGGAGGCCGCCGACGGTGCCGAACTTCTCGACGAAGTCGCCGCGGTGTTCGGACTTGACGGTGTAGAACATCCCCATCGTGCCGAAGCCGGACTCCTCGCCGGCGCGCTCGACGATGCCGGGAAGCTCCGAGAGGAAGCCCGCGGCGGTCTCGGCGGCCGACGCCGTCTCCCAGATGGAGACGACGGCGACCCGGCCGCGCTCGTTGGCCTCGTAGACGGCCGTCTTGACGTGCGTCGGGTAGTGGTCGAAGTTGCCCCGGAGGCCCTCGACTTCCTCGAACAGCTCGTCGGCGTCGGCCTCGGAGTAGAGCACCGTCGCGTACACGTCCTCGCCGTGGGGCTTGCCGGCGTAGATGTTCAGGTCTTCGAGCTGTCCCCGGATGTCCTCGTCGGCGCTCTCGTCGCCGCCGTCGTCGCCGTGGTGGTGTCCACCGTCGTCGCCGTCGCCGTGATGGTGGCCGTCGCCGCCGTGTGCGTGCGCGCCGTGGTGGGACTCGTCGCCGAACTCGCTCGTCGGGACGCCGTCGCCCGCGAGGAACGCGCCGAGGTCCGACGGCGGGAAGCGCCGCCCGACGTAGAACTGGCCGAACTCGCCGTACTTCGAGGACACCTCGTCGAAGCGCATCTCGTAGACGATGTCCTTGATGTCGGTCGGGTCGTCGCCGAACAGCGTGACGCCCCACTCGTAGTCGTCGAAGCCGACCGAGGAGGCGATGACCTGCTTGATTTTCCCGGCGTACTGCCGGCCGGTGTCGCCGTGGGTGGACATCAGGTCGCGGCGCTCGTCGAACGAGAGGTCGTACCAGTTGTGCTCCTCGCCGCGGCGCTTCGACATCGGGTAGAAGGACATGTAGGTGTCCTCGGGGATGTCGGGCTTGAGCTTGCCCTCGATGTAGCGGAGCAGGCCGGTGTCGATGTCCTCCTCGTTGCCCTCGAAGTAGTCGTCCGAGACGTAGCCGGACACCTCGGTGACGGAGACGTAGGAGGTCGGCTGTTCGGTGAAGGCCGCGAGCGCGGTCTGCTCGAACTGCCGTTCGGCGCGCGAGACGTCGTCCAGCGTCGGCCGGAAGTGGACGACCACGAAGTCCGCCTTGTGGCCGAGGACGGAGAAGACGGCGGACGCGCCCGCCTCGGCGTCCTCGACCGCCTCGTGGGCGTCGAGGTACGCGACGCCCTCCTCGATTGCGCGGCGGCGCTCGTGTTCGGGCGCGTCACGCCACGCGTCCCAGTCGACGGTTCGGAAGTCGTGCAGCGCGAACCAGCCCTCGTCGGTCTGTGGGGCCTCTACCATACCGTGGCCTAGGGAGTCATCCGGTATTGAAGTTGCGAGTCGTTTTCGCGGTTCGAGAACCGTCGGAGGGATGCGGGTCGGCGTCGACCGGGATGCTCAGCCGAGGAGCGTCGGCCCGAATATCATGAGCACGAGCGACGCGAGCATCGTGAGGCCGATGGAGGTCGTGATGGTGCGGACGACGGTGTGGGGGTCGTCGACCGGGAGCCGCGAGACGACGGCCTCGGCCGAGGTCCGCAGGATGCGACCGCCGTCGAGCGGGTAGCCGGGGATGCAGTTGAAAAGCCCCAGTTGGAGGTTAATCCACGCCGTCCAGAACAGGACGTTGGCGAAGATGAAGACGCCGCCGCCGAGGAAGCCCAGCGGGCCGCCGACCTGATAGAAGTTGACGACCTGTCCGGTGAAGCCGGGGAAGTTCGGAATCCCGAGGACGACCGACGCGAGGGGCAAGAGCAGTGACACGTAGACGAGTTGGAGCGGCGACCCTTCGAAGGCGGTCGCGAGGCCGCCGTCGCCGCCGTCGCCGCCGAGAAGCGAGAGGTACGTCCCCGCGGGGTACTCCTGCGTCCCGAAGTCCGTCAGGAGCAGGCCGCTCGTCCCCTGGAAGATGTTGACGCCGAGGAAGCCGTTGCCGTCCTGGTCGTTCGTGCCGAGCGTCACCTGCACCGTCTCGAAGCCGCCGTTTCGGTACAGTTCGACGGCGACGGTCTGGTCGGGGTCCGTCCGGTCGAGCGCCGCTTGCAACTCCGTCGAGGAGGTGATGCGCTCGCCGTTGAACGACGAGACGATGAGGGGCTGGGTCGTCCCCGTGGCGTTGTACAGCGGGCCGTTCTCGGCGACGGTCGTGATGTAGGCACCGACGGGGATGGTGCGCTCGCCGGCGGAGGTGTCGAGGCGGGCGAATCGCGAGTCGCCGACGGCCGACTCGAAGTCGGCGCGCGTCGAGACGGCGGTCCCGTTGACCGCGGTCACGCGAATCGGGTCGGACCCGGACTCGACGGTCAGGTTCGCGGGGTTGCCGGCGACGGAGCCGGCGACGACGAGTTCGCGCGTGACCGAGACGGTCCGCTCGCCGTCGAGTTCGACCGAGACCGTCCCCGCGTCGGTCGCGAGGAGCGCGGCGTCGAGTTCCCGCGTCGTGTTGACCGGCGTGCCCTCGATGGCGGTCACGCGGTCGCCGCCCGAGATGCCCGCCGCGTCGGCCGGCGACCCGGCGTACGCGCCGGAAACGGCGACACCGGGCGCGACCGAGATAGAGCCGATGACCGGGCCGAAAAGCAGGGCGAACGCGACGAGCGTGACGGCGAAGTTGTTCGTCACGCCGGCGGCGAACATCCGCGACTTGCCGCCGCGGTCGGCGCGGCGCTGGCTCTCCTCGGAGGGTTCGACGAACGCCCCCACGGGGAGTATCGTCAGGAGGACGATGCCCATCGACTCCACGTCGATGCCCTCGACGCGGCTGAGGACGCCGTGGCCGCCCTCGTGGACGACGAGGCCGACGAGGAGGCCGAAGAGGATTTCCGGCGCGACCGAAAGCGGGAGGAAGTCGTTGACGCCGGGGATGACGAGGAAGTTCTGCGGCTGGTTCACCTGCGTCGGGGCGGGCGGGTTCTGGAGGATGACGACCGCCTGAAACACGAGGAGGACGAACGTCCCGACCATGATGACGAGGGCGATGCCGAGGCCGACGTTGCTCCACGCACGCCAGAACCGCTTGGGGGCGGCGATTCTGTCGAGGAGTTCGCGGCCGCGACGGGTGTGGACCGTCGTGAGGGGACCCTGGACGCGGACGTACTCGGGGAGGATACCGCGAGCACGCAACAGCGCCGCGAGGAGAGAGTAGGCGATGAAGCCGGCGAGAACCCAAAGCAGCGTGTTCATCGCCCGAAGGGAAGCGGCGCGCGCCAAAAGGCGTTCGGGTTACGGTACCACCGTTCGGGTCACGGTACCGCGTTCGACGAGCGCGAGCGGGGTCGCGGTCGGGAGCCGACCCGGCCCGCGACCGAGAGTCGGGTTACTCGTCGTCGTCGCCGGGCGACTCGATTTCGACTTCGACCGCGCCGTCGTCGTCCGCGTCGGTCTCCTCGTCGCTCGCGTCGGCAGTCTCGTCCGTCTCGTCCGTCTCGTCGTCGGACGCGGCGTCCTCAGTCTCCTCTTCGGGGTCGTGTTCGACGGTGACCGTGGCGTCCTCGTCGTCGGACGCGTCGTCGCCCGCGCCGGTCTCCTCGTCGGCCGCCGTCTCGCCCCCGGCGGGGTCGTCGGCGAGCGCGATGTCGGTGAAGGAGTCGCCGGACGACGAGCGAAGCCGAGAGACGACGTAGGCGACGCCCACGAGGAGCAACGCGACGAGGAGCAGACGGCCCCACGAGCGGCCGCCCGAGGGGTCGTCGTCGACGGACGCCTGTTCGGAGTCGGCGTCGAACTCCTCCAGTTCGACGTCGAATTCGTCTTGCGATTCCTCCACGGACCGGATGAAGTCGATGAGAGACATGTGAACTGTGATGCGGCGAAGCCGCGGTAGGCGTCGTTCGCGAGGGAACGAGCCCGTCTCATCGTATGCGCGTCGGGGACATAAGTCGTCCCCCAGAAGGGTTTTAGCCACCCCGGCGACCAACGGGAACCGTGTTCGACAGTTCCCGCTACGAGGTCCGACAGAAGGTGTCCATCAGCAACAAGTACGTCGTCTACGAGGGCGACGACCCCATCCTCTCGGCGAAGCAAAAGAAGTTCAAACTGAAAGAGGACTTCCGGCTGAACGACCACGAGACCGGCGAAGAGCGCTTCCGCGTCAAGGCCGACAGCGTCCTCGACGTGTCGGCCGCCTACGACATCGTCGACAGTCGGACCGGCGAGCGCGTCGGCGCGGTCAAACGCGGCGCGTTCTCGTTCGCCAGACACACCTACCAACTGCTCGGTCCCGACGGCTCGGTCGCGGGGCGAATCGTCGAGGACAGCGTCCCGATGGCGGTCGCCAGACGGCTCGTCACGACGCTCATTCCCTTCTCGTACCGCATCGAGGACGCGACGGGGGAGTCTGTCGGCGCGGTCGACGGGCAGTTCTCGCTCCGCGACAAGTACACCGTCGACGTGGACCGCGAGCGAATCGACCCGCGGCTCGCCGTCGTCGGCGCGGTCGTCATAGACGCTATCGAGGAGAACTGACGGTCCGGATGAGGGCGACGGCGACGGCGACGACGAGGGGAGAGGGGCGAGGAGTCAGTCCTCGCGGCGGAGTCGCGTGACGACGAAGTCGCGCTCCAGCTCGCCGAGGAACTCGCCGAGTCGCGGCCCCTGTTCGGCGTCGAAAAACAGGCGGTAGCCGGCGGCGAAGAAGTCGCCCATCTCGATGTCGTGGCGGCGCGCCGTCTCGTAGATTTCGCCCTGAATCGCCTCGCCGTCGTGGTTCTCCTCGACGAAGTCCGCTAGTTCGTCGAGCGCGGCCTCGACCGCGGGGTCGAAGTCGAACTCGGGGAGGTCGACCTGCAGGCGGTAGTTGTACTGGTTGTCCATCTTCTCGGCCCAGCGGCGGGCGCGCTCGACCCGGCCGAGCGCCTCTTCGACCACCTCGTCGGGGGTGTCCTCGTCGAAGAAGCCCTCGTTGCGGGCCATCTTGACGCGCAGGTCCTCGTCGTCGGTCATGCCGAGGACGGCCGCGAACGTGTACGGGAGCCGAACCCGGTCCTCGCGGACCTCGTCGACGACGAACGGGTAGGCGCGCTCGGCGAAGCGGGTCAGGCTCTCGTCGTCGACGTCGCCGAAGTAGGCGCGCTCGAAGCGGTCGAAGTCGTCGACGAGCTGGTCGAGCCGCGTGAGGTCGAGGTCGCGGGCCTTCCGCGGGTTGAGCGCGAAGAAGTACCGGAGCACCTCGGGTTCGAGCAGGTCGAGCATCTCCGCAACGGTGACGATGTTGCCGGCCGACGACGACAGCGCCTCGCCGTTGAGCGTGAACCACTCGTACACCATCGGCACCGGCGGCTCGATTCCGAGGACGTTCTCGGCGATGTCCTTGCCGGAGGGCCACGAGCCCTCGGCGTGGTCCTTGCCGAACGGCTCGAAGTCGACGCCGAGGACCTGCCACTGACCGGGCCACTCGAAGCGCCACGGCAGTTTTCCCTCGCGGAACGTCGCGGTCCCCTCGTGGCCACAGCCGTCGATGGTGTTGTCGCCGACGGTCATGTCGGTACAGACGTAGTCGACGGTGCCGGCGTCGAGGTCGATGTCCGTGACCGTCTCCGTGATTTTGCCGCACTCGGCGCAGACGGGGTTGAAGGGGACGTAGTCCTCGTCGACCTTCGACTGGTACTCGCCCAGCACCTCGCGGGCGGTGCCGGCGTGTTCGAGGACGTGTTCGACCACGGGGTCGAAGTCGCCGTTGTCGTACAGTTCGGTGTTGGAAATCATCTCCACCGGGACGCCGAGGCGGTCGGCGTCGGCCTTCAGGAGCGCCGCGAAGTGCGCCGCGTAGGACTCGGCCTCGCCGAACGGGTCCGGAATCGACGTGTACGGCTTGCCGAGGTTGCGGCCGAGCGCGCCGGCGTCGACCTCGCCGAGCCCGACGATGTTGCCGTCGGCGTCCGCGAGCTTTCGCGGGAGCTTCCGGAGCGGGTCCTTGTCGTCGCTGGTGAACACCTGCCGGACCTCGTGGCCGCGCTCGCGGAGCACCTCGGCGACGAAGTAGCCGCGCATAATCTCGTTGAAGTTGCCGAGGTGGGCCACGCCCGAGGGGGAGACGCCGCCCTTGACGACGACCGGTTCGTCGGGGTCGCGGGCCTCGATTTCGTCGGCGACCTCGTCGGCCCAGAAGCCGTGGTGGGCGGCGTCCGCGTCGCCGTCGCCGTCGGTCGCGTCCGCGGCGGGGGCGTCGCCGCGGGAGGGGTCGTCGGTCGTCATCTCAGGGGGCCCAGTAGGTGGGTTCGTCGCCGCCCTCGGGGATGATGTCGGTGCCCGTGTGCTCGCCGCGGAGGACCGCCGGCGTGATGCGGTCGGGGTCCGTGCCGTCGAGGACGATGGTGCGCATCTTCGCGCGCTCGATGAGCTTCGCGGCGAGGAGGTCGACCGGGGCGGACGACCCGGCGTTCATCTCGATGTCGCCGATGACGTCGACGAGCTCCGCGGCGGTCATCTCCTCGAACTTCGTCGCGTCGGGGTCGGATTTCGGGTCGGCGCTGAACACGCCGTCGACGCTGGTCGCGTAGACGAGCAGGTCGGCGTCGACGTACTCGGCGAGCGCGGCCGCGACGGCGTCCGTGGTCTGGCCGGGCATGACGCCGCCCATCACCGAGATGTCGCCGCGCCGGATGGCGTCGCCGGCGTCCTCGTAGTCGTGGGCGACCTTGGGGTCGACCTGCGAGCCGAGCGCCGCGATGAGCAGGCGGGCGTTGATTCTGGTCACGTCGATGCCGATCTGGTCGAGTTGGACCTCGTTCGCGCCGAGGTCGCGGGCCGCACCGATGTAGTCGCGGGCGACGCCGCCGCCGCCGACGACCGCACCGATTTCGCACCCGTCCCGCGCGAGCGTTTCGACGACGGAGGCGTGAGCCTCCACGCGTCGAGCGTCGAGGTCCGGCGCGAGCACGCTTCCGCCGATGGAGATGACGACTCTCATTGCACACGGGTATCCGTGACCGCATCTTAAGGGTTATCAACTGCGAGACGCCCGTGTCGGGGGCTTTAAACCACTCTCGCGGCGACTACGGGTATGCGACTCGTCACCGTGGAGACGGTCACGCTCATCGCCGTCGGGTGGGTGCTCGCGCTCGGCGCGATGCTCGTCCGCCACCGCCGCGGCGAGGTCGACCGCAGAACCGTCTTCAACTGGGCGCTGGTGGCCTGTTTTTCGGTCGGCTGGGCGCTCTGGCAGTTCGACACGTTGCCCGCGACGGCCGACACCCCCGTCGGCGCGGCGGCCCCGTGGCTGGCGACGCTCCTCGGCCTCGTCGGCGCGGCCGTCGCCGTCCACCTGTATCGGACTCGCCCGCGCCCCGAGGCGCGGAAGTCGGAGCCGACACCCGAGCCCGACGAGGCCGGCACGGAGCAATCTTAAACCGGCGCGGGCCGTCCTTCGGGTATGCACGTCCTCGGAATCGTCGGCGCGGGCGCGACGACGCTCTGTGACCGACTCGCCGCGCAGTTAGACGGCCGCGTCGCCACCGTGGAATCGCTCCCCGAGAGCGCGACCGAACCGGAGTCGACAGACGGCGTCGCCGCCGCCTACGGCCTCTCGCCGGACGGCAACTGGGTCGGCACCGGCGACGACCGCGACCTCGATGGACTCCTCGACGACCTCTCCGCAGAGTACGACTACGCGCTCCTCTCGGGGTTCCCCGACGCGCGCGTCCCCACGGTCGCCCTCGCCGGTGCCGACGCGGCGCGCGTCGTCAAGGAAGTCGAAACGGCCGACGCCGCGGACGTGGCGTCCCTCGCCGCGGAGGTCGACGCGCACGAACCGCACGTCACGCTCGAAACGCTGGTCGAACGCGCGAAGGCGGACCCACTGGAGGTGTACGCCGGCGCGATTGCGACGTTCACCGGGCGAGTGCGCGCGAAGGAGGCCGAGGGCGACGACCCGACGCTCAGCCTCGAATTCGAGAAGTACGACGGGGTCGCGGAGTCGAAGATGGCCGCGATTTCGGAGGAACTGGAGGAGCGCGACGGCGTCCTCCGCGTCCTCATGCATCACCGGGTGGGCGTCATCGGCGACGGCGAGGACATCGTGTTCGTCGTCGTTCTCGCGGGGCACCGCCGAGAGGCGTTCCGGACGGTCGAAGACGGAATCGACCGCCTGAAAGACGAGGTGCCGATTTTCAAGAAGGAGACGACCACCGACGAGGAGTTCTGGGTCCACGACCGCTGAGGCAGAGTAGATTATTCAAGGTACGCGGATAGTCGCGTCGGCGGGGAAATCACCGATATTGCGGCACCGATTTCCGCAAAATGGGGCGTCAGACGGGGTGAATCGGGGTGTTTTCGCCCCATTAGTTTCTAACTATTATTTTCAGAAATAATCCCTCAGAATCGGTTCTAAAAAATCTACGTCGATTTCAAAGATTCCTAAAACGAACCGTTTTGGTCGATTCAAGCTGAAAGCGGCCGAACTAATTCTAACGGACCTTCCTTTATAACAGGTGATGGGTCGATAGGTGGAAGTGAGGTGTACCAGATGAGCGCAACAGTACCCCCCTCCACCGACAGTAGCTCCAAGGAAGACCGCCTCAAGCAGTACCTGCTCGACCGTGCGAAAGACGGCGAGATGTACTTCAAGAGCAAATTCATCGCCGACGATGTCGGCCTGTCTCCCAAGGAGATCGGCGCCCTGATGGTCAAGCTCCGCGACTCCGCGACGGACCTGACTATCGAGAAGTGGTCGTACACGAGCGCGACCACGTGGCGCGTCGAGACCGCCTGAACGCACGCACCGCCCGCCCCGACCGACGCCAGCGTCAGGACGACGCGTACCGCCCGGTCCCCGGACGAACTGAACGCGACCCCACGACAGCCCCGCCGAGCCCGCTCGGACCCCACGCCGAGACGCGACTCGGCCGCCCGAGAGCCCCGCTCGGTTCGTGACGCCGACGAACCGACGCCCTCCCCACGGCGCAGAGAGCCGAACTCCCCGCACGCCCCCGCCTCCCGCCGGAACGGCCTCCACCACACATCCCCGGTGACGGCCCACCCGTTCCGCGGCGACGCCCGCACGGTTCCGCGGCGCTTCGCTTTTTGACTTCGACGCAGACGCCCGAGCGACCGCCTCCCGCGCCGCCGTCGCCGGCCGGTTCGGGTCCCGTCACGGGATTTATGCACGTCGCCCCCCTACCCAACGGCGATGGAACAGTCCGAATCGGCGGACGGACCGCCGGTGGAGGCGCTTCGCGCCGTCTTCGACGTTCACGAGGTGCGGTCAGACGGTCGCCGTCGAATCTACTACGGCGAGTCGCTCGTCCCCGAGCAGATGCTCGTCCGCGAAATCTGGTCGGCGTTCCGGGGGGCCGGCTACGACGTGGAAGCGCAGGTGTCTGGGCTCGGAGAGACCGACGTAGTCATCGTCGAGCCGGCCTCGCAGGGCGTCGAGGGAATCCCGTGGAAGAACATCACGCTGTTCGCGCTGACGGTCTTCTCGACGCTGTTCGTCGGCGCGTACGCGTGGTACTACATCCCCCTGTCCGACATCACCGCGAACCCGCTCGTGTTGCTTCGGGCGTGGCCCTTCACCGCCGCGGTCCTCGGCGTCCTCTCGGTCCACGAGCTCGGCCACTACGCGGTCGGACGATACCACGGCGTCAACGTCTCGCTTCCCTACCTCATCCCGTTTATCTTCCCGTTCGGCACGCTCGGTGCCATCATCCGCATGCGCGGGCAGATGCCCGACCGAAAGACGCTGTTCGATATCGGCGTCGCCGGCCCGCTGGCCGGCCTCTTGGCGACGGTCGTTGTCACGGTCATCGGCCTCTCTCTCGAACCGATGACCGTCCCGAGCGAGGTCCTCGCCCGGTCCGGAGACATGATCGTGTTCAACAACCCGCCGCTCCTCGACGCCATCGCGGCCGTCCTCGGCCGGCCGACGGAGTACGCCGACCCCCGGACCGTCGTCCACCCCGTCGTCATCGGCGGCTGGGTCGGGATGTTCTTCACCGTCCTCAACCTGCTCCCCGTCGGCCAACTCGACGGCGGCCACATGGTCCGGGCGATGCTCGGCGAGCGACAGGAGTCGCTCGCGGCGGCCGTCCCGCTCGTCCTGTTCGGCATCGCCGGCTACCTCCACTACGTCCGCGGCCTCGGACTCAACCAGTCCGTCGGCCTGTGGTTCTTCTGGGGCCTGATGTCGACGTTCATCGCCTACAACGGCCCGGCGAAACCGATAGACGAGACGCCGCTCGGAACGGGCCGAATGGCCGTCGGCCTCTTTACGTTCGCCCTCGGCGCGGCGTGTTTCCTCCTCGTGCCGATTCAGGTCATTCCGGGATAGGGCGCGAGCGGGCGCTGGCGCAATCAGCGGGTTACTCGGGCCGTGAAACCGCTCAATAGGACGGGTGTGATGTGTTGGATGGGTAGCTGAGACTGCCACAAATCGCCACCCGTTCTTGGCTATCGGCCGGGTGAGACCGCCGTGAGTTCGGGGTCGAATCGGACATAATGTATTTCAACAGACAGTTTTAACGTCGCCTATGGAGAGAAACGAACTCTACCACGTCGTCGGGTTATTCCTGTTGGCGATGGTAACGCTGACGAGCGATTTCTCCGACCTCACGTTCCCAGCGAGCATATTCGGTAGCCTCGCGCAGATTGTCTCCCTCGCGGTGATGGTCGTCGCTCCATCGTACGTTATCGCAGACACCGTGGTCCGACTGACTGGTAGTTAGTGCGGCTATGTCCGGGGCTTCGATGACCGGATGATGACCGGAGCTGCCAACGGCGTCAGCTATTCGTCGCCGCCGTGGGTGTAGCCGCGGTCCGGAACGGCCTCGCCGTCGGCGACGACGGCGGCCTCTGTGGATTCCTCGACGACCTTCCCGACCACCGTGAGCGACACGTCGGTCGCATCGCGGGCGGCGTCAAGCGCCGACTCGGGAAGCGTGAACACGAGTTCGAAGTCCTCGCCGAAGAACGCCGCGAGGTCGCGCCTGTCGTCGGAATCGGTCGCCACCTCGCCGACCGCGTCGTGGACCGGGAGCGCGTCGAAGTCGAGGTCGAAGCCGCAGTCGCTGGCCTCCGCGAGCTGGTGGACCGAGCGGGCGAGGCCGTCGCTGGAGTCCATCATCGCCGTGGCCGACCCGCGGAGGGCGACGCCGGCTTCGACGCGAGGCGTGAACCGAAAGAGGTCGTTCGCGCGGTCGGTCTCGCCCGCCTCGAACAGGCGGACGGCGGCGGCGGAGCGACCGAGGTCGCCCGTGACGCAGAGCAGGTCGCCCGGGGCCGCGCCCGAGCGGCGAACCGGGTCGTCGGTGCGGCCGATGGCCGTCGTCGCCGTCGTGAACTCCCGGTGGGTGTCGAGGTCGCCGCCGACGTACTCCGCGCCGACCGCCTCGCAGACGTCCCGCGCGCCCCGGACGAAGTCGCCGAGTTCCGTCTCGTCGAGTTCGACGGCGGCGTAGGCGGCGACGGCGCAGGTGGCGCTCGCGCCCATCGCGGCCACGTCCGACAGCGACGCGCCGACGGCCCGCCAGCCGGCGGTGTAGCGGGTCGTCCCCGCGGGGAAGTCCGTCGTCTCGTGGAGCATGTCGGTCGTGACGACGAGGTCGTCCACGACGGCGGCGTCGTCGCCGGCACCGGGGAGGTCCGCGGCGAGCAGTCTGAGGGCGGCGCGCTCGTCCATGCCTCGGACGTGTCGGGCGACGCGGAAATGTCCATCTATCCGCCGTTGAGTGGCGTCACGGGTTCGGACGACGAGGTGCGGGACCGCGACAGCGTCGGCGACGGCGTCGGTGGCGGCGTCCGCGACAGACCTGTTTGTCGGCCGTCGAATCCGGTGACTTAATGCCCGTCGTAGACGCATCCCCAGCAAATGGCCCGCGAGAACCTCCGCGCGACGGTGCTCGGTTTCGCAGCGGCGGTCGTCGTCTTCGCCGTCCTGTTCTACTTCGCGGGCGTGGACGAGCTCATCGACCGGGTGACGATGGCCGAGCCGACCTATCTGGTCGCCATCCTCGCCATCACGCTGGTCTGGCTCGTCGCGTGGGGGGCGTCGCTGAAGACCGTCCTCGGCGTGCTCGGCGTGGACGTCTCGCTCGTCCGCTCGTTTCTCATCTTCACGGGCGCGACGTTCTCGAACAACATCACCCCGTTCGGGCAGGCGGGCGGCGAGCCCGTGACCGCGCTTCTCATCTCCCGGAGCGCCGACACCGAGTACGAGACCGGGCTGGCGGCCATCGCCAGCGTCGACACCGTCAACTTCGTCCCCTCCATCACCATCGCGCTCATCGGCGCGGGCTACTACGCCACGGAGGTGACGCTCGGCCGCAACCTCGAAATCGCGCTCGTCGCCGTCGTCGGCCTCGCCGTCGGCGTGCCGGCGGCCGTCTACGTCGCGTGGAAACGCCGCTACGACCTCGAACACCGGCTCATCGGCGTCCTGACGCCGGTCATCCGAACCGTCTCGCGGTACGTCCCGCGGGCGTCGGTGCCGTCGAACGACGGCATCGAGCGCCGCATCAACGGCTTTTTCCGCTCTATCGAGCGCGTCGGGCGAAACCCGCGGGGACTGGCGGTCGCCCTCGGCCTGTCGGGTGCCGGGTGGTTCTGCCAGATGGTCGCGCTCTGGGTGGCGTTCCACGCCATCGGCGCGCCCATCGCCTTCTCCATCGCGCTGTTCGTCGTCCCCATCGGGGCCATCGCCGGCGTGACGCCGCTTCCCGGCGGCGCGGGCGGCATCGAGTGGACGCTCGCCATCCTCGTCGCCGCCGCGAGCTCCGCCGTCTCGTTCGACGTGGCGACCGCGGGCGTCGTCGTCTTCCGCGGGTTCATCTACTGGGTGCCCGTCGTCCTCGGCGGCCTCGTGATGGGCACGGAGAGCGCGCGCGGGTGGCGGTCCTGACGGCGCGATACGGGCTGTCACCCCGGTGCACGCCGGGCGGGGCGCAGGAGCCTCCAACCGCCCGTATCGGGCGAATACGATGCCTTTAAACGCCGCGATTATGAACCAATAGCCATGGTAACCATCTATGACGTCCCGGCGGACGCCCTCATCGAAGAGGTCGCCGGACGACTCGAGGACCGTATCGAGCAACCCGACTGGATGGCCTTCGCGAAGAGCGGCCAGACCCGCGAGCTCCCGCCCCAGCAGGACGACTTCTGGTACGTCCGCGGCGCGAGCCTGCTCCGCAAGGTCGCCATGAACGGCCCCGTCGGCGTCGACCGCCTCTCGACCGAGTACGGCGGCCTCAAGCGCGGTTCCAACCGCTACAGCGTCTCCGGTGCGCACAGCGACGCCGGCAGTAAGAACATCATCCGCACGCTCCTCCAACAGCTCGAAGAGGAGGGCCTCGTCGAGACCGCCAAGGGCGAGGGTCGCCGCATCACCGCCGAGGGGACGAGCTTCCTCGACAACGCCGCGTCCGACGTGCTCTCCGACCTCGACCGTCCGGAACTCGAACGCTACGCGTAGAGCCGCCGACACACACCGAGAGTTCTTCTTCGACCGCCGATTCCCCCAGAGCCGTCGGTATACGGGTCCGTAATGGTTTTCAGACATCGGACCGTGCGCTAGGGTATGAGTGGCAGTCCCGACGATGAGCGACTGGAGGAGCTTCGAAAGAAGAAGATGCAGGAACTCCAGGAACAGCAGGGCGGCGGGCAGGGCTCCGCGGAGCAACAGCAGGCCGAGGAGGCCGCCCAACAGCGCGCCGAACAGCAGAAACAGGCGCTTCTCAAACAGCACCTGACCGACGAGGCCCGCCAGCGCCTCAACGCGGTGCAGATGTCCAAGCCGGACTTCGCGGAGCAGGTCGAGCGCCAAATCGTCGCCCTCGCCCAGAGCGGGCGCATCCAGGGCCGCATCGACGACGACAAGATGAAGGCGCTCCTGAAGGAGCTGCAGCCCGAGTCGAAGAGCTTCAACATCCGCCGCCGGTAACACGTGGAACTCGCGCTCCTCTACAGCGGCGGCAAGGACTCCTCGCTGGCCGCACTGCTTCTCGACGCCTTCTACGACGTGACGCTCGTGACCGTCCACTTCGGGGTCACGGAGGACTGGACGCACGCCCGCGACGCGGCGGCCGAACTCGGCTACGCCTTCGAGACGCTGGAACTCGACCGCGAGGTCGCGGCGGCGGCGACCGCCCGTATGGTCGAAGACGGCTACCCGCGCGGCGGCATCCAGCGCGTCCACGAACACGCCCTCGAAGCGGTCTGCGGCCTCGACTTCGACGCCGTCGCCGACGGCACCCGCCGCGACGACCGCGTCCCCTCTATCTCGCGGGCGCAGGCCCAGAGCCTCGAAGACCGCCACGGCGTCGACTACCTCTCGCCGCTTTCGGGGTTCGGCCGCGGCGCGGTCGACCGCCTCGTGGCGTCGCATCTCGACGTCGAAACCGGCCCCTCCGAGGAGATTCCGAAGGCCGACTACGAGGGCGAACTCCGCCACCTCATCGCCGCCGAACACGGGCGGGCGGCGGTCGACGAGGTGTTCCCGGACCACGTCCAGAGCTACGTCCACGGCCGGCGCTGAGGGCGGCCCCAGCGTTCGGACGCCGCCCTGTCTCGGCCACCCCGCGCCGCCCCGGCCGACCCGCCGCTCCGGCTCGTACCGCGTCGTTTTTCACGCCACCGCGCGCCGGGTGAGTCATGGACCCCGGCATCGCCTACTCCGTCCTCGCCGCGTTCGTCTGGGGCGTCTACATCTTCGCCCTGAAGCGGTACTTCCCGGGCTACTCCGGGGCGGTTCTCACGGTCGTCGTCAACGCCTTCGCAGTCGTCCTGTACCTCCCGGTCACGGCGATGACGTACGACCCGCAGGCCGTCCCCTCGCTGGCCGAACTCGGCGCGACGGGCGTGGGAATCGTCGCCGGCACGGCCGCCCTCGTCGGCGTCGCGCTCATCCTGTTCGTCGACGCCCTCGACGCCGGCGACGTCTCCTACGTCGCGCCCATCAACAAGCTCGTCCCGGTGTTCGTCCTCCCCATCGAAATCCTGTTTCTGAACCAGTTCCTGACGGGGATTCAGGTCCTCGGCGTCGCGGTCGCCACCGTCGCCGTCTACGTCGCGAACTACGAGGGCGGGGCGTTCCTCGACCCGCTTCGGCGCGCGGTCCGGTCGCGGCCCGCCCAGCTCGCGCTCGCCAGCGCGGCCTGTTACGCCGTCAGCGACGTGGGGAAACGCGTCGCACTGCAGGAACTCGGCATCCCGACGAGCGTGTTCGTCCCGGTGCTTTTCGTCGGCGCGGCGCTCGCCGTCCTGCCCGTCGCGGTCCGCAACTGGCCGGGGGTCCGCGGCGACCTCCCGAAGTTCGCCGCGGCGGGCGCGCTCGTCGCCGTCGGCGAACACGTCACGTCGACCGCCTTCGGGCTGGTGCCGGCGAGCATCGCCTCGCCCATCGTCAACATGCAGGCCATCGTCGCCGTCGTCCTCGGAGGCGTCGTCCTCCGGGAGGCCCGGTTCGGCACGCGCCTCGCCGCCGCCGTCCTCGCGGTCGTCGGCGTCTCGCTCATCGCGCTCGGCGACGTGGCGGCGCTCCGGTCGCTCGTCGGGTAGTCGCCCTCGCCCCGAACAACAGGTTTCAAGCGCGACCTTCGCCAACCAACGCGCATGTACGACCGACTCAAGGGATTTCGTGACTTCTACCCCGGCGAGATGTCGGCCCGGCGCGAGGTCGTCGACGCCGTCGAGACCGCCGCCGCCCGCTACGGCTTCCGCGAAATCGGGACGCCCCACCTCGAACGGACCCAGATGTACGTCGACAAGTCCGGCGAGGAAATCGTCGAGGAGCTGTACGCCTTCGAGGACAAAGGCGGCCGCGAGGTCACCCTCACGCCCGAGCTGACGCCGACGGTCGCCCGGATGGTCGTCGCCAAGCAACAGGCGCTGTCGAAGCCCATCAAGTGGGTCTCGACCCGGCCCTTCTGGCGCTACGAGCAGGTCCAGCAGGGTCGCTTCCGCGAGTTCTACCAGACCAACGCCGACATCTTCGGCTCCTCGGAGCCGGAGGCCGACGCCGAGATTCTGGCCTTCTGCGCCGACGCGCTGACCGACCTCGGTCTCACGGCCGACGACTTCGAGTTCCGCGTCTCCCACCGCGACATCCTCGGCGGCCTGCTCCGGTCGTTCGACGCCGACGTGGACGTCGCCGACGCGGTCCGCGCCGTCGACAAGTCCGAGAAGGTCGAACGCGAGGAGTACCTCGGCCTGCTTTCGGACGCCGGACTCTCGTACGACCAAGCCGGCGAGTTCGCCGACCTCATCGAGCGCGGCGACCTCGACGAAATCGCCGAGTTCGGCGGCGACAACGTCGCGGCCGCGGTCGAGAACCTCCGAAACGTCCTCGCCGCCGCCGACGACTTCGGCGCGGGCGAGTTCTGCGAGGTGTCGCTGACGACCGCCCGCGGGCTGGACTACTACACCGGCGTCGTCTTCGAGTGCTTCGACTCCACGGGCGACGTGTCGCGGGCGACGTTCGGCGGCGGCCGCTACGACGACCTCATCGAGTCGTTCGGCGGCCAGCCCACCCCCGCCGTCGGCGTCGGCATCGGCAACGCGACGCTCCAACTGCTCTGTCAGCGCGCCGGCGTCTGGCCCGAGGAAGAGCTGGCGACCGACTACTACCTCCTCACCGTCGGCGACACCCGCGGCGTCGCCTCAGACATCGCCCGCGACCTGCGCGCGGCGGGCAACGTTGTCGAGGTCGACGTCTCCGACCGGAGCTTCGGCGCGCAGATGTCCTACGCCGACTCCGTCAACGCCGACACGGTCGTCATCGTCGGCGAGCGCGACCTCGAAAACGGCGAGGTGACGGTCAAGGACATGGCGAGCGGCGACCAGACCACCGTCCCCGTCGACGACTTCCCCGGCGAGCGCGACGCGCCGACGTACGAGGACTACGAGTAGGCCGGCCCGCGGGTCACGCCGGCAGACCCGACCCTCGCGCCGACCGACTCGCCCCGCGATTCCCGCGGCCCGATACCGGCGCGCGCCCTTTTGTCCCCGCCCGTCGTACAGGCGAGTGACATGTACGACAGGATTCTCGTCCCGCTGGACGGTAGCGGCCCCGCCGACGAGGCGCTCGACCGCGCTCTCGACCTCGCCGCGACGACGGACGCGACGCTCTACGCCCTGTACGTCGTCGACGAGCGCGCCCTCCACGCGACCCAACTCGACGCCGGCGGCCTCGTCCGCGCCTACGAGGCGGAAGGCGAGCGCATCGTCTCCGAGGCCGTCGAGGCGGCCGAGGCGGACGGCATCGAGGTGGTCACGGCCGTCGAACACGGCTCGCCGCACCGGGCGATTCTCCGGTACGCGGACGAGGTCGACGCCGACCTCATCGTGATGGGCACCCACGGCCGCCGGGGCATCGAGCGCTACCTGCTCGGGAGCGTCACCGAGCGCGTGCTCCGACTGGCCGACGTGCCGGTGCTCTCGGTCCGAAGCGAGGACTCGCCGGTCGAAGACGAGCAGTCACTGGACGCGGACGCGTAGTCGCGGGGCGACGGCGTGGAGTCACGGGCCGACGGCGTGGAGTCGCGGGCCAACCGGAGCCGCCGAACCGGGTGGCGTCGGTTAAGTAGTCCGCCGGAAAATCACCCGGCATGCGCGCTTTCCGCGTCGCCTACGACGGACGCCCGTACCACGGGTTTCAGCGACAGCCGGACGTGCCGACCGTCGAGGACGCCTTCTTCGACGCCTGCCGCGCGCTCGGCGTCTGCGACGACGACGAGGAGCCGACCGACTACGCCGCCGCCGGGCGGACCGACGCGGGCGTCTCCGCGCTCGCCCAGACCGTCGCCTTCGACTGCCCCGACTGGTGTACGCCGCGGGCGCTGAACTCGGAGCTTCCGGGGACGGTGCGGGCGTGGGCCGCCGCCGACGCGCCCGACGACTTCCACGCCCGGCACCGGCCGACCCGCCGCGAGTACGTCTACGACCTCCACGCCCCGAGCGACGGCTTCGACGACGACCGGGCGAGCGCCGCCTTCGACGCCTGCCGCGGCGAACACGACTTCCACAACCTCACCCCCGACGACCACGGGACCGTCCGAGCCATCGACGGCGACCTGACCCGCGACGGCGACTTCCTCCTCGTGCGCGTCGAGGCCGGCGGCTTCGCCCGCGAACTCGTCCGCCGGCTCGTCTCGCTCGTCCGCGCCGTCGGGTCGGGCGCGGCCCCGCCGTCGAAGGTGGACGACGTGCTCGGTCCCGACCACCTCGACGGCCCCGAGGGCGTCCCGCCCGCGCCGCCGACCCCCCTACTTCTCACGGCGGTTGACTACCCGGGAATCGAGTTCGACGTGGACTCGATGGCCGCCGAGAGCGCCGCCGCGGCTTTCGGCGAGCAGGCCCTCGCGGACCGCATCGGCTGGCGCGTCGGCTCGCGCATCCGCGACGGCGTCCGGCGAGAGGCGGGCGACTCCAGCGAGTGAGAGGCGGGCGACCGCACCGTCGGCGACGGCGAAGACCGCAGTTGACGGACGCGCGAGGAGTCAATAGCTCTCCGGAGCGGTTTGGGTCGCACATAGCAACGTTATCGTGAGTCGGGCGCGAACGGTTCGACCATGTGCTACGACGCTGTCATCTTCGACAACGACGGCGTGCTGACGAAGCCGACACTCCTCGAAGTCCAGCGGGAGGCGGTCAGGCGGGCGTTCGCCGAGTTCGACGTGGAGCCGACGACCGAGACGGTCGACGGCGTCATCAACGGCGGCCTCACGCGCCTGCGCCGCATCTGTTCGGTCCACGACGTGCCGGTCGACGACTTCTGGTCGCGCCACGAGACCCACGCCGCGGCGACCCAGCGGGCGTGTCTCGAAGACGGGACGAAACCGCTGTACGACGACGTGACAGCCCTCGACGACATCGACCACCCGCTGGCGGTCGTGAGCAACAACCAACACGCGACCATCGAGCACATCCTCGACGTGTTCGACATCGGCGACCGCTTCGAGGTGGCCTACGGCCGCGACCCGACCGTCGAGGGCGCGCGGGTGAAGAAGCCGGACCCGCACTACATCGAGCGCGCCATGGGCGAACTCGGCGTCGACTCGGCGCTCTACGTCGGCGACAGCAACGTCGACGTGGTCGCGGCCGACCGCGCCGGCATCGACTCGGCGTTCATCCGCCGGCCCCACCGCGAGGGCTACGAGTTGGCCGCCGAACCGACCTACGAACTCGACTCGCTCGACGAACTGCTCGCGGTGTGCTGACGCGCGGGGGAGTGACTTCCCGCGACCCCGCGCCGCGTATCGACCAGTAGACACATCACGCGGCTCGCCGTCGGCTCACGCATGGACCGGTCCGCCGCGTGGGACGCCACCCTCCGCATCGTCTTCGGCCTGTTTATCGTCGGCGTCGGCAACGCCGTCGGCGGCTTCCTCGCCGGCACGACGGGCATCGCCGGCCTCGCGCTCTATCTCCTCGTGGCCGTGCCGACGTTCGTCTACGGGATGTTCTACGTCGTCATCGGGGCCGGAATGGTCGTCGAGGCCGCGACCGAAAGCGCGCTCGAAGCGGCGGACCTGACGGTCGAAGTCGGCGACGGCGAGGAAATCGAGCGCGACGACTCGGGCGGGGACGGCGGCGACGGCCCCGACCCCGCCGAAGACGGCTGACCGGCGCTACTCCCAGCCGTCGGGCCAGATGCCCGCCGCCTTCATCCCCGTCTCGAAGTCGGCGTCGCGGAACGCCGCGGCGAGTTCGTCGTCGTCGAGTCGGGGAACCTCCCCGTCGGCGGCGGCCGCGGCGAGTTCGCGGACGACGAGTGCAGTCAGCATCCCGTGTTCGCGGACGTTCCTGTCGTCGACCTTGTCGCGGGTGTCGGCGTGGGTGTGGCCCCAGCCGCGGCCGCGCTCGCCGCTTTCGCTCCTGAGCTGGAGCGCCGGGACGCCGGCGCGGACGAACGGCCATTGGTCGCTGAACGGGTGCGGTTCGGGTTCGATATCGACCGGGTGGCGCGTCTCGTCGCCGACGCGGGTCGCCACCGCGGCGGTCGCCTCGGAGGTGTGGCTGTGGGCGACGAGGTCGCGGAACCGCCCCGCGCCGTCGACGTTGACGACGGCGGCGACGCGGTCGAGGTCGAGGCGGTCGGCGAGGTGTTCGGAGCCGGTCAGCCCGAGTTCCTCGGCTCCGACGCCGACGACGCGCACCCCGAGGTCGAGGTCCATCTCGGCGAGCAGTCGCGCCGCGGTGACGACGACCGCGATGCCACAGCCGTTGTCGAGCGCACCCTCGGCGATGTCGTGGGCGTCGAAGTGGGCGCACAGGAGGAGTTCGCGGTCGGTGTCGGGGCCGACGCGACCCTCGACGTTCCGGCTCTCGCCGGGGGTCGTCTCGGCGTCGACCGAGAGGGTCGCCTCGCCGCCGCGGGCCGCGTAGTCGGTCAGCCACGACCCGGTTTCGGCGCTCACGCCGACCGCGGGGGCGGCGGCCTCCTCGTCGTAGCGGAGCGCCCCGGTCGGCGGGAGTTGCCCGGGGACGTGGTTGACGAAGACGAAGCCGACCGCGCCGGAGTCGATTGCGTAGTTGAACTTCTCCATCCGGTGGACGAACCGGCCGCCGGCGGGGGTGGTCGCGCTGGCGACGGCGAGCGCGCCGTCCACGTCGGCCGCGTCGATTTCGCTCGGCGTGCCGTAGCCGACGTCGACCAGCGGGCCGGAGACGGTCGCCGGCGGGGCGTACGGGAGCGCGACGGCCTCGAAGCGCCGCTCGTCGGGCGCGGTGAGGTCGAGCGTCGTGTCGCCGCGGGTCCAGCGGGCCATCTCGAAGGGGTCGAACTCGACGCGCTCGACGCCCGCGTCGGTGAAGGCGTCGGCGACGAGCGCCCTCGCGCGGCGGTCGCCCGGCCCGCCGGCCATCCGGTCGCCGATGGCGGTCAAGTCGGTGAGGAACGCCCACGGGCGGTCGTCGACCCACGTCCGGGCGAACGCCTCGCGGACCGCGGGGGAGAGGTCGTCCATGGGGCATGAACACGCCCGCCAGTCAAAGTGGTTTGCACCGCCGGACCCCGCCGAGCGAGCCCTCCGCGGTCGGGGCCGGAGTCGGTGTCGGATGCCGAAAATCGCCCACAACATCTAACTCAGTTGACGTGGTACGAACGACCGCCATGCCGACATGTCAGAACTGCAATTCTTTCGTCACGGAAGGTTACGTCAGGGTGTTCGCCCCGGAGGGCATGGACGACCCCCGCGTCTGCCCGCACTGCGAGGACTTGGTCCGGGACGGTTCGCAGGTCCGAGAGGCGAGGGCGACCCGACACTAACCGCGTCGCGGCCGTCCGCTTCGACCCCGCACCGCCCTTCGATTGATAAGGCTTACCAGCCGCGCGCGCGTCAAAGTAGCCGACATGAGTTCGGTTCCCGAGCGGAGCGACATCGACGAGGAGTACAAGTGGGACCTCGACAGCATCTACGCGTCCGACGACGAGTGGGAGGCGGCGTACGAGGACGTCGCAGAGCGCGTCCCCGAACTGGCGAGCTACGAGGGCCGCGCCACCGAGGACCCCGAGACGCTCCTCGAACTCTTCGAGACGATGGAGGAGGTGCTCCGCGAGGTGTCGATGGTCGTCTCCTACGCGAACCTCCGTAGCAGTCAGGACACGCGGAATCAGGAGTACCAGGCGCAGGCCGGCCGCGCGGAGGCGCTGGCGTCGAGGGCCCGGAGCGCGGTCAGCTATCTGGACCCCGAACTGCAGGAGCTCGGCCGCGACGGCGTCGACGAGTTCGTCGAGGAGGAATCCGAGCTGGCGGCCTACGAGCACTACTTCGACGACGTGCTCCGAACGAAGGAACACACCCGCTCCGCGGAGGTCGAGGAGGTCCTCGCCGACCTCTCGGACGTGACCGGCGCGTCCAGCGACATCTACTCGATGCTCGCCAACGCCGACTTAGAGTTCCCGACCGTCGAAAAGCCCGACGGCACGTCGGTCGAAATCACGCAGGGCAACTTCACGAAGCTTCAGAAACACCCCGACCGCGAGTTCCGCCGGACCGTCCACGAGGAGTTCTACGACCGCTGGGCCGACGTGCGCAACGCCGTCGGCACCTCGCTGAAAAACAGCGTCAAGAAGGACGTGAAGACCGCGCGCATCCGCGACTACGACGCCGCCCGCGAGGCCGCGCTCGACGGCCCCAACGTCCCCGTCGAGGTGTACGACAACTTACTCGATACCGTCCGCGACAACCTCGGCCACCTCCACCGCCACGCCGAGTTGAAGCGGGAGGCCATCGGCGCGGACGAACTCCAGATGTGGGACCTGTACGTCTCGCTCACCGGCGACCACGGCCCCGAAATCCCGTACGAGCAGGCGAAAGAGTACATCGTCGAGGCCGTCGAACCGCTCGGCGAGGCCTATCAGGAGCGGATGGCCGAGGGGCTCGACGACCGCTGGGTCGACGTGTACGAGAACCGCGGCAAGCGCTCCGGGGCGTACTCCGCGGGCACCTACGACACCCAGCCGTTCATCATGATGAACTACCAGGACGACGCCGCCTCGATGTTCACGCTCGCCCACGAGCTGGGCCACTCGATGCACTCCGAACTCGCCAACGACGCCCAGCCGTGGCACGACGCGAGCTACGACATCTTCACCGCCGAGGTCGCCTCCACGGTCAACGAGACGCTCCTGACGGAGTACCTCTTGGAGAACGTCGACGACGACGAGCTCCGGACGCACGTCCTCGACGAGTACCTCGAACGGTTCCGCTCGACGCTGTTCCGCCAGACGATGTTCGCCGACTTCGAACTCCAGATTCACGAGGTCGTCGAGAACGACGGCGCGCTCACGCCCGACCGGTTCGACGAGATGTACGGGGACCTGAAGGCGGCGTACTACGAGCCCGCGGCGACCGACGACCGCATCGCCCGCGAGTGGATGCGCATCCCGCACTTCTACTACAACTATTACGTCTACCAGTACGCGACGGGTATCTCCGCGGCGGCGGCCATCGTCGAGCGCATCCGCGAGGAGGGCGAGTCGGCCGCGGCGGACTACCGCGAGGCGCTCGCGCTCGGCGGGAGCGAATACCCCCTCGACGTGCTCCAAACCGCCGGCGTCGACATGACCGAACCCGAGCCCATCGAGGACGCGATGTCGGTGTACGCCGAGTTCCTCGACGAGGCCGCGACGCTCCTCGACCTCGAATAAGGGAAAAAGCGGTGCGGGCTCAGCCGACCTGCACGAGTTTGGCCTGCCCGGACGCGCTGTTGATGTGGACGTTGTACTCGCCGCGGTCGTCGGCGGCGTGGACGACCCACGCGGACCGCTGTTGAGACGGCGCTTCGATGACGGCGTCGTCGTGGCCGGCGTGGGCGAGCTTTTCGCGCGCGATGCGCTGTGCGTCGAGCGGCGACCGGACGGACTGCTCGCCGTCGCGGAGCCGAATCGTCGTCACCGGGACGCTGGCGAGGCGGCCGACGCGCTCGGCGACGCTCCCGTTCACCAGTCGGTCGACGCCCTCGCGGCCGTGGGTCCCCATCACGATGAGGTCGGCGCGGTGCGTGTTGGCGAAGTCGGCGATTGACGCCGCGGGGTCGCCGACGAGGATGCTCGTCTCGATGTCGACGCCGCGTTCTTCGGCGCGTTCGACCACGTCGGCGAAGGCGCGTTCGCTCCGCGACTGCGAGCGTTCGCCGTCGTCGTCGGTGTCCACGGGCGGTCGAGTGACGTACAGCGCGTGAACCGACGCGCCGACGGCGTCCGCGAGGCGAATCGCGTGACTCGCCGCGTTCATTGACTCCGGACTGGTGTCGACGGGAACGAGGATGTTAGTGTACATTTGTTGGCCCTCCTGAGCCAGAGTACGCGGGGTACGGAGTAATATCGGGTATTCGGTTCTTATATTTCGAGAACGACCGGGTCGGTATGTAGCGCAGAGCGTGCTATGTTCGGTACGCGCCGCACACGACGGCGTCGTCAAATTATGAATGACGGATGGAACATCGTCGTCTGCGTCAAGCAGGTTCCCGATGCGGACGACGTCACGATTGACCCCGATACGGGGACGTTGAACCGCTCCGACGCGCCGGCGGTGCTGAACAAGCCCGACCACAACGCCGTCGAGTCCGCGCTCGCGCTCCGCGACGCCGTCGGCGGGACCGTGACCGCGGTCACGATGGGACCGCCGCCGGCCAGCGCCGTCTTACAGGCGGCCGTCGCCGCGGGCGCGGACGGCGGCGTCCTGCTCACCGACCGGGCGTTCGGCGGGAGCGACACGTGGCCCACGAGCCTCGCGCTCGCGCGGGCGGCCGAAGAACTCGACGCCGACGTGGTCATCTGCGGCGAGGAGAGCACGGACTCCTCGACCGGACAGGTGCCGCCGGGCATCGCCGCCCACAACGGCTGGGCGCAACTCACCTACACCGAGTCGCTCGACCCCAGACCCGACGAGGGCGTCCTCGTCGGCACGCGAGATGTGGAGGGCGGCTACGAGCGCGTCGCCACCGCGCTTCCGGTCGTCGTCGCGATGGTGTTCGGCGCGAACGACCCGCGACCCGCCGGCTTACACCGGAAGATATTCGCCGAGACCGAGTTCGAACCCGTCCAGTGGACCGCCGCCGACCTCGGAATCGAAGACCGGGTCGGCCTCGTCAACTCGCCGACGAAGGTCGGCGGGATGGACACCGCCTCGCCGGTCGAACGCGAGCGGACGCGCGTCGACAGCGTCGAAGCGCTCTACGACCACCTCGCGGAGGTGCTCTAGATGAGCGCCGCGAGCGGGCCGGGAATCGACGTGGCCGACTACCGGGACGTCTGGGTGTTCGTCGAACAGCACGAGGGTGAGGCCGCGCCGGTGTCGTGGGAACTCCTCGCGAAGGGCCGCGAACTCGCCGACGAGACGGGCGAGTCGCTCGTCGCGCTCGTCGTGGGCGACGGCGTCGCCCATCTCGCCGAGGAGGCGGTGGCCCGCGGGGCCGACCGCGCGCTCCTCGCCGACGACCCGGTGTTCGAACCGTACCGCGCCGACCCCTACGGCGAGCAGTTCCGCGCGCTCGTCGAGGCGCGCAAGCCGAGCATCGTCCTCATCGGCGGCACCCACACCGGCCGCGACTTCGCCGGTCGGGTCGCCGTGCCCGCCCACGCCGGCCTCACGGCCGACTGCACCGAACTCGCCGTCGACGAGGAGGGACTCCTCCTCGCGAGCAGACCGACGTTCGGCGGGAGCGCCATGGCGACAATCAAGTGCCCCGCCCACCGCCCGCAGATGGCGACGGTCCGCGCCGGCGTGTTCGACGCCGGCGAACCCGCCGAACCGACCGAGAACGCGGCCGACGCCGTCGAATCGGTCGAGGTCGTCGTCGCCGAGGAAGACACGCTCTCGACCGTCCTCGAACGGGTCGTCGGCGGCGTCGTCGACATCACCGACGCGGACGTCATCGTCGCCGGCGGCGCGGGCTGTGAGGGCGACGTGACGCCGCTCGTCGAACTCGCGGAGGCGCTCGGCGGCGAGGTCGCCGCCACCCGCGCCGCCGTCGAGGAGGGCTGGGTCGAACCCGCGCGGCAGGTCGGCCAAACGGGCAAGACCGTTCGGCCACAGCTCTACATCGCCGCGGGCATCTCGGGTGCCGTCCAGCACCTCGAGGGGATGAACGGGAGCGACGTGGTCGTCGCCGTCAACACCGACCCCAACGCGCCCATCTTCGAACACGCCGACTACGGCATCGTCGGCGACCTCCACGAGGTGCTTCCCGCGCTGACTGCGATGGTTCGCGAGAAACAGGAGGTGGCGGCATGAGCCGCGAGGCGACCACGGCCGGTGGCCTGCAACGCCCGACCCTCCGGACCGAGACGCCGAGCTACGACGACGCGTTCGACGCCGTCGTCGTCGGTGCCGGGCTGGCTGGCACTGCCGCGGCGCTGACGATGGCCCGCGACGGCCTCGACGTGCTGATGCTCGAACGCGGCCCCGCGCCGGGGACGAAGAACGTCTTCGGCGGCGTGCTCTACACGCCGACGATTCGGGAGTTGGTCGATATCGACGGCGCGCCGCTCGAACGCTACGTCGCCGAGAAGCGCTTCTCGATACTCTCGTCGGACGGCGACGAGACCGCGATTTCGATGCGGCCCGGCGCGTGGCGCGACGAGCCCCACAACGACTCCTACACCGTCCTCAGACGGCGGTTCGACGAGTGGTTCGCGAAGCAGGCGGTCGAGGCCGGCGTGACGCTCGTCACCGAGACGACGGTCACGGGCCTCCTCCGCGACGGCGGCGCTGTCGTCGGCGTGACGACGGACCGCCCGGACGGGGAGATTCACGCCCCGGTCGTCGTGCTCGCGGAGGGGGCGAACTCGCTCGTGAGCGAGGGCGCAGAGCTCAAGGAGCGCCCCGAGCGCGATGCGGTCGCGGTGTCGGTCAAAGAGGTGTTCAAACTCGACCGCGACACCATCGACGACCGCTTCCGCCTCGACGGCGACGCCGGCGCGGCCTACCAGTACTTCGGCGAGGGAGCCGTCGGCGAGGCCGTCGGCGGCGGCTTCGTCTACACGAACAAGCGCTCCGTGAGCGTCGGGGTCGTCTACCGCGTCGAAGACGCCGCGGCCGGCCAGACGCCCGAGGCGACGCTCGACGCCTTCGAGTCGCACCCCGCGGTCGCCCCGCTCGTCCGCGGCGGCCGCCGCATCGAGTACAGCGCCCACGTCGTCCCCGAGGGCGGCGCTCGCGCGATGCCCGACCTCGTCCACGACGGGGCGGTCGTCGTCGGCGACGCCGCCGGCCTCGTGCTGAACAGCGGCGTCCACCTCGAAGGGACGAACATGGCCGTCGAGAGCGGCTACCACGCCGGGAAGGCCATCGCGGCCGCGCTGGCGGACGGCCGGAGCGACGCCGAGGCGCTCGCCGCCTACGCGCGGGACCTCGACCAGTCGTTCGTGGTCGAGAACCTCCGGCACTACGACTGGTTCCAGCGGACCATCGCGGCCGACCGGCAGTTCCTCTTCGAGGACCTGCCGCGCGCGCTGGCCAGCGCCGAGACGGAGTACTTCAAGATGGACCGCGCGTCGAAAGACGAACACACGGGCGCGGCCCGCGACCACCTCGTCGCCGCCGCGGGCGGCTGGTTCGGCGCGGCGAAACGCGCCTGGCGCTTCCGGAGGATGTTATCATGAGCACCGCACAACCCCACGTCCCCGACGTGAGCATCGAAGACCGTCTGTACACGGTCAAGTACCGCGACGCCGGCGAGTCACACCTCGGCGTCGAGAACCCGGACGTCTGCGCCGACTGCACCACAAACGAGTGTACGTCGGTCTGTCCCGCGGCGGTGTGGACGGTCGACCCCGACGGCGACGGCGTGCCGTCTATCGCCTACGAGAACTGTCTGGAGTGCGGGACCTGCCGCTACGGCTGTCCGTACGACAACGTCGAGTGGAGCTACCCGAAGACCGGCGGCGGCGTCGTGTTCAAGCAGGGTTGAAAAACCTAATCCCCCTGTTTCGGGTTTTTGAGAGCCTCTATGCCCAAACGAAGATATAGTTCGGAAGCCAATATATTCTCGGGGACGTGACTGATGTCAGACGAGTGTTTCCGAATGAATCTGGGGGAGCAGACCGACGTTGACGAAGTGGTGCTCGGCTTTCGCAAGAACGGGGCGTTCTACGAGTTACTGACGGTCTCACCGCCCATCGAAGCCGAAGTGCGGTGTCTGTTGACCGAACTCGTACAGAGCGACGATTGACTGCTCGTTTTCGCGAGAACGACGGCGCGCGCTGTCGCTCACGCCGTTCGATTCGCGATGTGGCTCCTGTGGAGCCGTGTCACTCCGCACGAACTTCGTCGCAGAAACGGGCTGGGAGGGACTTGAACCGAGCCCAGACGTGCTCGCTCCGCTGTGCGCGACTGGTCGGGTTCAATCTCTCGAAGCCGTTTCACTCCTCACAGTTGTTCGGAGTAGAAACGGGCTGGGAGGGACTTGAACCCCCGACCGTCTGGTGTCTTCCGAAACCACGCGACTCGCGTAGTCCCGCTAAAAGCCAGACGCTCTGCCTAACTGAGCTACCAGCCCTCAGCGAGTTCTTAAGTGGGGATACTGATAAGCGTTTATTTTCGCCGCCCCCGCCTGCTTTGTACCCCGTTGCCGTCCCTCATAATATGGACCTTCGCGACTTCGTGGACGCACTCCTCCGGTTCGAGAGCGTCGCCCGCGCCGAAGCACCGGCTCAACAGTGGGTCAAAAACCGCCTGCACGACTTCGGGTTCGAGACCTACGAGTGGACCGCCGACCCGGAGCGACTGGCCGAACACCCGTCGTTCCCGGACGACCCCGACGACATCGACACCGCGGACCGGCCGAGCGTCGCCGGCGCGGTCGAGTTCGGCGACCCCGGCGCGGGACCGACGCTCGTCCTCAACGGCCACGTCGACGTGGTTCCCGCCGACAGGGAACTGTGGTCCCACGACCCGTTTTTACCCGACTGGGACGACGACGCGGGCACCGTCAGCGCCCGCGGCGCGGCCGACATGAAAGCGGGGCTCGCGGCGTGCGTCTTCGCGGCGCTCGACCTCCGCGACGCCGTCGAGGCTGGCGACCTCGCCCTCGACGGGCGGGTCGTCGTCGAGAGCGTCGCCGGCGAGGAAGACGGGGGTATCGGGGCCGCGGCGGCCGCGCTCGACAACCCCTATCCGTTCGAGCGGGACGCCGCGCTCGTCGCCGAGCCGACGCGGCTCAAGCCGGTCGTCGCCACCGAGGGGTCGGTGATGAAGCGACTCCACCTGACCGGGCGGACGGCGCACGCGGCCTCGCGGTGGCGCGGGGTCGACGTCATCGAGAAGTTCGAGGCGATTCGGGAGGCGTTTTTCGACCTCGAAGCGGAGCGGACCGACGCGGTCTCCCACCCGCGTTTCGACTACCCGATACCGTGGCCGGTCTGCGTCGGCCGCGTCGAGGCGGGGTCGTGGGCGTCGAGCGTCGCGGGGACGCTCACCGCGGAGTGGCGACTCGGCGTCGCGCCGGGCGAGACGGTCGCCGAGGTCGAAGCCGCGTTCGAGGAGCGACTGGCGCGCGTCGTCGCCGACGACGAGTGGCTGTCGGCGCACCCGCCGGCGTTCGAGCGGTTTTCGGTGCAGTTCGAACCGGCGGAAATCGACGCCGACGAGCCGGTCGTGGAAGCGTTGCGGGCGGCGCTTCGGGCCGACGGCCGCGACGACGACCCGGTCGGCGCGACCTACGGCGCGGACTCGCGGCACTACGTGGAAGCGGGCATTCCGACGGTGCTGTTCGGACCCGGCGACATCGACAACGCGCACTTTCCGGACGAGACCGTCGAGTGGGCGGAAGTCGAGGTGGCGCGGGACGTGATTGGCGAGACGGCGACGCGGTTCCTTCAGTCGAGGTAGTCGTCGAGGGCGTCGGCGACCACGTCGCCGGGGGGCGCGTCTTCGAGCGAGGCGCGGCGGCGGAGTTCGAGGTAGACGTCGGCCGGGAGCGTCACGTCGAGCGTGCCGATATCGACGCCGTGGTCGGCGAGGGCGTCAACGGCCGGCTTGCCGTCGTTGACCTCGCTGGCGAGGCGGCGGACCTCGCGGACGGTCAGTCCGGCGTCGAGCGTCGCCCACGCGAGGTGGAGCCGGGCGTCGCCGGAGACGCGGGCGATGTGCTTGGCGGCCGTGGGGGCGATGCGGCCGCGAGCGACGTGCCGGCGGACCGACTGCGGGAGGTCGTGGACGCGGGCCCACTTGCGAATGAAAGAGACGGACACGTCGCCGCCGGCGCGCTCGGCGGCGCGCTTGTAGGAGCCGACGCCGCGGACGAGCGCGGCGCAGGCGGCCGCGCCGCGGAGCATGAACACGTGGTCGTCGTCGCCGGCGGTGGATTCGGCGAACGAGCGAACCGTTCTGGCGGCCTCGGCGAGGCTGTCGGGGTCAGTGGGGTCGAAGCCGACGGCCTCGCGGGCGCGGTCGCCCGTGACGGCGGGGTCGCCGCGGACGACGGGTTCACCGACCGGTTCGCGTCGGTCGGCCGGAACCTCGGTCGTTCGTCGGCGTTCGTCGTTCGTCATCTACGAATCGGTAACGCGTTGGGGCTTAAAAACGTCTCCCCGAGAGGCGAGATTCGCGCGAGAGCGGTCGGTCAACGGGGTTCGGACGGGTGGGAGTTCCGGCGGTCGGGGGCGAGTTACTCCTCGCGGGACTCAGAGAGGTGCGACCAGATTTCGGTACAGCCCGCGCCGTCTTCGAGGTCCTTGAGGTGGGCCGCGGGGTCTTCGTCCTCCACCTCGGGGTCGGCCTCGGCGTCGCGGTCGCGTTCGGGTTCGAGTTCTGCCTCGCCGGTCATGCGTCTCCCTCCGTGGACTGTTCGAACAGCTCTGGGGCGACGTCGGCGGAGGCGTGTTGTCGGACGGCGGTGCGGTGGTCACTCATCACCACCACGTATCGGCCGGACCCGCATAAGGGAATCCGCACCTGTAATGTGTACCCCCACTCCCGGCTACCGGAACGGGTTGCCCCTACCTCTGACGGCCGATTTCGGCCACAATCGCACGACTACGGCGGGCCGACCGGCGAAACGCGCGTCGCGCTCCCCCGCGGGGTTTGCGGACGCCGTCCCGCATAGGTAGCCGGAGCCCGGAGGGTGAGGTATGAGCGTCTCCCTGCGCGTCCTCGACGACGGGGCGTGGGTCTCCGTGAACGACGCCAGAGAAGTGAGCGTGAGCGAGCTCTGGCGGCTCGACGACCCGTCATTCTGTGGGTGCGAGCTTCCCGACTTCGTCGTCGAGAACGTCCTCGACGTCGGCGCGGACGGCAGAACCGTCTCCGCGAAAGTGTACGGCCAGTGCATCGCCTGCGGCCAGACGGGCGTGCCCGGCTGGGTCCCGGTCGGCAGGCTCCGCGAGGGCGAATTCGTCGATATCGACCGCGAGCGGGTCGTCCTCCCGGTTCGACGTGCCGACGACGACGAGTAGGCAACATTCTCCGCTTTTGGCCAGCACCGGGAAGGGTTGACGGTACGCTCGGGGCCTTACGTGGGCACGTATATGGATATTCATACGAATGCCCACGGACGTCGAACGCTGGAAGTCGGAGGTCTACGGTAACGAGATACGAGAGCACCTGCTCGAATTCGCCGAGCAGGGCTGGGACACCATCCCGGAAGACGAGCGAGACGCCTGGTTCGAGCGCTTCAAATGGTGGGGGCTGTACCACCAGCGCAACGGACAGGAGTCGTACTTCATGATGCGCATCGGGACGCCGAACGGCGTGCTGACGCCCGGTCAGACCGAAGTCGTCGCCGAGGTCGCCGACGAGTACGCCCGCGGTCCGGCCGAAAATCCCATCTTCGGCAACGGCTACGTCGACTGGACGACCCGCCAGTCGATTCAGCTCCACTGGATTAAGCTGGAGGACATCCCGGAAATCTTCGACAAGCTCGAATCGGTCGGGCTGTCGACCCAGCAGGCCTGCGGTGACTCGTGGCGCAACATCGTCGGCTGTCCCGTCGCCGGCAAGGACAAACACGAGCACGTCGACGCGCTCCCCGTCGCAATGGAGCTCAACGAGACGTTCAAGGGGAACGACGACCACTCGAACCTCCCGCGCAAGTGGAAGGTCTCTGTCACCGGGTGCCGCGAGGGCTGTGGTCAGGGCGACATCAACGACCTCGCGCTCGAACCCGCGACCAAGGAGATCGACGGCGAGGAGACGAAGGGCTTCAACATCCGCATCGGCGGCGGCCTCTCGCGTAACGAGCCGCGGCTCGCCCGCGACATCGACGTGTTCGTGACGCCCGAGCAGGCCCCCGAGGTGTCGGGAGCCATCTCCGCGCTGTTCCGCGAGAACGGCGACCGCGACAACCGCTACAACGCCCGCATCAAGTTCCTGATGGACGAGTGGGGCGCGGAGAAGTTCCGCAACGTCCTCCAAGAGGAGTACGTCGACTTCGAACTGGAGACCGCCGGCGACGACCTGCGCTCGGAGTACTCCTACAACTCCGGCTACGCCGACGGCGGCCACTCCGACCACGTCGGCATCCACGAGCAGGCCGACGGCAACTACTACGTCGGACTCGACGTCCTCGTCGGCCGCATGGGCGTCGACGACACGAAGGAACTCGCCCGCGTCGCCGACGAGTACGGCTCCGGCGAGATTCGCATCACCCAGCGCCAGAACGTCATCATCACCGACGTGCCCGAGGAGAAGCTCGACGCGCTTCAGGACGAGGACCTCCTCGACCACTACTCGCCCGACCCGCACCCGTTCATGCGCGGCTCCATCGCCTGTACGGGCACCGAGTTCTGTTCGCTCTCCATCGTGGAGACGAAAAACCGGCAGGTCCGCTACGCCCGCTGGCTCAAGGAGAACGTCGAACTCCCCGCGGGCGTCGAGGACTTCCACATCCACCTCTCGGGCTGTACGGCCTCCTGCGCCCAGCCGCAGATTGCCGACATCAGCCTCCGCGGCATGAAGACCCGCAAGGACGGCGAGCCGGTCGAGGCGCTCGACATCGGCCTCGGCGGCGGCCTCGGCGAGAACCCGAACTTCGCCGAGTGGGTCACCCAGCGCGTCCCCGTCGACGAGGTGCCGGGCGCAATCAAGAACCTGCTCGCCAACTTCGAGGAGCGCCGCGAGGGCGACGAGACGTTCCGCGAGTTCGTCGCCCGGACGGACGAGGAGGACCTCGCCGAACTGGTCGAACCCGAAGAGACCAGCTACGAGGACCCGATGATGCACAACACGAAGCGCACGTGGTACCCCTACGCCGACGACGACAGCCTCGACGCGAGCCCCGCGCCGACCCACGGCGACGGCACGCCCATCGCGAGCGACGACTGAGCGGGCAGACTGCGCTCGTCGCCGGTTCCCGGCGCGGTTCGTACCGGTGACGATTCCGCCGCGCTACCTATTTACGACGACACCGAACACTACTCACAGATGCCAGACCGAATCCTGAAGGTCAACGCCTACACGACGCTGGACCTCGTCGACGCGTCGGCGACGGGCCACGACTTCGAGGAGTCGGCGTTCGCCGTGTGCAACGTCACCTCGCCGCGGAAGCACCCCGACGAGATTACCCTCGAACTCGAACTCGACTGGACGCAACTCGACGCGCTCGCGCCGCACGCGGACAAGCTGACGCTGTCGCCCGAGGAGGCCCGGAAGCTCGCGGCCGACCTCGAAAAGCACGCCGACCGCGTCGAAGCCGAACAGCGCGACTGACCGCAGTCCCTCGATTTTCCGCGGCATCCCGGCGCTCAGAGCGGCGCGATCGGCCGCGCGACTCTCGGCGGGTCGTGACAACACCACCCGTGATAACTTCTAACCCGGTTTAGTCAACGAATCGTGGCAAACGGTAACTCGAACTGTCGATTCGTACTGCAACGAGAGTAATCGTTAGACATATGACTTCGAGGGTCGCAGGATGTGTTGTGATACAGACGACGCCCTTACGCCGTCCACGCACCGAGCGTCGACCGCACTCCACCTCCCGCGCCCGCCCGGCGAATCGAACGCCGGCCACAGCGCGGGGGGTGGTGGCGTGAGCCGTCACCGGACCCTCGTCCTCTTCGTCGCGGCCGCGGTGCTGTTCGGCACCTCCTTCGTCGGCATCAAGGCCGCCATCGGCTCGGTCCCGCCGGTGCTGTTCGCCGCCTTCCGCGTCGACGTCGCCGCCGTCGTCCTCCTGACGCTCGTCGCCGTCCGCGGCGGCTACTGGCTCCCGCGGACCCGCGCCGACGCCCTCGGCATCCTGGCCAGCGCCGCGTTCGTCCTCGGGGCGAACAACGTGTTCCTCTTCCTCGGCCAACAGCACGCGACGACCGGCGCGGCCGCCGTGATGTACAGCATCATGCCCGTCGCCTCCCCGGTGTTCGCCGTGTTGCTCCTCGACGACGCGCGCATCTCGGCGGTCGACGCCGCCGGCATCCTGCTCGGACTCGTCGGCGTCGTCGTCATCGTCGGCCCCCAGAGCGTCCTCGGCGGCGGGAGCGTCGGACAGGCGCTCATCGTCTGTTCGGCGCTGTCGGTCGCCCTCGGAACCGTCCTGCTCAAGCGCGTCGGGCCCTCCATCGGGACGCTCCCGCAGACCGCGTGGGCGATGGCGGCCGCCGCCGTCGGCATCCACGCCGCGAGCCTCGGCCTCGGCGAGTCGGTCGCGCAGGTCGCGTGGTCGCCGGAACTCGTCGCCGCGATTCTCTACGTCGGCATGCCCGCGACCGCCGCGGCCTACCCGGTCTACTTCGCGCTCCTCGCGGAGGCCGGTCCCGTCCGCGGCAACCTCGTCGCCTACGCGATGCCCGTCGTCGCCACCGTCACCGGCTGGGCGTTCCTCGGCGAGACCGTCTCGCCGGCGACCGTCCTCGGCTTCGGGGTCATCCTCTCGGGCTTCGTCTTGGTCCAGCGCGAGAGCGTCGCTCGGGTGGTCGGACTCCGGGGAAGCGTCCCCGCGGAAGCCGAGTGAGAAAACAGACCTCGAAGCGCGGCCCCGACGTCAGGCCGCGACCCGCCGCCGGACCGCGACGGCGACGGACACCAGCGTCTCCTTTTTCATCGCCGCGAAGCCGAAGAAGATGGCTCCGAAGCCGACGAGCGCCGTCGCGTCGATGACGTGGCCGAGGAGCGCCCAGCTCATGAGCGCCGCGACCACGGGCTCGACGTAGCCGATGAGGTTGAGTTCGGTCGGCCCGAGGCGGTCCAAGAGTTCGAAGTAGAGGAGGAACGCCACCGCGCCGGAGACGAGCGTCAGATAGAGGAACGACGCGATGCCGGCGGGGGCGAACTCGATGGCCGAAAGCGACTCGCCGTTGGCGAGCGCCCAGCCGTGGAGCAGGACGCCGCCGCCGAGCATCGCCCACGCCTGCATCGACTGGACCGGGAGGTCGGTCCGGAGCGGGCGGGTGAGGACCGCGCCGAGCGCGAACGACACCGCGGCGAGGAAGATGAGGACGATGCCGAGGCCCTGCGTCGAACCGCCCGACCCGGAGAACGCCGAGACGGGGTCGGCGACGAGGACGACGCCGGCGAAGCCGGCGAGGAGTCCGACCGTGCCGGTCCTCCCCAGCGAGCCCTCGGTGAGGACGAACGAGGCGAACACGGCGGTCAGGATGGGCGAGAGGCTGATGATGATAGAGGCCACCGCGCCGGGGACGTGTTCCTGTCCGAGGTACAGCAGGCCGTGGTGGGCGGCGATGATGAACACCGCGCCGATGGCGGTCGCGAGCAGTTCGTCTCTCGTCTCCGGCCGCCAGCGGTCGGTCGAGTAGCAGGCGTACGCCAGCATCACGAGACCCGCGAGTTCGTAGCGGAGCGCGGCGAAAGAGAGCGTCGGGAAGAACTCCAGGCCGACCTCGATGGCGACGAACGAGGTGCCCCACATCGCCGCGAGCGCGACGAAAAGCAGGGGCGTCGTCGGAATGTTTCTCCAGGTGGTTCGCGTCATAGTCGAATCTGTTTCAGTTCTCAGAGACGCGGCTTGTTAAAGTCTTCTACAAGAGATTCTGATTGAGTTGGAGTTTAGAATATATTTTCCGTGTTTAGCTGTAGCAGGCGTCATATAATTCGTGATAGTTCGATTGGAGTCGAGAGGTGGCGAAAACGGCGGACAGAACAAGGACTTACGTCACCGACCGCAACGGGAGGGTATGGACGAACGCGACGTGCGCCTGTTGAAGGCCATCGCGGACCTCGGGACGGGCAGTCCCGAGAAGCTACACGAAGCGACGGACATCCCCGTGTCGACCATCCACTACCGCCTGAACAACCTGAAAGACGACGGCGTCATCGAAAACGACCTCTACGACATCGACTTAGAGGCGTTCGGACTCGGCGTCACCGTGGTCGTGGAAGTGCTGGCGGACTACAGCGGGTCGTACGAGGAAGTCGGGAACAAACTGCTGGAGATAGAGGGCGTCACACAGCTCTACTTCACGATGGGTGAGACGGACTTCATCGTCGTCGCCCACCTCGCGGACTCCGACCGCGTGGAGCGCCTCATCAGCGACTTCGAGGCGACGCCGGAGGTCGAGCGAACGAACTCGACGTTCGTCATCTCCTCGATGCGCGACAGCCACCGGGCGCTCCAGAGCTACACGCTGGAGACGCTCCTCGACGAGTTGGGTATCGAGGACTGAGAATCGGCCGGGAGCGTATCAGTGTTCGGGCCGTACCGTCGACCATGGCGAACGACGTGCGGACGTGGCTTGTCGAACGGACCTACTCGGACGACGAACAGAACATCATCATCCTCGTGTACGCGACCACCGACGGGACGCGCTACCATCGGAAGGAGCGCTCGCTGACGAGCTTCGAGTCCGACGCGCGCGACACCTACGCCGCCGTCGACGTGCCCGAGGACGAACTGGGCCGCGTCGGCGACGAGGAGACGAGAGAAACCTACGCGGCCGCCGCGAGCGAGATGGCCGAGTCCCACGAGCCGACCGACACGGTCTGAGCCGGGGGCCGGCTCAGGCGACCGCCGCCAGCGGGATGGCGACGACGGCCACCGTCCCCGTCGGGTCGTTGTCCTCGAAGTGGACCTCGCCGCCGAACGAGTCGACCAGCTGGTGGACGAGGTAGAGCCCGAGGCCGGTGCCGGTGCTCTCCAGTCCCTTCTCGCCCTTGCCGAAGACGACCGACTTCCGCGCGTCGGGGATGCCCGAGCCGTCGTCGGCGATGCGGACGACCGCCGTCTGGGCGTCGTCGTCCACGGTCGCCGAGACGGTGACGACGGTGTCGTCGGCGTTGTGCTGGACGGCGTTGTTGAGGAGGTTGCCGAGCACCGACGCGATAAGCGGGTTCGCGCGCACCGCCACGTCCGGAATCGCGCCGTCGACCTCGAACGTCGCGTGGGGGAACGCCTCGCGGCGGACCGCGAGTTCGCGCTCGACGGCGTTCGAGAGCGACATCGGGCGGGTCTCGACGCCGCCGCCGCTCATCGTCTCCATGAGGTCGCGGGCGACCTCGGTTATCTCGGTGGTGTGGCGACCCGTCGAGAGGATGCGCGAGAGGATGTCCGCGCCCTCCTCGTCGACGTGTTCGCGGAGGAGCTCCGCCCAGCCGACGACGACGGCCATGTCGTTGCGGATGTCGTGGCGGACGATTCGGTTCAGCGCCTCCAGTTCGGCGTTCATCCGTTCGAGTTCGTCCTCCCGGGTCCGGCGGGCGGTCACGTCCTGAATCGTCCCCCTGAGCGCCGCCACTCGGCCGTCGCGGATGACCGGCTCGCCGCGGGTGCGGACCCACAGCTCCGACCCCTCGGCGGTGACCAGTCGGAACTCGTCTTCCCACGGGACGCCCGCGGACAGACAGCGGTCCAACAGCTCGCGGACCCGGTCTCGCTCCTCCGTGGCGTAGAACTCGACGGCGTCGTCGACCGTCGGCTCGTAGTCGAGCGGCACCTCGTGGATGCGCTTCGTCTGGTCGGTCCACGCCAGCGCGTCGGTCGCGAGGTCGAGTTCCCAGCCGCCCACCTTCGAGATGCGCTGGGTGCGTTCGAGGAAGTCGCGGCTCCGTTCGAGCTCGTCCTCGCGGGCCTTCTGCTCGGAGAGGCTCTGGAAGACGATGACGTTCCGGTCGCCTTCGAGCGACGTGATGGAGAACCGAGCCGGAACGAGCACGCCGTCGGGCCGGCGAATCGCCACCTCTCCCTGCCACTTCCCGTCGGCTTCGAGCGCGGGCGGCACCGTCTCCCGCAGGCGTTCGAGTTCCGCCTCGTCGTGGAGGTGGCCCCAGCCGGTCCCGAGCATCGCCTCGGCGTCCGGGTAGCCGCAGATGTCGGCCGCGGCCTCGTTGACGTACACGTGTTCGTCGTGTTCCGTGATTGCGACGCCGGCGTCGACGGCGTCGACCGCGCCCTTGAACGCTTCGAGGTCGCGCTCTCGGCGGCGCTCTGCGGTCACGTCTTCGACCGTCGAGATGAGTCGGTCCCGCCCCGAAATCTCGGCGACGGTGAGGCTCACGCGAATCCAGACGGTGTCGCCGGCGGCGTTCTCGATGGGCCACGTGAAGGCGTTTTCGCCCTCCTCGCGGGCGGTCTCGACCTCGTCGAAGGCGCGCTCGGTATCGTAGCCGGGGACGTCCGGGGTCACGTACGTCGGACTCGTGTCGAGGACCGACTCGCGGTCGATGCCGAGGATGTCCAGGTAGTGTTGGTTGATGTCGACGAGTTCGAGCGTTTCGAGGTTCCGAACCGCGAGCCCGACGTTGACGGCCTCGAAGAGCGCGCGGTGGTCGAGCGAGCCGACGGAAGTGCGAGCGGCGTCGTAGACAGCGCGGCCGAGCGTGTCGAGGTCGCGGTCGCGGTCGGCGACGGTCGCCACCTCGTACGAGACGCGCGGAACGCCGTCGACGCGGCGCTTCGAGACGGGCGGTTGCCCCTCCGAGTCCGCGACCTCCGTCGAGACGACGAGACAGTCGATGCGGGCGCGTTCGAGTTCCGCGCGGGCTCCGTCGGGGCTGTCGGCGGTCGAGACGCGGACATCGGTCGTCGAGTCGCCGACGAAATCGGGAAGCTCGTCGGCGAGACGCTCGCGAACGGCGGCGTCCTCGCTGACGACGAGGACGTGCAACCGACCAGGCATACCGGCGAGAGGACAGCGAGGTTCAAGTATGAACCGACAGCTGTCGGCGGAAAATCACGAAAAGCGGCCCGAGCGAGCGTCGCGCCCGACCGCGCCGGAGATTCTAACCTCCGGGCGTCGAAAAGCGGGGAAATCCAAACTTTGCCGGCGTCAGAGCCGAAGGATCGAAGCGACAATCGTCCTAAGCGTGGAGCGCGTACTGGTATCTGTGAGGCGGCCACCGCCGCCTCGGTGAACACCATGACGACGACAAACGACTCGACGCGACTCGCGGGCATCGTCCTCCTCGCGCTGGCCGCGCTGTTCGCGCTCCCCGCCCTCTTCGGGATGGCCGGCTTCGGCGGCGGCATGCCGATGGGGTGGGGCGGCGGCTGGATGCACGACACCTGGATGCACGGCGGAACCGGCGGGACCGTCCCGTGGTGGATGTGGGGGATGGGAATCCTCGGCCAACTGCTCGTCTTCGCGGTGGTCGTCGCCGGCGGCGTCCTCCTGTTCCGCGCCCTGCGCGACGGGAGCGACGGGAGCGATAGCGCGCTCGACGAACTCCGCCGGGCCTACGCCCGCGGCGACATCGACGACGACGAGTTCGACCGCCGCCGCGAGCGACTCGAACGCGACTGACGCGTCGGAAATCGAGACAGTCAGGGTGTTGCAGGCGAAACGAAGGGGTCCCCGCCGAGCGGCGGTCGCGGGAACCCCCGACACCCGAACGCGCGCCGACCGCAACGACTATGTTTATTTAGGCCAACCTAAAAGTATGAGCTCGGATTCGTCCGGTGGGAAGTTTCGCTCGTTCGTCGGCCGGTTCCGGTCACAGCGGACCCGGCTCCGCGTGTCCGCGTGCGTCGCCGCGAGCCGGTCGATAGCGGTGCCCGACGACGACGCCACCGCCGACGACCGCGTCTGAGCGTCGAGGGCCGGAGCGCCGTCAGCCGCCGCGGGGACGATTCGCCCCGACCGCCGCGCGGTTCAAACCTCGACCGTCGCCCCGATTTCGGGAGCCGCGGCCTCGTGGCCGTCGGCGCGTAGCTCCTCGGCGAACGCCGCACAGCGGTCGCCGTGGTTGACGAACACCGGCGCGTCGCGGTAGTCGTCGAGGAACGACAGGAGCCCGTGTCGGTCGGCGTGGGCCGAAAAGTCGTACATCTCGGCGCGGGCGGCGACCGGAACGACGCCGCCGTTGAGTTCGCACCGACCGCGTTCGACCAGTTCCCTGCCCGGCGTCCCCTCGACCTGATAGCCGGTGAGACAGATTTTGTTCGTCGGGTCGCCCCGAATCTCGGGGATGTACGTCATCGCGGGCCCGCCCGAGAGCATCCCGCTCGTCGTCACGATGACCGAGTTCCCCCGGGCGATGCGCTTTCGCTGGCCGTCGCGGCCCGAGACGACGCGGGCGTTCGACTTCGCCCGCTTGAGCGCCGCCGCGTCGCGGACGTAGTCGGGGTGGTTTCCGAGCATCTTCAGCACGCGGACCCCCATGCCGTCGACGTAGCAGTCGATGTCGTGGGCGTCGAGCACCATGAGAACCTCCTGCGTGCGGCCGATGGCGAACGCGGGGACGACGACGGTGCCGCCCTCCCAGACGGTCGTCCGCACCGACTCGACGAAGCGCTCTTCGACGGTCGCGCGGTCGTCGTGTTCCACGTCGGAGTAGGTGGACTCGCAGATGACCACGTCGGCGTCGGGGCGGTCGGTCGTCCCCGAGACCAACCGCTGGTCGTCGGTGTGGAAGTCGGCGGTGTACAGCAGGCGCGTCTCGCCGTCGTCGACGAGGACGTGTGCGCTCCCGGGGATGTGGCCCGCGTTGTAGAACGTGACCTCGTGGCCGGCGGCCTCGAACGCCTCGCCGTAGTCGTGGTGTGCCGACTGCTGGGTCATCCGCCGGACGTGCGTCTCGGTGAACGGGCAGTTGTAGCTCCCGCCGTGGAGTTTGAGCGTGTCGCGCGCGAGGGTCCGGGCGAGTTCGTCGGTCGGCGGCGTCCAGTGGACCGCCGGCCAGTCGTCGCCCGACAGGAGCGAGGGGACCGTCCCGACGTGGTCGAGGTGGCCGTGGGAGACGACGACGGCGTCGGGGTCGACGGAGCCGACGGGGAACTGCGGGGGGTTCCCGGTCAGTATCCCGTAGTCGAGCAACAGCGAGTCGTTGACGAGAATCGCACTGCGCCCGACCTCCTCGGCCCCGCCGAGGAACTGGAGTTTCATTGCCGGCAGTACCGACCGGAGGGGCTTTTGCTCGTCGGTCCCGCCGGACCGCCGGGCCCGGCGGAATCGCGGACTCGACGCTTTTCAGGCCGGCCGCCGTCTCCCGAGGTGTGACCGGCTCCGACTCTGCCCCCGACGCCGATGCCAGTTCCGACTCCGACGCCGATACCGATGCCGAACCCGACCGCGACGACCTCGACCGACTGGTGACGACGCTCCACGACCGTCTCGCCGCGACGGCGACCCGGCCCGTCCGCGAGGACGCGAGCCGATGGCTCGGCGAGGCTGAGGCGGTCGCGGGCGACCTCGCGGTCGGCCCGCTCCCGGACGACGAGGTGGTCCGGACGCGACTCGGCCACGTCGAACGCCTGCTGTCGAACGTCGATGGAACCGAAGACGAGGCGGCCGACGAACACGTCGCGTCGGCGCGGGCGGCGCTGGCCGATGCGCTGGCGGCGCTCGGTGACGGCGGCGACGGCGGAGGCGACGGGTGAGCGAAGGCGAACCGGCCGGTGAGAGACGAGAGATGAGAGGCGGGCGACGAAGCGCGGAGGCGGAGGCGGAGGGAAACGCGCGTGTCGACCGGCGGCTCAGTTCGAGAACCAGTCTTTCGCGGTGGACGCGAGGATGGAGAGGTCTTCGAACTTGAGCATGCGGAACATGGCGAGCGGACTGCCGCCGTTGGCGGCGTCCAACTGCTCGTTGGGAAGGCGGTGGAGGTCTTCGAGCAGTTTATCGTAGCGCTCGTTGGAGGCGCGGTAGAGCATCTCCGTCATGAACAGCCGGTTTTTGACCTTCGGCGCGACGCGCTCGTGCCACAGCTGGTCGTAGACGGCGAGTTCGGACGCCGAGGTGTCGCGGTCGGAGTTGGTGAGCGCGCGGTCGGCGGTCGCGGCCGCGACCCGGCCCGAGCGCATGCATTTGTCGATGCCCTCGCCCCACAGCGGGTCGACGGTCGGAACCGTGTCGCCGATGGCCATGAAGTTGTCCGTGCTCATGCGGCCCGGCAGTTGGATGTGCGCGGAGCCGCGGTGCTGTTTGCCCGCGATGCGCTCTGCGTTCGCGAAGCGCGGGTCGGACTCGGTCCAGTACTGGAGGTAGTCGTCGATGGTGTAGCCCGACTTGGCGTTGTGGCGGTGGCCCTCGTTTTGGATGTAGCAGACGCCGACCTTCGCGGTGTCGCCGCCGGTGTGGAATATCCACGAGTAGCCGCCGGGCGCGATGTCGTGGTCGAGGCGGAGCATCATCGCGTCGGTGAGGTCGCCGTAGCCGTCGGGCGCGAGGTCCATGCCCTCGTACTCGAACTCGATGCCGATGGCCTGCTTTTGTCGGTCGAGGTCGCACACGTCGAGGGCCTTGGCGAGCGGCGCGCTCGGTCCGGTCGCGTCGATAACGATGTCGGCGTACACCTCCTTGTCGCCGTTGTATCGGACGCCGACGATTTCGCCGCCCTCCATGACGGGCTTGGAGACGCGCGCGTCGAACAGGTACTCCGCGCCGTCGGCCTCCGCCTCGTCGACGAGCCAGTTCTTGAAGTCGGCGAATTCGAGGACCGCACCGGGCTGGTGCCGGTGGTAGTGGTGGCTCGGGGACTCCAAGACGACGTCGTCGGTGAAGTTCATCACGACCTCGTCGGGGATGTTGAACGAGGCCATCGTCGACGGGAACGTCCCGGCGGTCGATTTGTTACTCCTGGAGGGGAACTCATCTTCGGACTCGGTTTCGAGGACGCACACGTCGTAGCCGCGGGCGGCGAGGTCTCGTGCCGCCTGTCCACCTGCGGGGCCCGCGCCCGCGATAATCACGTCGTAGTTGTCAGTCATTGTAGAGTAGGCATCACCGGTAGGGTTGGTCGTACGCGTTACACACCTTTTCTGTAACAAGCGTGTAATCTGCTTTGGTTTTGACCGGGGGGAAAGACGGGGCGTTCTGCGAATTCCGACCGCTTCGAAGCGACAGAAGTCCGCGGGAGACGGTGGGCGAACGGAGAGCGTGTCGCGCCGCCGGAGCGCGGCGAAAACGGCGACCGACAGGACCGCAAAACGGGCGACAGGCGACGCTCAGGCCTTCGGGATGCGGCGGACTTGGAACTCGCGGTAGCCGCCGTAGGCGGCTTCGAGCGCCCCGAGCCACCAGTTCCAGCGCGTCGCGGGGCCCCCTCGGGCGCGTCGCGCATGTTGCGCACGATTTCGTCGCCCGTGAGCGGCGTGCCGCGGTCGGACTCGGCCTGCCCCGAGTCGGCGAGGTCGCGGGCCTGTCGCGCGACGACCCGGCGCTCGGCGTCGGTGCCGCCGAACTCGGCGAGCGCGTCGCGGAACGACTCCTCGTCGAACGCGGGGTGGGCGTCGCCGTGCCTGTCGGTGGGAATCACGACAACGTCTACGCGGGCCGTACCAAAGAAGGACTCGGCCGATTCGGGTGGGTGAAAACCGGCGGGTTCGGAAGCGCGCGCCCGACGCGCGGCGCGGCGAGCGCGCTACGTCCACCACTCGCTCCGGCGCTCGCCGTACGTCGCGTTCCGGAACGGTTCGGGCTTGTCCTCGTCGGCCTCCGCGCCGAGATAGTGGGCGGTCCAGTAGCCGACGTGCCAGCCGACGGCCTCGGTGTCGAGGTCGACGAGGACGACCCGGTAGTCGCTGTAGGTCTCTAAGGCGTCGTCGCCGTCCGGGTCGTAGCCGCCGCCGATGGCGCAGGAGGCCGCGCCCGCGGCGCACGGAGAGGTGTCCGCAAAGGAGATGCGCACCTCCGCGTCCGCCGGGTCGTCGACGTAGGTGTAGGTGAGGTTGTCGGGCATCCCCGGCGCGCCGGCTTCGAAGTAGTCGAGGGCGTGGCGAATCTGCTCGCGGGCGGCGTCGGGGTCCGAGGCGTTCGCGTCGTCCACGTAGACCGTGAAGTTCGGGTCGTCCCACGGGAACGCCTTGTCGGTCGCGTTCGTCCGCGGGAGCGTGTAGAGGATGCCCGTGGCGTTCATCAGCTCCGCGGGCTCGTCGCCGTGGGCGAGCCCGAGGGTGTGGCCGAGTTCGTGTTCGACGATGTCGACCGTCGAGTCGTCGCCGAAGCCGGTTCGGATATAGACGGTTTCGGGGCGGTCTATCTGTCTCGCGTCGGTGAGATAGGGCGCACAGCCGACCGCGTCGGTCTGCCCGCCGCACTCGGGGACGGTGTCGACAAAGTGGACCACGATGTCGGGGTCGCGGGCGTCGGCGTCGACCTCGTAGTCGACTTCGTAGCCGAGGTAGCGCGCGTCGTTCGTCTCCCAGAACGCCGTCGCTTCGGTCACGAACGCGGCGTAGTCGCGGTCGTCGTCGGGCGTTTCGACGGCGACGACGACCGGCTCGGACCCCCACGGGCCGTATCCCGAGGCGGGGGTGAACGTCTCCGTCGGTTCGGGCGTCGGCGACGCGGTGGGTGTGGCAGTCGGGGTCGCGGTCGCGGCCGTGGTCGCGGTCGTCGACGGAGGCGACGTCGTCGGTATCGCGGTCGCCGTGGTCGCTGAGTCGGTGGTCGGCGAAGCCGCAGACGTGGGGGTCGTCGCTGTCGTCGCGTCGGTTCCCGGCGACACCGGCGCGGCACAGCCGGCGAGGACAACGAGCGCCGCGACGAGGAGAATCGAACCGCGCATACCGAGACTGCGGCGGCGAACGGTCAAGAGCGTTTCCCGACGAGGCGACCGACAGACGGAGCGGTCGCTCGGGCGTTCGAAAGCGGCTGAGAGGAGTAAGCCCCCTTCTGTTCGTCCCAGCATTCGGCTCAGCGTCCGCGTCCTTCTCGGGGCGAGCCCCGAGGGCGCGACGGGCGAACCCGACGCGCCGTCCGAACTACCTTCGCGGCGCGGACTTGCACCGGTGAGGATTCGCCGTTCCATCCGTTCTCGACCGTCGGCGATGGCGGATGCCATCTCTCCCTCTGCGGGTTAACTCCCTCCCCTTACGGGTCGGTTCGCTCGCGGACGGTGAACCCGTCCGCGCCGGCGACGGCGGGGCCGTCGCGCGCGCATCATCGGTCGGGTCGAGCGGTCTCGTTTCTGTTCCAGCGCCAGCCGTCTCCGACTCCGGGCTTGCGCCCGGTCACCCGTTCGGACGGTGGGGGGACTTTCCTCATGCCCGTCTCGGGCACGGGAACTGGGCTCTCTCTGCCGACCTACCCTAGTCCGGTCCGTCGGATAAGCGGTTCGATTAACGGGGTCATACGCGAGTTTAGTCGGCCGTTATGTGGCACCTAACTCACATAACAGCCGGATAACACTCGAGGGAAGCGTTGAAGTCACCACAGAACTTGAATGATAGTATGTCCGAGGCGCAGACCGTACACCTCACCTACGATGATGGGGCGCGGGCGGTCGAACTAGCGCGGGAATCGGTCGAATCGTACGTTCTTCACGGGCAGAGAGAACAACCGGGCAGCATGCGCGACGCGTTTTACGCCCGAACCGGGGCGTTCGTCCGCATCAAGTCGACACGTGGGCGCGGTCGACTGCGGGGCTGTGCGGGCGCGTATCGGGGGAAAGACCAACTCGGTCACGCCATCGTCGACGCGGCCATCAAGGCCGCGTCGGGCGACTCGTGTCAGACCGAAATCGAAGCACCCGAACTCCCGAACCTGAACATCTCTGTTTGTATCGTCAACAACTACACGCTGACTAACGACCCAGTCGCAGACATCGAACTCGGCACCCACGGAATCGCCATCGACGCCGGCGGCACCCACGGCTGGATGTATCCGACGCTCCCCATCGAACTCGGCTGGTCGAAAGAGGAGTTCCTCACGAACGCCTGTCGCAAAGCCGGCCTGTCGCCGCTGGCGTGGCAGGACGACGACACGATGATTACCCTGTTCGAAGGGCAGGTCTTCCGCGAGCGCGACGACGGCGGAAGCGTCGAAGCGCTGTAAGTCGTCGCGGCGACGACTCGACTCCTTGGGGGGGAGAGATACGACCGGCGAGCGACGGCTCCGAACGCCGTCGAAGAACGAGAGCGCGTCTTACTCCTCGCCGAAGCCGACCGACTCGGCGTCTTCTCTGGCCCGCGTCGCGGCCGCGTCGATGTCGAAGTCGAACTCCGAGACGACCTCGCCGTCGCGGATGAGCGGTTCGAGGAGCGACTCGCCATCGGTCGGGCCGGGCCGCCCGCGGAGGCCGACGTGGTGGCCGCCGTCGGCCGTGCGGTAGACCTCTTTGACGCCCGAGAGTTTGCCCCGCTTGGCCGCGGGTTCGCCGTCGACCTCGACGATGTCGAGCGCGAAGTCCACCGGGTTGGCGTTCGAGATGTAGCCGCCGACGCCGAAGCCCTCGACCACGTCGCGGAGGTGCCGGAGTTCCGCCGGGCCGAGGCCGCCGCTCACGAAGATGCCGACGTCCTCGTGGCCGCGGGCGTCGAGCACCCAGCGGACCTCGCGGACGATGTGGCGGAAGTCGCCGCGGCGCGAGGAGGTGGTGTCGAGGCGGACGCTGTCGAGGTCGTCGCCGAGCGCCTCGACGGCCTGCAGGACCTCCTCGGTCTCGTCGCCGTAGGTGTCACAGAGGGCGACCCGCGGCACGTCCTCGGCGACCGCCTCGTCGAAGGCGCGGAACGCCTCGGCCTGATGGCCGCGCCCGAAGGCGATGAGGAGCGCGTGGGGCATCGTCCCCGACGCCTCCTTCCCGAGAATCTCGCCGGCGGCGACGTGCGAGAAGCCGTCGAGGCCGGCGACGAGGGCGCTTCGCTCGACCATCGCGGCGATGGCGGGGTGGACGTGTCGCGCGCCGAACGACAGCACCGTCGAGTCGGGGGCCGCCGAGCGGGCTTCGAGGGCGGCCGTCGCACAGCCCGAGGCGTGCGAGAGGAAGCCCAGAAGCGAGGTTTCGAGCCGGGCGAATTCGAGGTAGTCGCCCTCGATTCGCATCACGGGGCCGCCGTCGAACAGCGTGCCCTCGGGCACGGCGTCGACGTCGATATCGCGGCCGGAGAGCAGTTCCGCGGCGTCTTTCACGCCGGCGAACAGCTCGAACTCGCCGTCGGGGAACTGGTCGGCCGTCACCTCGGCGACGACGCGGGGGTTCTTGCCCGCGTGTCGGAGGGTCGCCTCGGTCCGCTCGAAGTAGGCGTCGGTCGCGACGCCGTCGCGGATGGCCTCGGGACCGACGATATCGAAGTCACTCATTGGCGCGGATTCCACCCGGCCGATGAAAAAGGTGTATAATCGGTCACGTGCGTCGAAGACGAATTGTCTTCAACGGCTCAGCAGACGGCGACGAACAGGACGAGCGAGGAGGCGACGAGCGCGAAGCGACCGAGACGCCGGGGCATACGAAACAGCCGTCAGCGATGCTACAAGTGCTTCTCCTAGCTTCGCTCGTGAATCTCGTCTAACTTCGCCACCGTCGGCGCGTTGACGACGGTGACGGTGTCGCCGTCTCTCGTCACCCGGTAGGCGTCGGCGAAGGGGCCGTCGTCGACGCGGTAGGTGTCCTCGCCCGCGACCGACGCGTTGAGAGAGAGCCGGAGCGTGTCGTTCACGTACGCCCGTTCGAACTGCTCGGCGTCCGCCTCGGTGTCCCAGACCGTCCGCCAGACGTAGCCGCGCTCGTGGGGGTTCGCCTCGTAGGTCCCGTCCGACGCCGGGCGGTAGGGGACCACCGCGTCGCCGGCCCAGCCCGCCGAGGGCTCGGCGGTGTAGTTGTACGGCGAGTACGCGCCGGGGTCCTGTTGGAGGCCCGCCCGGTCGACGGCGCGGTGCTTCCAGAACGTCGCGAAGATGGACGCCTCGCCGACCGCGTCGGCGACGGGGTCGGTGTCGTAGCGCGTCCACGCGGCCGACGAGCGGTCTTCGACCGTCACCGCGACCGGGCGCTCGTCGGGGTACCGGTTCGGGTGGAGCACCTGCTCGGTCGAGGTGGGGCGGTCGGCGTAGGCCGCGTCGACGGCCGCCCAGCCGCCGCGGTCGCGCAGGTCCGAGACGAACGTCGGCCCCTCGCTGTAGGGCGTGTAGATGACGAGGAAGACCGGGTAGTCGACCGAGCCGCCGCCCGCTCCACTGCTCGACGGCTGAGGGACGCAGTCCCAGTCGGCCTCACAGCGGGCTTCGTACAGGCCGTCGACGTAGCGGGCGTCGCCTTCGACCAGCCCGCCGTGGGCGAGTTGGGCGTCCTGCGTCGTCGGCGAGCCGTCCAAGCCGAACTGCTGGTCCTGTGCGGCGTGGACCAGCTCGTGGGCGAGCGTCCGGCGGTCGATGGTCGGTTGGTCGTCGTCGCTCACGACGACGATGCGGCCCTCGGAGGGGTCGTAGTAGCCGAGCACCACGCCGCCGTACAGTTCGTCGAACACCTCGTCGATGGTCCGGTCCTCGCCGACCAGTAACAGCGCCTCCCACACCTGGTCGTTCCAGTCGCTGTGGACCGGGTCGGTCGACTCGTCGGACTCGTTTCGGTACTCGGCGCGCGAGACGACCTCGACCGGCACGGACTCCTCGAACTCCAGTTCGCGGACGACCTCGACGCGGGCCATCGTGCGGGCGACGAACGCCTCCATCTCGGAGTCGTTCAGCCCGTCGGACTGGTCGACCGCGATGGACTCGTTGTACCAGTAGCCGTTCTCCCAGCCCAGCCGGTCGGTCGGCGGGTCGTCGGGCCACGACCAGTCGGCGGCATCCGCAGTCCCGCCCGCGGCGTCCGAGTCGTCGCTCGCGGCGCTCGGGTCGGCGACGGGGGCGGCACAGCCGGCGACGACGAGCAGAAGCGCGGAGAAAACGGCGGCGAGACGGCGGTTCATAGCGAGTCCACGGGCGGGAGACGAAAAAGCGTCCCGGCGGGGGGGTTACGACGCGAGCCCCGGCCGAATCTCGTCCACGTCGGCGGGCGTCGGCCCGTTGACGACGACGACGCGGTCGCCCGTGCGGACGACCCGGAAGGCGTCGTTGAACGGGCCGTCCTCGACGACGTAGATGCCGTCGTCCCGCTGGGTGGCGTCGTGGGCGCTGAGGATGTTCAGGTAGGCGTCGCGGAACTCCCGCGCGTCGCCGTCGGTGTCCCACTCGGTCACCCAGACGTAGCCGTAGTCGGTCTCCGCGCCGGCCGCGTTGCGGTAGGGGAACAGGCGGTCGTTCGCCCAGCCGTTCGACGGCTCGGCGTCGTAGTTGTACGTGTCGTACCGCGAGTTCGTGTCAGCGATGGACTCGACGCGGACGGTCTCCGCGCCGGACGTTCGGGCCTGATACCAGAACATCGCGAACATCGACGCCTCGCCGACCGTGTCGGAACCCTCGACGCCCTGGTCGGGGAAGGTCGTCCAGCCGTTCGTCCCCTCGTCGGCGAAGGAGATGGGACGCGGCGACTCGTCGGTCACGTGGATGGTCTGTTCGGTGGACACCGGCGGGTTGCGGAGGGCGTCGTTGACGGCTTCCCAGCCGCCTCGCTCGTAGAGGTCGTGGACGTACACCGGGCCGTCGGAGTACGGCTGGTAGATGGTAATCAGGACGCCGAGGTTGGGGTCGCCGCCGCGGCTGTTTTGGGTGTCGGGCGTGGCGACGCAGTCCCACGTCCCGGCGGCGCACCGCTCGCTGTACTGTCGTTCGACGTAGCTGGCGTCGCCCTCGATGACGCCGTCGGTGGCGAGGTCGCCGTCCTGCGTCTCGCTTCGGAAGCGGGCGTCGGTCAGGTCGAACCGCTGGTCCTGAACGGCGTGGACCAGTTCGTGAATGAGCGTGGCGTTGTCGATGGTCGGCTCGCCCGGGGAGTCGGTGACGATTTTGATTTCGCCGTCGGACGGCGAGTAGAAGCCGAGGACCGAACTCCCGGTCGTCGCCGAGATGGCGCTCGCGCTCCCGGTCGACTCACCGGCGATGAAAAGCGCCTCCCACACCTGGTCGTTCCAGCGGTTGAACTCGGAGTCCGAGGGGGCGGCGCCGCCGGCGCTGGCGCTCCGGTAGTCGTCTCGGGAGACGACGCTGACGGGGACGCGCTCGTCGAACTCCAGCTGGCGGATGTGCTCGACGCGGGCCATCCCGCGGGCGACGAACGCCTCCATCTCGGAGTCGTTCAGCCCGTCGGACTGGTCGACCGCGATGGGCTCGTCGTACCAGTAGCCGTTCTCCCAGCCGAGGACGTCCTGGTCGGGGTCGTCGAAGCCGTCTCTGTCCGGGTGGGGGGTCGCGGGCGACGCGTCGCCGCCGGGCGCGGCCGTCGGGGCGGCACAGCCGGCGAGAACCAAGAGTACGGCGGCGAAAACGGCGCGGAGACCGGTGGTTCGCATATCGTACCCTTAGACTCCGGAGTGAAGTACCTTGTCGGGTTCGGGCGTCGAAACGGCGGACTGCGAGCCGGTTCTGGGTCGGTCGAGTCGAAACCGGGGTGGGTCGGTTAAGTCGAGTCGAATCGAGCGGAGTCGAATCGAGTCGAAACCGGGGCGGCGCGTACTGTTTTGGTCGTCCCGGCGCAATCCACGGACATGGCACTCGACCCGAACCGAACCGCGGTGGTCGTCGTCGATATGCAGAACGGCTTTTGTCACCCCGACGGGAGCCTGTTCGCGCCGGGGAGCGAATCCGCTGTCGGCCCCGTCACGGAGCTCGTCGCCGCCGCCCGCGACGCCGGCGCGCGCGTCGTCTACACCCGCGACGTCCACCCGCCGGAGCAGTTCGACGACAACCACTACTACGACGAGTTCGAGCGCTGGGGCGAACACGTCGTCGAGGGGACGTGGGACGCCGACCTCCACGGCGACCTCGACGTCCGCGACGAGGACCTCGTCGTCGAGAAGCACACCTACGACGCGTTCTATCAGACGCAACTGGAGGGCTGGCTCGACAGCCACGGCGTGGACGACCTGCTCGTCTGCGGGACGCTGGCGAACGTCTGCGTCCTCCACACCGCCGGGAGCGCCGGCCTGCGCGACTACCGGCCGATTCTCGTCACCGACGCGCTCGGCTACATCGAAGAAGAACACAAGGCGTACGCCGTCGACCACGCCGACTGGCTGTTCGGCGAGACGACGGCGCTCGCGGACGTGTCGTTCGAGTAGCCGGTCGGTCCCGCCGGACGCGGCCGGTTCCCCGGGGCCGGCGTCGGTCCCGACCGGGGTTCAGTCCCGAAAGAGCCGATACGCGCCCTGTCCGGTGGCGACGGCGTCGTCCCAGTCGCTCGACGGCGACTGCCGGGCGGCCACGTCGGCGTCCCCCTCGGGGTCGGTGCTGACGACGGTGATGGTGCTCACGCCGACCGACCCGCCCGCGCGGACCACCTCGGCGACCGCCGTCAGGTCGCCCGACGCCCGCCGCAGGTAGTTCACGTTGAGGTTGATGGTGGCGACGCCTCCGGCGACCGGGTCATCGAGCATCGTTCGGAGGGCGATGCCGCCCGCGGTGTCGATGAGCGTCGCCGCGATGCCGCCGTGGATGGTGGGCGGTAACACGGTGTTAGTGAGCTTTTCGTCGTACGGAATCGACATCACGATGCGGCCGCGCTCGATGGCGTCGACGCTGGTGTTGAGCCACGACAGGTAGCCGTGTTCGTCCTCGATGTGTCGCTGGACGATGGCCGCGGCCTCGGCGGGAAAGTCGTCGGTCATATCACGAACGAGTATGTCAAATAGTATGTAACCGACGGTCGGTGACATCCCCGCCGGGAGTCACGTGAGCGAAGCGAACGGGCCCGACGGGATTCCCACGAGCGCGAGCGAGTGGGAAGTCGTCAGGTCGGAATCACGTGAAATATATACACGTTCACGGAGTGGTACGGATATGAGCGACTCCCGCGTCGTGCTGGTCGACGAGTGCCCCGAGGGACTCGTCGAGGCCATCGAGCGACGCGGGTTCACGACCGAGACGTGCGCGGACCGCGACGCCGTGTTCGGCGCGCTCGACGACGGGGTCGGCGGCGTCGTCGCCCGCGGGGCCGTCGACACCGACTTCGTCTCCCGCGTCCGCGCCCGAATCGGCGTGGTTCCGGTGTTTTTCCTCGGCGGCGACGGGACCGCGAGCGACGGTGACTCGGCCGCGAGCGCCGGTGCCATCGCCGTCGACGACCCGGAGACGCCGGCGGCGACCGAGGCGGTCGCCGCGCGGGTCGAACGCGCCATCGAGTTCTCACGGTGGGCGTCGGCGGGGCGGAACTCGGACTCGCTGTACCGCACCGTCGTCGAGCAGAGCCACGACGCCATCTTCGTCACGCAGGGCGGCGAGTTCCGCTTTTGGAACCGCCGGCTGACCGAGCTCACCGGGCTGAGCGACGGCGAACTCGCCGAGACGCCGGTGTCGAGCGTCGTCCACCCCGACGACCGCGAGCGGGCCGCCGACATCGCCGCGACGCGGCGGCGGGGCGACGACGCCCCCGTGAGCTACGAGATACGCATCGTCGACGCCGACGGCGACACCCGCGAGTGTTCGGCGAACGTCAAGGAAATCGAGTATCACGGCTCGTACGGCGTCCTCGTCTCCGTGCGCGACGTGACCGAACAGCGCGCCACGGAGGCGCAGTTCCGCGGCCTCGTGGAGCTGGCGCGCGACCTCGTGACTCTCGTCGGGACCGACGGGCGAATCAGGTACCAGAGCCCCTCGGTCGCCGACGTGCTCGGCTTCGAGCCCGACGAGCTGGTCGGAAGCTCCGTCGCGGAGCTGATTCACCCCGACGACTGGGGGCGCGTCGCCGCCGTCTTCGACCACGCGCTCCAGACGGACGCCGACGGGACCGACCCCGTCCGGTACCGCCACCGGAACGCCGAGGGGTCGTGGACGTGGCTCGAATCCGTGGGGAGCAATCAGGCGGACACCTCGGTCGACGGCTTCGTCGTCACCTCGCGGAACGTGACCGAACAGCGGAGCTACGAACAGCGGCTCAAGCGCTACGAGACCGTCGTCGAGAGCATCGGACAGGGCGCGTACGTGGTCGACGAGTCGGGGGTCGTCCAGTTCATCAACGAGACCGCGCTGTCGCGGACGAGCATTCCCATGTCGTCGTTCGTCGGCCGGCACGTCTCGGCGCTCCGCGACGCCGGCTATCTCGCCGCCGACCAGTACGAGCGCGTCCGGTCCGCGCTCGACGCCGTCCTCGGCGGCGAGAGCGAGCGCGAGCGGTTCGAAATCGAGCTGTCGCTCCCGGGAGAGGAGTACGTGGTCGAGTTCACCGTCTCGCCCATCGTCGGCGACGACGGCGAGGTCGTGGGCGCGGTCGGCGTCTCGACGGACGTGACGGAACGGAAGCGGTACGAACAGCGGCTCAACGCGCTCCACGCCTCGACCCGGCGGCTGACGGGGGCGACCAGCCGCGAGGAGGTCGCCGACATCGTCCGCGAGGCGGCCACCGAGGTCCTCGACTACGCGATAAGCGGCGTCCTCCTGTACGACGAGTCGCAGGACGCGCTCGTTCCGACGGCGCTCACCGACGAGGCCCGGGAGGTGTTCGGCGACGTGCCGCCGGTGCCGCGGGGGACCGGCCTGACGTGGGAGGTGTTCGAGCGCGGCGAGCACAACCTCTACCGGGACGTGGGCTCGAACCCGCGTCGGTTCGTCCTCGACGCCGGGGTCAAAGAGGAGCTCATCGTCCCGATTCCCGACCACGGCGTGTTCTTCGTCGCCTCGCTCGACGAGGGGGAGCTGGCCGACCAGCGCGTCGCGCTGGCGAAGGTGCTGGCCGCGAACACCCGCGCCGTCTTGGACCGGGTCGAACGCGAGCGGCTCCTGCGGAGGCGCGAGCGCGAGCTCGCCAGCCAGAACGAACAGCTCGAATCGTTCGCGTCGGTCGTCTCCCACGACCTCAAGAACCCGCTCAACGCGGCGATGGGCTACCTCGACCTCGCCCGCGAGAAGTACGACGGCGACGAGTTGGACCGCGTGGCCGACGCCCACGAGCGGATGGCCGGCATCGTCGAGGACGTGCTCGCGCTCGCGCAGAACGGTCAGACGGTCGAAGAGGCCGAGCGGCTGTCGCTCCGTTCCGTCGCCGAGGCGGCGTGGACGACCGCCGCGGGCGGCGCGCCGAGCCCGACGCTCGCTATCGACGGCGAGGTCACGGTCGACGCCCACCGCGGGCGGCTCAGACAGCTCCTCGAGAACCTCTTTTCGAACGCGATTCGACACGGCGGCGACGACGTGACCGTCCGCGTCGGTCCGCTCGGCGACCGCGACGGCTTCTACGTCGAAGACGACGGCCCGGGGATTCCGCCGGACGAGCGTCCCCGCATCTTCGAGGCGGGCTACACCACGAGCACCGAGGGGACCGGATTCGGACTCAGCGTCGTCATGAGCGTCGTGAACGCCCACGGCTGGAGCGTCTGGTTCGTCGAGAGCGACGAGGGCGGCGCGCGGTTCGAAATCACGACGGAGAGCGGCCGCTGACGGGTCGAAAGCGCCACCGGCGGCAACACTAACTGGCGGTCGTCCGAACCGAACGCCATGGAGACGCCAGACGAGGCGACGGTCCGCGCAGTCGAGTCGTGCCGGGAGTCGCTTCCCGAGACCGTCGACGGCGGACGGATGCTGTTCGGGTTCGACGGCTACGTCGACCGCGTTCGGGAGTTGGTCTCCGAGCGGCAGTCGGCCGACGCCTACGAGCGGGTGTCGACCCTCGAAGCGTTCGCCGACCGCGTGAACGACTCGGTCGACGCCGAGAGCTCGCTCAGCTTCGAGTGGATTCAAGCCGGCGTCCGCACCGGCGGCCACGTGAGCCACCTCGCGCGCGCCTTCGACCGACTGGGGTTCGACCCCGGGGTCGTCGGCTGTCTCGGCGACCCGGTCGAAGCGCCGTTCGCCGAGGAGTTCGGCCACCTCCCCTTGGAGACCCTCGGGTCGCCGGGCTACACCGACGCCGTCGAGTTCGGCGACGGGAAGCTGATGCTCACCGAAATCGGCGCGCTGATGACGCTCGACTGGGCCGGAATCGAGTCGCGGGTCGGCCTCGACCGACTGGCCGAACTGGTCGACGGGACCGAGCTCGTCGGGATGGGCTACTGGTCGGAGATGCCCGAGCTACCGGACGTGGCCCGCGGCCTCCGCGAGGAGCTGTGGCCGACGCTGTCGGACCCGCCGGAGACGCTTCTGTTGGACCCCGGCGACCTCAGAAAACGGGAGCCCGAGGTGGTCGCCGCGGGCGTCGAACAGGTGTCGGCGCTGGACGACGCGGTGCGCGTCGTCGTCTCGGCGAACCGCTACGAGACGCGCTATCTCGCGCGACTGGCGGGCGTCGAGAGCGGCGACTTCGGCCGCGAGTCGCGGGCGGCGTTCGACCACCTCGGCGTCAGCCGGTTTGCGGGCCACGGCATCGAAGCGGCGCACCTCGTCGACGACGAGGGGACCGCGACCGTCGGCGTCCCCCGGACGGACGACCCGGTGTTGACGACGAGTTCGGGCGACCACTTCAACGCGGGACTCGCGCTCGCGCACGTCCTCGACCTCGGCCGCGCGGAGTCGCTCGTCGTCGGCAACGCGGTCGCGGGCCACTTCGTCAGGAACGGGTCGCCGCCGACGTACGACGAACTCCGGGCGTTCGCCTCGGCGTATCTCGATTACTTCGACGCTGTTTAAATACCGATTGTCCACACAAGGGTCAGATATATTACTAGAATCGGCGTACCGATATGCGTCGGTGGCACCCCCCCACGCGGGCGCACCGCCGGAGGGGCCGCAGGTCGCTCCGTTCCGGTGGCGAAATCGACTCCCATCGTGGCATCTCGCGCCCGGTTGCCGCGTCCCACCACGGTCCCGTTCTGACGCGTCGTCGGCTCTTCACTCATCGTCGGCTCTTCACTCGTACCGCGAGTCGCGTTCGAGGTCGTCTATCGCCGACCCGACGAGGTTTCGAAGCGCCCGGCGAAGCCGCTGTGAGAGCGCCTGCTCGGTGATACCCAACCGGCTCGCGATGTCGTCGAGGCCGGTCTCTTTCGGCGTCTCGAAGTAGCCCCGTTCGAAGGCGAGCCGAAGCGCCGTCAGCTGTTTCTCCGAGAGACCGGTGTTCGGGGGGTGGCGCTCGTCGAGGCGGGCCGGTTCGACGCGGCGCACGTCGATGTCGATGTCGCGGGCGAGACAGGCGTCGTGGAACCGGGTAGTCAGCTCGTTCGACGGGAAGTACACCGACAGCGACCAGCCGTATCTCGTGCCGACCATCCGCCGGACGATGCCGTCGCACTCGCGGATTGTCGAGATGATGTCGTCGTCGCGGGTCGCCCACTCACAGCGGTAGAGCCGACCCTCTGGACCGTCGGATATCGGTTCGAAGCGGTCGATGCTCGCGTGGTCGTCGAGCAGGTCGTCGAGCGCCTCGCGGTCGCTCCCGCGGGCGACGAAGTACGGGACCGGCTCGTCGGTCACCGGGACGCCGCCGACGAACGTGAGCTCGAACTCGGGGTCCTCGAACGTCCCGTCGGGGGAGGCCCCGGTCAGCGGGTGCCCGAGTTCGACCTCGTACCCACTGGCGTGGTCGTCAGTCATCGCGGCGCGGCGGCGGCGACGTCGATACCTGAAACGACGGCACACGTTCGTCTGTCGAGTCTCACAAACGGGGAAAAATACGGGCGACCGAAGGATATTTTTTGCGGAGACTAATCCTTTCATAGTAAAGGCGTTTAAAAAAGAGGCCTCGAAATCGAGGGTTCAGTCAGTCGGCTCCGACCGGCACAATTCTGTCAATTGTAAATTATTTCTGCAGAGTCAGTCGAGTCGAATCGGGTCGGCGCTGGGGCGAACCGCGACCGACACCTCGTCGCCGACGGCGAAGTCGTGGCCGGGGCAGACGAGTTTGGTCCCGAAGTCGACGCGGGACGCGAATAGTGACAGCCCAGTGATTCGAACGCCGTCGGCGAGCACGTCGAAGTCGGCCCACGGAACGTCGCGGCCGGCGGCCCGGCCGACTCGCTCGCCGAGGAGCGACAGCGATTGCCCGTCTTCGACGGACGAGAGCGTGCCCCCGAAGCCGTAGTGGGCGAGACCGCCGTCGAGGACGACGCCCTCGTCGCTGGCGAGGCCGACGAACTCGTCGGGTCCGACCCCCGCGTCGGCGCGGTCAGGGGCGTCGAGGACGACGAACGTCTCGGCCGTCTCGACGACGGTTCCCGTCCCGTCCCAGTCGAGCGGCGAGACGGTCACGTCGGGCGAGACCGGGAGCGACCCGCGGGCGCGGTGATGGTTCGCGTCAGCGGCCCGGAAGCCGAGATGGACGTGGTTCGAGACCCACGGGGCGAAAAAGCCGGAGCGGACGAGCCGCCCGAGCGGGGTGCCGACGGCGAGTTCGTCGCCCGCGTCGACGCCGGGGTCGACGTGGAGGATTCGCGCGACCAGTCCCTCGCGGGGGTCGTCGTCGGGGTCGCCGAGCCAGTCCAGTCCGGTGGCGTCGGCGTCGACGTCGACGAGAATGAGATACTCGTCGTCGTGGGCGTAGGGCTTGTCGGGCGCGCGGACGGTCCGCGTCTCGCGGACGGCCCCCGCGACGGGCGAGCGGGCCACCGGGTCGTCGTCGGCGACGTAGAGGTCGATCGCACAGCCGCCGTCGTGGGCGGGGTACGGCGAGTTGTAGAGCGAGAAGCGCTCGAAGCGCGCGAGCACCGACCGCGGCAGTCGCAACATGGTCGTCGGGACGGGACGGGTGCGCTTAGGTACGTCGGGGTGTTTCTCTCGGGCATGCGCGTCATCCGCGGCCGCGGACCCGACCGGGAGGCGGACCGGGCGGTCACCGCGGCCATGCTCCGCGAGGCGGGCGAGACGGGCGACCCGGCGTTCCGCGCGTGGACGCCGCACCGACAGCTCGCGTTCGGCCGGCGCGACACCCGCGCCCCGCGGTACGACGAGGCCGTCACCGCCGCCGAGGAACGCGGGTTTCCGGCCGTCGAGCGGTCGGTCGGCGGCCGGGCCGTCGCCTACACGGGAACGACCGTCGCGTTCGCCCACGCGCTCCCCCTCGACGACGCTCGGACCGGGCTGGACGCGCGGTACGAGGCCGGAACGACCGCCGTCGTCCGCGCCCTGCGGACCCTCGGCGTCCCCGCGCGTCGAGGCGAACCGCCGAACTCGTACTGTCCCGGCGACCACTCGGTCCAATCTGGCGGGAAGCTCTGCGGCCTCGCCCAGCGGGTCCGCAAGGAGAGCGCGCTCGTCTCCGGCGTGGTCGTCGTCGCCGACCGCGACGAGATAGCCGACGTGCTCGCGCCCGTCTACGAGGCCATCGACGTTCCCTTCGACCCGGACTCGGTGGGGAGCGTCGCCGACGCCGGCGGCCCGGCGAGTCCGGACGCGGTCTGCGACGCCCTCGAAGCCGTCTTCGTCGGCGACGCGGAGACGCGCGTCGAAGCCGCGGCGGACCTCGCGTGAGCGACTCGGGACGCGGCCGACAGCCGGGCGATGCGGCCGGCCGCGAGCGCTTCACGAACCCCCGCAACTACCCGAACCTCCGGACCCCTCACTACCCGAACCGCCGGACTTAGCACCCGGCGCGTCGCACCCCCACGTATGCGAATCGAGAACGCGACGCTGGCCGACGGCCGCGCCGTCGACGTCCGCGTCGAGGACGGGACCGTCGAGGCGGTCGGCGACCTCGACCCCGTCGCCGACGAGGAGACCGTCGACGCCGAAGGGAACCTGCTTCTGCCGGGCGCTATCGACGTGCACGTCCACTTCCGCGAGCCGGGCTTCGAGCACAAGGAGACGTGGGAGACGGGCGCGAAAAGCGCCGCCGCCGGGGGCGTGACGACCGTCGCCGACCAGCCGAACACCGACCCGACGACGACCGACGGCGCGGGCTTCGACGCGAAGGCCGAGCGCGCCGCGAACGCCTGTATCGACTACGGCATCAACGGCGGCGTCACCGCCGACTGGGACCCAGACAGCCTGTTCGAGCGCCCGCTTTTCGCCCTCGGCGAGGTGTTCCTCGCCGACTCGACCGGCGACATGGGCATCGAGGCCGACCTGTTTGCCGAGGCCGCGGCACGCGCCGGCGAGGCGGGCGTGCCCGTCACGGTCCACGCCGAGGACGCCGACCTGTTCGACGAGTCCGCAATCGAGGGCGACCTCGGCGGGGTCGGCCGCGACGCCGACGCCGACGCGTGGAGCGCCTACCGGACCGCCGAGGCCGAAGCGGTCGCCGTCGAGCGGGCCGTCCGCGTCGGCGGCGAGACCGGCGCGCAGATTCACATCGCCCACACGAGCACGCCCGAGGGCGTCGACGCCGCCCGCGACGGCGGCGCGACCTGCGAGGCGACGCCGCACCACCTGTTTCTGTCCCGCGACGACCTCGACGAACTGGGAACCTACGGCCGGATGAACCCGCCGCTCCGCTCGGAAGCGCGCCGCGAGGCCATGTTCGAGCGCCTCGCCGACGGCCGCATCGACGTGGTCGCCACGGACCACGCGCCGCACACCCGCGAGGAGAAAGAGCAGACGCTCCTCGACGCCCCGAGCGGCGTCCCCGGCGTCGAGACGATGGTGCCCCTGCTTCTCGGCGCGGTCGTCGCCGGCGACCTCACCGCCGAGCGCGTCCGCGACGTGGTCGCCGCGAACCCCGCCGACGTGTTCGACCTGCCGCGCAAGGGCCGCATCGAGGCGGGCGCGGACGCCGACCTCGCGCTGTACGACCTCGACGCCGCCCGCGAGATTCGCGGGGCTGACCTCCACTCGAACTGTGATTGGACGCCGTTCGAGGGTCACACCGGGGTCTTCCCCGAATGGACGATGCTCCGCGGCGAGTTCGTCTGGGACGGCGAGGAGTTCGGCGCGGTCGCGGGCGAGAACGTCCGCGACTGAGCGCGACTGCGCCCCGGACCCTCAGAGCCGCGCGGCCGCGACCTGCGCGCCCCTCCAGCCGACGCCGACGAGCACCGCGAGCGGCGCGGTCAGGGCGACGAGCGAGACCGCCGACCCGGCGAGGCCGCCGAGGCCGCCGAGGCCGGCCGACAGGACGACGGTCGCGAGGAAGCCGCCCACGGCGAGCGCCGGCGCGACCAGCGCGTAGGCGAACAGCCAGCGCTGTCTGCGAGTGAAGTGGACGCCGTACCCCGGTCCGGGCGGGATGAGCAGGCCGCCCGCGAGGAGGACGAAGCCGACGACCCCGAACACGAGGAGGAAAAAGCCCGCGAGCCCGTGGGCGAAGCCGTCGCTTCCGGGCGGTGGCGGGGGCATCGTGGCGGCGGTCCACCAGACGAACGCGAGGAGGGCGACCCCGGCCCCGGCGACGGGGAGCTGGAGCGACCCGAGGACTGTGCGGAGTGACCAGCGCATCGGGCCGACTGTCGGCAGGCGGACAGATAGCTGTTCCGTCGTCGCCGGGGCGACAGGGTGCCGGGGCGTCAGAGCGTCGATCGGGAGCCGGACGACGCCCCGATGCAGGCGAATCCTTTTCCCGTCCGACCCCCAGAGTGCGTGACACGCATGACCGACGAGCGGACGCCACCCCGAGACCGCGACCCGGACGCGGACGAATCACCCGAACTCACGGGGATGCTGTCGTTCTGGGAGACGGTCGTAGAGGACGCCGAGGCGACCGCGGCCGAGTACGAAGCCGAGGGCTGGGAGACGCTCGTGGTCCACCCCGGCGACGTGACGGTGTTGCCGCCGGCGAATCTGCCCGAGGCGACGGAGCGCGTCGGCTTCGACGTACTCGTCCCCGGACGCGAGTTCGACGCGCTGTCGTCGTGGGTCGAATCTGCCGCGTTCGACCGCTACGACGTCTACCGCGCCCGCGAGGACGACACCGTGTTCGTCGTCTCGGTCGTGCAGGACGCCGCGTCGTCGAAGGCCGTCGTCGTCCCGCTGTACTACGGACTGGACGAGGTGGCCGCGATGGCGACGAAGGCGCGAGAACGGGGCGAACTCCGCCTCTACGTTCGACCGGTCGACGCGGACCGACGCGTCGAGTTAGTCCAGTCGGAGCCAGACCCGCTTTTCCCCTGAGTTCGAGTCGGCGCGGCGTCGGTCCGGGGAGTCAGCGCCGGTGCGGAGTCACACGGGCCGCGGGGCGTCACTCCTCGTCCGACAGCTCTTCTTTCCGCAGGTCGGTGCTCGCCTCGCGCACCTCGCGCATGACGCTCGAAATGCGCTCTTCGGCTTCGAGTTCCTCTTCGACCGAGAGGTCGACGCCCTCGACTTCGAGCAGGAACTTGGCGATTTCCGTCACCTCGTACATCATCTCGTCGAGCTCTTCGGCCGTGAAAAAGCCCGACATCGCGCCGTAGAGGAACGTCGCGCCCGACTTCCGGACCTTGTCGCGGAAGGCGGAGCGGGCCTGATTGACCGCCTGCGGCGTGTAGGTGTCGGTCATGAAGGGGACGAGTTCGGGGAGGTTGTTCCCGATTTTCGTCATCTCGACGCCCGTCTCGGTCCGGAAGTCGGCGCAGAGTCGCGCGATGGCCCACTCGCGGGCCGTCACGTAGGTCCGCTCGCGGAGGAAGTCGTTGACGCGGTCGTACTGCGCGCCGTCGACCTTCTTGAACCGGGCGTATTTCTGGACGTCCTCGGGAACCGCGTCTTCGGCGTTCTCAGCGTCTTCGGCGTCATCGACCGCGGACTCGGTCGAGTCCTCGGCGTCGGCATCGGCGTCGGCTCCGGTCTCAGCGTCGGCATCGGCGTCGGCTCCGGCCCCGTCCGTCGGTTCCGCGCCGGCTGTCTCCGAATCGGAGGTCGGGTCTGCTGGCTCCGCGTCCCCCGCCGCTTCGTGCGCAACCGCTTCGTCCGCCGCCGCTCGGGAGTCCGCGTCGGGGCGAGCCGTCTCCGCGGCGTCGCTCGCGCCCGTCTCGAACTCGTCGGACTCGTCTGTCATACCGCGGGCTACCGCGGCACGGCCGAAAAGGGTTCCGCGATGTTCGGTCCCCCCGCCGACGGGGGTGTGGCCCCCCGTTTCCGGGTAAGGGTTTTCTATCGCGCCCGCGAGATTGGGAATCATGAAGGTACTGCTCGGAATCGGTGGCAGCGACGATTCCATGCGCGCGCTCGAAACGACGGTCGAACGGACGGCCGAGGTCGGCGACGACCTCACGGTCGCCATCGTCGACAACCCGTCCGGCGAGCGCTCGCGCGAGGACATGGAAGCGCGGGTGACGGAACTGCTCGACGAGCGCGGCGTCGACGCGGCCGTCCGCGCGCTCGACGGCGACCCGGGGAGCGCCCTCGTGGACCTCGCCGAGAACGAGGGGTTCGACCAACTGGTGCTCGGCGGCGGTGAGACGAGCCCGATGGGGAAGATACAGATCGGCAACATCGCGGAGTTCGTCCTCCTGAACTCCCACGTGACCGTCACTCTGGTACGATGAGCGACCGAACGTTCTCCGACGCCGTCGCCGACCCCTACGACGCGCCGCCGCTGTCGTTCACCGACAGGGAAGACCGCACCATCGAGGTGCGCGCGCACGACGGCTCCGACGAGGAACTGGAGGCGCTCGTCGAGATGTACGACGCGTTCGACCCCTCGGACCGCGCGCAGGGCATCCCGCCGGGCCGCGAAGACCGCATCCGCGACTGGCTGGAGAACATCCTCGACGAGGACTGCCTGAACGTCATCGCGTGGGACGGCGACGAGGTGGCCGGCCACGCGACGCTCGTCCCCGACGGCGACGCCTACGAACTCGCCATCTTCGTCCACCAGACGTACCAGCGCGCCGGCATCGGCACGCGGCTCATCAAGGCGCTTCTCGGCTACGGCCGGGAGTCCGGCGTGGAGAAGGTGTGGCTCACCGTCGAGCGGTGGAACCGCGCGGCGGTCGGCCTCTACCAGACCGTCGGCTTCGAGACGAGCGACGCCGAGAGCTTCGAACTGGAGATGACCATCCGGCTCGCCGAGCCCCCGGACGAGGAGGGCGGCTGAGGGCGGCGGGTCACGACGACAACGACCGACGATTCAGACCGAAAGCACGGGCTGGCTGGCGTACAGGAGGACGTACTCGGCGGCCTTGGCGAGCACTTCGACGGGGTCGCCCGAGACCGGCTCTCGGGGCACGACGATGAAGTCCGCGTCGAGTTCTTCTGCGGTGTCGAGGACGACGCTTCCGGGGTGGCGGAGCTTGCTCGTCCGCGAGAAGCCGTAGGCGACCGACGTGGTGACGGGGACGTCGGCGGTCTCGGCGAGGGCCGAAATCGTGTCGGTGACGGCCTTGCTGTCCTCGGCGACGGCGTCCTCGTCGACGACGCCCTGCTCTATGGCGCGGACGACGTCCTCGCCGAGGACGTGGACGGCGTGGACCGCGGCGTCGTACTCGGCCGCGACGGCGGCGGCGTACTCCGCCGCACGCGTCGCCTCCTCGCTTTGGTCGACCGGCACGAGAACGAGGTCGATAGAGAGCGGGCGCGGTGACATGTCCCCACCTGCGTCGGGGGACGACAAAAAACTCACCCCACGGTCCCGCCGGCCGGCCGCCCCAGACTGGTTTTATGCCGCCGCGCCGAGAACCCGTGGACATGTTCGACACCATCGTCATCGCCACCGACGGCTCGGCGAGCGTCCGCCGGGCGGTCAGCGTCGCCGTCGACCTCGCAGAGCGGTTCGACGCGTCGGTCCACGCGCTGTACGTCATCGACGCCGGCGACGTGGAGACCGCGCCCGAGCGACTCCGCGACGAGATGCGCGACGCGCTCACCGAACGCGGCGAGGAGGCGCTCGCCGAGGTCGAGGCCGCGACCGACCGCGAGGTGACCGTCGCGGTGCGGGAGGGCCGCCCCGCGGCCGAGATTTCGAACTACGCCCGCGAGGTGGACGCCGACGCCGTCGCCATGGGCACCCGCGGCCGACACGGCGAGAACCGCTTTCTCATCGGGAGCGTCGCCGAGCGCGTCGTCCGGACCTGTCCGGTGCCGGTGCTGACGGTCCGCCAGTTGGAGGAGGGGACGACGGACTCCCTGCTGAGCGACGAGGCCGCCTGAGCGACGAGGCGACCGAATCGGGAGGAGTTTTCCCCGTCGCGCCCGAGTTCGGCGTATGGAAGACGAGCTCATCGACAGTTCTCGGCTCTCGCTCCCCCGCAAGTCCGTGCTCCCCGGAGCCGGATTCTTCTACCCCGACGAATTCGACGAGGAACGCGCCGAAGAGCGCGCCAAGGAGAAACTCGAAGACGCCTCGGTCGCGGTCGTCACCGACACCGACGCCGACGGCCTCGGCTGTGTCGCCCTCCTCCGGGAGGCGTACGACGCCGCCCTCGACGTGGCCGATTTCGAGGACCGAATCGAGGAGAAACTCGCAGACGACGAGGGCGACGACGAAGACGAAGACGACGAACCCGCCCTCGCCGAGGACGACGACGAAGAGCGTCCGAAATCGCCGGTCGCGCTGATGGGGTCGAGCCCGTACTCGCTGGAAGACGACCTCCAGCGCGTCGCCGACTACGCCCCCGAGGGCGTCGAGGTGTACGTCTGCGACCTCTGTCCGGACAAGTTCGAGTACGTCGAAGAGGAGCTCGCCGCGCTCGTCGAGACGGCGGGCGAGATTCACTGGTACGACCACCACCAGTGGAAGCCGGAGGTCGCCGAGGCGGTCCGCGAGGCCGGCGTCGACCTCGTCGTCGGCGAGTCCGACGAGGAGTGTTCGACCGACGTGACGCTCCGCGAACTCGACTACGAGTTCGACGAGCGGTTTTCGGAGCTCGCGGCGGTCACCCGCGACCACGACCTCTGGCTGAACGAAGACGAGCGGAGTCAGGACCTCGCGGACTACGCCTACTGGACCTCGAAAGAGGAGTACGTCGCCGTCGTCGGCGCGTACGGCGCGGACCTCCCGCCGGTCGTCGAGGAGTACATCGCCCACCGCCGCGTCGAAAAGGAGAACCTCATTCAGGCCGCCGTCGACCGCGCCGACCTGAAGACCGTCGGCGACTGGACGGTCGGCGTCACCTACGGCCGGTGTTCGCAAAACGAGGTCGCCGACGCCCTCCGCGAGGCGGGCGCGGACGCGGCGGTCGTCGTCAAGCCCGCCGGGAGCGCCTCCATCCGCGGCTCCGACGACTTCGAGCGCTGTCACGAGGTCGCCGACCTCGTCAACGGCGGCGGCCACCCGAAGGCCGCCGGCTGTAAGCCCGATATCTACGACGACATGCTCGACTACGCCCACCACTGGACGACGCAGGGCGCGACGACGAAGCGCGTCATCCTCCGAGCGTTCGAACAGGTCGCCGACGCGGTCGAGAAGGCGGAAGCGGAAGCCGCGGCCGACGACGAGGACGACGAAGGCGTCGAGACCGAGCGCTAACGGCGAAACTGAACTCGAAACGCGGCGTCGAAAAACGGGGATCGACTACGCGTCGTCGACGACCCAGCGGTCGGAGTACGTCGTGCCGCAGGTACATTTGGCGTAGGCGTGGACCACGTCGCCCTCCTCGTAGATGCCGCCGACCTCCTCGTTTTGCGCCTCGGCGAACGAGAAGATGAACTTCACCTCGTGGTTCTCCTCGGCGGCCGCCTCGGGGCAGGTTCCGCCGCTCAGGTCGTCGTCGATGTCGCCGTCGTTGCCCATGGCGGTCTGGGCGAACTCCATGGCGTCCATGCCCGTCCCGGCCGCGAAGGCGCGGCGGCCGTCGTCGCCGGGGACGACGAGCACGTAGCCGTTTTCGACTTCGACGCCCATGTTCGGGAGTTTACCCTGGCTGTCGAGGTACTCGTGGGTGAGATAGAGCGCCACGTCGTCGAGGCGCTCGCCTGCGAGGTACTCCGTTACCTTGCTCATACCCCGCCTAGAGCGGTCGGTGCGTAAAAGCGGCGTGTCTCGGAGTGCGACCGGTCACTCGTCGGACAGGCCGAACTTCTCGGCGATGCTCGAAAGCGAGTCGTTCGGGCGCTCGGTGATGCGGTACACCTGTCGAACCCCGGGAACCCGGAGGCCGTACTGGTAGCCGTCGTCCAGTTCGTCGAGTTCGACGGCGTCGCCGTCGGCCCGGTCGTGTTCGCGGCACCACTCGACGAGGCGGTTCTCGCCGTCGTTCGGGGTGCGCGCGAGGCGCTTGTTGTCGTACGCGCCGCGAATCACGAGCCCCGAGGCGTCGGCCGAGAGGCGGGCGTGATAGGCGGTGCCGTCGAGGTGAAGGCGGACGAAATCGCCGTCTTCGGCGGTCACGCCGTCGGGAACGCGCAGACAGGGGCGACGGGTGCCGCCGCTCCGGGCGATGTTCGCGCGGAACGTCTGGACCGACGGATGGTCGGAGGGCAGTTGCTCTGGCACGGGGAAGAGAGGAGTGAGACGGCGTTATTCGTCCGCTTCTTCGTCGTCGCCCTCGCCGAAGGCGGCGGCGACGTCGCCCTCGCCGGCGACGACCTTCGCGTTGATCTGGACGGTCTCGCCGGAGATCTCGCGGCCGCGGACGGTGACGCGCTTGCGCTCGCCGTCGCGGGACGGCTTGTAGCCGATGCCGTCTTTGGCGAGGATTTCCTTGAGCGCGCCGCCGGGGACGTTGGGGTGCATCGGTCGGCCGGCCTTGTCCGAACCGCCCGTCAGTTCGAGCGTGAAGCCGTCGAGACCGACGGCCGCGCCGTCGACCTCGTCACCGAGGTCGCGGCCGAGGAATCGGTTTGCGTCCTGTCCTTCGACGTCGACTTGGTAGGTCGCACCGGAGTCGGGGTCGGCGACGACGACCATGAATTCTGCCATGCGCGGATGAAAACGGTCGCGGATAAAAAGTACGTCGAAAGCGCGTCTCGGGACCGAACCCACCGAATCGGGACGAAACGGCCGAATTCGGCGTCGTCAGGGAGAACGGAGCGTGCCGGCAAGAGTTAACATCCGACACAGCGTACACAGTGACATGAGCAAGGATATCGACACTCGCGGGCCTGTAGACCTCGTCAAAGCCAAATCGCGGGCGCTGGTCGGCCCCGAGCCGACGGACCTCGTCGAACGACCCCCGGCGGAGTTGGTCGAGCGCCGGACCGAGGCGCTGGTCGAACGCCGGACGGAGACGCTCGTCGAGGCCGAACCGACGACGCTCGTCGAGCGCGCGCGGTACGAGTGTGCCGCGTGCGGCTACCGCTCGGGCCACGGCGTCTACGAACAGGTCTGTCCGCGGTGCGGCGGGTCGCTGAAGAACATCGGCGTGGCTCAGGAGTGAACCTCAGACGACAGACGCGGTCTCGCCTCCGTCCTCGCCTTCTTCGGCTTCGGCCTCGGCCTCCTCGATAGACTCCCAGAGCGAACACCAGTCTTCGGAGCCGATGTAGCCCTCGACCTTGGCGCAGGCACCGAAGCCGTCGCCGTTCTTGTCGGGGATGTACTCCGCGCAGTTGCCGCAGTTCCGCCCCGCCTCCGTGAGCCCCGCCTCGACGGCGTCGTCCGCCTCTTGGAACTTGACCGCCTCCTTCGTGAACAGGTCGTCAGGGTCCCGTCGCTCGTTCGCCTGCGAGAGCGCGGTCCGGTAGGGTTCGGGGACCGGGCCGCGTTCGAACTCCTCGGCGGAGACGCCCTCCGGGCGCTCCTCGTCGTGGTCGTCGTCGGCCGCTTCGGTCGTCGCTTCCGTCTCCGACTCTGTCTCCGTTTCCTGCTGGCCGCCGCCCCCACCGAGACAGCCGGCGATTCCCACCACCGCACCACTCCCCGCCAGTTCGAGGAACCGTCGCCTCGTTCGGACGAATCGTGCCATAGCCGGAGCTACGTCACCACGCGGTTTTAGTAAGCGTAGAGTTACCACGTGTCATGGTATCTTAATCGTCTCAACCGCCCACCGCGGTCTGCGTCAGAAAACGCCTCAGAGAAGGCTCAGAACCCGTCTTCCCACCGGAACGTGCCGTTCCGCTGGACGACCTCGCCGTCGACCTCGATGCGGGAGTCCTCGCTCATGTCGGTTATCATGTCCGTGTGGACCGCAGATTGGTTCCCGTCTTCGCCCTCCGGGAGGCACGCGCCGTAGGCCCGGCCGACCGCGAGGTGGACGGTGTCGCCCATCTTCTCGTCGAAGAGGATGCTGTCGGTAAAGCGGTCGATGCCGCGGTTCATGCCGATGCCGAGTTCGCCGAGCCGGCGCGCGCCCTCGTCGGTGTCGAGGATGCCGGCGAGCGCGTCCTCGCCCGCGCCCGCGGAGAAGTCCACGACTTCGCCGCCCTCGAACGTCAGGCGGACGTTCTCGACGCGCTGGCCCTCCAGCGTCATCGGCACGTCGAAGAACACCTCGCCCTCGACTGCGTCTTCGACGGGCGCGGTGAACACCTCGCCCGACGGGAGGTTGTGGGAGTCGTAGGCGACCGAGGCCGCGGAGTTGACGGCGGTCCGGCCCTCGATGGACATCGTGAGGTCGGTGTCCGCCTTGACGATGCGGACCTCCGAGCCGGCGTCGAGCACGTCTTTCATGTTCGCCATCTCGTCGGCGAGCTCCGACCAGTCGCGGAGAATCGCGTCGTAGACGAAGTCTGCGTACTCCTCGAAGGACATGCCCGCCTGCTGGGCCGCCGCGCGGGTGGGGTGAACCGTCGAGACCCAGTCGGTGTCCATGCGCGCCTCTTTGACCTCGCTCGTGGCGCGGCCGTAGGCCTGCCGCGTCGCGGTCGGCACGTCGGCGGTCGCCGCCGTGTTGCGGGTGCCGCCGAGGAAGAGCACCGAGTCGGCGGCCTCGTAGAGGGCGAGTTCGTGTTCGGGAAGTTCGAAGTCGCCGTCGTGCGCGCGGAGGTACGCCCGCTGGACCTCCTCGGAGGCGTACGTCGTGACGACGTTCGCGCCGCGCTCGCCGAGGGCGTCGGCGACGGCGACCGCGAGGTCGTGGGCCCCCTCGCCGACGGAGACGACCACGTCGTCGCCGGCCTCGATTCGCGCGCTCCAGTCGACGAGCACCGCGGCGTGCTCGTGGATGCGTTCGTCCATACGCGACCCTCGCGCGGGGCGGTAAAAACGTCGGCGTCTGCGGGCGCGAAGCCGACCGACCGCGGCCGCGACGCGGACGGTCGCGGCGGGCGGTCCGAGCGTTACAGAACCCTTATCGCCCGATGTCTATCATCCACCGCCGTGACTTCCATCGCACTCGCCACCGCCGCGGACCTCCCCGGACTCGTCGACGACGACGCCTCGTTTCTCGCGGCGCTCCGGGAGCGCGGCGTGACCGCGGAACCGGTCGTCTGGTCCGACGAGTCGGTCGACTGGGACGGCTTCGACGCCGTGGTCGTCCGGTCGATTTGGGACTACTACCGGCGTCCGGCGGCGTATGCCGCGTGGGTCGACCGACTGTCCGACGCCGACTGCGCGGTGTGGAACCCGACGGCGACGCTCGACTGGAACAGCCACAAGTTCTACCTGCGTGACCTCGCCGACGCCGGCGTCTCGACCCTTCCGACCGAGTACGTCGAACGCGGCGACGACGTGTCCCTCGAAGCCGTCTTCGAGAGGCGGGGCTGGGACGAACTCGTCGTCAAGCCCGCCGCGAGCGCGGGCGCGTTCGAGACGAGACAGCTGAGCCGCGCGGAGGCCGCCGCCGCCCAGCCGTGGGTGGACGACCTCGTGGCGGAGAAAGACGTGCTGGTTCAGGAGTTCGCGCCGGACATCGAAGACGGCGAGTGGTCGCTCGTCTTCTTCGGCGACGAGTTCAGCCATGCGGTCGTCAAGCGACCCGAACCCGGCGACTACCGCGTCCAAGAGAAACACGGGGGGAGCGTCCACGTCGAGGTGCCGAGCGAGACGCTCCTCGACAACGCTCGGCGCGTCGTCGACGCCGTCTCGGCCCACCTCGGCGGCGACCCGCCGCTGTACGCCCGCGTCGACGGCGTGGAGCGCGGCGACGACTTCCTCCTCCTCGAAGTCGAACTCATCGAGCCGGAACTGTTCTTCCGAACCGACGACGACGCCGGCGACCGGTTGGCCGAGGCGCTCTTGGCACGGCTCTGAACGCGGGGGCGGCTCTAGGAGTGCCGCCTCGGCGGACGGCCGCGCACGCGCCAAACCACAACCACTACCACCCCCCGCGGACGATGCCGACGCATGCAACTAGGCGTCATCGGCCTCGGCCGGATGGGGCGCATCGTAGTCGACCGAGTGCTCGATGCCGGGCACGAGGTCGTGGCCTTCGACCTCTCGGCGGAAGCCGTCGCGGCGGCCGCCGACGCGGGTGCCGAACCCGCAGAGAGCGTCGCCGACCTCGCCGACCGACTCGGCGACGACAAGCGAATCTGGCTCATGGTCCCCGCGGGCGACGCGGTGGACGCGACGCTCGACGACCTCGACCCGCACCTCGACGGGGACGACGTGGTCGTCGACGGCGGCAACTCCCACTTCGAGGAGTCCGTGCGGCGCGCGGAAGCGTGCTCGGCGGCCTACCTCGACTGCGGGACCTCCGGCGGTCCCGCCGGTGCCGACCTCGGCTTCTCGCTCATGGTCGGCGGCCCGCAGTGGGCCTACGACGAACTGACCCCCGTCTTCGACGCTGTAGCGACCGGCCCGGACGGCCACGGCCACATGGGCGACTCCGGCTCCGGCCACTACGTGAAGATGGTCCACAACGGCGTCGAGTACGCGCTGATGCAGGCGTACGGCGAGGGCTTCGAACTGCTCGCCGAGGGCCGCTACGACCTCGACCTCGAATCGGTCGCCAAGACGTGGAACAACGGCGCGGTCATCCGCTCGTGGCTCCTCGAACTCTGCGAGGAGGCGTTCCGCGAGGAGGGGAGCGACCTCGGCGACGTGGACGACCACATCGCGGGCGGGTCGACGGGCACGTGGACGGTCCAAGAGGCGCTCGAACAGGAGGTCCCGGTCCCGCTCATCTATCAGTCGCTCGCCGAGCGGTTCGGCTCCCGCGCCGACGACCGGTTCTCCCGCCGCCTCGCTAACCGGCTCCGCTACGGCTTCGGCCGCCACGAGGTCGCGCGGAAAGACGACTGACGCGGTCGCGAACCGGCCTGCTACGGCCGTGAACTGACCCGCTTCTGCGGTCGTGAACTGACGCGGTTGTCCCCGTCGAACCGCCTTCGGGTCGGCCGTGGCGGACGCCGTGCGCGCCCTCGATATTGTGGGAACCCCCGCGAGACCCGCGTTTCGGGGGCGAAATCGACCGCCCGCGGGTGCCGCCACAATCACAATTTCCTTAACCCCTCCCTCCATATCCGCCGGTATGGCAGTCATCAGTCTGGTGGGTGTCGGGGCCGGTTTGGTCCTGGTACTCCTCGTCGTCGCCCTGCACTACTCGAAGGGCACCGGCTGGGAGCCGACCGCCGACATCACACAGGAGGTCCTCGAACGCCGCGCGGCGACCGTCGCAGAGACCGACTTCCCCGAGCCGATGAACCGCTCTATCGGGGGCGGCGGCGGCGTCGCCGCGGTCGGAGCCGGCGAAGAGGGCGCCGAACTCGAAGGCGAGGAAGCGGAGGAAGAACCAAGCCCCGCCGACATGCCCGAAGACGAAGTCGAGTACTTCGAAGTCGAGTTCGTCAAGCAGGGCGAGACCATCGAACTGGCGAGCAACGAGACGGTGCTCGACCAGGGCGAAGACGCCGGGATGGACCTCCCGTACGCCTGCCGGCAGGGTTCGTGCGTCTCCTGTGCCGCGAAGATTACCAACGGCCCGGCCGAAGAGTACATCACGCACCACACCCAGGAGACGCTCTCCGACGAGGAGATGGACAACGGCTACACGCTCACCTGCGTCGCCTACCCGAAGGCCGACTTCGCCATCGAGACCGGCGAAGCGCCGTAACGCGCCGAACCGCAACCACCCACCGTTTCTCGCGACGCCACCCGCTCCGGTGAGCCGCGGTCGCCGCTCGTGCGGACGGCCGCCCCGTCGCGACTCGACCAGTCGCGCTCGTCCGGTGCCGGGACGCACCCACGTTCGAAGACGCTAATCGACGGTTTCAAACGGTCTCCGCGAGTCTCACCTGTTCAGTGTCCCTCCCCGAAGGCGGTTCCCTCACCGAGGGCGACCTCAAACGCCCGATGTTCGAACTGGCGTGGCCGATTATCGTCACCGAACTCCTCCAGGTGGCGTACAACCTCGCCGACACCGTCTGGCTCGGCCGGCTCTCGACCGACGCCGTCGCCGCCATCAGCCTCGCGTTTCCGCTCATCTTCCTGCTCATCTCCGTCGGCGGCGGCTTCACCGTCGCGGGGAGCACGCTCGTCGCCCAGTACACCGGCGCGAAAAGCGAGGGCTCCGCCGGGACCGTCGCCGGACAGACGCTCACGTTCATCACCGTCATCGCCGTCGTCGTCGGCGTCATCGGCTTTTTCGCCACCGACGCGATGCTCGCCGTCCTCCCGAGCTCGGAGGCGACCGCCGGGCAGGTCATCCCCCTCGCCGGCGACTACATGCGCGTGTTCTTCCTCGGCCTGCCGTTCCTCTTCGGCTTCTTCGTCTTCTCCGCGCTCATGCGCGGCTACGGCAACACCCGCGCCCCGATGGTCGTGATGTTCATCAGCGTCCTCATCAACGTCGTCATCGACCCGGTGTTCATCTTCGGCTTCGACGCCAACCCGCTGTTTTCGATGCTCGGGGCGGAGGGCCTGCAGGCCAGCCTCTTCGCCGCCACGGGCTTCGACGGCTTCCAAGTCGCCGGCGCGGCGTACGCGACGGTGCTCTCGCGCGCCGTCGCCACCGTCATCGGCATCTACGTCATCTTCGGGACGAGCGCCGGCCCCGACGTGCAACTCGCCGACTTCCGCCCGCAGTTCGAGTACATCAAGCAAATCGTCGATATCGGCGTCCCGAGCGCCATCGAGCAGTCCGCCACCGCCCTCGGCTTCATCACCCTCACCGCGATGGTCGTCACGTTCACCCCCGAAGTCGTCGCCGCGTTCGGCCTCGGCAACCGCCTCACGTCGCTGGTGTTCCTCCCGGCGCTCGGTCTCGGTCGGGCGACCAACACCATCGTCGGCCAGAACCTCGGCGCGAAGAAACCGGAGCGCGCCGAGAGCGCCGTCTGGCTCGCCGCCAAAGTCGGCGCGAGCGTCATGCTCGCCACCGGCGTGCTCGCGTACGTCTTCGCCGAACCCGTCGTCGCGTTCTTCCTCCAGACCGGGACGGCCTCGGCCGCCCAAACCATCGACCTCGGCGTCGAGTACATCCGCATCCGCGCGTTCGAGTTCGGCTTCATCGGCGTCCTCCAGGTCGTCCTCGGCGCGTACCGCGGCGCTGGGAACACGAAGGCCGCCCTCGGCTTCTCGCTTTTCGCGCTCTGGTTGGGCCGGGTACCCATCGTCTACCTGCTTTCGTTCCAGTTCGGCTTCGCCGAGACGGGCATCTGGCTCGGGATGGCCGTCGGGCAGATTCTCGGCGCGATTGCGGCCACGGCGTGGTTCACCCGCGGGACGTGGAAACACAGCGTCGTCGACGCCGACGCGACCGGAACGTAATCGGCCGCCGGCGCGGGTTCCACAACGGTTTTACGTCGGTGCCGTGTAGCTCTGCCCGCTGAGGGCCCGTAGCTCAGTGGACAGAGTGCTTGGTTCCGGACCAAGATGTCGCGGGTTCAAATCCCGTCGGGTCCGTCCTGTTGCATTACGGTGTGGAAACACAAGACAGCGACGCCTTCCTTTTAAACAAGGGTGCCGTTCCGTCCATCAAGTTCGTAATACCACATCACGGGGGTCGCCCCCGTCTGGCGATTCACATAGAACCAAACGCCTGGACAGGTATTAGACATTGGGCGATTGCGGTCGCCGAGTAGAATTATAAAGAATAAACTCAGCGCCAGTAGCCCACACTAACTTCACCAACAAAAGAATTATCACGTCATACGCTAACATGCACGGTGGGTCCAAGGTAGCGTTCCCGAGTAACACGTAATAAACAGGAGTCAAAACGGGACGCTCCGTGGACAGGGAGACAGCGACCCAGCAATAAGCCGATGGGGAAGGATTCCCGCTGGAGGCTTTAGCATCTCCGTGTTGGCACTCAGTCAATACGGTGTGTCCTTGTCCACGTTCACCGCGGGGATAACTCGTCGGTGAGCGGTTGAAGCAGAGAACACGACGTGCGAAATAGAACGTCGTCAAATCAATCCGCCATGCAGGCACCCGACTGTATGGCCAGAAACCAACCGCTTGCCCGGGACCGACAGCAATGCGTCGGTCCTACTAACCCGTGGCCAGTCGAGAGCATAGGACCCAACGGTCGGACGACGAGCCTACATCCGACCAGACAAATCTCCAGCGATTCATAGACGGTGATGGTCAAGATCCCCGACCGGATCAACTTGGACAGTCCCCTGCGCCGTCACAGCTATCCATCAGGATAAGGCTATACTACTTACAACTCCTTATCGCGTACTTGCTCAATATTGCTCTAAAGGCAGTTTCTCAGAACCCAATAATCCAAGTATTACAGCAACATCGACGTCTCCTATTATTGCTAGTTGGACTTGGTACATTGCTGAATTTAATCGTGAATGCCCTGATGGACTTCCATATTCTTTGATAAAGAATTTATTTGTGCGAGAAGGGCACCCCCCAGCGTTAAAAACTAGGTCAGCGTGACTGACATACTTGGTAACACAATGCTTTCTCTCCCTCCACCTGACCATTGCCTCGACCAGATATCAACGCCGAACTCTCCGCACCACTTATGAATCCCAGTTACAACATTTCTCGTAGATGGTCGAGAACTTTAGCGAGAAGGCTGATTTCATTTGGTCTATTGCGGATCTTCTCCGAGGAGACTACAAGCAGTCCGAGTACCAGAAAGTAATCCTGCCGCTGACTGTACTCAGGCGGCTTGATTGCGTGACTCAGCGGAACAAGGAAGATGTCCTTGAACGGTACGAACAACTTCAGAAACAGGGGATTAAGAACGTAGCACCAGCACTGAAGAAGGCAGCTGGCGAAAAGGTGTACAACACAAGCGAGTATACTTTCAAGTCGCTGTGCAGCGACCCTGACCAGATTGCGAGCAATCTTCAGTACTATATCAACTCGTACGATGAAGAAACAAAGGAGATTTTCGAGAAGTTCGACTTCGGGCACCAGATTCAACGACTCGAAGATGCGGACCTCCTATATAAGATCATTCGACAGTTCGCTGAGCTCGACCTTCATCCAGAGGATGTGCCGAATGAGGAGATGGGATACATCTACGAGGAACTCGTTCGGAAATTCAACGAACTGAGCAACGAGACTGCCGGGGAACACTTCACACCCCGAGAGGTCATCGAGCTGATGGTGAACCTTCTATTCGACGAGGACGACAAAGTGCTGACTGAAGAAGGGGTTGTCCGTACGGTGTACGACCCCGCGTGTGGTACTGGGGGGATGCTGAGCGTTGCGGAGGATCACGTACGTGAACTCAACGGGGGTGCGAAACTCCACGCCTTCGGGCAAGAACTTAACCCTGAGACCTACGCGGTCTGTAACTCTGATATGCTGATCAAGGGGCAGAACCCAGACAACATTGCGTACGGGAACTCGTTTACTAACGACGGGTTTGCTGACCGGAGCTTCGACTATATGCTCTCGAATCCACCGTTCGGAGTCTCGTGGAAGAAGGTGCGGGAGTATATTGAGCAAGAACACGAAGAGAAAGGTAAGGACGGGCGGTTTGACGCTGGCACCCCCCGTGTGAGTGACGGCTCTCTACTCTTCCTCCAACATATGGCCAGTAAAATGAAACCACCAGAGGAGGGGGGATCACGTATTGCAATCGTATTTAATGGGTCTCCGCTATTCAATGGAGGCCCAAATAGTGGTGAATCAGCCATTCGTCGCTGGATAATTGAGAATGATTGGTTGGAGGCGGTTATTGGGTTACCAAACCGATTGTTCTACAACACAGAGATATACACGTACGTTTGGATCCTCTCGAATGCTAAATCTGAGCGTAGACAGGGCAGAGTCCAACTAATAGATGCCCGAGAGATGTACGTTGAGTTGGAAGAGGGACTCGGAGATAAAAAATACAAGATTTCTAAGAATCATATCAGCGAAATTTCCAAGATATTCGGAGAGATGGAAGAATCAAATCGGTCAAAGTTCTATGATAATGATGACTTCGGCTACCGCCGGATAGTCGTTGACCGGCCCCTCCGGATGAGTTTCCAAGTTACAGATGAGCGAATTCAGAAGCTCAAAAAAGAGAAGGCATTCTCCAACCGTGATGAGGAAACTCAGCAACATGTCATTGACGCGTTGAGTTCTCTCGATTCAGATAAGCAGTGGATGAATAAGGACGAATTCCTGAATCAGGTAGAACTCACATTCAATATGCGTAATGTTGACGTCCGAAAGAGTGTATATAACGCAATTGTAAGGGCATTAGGCGAGCGCAACTCTGACGCGGATATTGTAACGGATAGCAACGGCGACGCAGAATATGATATCGACCGCCGAGAAAGAGAAAAGATTCCACTCGGGTCTGACCCCTACGAGTACTTCGAACGGAACATCGAACCCTATGCTCCGAATGCGTGGATCAATGATGATTCTAAGTATTATGATGAAGATGGTGACTTGGGAATCGTTGGTTATGAAATAAATTTCCTTGAAAAGTTTCTATCATCTGACCCATCAAGCTCTGTCGAGGAGATAAATGAAGAAATAAGCATAATCAAGTCAGAAATTTCCTCAAAGACTCAAGAGTTACTGAACAAAAAGCATGAGATAATCACGCGTTCGTTAGAGGATTCGGATGGGCTTAAATCAGGGCCGAGCTGGTTAGTTGGTATTCCAGAGAACTGGGACTCTTCTCCTCTGAAATATAACGTTTCAATTGAAACCGGATCTACTCCAAAAACGACCGTAGACCGTTACTGGGATGGTGAAATTCCTTGGTTCAGTCCGAAGGACATGAAATCCGACCTTCTCGAAGACTCACAAGATCATATTACAAAAGAGGCACTTGAAGAAACCAGCATCTCTATCCTTCCTCCTAAGACGGTGTTTGTGGTGGTCCGTGGCATGATATTAGATAGAACTCTTCCTGTGGGCCTCTCGGAAGTTCCTGCTACAATTAATCAAGATATGAAAGCACTGAGGCCCGACGACCATCTCCTCCCAGAGTATCTCGCTCTACTTTTACGGGCCATCTCACCACTCCTTCTGGAGGTTGTAAAAGAGTCGTCACACGGGACTAAGAGACTCGACACGGAGGACTTGGAAAATATCGAGATCCCAATACCCCCAGTAGACGAACAAAGGCAGATACTAGAAGATGTTGAGAGACGCACGAACAAAATCGACTCAAAAATTGACGAGATATATAGATTACGGGATGATGTCGAAGCTTTAGAAGCGGCGGTCGGCAATCAGCGCCAAGCGTTATTAATGTCCGCAGTGACAGGACAGTTAAGCGACAAGTAGGCGTCACTCCACGTACACCACCAACCCCCACATGACTGGAAAATCACACGATGAAGAGGCGTTCGAGGCCTATATTGAACAGGGTCTGCTCGACGGCGAATACGAGCAAGTTGACTCTGACGAGTTCGACGCCGGACGCGGACTGTTCCCCGATGTTCTCGTCTCGTTCGTCAAGGAGACCCAACCTGAGCGCTGGCAACAACTGGAGACCGCCTACAAGGGAAACGCCCGTCAGCGGTTTCTGCAAGAACTCACCAGCGCCCTCGAAACACGAGGAACACTTGAACTTCTGCGGCACGGCCTCCGCACCACCGGAACCACAATCAAGCTTGCATTCTTCCAACCGAACACCAGAAAAAATCCAGAAGTCCAGAAGCAGTACGAGGCGAATCGTCTTGGGGTCACTAGGCAACTCCACTACTCTCCGACAGATCCTACGCTTAGTATCGATCTCGTGCTGAGCGTCAATGGCATTCCTGTGGCGACCGCCGAATTGAAAAACCCTGCAACTGGACAGACGGTTGTAGACGCGAAACAGCAGTATATGCAGGACCGCGATCCCGGCGACCCGGTTCTCAAATTCAAGCGAGGAGCCTTAGTCCACTTCGCAGTCGATACAAACGAGGTAGAGTACACCACCGAACTGAACAGGGATGACACATACTTCCTCCCATTCAACAAGGGATACAATGGCGGGGCAGGGAATCCGCCGAACGAGGACGGCCACCGTACTGCATATCTTTGGGAAGAAGTCTGGGCGAAGGATTCTTGGATGGAGATCCTCCAGCGGTTCATCCATATAGACGAAGAAGAGATTCGAAAGAACGGCATCAAAGTGGATGAAGAGGAGACGATGATTTTCCCGCGGTACCACCAGCTAGAGTGCGTCCGCCAACTCGTGACTGCGTCAAAAGAGAACGGCGGTGGCGAAGATTATCTGATTCAGCACTCAACCGGTAGCGGGAAGAGCAAGTCTATTGCGTGGCTCGTCCACCGACTCGTCTCACTCCACAATGACGCCGATGAAGCAGTCTACGACGGCGTCGTCGTAGTCACGGACCGCACTATCCTCGACGAGCAGCTTCGGAACACAATCTACGAATTGGACCACAAGACCGGCGTTGTCCACGCTATCAAGGGTGAGCAAGGTTCGAAGTCCCAAGAACTGGCGGAAGCTATCGAAGCGGGCAAGCCAGTCATCATCACCACGCTTCAGACGTTCCCCCACGTTATCGAACACGCGAAACGGCTCCCTGAACGGGATTACGCTGTGGTCGTGGACGAGGCTCACAGTAGCCAGTCTGGCGAGATGGCCCATGAGATGAAGCAAATCCTCTCCGGTATCGACATCGACGAAGACGACGATACTGAGGACCTCATCTTGAAGAGTGCAGAAACGCGAGGGAATCAGGAGAACCTCAGCTTCTTCGCGTTCACGGCGACTCCGAAAGGCAAGACGCTGGAAGCGTTCGGAACAATACCCGAGGGCAGCGACAAGCCCGAGCCGTTCCACCTTTACTCGATGCGCCAAGCCATCGAGGAAGGGTTCATTCTAGACGTCCTGCAGAATTACACGACCTACGAGACGTTCTATAACATTGCGAAGGTCATCGAGGAAGATCCACAGGTCCCGCAGAAGAAGGCAGTCAAGGCAGTGTCCAAGTTCCTGAAGCTGCACCCGCACAACATCGCTCAGAAGGTCGAGATCGTCGTCGAGCACTTCCGCGAACACACACAGAACAAGATCGGCGGGAAGGCGAAGGCGATGATCGTGACGTCCTCACGCGTACACGCAGTTCGTTACAAGAAGGCGATTGACAAGTACATCGAAAAGAACGGGTACAATCTGAGTGCACTCGTTGCGTTCAGCGGAACCGTCGAGGACGATGGGTTCGAGTACACCGAACCGGGCATGAACGACGGGATCAAGGAATCTGAACTTCCCAGCAAGTTCGACACCACGGAGTATCAGGTTCTCGTCGTCGCCGACAAGTATCAGACTGGGTTTGACCAGCCGCTTCTGCACACGATGTACGTGGATAAGAAGCTCTCTGGAATTCAGGCTGTTCAGACCCTGTCAAGACTGAACCGTACCCACCCTGGGAAGGAGGACACGTTCGTACTCGACTTCGAGAACGACCGTGAGGATATCTTCGACGCGTTCCAGCCCTACTACGAGAAGACGACCATCGACGAGACGACCGACCCACAGCACATCTACCAACTGGAGTCCGAGCTGAATGCGTTCCAGATCTACACCAAGCACGAAGTAGATCAGTTTGCAGAGGCGTTCTTCAGCCCCAAGAACAAGGGAACTGAACAGGCGCACGCGAAGCTGAGCAGCCACATTCAGCCAGCGCGGGATCGATATATGGTCGCCGATGAGGAAACGCAAGACGAGTTCCGCTCGAAGCTTCGTTCGTTCCTCCGGTTGTACAAGTTCCAGTCGCAGGTCGTCAGCTACGCAGACACCACGTTAGAGAAGCTCTACACCTTTGGCCGCTTCCTCTACAAGGAACTTCCACGAGACTCTCGGGAATCGCGGGTGGAATTCAACGACGAACTCGCGCTGCAGTACTACCGTCTAGAAAAATCGGATGAGGGTGGTATCGAAATTGGCTCCGGCGGGGGGAGCGTGTCAGTACCGAATGAAACTGGCACAGGGAGTCAGGAAGATGACGAGGTCGAACTATCCACTATTGTTGAGAAGGTCAATGAGGAGCTTGGAACAGACTTCACGCAGGCAGACCAACTCTTCCTCGACCAACTGAAAGAGGACGCTCTGGATGACGACCATCTTCGTCGGTCGGCACAAGTCAACAGTAGAGAAAACTTCGCGTTAGAGTTCGACGACGCCCTGACCGAGATGTTCATTGATCGGATGGACCAGAATCAAGAACTGTTTGCCAAGTTTATGGACAACGAGGAAGTCCAAAAAGTGATAACCAACCACTTGCGACAACGGGTATACGAGGAAAGTCAGGCAGCCAACAGCTGATTTGATAAACCCGGAGACACTCGCCCGTGTTCCCGTAGATTCCGATCGTCACCATATCTATCTATTCATTGTTAGTTCCGGAAGGCGTTCCTGAAACAACTTGTCCAGAACTGCCCACAGAATCTCCGTCGGAATCTGCTTCTCAAACTCAGCCGCGTCGTGATTGGTCTCATCCAATTCTGGGTGGTAATACTGGAAGTGAACATCCCCAAGTTCGGGATGGTCGTCGTCACGATGCCAGCCACAGTTGAACCCCGTATTTGGGTCGGCGTAGTGGATCCGAAACTGTGACTCGTCCCCGGCGAACCGCCACTCAACGTCGAGCGTCGGCGACTGGGCCAGAGTCGTCGGCACGACGCGATTGGGGTCAATCTCTGCTTGGATGAACTTCTTGACGATACTGTCCGGTTCGTAAGACACCGACGTGACCGCAGGGTGTCACTGAACAGTGGAACACGACCTCAAAAAGACTGTAACACCTATACAGGAAAGGTAGTGGAGTATATCAATTCAATATTTACTCGACAGACCAACTGTCGAATTCGATTACTTCTCCGATCTTTGCTTGTCGATAAATCTGTATGCTCTTCAATTCACTTAGAATCTCACTGGGAGGCAACTCACCAAATTCTTTTGAGGTTTCGCGTACCAACTCATCAATTTCACCTGACAAATTGCACTGCGGCTGTGATTGGACCTTTAGAGTTTTAATTCGGTCTCTACCGATCTTAACCTCGCCATGTTCAACCCCATCTATTTCGGCAAGTGCCTCTTCAATACTACTGGAAAAGACGCCACTAAGATAAGGTTCATACTCAACTTCCGTTATCCGGTTCTCATGGCTTTTGAAGTATTCTACTTCGATCAAGAAAATAAGACTATGGATACGCTCAACTGAGACATGGTTAAAATGACGCAGAACACACTTGACCAGGGGAACCACCCCCTTAACTTCCTCCGTTGCCGGGCTCCCGTGTTCAACTGCCATACCATGTGAATGGGGATGGAGACAATAAAGTTACCCTCAGACAAATCACACCCCGATATAAATAACCACTCTGATTAATTCTGTCCACCTGCCAGATCTATTTCCTTCCAAGTTATCCAAAATGAACAGAGACGTAGAACTCTGAGATTAGGTACTCGATATAATTTCGTTTATATTTCCCAGCAGCCCATGCAAAAGTCATTGCGAGTCCAATAAGAAGGAAAGAGACCATCACTATTTGTCCATTAGGTATACTTGCTGTAAGATAAGATTCGTATTTAAGAGGTTCGGGAGTTAAATTCGGGGGGTACGCCAATCTAAGAAAATAGAAAAGCGATATAAATGAGAGGACAGTCCACATACCTCTACAAAATGCGTACCGCGCTTGAAGCCGAAAAGCACGGCTGGAGTTGTTTTTTGACAAGAAACTAGTAATGGCTGGATAGACACTAGACAAGTCTGATGAACTGTCTACTTCGAAATCGTAGATTGCAGTTCTAACCATGAACTCGTGGGTGAACGACAACTCATTTAATGACTCGTCAACAGATCGGGGAGAGTTAATTGGTTCTGATAAGAGTTTTTCAAATAAATGTCGATGGCTTAGAAATATGTGTGACAGCTCTTCTTTTCTTTTTTCGGACCAGTAGTAGCCATTCCGATACCAGCCTGTAGTTATTCGGTCCAAGTAGTTCTCTTCTTCTTTCTGTTCATCTTCAGCACCATCACGTAATTCCGAGGGGGAGTCTAATTCAGGAGGAGTAAGCGAAACCCAAGACGAAAGGTCGAATAATTCAACCGTATTCCGCACTCTTCTTGCAAACCAATAGAACATATGTTCAAAAAACAACGAGATAGTATGGACCGCTTCGCCTAATAGCAATCCAAAAATAACTATGGAGATGAGAGTGATGATGAACACGAAAATATTTTCGAATAGCGGTGGGACAGGAATAGAGTGATCAGGTAATAACGGTACAATCCCAATAGCTAATGCAACTCCTGGGAGAGATTTCCCAAAGAAATCATATGAACCAAACACGGAAATTAATCTAGTCGGCATCGCGAGTATTGATAATATATTTCCATGAATTATTTTAAATTCATCGCTAATGTCTCTTTGTTAGATTTTCCTGGGATACTTTGCTTTACATCCCCATTATCGCATTTATATTAAACATCTACGAGAAAAGCCAGCTAGAATTTGTTGAATCGGCACCAAGGCAACCACAGGATATCGCTGCAGGCACATCTTTCAGCCCCACGTAGACCGACTGTCGATAGTTCCTGATAACCTCATTTGGTCACGCGGAGATGGAGTCACGTTTGGTCGCCCAGTCGTACTCGTTGAGCGCCGCTCGAACGACTGGGACACGGTCAGCGAGGTGCTCCCATTCGCTGGCAACCTCTCGGCGCGTCTCGACTTCGTCGGTGTCGTCGAGGTCGGCGATACTCGCTCGGAGCTCACCAGGCGTCTCGAGGTCGTACGACTGCTTCCAGTCTGTAATCTTGCTCCGCATCGAGTCGAGGGCACTCGTCAACTCCTCGCGGCTGTGTTCTCGCTGGAGTGCCGCGACCTCCCGGTAGGTCGCCATGAGCTGGTCGACACAGTAGAGTATCTGGTCACCCTGTTCGACCTTCCGGAGGACGTTGTCCTCGACGAGTTGGTCGAGGTACTTCTGGGCCGTCTTGACGGAGACTTCTGTCTCGTTTGCGACCCACGACGCGGTGCGAGGCGTCCGAAGCGTCCGGGCGGCGGCACGGACGCGCTCACCTCGGGTCATGGAAACGCGGGAGTCGTTCCGGGTTTCGTCGGGCATGTTTGTTTCTACGAGGTGGTGGAACATATATCCACTAGGTTGGAAATATGATAGAGTCGAAGGACAGCGTTCGTCTGGTGAACGAAATGAATCCAAAAATGCAGTCTACTGACCCCGCTGAAAATGTACCGTATTGACCCTCATCCCCCTGAAATCTAGACCCCGTTCGTCCCTCGCACGAAAGCCCGTCGGGTCCGTCCAAATTTTTGGCGTTTTCTATATGTAGAAAACGTCTGTCTTACGACTTCTACCGGCAGGTCTCATCGCGAGTATATATACTCGCGAGCGGGGGCGGAAAAAGAGTCCACCACGAAACGGAACGCGGGTCGCCGCCGTCTTGCGGTCAGGCGGGACAAGCGGGATGGTCGTTTCTCGAAGTGTACGCGGGCTAGTAATTCCACGTTTGACACCGACCACGGCCTGTATTCGTGATTGGTGACTTTGGAGATGGAACTAAGTAGGGTTGGGTGGCCGGTGAGGTGTCAGCAATGGTATTCCGAAAGCTCCGAAACCACGACGGCACCCCGCTTGTTGCACTCGACCTCGGCGGCACATCGAAACCGTGCCTCTTCACCGGGGTCCCGAAACGAGCGGGGAGCGCTTATGGCCACCAGTTCTTGCCTTCCCGATACACCGTCTCAATGACACTCTCGAGTACGTCCGTGCGGTGGTCGTTACGCTTCCGGTTCAGTGGGGGAAGTCCACCGAATCGGTCTTCGTAGAGGGTGAGTTCGGTGTTCTCGATCTTATGGGCCATCCACTTTGGCGATTTCCACGGGTAGTTCACCAAATCGTAACGACCGCAGTACGACTTCACGGTGTCATACTGGAATCGCAGAGGGTCTTTCTTGGCGTGCTCAAACAATCTGCGTTGTAGATTATTGCTCTCTCCGATATACGCGACACCGTCACTCGTTCGAAGCCAGTACACGCCTGCTTCCGCAGGCACACTACCTCGGATGTTCTCCCTCGTGTAGTCGAACGGTCTACCAGGTTGCGGTGGCATTTAATGATATACGTTTGACTGGAATATAGCGATTTCTCCGGACTCTCACCGGACTCGCCGGAGCGTCTCGTTGGCGGCGATCGCGGACAGTTCGGTGAAAAACAGGAGCGCCACGACCGCGACCCAGAGGTCTCTCGCGCTCCCCTCGTCGAGAACGACGTAGTTCATCCCCTGAATCAGGTAGGTGAGCGGCATGGCCCGTGCGAGAACTTCGAGTGCGAACGGCAGGTCTTCCACGGGCATGAACGTACCGCCGAGGATAATCTGCGGAGAGATGACGATGGGGACGAACTGCATCACTTGGAACTCGTTTTGGGCGAACAGCGACAGGAGGATACCGATGGCCAGCGCCGACAGTGCGCCGAGCCATTCGACGAGAAAGAAGAGTGCAACCCCGTGTTCGAACTCGAGTTCGAAGAAGTGAACCGACGCGCCGAGCACCACGAGCGACAGCGCAGTCGCCAGCAACCCGTACCCGAGGACGTATCCCAAGACCAGTTCCAGCCGTGAGATGGGTGAGACGAGGACGCGTTCGAACGTCCCCGCCTGACGCTCTCGCAGGAACCCGATTGCGGTGAGAATGTAGGTCAGCATGAACACGAACACCGCGAGCAGTACCGGCGCGACTTCGGTTGGGCGCTCGAACACCTCGCTCAACAAGTAGATGAGGACCACGGGAACGACGAGAATCAATCCGAGTGTCCGTTTGTCTCCCCGAAGCGTCATCAGGATTCGGAGCGAGACCGCCTGTGCCCCGCTCATCGCTCCCCCAACAGTTCGAGGAAGGCGCTTTCGAGGTCGGCGGCCCCCGTCGACGCGAGGAACGCGTCGGGCGTGTCGACCGCGAGGGCGCGCCCGTCTCGCAAGAACAACACGCGGTCGCAGTTCGTCGCTTCGCCGAGGTAGTGCGTCGACACGATGACGATGGCACCGTCGTCACGCCGCTCGCGGAATCCGCGCCACATCGACGCCCGAAGCACCGGGTCGACCCCGACGGTGGGTTCGTCGAGGACGATGACGTCGGGGTCGTGGACGAGCGTACACGCGAGACTCACTCGGCGAATCAGACCGCCCGAGAGCGTCCGCACACGGTCGTCGGCCCGGTCACCGAGTTCGACGAACGAGAGCGCCCGTTCGACCGCTTCACGTCGGTTCGAGAGGCCGTACAAGCGCGCGAAGAAGGCAACGTTTTCGCGGACCGTGAGGTCGGAGTACACGGCTTCTCGCTGTGGCATGAACCCGATTCGCCCGCGCGTCGCAGGCCCGAGTTCGAGTGACGGGACGCCGTTGATGGCACTCGTCCCCGCGGAGGGGGCGAGCAGTCCGAGCAGACAGCGGATGAGCGTTGTCTTACCGGAACCGTTCGGTCCCGCGAGGCCGAGAATCTCGGGTTCGTCGAGGCGGATATCGACACCGTCGAGCGCGACAGTGGGTCCGAACTCACGGGAGAGTCCAACACAGGCGACCGAGACGTCACCGCCGTCCATATCAGTGAGAGGACAGCCAACTGAAAAAATACGATGGTCCGAGCAGTGCGGTTACCACCGTCGCGTGACCGAGGTTCGCCCGCGCCGCACACGCCCCTGACGAGTCCCACCGGCCGCACGAAAACCCGTCAAGCATCAATTAGGTAAACGGAAAGGGAAACGCCGAAAACCCCACAATATTGGGGTTCTGGGAGCGGAAATTGCCAGTGGGAGAATCAACGTTGATAAACGAGCGGCAATTCATTTCACCGCGAAGTCGAAGGGGAGGGGTATGGGAACGCCGACAGCGGACAGACAGCGTCGTCGCGGCGGTGTGGGGCGGTGGCGACAGGGGCTTCGAGACGCAGTGAGATACGTCCCGCAGGGGGACTCGATTCCGAGCGAGTCGTGGCGGGCGCGGCACCGAAACATCCTCGTCTTCCTCGTGGCGCACGCGCCGCTTTTGTACTTCCTCGGGAGCTTCACCGGGTCGGAGCCGTACGTCACGGGTGCGAGCTTCACCGCCGCGCCCGCCGAGCACGTCTTGGTCGGCGTCGGAGCGGTCGCGGTGCTGGCGCTTTTCGCGTGGCTTCCGTGGCTCCCGCGGCGGTTACGAAGCGGGTTCGCGTCGACCGGGTTGCTGACGTGTTCGGCCCTGCTCGTCTACTTTTCGGGCGGCTACATCGAGGCGCACTTCCACTTTTTCGTCATCGTGGCCGTCCTCGCGGTGTACGAGGACTGGGTTCCGTTCGTCGTCGGCATCCTGTACGTCGCCATCCAGCACGGCGTCTTCGGCATGGCCCACCCGGAAGCGGTGTACAACCACCCCGACGCCATCGCCAACCCGATGGGGTGGGGGCTCGTCCACGCGGTGTTCCTCCTCGCGCTCGCGGCGGCGTTAGTCACGAACTGGTTCTCCATCGAGCGCTCTCGGGAGGAGACCAGACAGAAGATGCAGAGCCTCGAAGACAGCGAGGAGGCGAAGGCCGAAGTCGAGCGTCTGAACGAGCAGTTGGTGGTGCAGGCCGACGAACTCGCCGCGGCCATGGACGCCGTCTCGGAGGGTGACTTCACCGCGGACCCGCCGGAGGGGTCGGACATCGAGGCCATCGAGGCCATCAGCGACGCCTTCGTGGCGATGAAGCGCGACCTCTCGTCGACCATCGTCGACCTCCGGTCGTTCGCGGCGACCGTCGAGCGGACGACGCGGTCGGTCCACGACGACGCCGAAGCGCTCGAACGGACGCAACGACAGCTCGCGGCCGACGTGGGGACGTTCGCCGCGGACGTGCGCGAGCAGGCACGCGACCTCGAATCCACGACCGACGAACTGAGTAGTCTCTCGGCGACAATCGAGGAAATCGCCGCGAACGCCGACCAGGTCTCGGGCGAGGCCAGCGACGCGGCGGCGGCCGCCGACGAGGGGACCGGAACCGCGGCGGCGGCCATCGAGGCAATCGAGAACGTCGAACAGAGCGTCGGCGAACTCGCGTCGCTCGTCGAGTCGCTCGACGAGCGGATGGACGACGTCTCGAAGAGCACCGACCTCATCGAGTCCATCGCCGAGCAGACGAACACGCTCGCGCTCAACGCGAACATCGAGGCCGCCCGCGCCTCGGACGGAAGCGAGGGGTTCGCCGTCGTCGCGGAGGAGGTGAAGTCCCTCGCCGACGAGACGCAGAACCACTCGTCGGCCATCGAGCGGACGATATCCGAGACGGTCGACGACGTGGCGCGCGTGCAGGCGGAGATGAAACAGACGAAGGCACAGCTCGAAACGGGGCGGGCGACGACGACCGACGCCGCCGAGGCGTTCGCGGCGGTCTCGGACATCGTCGAGAGCGTCGATATGTCGGTCGACGAGGTCGCCACGGCGACCGACGACGGCGCGCGGACGACCGAGGAGGTCGTCGACGCGATTATCGGCATCGCCGACCACTCGCGGGACATCGCGGAACAGAGCGACGCGCTGGCGAGCCAAGCCGAGTCCCGAGCGGCGACGATTTCGGAGATTCGAGCGCAACTCGACGAACTCAGGGGCCAGACCGGCGGCCTCCAAGAGCGACTCGAAACGTTCGACTGCGACGTTCCCGCCGACGACTGAGGCGGGGGAATCGAATCGGCGCGAGAACGTCAAAAAATCAGCCCGCGGCGACGACCCCGACCGCAGACATCGCGTCGGGAGCCGACGCCGCGCCTCAGCCGCGACCGAACGCGGCGGGCGGCGCGGTTATTCGAGGTCGAAGCGGTCGTGGCTCATGACCTTGTGCCACGTCTCGACGAAGTCCTCGACGAACTCCGCTTCGCCGTCGTCGCCGCCGTACACTTCCGCGATGGCGCGAAGCCGGGAGTTCGACCCGAAGACGAGGTCGAAGCGGGTGGCCTCCCACTCGACGTCGCCCGTCTCGCGGTCGCGGACTTCGTACAGGTACTGGTCGTCCGAGACCGGCTCCCACTCGTAGTCCATGTCGAGCAGGTTCACGAAGAAGTCGTTCGTGAGCGTCTCGGGCTCGTCGGTGAGGACGCCGAGGTCGGAGTCCTGGTAGTTCGCGCCCAGCGCGCGCATGCCGCCGACGAGGACGGTCATCTCGTGCGCCGAGAGGGCGAGCAGGTCCGCCTTGTCGACGAGCAGGTCCTCGGGGCGCTCCTCGACGTCGTCCGCGATGTAGTTGCGGAAGCCGTCGGCGTCCGGCTTGAGCATCTCGAACGACTCGACGTCGGTCTGTTCCTGCGACGCGTCGGTCCGGCCGGGCTCGAACGGCACCTCGACGTCGTAGCCGGCGTCCGCCGCCGCCTGTTCGACGGCCGCAACGCCGCCCAGCACGATGAGGTCCGCGAGCGAGACGCGGGTGTCGTCGGACTGCGCGCCGTTGAACGACTCCTGAATCCCTTCGAGGGTGCCGAGCACGTCATCGAGCTGGTCGGGCTCGTTGACCTCCCAGCTACGCTGGGGTTCGAGGCGGATGCGCGCGCCGTTCGCGCCGCCGCGCTTGTCGCTGTCGCGGTACGTGGACGCCGCGGCCCACGCCGTCTTGACGAGTTGGGAGACAGAGAGGTCCGAGTCGAGAAGCTCGGCTTTGAGCTCCTCGACGTCCTCGTCGTCGATGAGGTCGTAGTCGGCGTCCGGGATGGGGTCCTGCCACAGCATCGCCTCGTCCGGGACCTCGGGACCGTAGAGCCGGGACGGCGGGCCCATGTCGCGGTGGAGGAGCTTGTACCACGCCTTGGCGAACGACTCCTGGAACTCCGCGGGGTCCTCGCGGAACTCCTCGAGCACCGCGCGGAAGTCGGGGTCCTTCTTCAGCGCGATGTCGGTGGTGAGCATCATCGGGTCGACGAACTGGTCGGGGAGGTGCGCGTCCGGAGCCGCGTCCGGAATCTTGTCCGCGGGCGACTCGTCGGCCGGCCGCCACTGCCACGCACCGCCGGGGCCCTTGTGCGCTTCCCACTCGTAGTCGAGCAGGTTGGCGACGTAGCCCATGTCCCACTGGGTGGGCGCGCTGGTCCACGGACCCTCGATGCCGCTGGTGATGGTGTCGGGGCCCTTCCCGGAGCCGTGGTTGTTCTTCCAGCCGAGGCCCTGTTCCTCGATGGGAGCCGCCTCGGGCTCCGCTTCGAGGTTGTCGCCGGAGTCCGCGCCGTGGACCTTCCCGAACGTGTGGCCGCCGGCGATGAGCGCGACGGTCTCCTTGTCGTTCATCGCCATGCCGCTGAACGTCTGGCGGATGTTCTTCGCGGAGCCTTCGAGGTCGGGTTCGCCGTTGGGGCCCTCGGGGTTGACGTAGATGAGGCCCATGACGGTGTTGCCGAGCGGCTCTTTGAGGTTACCCTCCTCGTCGAAGCGGTCGGGGGAGGTCGTCTCCCACTCCTCTTCGGGGCCCCAACTGGGGGCCTTGTCGCCGACGTAGTCGTCGGCGCGGCCGCCCGCGAAGCCGAACGTCTCGAAGCCCATCGATTCGAGGGCCACGTTGCCGGCGAGGACGATGAGGTCGCCCCACGAGAGCTGGTTGCCGTACTTCTTCTTGACGGGCCAGAGGAGGCGTCGCGCCTTGTCGAGGTTCACGTTGTCCGGCCAACTGCTGATCGGCGGGAGGCGCTGGTGCCCGCCGGACGCGCCGCCGCGGCCGTCGTGGGCGCGGTACGTCCCGGCGCTGTGCCACGCCATCCGGATGAAGAGGGGACCGTAGTGACCGTAGTCCGCCGGCCACCAGTCCTGCGAGGAGGTCATGACCTCTTCGAGGTCGGCTTTCACCTGCTCGTAGTCGAGCTTCTGGAACTCCTCGGCGTAGTCGAACTCCTCGCCCATCGGGTCGGTCTGTTGTGCGTTCTGGTCGAGGATTTCGAGGTCTAACTGGTTCGGCCACCAGTCATGGTCGGAGCCATTCATACGCGAACAGTTACCGCTTTTGGGTGATAAAATTGACTGATCTTGAATTAAGTCTTGGCTATAGCCAAAGCAATCTTTTTACTTTATGAATAATTCTCAGAAGAGCCGTCTTGACGAGCACTCGTTCCGCGTCCGAGCCGGCCGCACGGGTCTGCGACGTGACCGAGAGCGTCGAAAATCGCTCGCGCGTGACCCCGAGCGCGGCGCGAGCGGCGCGGAATGCCGTCGGGGTGGTCCGGCAACCTACTGCCGTGGTGGACGCGGCGGCGCGACGGCGGTCGTCGCCACCGCGCCCATCGCCACGACAGGGTCGACGATGGGTATCGGAACGTCGGCCCGCACGTCGGGAATCGCGCCCGACGAGGAGATGCCGGTACAGCTCGGCGCGACGACGTCACAGCCGGCGTCGACGAGGCGGTCGACCGCCGCGCGAATCGCCGCCCGGCCGTCGTCGGTCGTGAGGTAGTTCGTCGTCGCCGCGCCCTCGACGACTGCCTCGGCCGCGAGCCGGTCGCCGAGCAGGTCACGAATGGCCGACCCGGCCCCGTTTTCGAGGCCGAGCGTCCCGACGCGCTCGCCGCGGGCGGACGCGACGGCCGCCACGCTCGCGCCCGCGCCGACGACCGGGATGTCGAGGGCTTCGTCCAGCGCCGCCACGCCGGGGTCGAGCGCGCAACTGACGCAGAGCGCGTCGACCTCGGTCGCCAGCTCGCGGCCGAGCGCCTCGATGTACGGGAGCGCGTCGGCCTCGGCGGCCGCGTCCGGAATCCCGTCGGGGTGGTCGGGGATGCACCGCGACAGCGTCGAGACGTGCGGGTAGTGGCGCTCGACGAGCCGCCCGTGGCGGGCGACCTCCGCGGGGTCGTCGAGGGTGAGCACGCGGAGGACGCCGAGTTCGACCATCAGGCGGCACCCCCGGCGTTTCGCTCGGCGCCCGGGTCCGAGTCTGGCGAGTCCGAGTCCGCGTCCAGCGCGTCCGAATCCGGGTCCGGCGCGTCCGCGTCCGCCGGCTCGTCGATGCCGCGGGCCTCGAAGAAGCCCTGCTGGCGGAGCGCGTCGAGCAGTTCGCCCTCGCGGCGGTTCATGAAGCCGTTCGGGCCCCAGTAGCGTTCGAGCGTCTCCTGCCACTCGCGGCGGTCGTCGCCGTAGACGCTGTCGCCGTACATCTCGTTCATCGCGTCGTAACAGGCGTCGAGTTGCGCCTCGGTGGGGTCGCGGTAGCCGCCCTCGTGGAGCACCGTGTCGAGCGGAACCCGCGGGGCGTTCTCGGTCGCCTCGCCGTGGCGCGGGACGCCGAGACAGAGGCCGAAAATCGGCAGGACGCCCGCGGGGAGGTCGGCCGTCGCGGCGACCTCGGTGAGGTTGTTCAGGATGTTGCCGATGGGACAGACGCCGTAGCCGCGGCTCTCGGCGGCCAGCATCACGCCCATCGCGGCCAGCGAGGCGTCTATCGACCCCTCCAACAGCCCCATCGCGGGCGTCGTCCGGAACTCGCGGTCGCGGTGCTCCAACAGCAGTCGAATCCGGCGGACGTCGATGCAGACGAGGAGGAAGTGACTCGCCTCCTCGACCTGCACGGTACCGCGGCTACACAGCTCGTGAATCCGCTCGCGGCGGTCGGGGTCGCGCACCCAGACGAAACTGTACATCTGGGTCGTCCCGCTGGTCGGGGCCTTCCGCCCGGCGTCGACCATCGCGCGGACCTGGTCGCCGGGAATCTCGGCGTCCGTGTCGAACTGGCGGACCGTCGCGCGGCGCGCCAGCCACGGGGAGAGGTCCGGAACCTCGGCGGCCGCCGCGGCGAGGGCGGGGCGGTCCGCGTGGTCTGCTTGCTTGTGGTCCGCGCCCGCTCGGTCGCCGGGCGAGGGCGCGCGGTCGCTCACACGCGCACCTCGCCGTCGGCGACGACGACCTCGCCGTCGAGCGAGACCGTGGGTTCGAGGATGACGCCGTCGAGGTGCGAGTCGCAGTCGATGGTCCCGCCGAAGCCGAGGTTGTCGCCGAAGGCGACGTGGCAGGTGCCGTACACCTTCTCGTCTTCGAGGACGGTGCCGATGATGCTCGCCGCCGGGTTCGTCCCGAGACCGAGTTCGCACACCCGCCGGGCGCAGTCGTCGCCGCTCGTCGCGTCGAGGAACTCGTCGGCGGCCGCGCCCTCGACGGACGCGATGCGACCCTCGTCGAGTTCGACCGTCAGCGGCTCGTCGAGGACGCCGACGCCCGCGAGGCCGCCGTCGAAGACGAGCGTGCCGGTGGCCGTCCCCTCGACCGGCGCGATGTAGCTCTCGCCGGACGGGAGGTTCCCGGAGTCGCCGGGGCCGGCGATGATGCCGTCGCTCGGGATGCCGTCGCGGCCCGAAAGCGACATCGTCGCCGACGCGCCGCCGGCCTCGATGCGGGCCTCGTCGGCCGCGGTGAGCTTCTCCGTGAGCGCCGCCGTCAGGCGTTCGACCTCCTCGTAGTCGGCCGTAATCGCGCCCGCGCCGAACATCTGGTCCGTGATGCCGGGCATCGTGGCGACGCGAGCGCCGGCCTCGGTCGCGGCCTCTCGCGCTCGCGTGTGGGTCAGCGACGCGCTGGTCGGACAGACCACGACGTCGGCCGACGCCATGGCGCGGGCGACCGACTCCGGCGGCTCCATCCCGTTTCGCTCCATCGGCGGAATCTCGAACAGCCCGGACTCCAAGCCGAGTTCGACGCCCGCCTCGAACAGCGCCCGGCCGATGTGGTTCGTGTCGGTGTCGGTCACGACGAGGAGCGACTCGCCGGGGTGGGCGTCCATGTTCTCGGCGAGGAGTCGCGTCGCCACGGCGCGGTGATCGGCCACCTCAGAGCACCTCCTCGGCGGTCTTCGCCAGCACCGACCGCCCGAGCAGGACGCTCGTGTCCGTTATCTCGCGGACGGCCGCCTTCATCTCGGGCGTGTAGCCCATGCAGTCCATCACGATGAGGTCGGCGTCGGTGCCGATGTCGGCCGCGGCGGCCGACACCTCGTCTTCGTCGGCGTACGGCGACCCGGCGGCGGTGACGAGGTCGTAGTCGGCCCACTTCTCGAACGTCATGGCCTCCTGTTCCTCCTTGGGCATGATGACGCCGAGGGTTCCCCCGTCGAGGATGGTCGAGACCCACGCCGAAAGCAGGTCGCTCGGCTCGAAGACGGGGACGCTGACGTCGAACGGCGGGAAGTGGCCCGTACAGAGGACGCCGATGGCCGTGACCTCGGATTCGAGGCCGCGGATGCGCTCCCCGAGGAGTTCGACGACCGACTCGCGGTCGACGGTGACGGCCGTGCCGTCGGCGAGTCGGGAGACGTACACCGGCGCTCCGTCCCGCGGGCCGACCGCCGCCTCGACCTCGGCCGCCGAGTCGAACCGGTCGAGCGCGCCGACCTCGACGATGTCCACCTCGGGCGGGAGGGCCGCCGCGATGTCGGGCGTCACGTCGGTCCGGGGGGCCTGCCCGATGGTCACGAGTCCGAGCGTGGACATCTCAGACGCCCTCGCCCAGCGTCTGGAGGCGACCCATCGAGCCGTACAGCGACGTGAGGCGGTCGTACTCGGCCTCGTCGTAGAACGACGCGCGGCCGCGGGTGAAGTCCTTGGCCGTCTCGACGACGAACCCGGTCGCGTCGAGCAGGTCGGTGAGGTAGTTCGCGCCGGTCCCACAGCCTGGGACGGGCGAGACGCTCGTCGTCGCCACGCCCACGACGGGCGCGTCGGTCGCCGTCGCCGGCTGGAGAATGCTGTTGATGTGGTGGACGTCGTTGCCGTAGGGGGTGATGTCCTGCATCGTGAGCGTGAGCGTGCTCGGCGGGCGGCCGGTCGCCCGCTCTTGGATGTCGAGGAGGCTGTCGCTCACCTTCAGCACCCACCCCTCTTTCACCGTGGGCGTGATGGCGAAGCCGCGCTCGCAGTGGACGCGGTTGCCCTTCGTGGCGTCGACGGAGACGACGGCGTCCATCTCCTCGTCCACCTCGTGTTCGTTCATGGTGCTCGTATCGACCGGACTGCCCATGAAGGGCACCGGGTCGTGCGGGGAGGTCGGCGCGTCGGGACAGACGTGCGTGGCGATGCGAACGTCGCCGGCGAGCACGTCGCCGCGGGCGCGCATCTCGCCGAGGTGGAGCGCGACCGCGAGGGCGACGATTGCCCCGTCGGCGTCGGAGACCGGACCGAGTTCGGCCGGCCGCGCGGCGACCCCGCCGAGGCGACCGACGACGCCGAGCGTCGGCGCGTCCGGGTCGCGGCCGGGGACGACCGTCTTGACGAAGTCGGTCTCCCCCTCGTCGGTCGAGATGGTCGTCACCTCGGTTTCGAGACCGTACGTTTCGAGCGCGTCGCGTACCAGTTCGCCGTCCGCGTCGGGACGGCTGAGTATGTCGTATGCTTGCTGAATCTTGTCGAACATGAGTGTCGTTAGTTGAATACGTGTGATTTGACCGCTTTTCCGACCGCCTGTTCCACCGGGTCGAAGAGCGCGGGGTCGGCCATCCCCGCGCCCAGAGAGAGGTTCGCCGCGGGCGCGACGACGACCGCGACCGACCGGCCCTCCGCGAGTTCCGCCGTCGAGACGGGCATCCCCGTCTCGGCGTCGAGCGTCGTGATGAGGTCCGGGAACGTCGCGAGGCGCTCGCCGTCGAGTTCGAGCGTCATGTACTCGTTCCAGAAGGTGAGTTCGCGCCCCTCGATTTCGACCTCACCCACGTCGAAGCCGCCGGTCGTTTCGAGCGCGAACGACTCGACGGGACCGACGAGCGAGACCTCGCCACCGAGGACCTCGGCGACGCGTTCCGCGGCGTCGCGCCCGTCGTCGGCGAGTCTGACCGCGCGACCGACCGCCTCGGCTTGGTCGTACGTGTCGAGCGCCGCGTGCGCCTCGGCGTAGCTCGCGGGAACCGGATTGCGGGCAACGGCGACGAGGCCGCCGGCGTCTTCGGCCGCGTGCCGGACGAGCGACGCCGCGGTGCCGAGTTCCGCCTCGACGACCGTCTCCAGTCGGCTGGCGGTGCCCGGGACGCCGCCGACCGCCGCCTGCATCGAGTTCGCGTCCTGCGACAGCCCGATAGAGCCCATCGGCCCGGTCGGGTGCGCCCGCCCGTTACAGGCGGCGTCGACGAGCGGAAGCCCGGTCACGGCCGATTGGAGCAGGCCGTTGACGGTGGCGAACCCGCCCATCTCGTTTGTCATCAGCGCGCCGACGGTCGTCCCGTCGGCCGCGAGTCTGTCCACGAGTAGTTCCACCGCGCGCACGTAATCCGCGGGGTCGACGTGGCTCTCCGTCGCGGCGGGCGCGCCCACGCCGCTGACGGTCACCACCACGTCCGTCGGGTCGAGGTCGGCGACCGAGACGATGCTCGGCCGGCCGTACTCGACGGCGAGTTCGCCGAACTCGATGCCCTTCGAAAGCGAGCCGCCGCCCCCGCCGCCGAGGACCGCGCCGCCGACCGCGATGTCTTCGACCCATTCCGCCGTTATCGTCCGCGTGTCGTCTGTCGTCATTGGGGTGCCTCGGGGGTATCTGCGTCGTCTGCCGCCGCGCTGAGAAAGGCGTTCGGCCGCTGTCTGTCGGCGTTGCGAAGCGTCGCGGTCCCCCGCGCCCGGAGTCGCTTCATGCCCGCCGCGAGCAGGTGGTACGTCTGGTCGCGGCCCATCGATTCGAACAGTCCGTCGGACTTCGCCACCGCCGTGGCGCAGACCTCGTCGTCGCGGCACGGCCGGTCGCAGGCCGAACACGCCGGCTGGGCGGCCTTGAACGCCGCCGGGTCCGACGCGCACGACCGGAGCAGTTCGTCGGTCCACGGGCGGTTCTGCCGCGCTCGCCGGAGGGCGGCGAGACGGTCCGTGCGCTCTGCGGTCATTCCCACTCCGCGCCCTCCTCGAACCGGTCGTCGTGGAGGAAACACCGCGAGACCTGGTCCGGCCCGCGCTCGTACAGGTCGGGTTCCTCGACCGCGCAGGCGTCGAACTCGTGGGCACAGCGCGACCGGAAGGCACAGCCGCTGGGCTTTTCTCTCGGGTCCGGCACCTCGCCGTCGAGCGTGATTCGGTCGGGTTTCGCCAGTTCGTCCTCCTCGCTGATTGTCGAGATGGCGGACAGGAGCGCCCGGCTGTAGGGGTGTTGGGGCGACCCGAACACCGAGTCCACGTCGCCGACCTCGACGAGCCGCCCGAGGTACATGACGCCGATGCGGTCGGCGACGTTCTTCAGGAGCGAGAGGTCGTGGGTGATAAACAGGTAGGTGATGCCGAACTCCTCCTGTATCTCTTCGAGGATGTTGATGATGCGGGCCTGCACGCTCACGTCGAGCGCGCTCGTCGGCTCGTCGAGGACGACGAACTTCGGGTTGAGCGCGACCGCGCGGGCGATGCCGACGCGCTGTTTCTGGCCGCCCGAGAGCTGGCCGGGGTAGCGGTACATGAACTCCCGCGGGAGGTCCACCATGTCCAGTAGCTCCTCGACCCGTTCGAGCCGGGCCTCGGAGTCGCCGTAGTCGTGAATCTTCAGGGGTGCCTCGATAATCGACTTGACGCGGTGGCGCGGGTTGAGGCTCGAAGACGGGTCCTGATGGACGATTTGCATGTTCCGACGGAACCGCTTGAGCTCGCCGTCCGAGAGGTCGACGACGTTCTGGCCGTCGATTTCGACCCGCCCGCTCGTCGGCTCCGTCAGGCGGAGCATCGACCGGCCGGTCGTCGTCTTGCCGGAGCCGGACTCGCCGACGAGGCCGAACGTCTCGCCCTCGGCGATGGAGAAGCTCACGCCGTCGACGGCGCGGACCTCCCCCGCCTTCTTCTGGAGGATGCCCTCGAACAGCGGGAAGTGCTTCTTGAGGTTCTCGACCGTGACCATCGGGTCGTCGAGGTCGCGGTCGCGCTGTGCCGCCGCCGTCGAGTCGGTCGTGTACGCTGAGTCGTTCATTGGTCCGTCCCTCCGTCGGCGGAGACGTCGCCGGGCGCGTCGCCGCCGCCGGCCACGTCACCGCCGGCCAGCCACGGCGCGGTGCCGATGTCGACCCGTTCCGCGGCGAGCGATTCGTGGCGCTCGCGGGCCGGCGTTCCGCTGAACAGGTGGCACGCGGTCGCGTGGTCGGGACCGGTCTGCCGCGGGTAGGGGTAGGCGTCGTAACAGGCCGGCTCCGCGTGCGGACAGCGGTCGGCGAACCGACAGCCGGCCGGCGGGTCCGTGTAGTCGGGCAGGTGCCCTTCGATGCCGTCGCCGATGCCGGTCGACAGCGTCGGGATGCTCTCCAACAGCCCGCGGGTGTAGGGGTGCTGGGGGTTCGCAAACAGGTCGGCGGTCGGCGCTTGTTCGACGATTTCGCCCGCGTACATCACGTTGATGCGGTCGCTGACCTCGCGGGCGACGCCGAGGTCGTGGGTGATGTAGAGGACGCTCGTGTCGCGCTCCTCGACGAGTTCGTCGAGGAGGTCGAGCACCTTCGCCTCGGTCGTCACGTCGAGGGCGGTTCCCGGCTCGTCGGCGATGAGCAGGTCCGGCTCCGACAGGAGCGCGATGGCGATGAGGACGCGCTGGCGCATCCCCCCGGAGAGTTCGACCGGGTAGCTCTCGAAGACGCGCTCGGGGGCCGAGATTTCGACCTCGCCGAGCATCTCGATGGCCCGCCGCCTGTATTCGGCCTTCGAACCGGTCGAAAGCGCGTCGCGGACGAGCTTCGACAGCGACAGCCGCGGCCGCCCCTGCCACTTCAGCACGTCCATCATCTGCTCGCCGACCGTCAGGACGGGGTTGAGACTCGTCATCGGGTCCTGCATTATCATGCTCATCTCCTTGCCGCGCCGCGAGTGGCGCTCGGCGTCGGAAAGCGAGAGCACGTCCTCGCCCTTGTAGCGAATCTCGCCTTCGGGGATGGTCGCCGAGGGGAGCAGACCCATGATGGACTTCACAGTGACGCTCTTGCCACAGCCCGTCTCGCCGACGAGCGCCGCGGTTTCGCCGCGCTCGATGGTGAAATCGATGCCGTTTATCACTTCGGCCGTCCCGTCGTGGGTCTCGAAGTGGACGTGGAGGTTCTTCACCTCCAAGATGGGGTCGGCCATCTCAGTCCACCTCCACGTCGAGCACGTCGCGCAGGCCGTCGCCGATGAAGTTGAACCCGAGGACGGCGAAGGAAATCGCCAGTCCGGGGAACACGGCAATCCACCAGAAGCTCGTGACGTAGTTGCGGCCCTGTGCGATCATCGCGCCCCACGTCGGCGTCGGCGGTTGCGCGCCGAGGCCGAGAAACGACAGGCCCGCGCCGACGAGGATGACGAAGCCCATGTCGAGGGTCGCCTTGACCGTGATGGGGCTGACGACGTTCGGGAGAATCTCCCGGAACGTCGTCCGCATCCACCCCGACCCGAGCGCCCGGCTCGACTCGATGAACTCGTCTTCCTTTATCGAGAGCACCTCGCCCTGCACGAGGCGGGCGTACCACGACCACCACGAGAAGGCGATGGCGACCATGACGTTGAACAGCGACGCGCCGGTCGCGGCGACCACCGCCATGGCGAGGAGCGTGGGCGGGATGGCGAGGAAGATGTCCGTCACCCGCATGATGACGGTGTTCGTCGTCCCGCCGAGGTAGCCCGCGATGAGCCCGAGCGTCACGCCGATGGAGATGGCGATAGAGAGGACGACGCCGCTCATCAGGAGCGACAGGCGCGCGCCGAACAGGACGCGGCTGAAGATGTCGCGGCCGGTCGTGTCGGTGCCCATCAGGTGCGTCGCGCTCGGCGGCTCGCTCGCCTGGTCGAAGTAGACGCCCGCGCCGGCGTGTTCGGGGAACGGCGCGATGTACGGCGCGAGGAGCGCCGCGGCGACGAGCGTCAGAATCATCGCCAGTCCGACGAGCGAGAGCTTGTTGCCCGCGAACGTCCGAAAGCCGCGTTTGAGCTGTCGAATCCGCTCTTTCCGGGCGGCGCTCTCGGTGTCGAAAAACGGGATAGTGGTCTTCGTGGACACGGCTATCCCTCCTCCAGCCGCACCCGCGGGTCGAGGTAGCCGTACAGCAGGTCGACCACGAAGTTGGCGGTCACGAAGCCGATACCGACCACGATGGTGACGCCGACGATGGCGTTGAAGTCCTGATAGAGGATGGCTTGAACGCCGTAGCGCGCCATCCCCGGCCACGCGAAGACGATTTCCACGAGGAACGCGTTCCCGAGGAGGAAGCCGAAGGCGAGGCCGACCACCGTGAGTGAACTCGTAAAGGCGTTTTGGAGCATGTACTTGTATTCGATGAGGGTGTTCGGAAGGCCGTAGGCCCGCGCGGCGAGGACGTAGTCCTTGCGCTGTTCGTCGATCATGTCCGAGCGGATGAGCCGCATCACCTGCGCCAGCGTGGCGAGGCCGAGCGCGACGGTCGGCAACAGGAGGTGCGTGGCCGCGTCGACGAACGTCCCGAACTGGCCGGCGATGAGGCTGTCGACCAGATACAGACGGGTGACCGCCGGCGGGGGTGCCACGCCGTCGCTGAGTCGCCCCGAGAGGGGCAACAGCCCGAGGCTGACGACGAAGACGATTTGGAGGACGATAGCGACCCAGAACCGCGGCATCGACACGCCGAACAGGGCGGTGATGCGCGAGAGGTGGTCCTGCCAGCGGTCCTTGTTGGTGCCGGCGACGACGCCGAACGGAATCGCCAACAGAACGGCGCAAAACAGCGTGACGACGGTCAGTTCGAGCGTCGCGGGCAGGCGGGCGACGATGTCGGAAAAGACGTTGTTGTTCGTCCGAAGCGACATTCCCCAGTCGCCCTGTACGACGCCGACGAGCCAGTCGACGTACTGCATCGGCAGGGGCTGGTCGAGGCCCATCTCGGCGCGGAGCGCCGCGACTTGCTGGTCAGTTGCTTCCGGTCCGAGCGCTAACCGAACGGGGTCGCCCGGAATCACGCGGGATATCAGGAAGATGAGCACTGACAGCCCGAAGATGACGGGGACCGAGTGGATTGCGCGCCGAACGAGGTAATCTACGTATGACATTGGTGAGTTGGAAAGACGGCCCGAGGCGGGGCGTCGGAAGTCGTCGGGCGGCTACTTCGCCCGGCCCTCGCCGCTGCGAGTCATGGAGTGGACGTCCCAGTCGAACGACATCACGCCGCGGTACTGCCAGCCCTCGACGTTTTCGTTGATGCCGATGCGGTACGGCGGGTTGGCGATGTAGACGCTCGGCATGCCCTCGACAATGAGCGCCTGCGCCTCCTCGTACTTCTCCAGCCGCGACTGGAGGTCGGTGGACTTGCGCGCTTCTTCGAGGGTGGCCGCGATTTCGTCGGTGGAGTACCACGACTGGGAGATGTACGACCCGAACGAGGAGGGGTGGTACATCAGGTAGGTGTGGCTGTCCGGCGACGGCATCTTCGCCGTGTGGAAGATGTTCGTCATGTGGGCGGTCGACTCGGCGCTCGTCGCGCGGTCGGTGAGGCGAGCCCACTGAAGCGGGTTGATTTCGAGGTCGATGCCGAGTTCGTTCAGTCCGGCCTGATTGAGAAGCCCCATCTGGCGCTGGAGTTCAGTGCCGGCGACGACGACGTGTTCGAGGCCGATTTCGTTGATTTCCTCGACGGAGTAGTCCGCCTTGTCGAGGAACTCCTTGGCCTTGTCGAGGTCCTGTTCCATCGGGACGAGGTCGCCGTTGTGGCCCGCCATCTCGCGGGGGACCGGCCCGGCCGCGACGCCGCCGCCGCCGATGATGTCGTTGACGGCGCTGTCGTAGTCGAAGGCGTAGGCGATGGCCTTCCGGACGTTGATGTCGTCGGTCGGCGCCTTCTGGCAGTTCAGCGGGAAGTGGAACAACTGCAGTTGCGGCACCTCGGGGACGCGGACGTTGGAGTACGAGTCCATCTCGGCGTACGCCTGCGTGCCCATGTACTGGTCGGTCATGTCGCCTTCGCCCTGTTGCATCGTCGTCTTGATGGTGGACTCCTCGGTGATGACCGTCGAGCGGAACGTGTCGAAGCTGTCCTCGCTCCAGCCCTTCCAGTAGTCCTCGTAGGCCGACGCCTCGATGGAGTTGCCCTGCTCCCAGTTGTCGAGGACGTACGCGCCCGACCCGGCGGAGTTGTTCTGGAGGTAGGCGTTCCCGTAGTCGCCGTCCTGCTCGTTCTCCTGGACGACGGCGCTGTTGACGATGTAGAACTGGACGAACGTCGCCAGCGCCGGCCCGTACGCCTGATTGAACTCGAAGGCGACCGTCCGCTCGTCGCGGACGGTGATGTTCGAGGGGTCGAGGTAGTCGAGCCAGAACGACGAGTAGCCGCGCTGGAGTTCCAGCATCCGGGTGAGCGAGTACGCCACGTCGTCGGCGGTCAGCGGCGTGCCGTCGGAGAACGTCACGTCGTCGCGGAGGGTGAACACCCACGTCTGGCCCTCGTCTTCGGTGTCCCAGCTCTCGGCGATGTGGGCCGTCGGCTGGAGCGTCTCGGCGTCGACCGTGATGAGTTCGTCGTAGAGGTTCTGGGCGGCGAGCCCCTGCGTGTAGTCGACCTGCTCTGCGGGGTCGAGCGTCCCGAACACCTGCCCGGCGATGAAGTGGAAGTCGTTGCCGCCGCTTCCGCCGCTCCCGCCGCTCCCGTCGTCGCTCGTCTGTTCGGTCGCGGTCGAGTCGCTCCCCGAACTCCCGTCGGTCGTCTCGGTCTGCTGGGTCCCCTGACAGCCCGCGAGCGCGACACTCGTCGCTCCCGAACCGATGAGTTTCAGCAGTTTTCTGCGTTCTATGTTGCCGGTTGGCATGGAGGGTTGTGGATACCCCATTCGTATAAACCTTTCCTAGTGATTAAACATATCGTCGATAAAAGAAGTTGATTCATCTAATTTTTAGTTCGTAATAATTTTGGATAGGACCGAGAACCCACAGATATTGACGAATACGCCCCACGAGAAGATATAGAAGCCGATTCGGTCTTGACTCCCCCAACAGAGATTGAATATGCACAGCTAATCGTGAGAATAGTGGACATCCTCTGCTCGCCAATCACGAGAACGTCGCGGCGAGCGCGGTCGGGGACGAGACGGAATCAGCGACCCCGCGGGCAGTTACTGGGGGAGAAACAGGCCGGGTTCGGTGTGTCGGAACGAACAGCGGCGACTGTTTCCGAGGTCGCTCACCGTCGTTCGAATCTCGGATTCGGTCCGGAGCGTTTCGACGAACGAAGCGTCGGTATCAGCGTCGTAAAACACGGGATAGAGGACCGCTTCCATTGTTTCCTCGGATTTCACGACGACGACGAAGATTCGGACGTTCGTGTCGCGGGCGCGGTAGACCTCGAACTGGTCGAACGCCGCATCGTCCCCTGAGACCGCCGATTCGAGCGCTTCGAGTTCGGAATCCGGAACGAGGAGCCGGAATCCGGCGTCGGCGGCCGCCGCCGCGTCCGCCGTGGAGACGTCTCCCGGGTGAAGGACGAGCGTCTCCCAGCCGGAATCTTCGAGTTCCCCCGAGACCTCGTCGATTTCAGTGAGGATGTCGGCCCAATCCGCGAGGGCCTTGTTCGTTCGATTGATTTTTCCGCGAACCATGTCGTCACCCTCCGTGAACGCGGAGTAAAAGTGTTTGGGGGCCGAAACGCGCGTTCCACCGACGGCCTGCGGTTTCGGTCTCCCGTCGTCCCGAGACGAATAAACGATTCGTGCACATACTGTATCCAATTCGGAGATTTCGAAGAAACATTCATATATATGAAGCTAAGCGATATAACCGTGAAACTAGCAATGCCCGATTCGCAGGAGTGGATGGAGGACCCGCGCGTTGTCGAGCTTCTCGAAGACCGGATGGACAAAAAGGACGTCCTCATCTTCCGCGAGCTGAACAAAGACGGGCGCATCTCGGACACGGAGCTGGCCGACCGGGTCGGGCTCTCGCGGACGGCCGCGCGGCGGCGGCGCAAGATGCTCCAAGAGGACGGCATTCTCGAAATCTTCGCGCTGTTGGTCTTTCGGGCGGCCAACTACCCCTACGCGGAGGTCCACATCTCCTACGACAACCACGCCACGAACGACGAGATTACGGCGTTCATCGAGCGACTCCTCGACGAGGGGCTGGTGTACGAGGTCGCCGAATGTATCGGCGAGTACGACCTGCTGATTCGCGTCTGGCAGTCTTCTTTGAGCAGTATCAACAGCTACGTCCGCGAACTCCTGCAGGACAGCGACGTGGTCGACACCTACACTATCGTCCCCATCACCGACTCCTACAAGATGTTCCACCGGACGTTCTACAGGCCGGGCGAAGACGCCAACGACGCGTCGTGACCGAGTCGCGGGTCGCCGCGAGCGAGAATTGGGCGTAATCCGAACGGAGTTCGGCCGGAGTTCGGTCGGTGTTGTCCCGAAGTTCGGAAAACCGCTATTTCACCGTCGGCCGATTCGACGAACGGGGAGACAGAGGTACCCCCTCCCACACTCCCCGTGACGACCGCCGTCGGCGGCGCGTCGCGCCCGTCGAGTATTCACCAGCCCGTTCGGCGGGCGACGACCGCCGCGTTCCCTCCCCCCGGCCCGATTCAACGCACCGCCTCGGACCCGGTTGCCCTGCCACTTCGGGCCGGACCCCCACCAACGGTTTCTTTTACGGACAGTCGGTCGAATCGTTCCCCGGTTCAGTCGGCGCGCTCGACGTACCACGTGGTGCCGCGGGTGTACCCCCACTGGGAGATGCGAACGGCCTCCGCCTCGCGTTGGAGCCTCCCGACGAGCGACCCGATTTCCTTCGAAGACAGTCCGACCTCGTCGGCGATGTGTCTGCTCTTGAAGTAGAACGCTCCCTCCGAGGCGCGCGCCGAGAGGTACTGTTCGAGGCGGTCTCGCTTGGACGGGGCACTACCGGAACTCATGGTTCAGGGTGCGGGCCGCGAGGTAAAATTCGATTTCCGAACTTACGACCAATTCGGGGCCAAATGAGGCACAACTCTCACCGAGTTCGGACGGCCCAATCGCGGGCGGCGGCCCCTACTTGTGGCTCTGGTACAGGAGGATGACCACCGCGACGCTCGTAAAGAGGTCCGGGAGATACGTGAAGGGGCCGAGTTCGACGCCGCGGCCGAACCCCAACAACAGCGGGAGAAACGGGTTCGACGTGACCGCGTGCAACAACAGCGCGACGGTAAAGAGGATGAGACTCAGCGTGAAGCGGTTCGGGAACTCGCGGTAGACGCGGCCGTACGTCGCGAGCAGGACGAGCAGTAAGAGCGTCGTGAACGTCGAGAAGAACAGCTTCGTCTGCACGAGCGCGCCGAAAAGCGGGGTCCGCGGGTCGAAGACCATCGGGAGCCCCGCCTCGGGGAGCGAGAACACGACGCCCAGCGAGGCGGCGACGGCGACCGCGGTGTACCCGGCGGTTCGCCGGAGCGCCGCGGTTTCATGCATCCTCATCCTCGATATCGGTCTGTTCCGCGATGTCGTCGAGGAGGTCGAGGTTGTCGTCCATCTCCGGCGTCAGGAAGAACAGCTTGCCGTACTCCTCGCCGCTGGTGGTGAGGACGCCGTTCTCCGTGAGCATCTCCAGGTGGTGCTGGACGGTCTTGTAGTTCAAGTCGAGTTCGTTCGAGAGCCGGTTCGTGTTCATCGGGCGCTCGTTCAGCGCGCGGATGATTCTGAGGCGGTTCTTCCCGCCGCGGGTCCCGCCGACGAGCCACCACAACAACTGCCTCATCTGCGCTCCCGTTTTGCTCCGCCGGTGTTCGTGACGTGCATCTGTCGTCGTCCGCTGGAGCGCCGGCGTTCTCGTGGTGTGGTTGTGGGTCGTCATCGTCGCGCACCCGGCGCGGTCGTCCCGCGGCCGGTCATCGAGGGCGTGTTCGTCTCGCAGTCCGTCGAGTGCGTCATCTATCGAATCTACCCGCGTAACGGCGGATAATGATTCGCCGAACTCGACGCAGAGTTGCCCCCGAGAGGGGCACAAATTAGGCCCAAATTCGAATCGAGACCGACCGACACGGGTGCGATAACGAGGGCAGACGACCGGGGGAAGCGCGCCTCGCGCGGCCCCCCGACCGACCGCTCGAACCAATACGTTTTAGGCCCGCCTAAACAATGTGTCGAGCGAGCGACGAACGGACCGCGGCGTCGGCGACGACCCGCGAACGGACACACTGACACATCATGGTCGGCACGACACTCACCCAGATACGGACCCACATCGAATCGCTCGCGAGCGACGACGGGAGCTACGAGCTCGTCTGCGGACGGACCGGAGAGCGACCCGTTCCGGTCGACGGCCTCCGGTTCGCGGACCGCGCGACCGCCGAGGCCGCCGCGCGCGCGGCGAGGAAGTACCGCTCCGCGCTCCGGCGGTACGACCCGAAGGTCCCGTACTACGACCTCATCGTCTCGGAGTACGAGTCGCAGTCGGGATTCGGCGGCGCGAGCGCGAATGCGCCCGCGGAGGGGTGGGCGACCGCCGGGGCGACGCCGGGGCTCCCGAACCCGTCTTGCGACCTCGACCTCGGACCCGACGCGGACGGCCTCGCGGAGTGTGCGGACGGCGGCGACCGCGCCGAGCGGGTCGAGTTCTGTCACCGGGTCGCGGCGGCGGTGTTCGAGGCGCTCGTGGACGCCGGCCACCGGGCGGTCGAGACCGCGGTGATGGACGCGTACTTCGACCTCGCGGAGACGGTGTCCAGCGCGGACGACCTCTGTCTGCGCCTGTTGGAGAGCATGGCGACCGCGCTCCACGTGCACCTCGCGTCGGCCGAGCAGGCGGACGTGCTCGAACGCGCCGCCTCGCACCTCGCGTCGCGGCCCGACTCCGCGGGGGCGCTGGAGGCGACGCTGGTGGAGATGGAACGGCTCTGCCTCGTGGAGTCGTACAGTTGTTCGCCGTGGCGGCCCGGCCCGGACGCCGGCACGAGGTCGGCGGAGCTGACCCTCGAAGGCTACGCCCTCTCGGCGCGCGAGGGCCGGCTCCCGGTACTGCCGGTCGTCGTCGAACTCTACCGCCGGGCGTCGTCGTGGAAGCCCGTCTCCCTGCACGTCACGCCGGCCGAGGGAGGCTGGCACGCGACGCTCTCTGTCTCCTCGAAGTCCAACGCTGTCGGGCTGGCGAGCGTCCCCATCCACGAGCGCACCGCCGACTGACTCGGTTTTCCGGTCTCTCGTCTCCTCTACCCTCGTCTCACGACGCCGCGACGGGGGCCGACCAACTTCGCCTCAGGCCCGAAAGCCGCGGAGGAAGCCGGTTGCGACGCCGCCACAGCCGAGCGAGACGAGGAGTTCGAACGTCCGCACGACGAGCACCGCCGCGGCCGCACCCGCGGCCGGCGCGCCCGTCGTGAGGCTGAGCGCACCCGCGAGAAGAACGTCGTACGCGCCGAGGCTCCCCGGAACGGGGACGACGCTCGCCGCCTGCGGGAGCGGGATGACGGCGACAATCGGGAGGAACGCCACGGTCGTGCCGGTGCCGGCGAGCGCGACCCAGAGCGCGAGCGACGTGAGCAGTTGCTCGAAGACGCCGCTGAGCGCGATGACGACGAGGAGTTCCGGCGCGTCGCGGAAGCGGACGACGCGCTCCCAGAACCGCTCGACCGCGTCGGCGACGGCGTCGCGGCCGAGCGGGGTCTCGCGGGTGACGCCGCTGACGACGCGAACGACCGGAGTCAGGACCGCGACGACGACCGCCGACAGCGCGTCTCGGGCCCAGACGAGCGCGGCACCGACGACCAACAGCGCGGCGACCGCGCCAGCGAGCGTCACGAGGACGAACCGCGGCGTCGGCGCGTCGAGAAAGAGGACGCCGACGATGGCGACCGACAGGAGGAGCTGTGCCGCGGACTTGACGTACTTGGCGACGCCGCGGACGCCGAGGGCCTCGCTGTAGCTCGTCTCGGTCGCGACGCCGAAGAACTGCGCCATGATGGGCTCCGAACTCACCGGGCCGGCGGGGCTGAGCACGTCGAAGAAGTCGCCGGCGAACGCGAACTGGACGCTCGCCCGCGGCGAGAGCCCGCCCCGGAGGGGGCGCACCGACGCCCAGACGCCGAGGCCGTCGACGGTCGCCTCGGCGAGCATCAGACAGCAGACGACGGCGACGGCCCACGGGGCGACGGCCGCGACGCGTGAGCCGACCTCTCCCGGCCCGACGTACCAGAGGTACGCCGCGAGCGCTCCGATGCCGAGCCCCGCGCCGACGGCGAACCGAACCCCGCGTCTCACACCCGAAGCAAGCGAGGCCCGCTACAAAACCGCCGCGGATCGCGGCCGCGGTCGTCCCTCGGACTGTGCGCTCGATTCGAGGACTAAACCACGACGAGACGGCCGGTGGCCGTGGATTTATGCTCGCGAGTTCCTACTAGCCCCGATGTGGACTCCCCGTTCGAGACGCTCGGCATCGACCCGGACGCAGACGAGGACGAACTCGTCGACGCGTACCGTCGGCGGGTGAAGTCGGCCCACCCGGACCACGGCGGGTCGGCGGAGGAATTTCAGGCGGTTCGAACGGCCTACGAGGCGATTCGGGGCGGCTACGAGCCCGGCGACGAACTCGAACCCGTCGAGACGGACGCCCGCCGCCCGACCGACGAGGGCGCGACCCGAAACGGACAGCACGACGCCGGTGCCGCCCGGAACGGCCACGCCGGAACCGGGACCGACGACGCGAGTTCCGGTTCCGGGCCCGACTCGGAGCCGGAGCCCGAACGGCGGGGGGCGCGAGTCGAGTTCCTCGATTACGACGTGCTCGCCGAGCGCGGCTGGTCGCTCGCCGACGACGACCTCTTCGAGAAGGCCGCCGAGAGCGGTCTCGACGGCGACGCCTACGGCGAGGTGTTCGTCGAGCCGCGGACCAACCTCCTGAAGGCCGCCGAGGACGCCGGCCACAGCTGGCCGTTCGCCTGCCGCGGCGGGGCGTGTGCGAACTGCGCGGTGGCGGTCGTCGACGGCGAGGTGAAGATGCCCTCGAACCACATCCTCTCCGAGGAGATGCTGGACCAGGGCGTCCGGCTGTCGTGTATCAGCCTCCCCGTGACCGACGACCTGCAGGTCGTCTACAACATCGAACACCTCCCCGGACTCGACGAGCTTCGGCTCCCCCCGCAACACGCCCGGAAGATGAGCACGGGGCGGTGACGCGAACCCCCGCCGGGATGCCTCGATGACGACTTTTATGCGCGTCCTCCGCCGACCCCCGCTATGGCAATCGAGTCGGGAGACCGAGTCGCGCTCGCGTACGTCGGACGCTTCGAAGACGGGACCGTCTTCAACACCTCGCGGTACGAGGTCGCAGTCGAGCACGGCCTGTTCGAGGCTCAAGAGAAGGACCGCGACGACTACGCCCCCCAGACGTTCGTCGTCGGCGCGGGGCAGATTATTCCGGGGCTCGACGAGGCAGTCGTCGGGATGGCGGCCGGCGAGGAGGCGACCGTGACCGTCCCGCCGGAAGACGCCTACGGCGAGTTCGACCCCGACCGAATCCGGACCTACGACCCCGAGACGTTCGAGGGGATGGTCGGCGAGACGCCCGAAGTCGGCCTGCACGTCCACGCCGAAAACGGGCTTCACGGCGACGTGACCGCCGTCCGCGACGACGAGGTCGACGTCGACTTCAACCACGAACTCGCGGGGAAGACGCTCGTCTTCGACATCGAAATCGTCGCCGTCCAGTAGGCGCTCGGGGCGTGTAGAGTCGCTTCTGCCGAGCGGCCGCACAGCGCACGGAACGAAACTCGCGACCCGCTACAGCGAGTGCTTCGGGACGATTTCCGGGTCGGGCGAGTAGTTGACCGCGGCCTCGACGCGGAACACGTCGGCGAGGAGTTCCTCGGTGACGACCTCGCGCGGCGGCCCCCAGTCGTACAGTTCGCCGTCCTGCATGGCGACGAGGTAGTCGGCGAACCGCGCGGCCTGCGCGATGTCGTGGAGGACGACCGCGACCGTCACGCCGCGTTCCTCGTTGAGTTGGCGGACCGTCTCCAGCACGCGGAGCTGGTGGTGTAAATCGAGGTACGTCGTCGGCTCGTCGAGGAGGAGCACGTCGGTGTCCTGTGCGAGCACCATCGCAATCCACGCGAGTTGGCTCTGGCCGCCCGAGAGGTTGCCGATCTGTTTGTCGCGGATGTGGTCGACGCCCGCGAGGTCGATGGCGCGCTCGACCGCCTCGTGGTCGTCCTCGTTGACCTGCTCGAAGAAGCTCCGGTGGGGGTACCGGCCGTGGTAGACGAGGTCCTCGACGGTGAGCGACGTGGGCGAGTCGTGCTGTTGGGAGAGCATCCCCAACTCGCGGGCGAACGCCTTGTCGTCGTACTCGGAGATTGACTTCCCGTCGAGGTAGACGCTCCCGCTGTCGGGGCTGAGCTGTTTTGCGAGCGACTTCAGGAGCGTGCTCTTGCCGGAGCCGTTCGGTCCGACGAGCGCCGTGATTTCGCCGCGCGGGATGTCGATTCGGTCGCACTCGACGACCGGGCCCTCGCTCGTCGGATACGAGAGTTCGAGCGCGTCGCCGGTGAGCGCGCTCTGGCGGTCGGAGTCGCCTTCGACGCTCGCGTTTCCGCCCGCGTTCGCGTCCGTGTCACCGTGTTGTGCCATCTGTTGGGGGTTCTCCGATTGCTGGTTCGACATCACACTTCACCGATGTTCTGCTGTTTGCGCATGAGATAGAGGAAGTACGGCCCGCCGACGAGGCCCGTGACGACCCCGACCGGGAGCTGAATCGGGTTGAGCGCGAGGCGCGCGCCCACGTCGGCGGCGACCATCAGCGCCGGGCCGGCGAACAGACAGCCGACGACGAGGCGCTTGTAGTCGCTCCCGACCACGTTCCGCACGAGGTGCGGGACGACGAGACCGACGAAGCCGACGATGCCGGCGACGGCGATGCTCGCGGCGGCCGCGAGGACCGCGACGCCCGAGAGGGCGAACCGGACCTTCTCGATGGACATCCCGAGCGAGCGGGCGGTCTGCTCGCCGAGGAGCAGGACGTTGAGCTGTCGGGAGCTTCCGAGCGCGAGGGCGACGGCGATGATGGACCACGGGAGGGCCATGCGGACCTGCTCCCAGTCCGTGCCGGTGAGCGAGCCGGTCGTCCACGCGATGGCCGACTGGACGACGCCGATGTCGTCGACGAAGAAGAAAAGCCCCGTCTGGAGGCTCTGGAAGACGGTGCCGACGATGACGCCCGCGAGGACGAGCCTGACCGGCGAGGTGCCGTTCTTCCACGCGATGAGGTAGACGAGGACGAACGCGAACATCCCGCCGAGCGCCGCCAGAAGCGGGAGGTACGCCGCGAGCCCCGAGAAGACGACGAGCGTGAGGAGGATGAGCAGTCCGGCCCCCGACGAGACGCCGAGGATGAACGGACTGGCCAGTTCGTTCCGGGTGACCGCCTGAAAGATAGCGCCGGAAATCGCGAGGTTCGCGCCGACGAGAATGGCGACGAACACCCGCGGAAGCCGGATGTTCCAGACGATGAGCGTCTGTCGACCGAGTTCGGGGAGTTCGCCGCCGAGGAGGAACACCTGCCAGACGTGCGGGTCGAAGATGACCGCGGGGTCGAAGACGGCGCGCCACGCCTCGCCGATGGTCATCGAGAACGCGCCGAAGCTGACCTGCACGAGGCCGCCGGCCACGACGACGACGAGGCTGGCGAGACAAAGCGACAGGAGCGAGCCGTCTATCCAGCCGAACAGCCGGGTCAGCGCCGACCCGGAGGACTGTTCGGTCGGCGTCGTCCCGCTCACTGCTCGACACCCCCGAGTTCGCGCCCGTCGAGGTAGTCAGCGAGCGCCTCGTCGGGAAGCGCGTCGAGGACGCGCTCCGTGCCGATTGTCTCGACGAGGCGGCGGATGCCGCGGGGTTCCGCGGTCTCGACCTCGTGGGCGGTCCGGCGGGTGTCGAACGCCCGGTCGATGTAGGACTCGCGGAGTTCGGCGAGGCGCTCGTCGTCGAGGTCGGCGTCGTCCGGCACCTCGCTTTCGAACCACTCGCGCCAGCGGTCGCGGTCGCCCCACTCGCCTTGGAACTCGGTGTCGGCGCGGAGCCAGTCGTAGTGGGGCGCGAGGTCGCCGGGGAAGCCGCGCTCGCGCCGGCGGTCCTCGATGAGACACCGGGCGACGTGACCGCCCTGTCCGGCCGCGATGCCGACCTGCGCGTTCCGAGCGCCCGAGGGCGCGGCGACGTACAGCCCCTCGACGGGGGTCCGACCGTCGTCGTCGGCGTAGTCGGAGTCGAAGTGCTCGTGGACCTCGCCGTGGTGGTCGTGTTCCTCGAACATCGCGTCGTCGTCGAGGCCGCGGAGGTAGTCGCCGTCGTACCACGCGGCGGCGACGACGTAGTCGGCTTCGACTCGACGGCCCTCCTGCGTGCGGACGACGAAGCGTCGGGCGTCGGCGTCGAACGCGTCCGACTCGTCCTCGCTCGCGTCCGCGACTGCACCCTCGTCGCCCGGTCGCCCGACCGAGACGACCATGTCGGCGACGTAGTCCGCGCCGACCTCGGCGAGGTGTTCGTGCATGAGCGCGGTGAAGGTGTCCACGCCGATGCCGGCGGGGAAGCCGAGGTAGTTTTCGAGGTACGCACACCGGCGGAAGGCGGCGTTGCCCCGGTCGAAAACGACGGTGTCGAGACCGTAACGCGCGGTGAAGACGGCCGCGGCGCATCCCGAGGGACCGCCGCCGACGACGACCACGTCCGCCGATTCGGGGCCGGTGCCTTGAGCGGTCACGGCTCAGACCCTCCCCGTGAGAACAGCCCATCGAAACGCGTGGTCGACGTCGACTCCGTCTTCGTTCATACGTTTTAGGCGTCCCTAATACAATAAACCACTTTCGGATTTTAGGGACTCCTAAACCACCGGAACGCTTCGAAACGGTCCGAAGGGAGGCTCACGTCCCGGATAATCGACAGTGTCGTCCAAGAGAAACGGCGCCGAACGCGGCCGGAGCGCCCCCTCAGCCGAGGAGGTACTTGAGCTTGGGCCGGCGGCGGACGAACTCCATCTCTTCGAGGTACGCGTCGAGGCCGAGGATGCGACCCGCCGCGAGCGCGCCGACGACGAGGAACATCACGAGCCCCAGCAGGTCGCCGTTGACAAGCCCGTGACCCCACTCGGCGTTGCCGAGGTAGAAGAACGTCATGAGGAACGCTCCCCCGGCGGCGGCGAGGCGGACCGCGGCCCCGGTGACGAGCGCGAACCCGATGAGCGTCTCGCCCAGCGGGACCATGACGTTCGTGAACTCGAGCATCACCGGCGTCTGGCCGACCCACGCGAGGAACGCGTGGACCGGACCGGGCGCGCCGGCGGTGCCGTTGACGAGCCAGCCGCCCGCGTTAAACGGCTCGGCGGCGAGGTACTTCGTCACCCCCGCGTGGAGGAACCAGTACCCCGTGACGAGCCGGGCGAACACGAGCACGTAGCCGGTGACGCCCTCGGCGTAGTCGAACTCCATCCGGTTCCCCAGCATCTCGATTTCGCCGGTTGCGGCCATCGTCTGTCACCTCACATGTGAAGCGTGGGCCGCCGAGAGGTTATAAATCCGGACCGGTTTTCGAATCCTCGGAATCTGGGAATCGGCGGCCGGCCTCAAGGGTCGCGGCGGCGCGTTTCCGGTATGGCAGAGACGGACAGTTCAGCCGGCACGGACAGCGCGGGCGGTGCCGACGGCGTCTGGGACGCGAGTCACTGCGTCGGGACGCCGTACTGTCCCCCGCGGTGTCCGCGGTTCGTCAGCGAGACCGACCGGCCGCTCGTCGTCCGCCCGTACGACGCCGCCGACCGAGACGCCCTCGCAGAGATGTACCGCGACTACGACCCCGCCGCCCGGTCGATGGGACTGCCGCCGGCGGACGAGGCGCACATCGCCGCGTGGCTCTCGAACCTCGTCGAGCGCGGCCGCAACTTCGTCGCCGTCGCCGACGAGGGAATCGTCGGCCACGCCGCGTACGTCGCGAGCGACGACCCGGAGCCGGAGCTCGCGGTGTTCGTCCATCAGGACAGCCACGACCGCGGCATCGGAACCGAACTCTGTCGTCACGCGCTCGCCGACGCCGCGGACGCCGACCGCGAGGCGCTCGTGCTCCACGTCGCCCCCGAGAATCAGCGGGCCGTCCACGTCTACCGCGAACTCGGGTTCGAAGCGGTCCCCGCACCGAGCGCGGACACGAAGATGCGTCTCGACTTGGGGTCGCCGGTCCCGCCGGCCGCGCGGCCGACGACCGACGCCGACGGCGGGTAGCTAGCCGCCGAGCCTCACTCGGGCGTGATGACGACCCCGTCGTCGTCGGCGTGGTCCATCGACACCTCGTGTCGCGTGTGGCGGGCGTGCGCGCGGGCCCACCGGCGGGCGCTGGCCTCGGAGAGGAACTGCTCGCCGTCGGGACACCGCCGACAGCTGACGACCCACGGCGAGACGTCGTCCGGGAAGTGACCGGTGTGGCGGCGATGGTCGAGCGCGAACTGCTCGACCGACTGGTTGCCCAACTGTAGCTCGTCCAGTTCGTACGAGAGGTCCCACTCCTCGCCGCACCGCGAACACGAGACGGTGGGCGTGTCGTCTATCGGAGCGGTGGGGGAGTGCGTGCGAAAGTCGTCGTCGCTCGGTGGAGACACAGACGGGGTTGGAACCGCGGCCTCTTGTAACCGCCTACAGCCGAAGTGAAAGACAGGCGGATGACAGTTCTCCGCGGGACCGGCACAACTCCGACTCGCCGCCCGCCGGTTCACTCCGCGCTCGACTCCCAGTCCCTGACCAGCGCGACGGCGAAAATCGTCAGCAGGGCGGCGATGCCGGCGTTTCGCGCGAAGTCCCCGGTGTCGCCGGCGGCGAGTCGAACGACGCCGAGCGCGAGGAGGAGTCCGATGACGAGCGCGAACAGGACGGTCGCCCACGACCGCGCGTGCATGGTCGAGCGTAGCGGGTCGCCGGCTAAAACCGTTCAGGTCGGCGCGTCGAAGCGACTTGTCGGTCGCGCCGTCCGATTCTTCGAGTCTTCATTCCGCGAGTCTTCTCGCCCGGTCCGGCCCGTCGTCGCCTCGGGGTCAGGCGCTCGCGTCGTAGCCCGCGTCTTCGACGGCCGCGACGAGGGCGTCGGTGTCGGCGTCGCCCTCGACGGTCGCGCGCTCCGCCTCGCGGTCGGCGGTCGCGTCCTCGACGCCGTCGACGCCGGCGAGGGCGTCGGCGACGCACTGTTCGCAGTGTTCGCAGGTCATCCCGGTGACGGTGAGGGTTGTCGGCATACGGTTCGAGGTAGGGGCTTCTCGATTTAGTGGATTTCCCTTTCGGTGGTTCGGCGAACCGGCGGTGTCTGCTTTCGAATCGAAAGCCGAACGCGGGGAACACCTATGACATCGCGGTCCCAAACGGAGCCATGCGCGCGCTCGACGAAACCGACCTCCACATCCTCGAACTCCTCGCCGAAGACGCCCGCCGACCGTTCAGCGACATCTCCGCCGAAGTCGGCCTCTCCGCGCCGGCGGTCTCCGACCGCATCGACCGCCTCCGCGAGGAGGGCATCATCCGTCGGTTCACCCTCGACCTCGACCAGTCGACGCTGTCGGGCGGGACGCCCGTCATCGTCAGGCTGACCGTCCGCCCGGAGTTCGTCGACGAGGTCCGCGACGCCCTCCGCGCGGCCGACCCGGTCCAACACCTGTTCGTCGCGGCCGACGGCGAGGTGACCGCCCACGCCCGACTCGACGGAAGCTCCGTCCGCGCCCAGTTAGACGACCTCGTCGACCTCTCGCGGGTCCGCGACTACGAGGTGAGCCTCGTGGAGTCCGCCGAGTGGACGCCGACGGTCAACGGGACCGGCTTCGCCCTCGAATGCGCCGAGTGCGGCAACACGGTGACGAGCGAGGGCGAGAGCGCCCACATCGGCGGGTCGCTCTACCACTTCTGCTGTTCGTCCTGTCTCGGCCGGTTCGAAGACCGATACGACCGCCTCGAAGCCGGCGCGACCGACGACTGAGCGGGCGGGCGACGGGCGGGCGGTGCTGGCGGCGACCGAGCGTCTGACCCGCCGGTTTCGAATCTAAAGTTCCGCCCCTCACGGACGTTCGGTTCTGAAGGGGCAACTGAGGTAAGCAAGGGGCACGTACGTCTATGTGAGATGAGTAGCCGAACGGCCCATTTAGACATCCGCGGGATGAGTTGCGCGAACTGCTCGCGCACCGTCGGCGAGGCGTTGGAGGCGCTCAGCGGCGTGACGAACGCCAGCGTCAACTTCGCCACCGACGAGGGGTCGGTGGAGTACGACCCCGAGGAGGTATCGCTCGGCGAGATATACGACGCCATCGAGGACGCCGGCTACGAGGCGCTCTCGGAGAGCCGAACCATCGGCATCACCGGGATGAGCTGTGCGAACTGCGCCGACGCGAACCGGAAGTCCTTGGAGTCGGTGCCGGGCGTCGTCGCCGCCGAAGTCAACTTCGCCACCGACGAGGCCCACGTCACCTACAACCCCGCCGACGCCAGCCTCGACGACATGTATCGGGCGGTCGAAGACGCCGGCTACACGCCCATCCGCGAAGACGACGGCGACGACGAGGGTGACGCAGAGGACGCCCGCGACGCCGCCCGAAACGAGGAGATTCGCCGGCAGAAGCGCCTGACGCTGTTCGGCGCGGCGCTGTCGCTCCCGCTTTTGGCGATGCTCGCGGTCCACCTGTTCGGCGGCGGCCTCCCCGAGACGATTCCCGGCACGGGCGTCCCCGTCGGCTGGGTCGGCTTCGCGTTCGCCACGCCGGTACAGGTCTACCTCGGCCGCGAGTTCTACGAGAACTCCTACACGGCGCTCGTTCGGAACCGCACCGCCAACATGGACGTGCTCATCGCCATGGGGTCGTCCACGGCGTACGTCTACTCGATTGCCGTCCTCAGCGGCCTGCTCGCCGGCAGTCTCTACTTCGACACCGCGGCGCTCATCTTGGTGTTCATCACGCTCGGGAACTACCTCGAAGCGCGCTCGAAGGGACAGGCGTCGGAGGCGCTCCGGACGCTCCTCGAACTCGAAGCCGACACCGCGACGCTCGTCGACGACGACGGCACCGAACGCGAGGTCCCCCTCGACGACGTCGAGGTCGGCGACCGCATGAAGGTCCGCCCCGGCGAGAAGATTCCGACCGACGGCGTCGTCGTCGACGGCGACTCCGCGGTCGACGAGTCCATGGTCACCGGCGAGTCCGTCCCCGTCTCGAAGGCCGAAGGCGACGAGGTCGTCGGCTCGACGGTGAACCAAAACGGCGTCCTCGTGGTCGAAGCGACCAAGGTCGGCTCCGAGACCGCCATCCAGCAGATCGTCTCGCTCGTCAAGGAAGCACAGGGCCGCCAGCCCGAGATTCAGAACCTCGCCGACCGCATCTCGGCGTACTTCGTGCCCGCGGTCATCGCCAACGCCCTCCTGTGGGGCGTCGTCTGGTTCCTCTTCCCCGAGGCGCTCGCGGGCTTCATCCGGTCGCTCCCGCTTTGGGGCCTCGTCGCGGGCGGTCCGGTCGCCGCGGGCGGCGCGGTCTCGACGTTCGAGTTCGCCGTCGTCGTCTTCGCCTCGGCCGTGCTCATCGCCTGCCCCTGCGCGCTCGGCCTCGCCACCCCCGCCGCGACGATGGTCGGGACGACAATCGGCGCGCAAAACGGCGTCCTGTTCAAGGGCGGCGACGTGCTCGAACGCGTCAAAGACGTCGAGACGGTCGTCTTCGACAAGACCGGCACGCTCACCAAAGGCGAGATGACGCTGACCGACGTGGTCGCCGTCGGCCCCGCCGCCGACGGCTCCGGCGTCGTCACCGCCGACGACGAGACGCTCGACGAGGACGCCGTCCTCCGGTACGCCGCCTCGGCCGAGCGCAACAGCGAACACCCGCTTGCCCGCGCCATCGTCTCCGGCGCGGAAGACCGCGGTCTCGACCTCGCGGAGCCGGCGGACTTCGAGAACGTCCCCGGCCACGGGATTCGCGCGACCGTCGAGGGAAAAACCGTCCTCGTCGGCAACCGCAAACTCCTCTCTGAGGCGGGCGTCGACCCCGCGCCGGCCGAGGACGCGCTCCGCGACCTCGAACGCGACGGCAAGACCGCGATGCTCGTCGCGGTCGACGGCGACCTCGCGGGCGTCGTCGCCGACGCGGACGAAATCAAGGAGTCGGCCGCCGAGGCCGTCGCCGCGCTCCGCGACCGCGACGTGACCGTCCACATGATTACCGGCGACAACGAGCGCACCGCCCGCGCCGTCGCCGAGCAGGTCGGCATCGACCCCGAGAACGTCAGCGCGGGCGTCCTCCCCGAGGACAAGGCCGACGCGGTCGAGTCTCTGCAGGCTGACGGGACGAGCGTCATGATGGTCGGCGACGGCGTCAACGACGCGCCCGCGCTCGCCGCCGCGTACGTCGGCACGGCGCTCGGCTCCGGCACCGACGTGGCCATCGAGGCCGCCGACGTGACGCTCATGCGCGACGACCCGCTCGACGTGGTGAAAGCCATCCGTATCTCCGCGGGGACGCTCGCCAAAATCAAACAGAACCTGTTCTGGGCGCTCGGCTACAACACCGCGATGATTCCGCTCGCGTCGCTCGGTCTCCTCCAGCCGGTGTTCGCCGCGGGCGCGATGGCGCTGTCGTCGGTGTCCGTCCTCACGAACAGCCTCCTGTTTCGGACCTACACGCCGGACCACGACTACCACTTCCTCGACTTCCTGCGGCGGTAGTCGCCCGGTCCGGTCGACGCTCGCCGACCGCCCCCGGCGTTTCTGTTTCGTCTCCGCTTCGTGTCGGCCCGCGATGTCTCTACCGTGTCCCCGCTTGTCCCCGCTGTGTCCCCGCCGTGTTCCCGTCTCGCTTTTCTCCTCGCGGCGCGACGCTTCCGAGTGATGATTCGTCGAGCCCTCGCGCGGACGGAGTCGTGGCCGTCGGTCGCCGTCAGCGCGTTCCTCGTCCTCGTCGGCCTCGGGACACTCGTGGAGGCCTCGTGGCGCTACGCACCCAGTGATTCGGCTCTCGCGGTCGCCGCGCTCCAGATACTCGGGTCGCTGTCGGCCGTCGCTATCGGAATCGGAATCGCGTGGCTCGAAGCGAAGACTGCGCGCGAAAAACGGTGACTGCCGCGGCGTTCAGTACCGCGACGGGAGGAACGCCATGCCGACGAGGAGAATGCTCGTGGTGAACGAAACGATGGCGACACCCCAGAGGCCGTTTTCCGTCTCGTGGTAGTGCTCGATTTCGGACAGTTGGGCCTGATAGCTGTCGTAGTTCTGCGTCAGGACGAGGGTCTCGCCGTCCGGGAAGTACGCGAGGTACTGCTGTCCCGAGATGGACAGGTTCGCCTCGTTGTCGACGGTGACGGTGTTCTCCTCGGGAGCGAACCACTCGACGGTCACGCCGGACGTCTCGACAGCCGCGACGGTGACAGACTGGTTGTTGTAGCCGAAGGAGTCGCCCTCGGCGACGGTGCGCGTCTCGTTGGCCGGGAAGTACTCGTCGACCGAGACGAGCGTCGAGCCGTTGATGACGACGTAGCGCTCGCCGTCACGGGTGACGGTCTCGTTGTCGGCGTTCGAGTCGGCCTGGAGAATCGCGGTCTCGTTGTACAGTTCGACCAGCGTCGCCTCGCTGGGGTCCGAGACGTTGGCGATTTCGACACGGTAGTCGGTGCCGTCGAGCGTGACAGTGCTCTCGTTGTCCCACGTCTCCGTGTACCGGGCCGACTCGTTCACGTACGTGAGCTCACCGGAACGGACCAGCGTCGTGCCGCCACCGTGGCCGCCCGACTCCTCCTCTTCGGTTATCGACGATACTGTGTACGCCTGGTCGCTACCGGGGACGGAGAACTCGTCTCCCTGTGCCAGCGAGTACTCGGGGTTCTCGAAACTGACCGACGGCGTCGATGCAGTCGCGATGAGCGAGTATGCACCGGCACCGATGACCAGGAAGAACACGACGGAGATGACCGCGGCGCGTCGTTGCATGGTTTCGGCATGGGCCACGCGGCGTATAACGATTACTTTTCCTCGGAGCGTGTCACCGCGTCGCGCGCCCGCCGGCGGCGACTCCCACCCTCAATACGGCGGGGCGGAAGCGCAGTCGCGGTCGCAGATTGACGAGACTTTTTGAATCTGTCGGCCGAACGGACGTATCACGAGTTACAGGCCAGTCGCGCGACGGCACCGCATCCGGTGGGTCGTGACGCGCGCGAGCGACCGCGTCATAGAACAGTTGGGACTCGTCTCCGACTGGTCCGACTTTCTCGACGCGCTCGACGGCGCGGAGCTCGACGAAACGGTGTTAATTCGCGCGCGTGCCGACGGCTTCGCCTGGCTCTCTGGGTGAACGCTACCGTGGCTCGAACGAGCCCACGAACGAGCGGCGGCGCTCGGTGACGAACCGAAGGCGCTCGCGAAGATGACTCTCGGAGACGTGTACGTGCGGTCGGGTGAGACTGACGACGGACTCTCGCTTCTCGCGGCGGCAACCGAGTCCGCGCCGACGGCGGTCCTCGAAGGTCGATGCCGCCGACAGTACGCCGGTGCACTCCGCGAAGTCGGCAACGCAACCGAGGCGCTCGCCGAACTACGGCGCGCTACGACGTGCTTTTCGTCCGTCGAAGCAGGGGTTCGAGCGCGAAAGACCGCACTCGACGCCCTCGAACTCGCACGCGAACTGGGCGACGTCGACGCGGTCAACGCGCTCAAAGCACGACTCGTGCGATAGCGTCGTCACTCGCAGATTCGATTCCGGACGCGTCGCTCACGGGAGCGACGTTCGAAGCAAAAAGCCAAGGGCCGGATTTGAACCGGCGGGGGTTCCGCTCTGCAGGCGGATGCGTTGGGCCGAACTCTGCCACCTTGGCGCAGTTACTGGTATCCCTGTCTTGTGCTTAAGCCTGACGGTGTGCGACCTGAGTCGGGCGTTTTCGGTGTCTCGACCGGAGTGCGGTCGCTGTCTGTGTGGTGGACGAGCGGACCGTCCGCTCGCTATAAATGAAAAAAAGCCCACTGGACCGAAGTCCAGTGGGCTCTGTATGAG
>NZ_AOLP01000002.1 GCF_000337795.1 Haloferax denitrificans ATCC 35960
GTCAGCGAACTCGTTGCGCTCAACTGGCGTCCAGTCTTCAGTCGTGGTTGGTGCCCACCAGTCGACGTGGTAGTCACCAGGCGCACCAAGAATCTTAACTTGCGCTTCGTCGTCGGGAAGCGGCCGGCGAAGTTTCTCGTCGACGTGGAGATTCCACGTCGTCGTCGCGTCGAATGTGATGATGACCGCCTCATCGTACCCCCGCGACTCAGGCGACTCACGGCACGTCACGCTGGTATTGCACTCTGTGCAGAACACCCCCTCGAAGGGAATGTGCGTGAACGCTTCCGTGCCACACACCGGACACCACAGAAATTCGAACAGCGCCTCGTCGTGACGGAACACGCGCTCGAGACTCATCAATCATTCACCACCGTCGTAGGTATCGTGAGTGAATGGTGTGGAAAACGAGACAACTCGGCTACTGACGTTGGAATCAACATCTGTTACTGCGCCTCCGCCCCTTTGGGCGGCGCAAAAACAACGCCGTAGTGGAGATCTGCTGAACGCGCAATAGAGCTGAATGAGGTACCCTGTCGTAGGAGTTCGGTAATCCGTCGACTGTAAGGTTGTGAATTCACGAATACAATCGTGAAAGTGAGAGGATGAGAGTACATTTCGTCTGTCTTCCTTTGGTGATTGCAGAGTAGTATCCCAATATGAGTCCGGGTGCGACACACCACAGGAAGATTTACTCTGTGTCTACTGCTAACTCCGCGAGGACGTCATCGTGTGAGTTCGTTCGAACGCGCTCGACAAACGCACGTGCAGCAGTGTCAGTCGCAAACACCGACGCATCATAGCCAACGGAACCACCGAACACAGCCCACTCGTCGGTTACCACGCCGCCGGACAGCGGCGTGTATTCGACACGAAAGCGATAGCCGTCTGCCGCGTCGTCGACGACGATTCGAACAGCAATACCACGATCAGGAAACGACTCACTCAGGAGTACCATTGGACACAGCCTCCAAAGTCAGTAATGGACATCAGCGGGAACGATCCACAGATGGTCGTTCGACCCGACGAGTTGCTCAAGCCGCTCGCGATGCCGAACCCCGTCAGCAAACTCGTCGTAGAGGTACACCGCCGGTCCGCGGTAAGCCCCGAGATTGTGGCACGCATGCCTGACGAGGTCCTCATCGCGCATGATCGCCGCAGCGTCGAGGTCGTCAACGCCCTCTCGAACACGCTCGAGATTCCGCTCGAACTCGCGTGTCGTCGCCTGCCACCCGCTCTCGAGGAGTTCCTGGCCGTCCTCCGAGCCAACGGGCTCTGCAGCCGGGAGGTCACCCCACCGGGCGCTGCCGGCGACCGTTGTTGAGTCGTCGTCGAACGTCACATAGTAGTCAAACACCGCCTCGGCGTGCGGGGCAGCACCCACCAGTTGGTCAAATACGTCAGCGGCCCGCGAGAGGGCGTCGTCTGTTGCCGATGCAGTCACGAGAGCGTAGATTACCTGGTGCATTCGTCGTCACCTCGCCGACTCAGGAGTCGATGTCTGTCCGACCCCCTGCGCCGGCGCCTATCGCCGGCGCACACAAACACAACCCACTACGACACGCCAGAAATCACGAGTACAGTTGCACCCGAGGTGGTTGGTGAACCCCTCACAATCAGGTACCATTGGAATGACCTGCCACTCGTGTCAACGTCAAGCACCCGGGTCAGGTCCGTACTGCGGCGTTCGACACACGGAACACTGCCAGACAGGCTCACCAGCCCACGCTGCGGGTGGGCTGTCGTCGCGTGAGTCGAACCGATGCGGTGTCTGCTCGCCACACGACTGACAGCGGAGCAGTTGCCGTGTTGGTGAGGCTGACGACGACTGTGACGACGAGGTATCAGCAGACGCTCGCCGAAGTGCAATCGCTGGGACAACCCACGTCTCTGAGTCCGAGAGCAACTGCTCACGACGGGAGTCCTCAGTAATCTGCGTCCCAGCAGCGTCGTACCACCGGGAGGCAGAACCCTCCGTCGAAGGAGAATTGGACCACAGCGGGACTGTCCTCGCTTTCTCCACGAATCCATCCGCACGTGACCCAGTTACTGGGACAACGTCCGGAAGGTGACCCCATCGCCTCCGGAGTGGCTCTGCGAGCGACTGTTCAAGTGCCGCGATGGGCGTGCACTCGTCAATGGGTGACGAGTGAGAACGCTGCAGTAAGCGTGCTGCGGCAGTCCCTTTTCCGACCGCCCCACGCAAGGACTGTGAGGTGACGAGCAAACAGACGATGCCGTGGAGTGATTGCTCGCGGGGCTCTGAGGTGCGATCTAGGACCGAGACATCCTGTTCGAGGCAGAACCGACACTGGCTCTGGTTCCGAGGAATGGCCCGCTCACAGGTCTGACAGATGTCCGTGTCTATATCGTCACCAACGGGGTAGTCATGCTCTGGAATTGCGTCACCGTGCTCGGTGTGGTCGGGTTCCAACTGCGCGTCCGGAATCTGCATCGCTTCGCCATACGGTCGAAATTCAGCGGTCCGGTCACGGTAGGGTGGCATACCGCGTCGTGGCTGTACGTTCGGATATAAACGTTCGTCCAGTGAGGCCACTCTGAAACCCGGCCGATGGCCAACAAACGTATATGTATTCTTAAACTAGCTACGGACAGCAAAATGCACGACTTGACCGGGTTCCAACGCGACCTGCTGTACGTCACCGCCGGTTTGGACGAGCCACACGGACTCGCAATCAAAGACCAACTCGAAGACTACTACGAAACCGAGATCCACCATGGTCGGCTGTACCCCAATCTCGATACGCTCGTTGAGAAGGGACTGCTCGACAAAGGCGAAAAGGACCGTCGAACGAACGTTTACGCGATCACAGCCAGAGGTCGCCGGGAAATCGAAGCCCGTGACGACTGGGAACAGCAGTACACCAGCGAACTTACCACCTGACTACTACGAGACGAGTGACCGTTTTCTTCGACACCCAGTACAAGTGAGGCAGGCACCTATTTGGATCCGAAATTCACGACCCGTCCTGAGGCGTTTGATTCCTAGTCTAAGTGAGCCACCGAGAGTGCCGGGTATAAGCGCAGCACTCAAACCAACCAGTCCTGCCCATGCGATGCGAAAGACTAGCCCTAGCGAAGCCCCAGTAATCCCAACCCCAGCGAGGTGAATCCCGAACCCAGCGGCAAAGGAGAATACGAACAGCCACGTTCGAACCAGTCCATCGTCTCAAGCAGCAAGGACAGCGCTGACGACCAGTAACCCAAACGCAAGATACACCCATCGAAACACCGATACGAGAATCTCGACCACGCCGCCAACGCCAATTCGGGGTAGTTTAGGAATCTACGGACAGAGCTATGACTTCAGTCAAAAATCAATGACGGTCCTACTCCAGAATGAAAGAGGGAGGGGTACCCTCTGACGTGTATCAGGCCGGGCATCCTGGAACACGCCAATGCTGGTGGTTTAGAGGCACTCAGCACGATTGTAGTGATCTACGACCGTCTTCAACTTGGCGGTTACGTCTATCCTTGAGATGTCGATTAGATGTTTTGACAGGTCGTCGCCGGGGCATTTGCTGGACATTCGTTGGTAGCCCACCTTTTGTTAAGAACTGTGGAACTGCCGATGGCCACTGAGAAACATTTTCAGCTACCCCTCTATCGCTTTGAGAGTGCTGAGGTCTGCGTAGAGGACCTCGCCGTCGCGAACGACGTATCACTTCGCCAGAACCGAACCAACACTTTGTGTACCCCGCAGACTGGATCTCGAGTTCTTCACCGGACTCTAGATAGTTGGCCAGCTTTCGGGGGAACTCGTGAGTGACGAAACCACCTTCGTAGTCTGGAAGCCCATCTCACGAGTTTCGTAGATCTCGAAGGCGTCGTAGCCCCAGATGATGAGCTCACCTTCTTCGTCTACTTCCCAATTCAGGGTCCCGAAGCAATGTGCTTCGCAGAGTTAGCGGACTGCCTGTGCATCGGTTACGGTCGCGCCGGTCGACGTCGTGGCTGCTTGGAGTGTTGCCATTGTTAGTCCTCGAGGGCACTTTCCTACCCCCGCACCCTTTCGGGGGGAATAAAACCGACTGGAAGAGGAGCTGAACCAACGCTGTTCGACCGATCCTTTCCTCAGGATTCGGCCTTGGTGTTTGCTTTCTCCGAAGCATCTGGCCGAGTGAGTAGTCCCACCTGTTCCAGAAGCGTGGTGGCGTCAACGATTCGCTCTCGGTCGGGTGAGTCCAGTTGGTCGATGTCGATGCTGTTGAGGTTGCTGAGTGCGCGATGCAGTCGGTATCCTGGTGTGTCTCGTGGGTCCATCATGTACGCCTCCGCCGACTTCTAGCGCAGAAAAACTCTCTCTGGTCGGTCTTTCGACACTGCCCTCCGCGAATCCTTGACCTACGTAATGAGGTCGTGGCTGCGCGCGCAGCTCCGAAGGAGCGAGCACGGAGCGGAGGGTGGGGCGGTGGGGTCTGGGTCGGCCCGGCCACCAACAAAAAAGAGGGCTGCCTCGCGCCGTTAGGCGTCCCACCAGGCGTCGCGTTCGGGGAACATCACGGTCGTCCACCCCGTCAGTGCCACCGAGACGCGCCCGTCGTACCAGTTCCGCGCCGCTCCGTGAATCCGCACACGTTCGCCCTCGCGAATCCACGGCACGTCCGAGGCCTTCCAACTCGTCAGCTTCACCTGCCCAGTTTCGTCTTCGAGGAGCCCCGCTTGCTGAATCGCCGGCGACTCCGACTCCCACACCGTCGTCAACGTCCCTTCAACGCACACTTCGCGTCGCGACACACCCTCCAGTTTCCCGATCGGCACCATCGTCCCCGGTGCACCCTCAAGTTCCTCGAACACGCTCACAGTTGCTGACATCATGTCCTTGCCACCCAACACTGCCTCGCTCAGCCGCCGACTGATCGCCGCTCGCGACCAGCCATCCAGCTTCTCTGCCAACCGTTTTGCCTGAGAATTCACTGCGCCCAACTGTGCTTGGGTCAACTCCGTCCGGGGATCCGCCCGGTCGGGGTCAGCCATCGGGTTCACACTCGCTGCGCGCTTCTGGAACTGCCGCCGTCGCGCAGCGCTCCGCTCGGCCGCAATCACCCGCGACCGCGCCTCACGACCCTCTTGCGACCCCAGTTCCGCACGGGCACTAATCCGTTCGAGTTCAGCTTCCCGCGCTCGAATGCGCTCTTCTTGGGCCAACGTCACGCCGTCAATCCGTTCGTCGCTCGTGTCTGCGATCCCATCTGGGTGGTTCGCATCCACCTTTGCCTGAATCTCCTGTTGCACCGTCGCCTGGAACTGCGGCGTCTCGTCGACGACCTCAAACCCGTCTTCGTCGACCGCCGTCTCGTCCGCGTGTTCGAACGCCTGTTCAGCCACCGAAACTACCTTTCGACTGGAGTTGTTACTAGACATTGGAACTGACACGTTCCTGAAGGCGCTCACGCGCCGACACCCGCGATCCTATTCGCGGGATTCTCACGAACCAACCTGCTTGAGCCACGGCTCCGACGTCGACCGATGACGCCGTCACCGAGGTGCCCGCGCCGCGCCTTCACGCCGGACCCTGTCCGGCGCGGCGCGGCACCGACGGCACCCCAACAAACGAGTGCGGGGGGTGAACCTCGAGGTGAGCGCGCGGTCACCGCCATATACCCAGCCGGTCACCGCGGGTCGGCGCCTCGCCGACGCCCGTCCGTCGGCAGACGCAACGGAAGCGGCCGCGGCGCCGAGACGGCACGGCCGGGGGGTATACGGTGGTGAACGGCGTCGCATACGGCCACAGCGAGGCCGCAGAGAGCGAGGACCCGCCGGACCAGCACCGCGCCCGGACCCGCACGAGCCTGTCCCGTCCGTCGCAGACGCAACGGAAACGCCTCGTGCGGCAGCCCGGTGCGGGCTGGACGCCCGCGGACCCACAGCTCGTCGCGGCCGAGTTTGAGCGCACGCCCGGCAGGCCGCACAGCCAGCCCTGAGTGAGCCCCGGACCGTGGCATATTGGGGGTGAGCACGGCGAGCCCCCAGTAGCCACCGCAGCCCGGGCGAACGAGGGGTGAGGGCAATCGCCCGAACGGCGAGCAGCCCGCCCGGACCGCGCAAGCGGCCACGTCTGAGCCAGCCGGCCGGCGGCGCGACCGCAGCGAGGGAGCGCCGACCCAACGGCTGGTGAAGATGCAGCCAGCCCGGTCTCGGTCACGGCCCGGTCGCGGGCCGAGCGCTCGCAGGCCCGCCCTCGGGGCTGATCGGTATCGGGTGGCTGCACGCGGCCCGACCCGGCCCCGCGACCGTGCCCCGTCCGTCGCAGACGCAACGGCAGCGCGAAACGCCCGGGCCCGGCAGGAACGGGCTGCCCGCCGGAGCGCGCACAACCCGAGCAGTCGCCCCCCAAACGTACCTACACAGCTCACCTCCCAAACACGAGAGATTGCTAGTTTCTACTCGCTAGCTTGCTATCCAGATCGTTGAGGACGTGACCCTCGTCTCCATCCCAAAAGAAACACAAACAACAGAGTATCACACGCTTGCTTCGAACATCGCAGCAGTACGAGGCCGTTAGAGATGCTCTCCAAAAACTAACTCAGCAAACGTCGTCCAACTCTCACCACGTGATCTCAAATCGTGCGCCGCCTTCAGAACCCGTTGTAACGGCAATATCCCAACCATGGCCCTCGACAATTTGAGAGACGATCGAGAGCCCATAGCCAGTTCCGTCAGCAGTTGTCGAATATCCATGGGTAAATATCTCTGACCGAATCGGCTCAGCGATTCCGGGGCCATCATCTTCGATATAGAGTCCCGTATCGTCAGGGAGGCTTCCAACAGTCACAGTCGCCCCAGCACCAGCATGTTCAACGGCATTGCGAAACAAGTTCTCTAGTAGTTCCTGAAAACGACTCTTATCCGCGGTTATTACTCCAAGGTCATCTTCAACTTGGAGCGTCGCTTGCTGTGTCTCAATACTACTCCACGATGCACGGAGACATTCACGGATGTCAACCGACTCGGTCTCACCAACGACTTCACCCTTTTTTGAGAGGGCAAGAATGTCGCTAACGAGATTATCGATCCGACTAAGTGACGCTAAAACTCGCTCCAGCTCAGGGGTCTCGGACTGTTCATGGGCGATCTCAGTATACCCGTAGGCGATAGAGAGTGGATTCCGAATATCATGTGTTAAGATGTCGGCGAACTCATTCAGCCGATCCTTCTGGTCTTGAAGCTGGGACTCCCGCTTTCGCTGCTCGGTGATGTCCCGAATAATGCCAGTAAAGTACTGTTCGCCATTGTGTTCGTGTTCACGAAGGCTGATAAGCGTCGGAACTTCGTGTCCGTCCTTGTGCAACGCCGGGAGCTCGATCCCATCCCAGTCGATATTGCGCTCTCCTGTCGCCACATACGAGGCTAATGCAGCCCCGTGGACTGCTTCTAAGCGCTCTGGGATGATTTTCATTTTCGAACTGCCAATCAATTCAGCGGGAGCATATCCGAGAATGTCTTCAACGGCCGGATTAGCATACACGATATTGCTGTCCGCATCGATTGTCAACATCCCCTCTGCCGCATTTTCCACTAGTGTTTGGTAAAAATCATCGGCAGAGGTTGGAGGGGGACGAGAACCGTTCATATAATATCACTTTTACTCTTCGGTAGTTAAACGTTCTTCAGGGTATTGCGGCGAGATCGGCTATTACCCGTCAAACTGCCTATCCAATCACTTACTGCTAACCTCAAATCAGACTCCATGAAGAACGTTCCGCCGTCAATCTGGACGATCGACGAGTAACCACGGGTTGGCGGACAACACCAACAACCACCCTCAGGCTCTGGTTTCTGGAGGGGGGGAGGGGGGTGGAATGGTACACAAGAACCTCAATCGCGCCGCCGGCTCCAATTAGGGCTGGTCGAGAAATCTGCGGACAAACTCATGATGTCAGTCAGGACACAATGACGGTTCTACTTCAGAGTGAAAGGTGAAGGGGTACCTTCGGCGTGTATCAGGCCGGGCATCCTGAGACACGCCAATGCTGGTGGCTTAGAGGCACTCAGCACTATTCTAGTCAGTTATCACCGTATTCAACTTGGCGGTTTACCTATCCTTGAGATATAGATAGGAATTTTGTATTGTGAAACAGAACAGGACTCATCAAACGAAGACCGGGGGTCACCAGTCGTACTCCCGGTGGATCTGGCGACCTTCCTCGTTCAACAGCGGCCCGACAACGTCACTGACTCCAGCAAGGATCTCTGTGGACCAGACTACGGGCTCATTTCCGGTGAACGCGGCGATTTCATCACTTCCGACACTGTAGACGATTTGTCCGAACCCAGCTGTCGTCATCCCGCCAGCACACATCGGACAGGGTTCGGTGCTTGTATACATTACCATAGAAGCACGTTCATCGGGATCGAACTCCCGGCATGCACGGTAAGCGAGGTGGAGTTCGGGATGGCGCCGGATGTCGTCGTCCGTGATCTCGCGATTCGAATCGCTCATAATAACTGTATCGTCGCGGACGAGCACGGAGCCGAACAGTTCGTCGCCACGGGCGGCAGCCTCACGCGCCAGTTCGAAAGTCTCGCGCAGATGTGCGTCGTGATCGTATTCGTCGAACGTGGGAGCAGTCACAACTGCGTAGTAGTTCGTGGATGGGATACTTGTTTGGAACGGCACTCGGGGGTTTTGTCTGGCCTCACAATGTTCAGCACTGGCCCTGTCACTGCCGCATTGGTGAACGGCCTGCACTCACGGGGTTTGTTCTTCACAAGGTACTCGGGGACGAGGGTGTTCAGAACCATTACGGTCGTGGGTTGAGTTGAGAACACGGTCGGCGCACCCATCGAAAAAGACCGGCGAGCGGCCATCAAGCGAGAGTAGGATAAATGGAATGGAGACGAACTCTTCGGGACTCGTCGGCGCGGCGAGTAGTGCGATTGTGATGCTCACGGTCACACTCCTTGGCGACCTCTTTACCGGTAACCAACGACACATGTTGATCGGAACGAACGCGACGATTCTCGCAGTTGATGCAGTTGGCTATCCGCTGCTCAGTGGGGCACTTGTAACACTGGACTGGCCGGCTCCATTCGCGTGTTTCCTTCTCGCCTTGCTCGTGGCATTCCCTTGGATAACGTTGCTGGAAGAACCCAAGCGGGACAGAACGAGATTCACTGTCGAGCTTCGCGAATTCGACGAACGGTTGCCTCGGCAAGCTGTGTAACTGACAACTGCGCCCGCTGTTTCTAGTTCTTGAACCAGTACAGTACGTCACTACCGTATACACTCAGGGGGAGTTCGACAGCGGTCGCAGTCTGATTCCCGACCGCACAAACAGTGGTTCCCCGCTGTTCCCACCCCGCAGTCGTAATTAGGTCGACACCCGTCTCGCTCGTGAAGACACAGTAGTCCGCATGCTTTGGAACTCGATTAGTCGGGGTGATTGGCAACATCGAGTCTGGGATTGAGATACATCGAGTCTGGGATTGAGATACATCGAGTCTGGGATTGAGATACATCGAGTGACTGAAAATACTCAACCCCCTCAATGATGCAGTTGTCGTAAGAACGAAGAACAGCCATCGTTGGCTGAGACATGCCAGAGAGGCAGTCGATGCTGGACTTGTGTGTATCGAGGATCGGACGATCTGGCTCGAACGAATTCGGGCGTAGATGGATCAATCTCTTTCACAGAACGCGCTGTCATCGGTAGCTGACCCTGCGTCTGAGTATCATTAATTCTCCTCTTTACTTAATATATTGCTTGTAGTTTTTGTATTATACAAATAGTTTTGTTTTACAGCAATATACTTGCGGCTTCAGAGAACCACGTTTGGACGGCTCCAAATGTAATTCGCATGGTAGCGGCCCCAAACCCAAACGAGATCAAACTCACCATAACGACGAAATTAGCCTTTGAATCGTTGGGACTAAGGAGAAAGGTAAGCAGTGCGAGCATCCCCGATATCGCACAGATGAAGAGACCTGTCAGGAATATCAGGCCCGTGAAAAACGGGTCAGTGAAACCCATCACGGAATACGCTGGTTCATAGACCCCAACGAACGATAAACTGAAGCCGACAACGACGTATCCGAGAAAGCAGATAGTACAAAGAATGGCTCCAGAAGTAACCAGTTGATACAGGCGAAGAAAACCTCTCTCAAACGGGGTGGTTGGCTTTCGGACCCGTCTGAATGGTTGGTAGTCCATCTCCCTACGGCCAAAGTCCCCGCGCCTCGTGGGCCTCCGCAATTCGAGACAGTGCCACGATGTAGGCTGCATCACGCCAGGTGACGTCTTGCTCCTCGAATTCTGCTCGAACTGCATCCCAGGCGGCCTGCATCTCTGTTTCGAGCTCATTGTTCACGCGTTCAAGCGACCACGACCGGCGATTGATGTCCTGGAGCCACTCGAAGTACGAGACAGTGACACCACCAGCGTTGGCGAGAATATCAGGAATCACAGCGACGTCCCGATCAGCCAGAATCGTACTGGCTGTTGAGGTGGTAGGGCCATTCGCTCCCTCGACAACGAGGTCAGCAGCAATTTCATTGGCGTTCTCGCTGGTAATCACATTTCCGAGGGCTGCAGGGATGAGTACGTCGACATTGAGGGTAAGCAACTCGTCGTTCGAGATCACGGTATCCGCGTATTCCGTGACTGCTTCGGGTTCCTCGTCGTGAGAAGGTACGACGGCAGTATCAATTCCGTCCAAGTCGTACATCGCACCATTCACGTCGCTGATCGCGACGACGGTGGCTCCCCATTTGTCGAGCAAGCGGGCAGCGTTCGCACCGACACTCCCATATCCTTGGACGGCAATCGTCGTACCCTCAAGGTCATTGTCGTAGTATTCGCAGGCCTGTCTCGTAATGATCGCCACACTCCGACCGGGTGCTTCCTCGCGGCCTTCACTTCCACCGACCACCGGCGGCTTCCCAGTGACGACTCCCGGTGTTGTTTCGCCCTCCTGCATTGAGTAGGCATCCATCAACCACGCCATCGTTTGTGGGTCAGTACCCATATCTGGGGCAGGAATATCCCGATTCGGCCCGATAACATCCCTAATTTCCTGTGCGAACCGTCGGGTGAGCCGTTCCTTCTCTTTCGTGCTCAATTCCTTCGGGTTGACAGCGACGCCACCTTTGGCGCCTCCGAACGGGAGGTCCATGACCGCACATTTCCAGGTCATCCACATGCCTAGGCCGACACACTCGTCTCTGGTTACGTCGGGGTGATATCGCAGGCCACCCTTGTATGGGCCTCTGACGCTGTCGTGTTGGGCGCGGTACCCGGTGAAGACATCAACGGTACCGTCTTCACGTTCGATCGGGAGAGTAACCTCGTGGACCTTCTTTGGGTGCTTGAGACGCTCGATGATATGCTGGTCGAAATCAAGGTGGTCGGCGGCGTGGTGAAGCTGGCGGCGGGCCGTTTCAAGCGCTGATTCCGGCTCAACAGGTTCTACTGTCGAGTTCTCCATCTTATCGGAGTTCGTAGTGGATTCGGATGCCATAGTCATTCGAGCGGTATTCGGCGGTTTCTCACCGGCCCGCCACAGTCGGGGCACTGGGCAGGGCGATCTTCGGCAATGATGATACTGCCACACTCGAAGCACTCGTAGGGTGTTTTCTCGTCTGGTTCAGAGTTGACATCTCTCATTGTAAGTTCACGAGTGCTGCCGGGGTGGAGTGGCGCACTCTATGAGGGTATAATAAGTGTATAAGGGAATACTTGGCTGTTGACTATCAAACATTAGAGTGACCAATAGGTTTGTTATTAAACCATATCAGCAGGCGCGGCGACTGGGAGATTGTTCCCTTCAAATAGTGTAGTAAACAGTTTCCGTTGGACGGTCCGGGCATGTTGGTAGAACGCGGGTGGGGAGATGCCGAGTGTCTCCGCTACCTCTTCGCCCGTGTTCTCGCGCGGCGATTCGAAGAAGCCACTGTAGTATGCTGTTTGGAGCACTTCCAGTTGCCGCTCTGTCACCAAATCCAGGAACTCCGAATAGAGATTGTGTTCTGCAGTCTGATCGAGTGTCTGCTTGGCGCGCAGTTCCACGCCAGCAAACGTCTCACGGACGAGCTGTGTGATCGTTCGAACATCGATGCTCTCTGGGATATCGATGATGAGTGTCGTCGTGGTCGGATTAGCAGTCGCTTCGCGGAAGACGGCACCGTGATCAGCCAGCTCCAGAGCGAGAAACGGCTGTGTGAGTCGAAGCCGCAGAACGCCCTCCTCACCATCCGCGCTGATCTGTTGCACTTCGTCGATCCCGACCAACTGCGAGGCGGCGTCCGCTACATCGTTTACTACCCGGTCTTCGACGGTCACGAATACGTAGCTACCTTCTGTGGATTGCTGGACACCACCCTGATATGAGAGAGTACACTCCGCGTCCTGTGCAAGCCGTGAGAGAACAAACTTCGGATCCTCGATGGTGAATTCGACGCGGGTCATCGACGTCGAGAGCAATGCATTCTTCCGTTCGATCGCACTCAACGCGGACGCGATGGTCTCGCCGAGTTCCCCCAGAACCGCCTTCGCCGTCTCGTCGAACGCATTCTGGGTCGGTGCGTACACCGTTAACACACCGTGCATGAGGTCATTGTACACGAGTGGGATACTCAATACCGAAAGGTAGTCCCGAGAGATAGCGTCTTTCCGCCACGCTTCGTCACGAAGCCCAGCAGCGACGTTCGTCACCATCGTCACATCGCCGGTAGCGGCGGTCTGACCGGCTGGCTCTGTTCCTGCGGCTCGAACGGCAAAGGACTGACTATCCAAGTACCCTTGCTCGTCGCCTGCCCAAGCTCGGGGGTCGATAATGTTGGTCGTCGGATCGTTCGTCCCGATCCAGGCGAATCGGAACCGGTCGTCGGCAGTCAACAGCTCACAGACCGTGTGGTCGATTTCCTCGCGAGTCTCCGCTTGCACGAGGGCTTGGTCGATCTCCCGAATCATCTCGTTGATGCGATTCAGAGCGGAAAGCTGCTTGTTTTGCGTCTGGAGTGTTCGGTCCTGTTCCCGAAGTTGTGATTCCCGTGTGACGCGATTAAGCGCTGCCTCGGCAGTGGCCGCGAGCAGATCGGTTAACTCTCGCGTTACGTCGTCAAACGCACCGATCTGGTCCGAACCTGCAACGAATACGCCGTGGCTGCCGAGCGGGATATAGGCCACACTTCGGAGGTCAGTAGCCCGGTTTTCGAGCCGGTCTGCATCGTGAACGTCATCGAAGAACAGCGCCTCGTCTTCGACGAAACTGTAGCTCGGGAGCGTTTCACCGTCGGCGTGTACAGTTGGGAGTGGGCCGTTCAGCTCGGTGAGTGTTGTTGAGTGGGCTGCGGGCCGAAGGGTGTTGGCCTCACCATCAAAGAGATAGACCGCACTCGCATCCAGATTGAGTACACCAGGTGTGTCATCGACGACGTGCTGGGCGATTTCCTGATGGGTTTCTGCGTAGAGGAAGTCGCGGGCCGTCTCGTGGAGCGTGGCGAGAGCTTCCTCACGCTGCTTGCGTTTCGTAATTTCCCGACAGCTGAAAAGAAGGGTGCCATCCTGGATCGAAACCTCGCGAACGTTGACGAGGAGCGTATGCTCACGTCCAGCTTTGTCTGTCGCCGTGGTTTCGATGTTCTTGAGCACCCCGTCTTCCGTGAGTTTTTCTCGGTCGAAGAGATCCTCTCCGAGGAGGTCATTGATCGTTCCTAGCCCCCTTATTTCTTCGACTGTGTATCCAAATATAAAATGGGCGTTGGGACAGACGTAGGTGTACTCACCGTCCTCGTCCGTGATGAGGACGGTGTCGGTCATGTTGTTGAGCGTAACGCGATGGAGTTCCTCTGATTGCCGGAGATTCCGTTCGAGGTCGACGCGCTCGGTGATGTCGACACCTTCAACAACGATTGAAACGATATCACCGCGCTCATTCTCAACCGGGCGGACAGAGAGGTCGATAACCCGCTGTTCATCGGCCTCTGGTGGTTGTGGAACAACCGCCTTGCCGAACGACCCGTTGAGTGCTTTCTCCACGAGTTGGTGGACATCCGTATTCGTCGCACCGGCCTGTGACCACCACGGAAGCGTCCAAAACGGTTCGCCGATGATTGTGTCGATATCGTCATCGACCATCTCTCGTGCTGTTTCATTCACCCGGGCAAGTACGCCCTCTGGGTCTAGCACCCACGTCGCAGTTCGCGAATCGTTGAACATCGCATCGAATTGCCTAGCCCTCTCCCGGTTCGTGGCCGATTGCTGTGCAGCCCGAATCGCACGTCCGGTTCGTTCGGTGAGTTCATCAGTCATCTGTGCTGCCGGGTCCGAGAGAACGATGTAATCGGTGACTCCCGCTTCAATGGCTTCACTAGCGATGGCTTCGCTCCCGGTAGTAGTCCCAAGGAGGACGGGAAGTGCACTGGTTTCCTCGCGAATTTCTCGGAGGAGGTCAAGCCCAGTCGTCTCGTCGAGTGCGTACTCGCTAATGAGACAATCCGTAGGCTGCTTCCGGACGATTCCAATGGCTTCTGTCTTGGTTCGAACGTGTTGTACATTGGCATCGGTCCGTCTCTTGAGCGTCGTGGCAAATTGCGTGAGCCAGTCGTTCATCCCGACGAGCAACACAGTCGACGAATCCAGAATGGGTGGAGAAGCGGCCATTATTCGAACACAGGGGGACAACTACGATTCCACTTGGTGCCGATTCGAATCTGCCTCCAGCGTCGGTACTGGCCCAGATTGGAATGTAGATACATTGCTAATTAATTATCTAACCCCCTATTCGATAAAGCCATTTGTTATTTAACCGCTAGATATGACCAAGGTACCAACCGATGAGGTTGTCGAGTCAGGCGGTGCTAGTAGAGGTTATGCCGCCGGAGATAGTTCACCGGTACCACCAAACAGCCGAACTCGATTTTTGGCCGTCCTTCTTCGTACGGTACCCCTTTGGAACTTGAGGAGGTCATCGCTGACGTTCTTCTGCTCGCTCTTCTCGACCTCGATGGCGATGCGGGCGTCGCCGTCGTAGAGGTCGACGCTGTAGTTGAAACCCAGATGCGACCAGGCTTGCAGTTCGGGTTGTGGCCGTCGGCGATTGCGGCATCGAATCCGACGACCTCCGTGTGTTTCGTTGAGCCGTCGAAGACGCTGGCCGGGACGGCCTCGACGGCTTCCCGAATCGACGCCAGTGCATCGTCCGGAAACGCCTTGGGTGAGGTTTGGGTGCGACGCGCGTTCAGTATAGCTACCTGATTGGAACGCAGTTCTAGCTGACTGAACGTGTTCCAGTAACAGATCAGTTGTGTCTGTGGAGAGCTTTACTATCCCGAGATTTCAAATCGCTTTGAGATGGCCATAGAGAGTTTGAGTCACATTAATAGTCATTGAATCGATGGATATGGTATGAAATCTTCTCCGGGAGAGGAACCGCAAGTACTTCTTGTCGACCCAGACGGGAGACTTGAGACACATCTCTCGGACGCACTTACGTCGGCCGGTTTCGGGACCCTTACGGTGACATCGGCAGCGGAGTGTATCGCGCTTGTCAAAGAATCTGCGGTTGATGGAGTAATTAGTCGGCACGGCCTTCCCGAGATGGACGGATCAACGCTACTCCGTTCGATCCGGGTCTCTAAGCCCTACCTCCCTGTTCTCTTGCTATCCCCTACGAACGAGTCAGTACAGGGAAGGGGACCCTCCACCGTGAGTGCTGTTTTCGATGAGACTACACCTGAGGCCATCGTCTCGGAACTGAGTGGGCTGATGGACGAGGAGGTGGAAGGACATCAACGATATAAACATCTGATCGAGATGTCTCCCGCACCAATCAACATTTTTGACCGTGACGGGCGTTCGGTCTGGTGTAACGATGCAGTTGTAGAGATGTTCGGCTTGAGTGACCGAGAGGAATTCCTCGGACGGTCAATTCTCGAGATGATCCATCCTGACGACCGAGAACGGGCTCAAGAGGAGATACTCTCCGTTATCGAGGAGAAAGAATCCGTGGGACCGACGCGAATGAGACTCCGTCGCGATGATGGGAGCGTCCGGTATATCCGCGTCTCTACGGCAATTGGGGAATACCTCGGAACAGATATCGGGCAGGCGATCGCCATCGACGAGACAAGCCGTATCGAACGGGAGCGCCAGCTGAAAGTGCTGGATAACTGGTTGCGGCACAATATCCGAAACAAAATGGCCATCATCAGGGGACTGGCAGAGGACATCCAGGCAGACCGCGTAGACGATGTGGCCGAGAGTGCCCGTAAGATCCAAGAGCACACGGATACGCTGGTTCAGCAAGCGGATCACGAACGACGGATCATCCAGCTTCTCGAGACGGACCGAAAGCAGACCCACGTCACGGTGGCTGTCGACGACATCGTGGCCAAGGTGATCAACGATGCACGCGAGGACTATCCCGCCGCGAACATCACAGTCCCCACAATGGAGTCGTTCCACGCCGATGCAATAGCAGAACTCGATATAGCGGTTCGAGAACTCGTCGAGAACGCAATCATCCATAACGACACCGAGGTTCCCGAGGTGATGGTAGAAGTCGAAGACGCCACGCCAGAAAACTGTGTCATCCGTATCACGGATAACGGACCCGGCATTCCAGAGATTGAGCAGAGCTACCTCCAGTTGGACAAGGAGATCGATGAACTGCAGCACGGTTCTGGCCTCGGCCTCGTCCTCGTGTATTGGGTTGTTCGACTTTCTGAGGGGACCATCACAGCCACAGACAACGACCCACGGGGGAGTGTCGTGACCATTAATCTCCAGAAGGGATGACCCGAATAACTCCACGATCGATGGTCTACGTGGATTTCATTGTCAGCAAGCAGCTGTAAGAGACTGAACAGCACTGTGATGAAGAGTGCCCAGCATCAGTCTGCTCGCGGGTCGCAATAGCCGACGACAGCGACGTCGTCGCAACTAGGATGCGGGTGACGCGGTGGCCCGACTCCGTCGCGACGAGGACTGTCCTTGTCGTCGACGTCAACCACACCAACCGTGTCATCTCGCTCGCACGGCAGGCACACCTGCTGAACACGTATCCGGTTGGAGGCCACGCCAGTTTCAACGTTGGTTTCTCGCAAGATTTTCAGTACTGCCTGGAAGAAGACGAAGACGTCAATCCAACCCCGGCGACACGACCGTCGCTCCACTGTTTGATGGTGCTGTTCATCTCGTCGCCTCGTGTGTCGCTCTCCTCGAAGAAAACGACGAGTCATCAGGAGGCCTTCTGTTCACAGAATCGAGTTCACCGCGACTGCATCTGTTCAGACCTGGGCGTTCGAAACCGCAAGCGAACGCATATGTCTCCGGCCCCCGCAGCGTCGCTATGTCTCTCTCGTGGAGTTGTTACCGTTGTGGGGAGCGCTACGACGATGGCACCCGAGTCAGGTGCGCCTGCGGGGAACCGCTCTGGGTCGACACGGACCCGACGCCATTCTCGTGGGGGGACTGTCGAGATCGGGACGGGATGTGGCGCTACGAGGCGCTGTTGCCGATCGACCGGCCCGAGGGCGTCGCACGGGCTGCAGGCGGCACGCCCCTCGTCAGGAGCCCCGGACTCGACGACACAGCGGGCGCTCGGGTGTTCGTCAAAGATGAGGGCGAGAATCCAACCGGCGCGTACAAGGACCGCGGGAGCGCGGTGGCCGTCCCTCACACGGCCGCGACCGGTGGCGACGTCGTCGGCACGTCTCGTACGGCAACATGGCGATCAGCACCGCTGCCCACGCGGCGAGCCTCGATCGAGAGTGCGTCGTGTTCGTTCCGGAGCGGACCTCGTCAGTGCGGCTGGAACTCATCGCTCAGTACGAGCCGGCCATCGTACAGGTCGCCGGCGACTACGGGAAGCTGTACGGGGACGCGCTTGAGCTGTCCGAGCGCCTCCCGATCGACGTGCTCGTGAGCGACGTGCCCACCCGCATCAGCGGGTACAAAACGGCACTGTTCGAGATCTACGAGTCGCTCGCCCCGGCGGCGCCCGACGTGATCGCGCTACCGGCGAGCTCCGGTGGATTCGCTTCGGGGATCTGGCTAGGAATCCGGGACCTCAAGCGCGCGGGACTGATCGCGGAGCCGCCGCGCCTGTATCTCATCCAGACCGCGACAGCCGACCCGCTAACGCGGGCGTTCGAGGCCGGGGAGACGGAGCCGACGCCGCTGTCACCCGACGAGACCGGCGACACCATCGCTCACTCGATTGGGAACCCGGACCCGCCGAGCGGCGCTCGTGCGCTCGCCGCGGTTCGCGATACTGACGGCGCCGTCGTCTCCGTTACCGACGACGAGATACGGACCGCTCAGCGCCGGTTTGCCGTCGACGGCGGGTTCTGCGTCGAGCCGGCGTCCGCGACGACGCTAGCCGGCGTGTCACGCCTCGCGGATCGCGGCGATATCGCCGCTGATGAGTCCGTTGTTCTCGTGCCGACCGGGACGGGATTCAAGGAGATGGGAACCAGCGAGGCGGAGGTCGCGACTGAGACGGTCCACAGAGACGCTCTTCAGGATCGGCTCGAGTCGCTGCTCGCCCCGTAGCGCTCGCGGTTCGGGTCGAGAGATATATTTCAGTGGCTCTGTTGAAATCCTTGGAACCGGATAGAACCCGTGTGACACAGTCAGAGGGTGTAATCAGCGGGGAACTGGCAATCGATTCATGCTTTGATTGATGATTCAACCGTCAAATGGCACTACTTAGCGATTAGAATCGATACCCCTTCGTTTCTCACATTCCCCGCAAAAGTCTGAGGGAAGCTCTGATATGGAATCGACCTGTTTTTCTGAAGTGAACAGATTGTGTGTCGCGTAGTGGTCTGCCCATCCGCAGCGAGTGTTTTCTGCGAAGTGCCACATCTGGTCCTCTTTTCGTTTTATTATCACTATGAGACGTGGGTAGGCAAGATGTATCAAAGTATGGTACTGTTATTATAGTGGCCGATTCATCTCGGTCAATATCGGTGCCCCTCCTCTGACTGACTCGCGCTCTGTATTCAGCACGGCCTCAGTAACCTATCAGCGGCTGAGAATTTCAACAGAGCCATTTCAGTTAAAATCGAATTATCTAGAATTAGGGCTCTTCGAGCAACGAGCGAGCTCGCTGCACGTAACTGTTCGCCCCCCAGCTACGGGCGTCGCTGATTTTATTGAGGAGCAACCGTGCCTCGGCAGCTGAGAGGTGTTCAGTTCGAACGAGAACCGAGAGCAGTGTCGGCGTCGTGACGAGTCGGGTATCAGCGAGTGAGGCGTGAATCAAACCCAGTTGGTTGAACTCGTCACAGAGGAAGAGCCCAGCATCGAGCTCGTTCGCGAGGGAGACCGCCGCGTTTTCACCGTCATCGAGCGGAAACTCGGCATCGAGGTCGACCGACTGTGTTGTGAACGACTTCGCTTGGTCGAGGACGGCGGACGCAGCGTGCCCATGGACGTCATCGTAGGAGGCAATCTCGCGGAGTTCATCGATGACCGCCGTTGGGACGACGACCTCGTACCGAGAAAGACAAAGTGCGAGTGGATCAGGGTCGTCGCCAGTAACGATTCCGAGACTGACGAGGGCGGAGGCATCTACGATAAGCCGCGCCATCTATACGTCGGCGACCTCGTCGATAAAGTCCTCGTCCAACTGCTGTTTCAACACGCGGAGGTTGGCCGCCTCTTCGGCGCCGACGAGTGCTTTGAGTTGCTCGAAGGTAATCTCATCGTCGTAATAGGCGTCGGCAATTTCCTGGACGAGCGTGTCGTCGTGAGCGGCGTCTTGGAGGTACTCCCGAAGCGCGGTCACGAGGACGTCTGTTCGGTCTTCGCCGAGGACTGCGGCCAGTGCGTCAGCCCGGTCGATGAGCCGATTGGGGGCCCGAAACTGCACGCGCTTCTTCTCGGTGCTCATGATATGTACATTGTGAGCCAACGCACTTAGCCGTTTTCGTGTGTACGATGTGAGGCTCACTCGAGCCGGACAAGGCAGGTATCAGTCAGTAATGTAGCCAATCAACTGGCCCACTACATCTTCTGTGCGGCCGTCAACGAGCGAGGTCAGATAGTACTCGACGTCGGCAGCATTGTTGAGTGTCGCAAGCGACCACGGGAGCACGTGACTTCGTTCCCCGAGTGGGTCGCCCGCGTAGTCGTCGTCCCGGAGCGTGAGTGACTCCTCGTGGTACGTCTTCGTGGAGATCAGGACAGTGATGAGCTGCACGCCATGGTTCGGGAAATGAGGAGTCCCTATAATGAGCAGCGGCCGACCTTTCTCCGAGAGCGGATCGGCCCCCCAGACGATGTCGCCGCGTTCCAGATCCTCGAACGCAGTCACTATACCTCTTCCATCTGGTCGGTCCGGAGATCCTCGAGACGCTCTTCGCCGTATTGTTCGGCTGCACTCTCGTGGTGTCGGTGAAGCCGGTACGCTGACTGAAGTCGTTCCTTGTTGTCCGTGATCGCCCAGTACGGGCGCTTGTGCCGGACGAGCCCGCGTTCCTTCAGTCGAGAGAGAATCGCACTAACAGCGTCCGTGTCCAAGCCCAGTCGCTCGGCGATCGTTGCGGCCTTCCACGCACGGTCGTCGTGCTCGTCGAGGAACAGCACGATTCGCTCGGTGTCGTTCCGCTCATCGAATTCGTCGGCGTCAGCGTTTTCGAACTCGTCGATATCGATAGTACCGCTCGACATGGACTAATGTTGGAGATGTTGGAACATAGGTGTTTGGTATGTTTGTTACTTGGATGAGAGGGACATTTCCGTGCCCAGAAATGCCGGAGGGGATCACTCCGACGGCGTCGCGACGAGATGCTCCTCAAGATCTCGCGTCCAGTACGTCGTGAGCCCGCCCGGACTGCAGCGGGCGCACAGTTGCAACGGGCCTTCCAGATGCCCGAGCTCGATTCGGAACCGCGTCAGCGCGGCGAGCGTGTCGACGACCAGCCCACAGCCGTCACAGGCGACGTGATCGCGCTCGTCAGGATTCGGCTCCGTCTGAATCGCGCAGTCGACACAGATCGGGTGGGTAACCCGATCGTCCTGTCCCCAGGTATGAGCCTCGCCGGTCTCAGTACCGGGCGGAGCGTCGCAGAAGGAACAACCAGTGAGAGTCTGCTGCATCACTCGCCCTCCCCGTCGGCGTCGCGGCCTGCCGTCCAGCCACGGTGGAAGATGGCCAGTTGTGTCGTCGAGTCGAACGTGGTGCCGCTCGGCTCGTGAACCAGAACGTGATCCTCGGGAACCGGAGTGACGATGTCCGCGTCGATGAGGTCGTCAACTAGGCTCCGGGCCGTCGTGTCGTCGACATCCGTAGTCGCGACGCTCGCGGTGTCGCGGCCTTGGGCGAGCTGTTCCTTCTCGAACTGTTCGTAGTCGCAACTCGTGTCGTCGTGCGAATCGGGACCAGGCATGGTGAGTCACGCAGCACACGCTGTTGCGCGCTGCACGCCTCACGGCGTGCACGAGAAACAGCCCAGTCGGAGAGTCAGTCCAGTTGCAGGTTGCGATAGCCGACAACGGCAACGCCGTCGAGGAACAGAACAACCTTCGGAAAGTCGAGAACCGACAAATTAGCTCTCATCGAGGAGTGAGATACCGTGCTCAACCACAGCGTCAGTAACGAAGAGACTCGTTTCAGTCTGGAGCGCTCGCATCAGCTCAGCCGCCGCTGATTTCTCGAGTTCTCCCCGTGTAGACGCAAGCACGAGAATCCCAATCGAGCCATGGACTTCCACATCGCGATCGTTCGCAGCGTCTCGTGCTGCAAGGTCGTCAGTCAGGAGGACGGCAGCGCGTTCAGATGCGACGGTGAGTGCAGCTGTCTCACCGGGGTCCAACTCGACGCCAAGGCCGGTTGTATCACTCTCGACCAGTTCGTACTCAATGGTTTCGAGCGCAGGTGGGACCATCCCCGCCTCGAGTTCTTGGTAGACAGTCTGTGGAATCAGCAGCTCGTCGACGACCGAGAGCAATGCAAGCGCGTCAATCTCGTCGAGATGAATAATGGGGCCCGCATCAACAACCGCGAGGATCACGCATTCAGTCCCCACCGAACATCGTCTTCGACGGCCTGTACCTCCTGCTCTGCTCGCTTGACACGATCTCGACCGACGAGGTTGATTGCGGTCTCGCGGTCGATTTCGTCGTCGATGTATCGCGAGAGGACGAGGTCAACCCAGAGATCTTCGACGCCGCGTTCCAACGCCTGTTCGAGGATCTCTGATTCGGGGATACCCCGCGCTTCGGCGATTTCTTGCACCCGTTCAGTGAGATCCGTGGCCATGGGTAAATAATTGCTCTGTGGTGACTTAAACATCTGTGGACCCCCTCTAGGAGTTCTCAGAAACGACCTTGGACAACCGTTTCGTTCATGCTCACATCGACATCATCCGAACCACCACTCTTCGCGAGATGGAGGTTCCGTTGGCGCTCGCTGCCACGCCGTTAACCAACATCGCGGAAGTCTGCGGTTCTGTGTTGGTTAACAATATAGTGGGCTCAGAACTGATGAAGAGACATCACGCGGAACGTATCTGGCTCACCATTCGGCGGCTCGTCAATTCGGTCAAGGGATAACCGCGAGAGTCGACTGACCAGTTCGTTACGAACTGCTCCACGGCTGACTATTGTTTCGTGCCAGCCGAGACGGTCGTCGAAATACCGCTTCTGGAACCGCTGCCCGACGTCGTCAACGGCGATGAACTGCGTCCGCTTCACCCCCGTTAGGTTCGTCGAGACGAACTCGGCTCCGACATCTTCGTGGGTGAGTTCGACGAGTACACGCTCGACAACTGAGACGATGCCAGTTGGACTTCTGCCGTGGGGGAGCGACAGTTCGAGATCTGCCCACGGTTCTTCGTTCGGTTGTTCAGTGTGCTCGCCAGAGAGTCGTGATCGCTGTTGCTCGTAGTCGGAAGACATGGATTGCATGGGGACTGCTGACTCCTCCACCCCTCAATGGAGGATAAAAACAGCCACAGCAATTGTTCACGTACTAACGGAGTTCATTCAGACACCCCTCCTGTGAGGAATATCTTCCAGACTAAGAAGACGATCAGGAATGCTGATCCGCGAGTACACAGCCCAGCGCCCGTGCCAAGGTAGTTGAATCGGTCTCATTCAATGGATAGCAGAAGCTATAGACAGATTGGACAGCGAAGCAGAGACGTCATGTCGTGGTATATCCTCATACTCGCAGGCCTGTTTGAGATTGGCTGGGCAATTGGACTCGAATATTCGGACGGACTCTCAAAGCCAGTGCCAACAGTCGGTACTGTTGTCGCTCTCATCATCAGTATGGTACTCCTGGCACAAGCCGTCAAAGATCTCCCTATCGGGACAGCATATGCTGTCTGGACAGGTATCGGGGCCGTTGGGACAGCCACGCTTGGAATTATTCTCTTTGATGAACCAGCCGCTCTCGCCCGAATACTCTTCATCGGCGTGATCGTCGTCGGTATCGTCGGTCTACACGCTGTCTCGGGTGGACACTAAACCACTAGTTGTCATTTGCATCGTCTGAACCCTGCCCAGACACAATTATCGGTACACACGCACATTGACTGGCCGGCTGTTTCGCAGGACTGCTCGTCTGAAGGAGAGAGTTTCAACAGGGCTGCGTCGTCAGCAGAAGTATCTCACTATCAACCCATGTTGCGGTGACACGGTCTCACTTCAACCATGATCGTGTTCGCTCCCACATTGACGCAGATTCCGTGTCAGGATCTTCATCCTGGTCACGCGGTGCTACTTCGACACGCTGCTCAAGCCGGTCAACAGTCGCTTCCAACTCCTCGATGTACGCCTGTTTTTCCGCGAGGGTTGCCTCGAGCGTTTCAACTCGCTCAGTCAACACCCGGTTCTTCTCGGCGAGATACGCCTTGTCCTGCGTTGATTGCGTTCCCACACTCTGTTCCGTCGTAGTTTCGTGGTCCTCACGAGGCTGCGTGTCTGGGTCGTAGAACTCCGACGTCTGCTGGACTGCTCGCTCAAGTGTCTTCTCACCATATGTCGACCCGTCTGCATAGTGGACTTCGTCCCATTTCTCGCGATACAGCCCCGATTCCCGAAAGAGGCGGTCCATCTGTGGGTGGTCCCCGCCCGTCCAGAACGCGAGCAGACAGCAAAGTGCCATATCTGCCTCCGAGTGGCTCTCATACCCACTTGTCTGCCCTCGCCACAGTCGATCGAACTTCTCACCGTTCGCTGCTTTCCTCGCTTTTGTCAGCACAACCTCGTCGTTGAGGGCAGGCTCACTCGCGTCATCGCGTTCTGCGGATGGTGTTGAGCTCGGTGGCTCCGTTGTCGGCTCGGTGTCGGGCTGGACGTATTCACGATGGACGTCAACAAGTGCATCCTGCCGGTGTGCGATCTCTGTCGGCGTCCCCGCAACGTGAGCACCGGTTACTGTAAAGAAGCGCGCTGTATCGTAGCACTCGACTCCTCCACGGCGATTCCGCCCTGCAGGGAGTTCTCCTGTAACGAGGATGTGGAAACCCGTTCCCGATGGCGACACCTCCGTGTAGGAATCTAGCTGTGTGATTATCGCCTGTGCGTCGTCGTCAATCGTACCCGTCTCAGGGTCTCGACAGTCGTCTAAATCCACACCGACAAACGGGTCGTCATCGGTGAACACAAACCCAATCCCATCAGCGTCGTCTGACTCGACGGCCGCAACCGCAGTATTGAGATCAGCCCATGTCACGGAATCGGTTGCCGAACCGAAGCCGCCAGTCGCAGGGTTGACGGGGACCTTCGTCGCTTTGTCATCTCGCATCTCACTCCGCCAGCAAACCCACTGCTCACGCTCGCGAAGTTCGGGTGGCAGCTGGTCTATATCGAGGTCAATTTCATCACACATTCGTTGTTCCTCGCTGATTCGCAGTCATCTCAGAGTCCAAATACGTCTGCATTGTCTGGTCACTTTGACAATACCCAGTTCCGACGGGGTCCCCCCTGTCTATACTAGTCGGATTCTGTCGTAACCGACAATCCGAATCTGTCCAAAATACACCGTTCAATCCCGCTATTATCCGAATTCTATCGTAACGGCTGTCGTAACTCTGGATGGGACTATCGTAACCTGTCGTAACCATCCGTCTGAACACTCCTTTAACCGGTTTCTGGCTGAATCGGCCGTTGTTCGTCTGACCGGGGACAAACGCTGACAGACCAGTATCAGTCATTAGACAATTCCTCCTGAGTGAGGGCGAGCCCATCGTAATGACGAGTTGTGGCATTCCCGTCTTTCTTGACCGTGCTATCGAACTCGACGTGCTGTCTCAGCCGGCGTGTGAACCACCGCTTTGAATCCGGTGAAAGCCCCTGTTCAGTCACCCACGACTGATAGCAGTTGTAAACCCGTTCAGAGGAGACAGATCCGTGGGCTGTCTCACGGAGGAACTCCTCTGCGAAGCGGCCCACAACAGCATCAGGGTCGTCTGCAAGCTCCGATACGTCGACCAGAGACTCGTCCGACTCGTCTGATGTGGGGGTTGCGGCTCTTTCGGCCACTGCGGTATTGGATCGGGTTGGCTGTGCGACGAGATCCAGCTCCGAGAGGTCACTCAAGGGCCGTACTGTGCCGTCCCGATAAATTACTGCGTCACCGTCGTTCCGAAGAATGACGATAAGATACTGCTCACTACTGAATCCTGGATACAGCAGTTCATCTTCGGGGACGAATGGCCGCTTGAGCTTAGTCCAGTCAGCAGTAAACGCCTCTTTCGAGTCGTAGACATACTGCTCGCCCTCCGCGTAGACGACGTACTCATCGGCCACCGAATCATAGCTGTAAACCGCAGGCAGTCGGCTCTTCGAGAGTTCGTCTAATGACTCAACTCGAAGCAGTTCACCCCCAGCACCGTCTTCCAAAACAAGATCCCCATCGACTCGTGACCAGATCGTCTGTGCGCTCTCAGGCGACACGGGTCGAAGTGCCGTCAGACCACCCTCCTCGCTCGCACCACCATTGAACGAGATCGTTGTATCAGTCGTATAGAACCGCGTGTCTCCTGACTGGAGTTCACGAAGCGGTGGCGACAGCACCTGTTCGACACGTTCTGCCCAGTAGGGTTCCGGCTCACCAGCCCGAACGACAAACATCGGGATTTCCCCCGCCTCCTGTGCTTTGCGGAGGTTCGTGAGGACTTTCGCAGGCTTCCCTGGCGTTGTCGTCTCGACCTCGATGGCAAACGGAGCGTCAAACGCAGGGTGCGTCGCACGCCCATCCGGTTTCTCGCTCCCGTCTTGGCTGAGTATCGATACTGTACAGCCATGGGTCGTCAGTTCTGCTTCGATCTGTGCAAGAGCAGCGTCATGCTTCGAACTACCAGCAGATTGGACTGCCCCAGTGTCGGGGGTAGCAATCGCTTCGCCCGCTTCAGTAAGACGAATCACGAGTTCGTCTTGGTCGAGGTGAACCGTCGTTTCAAGGAAGCGAGAGCGCTGGCGAATCGTCGATAGTTCGTCGTACGTCGGTGCATCACCACCTGATTCGTCACACAGACGGCGGAGTTCATCATCAACGGTTTCGACTGAAACCCAGCCGTTTGCCTCACGTTCGGACAGCCGAAGTTGCACCGCTCGAACGACTTTCGCAAGAGCCGTGTCGAGTTCCCCATCAGTAATGTCAAGCGTGGTACTGAGTTCGTCGGGGAGTTCTGTCGCCGGTGCCTCAGTCGTGGTCACGCCGTACGTCTCGTCAACGCGGCCCTGCATCCGACTGAGCGTCTCACTAAACCGAGACTCTTCACTTTCGGTAAGAGGACGGTCGCTCTCAGGATGCCCATCCGGAATCGGCAGCGGAGCGAGACTGAACGGATACGGCCCAGTCTCACCGAAGATCGGACTTGGAAGATTCGCAATCCACTCACCACGCGGAAGTGACCGGATTCGGTTCGCGAACGCTGTTGGGTCCATTTCCTCGTGAGCCATCGCCCTAGCGAGCTCACGGTCAACGTTGATCTTCCCCACAATCGGACTCCCGATATTGTTGAGGACGTTGAGATAGGCGCGCCGCCCCCCTTCCGCTTTCATTTGCTCGGGGAACTGCATCGAGAGCCCGACTGACAGCCGGAAACTCCGCCCTTGCTCGAGTAGTGTATTCATGACATCCGAAACAGCAACCGACGCTGCCTCATCAATCAGGAGATTAACCACGTAATCGTCCGGCCGCTTACCGACATCCTGGTTCTCTTCTTTCAGAGCGTCCTCGAGGTTGGTCAGAATCACACCGGTCATGACGCGAGCAGCATCCTCACGGAGATCACCCAGATCAAAGAGAATCACCGTATCGTCGTCGATGACATCGCGGAAATCAAACCGTGGCTCGGTGTTGTTGAAGATTCGACGCAGGTGTGTGTCATCCGAAATAACTGAAAGACGATTGCCGACACCACCCAACACATTCGAGAAGGTCGTCTTGTCTGCCTGTAACTGTCGTCGGAGTGACCGCGAGACAGCCTCGTCACTCGATTGCGGGGCAGCACTCAGATCTGGCTGGGGTGGCCCTGCCTGCCAAAGTTGATCAAGCGCATACTCTAACTGCCGATGAGCGAAGTAGTCCGCTGACTCGCGATACTGGCCGTTTTCGCGACCATGCGTCTCATCGAACAACACTTTGATCAGCGACTTAATCAACCCAGGTGCGACTGTCGCCCGCTCGTAGCGGTCAACCCCCATAACGAGTTTCAGAATTTCCTCGTAGTGGTCGGCCTTTCGCTGGACAGCGTCTTCCCGCCGGAGTCCGTTTTCAAGCGACGGCTCGAGATTGAAAAACGAGAAGCCGGGGAGGACGTCTGGGAGAGAGAAGTAGATAACATTCTCTCTGAGGTCGTCCAAGCCGAAACGCGCAGCATGCGCACGCATGTAGTTCTCCGCCATACCGTCGCCCTTCGGTTCGATGAGAATCGACGGCCCAGTCGTCGTCTCGTAGAGTGAGAGGAGTTCATTGATCTGTGCCTTGGACTTACCGGCCCCAGTCGTCCCAAACCGGCCATAGTGTGTCGGTAACAGTCCGGGAGGTATTCGAGTCGGTTGCTTCTCCGCTTCACCAGTCTCATCAAGCGCGTAGCCGATTGCCATGCCCTCACGGAACTCGCTCATGAGATCCGGATTCGGACGGGCAAGCGGGTTCCGGCTCTGTTGCTCAGCACGCGTCCCACGAGAACCCTCCATTGTCAATCGTTCCGACGAAGGGACAACCACGAAGTTCGCAAGCTCGGCCCCACAGAGAACCAACTCCGGCCGGGTCTTACCACGTCCAGTCGTTACCTCTCGCGAAAGGAGTCGCTTGAGCGCTGCTCGCGCGTTTTGTTCTTTCTTCGATTGTCGGAAGCCACGGTCTCGAAGTCGCGTCGCTTCGATCTCGTAGAACGGGCCGTCGAGTGGGTCAAAGACCGGCGCGAGTGACGACAGGCGGTCATCAAGGGCGTCGCGACCAGCCTCACTCGTTGGTACACCAATCGCCCGGATATTCGTCGTGTACGAGCGCTTGGGATTGACCGCATCAATCGCGTCAAGTCGCTTGACGACGATGTCACTCAACTCGTCACGAGTCCGCCGCTCATACTCTAGTTCGGGGTCAAGTAGGTCGCCAAGGATTTTCTGCGAGAGCGTGTCCCGTCCATCATTCAAGTCCTCTTTGCGGAGTTCCGCATCCGCTTGCCAACTCTCCCGGCGCTGAAACACGACTTGGAACGCGAGCGGTTCGCGTGCATCATTCAGGTGGTCGATCAGCGACGCAAGCACAGCTCCCGGCTCGTCGACCGCTGGCAGCGTGCTCTCGTCGGGCGTCGCAGTCAGCGGTGTCAACGACGACATCCAATCCTGCTTCCGAACTGCCGACCCACACCACCGCACGCCCTGTGGTGAAACGGTGTCGACCGCGGGGCGGGCGAGAATCGTCCCGTCTGCGGCTACTGTCGGCTTCTCGACCGACGTGGGTGGAACCTCGTCTGCTAGCGAATCAGTCGTTTCGAGTTCGACAACTGTCTCTCCAATCGACACCAGTCCGTCCGCCGTTCTGCCGCCAACCTCGTCGGCAACGTCCGTCGGTGAACCCTCAGACTCGTGTACAGCGCTTTCGCCGCCGTCGGGCGTCGCATCCGCGTCGGCGTCGCCATCTGCAGCCGAATACTGTTCGTCGTCGGTGAACTCGTACTGCAGGTCACCCTGCTGGTACCGCTCGACAAATTCCTCGTGAGACAATGCGACCGGATGAATCAACTTCGACGCGACGTCCACCTCGACACGCTCGATGTCGAACGTCTTCGGATAGATCGACCGAAGTCTCTCTTCGAGTGTGCCGAGATAGTCGTCGGCTCCATAGTAGAACTCAACCGGCGCGTCTTGCCCCGTACTGAGTGCGAGGAACTCGAAGCACGGTGGGGTCGCGGATGTAAACGGGTTGAGTTTCGACCACAACCCCGAGCTGTCAGGAGTCAGTTTGTGGAGACTCTCGATCGTCTGCGGGATGCCGCGGGCTGTGAGTTCCTCTGAGGTGGGCGTCACGCGAAGATACGCACGCTCAGGCATCGTCGGTACCTCCAAGTTGGTCGGTGTCAGTTGCTGTTGAATCAGTCTGCATGTCTTGTGACTCTCCGTTTGCTTGCTGCGCTAACTCCGTCCGAAAGGTCTCAATATCCTCAGAGACTGCCGTCCCACCAGCTCCGGGGAGCGACGCCCGGCGCTGCTCGGTCGGATCGAAGTCGATGACTTCCTTCTCTTTTGGCATCGCTTCGACTCTGATACCACGCCATTCGCCGTCGACGCCAACGAGTGCCTCAGAGAAGCCGGCGTCTTCGTTCCCGGGAACCGCATCCTGTACGTACCGCATCTGGGCGTGATTCAGGCCGAACTCGTCGGCCCACTCAGCGTCCATCCCATCCAGCCGATGGAACTGCTTGACGGCACACTGGTCGAGGATAGCCTCACTTTCAGCGTGCTCGAAGAACTCGTCGACGGTCTGGGTGACGAGTCGAATCGAGAGGTCGTGGTGGCGATGGTGTCGGAACACCGTTTCGAGGAACGCCAGACTCGCGGCGTCCTGCATGATGTACCGCGCTTCATCGATCACGAACACGACCTCTTTGTCCGTCTCTTTCGCTCGCTCGTAGACGAGCGAGATGAGGAGTTGCATCGTCAGCGCCGTACTGCTGTCGACGCTGCCTTCTTGCTGGGCGAGGTCGAGATAGATGACTTTCTCGTCACGGATGTCGAACTCCGATTCTTTCCCGAGGTTCGCGTAGCGGCCTGCGTCCTCGAAGGGCCGCAGTTGGTCGATCAACCACGTCGCATCGTCGCTAAGTTTCTCGGCTTCCGCATCCGACCGGACGACGAACGACTCGGGGTCGTCGACCATTTCTTCAAAGACGTCCAACATGTCTCGAATCGTCGGGCTCGGGTTGCCGTGTGTCGTGATATCATCAGTAATGCCATGACGCTCGTAGGCCTGTCTGAGACCGAGTTCGAGCGTCGTTCGCCGGTCGCCGAGTGAGATGCCACGGAGAGCGAAGAAATTCGTCAGGAAGCTCATCGCGTCGTCGAGTTTCTCGTTGAACGGACTCGCGTCCTCACCCATCGCCCGCTGGACGTGTTCGGGCGTCTGGCGGATTTCGAGCGGGTTTAGTCCGAGCGTCCCACCGACGGTAATGCGCTTGGCATCGAGCGCTTCGGAGACGCCCGCCCAGTTGTTGAGCGGTTCGAGAATGATCCCGATGCGGTCCTTGCTCTGTTCGATCGACCGGATGAAGTTCTCTTTCGCACCGAACGATTTGCCAGAGCCCGTGTCGCCGACAGTAAACATCGCATAGCCGTTATCGCGGGCAAACGGGTCGATGACGACCGGACTCTGATTGTCCTTGTGAATCCCGAACTCGACGCCCCCTTCTTCGAGAATCGTCGCGTTGTGTGGCGACGCTAAGAGGGAACCAACAGCACCGCCGAGGGCAATCGACTCCCGACCAAAGACGTTGTCGCCGATTGGGGCGGCGGACTGGAGCGCGAGGTCCTGCCGGCAGATAGCCGTCTTCGGCGTGAGGTTCGCCGGTTCGTCACGGAGCGCGCTTTTGACTGCTCTGACGGCATCTCGGAGGTCGTCCGTGTCGTCGGCGCGGACGGTGACGAATAGCCCTTGGTCGAACACACTCGCACCGCTCTCGACGGCCTTGTACGTCGCCGCTGCCTCGTTGGCTCGCTCTTGGAGGTACTCACTCCGGACGCTCTGTTCTAAATCGGCGTCGACCTGCAGGTCGTCAGCGATATCCTGCAGTTCGTTTCGCGCTCGCTGTTGGTTCTTCGGCGTGATGTGCGCCGTGAGGTCGAACTCGACGTCGGTCAACTCGAAGAGGTCACTCAGGTAGCCGTCATTCGGGTAGTCGGCGTAATCAGCGATGTACAGCGTCGTCGTCCATTGCTCACCGACACGGGCAGTTCGTGTCTCCCATTCGATTGCCGCCGGTGCTGTCGCCGTCTTGTGTGACTCCGAGATGTCGTCGAGGAGTTGACCTTCCGCGTCACCCGCTTCGAGGGTTTCCTCGTCGAGGACATCCGAAAAGTCGACTTCCGGCTCGTCGTCGGTGCGGTACCGCTGCCAGAGGACTGTCCCACCGACGCCGAGGAGCATGATGATCCCCAGATAGAGCGCTGCACCTTCGGGGGATGTCGGCTGTTGAGCCCACTGGGTGAGCTGCGTGAGAATATCACGACTCGCCTGCAACGGGAGATTACGCATTGAACGCCTCCTCCCGGCGTGAGCGACTGAAAATTGGCTGTTCGCGAATCACGTCTGCTTCGGCCTCGAAATCGTGTTCCTCGCCGTTCCAGAAGTCCATGTTCAGAACGAACAACTCGACCGTGCTGAGTCGGTGGGCAGACCAGCCGGAGGCCTGCTGGATGAACTCGGAACGGACGTCTGTGATCCGGTCATCGAGCTTTTCGAACATCTGGGCGCGGCGTTCGACGTCGGAGAGGTCCTCTCGTCGTGTGACGAACGGGTTGAACAGAATGCCAATCACGGGGAACTGCGTCAGCTTTTCAGCCGGCGTTCCCTCGTCACGGTATCGGTCGTAGACTTCGAGTGGCGAGACTTCCACGCCGATGTAGTACCGAACTTGCTGAATGCCGCGGTCACGCATTTCTTTGGGCCGCGTCTCCCGATACTCCTCGAGGAGTTCCCGGAAGATCGGGTTCTGTGTGACGTCCTCGTCGGTGAGTCGCTCCTCGATTGTCTCGGTGATCTGTTCGACCGGGAATGACCGGGTTGTTGCGTGGAATTTGAGCTTCGAGTCGAGTTCTTTGTTGGCGAACTCGGCGCCGGCATCCTGGAGTTGGGCCCAGTCGTCGGCCATCGCGAAGTCCATGTTCCCCGGGTCGATTTCGATGAACGCCTCCATCGCGCCGTCAGTCCGCTGAATCGCGCCGGCGCCGGGCCACGCTCGCTCGATATTCGTCAGGTCTTGGGTTCGCTCGTCCGGCGTGAATGGCGTGTAGTTCGCGAGTCCGCCCTCGTTGCGCACGGTCTCGTTCGTCTGGCTGTCTGGCTGGGCTGGCGCGCTCAACGTGATGCGGGGCCGTTTGGCGTAGCGATAGACGTCTTTCGTCCAGGTCCACGCGTTCAGATGGTCGGGGGTGACGTAGACGATGGCTGCGCCCATCCCGAGGCCGCTTGCGATAAGCGGGACGGCGAGTGATTCAATGCCCGTGAGGCCGGCGAGGAGCAACCCACAGATGGGGAGAGCGATGAGGATGCCGACGTCACCTTCTTCGATGTTGAGGTAGGGGATGCGACTCGCTTCGCCGAACTGGTCCATGATGCGCCGAGCGGCTGTGTCTTGGTCTGTCGACATAGTTAGCGGGTTCGAGGTTCGTTTTCGGTCCGCCGGTACGATGGCAGTCCGTCGCTGTCATCAGTCGAGTCACGCTGTGCGGCTGCTCGCTGGGCGAGGGCTTGACCGGCGGCGGCTTTCGGCCCCCACCGGGCGGCGGTTGTCGCGACGCCAGCACCACCGACATACGCACCGGCTGCGACGCCGCCGACGAGGGCTGCGCCTCGCGTTGCACCACCAATCACCTTCGCGGTGAGGGGTGTCGCGTACGTGAACGTCTTCCAAGTGAGATAGAGCGCGATTAGCGGAAGTGACGTTGCTACAAGATACCTCAAGAATGGACTACTTGGAGCAAGAGCATTCTGTGAGAACAGTAGGTCGTACCCTTTGAATACGACTGCTGCAGGGAGAGGAAGAACTGCAAGAGGAACAAACCGTTTGCTGAACCCAACTGCGATATCAGAGATGACCGGGAGGTTACCGTAACCGAGGGCGAACGCAATCGGCATCCCATACACGTAAACATAGATGAGAACTTCACGGATGTAATAGAACGCCTCGAGAGACCACATTGACAGTCCGCCAGCAACGCCGAATAAAAAGGCGAGAACTGGGTTAGTTAGCGACACCTCTAGAAGTTCGAACATCGTGTCTCCAAGTGAACTCAGACTCGGCATTAAGGCGATCGTGAAACCGTCAACGAGGTAGAGGGACAGAATACTAACCCAGTACCAAGATACGATGAGGAGCGCACCAACCCACGCAGTTTTCTTAGTGCGTCTTGCCTCGTACGCACTCCCGATATTGAAAATTCGGAGCGCATGACGCCCCTGAACACACATTACCAACAACAACAGCGAGATCAGCATAATCTCACCGCCAACTAAAGCGTCTTGTATCGCAGGCCACGGCCCATTAGACGCTGTTCCAAACACAATCGGCCCATCAGTACGTGGAGTCGGAGTTCCAAACATACCCTCCGTGAGAGACTGATATCCAGTTCTCAGACCCCGCATGAACAGGCCAGTCAACCAGCTAAGCGCCTCTTTGAATCCCTCAAGTACAACGTCAATTAGATCAACCATCGTGCTCTCCGATGGAGATACTGCAACCCTCAGTACTAGTCGAGTCTGTATACTGAACGTTGTAGGTCTTAGACACCTCAGAAGCAGCTACACGTGTTTTGAGGATGAGGTTGAACTCACCACTCTGCTCCCCGTCTTGACACGAGATATCTGAACCGGGAACAAAAGCGAACGGAGACCGGAAGCTGTAAATCGTGAGTTGCTTCCCGGCTGGAATAATAACTTCAGCTACTTCAGAGTCAGACTCGGGGTCATAGATCCCACTAACATCGTCATGGTTGGCGTAGTTCGTCCCCTCTTCATCGGAGGGATACGGAACGTCTCCGATGAAGAGTAATTTCGTGACTGCGTTTGGCCCCGTTCCACGGTTCTCAACAGTCACAAACGCCTCATCAGTAACTTCGTCACCCGAAGAGTTCCACATCTCCTCTGGCTGATTTCTCCCAATCCCCATCTCGACGATTCTGAGGTCCGGTTGAATCGAAAGAGAACCCTCAGCAACAGTCTCCTCACCATCTAACGCGACGATACGGTACTCACCAGGCTCGTAGGCAGTCCCGATTTCGAACGAAACCTGTCGTGCGCCGGCGGCAAGCCCACGCTTCCCGAACAGTTCCCCATTCGGCTGAATGAGGTTCACCTGTTCAACGGTCGCGTCAGCATCAACTTCCACAACGATGGCTTGCTCCTCAACAGCGATGCGTGAAAGCGGGCCTGCACGCTCGGTCGTTGCCGACGTCTGGTTGGGCGTCGTCGTGTCCGAGTTACGGCTACCATCAAGGCAGCCAGCGACGCTCGCGAGTGCGGCCCCGCCGAGTGTTCGGAGGACGGTACGTCTGTCAATCGGTGAATCGGTTGGAATCATTGGTTTCGGTAGTAGCTATCTGTCGGTCCAAACATGCGGAGGAGCCGGCGACCGGCGTAGAACGTCACGACGAACGGAATCGCCTGCCAGCCGACTTCGAACACAAACGCAACCCAGCCGTCGAGAGTCCCGAGTGGGTGCCAGCGAACGGAGGCCGTGTCGCCCACATATGCTGGGTCGTGGCCAAGCCACGTGCCGGGGTGGTAACGGACCGTGTAGATCCCCGGCTCGTCCAGTGTGACGACTGCGACGCCACTCTCGTTGGTCTCAACGCGCTGGTCACCCACCGTGATGTAGCCGCTGTGTGACGGCCCGCCAATCGGGTACTGTCGGTCACTCCCATTCGACGCGATTGGCGCACCCGTCTGGTTATCGCGCAACTCAACTCGAAGCGTCGCGTTCGACGTCGTCTGCGAAACGAGCTCAACAGAGAGGTTACTCTCGCGAAGCTGTCGCGCCGACCCGACTTGGGGGTCGACAATCGTGGCATTCACGCCGCGAACGATCCCGCCTACCCGAAGCGCCTCCCGGTCGACGGACTCTGCACGGACGGCCAGCCCGTACGTGGGCGTGTACGACTGGTTGACGACTTCGACAGTCACGTTCTCGCCGATCGTCTCACGGGGTGACGCCCGGTCAGCCCCCCACGTGTCGATGATATCCGGTCCATCACGAACGGGCTCTGCTCGCGGCCCGATCTGCGAGGGATACGCGTGAACCCTCACGGGAATCGCATCCGACTGTTCCGTAGTTGTCGACGTCCCGGTCGACGTAACGAGTGTGTCCCAGTTCGTGTTGCGAGCGGTGTAGAACCGCCACACACCACGGACTCTGGAGGTCTCATCGTCGGTGAGCGTATAGCCCTGCCACGGCCGGGACTGGAAAATCGCGACGCCAGTATCCCCGTTTGGGTACTGCGCGTAGTAGGGGTACGCCGCGAGGTCGTAAATCTCGGCATCGAGTGTATCTGAGACGGTTCGTGTCTCCGTCCGGTAGTTGACTGTTGCCTCGGATTCGCCACCAACCGTCGTCTCGACGGTCTTCTTGAGGCGGACAGAGATGGTCGCTTCGAGCGTGAGATTCGCGCTCCACGAGTGAGTGGTGTGATACTGTAATTCTGGCGTGTGAGTGCCAGCAGTCGAGGCAACGGTGATGCCATCGATTTTCAGACGGGTGTTCTCAATCTCGTGAGAGACGAGTGCCCAGTCGACGGTCTGATTGCCCGTTTCGTTCCCGGTTGGAACGCGAACACGATAATCGACGAGGCCACGAACTGTCCCGTTAGGAGCGATATAGAGGGGTGTCTCACCTGCATCGAGATGGCCACGCGTCGATGGGGTGACTGCGAAAATCGTCGCGTGCGCATCGTCGATGAACGTCCCATCTTCGAGTGACGCATGAGGCGGGTAAGTCGACGTGTCGGGCCCGCCGGCGTCGAGATCAGCGAAGTCGTTGCGCGTCCACGTTGCGGCCGTCGCCGGCGGGCGCGTGAACGTAATGTCAGTCCCGTTGGCGAGTTGGTGGAGTGCCGTTCGGTCGTCGCCGTACTGCTGCTGGTAGGCCTGTTGGCTGACGTAGCGGTCGCTATCGCGAGACCAGAGCGTTGCCGACTCGTTTTCCGTGAGGCCGTTTGTCTCAGTCCCTGGTCTCGGGGGCTGTGCCGTGGCGAGGCCGATAATGGAACTCGACACGAGCAACGCGGCTACCAGTACGGAGGGTACTCGATGCTTCATGGGAGGGCAAAGGTGGATTGGTGGGGCGCTTACCAGGGAGTGAGGTTCACGCAGTCCCCGAGTGGGAGCCCCATAATCGACGCTACGACGGTGTACAGCGGGCCGAGCACCGCCAAGATGAGGGCGGATTTGAGTGCTGCGCGCTTGTGGACTTTGAGTCGCTTTTTCTGTTCGGGGCTGGCGGTGAAGATCTCAGCGAGGGAGTCGGCCTGCCAGATGACTGCTAACCCAATGAAGCCGAGTGTCGTCGTAATCTGGAAGAAGCCCTCGACCATCCCCGGCAATTTCTCAGCGCTGCAGACCACGCTGTCTTGTGCGGCAACTGGCTGGACAGCAGCGATCGTGAACAGGACGCTTCCGATTGCGACGTGTCGGAGGATGGATCGGGAGGGCCGTCGCTGGTCGGTGGAGCGAGCGTCAGTAGGGGAGTGTGAGTCAGACATGAGGTCACTCGGTGTGGTCGTACACGAGCGCTTGGAGGTCGGCGTAGCGACTCGTCATGGTTGCAATCTCATCGAGCGAGTAGCCCAACTCACGCGCCTCGGAGAGTTGTGCGCGGAGTTCGTGCGGCTCAACGTCGCGAAGTTGCATCTCGTCGCGGAGGGCTTGCCGATAGAGGGCCGATGCGTTGAGATGGTCGTTCCACCTGAGGAACAACTCATCGATGTCTTCGACGGTGACTGAGCGGGAGATCATGTGTTCGGTATCGTTCCACACCGATTGTCTTGCGGTGCGTACATGTCAACCAGATTGATGGAATATTATATATTTACTGGCCGATATGAAGTGTGGTAGCATGCCAAACTAGGTGCTAGAGTACCTAAGGCAGATAGGTACCAGACTATTGCTGTCAATCCATACTGGTTGAGATATTGTCCCGCCGAAACTGAGAACTCACTCTTCAATGCCAAACTTCGAAGGATACTGTTGGTTCCGCCACCAACATATTTATTATGTTGGCATACATACCAACACTCGTAGATGCCACCCTCCGATGAAGTCGAAGTTCTGTATCAAGACACCCGCGAGTTTGATAACAAAATTATTCATATCCGTATCCTCAGCGTTCCCAAATCGGAGAAATTCCCAGAAGGTGTCAAATACGGGCTTCACTACGGTCGGAAGGGAGGCGACGATCCTATCGTTCGTTACGACAACCATCACGGTGTACACGAACGACACGAGGGAGATACCGTCGAAGAAATCCCATTCCCAGGGGTAGAAACACTACTTCGACGCTTCCAAGACGAAGTTGAAACACACCGATAAACCAGTAGGGGCCATCTACACCAACCAACAAACCATGACCGAAAACACACTCACCGTCCGCGTCGAATCGAACGACGAGTTCTTCGACCGTGCACTCGAAGCCGCAGCGAAAGCCGACGCTGGTGAACTGACTGATGACCACACTGGCGTCTCACTTCCAGACGAGGCTGCACTTGCACGTGTTCTGAGCGAAAAAAATCTCGAACTTATCCGGACTACTGCCCGCGAAGAACCGAAGAGTCTCCGCGAGCTCGCACGACTCGTTGATCGTGACATCAAGAACGTCTCGAACGCTATCAACGACCTCGCAGAACTCGGACTTGTCGAATTTGAGCAGGATGGCCGATCAAAGCGGCCGGTCGTCTGGTACAGCGATATCCACGTAGAGTACGACCTTGGCGTTGGGACTGACGATACCGAGGTCGCTGCACAAGGGTGAAGAACGTACTCAACTTTCTACTTCCTTCGTGAAGTGGCTTCATCTCTATCTACAACAGAACAGTATCACATGCGTCTCCACAATCCCCTATGACGAGTGATTCGACGATACTTGGTCGATGTCTTGACTGTGGCGAAGAGATTGAGGCATACCTCAATCATCGAGTTTGAGGATAGCGATGGCTCAACTGGCGTGTTCGCAGAGTACTATTCATGCGACGAAGTTGTCGCCCAGAGTGACGAACTGGCGCTACTTGTCCACGAGGAGGTCTATGCTTGCGCCCGAATGTTGGACGATGCGTCGCAGCACGTTGTAACCTAGCGCGAAGCAGGAAGTCGACATCATCAATTTAACCAACAAAATTATTGATTAGCGTCTCTTGTTGGTTAACACGAGGCAGCAGCCGATGTCTGACGAACCACCGACACCGCCGACGAATCTCCCCACAGAAGTCGTCACCACCCTCAATAAATCATCACCGAACTGTCTTCGAAACGTTGCCCGCTATGCCGAAGAGTTGGCCGAACACAAGGAGCGCGAGGCTCGTCTCAAGGAAGAGCCACCGGAAGGGGAACTCGAAGAACGGTCGGACGACCTTCCAGACGATGTCCCCACGAAGGCGACGATTACGATCAAGGAGATCAACGATAATCGCTACTACTACTGGCAGTGGCGAGAAGGTGACAAAATCAAATCCAAATATAAAGGCCCAGTCAACCCCGATGAGTAGGAAGGACTTCCATGGCTGTAATCTGCTCACGTTTTAGACTGGTCTAAGCAGATAGTACCGCTCTCGTATTGTACATACCAGCCCGTCATGATGGTTGGTTGAGATACCGGTGTTGCCAGTACTGCCAGTAACCAGTCCACTATTGCCAGTAAACCTGGCATAAGCGTGGGAACTCCCGAGACCAGAGGGGCAGATTCGTTAAAGGTTTGTTCTCGGGAGACCCCCGTTGCCAGTACTGCCAGTATTCACTTGTTTTAAATATCACACACACACCACATTTGCCAGTAAAGCCACTCGAACGAGTAGAAGACTACTCGTTACAGTACTGATTAAGCGATAGGTTTATGTCAATAGTAGTAAAACCAAACCCTTACTAGGAAATAATCAGTAAAGTACAACTGTAGATATAGTTCGGTAGCTCTGTTAATTACCTCATTTTGGACTTCGGTCCTCACCTACGAGAGAATACTGGCAATAGTGGAGAGAGTGTCTTTTATAAGCTACCGTGATATTGGCGGTACTGGCAACGGGGGTGTGGTTATTGGTCATACTGGCACCCGTGGTTTTATCACACATAGCAACATCGTCCAATCCATGGGCCGGTTCACTCGGGAGTCATTCATCATTCGAGACAACGACGTGTTGCGAGACGATTACCAGCCTGAGACTCTTGAGGAACGAGACGCTGAACTCGACGAATACGCGGCAGCCCTCCGGCCGGTAATTCAAGGATGGCAGCCGAACAACGTGTTTCTGTACGGGGTCACGGGTGTCGGGAAGACTGCGGCTACACACGATCTACTCAAAGAACTTCAGGAATCAGCTGACCAGTACGACGACGTCGACGTGAATATTATCGAATTGAACTGTACTGGCTGCAACACGTCGTACCAAGTCGCGGTGAACCTCGTGAACGAGATTCGAGAGCCGAATCACCCACTAACAAATGTGTCGTCTTCACGGATGCCGATCAGTGAGACTGGCTATCAACAAAAGCGCGTGTTTCGTGAGCTCTACGCTGACTTAGAAGATATTGGGGGGACCGTGTTGGTTGTCCTCGACGAGATTGATAACATCGGATCGGACGATGATATTCTGTACGAGCTCCCGCGGGCACGTTCACAATTGGATCTGGACGTGAAGTTGGGCGTCATCGGCATCAGTAACGACTTCAAATTCCGCGATAATCTGTCCCCGAAAGTTAAAGACACACTTTGCGAGGAGGAGATTTTGTTCCCGCCATACGATGCTGGCGAACTCCAAAACATCCTCCGCGAGCGAGCAGAGATTGCGTTGTATGATGATGTGTTGGAAGATGATGTGATTCCGTTGTGTGCCGCGTTTTCAGCACGAGACTCTGGATCGGCTCGGCAGGCACTTCGACTGTTGCGGAAGGCAGTCGATATTGCGGAGTCAGAAGCGCGGGCCGGTGGAGACGCGTTTGTAACAGAGGAACACGTCCGCGAGGGGGAGTTCCAGATTCAGCGCCAGCAGGTCGTTGAAGGAATGCACTCGTTGACACAACATGGGCAGCATGTGTTGTTGACGGTGTGCCAACTGGCGGCTCGAGGAGAAACGCCCGAACGGACAAAGGCGATCTATCGCCGGTACCAGAAGGTTGCGAGGAAAAATGGGCAAGAACCGTTGAAGCGTCGGCGCGTACATGACCACCTGTCGGATCTGAACCTCCATGGTGTGTTGCAGTTGGTTGACTCGAGTGGCGGCCGAGGAAACTACAACGAGTACGATTTGGACGTGTCGCTGTCGTCGGCGTTGGATGCACTAGAAAGTGAGTTTGGGAATTTAGAAGGCATCCGTGAACTTGCGAAAAAGAACGGGACGTTAGACTAGCCCCCTTTTCTTGCGGGGTGACCCTCGCTGCCAGTATTGCCAATAACCTGTCCACTGTTGCCAGTTTCACCTGTCGATGTCGAGTTTACTATTGTATCTGATATCTGTGAGATATTGATTAAACCACTATTGCCAGTATATTTGATCCTCTCTATGTCTGCCGCTTTTACTGGCAATAGTGGTGTGTCTGACGAATTATCTGATGACTGATTTGATTTGAATATTTTAGATCAATTGATAGGGTGATTGGAAAATCGTGACTTGTTGGAATTTTTGCTCGCTGATTGTTTTCTGTAGCCGTATTAACCAACAGTAGTAATGTGACCTATCAATGTTGGTTAACTCATGACCAAGCAGTAGCAAGTGGTAATCAAGGTATCGACGAGGTTACGTTGAGGGCACATACCGGAACTGTACGTTTTCGATCTATACCCGACGCAAGACCTTTTTCGTCGTCTAGGATTCCCATTCCATTGTCGGCGATTCGAATCTTAGTGTCGTTATCTTGACTGTGTGTGTGATTCTAATGTGAGTTGAGCTTCCGTAGAATGATATGTGTCGTGTATTTCATAAATTATACAATTATGTTGAATATTTGGCAACAAACTCTTGGAGTTTTACCCAATTCAGTAATTGAGTTTTATGTAAATATAGTGGCTATTTAGACATTCTAGTTGCTGCATGATTGTCAATAGCCAATATAATTTCTAACTATGGCTATTCTATTAGTTGAGATTCCTAGATAGTTCTACTGGATAATGTCTCGAATGGATCCTGATGTCCATAATCTTGTATATATAATACAGTTCTATCTGTGGGGATATCCAACCATCCTCCCACGACTCATGAGAGGGTAGAACATATTCGAACGTGTAGCCTCCTTCACAAAAAGGGTCACCACATCCGTTGTTCCATCGGCCTCGGCAGGCCACCCTGCAGCGGTTGACCTGTCGAAGCCAGTCAGGCAGACCGACCGATCGACGAACTGAGATTCACATTGTCGACCGGGGTCCACTTCAACGGACTGGGTTCCGAGCCAGAACCGATGCGTGGAGATGACACGCACCACCGATCGGAATACTGTACCCAGTGGTGTACTGCCTCTGACTCACGCTGTTACGCTGTGTTTCGATTAGTCATCTGCGGGGACTGCTCTCTCCGGGTTTTGTTTACTCGGCCACTCCAGGGCCGGGATGTAATCTGCGTTTGCCTCGATGAGTTCTTCGGTCATCTCGTGTAGTTCGTCTAGTGAACAAGCGGCGCTTGACAGAGGATCGAGCTTTACTGCTTGGTGGACTTTCTCGCGGTTACCCTCTAAGGCACCTTCCACCGCCAGTTCGTAGATTGCAGAGTGCTGGCGGTCCAGAGCGGCAAGTTGTGTCGGCAACTCTCCAACCGAGGCTGGGTGAAGGCCGGTACCGTCGACGAAGACCGGAACTTCCACACAAGCGTCTGCAGGAAGGTTTTCAATGGCGTTCGATTCGTTGGACACGTTGAGGTTGAACCGGCGTTGAGTTCCCGTTTCCAACGAATGGATGAGCCGGGACGCGTATTCCTCGGAACGTTCGACACTAACCTCGTTGAGGTCGACGTCCAGTTCGGGATCGTCGCGCTCTTCGGACCGCGCAAGCCATCCCTCTAGGTACGTCGCGGTTGGCATCCGTTCGGCGAAGTTCGTCCCGGCCATCTCCTCGATAAGTGCATCGTCTGTTCGGATGTACGGGAGGTACTCACTCATATGATGGCTCGATTCCGTGGGGAACGCGCCGAAGTGCTTCATCATCTCGAAACGGACCGTGTCCTTGCGGTACGTCTCTTCGTCGTCGTAGGCCTCTTCGAGTGCCGGATAAAGACTCTCTCCGTCGTGTTCGCAGGTGAGGAACCAAGCCATGTGGTTGATGCCGGCGACCCAGTACTCGAGTTCGTCCTGTGGCGTTTCCGTGTATTCTGCTATTGCCTCGGCGGTGTGCGGGACGGAGTGACAGAGACCAACGACCTCGATGTTAGTCGCGTCAAAGACAGCCTTACAGAGGATGGCCATTGGGTTCGTATAGTTGAGTAGAAGAGCATCGGGACACAGCTCTTCCATGTCGTCCGCGAGGTCGAGGATTGTCGGAATCGTCCGAAGGCCACGGAAGATTCCACCCGGTCCAGTCGTGTCACCGATTGCTTGCTTCACTCCGTATTTTTCCGGGATCCGGATCTCGTTTTCGAAGGGATCAGTCCCACCAACGTTGATCATGTTGAGGACGTAGTCCGCGTCTTCAAGGGCTTCACGTCTGTCAAGTGTCGCCGAGACAGTCGTTTCGAGTCCTTCGTTTTCAACCATCGCCTCAGCGACACGTTGCGTCTGTGTGAGTCGATGTTTGTCGATGTCCATCAACGCGATATGGCTGTCAGACAACTCGTCGAACGAGAGGATGTCGCCGATGAGTTTCTTTGCAAATACCATACTCCCAGCTCCGATCAGGGCAATCTTTGGCATTGCTACTACGTGTCTCTGGGTTTGTTATAAGTATTTCGCCGTGCCGCCCTCAGTTCTACTACAACTTATCGAGTCTTAGGGACGCGTGTGGTGTAAGGTAGCACACGTACTGTCTGAGTGTGTCCCGATGGGTCTTAGCGTGCGGCCCCTACCTCGATACAACGGGTTGTGGGAACATCAATTTCATGAACCGTAAAATAGTTAATAAGTATAAATGGTGTAGAATGGTGCTCTCTTCGGGCTTTGTGGATTGATGGCGGTGAAATGCCCGTAACATCTTTCGTGACGCCATTTCACGTATCATGAAAACATCTATGTGTGATGATACCGTGAGTTGAACTATGACAACCAACCGCTTTGACGTGGCCCAAGACGATGGATATCTAGCGACGACGACCGTTACGAGTTTCCGTATCATTGAGGCTCTAAAACGCCGCGACGGTGCTACAGTCCAGCAACTCGTCGAAGAGTTAGGGCTCGCCTCGGGGACCGTTTACAAACATCTCAACACGCTTCAGTCGATCCAGTATGTCGACAAAGATGGATCTGAGTACCGTCTCGGCCTGGGGTTTCTTGAACTAGGTATTGCTGCCCGCTCCCAGCGAAATCTCTATAACCAGACCTACGATTCACTCGAAAGCTTAGCCGAGACGACTGGAGGTGTGACGACGCTCATGGTTCCAGAACACGGGTTTGGTGTCTACCTCACCCAGATTGTCCCCTCGGGTGCGACGACTCCACCACATCAAGAGGGTGAGCGAGCACACCTCCACGCTACCGCTGGGGGAAAAGTCATTCTCGCCTACCAACCGACAGAAACTGTCGAGTCGTGGTTGGAAAACCGGACGCTTCCGTCGCTGACGCCGTTCACAATTTCGGACCCAGAGGAACTCCAGTCAGAGCTGCAGTCTGTGCGGGACAGACGGGCCGCCCATTCGCGTCGTGAGCAGTTCGAAGAGTGGCATGCGGTCGCCGCTCCGGTTACGGACGATGACGACGAAGCTATTTGTGCGGTAGGTATCAAAAAGCCGGTCGACCCTAATGCGGATACGACAGACATGTCCGAGTTCAAGAACTTACTCGGGAGTACGGTGAGTTCTATCGAGAGTAAACTACGGTTCAGATAGTCTGACAAAATTACATTCATATGCTTGTAATCTCTATCCGAACACAATTCTGGCCATGCCCACACATATATAATACCAACTAACGAAAGCAGACGTATGGCTGATGATTCGATTGATCGACCGAACGTCCTCATGATCGTGACCGATCAACACCGGTGGGACACAGTTGGTGCGCACGGTTCTCCGATGGATCTCACACCGAACATCGATCAACTCGCCGCCGAGGGTCTTCGATTCGACAATGCAGTTACTCCACAGCCGGTCTGTGGTTCGTCGCAATCGGTTATTCACACTGGTCGATATGCAACTGAGACGGGCGTTTGGCGTCACTCACTTCCACTTGCTGACGGGGAACGAACGCTCGCACACTACTTCGCTGAGAACGGGTACGAGACGGGTTTCGTCGGGTCATGGCATCTGGCGGGGACATTTGACGAACCGGTGCCAACGTCCCACCGTGGTGGCTACGAGGACTTCTGGATCGGTGCTGATGTTCCCGAGTTCATGACTCAGCCTACGGAAGGGATGCTGTTCGACGAGAACGGCGAGCCCGTGACGTTCGATAAGTACCGTGCGGACGCCTTCGCTGACTTCGCTATCGACGCAATCGAGACGCTTTCGGAACCGTTCTTCTTGATGGTCGGCTTCTTGGAGCCACACGACCAGAACGACCAGCAGACGTTCGTCGCCCCTGAGGGATACGCAGAACGCTATAGAAACAACCCGTACGTTCCGCCGGATCTCCGTGACCGGCCAGGAAACTGGTTCAACGAACTGCCGGACTATTACGGCGCAGTCGAACGTATAGACGAGTGTATTGGCCGACTTACTGATACGCTTGTACGCACAGGTGTTCGTGACGAGACGATAGTTGCATTCACATCCGACCATGGGTGCCATTTCCGTAGTCGCCCCGGTGAGTATAAGCGCACCTGCCATGATGCATCAGTCCATGTCCCAGCTGTCCTCCATGGACCGGGAATCGACGCTGGACGCGTCGTTGAACGGACCGTCAGCCTTGTTGACTGGGCACCGACGATTCTCGACGCCGCTGGCAATGACGTTCCCGAGTCGATGCACGGCCACAGCTTACTCGACGACGACCACCCCAGAATGGGTGAGGCGTTCATCCAGCTCAGTGGCTCGGAAATCGGCCGAGCAATCCGAACGGACCGCTGGAAACTGGGAGTTTCCGCACCGACGTTGACCGGATGGCGCGGGGGCAAAGCAGAGAAGTCGAGCGACCACTACGTCGAGAGATACCTATACAACCTCGCGCGTGACCCCGCCGAACAGGTCAACCTCGTCGGTCGGCCTGAGTACAGAGCCGTCTTCGAACGGCTCAGAGACCGATTGCTTGAGTATATCCGTGATGTCGAAGGTGAAGACCCGACTATCGATCCGGTCTCCAACCCCGGATATCAGGACTACTGACCCCCTTCTGTTGGGTGTTCTTTCGCCTCGATACCTCCAATTGGCTTGTCTTCGAAACGGTCTTTGATTTAGTTTCATGATATATAAAAATCTCAATGCCATCGATATCGGCCAGAGATAGGCACAGGTGGCACATCCCGATGAGTTGACTGTTGCCAACCGCGGCTGTTTCATGTAACATAGAATATTGTGGGGGCGAGTTCTGCCGTTGAGTCCGCCTGCTACAGCTTAGGGGTCAATCTCTGAAGTCACCCGACTGCTCTGAGCTTGCCCTCTGTCTTGCCGAGAGGGCTTACCGGAGAAATTCCTACGAGAGCAAGATTTAACACGAATAACAATCTTGGACGTGGTATGGGTAAGCTAGACGTTCAGCACCTCAAGAAGGTGTTCCACGACAATAGCGGAGATATCGTTGCTGTCGACGACTTCGACGTGGAGATCGAAGACGGCGAGTTCATCGTTCTCGTCGGTCCCTCTGGTTGTGGGAAATCCACGACACTACGATGTATCGCAGGTCTCGAGACACCAACATCTGGTGAGTTAGTACTTGACGGCGAGGCAGTTACTGACAACAAGCCTAAGGCGCGGAATATGGCGATGGTGTTCCAGAACTACGCGTTGTACCCGCACATGACTGCAGAAGAAAACATGTCTTTCGGGCTAAAGATGACGACTGACCTCCCGAAGGACGAGATTCGAAAACGGGTTCACGAGGCGGCCGAGATGATGGGTATCGATGATCTGCTCGGTAAGAAGCCGGGTGACCTTTCCGGGGGGCAGCAACAGCGCGTTGCGCTTGGTCGTGCTATCGTCCGTGAACCCGAAGTGTTTCTGATGGACGAGCCGCTATCGAACCTCGACGCGAAACTCCGGACGACGATGCGGACGGAACTCCAGAAAATTCAGCAGAAGTTCGACGTGACGACTATCTACGTCACGCACGACCAGACTGAAGCAATGACCATGTCTGACCGAATCGCCGTGCTCAACGACGGTGAACTGCAGCAGATTGGGACTCCGCTGGAATGCTACCACCAGCCGGAGAATCAGTTCGTCGCCGGCTTCATTGGCTCACCGTCGATGAATTTCTTCGATGTCGAACTCGACACGAGCGGCGAGACGCCAACGCTCGTTCACGACGCCTTTAGCTACGAATTGGACGATGACGTCTACGCAGATATCGAAAGCTCGGGACAACAGTTCACCCTAGGTATCCGTCCTGAAGATATCAAAGCGGTTCCAGCAGGCACACACAACGCGTTGTCGCCGGAAGTGGAGGTAACTGAACCACTGGGCGATGTCACCTACGTCTACCTTCAAATCGGTGGCAAGCAGTATACTGCAACGCTCGAAGGAGACATCGTCATCGAACCGGGGAGGCAGCTAACCGTTCAGTTCCCGCAGGACCGGATTCATCTCTTCGACGGGAAGACGGGCGAGACACTTCGGAACCGCGAGCCACCCGAGTCTAGTGATATCGACGCACTCGTTGGTCTCGACAACGTCGGCAGCGTTGAGGTCGGAGCCGAGTGATGCTGCGGGACAGTCACTAGTAGATCACTCTGCTAGCGAAGCGTCGTCGCTTGGAGCGAACTTTCTCTTCCCGATAGTGTAGTTAACACCGCCGTTGCCGATGTCTGTGGAATATGTGCCCATTAGTAAATTATAAATAATGGTGGTCTAATGTGTGCTGTAGGGTTCATCCCATGACAGAGAGTAACTCATCTAGTTTGAGCAGGCGTTCACTCGTGAAGGGCCTCGGTGTTGGCGCAGGCGTCGCACTCGCGGGGTGTACGGGTGGCGGTAATAGTGGAGGCGACAGGCAACTCGGCGGAGGCGATGGGGACACCGCTACCGACCAGAGTAACAGTAGCGGTGATGCAAGCGGGGATGAGGTGCTCTTCTGGGAGTACACCTTCCCCAACGACGACTCACCTCCCATCTGGAAGGACACGTTCAAAGAGAACTACAACGCTCGGGGCGACGCACCGTTGACTATCGGGCGGTTCTCATACGAGGATCTCCGACAAAAGTTTCTCACGGGTGCTCGGACCGGCGATCCCGATGTCATCGAGGGTGTCCTTGCTCACCTGACGGAGTATATCAAGGCGGGACATCTCGAACCACTTGACGATCGTGTCGAAGAACTCGATTACTTCGACGGCTTCGTCGACTCTGCGCTCGACGCGATGCGGTACCAAGGGAAGCTCTACGGGCTTCCGTACACGGGCAACGGCCGTGCACTCATCTACCGGATGGACGTTCTCGAAGAGTTGGGCCAGGAGCCGCCGGAGACCGCTCAGGAGTTTCAGGAAATCGGTCGGCTCATCAACAAGGAAGTCGACGGCATCCAGGCCTACCACAACTGTACGAAAGACGGCAGCGTCCGAGCGTTCCAAGAGTGGATGTCGCACGTCTATCAACATACGGACCAGCTCTACGTTCCCGAGGGGGACGCGTGGGCGTTGAATATCGACGCCGACACGCTCGGCCAAATTTTCGACAACTGGTACTACCAAGTGTGGGCGGCCGACGAACCACTCGGTAACCCGGACCAACTTGGGACCGGGTGGCAGGTCAACGACCCCGGGTACCTCAACGGGCAGTTCGCCTTTATCGAGTGTGGGACGTGGCTCCGTGGCTGGACGACTGGGACCAACATCAACGATACCGATGCGACGGCCACGCTCCTCAACGAGAACACCGGCGTCGGCCACCTCCCCTACGGTGACGGTGGTTCGAAGGGGACGTTCCTCGAAGTCAAACCGATAATGATGAACTCACACAGCGACCAGAAGGACGCCGCGTGGGATGCAATCGCCACGTTCGCCAGTCCAGACACGATGAACGCGATGGGTGAGGACTCTCCCGGAAACGCGATGACACCCGTCCACGACGAGGTGGAATCAACCATCGACAACGAGAACTGGGAACCGTTCGTCGACGTGTTCAAGACTGGTCGCGCACTCGCGAAAGTTGGATGGGGCCCCGTCCGAGAGCCGTTCTACCGCCTTATGCAGGAGGTTTCCTACGGCAAGACTGACCCGTACAAGGCCGGTACGAAACTCCACGAGGAACTGACCGCACTCGAAAGCGAACTGTAGAACACCATGGCCACACAAGACATCTCGTCTAGTCCACTCTCGCCGTACGTAGCGGAGTTCAAGCGGTTCGTCTCGGACACCTGGTTGGGCTATGCGATGGTACTCCCGGCTGTGATTATGCTCGGCGCCATCATCGTCTACCCGACGCTTCGAGGAATCCAACTGGCGTTCTTCGAAGTGTCACTTTTGAACCCCGAGCAGATGACGTTCGTCGGACTCAGCAACTTCGGTCAGATGCTGTCGGACGCGACGTTCAAGTCGGCGCTCTGGCACACGGTTCTGCTGACGGCCGTCGCCGTCTCGCTACAGTACCTCCTCGGGTTGGGATTAGCGCTGGCACTCAAAGAGAAAGTGCCTGGAGCTGGCTTCTTCCGTAGCGCATCGATGATTACCTGGGTGCTTCCCGGCATCGTGATGGTTATCATCTTCCGATTTCTCGTCCAACCCGATTTCGGCCCGGCCAACATCGTCCTCGCGAAGTTGGGGTTGGAGACGACGTACTGGTTCGGCCGTCCCGGTGTCGCATTCCCGCTTATCGTCGTGATGCACGTGTGGCGTAACGTTCCGTTCTACGCCATTGCACTCATGGCCGCGATGAAGTCGATTCCGGAGACCCAGTACGAGGCTGCCCGACTTGACGGTGCAGGACCGTTGCAGGCCTTCCGATACATCACCCTCCCACAGATATCGTACGTGTCGATGATTATGATCGTGCTGCACGTCATCTTCACGTTCAACAACTTCGACATCGTCTATCTCTCGACCGGCGGCGGGCCGCTCGGGAACACAGAGGTGATGTCGACGTACATCTACAAGCAGGCGTTCGAACAGTACGCCCTCGGATACGGGGCGAGCATGGCACTCGTGATGCTCATCATCATGATGGCCTTCACCGTCGTGTACGTGAGACTGGAGGCTCGCGACTAACCGAACAGACCAATGGCAACTGACTCATCCACACACTCGTCTTCGGACCGTTCGCTGATTCAGCGCTTCGACGCGTGGCTATCCGACGACATGTCGCCGCGTCGTCTCGTCGGAGTGTACGCTGTCCTCAGCCTGTACTTCGCCTTCCTCCTGCTTCCGGTGGGGTACATGCTGCTCGTGACGTTCACATCCCAGGAGTTCCTCTACTCGCCACAACTCATCCCGTCGCTCGGTGACCTCACCGTCGAGAACTACCTCACTGTTCTGCAGACGGGGGCGTTCCAGGGGTACTTCGTCAACTCAGTCGTCATCGCGGTTTCGACGACTACCCTCACGCTCGTTGTCGGGACACTAGCGGCATACTCACTGAGTAGATTTGAGTTCCCCGGCCGGCAGTCGATTCTGCTGTCGTTCCTCGCGACGCAGATGCTCCCGCTCGTGCTCATCCTCATCCCGTTTTTCCTGTTGATGTTCTCGCTGAATCTCATCGACTCGTATCTCGGCATCGTTATCGCGCATTCTGTCGGTGGGATTCCGCTAGGCACGTGGCTGTTGAAAGGGTACTTCGATGATATCCCGACATCGCTCGACGAGGCAGCGAAGATGGACGGCTGTTCGCGCTTGGACATTCTCTGGCGTATCATCGTCCCGCTGTCGTTGCCCGGCATCGCTGTTGCGGGGTTCTACACGTTTATTCTCTCGTGGAACGACTACCTACTCGTCTCGATCCTGTCGCAGACAGCCGCGACGCGAACGCTTCCGTTCGGTCTCCAACTGTTCCAGTCGCAGAACACGGTCGCGTGGGAACTACTGTTGACGGCAGCGACGATTACTATCGTCCCTGTAGTCGTCCTGTTCGCCTTCGTCCAGAGCTACATCGTCGAGGGGCTTGCCAGCGGTGGGATGAAAGGGATGTAATCCCGTTTTCACCACCCCTTTCGAGGAACGAGGCACAGACATACTGATATTCTAAGATACACACCATGACACGAATCACTAACTACGAGCTGTTCGAGGTACCGCCACGGTGGTTATTCCTCCGTATTGAGACGAGCGATGGCATCGTCGGCTGGGGAGAACCAGTCGTCGAAGGCCGGTCACACTCCGTTCGGGCCGCCGTTGAGGAGCTCATGGAAACGTACCTCCTCGGCGAAGATCCGAGTCGAATCGAAGACCACTGGCAAACGATGTACCGCGGTGGCTTCTATCGCGGTGGTCCAATCTTGATGTCCGCAATCGCCGGTATCGACCAGGCGTTATGGGACATCAAGGGTAAACAGTTCGATGCACCAGTTTACGAGCTCCTTGGTGGCCCGGTTCGGGACCGCGTTCGTGTCTACCAATGGGTCGGTGGCGACCGCCCCGCTGCCGTCGGCGAAGCTGCCGCAGAGAAGGTTGACGCTGGGTTCACGGCGCTCAAGATGAACGCGACGCCGGAGATTCGACGAGTGGACAACCCAAGCGCTGTCGCGGACGCTGTCGACCGTCTCCGAACCGTCCGAGAGGCGGTCGGTCCCGAGGTCGACATTGGCGTCGACTTCCACGGGCGAGTCACGAAGCCGATGGCCAAGCGACTGGCGAAGGCGCTCGAACCGCACGAGCCATTCTTCATCGAGGAACCAGTTCTCCCTGAGCACAACGACGCACTCCCGGATATTGCGGCGCAGACATCGACACCCATCGCAACCGGCGAACGAATGTATTCACGGTGGGACTACAAACATGTCTTCGAAGACCAGTCGGTCGATGTCATCCAGCCAGACCTCTCACACGCTGGCGGCATCACCGAAGTGAAGAAGATCGCAGCAATGGCTGAGGCGTACGATGTGGCGATGGCACCACACTGCCCACTCGGTCCGCTTGCGCTCGCCTCATGTCTCCAAGTAGACGCCGTCGCACCAAACGCGCTCATTCAAGAGCAGAGCCTCGACATCCACTACAACGAGAGCAACGACGTACTAGACTACCTCGAAGATCCCTCGGTCTTCGACTACGATGATGGCTACGTTGACCTCCCAGACGGTCCAGGTCTCGGCGTCGACATCGACATCGACTACGTTCGTGAGCGCGCCGAAATTGACGTCGATTGGCACAATCCGGTCTGGCGACACGACGATGGGAGTGTTGCCGAATGGTAGACTCACAACGACACGAGGGGCGGGTCGCCATCGTAACGGGGTCGACGAAAGGTATCGGTGCGGGCGTCGCAAAGCGCCTCGCCCGCGAGGGTGCAACCGTCGTCGTCAACGGCCGTTCGGCCACCGATGGCCAAGAGACAGTCAATACTATCCGAGAGGTCGGTGGCGAAGCGACGTTCATTGAGGCCGACATGCGAGACCCCGCGGCCATCGAGGCGCTGGTCGAAGAGACTGTGGACCGCTACGGACGTCTCGACGTGCTTGTTAACAACGCCGGCGTCCAGACGGAGACGACTGCGTCCGAGGCGACGATGGACGACTGGGAGTTCGTCGTCGAGACTGATTTCCGTTCGTTCTGGCTGTGCGCCAAACACGCGGCCGAACACATGCCTTCCGGGGGTTCTATCGTCAACATGTCCTCGAACCATGCCTTCTTGACGATGCCTGGGCTGTTCCCCTACAATGCTGTCAAGGCGGGTATCAACGGGATGACGCGTGCACTTGCGCTCGAACTCGGTCCTCTCGGAATCACCGTCAACACCGTCAATCCGGGATGGGTCGAGGTCGAACGCACGCAAGCGGAGTTGAGCGCAGACGACCGTGAGCGTGTTGAGGCAATCCACCCAGTCGGTCGAATCGGCGTCCCCGAGGACGTTGCCGCGACAGTGGCCTTTCTGACCAGCGATGAGGCGTCGTTTGTGACTGGGACCAGTCTACTCGTTGACGGCGGTCGGACTGCAGTCATGCAGGATCACACCTACCTCGAATACAAAGAGCGTTACTAGCGGTCACTGCGCCCCAACTGACCTACCGCGCGATACCGCCTCCTCTGTTTTCTACCACCCGTTCGACTTCTGCCGGCGTCACGACTGCGAGGTCGCCTTCGATGGTTCGTTTGAGTGCGGCAGTCGCCGCGGCGTAGCAGAGCGCGTCGCCGACGGTGTCGCCGGCAATGTGTCGTGAGAGGTATGCGCCGACGAACGCATCACCGGTGCCAATCGCGTCCACCGTCTCCGTCTCGAACGCCGGTTGGTCGTACACCGTTCCGTCGTTGAGGGCAAGCGCACCCTCATCACCACGAGTGACGATTACTGTCTCGAAATCGAAGTCGTCTACTAGCCCTCCGGCGAGTGCTCGAGCGTCGCCTTCGCGGTCGAGGACGTGGCGGATGTCGCGCTCGGCCGCGACAAGAATATCGACGTCAGAAAAGAATGACTCACACGTTGCCTTCGCTTCAGCCGGCGACCAGAGCTTTCCCCGGTAGTTGAGGTCGAACGCGGTCGTCGTTCCCGCCGACTGTGCGTCAGCGAGTAGTTCGGCCGTCGTCGCTTCGAGCGTCTCCGAGAGTGCGGGAGTGATACCGCTCGTGTAGAACACGTTGGCGTTACGAATCGCGTCCCGATCGAGTTCGTCCGACTCGGCGGTGGTGACGGCTGCGTCGGCCCGGTCGTAGATGACCGTTGTCGGTCGAGGTGCTGCTCCCTGCTCGATATAGTATGTTCCTTGGCGTGACGACGTACTCCACGCAACTCGGGGGTCAACACCGTGGGTTTGGATTTCGTTCGTCACGCGGCGGCCAAGCGCCGAGTCCGGGAGCTTTGAGAGCCAGCAGGCGTCGGTGCCGAGTCGTGCCGCCGCAATGGCAACGTTGCTCTCTGCCCCCGCCGTTCGGAAGTCGAGTTCCGTCGCAGTTTCCAACCGTTCGCCCGCAGGTGGACTCAGCCGAAGCATCGTCTCGCCGAAGGTGACGAGGTCGGGTGTCATCGGTACTCCTCGGCGATTGCGACGAACTCGCTGGCTGCGTCGGTCAGCGTACTAAAGTCGCCCGCGGCGATGGCCTCACCGTCGACGATGGAACTGCCGACGCCGAGGGCAACCGCGCCGGCTTCGAAGAACGCTGCCGCGTTGTCGGTCGAGACGCCACCCGTCGGTATCAGCGGGACTTGCGGGAGTGGCCCGTTTATCGCACTTATTTGTTTGGGGCCGACAGCTGACGCAGGGAATAGTTTACAGAAGTCTGCGCCGGCCTCAGTCGCGGTGAGCGCCTCGGTTGGCGTCATCACGCCCGTCGCAATAGGCGTGTCGTACCGGTTGCAGGTCTCGATGACGTCCGTGTTCACCGTCGGGGTGACGACGAACTCAGCACCGGCGAGTTGGACGGCCCGTGCAGTCTCCGGGTCGAGAACCGTCCCCGCACCGATGGCAACATCCTCGACGCTGTTGGAGACCTCTCGAATCATGTCCACCGCGCCCGGTGTATTGGCTGTAATCTCGATCGCGTTGACGCCACCGGCTGCGATAGCACGAACGATGTCGGGTGCGACAGCTGAATCGATGCCACGCACGATCGCGATGATTCCAGGATCGATGATACGCTGGTGAACCGAGACTTCACTCATAGGTACATCTACGACTCCGGGTGGACCAGTATAACTTCTTGTGATGGTGGCACCACTTGGACTCAAGAAAGAAATCCAGTCGTACAAATGGTTGATGCTGACCAAGCGTTCGCATCCTCTGAGTGTTGTAGTGGACTCCCAGCGGAACTGCAACGCTTGGCCGGCGGCAGTGCTTCCCTGAGGAAGCAACAAATCATACTGTGCTGTTACACACAGCACTACCTCTCTCAACAATACTTGCGACTATCGACCAGTCTTGCGTGTAGAGATTCCCGGTTGACTGACGTGCTCAGTCCACCGAACTCTCTCCGTAGGCCGGTCTAGTGTTGCGGTCTGCGCAATCACTCAAACCACTAGTATTCAATTCTATCGGACAGTAGTGATGGATCCGTTGGGTGCCCACGTACAGCGACACTTGCCGAGATCGTGCTTCAGGGGTGAAGCATGAGAGAAGCTGAATAATACAGAATAGCGGGGATTAGATAGGCCGTATCTCCACACCTCGGGCCGGCAACGAGCGAGGTCTAGCCGACCGAGGATTTTTATTGTGGTGCGATATCTCTTATCATAGACAATGTCAATTGGTGTTTGCTACTTTCCAGAACATTGGCCACGCGAACAGTGGGAATCTGACGCACGGCAAATGGCCGAGGCGGGCATCGAATACGTCCGTCTGGCTGAGTTTTCGTGGGGCGTCATCGAGCCGACACTTGGGGGCCTCGATTTCTCGTGGCTTGACGAGGCGGTCGATATACTAGCTGATCACGGCCTGAACGTCGTCCTCTGTACACCAACGGCAACGCCGCCGAAGTGGCTCGTCGACGAACACCCGGAGATTCTGCAGGCCGACCCCGACGGGACGCCTCGGCACTTCGGCTCGCGTCGCCACTACTGTTTCAACTCGCCCCGATACCGAGAGGAGACGCGCCGCATCGTTTCGGAGATGGCAGCCCACTACGCAGACCATCCGGCCGTCGTCGGCTGGCAGACCGACAACGAGTTCGGCTGTCACGGGACCGTTCGCTGTTACTGCGAGGACTGTTCGGCCGCCTTTTCCGAGTGGCTCGCAGCGAAGTACGACGACGTCGGCGACCTGAACGAGCAGTGGGGGACGACGTTCTGGAGCCAACAGTACGCCTCTTTCGAAGCTGTCGACCCCCCGCGGCCGACACCGGCAGACCACCACCCCTCTCGCCTCTTGGATTACTACCGCTTTGCGACCGATAGCGTCATCGAATACAACCGTATCCATGCCGATCTCATTCGCGAGCATGGTGACTGGTTCGTGACGCACAACTTCATGGGGGATTTCGAGACGCTCGACATGCACAAGGTCAGTAACGATTTGGATTTGGTTTCGTGGGACTCGTATCCGACAGGCTTCGTTCAGGACCGCCGGGCCGCCGACCCATCGATGGATGAACTCCGAGCGGGCGACCCAGATCAAGTTGGCCTGAACCACGACCTCTGCCGGGCGACGAATGATGCTCCGTTCTGGGTGATGGAGCAACAACCCGGTGACGTCAACTGGCCACCCTCCTGCCCACAACCGGGTGACGGTGCGATGCGACTCTGGGCACACCATGCAGTCGGCCACGGTGCCGACGCCGTTCTGTACTTCCGCTGGCGCCGATGTCTAGAGGGTCAAGAACAGTACCACGCTGGGCTCATGAAGCAAGATGGATCGCCGGACCGCGGCTACAACGAGGCGAAGGCTGCAGCCGAAGAACTCACCACAGTTGATGTTGACCACGTTGACGCTTCTGTTGCGCTTCTCCATGACTACGACAATTGGTGGGCTATCGGTGTACAACCTCACGCTCCCGAATTCGACTATTGGGAGCATCTCCGATGTTACTACCGTGTACTCAGAGCCCGTGGCGTGCAGGTTGACGTCGTTCACCCGGACGCCCCACTAGACGACTACGAGGCCGTCGTCGCACCGGGGCTTCACCTCGTCGATACCGAACTTGCGGACCACCTTACTCAATTCGTCGAGCAGGGTGGTCAGTTACTCGTGGGGGCGCGCTCTGGCGTGAAGACGCCGGCCAATCAGCTACACGAGACGCTTGCACCGGGGCCACTCGCGGACCTCACCGGTCTCGTCGTCGACCAACACGAGAGTTACCCGGAAGATGTCCCACTCGCCGTGGAAGTTGATGGCGATGAGTACGCTGCCACAATCTGGGCGGAGTGGCTCGACCCCGATCCACAGACGACCGTCGTAGCGACGCACACTTCCGGTCCGGGAGCTGGACGTCCGGCAGTCACCCGGAGGAACCGTGGCGACGGCTCAGTAACGTACTGTGGTGTCTGGCCGGGGTCAGAACTGCTTGACGAACTCGTTGCTGAGCTGCTGTCTCGCGGCGGAATCAAGCACACTTCCCGACTTCCGGACGGAGTTCGATTCAACGAACGAGACGGCCTGACATGGGTGACGAACTTCACCAGTCGTCAGTTCGAACTAGATGTGCCAATGGGGGCTGTTGTATCCGGCGGGCAGACGCTGGGTGCGTTTGATGTGGCCGTCGTATCCACCGCTCCACACTTGATCAGCATCTCGAACGAAGCCTCGTAGTGGCCGAAGACGCTCACGATTGTACTCTTGAGTTGAATCGGGAGCATACAACACTTCACCTTCTGAAACTTGCCCGCCCGACCAATAGATTGGATATAGCGGAATATGGTTTATTACTTGCTCTCCGTTTGGGCCGACAAATTGCTAATCCTCGTTGTCTATGTGCGACAATGAGCTAATTAAAATTCGTCATTCTCTATCATATCGACGCCAACTCCGAAAACCTCGGTTCTTAGAACGGGCTACCGGTCGAGCGAGGCCCATCCTTTTGGTCGAGAAACACCCTCTCGAACCACGTCCGGACATGATTAACTCAGTTGTTTTCGTTACCACATCGGCGAGCGCCGCGGTTGCGTTTGCCGACGTAACACGGAACAGATCTGATAGTCGGCACTCGCGTCGTCGTGGGATGAGTCGTCCATCGTAAGTCGCGCCCACGCGCTGCTGCACGTCTTCTGGATAATAAACGACCCCCGACGTACAGGTTCGGTCCGTCCTCGAACCACCGGTCGTCAGATTGAACAGCGTCGTTCAATTCCCGTCATCCATACCCCGTGGTTGTTTGGCGGGCTCGTGGCCACCTGATGAGGATTCGATAAACTATATGCCGCTCTATCTTGTGCCAGCCGCGTCGCATGCTCCCTTCTCCGAAGTTGTGCACGCATTCAATCCTCAGGCCGCTGGCGGAGCGCATCCAGTCTTTCTCGTGTGTTCACGTTCGTCATCGACGCCTCAAGTGAGAGACAGTCGGGAACTGACGACGGTTCGACGCACCTGACCGAGAGACCCGAAACGAATGCGTGGAGGCTGTTCGAACCGTGCTGTCGGTCACACTGCGCCGCCAGCGTCGACCTTCGATAGACTCCGTGAAGGGGCTGTCGACACCCCGTCGAATCGACCGGTATCGTCGCATCGACGTCTGAGTCGGAGTGCAAACTGAGGAGCCACGAGACGGCTGCGGGCGACAACAGAGGCATATCGCAGCCGCAGACGAAGACGTGGTCGGTCGATATCACGTCGACCGCGGCGCAGAGGCCGGCGACGGGTCCGCTGCACCAGTCCGCATCCGTGACGAATCGCACTGGCCCCGCACTAACGAGTGCGTTTTCCACAACTGTGCGCTTATCGTGCGGTCCCGCGGCAACGACGGGTCGGTTCCCTGTCGACGCTCGAACGCTGCGGACAACACGTTCGATGAGTGAATGCCCGTCAAGAGTGGCTCCCGCCTTGAACTCCTCGCCGAATCGCTCGCTTCGCCCGCCGGCGAGTACGATGCCGGTCACCGATGGCTGTCCTTCCATCCGACCGTCGGCTACGGCTTCTTCGCTGTCAGGACCCAGTCGTTCGGTGTTCGGCGTTCGACGCTGAACCCGTCGATTTCGGCGGGGTCGCGGTCGGTCAGTCCGCCGAGGAACCGCCGGACTGGCGTCGGGTCGCGGTCGCTGATAAGCGTGAACATCTCGTCGCTTGCGAGCGCGGTGAACCGTTCTGCGACTCGCTCCTTCCGTCGTTCCGGGGGGTCGCCGCGAATGTCGAGCGCGTCGTCGGGAGCGTCGACATCCCACGCGGTGGCGGCCGCCTCGGAAACCGACTGGGCGAGCCGCCCAAACGCCGGCGGTGTGTCGCCGGGCGTGGGGGTTTCCTGAAATCGCGGCGCGAACGGGAGCTCGGCGAGTACTGGCGCATCGAGGTGTTTGCTGGCGGTTTCGCCGGGAAAGAGTTCGTGGGTGTCGCCGCAGGAGGGGCAAGCGAACTCGCCCATGTTGACTACCGCTCCGAGAACCGGAACCCCGTTGTCGCGGAAGAGCTCGATGCTTCGCGCCGTGTCGTCCAGGCTCGACTCGAAGGGCGTCGTCACCACGACGACGCCGTCGACGGAAATCTCTTGAAGCGTCGTCAGAACCACGTCGCCGGTCCCCGGCGGAAGGTCCAAGACGAGCGTGTCGTCGGCGCTCCAAGCGGTGTCCGCGAACAGTTCGGTCAGCGCGTCGTGCGCCATCGCGCCCCGCCACGCCAGCGGCGCGCCCGACTCCATCAATCCGACGCTCATCACGTCGAGCGAGGCGTCGGGCCCCGCCACCGAGACGGGAAGCGGGTGGCCCTCGTCGTCCGAGTGGACGGGACCTTCGACGTCGAGCAATGACGGGACGTTCGGGCCGTGGATGTCCGCGTCGAACAGCCCGGCTGAGTGCTCGCCGGCGAGTGCGCACGCCAAGCCGGTCGAGACGGTCGACTTCCCGACGCCGCCCTTGGCACTGGCGACGGCGATGACGGTATCGAACGCGTCCACGCCCGTCGCACCGCCGCCGGACGACGGCGAGACGGGTTCGACGTGCGCACTCTCGACCGCGGGTACGTCGCGGACCGCCTGCGCCATCGCGCGCATGACCTGCGTCGCGTTCGCGTCGTCGAACTCCGTCACGGCCGCGCGGACGGTCACGCTCGCCCCGTCGACGGTTATCGATTCGACCAGTCCGGCCTCGAAAACGTCGAGGTCGGCATCGGGGTCTCGGACGGCTCGGAGCGCGGATTCGACGCGGTCTCGAAGCTCGGACTCGGTGGTTGGCTCGCTATTCGTCGGGTCGTGGGTCGTCGGTTCGTGTTCGCTCATGGTCAGAGGTTCGGGGTTCGGTTGAGGTCGTCTTCGCCGGGGAGGGTGCGGTCGGTCTCGTCGAGGACGCCCGTGAACTGGCGACGGAAACTCCCCGAATCGACTTCTCGGGCCCGGACCGCCGTCTCTCGGACGACACTTCGTTCGTCGTCGGCCAGTCTGTCGAGCGCCTCGGCCGCCCGGTCGTTTTCGACCCCGCCGAGCAGGTGTGCCGCCCACTCTCGCACCCGCTCGCTCGGGTCGTCGGCAGCAGCGACGAGCGCGTCACACGCGTCCTCCCCGCGGAGTTTGAAAAGCGAGACGAGCGCGTTTCGGCGCGCGGCGTGGTGCTCGTCAGTGAGCGCGGCTTCGATGACCGCTTCGTGTTCAGCTCGGTCCAAGCGGTCGAGTGCGACGACGGCTTCCGCTCGAACCCACGGCTCGGGGTCGTCGGTCAGCGCCCGTGCGGTCTCGGCCGCGAGGTCGCCGCCGTGTTTCGCCAGTGCTTCCACGGCGAACTGCCGTACTTCGGCGTCTTCGTCTGTCGTTGCCGCGCGGGACAGCGCCTCGACGACGACCGTGTCGCCCTCCCGTTCGGCGAGTGCGAGTGCGGCCCGTCGGCGCTCGACCGGGTCGTCGCCGGCGAGCGACGCAAGCAGGTCGGAGACCGGGTGGTCCTCGACGGGCTCCGTGTCGCTTGCACCGAGGTCGGCGAGTGTCGCCTCGCCGATGGTCACGTCGCGGTCGACTTCGATGTCTTCGAGGCCCGTGGGGTCGACACCGAATCCGGGGCTCTGTTCGGGGTGTAGTTGTGGGTCCGGCGGTCCGTCGGTCGCCTCTTCTTCGTCTCTCACGCTCGCTCACCCCCGTCGTGGGCGACCAACGCAGCCGCGACGAGGACTCCGGCCGCTTGGAGTACTGTCGCGGGCACACCGGCCACGCAGAACAACGCGGCTCCGAGTGCGACGGCGGGTCGCCCGTCCAGGACTGCATGGACGACCCCGGTCGTTCCACCGGCCACAGCGAAGGCAACGAGACTCGCCGGGACGCCGACGACGCCGCCGCCGACGAGCAGGACCGCACCTGCGACGTACGGTGCGCTTGCGACGGCTGCAAACGTCAGAACCCCCGCGGCGATGCCGGCGAACGTGCTGGTTCGGCCCCAACCGGTAGCGAGGGGGATGAGACTGACTGCGGCGAGCGCGGCCCCCGACCCGAGCGGTCGGAGCGTCGCCGGCATCACGTTGGCGGCCGCCGCAAGCGAAGTCATCACACCGACTGCAGCGAGGCCGACCGGTGCGGCTCGTCGGACTCCATTCCAATCGTACTGCTGTCGAAGGCCGACGAACCGGTCTGCCGCGACGAGCGCGCTGCCCACCGCGACGCCGGCGACGGCTGGGTGCCACGCTGCGGCGGTCGCCCCGAGCGCCAGTACTCCGAACCCGCCGACGAAGGCGAGCCCCACGCGTTCGGCTCCATAGTCGGCGGTCGCCGCGAGAAGCAGCGCCGCGAGCGCAGGACCGACGACTGCGAGAGCCGACCAGTCTGCTGCGAGTGTCACGACCTTCGACGGGAGACCACCGGGAACGTTGTGGCCGACGCGATATGCCGTCATCGCGGCGACGGGGCCCAGCGCCAGTACCCCGGCCAGTACTCGAAGCGTTCGACCGGGCGTTCGAGACCGAAGTGCAGCGACGTCGGCCAACAGAGAGGTCGAGCCGACCGCATCTTCGACTCCGCGACCGCTCATACCTCGTCACCTCCTTCGAACCGCGCGGCGAGTGCGCGTTGGTCGGCTGCGACGAACCGGTCGAGGAAGTCTGCAACTTCGCCGTACAGACCCGAACCGGGTGTGTCGGCCGCTCGCTCTGCGAGCCCACCGGCGGCGACGTGGAGGTGGCGGTCGTGGAAGTCGAGACGTGCTCTCGCGACGTCGTCGGCCTGCGTTCCGTCAGGGCCGGCCGCGGCTTCCAGCCGCGCGAGGTAGCCCGCGAACTCGAGTTCGTACGGAAGGTAGTCGTGGTTGTCGCGGGTCCCCTGGTCGATTTCGAGCCCGAAGTAGTCGTACGCGCGTGCGAGGTCGAGGTTCACGTCGTTCCACGCCGCGTCGGGGCGGTACGACGACTCGTACAGCGAGATTCGCGGCCCCTCGCTGTCGAGCGAGCCATCAGTCCGGTCTGTGTACTCGGCGTAGCCGACCGTGAACAGGTCGTTGAAACGGGCACACGCCGTCTCGTAGTCGTCGTCGACGGTCAGTTCCGGCGGGTCGACTGACAGCCCGGTCCCACCGAGTAGTCCCCGGACGGTCTCGTCCACGTCGCCGTTGGCGAGTCGCTCGTGGAGTCGCTCGTCGGGCTCGTCGAGCAGCGTTGCGAGCGCCGTATAGATTCCCGCCCGGGCCGCTGCGGGCCGGTCGACCGTCTTCGGGTCGAGTCGGTCGGTTTCGCGGTTCGTGTCGGCGGTTCGCGTCTCTCCGTTCGTAGTGTTCGCGTCCATCGTTGTGTCCTCAGTTCTTCCGCACCGCTTCGATAGTCACGAGCGCGACGCCGACGATGGCGAGGCCGGCGACAGCCCACAGTATCGACTCGTACGGCGGCCCCTGCGGTCCGGGGCCGAACGGGAAGTAATACCACTCGCTGACCGACTTCCGGCCGGAACGCTCCATCTCAGAGCCGTTCCACACCGCGAACGCCACGTCCACGTTGTTGTCGACGGCGAACGAGGTCCGGTTCGCGGCGTCCGAGTCGAGCGGCCGCGACATGACGACCGTCCAGCGTCCGTCATCGTATCTCGCCGTCGTCTCGACGGCCGCCTGGTCGAACTCGGTCGTCGACCCCGGTCCGCCGGCGAGCAGTTCCTCTGTCTCGCCGTCGGCGCTCCAGTACCAGACGTTCACCAGATTCCGCGTGCTCCCCATCGAAATCGGGGGGCGAACGGAGGTGTTGACCGGCACCTGCACCGCGGCCGCATCGAGGAACGCTCGCGGGCTTGAAGCGTTGCGGTCGGCGGTTCCGTCGGCCCACGAGAGCCGGAGGTACAGCCGCTCGTCCGTTTGCGCCGATTGGACCCGAACGGATTCAACCGACGTATCGCTCGCGTTCGGGACACCGCTGGGTGCGCTCGTCAGCGGAACGCTTACTGACGGCACGGTGTCCCAAGTCTCGCTCGTCGGTCGCTGGGGCTGTTCGTCCGCAGCGACCGATTGGACGGGAATCTCGTTCGCGGGTCGCGCGGACACCGCCGTGGGGCCGGCGACTGCGGCGGCCAAGAGCAGGGCAACGACGACGACCGCGCCGACGGCGGCCGCTCGACGCTCACTCATCGTCGAACACCTCCAACCGGTACTTCCGGGCCGGGTTGGTGTCGGTCAGCATGTCGAGGAGTTCGCTGTCCCCGCCGCGGTTGACCTTGTCGCGTTCCTTCTCGATGGTATCGAGCGCGTCGTGGACGCGCTCGCCGAACAGCTCTTCGAGGTAGTTCCGCGGGATGCGGTCCACGTCCACTGTCTCGCCGTCCTCGGAGTGCTGTGGCGGCGCGAACGGTGGGATGTAGTAGACGTTCGGTTGGGTCTGGTACTCCGGATGCAATGGGAGCGCGACTTCGTACTCCTCGACGAGCTTGTGAATCGGTCCCTGTTCGTCGTCGAGGAACCCGACGAGTCGCAACTGAGGCGGACAGTCCTCCGCGCAGGCTGGGGCGAACGTCTCACCGTCGGGTCCCTCACCTTCGATGCGCGGGTAACAGAAGATGCACTTCTCGGACGTCTTCTGGGTCGCGTTGTAGTACACCTTCTTGTACGGACAGCCCTCGACGCAGTAGCGGTAGCCGCGGCAGCGCTCCTGGTCGATGAGGACGATACCGTCTTCCTCGCGCTTGTAGATGGCCTTCCGCGGGCACGCTTCCACGCAGGACGGATGCGTGCAGTGATTGCAGATGCGCGGGAGGTAGAAGTAATACGAGTTCGGATACTCGCCCGCGCCTTGGTCTTCGTCCCAGTTCGGCCCCCACTCGGGGTCGCTGTCGGGACGCAGCGGCTGGTCGCCGCCGTTGTACATGACTTCCTCGTGGTTGAACGACCACGCGTCGCCGTAGTCCGCTTGCTCGGGGATGTCGCCGGGCTTTCGCTCGGTGTGTTCGGCGTCCTTCCAGCCGCCACCGGAGTCCTCCCAGTCGCGCGGGTAGCCCTTCCCGGGCTTCGTCTCGACGTTGTTCCAGTACATGTAGTCGCGGCCACCGCCTTCCGTCCAGAGCGATTTGCACGCGACCGTACAGGTCTGGCAGCCGATGCACTTGTTCAGGTCCATCACCATGGCGACCTGATGGTCGACGCCGTCGGCGAGGTCGACCCCGTCACCGTCGGCCTGTGCCGCTGGCCCGTCGTCGGTGCTCATTCGGACTCACCCCCGCCTTTCCGCACGTCGACACGGACGTCGCTGTTGACCCCCGTCGGCCCCCAGTAGTTGGGGAAGAAGTAGAGGTGTTCACCCGAATCTTCCGGGTACTGGACCAACTGCGTCGGTTTCATGTACATCGGGACGAGCGAGTTGAAGTTGGTGTCGCCGTCGAACTGGAACCGTTCCCACGCGAAGTACATCCGCGCCGTGCCGCGCTGGCTGCTCGGGTAAATCTTCGCCTGCAGTTCGACCGACGCGAGGTCGTTGAACACTTCGACGGTGTCGCCGTCTTCGATGCCGCGCTCGGCGGCGTCCTCGGGATGGAGATAGACTATCGGCTCCCCGCGCTGGAGGCGGAGCAGTTTCTCGTTGTCCCGCCAGGTCGAGTGGATAGACCACCGTCCGTGGGGCGTGTTGTACTCCATTGGGTAATCGCCGCCCGTCTGCGTCGGCCCCTCCTTGTGGGTCGGCAACTGCTCGCCGAGTTCGAGGAACCAATCGTGGTCGATGTAGTACTGTTGTCTCCCGGTGACGGTCGGCCACGGGTTCTTGTCTTGGACGAAGTCTTTCCACGGCGTGTACGCCGCTCCGTCCTCGATGTCGGAGGTCCAGTGGTCGCCGGCGGCCAAGAGCCTCTGGGGCTGTTCGACCGTGTCGGCGAACGTTATCTGGTGGTCGCTTTCGGACGGGTTCGACTCCTCGGAGTGTTCGAGGATGTACTCGCAGGCGGCGCGGTCCTCGGCGAGCGCGTCGGCCTCACCGGTCTCCCAGTCGCGGACGAAGTCGTCGTACACTGACTGGAGGTCGATGTCGCGGTCGAACTTCCGGTCCGAAATCGGTCCGACGCCGCGCTCGGTGGCGACCTCCTGAATCTTCGCGGCGAGTTCGCGGAATATCTGCCAGTCGGTCTTCGACTCCCCGAGCGGTTCGACTGCGGGCGTGAACGGATGCACGTAGGTGTGCATGTCCGTCATCGAGAGGTCGTGTTTCTCGTAGTGGCTCGCGGTCGGCAACACGATATCCGAATACAGCGCCGTGGAGTCCATTCGGAAATTGATGTCGACGACGAGGTCGAGCTTCGGCCACAGCTCCTCCTCGACGGCGACGTTCCCCTTTGCCTGGTTGAAGTAGTTGCCGCGCCAGACGAACATCGTCGAAGGGTCGGGACGAGACCCATCGTCGCGTTCTTCGGGGTAGACCGGCATCCACCCCTTGTCGATGGACTCCCGTATCTTCGCGGCCGTATCGGCGTCGGTGTTGTCGAGGATGCCCGCGTGGTAGTAGGTCCACAGCGTCGTCGGCACCCCGCGGACGTTGCCCGTCGGGAACGACAGGGACTTCCAACCGTGGAACGTCCATATCTTCTCTTGGCCGACGTAGTGGTCGAGGCCGGTTCCCTGCTCGCCGAGGTTGCCCGTCAGCGTGACGAGTAACTGGAGCGCGCGGTTCCCGAGGTCGTTGTGATACCAGTCGTTGACACCCTTCCCCTGGATTATCTTCGCCTTGTCTGCCTCGGCGAACTCGCGGGCGACGCGCTGGTAGGTCTCTTTGCCGACGGCGGTCTCCTCGTGAACCGTCTCGGGGTCCCACGTGCTGAGTTCGTCCCGCAACTCCGCCCACACGGTCCGGACGCGAACGCGTCCGTCTTCGGTTCGGACCGTGGTTTCGCCGTCTAGTTGTGGGTCGAAGTCGAGTTCGATGCTCTTGGAGTAGTCTTTCTGCCCGTCACGCTCGCCGAGTGACCCCGGTGCTTCGTGGAGGCGGCCGTTCGAATCGAGCATGAGGAGCATCCACTCAGGCCGGTCGGCATCAGTGGAAACCGAGGGGACCTCGCTCGCGCGGAGGAACTTTCCGGTGTCCTGTCGGACCAAAAGCGGCATGTCGGTCTGCTCTTTGAGGTGCGCTTCGTCGTACAGTCCCTCGTCGACGATGGTCTGTGACATCCCGAGTGCGAGCGCGGTGTCGGTGCCCGAATCGGGGCTGAGCCACTCGTCGGTGTGGATTGCCGTCTGCGAGTAGTCGGTGAAGACGCCAACGCGCTTGGTCCCGTTGTAGCCCGATTCGAGGAAGTACTTCGCGTCGGGGATGCGGGTGACGTTGATGTTCGAGCCCCACGCGATGATGTAGTCGGCGTTGTACCAGTCGGCGCTTTCGGCGTTGTCGGTCTGGGTTCCCCACGTGATGGGCTGGCCCGGTGGCAGGTCGGAATACCAATCGTAAAACGAGTGGCTGACGCCGCCGAGGAGGTTGATGAGCCGCGACCCGCTGGCGAACGAGATGGGACTCATCGCCGGAATCGGCGTGAAGCCGCTGATTGCGTCGTATCGCCCCGCCTGTACTTCGTCGACGACGTGCTCGGCGATTTCGGTGAGCGCTTCGTCCCACGAAATCCGCTGCCACTTCCCCTCACCGCGCTCTCCGACGCGCTTCAGCGGGTGTTTGATTCGTTCGTCTGCGTTGACGTAATCGGTGTAGCACGCGCCCTTCTGACAGCCGCGGGGGTTCGGGTCGGGCAGGCTCTCGTCGAAGCGCGGATAGTCACCGGCCTGCTCTTCGCGCCACACCTGCCCGTTTTTGACGTAGACGTTCCACGAGCAACTGCCGGTGCAGTTGACGCTGTGGGTCGACCGAGAGACAGAGTCCCAATCCCACTGCTCGCGGTACAGGTCTTCCCAGTCTCGATACGGGTAGTTTCCGATGGGGTCATCGACAGGGTTCAGCCCTCCCATCTGGAACAGCGGGTCGTCGTCGGCCGCCGACTGACCGATTCCCAGCAGCGAAGCGATTCCGATGCCTTCGAGGAATCGGCGACGAGAGACGTTCGTCCCCTCGGTCGCCGGCTCTCCCGGCGGGTCGCCGACCGCGGGTTGTCCGTCCGTCTGTTCGGGTGGCGATTCGTCCGTTTCCGACTGGTCGTCGGGGGTCGAGGTGTTCGTTCGGTTCATGAATCTATCTGTAAAAAGACGGTCGTTAGTGCCAGTCCGGCGCCCAGAACGCCGAGGGAAATCCCTACGAGCGTGTCACCACCTGCGTCGAGGCCGGCGGCAACGAGCGCGACGCCGAGGAGTTTACTCGCTCGGTCGAGGTGTCGGTACACCCGGGGCGAGAGCTCTATCTGTCGCCGCGGAGTCCCGCCGGTGTTCGCGTCAGTCATCGTCGGCCTCCCCCGGAACGCGTCCGGTTCGGGTTTCTTCCGCATCGTCGCCCAACACTCGGTAGACGAGGGCTGCAGAGCCGATGGGAACGACGAACAGTGCGACGGTTAGAATCGGATTGACGATGCCGGTGCCGACGCCGAGCGCCCGGGCGAGAAGGTTGTTCATGCCCGCGATGGAAGCGATCATGATGAACTGAATCGCGGCGACGCCGACCGCGGTCTGCCACGGTCGGTCGAGGGGGTCGGCCGTGAAGTGGACCGACTCGTCGTAGTAGTCGACGAACGGCCACACCGCCACCGCACCGAACACGAGCGTCGGCAGGAGGACGCCGCCGACGAACTCTGTCGAGACGTGAATGTCGGTGAACGGGACAGTGAATCCCATCCACGACGGGAGCAGTTTTAGCAGGCCATAGACCCACATCAGGAACCAGTCGGGCATGATGAGTTCCGGCGTCCCGGCGGGGTTGTTCGGTCCGTACTCCGCGATGTTGTGGACCGGAAGGAACCCGGCCAACATCGCCAGCGTAGCCAGCGTGAGGAAGAACACGACTGCGCTCACGGCCGCCTGGTTGGGGAACGCCGGAAGGCCGACGACGACGCTGTCGTCGTCTCTCGGGACGGTCTGTTCGGTGCCGCCATCGCTCGATGGCGACCCTTCCACGGGTCGTCGGTCCCGGTTTTCGAGTCCACGAACGTCGTCATCGCGGGGGGCTTCCGTGTGCTTCTGGCGGACGAGAATCGCCATATGCACTGCCAGCAGCCCCCCGATGGCCACCGGAATAACGAGGACGTGGAGGAAGTAGAGCCGGGGAATCGTCGCGCTCGACGGGAATTCTCCCCCGAAGAACGCTTTCCCGACCACCCCGCCGACGAGCGGAATCGACGTGGCGAGGTTGTAACCGATGCCGGTGGCTGTCGCGGCGAACTCGTCGAATGGGAGAGCGTAACCCGTGTAGGCCGCGCCCATCGAGAGCCCCGCGAGGCCCGTGCCGACGACCCAGTTGGGTTCGCGGGGATTGCGGTACGCCCCGGTGAAAAACACCCGGAGCATGTGGAGTCCGATGGACGCGACGAACAGGTGGGCCGCCCAGTGGTGCATCCGCCGGATGAACATCCCGAAGGGGATGTCGTAGGTGATGTGCAGGACGCTCGCGAACGCCTCAGGGACCTCCTCTCCCTGGAACTTCGCGACGCTTCCCTCGTATTCGACGCCGCTCGTCGACGGCTCGAAGAACATACCGAGGAACATCCCGGTGAGGACGAGAAGCAGGAAGCAGAACAGCGCAACCTCGCCGAGGAGAAACGAATCTTCGGCGGGAAACGCCTTCCCGAGGAACTCGCGGCCGCTGTCGAGATCGAACCGGTCGTCTAACCAGTCGTAGGCCTCGTCGCCGGCGTCGCCGGCGCGGTCGGCGAGGTGGTCGAGCCGCGACATCACTCGCCTCCCGGGCCGACCGGCCCGTTGAAGTCGCCCGTAGCGATGAGATTGCCGTCACTCGAGAGTGTGATTGGGAGTTGCGGGAGTGCTCTCGAAGGCGGTCCACCGACCACCTCAGCGCCGGCGGTCGGGTCGAACTTCCCGAAGTGACACGGGCAGACGAGGGTCTCTCCTTCCTCGTTCGACACCATACAGCCCGCGTGAGTACAGACCTTCGAGTAGGCGGCGTAGCCCGACACCGTGTACTCAAGATTCGTTGCTCCACCGTAGGCGTCTTCAGCGTGTCTCACGAGCAGCGTCGGTGCCCGTTCGATGCCCGGTCGGGGCTCTGGGAACACGGTCATCTTCTCACCTTCGCTCAGGGCGTTCTCGCTGACACGTTCGCCCTCACCGTCAACGAGGTAGATGCCGTCCGAGTACACTGGCCCAGTGTACGAGCGCTCGAAGACGCGAGTCAGTCCGGTCAACGGAGCCGTGAGGCTCGCAACGGCGGTCAGTCCACCGACGCTGGCAAGCAGTTTCGCGTAGTCGCGGCGGGCGAGCGAGGCGCGGTCGTCGGAGAAGATGCTCGGCTGGTAGTCGCTGTCGTGTTCGCAGTCGGCGCATTCCTCGTCGCAGTCTTCCGATGCGTGCTGATTGTCGAATCTCATTAGTGTCCCCTCCGTTCTGCGACCTCAACGTGGGGGAGGAACCACGCGTAGTACGACACGGTGAGCAAAGCGAGCGCGGTGAACATCCCCGCGGCGTAGACGCCGAAGTACTGGGTTCGCGCGAGCGTCAGGTACTCGCCGGTGAACAGCGCCGCAAAGACGATGGCGAGGATGGTCAGTCCGCCCATCGCCACGATTCCCTCGATGGCGTCGGAGGCGTCGTCGTACTCGACGACCCAGCGGTCGGCGGTCCAGAACCACGGGAGTCCGACCTGACCACCATCCGCCATCGTTGATTCGTCGCCCGGGTCACTCCTGACCGCCGTGTCCATGAACCGATGGACGGCGGCGAGGACGCCAACGAGCGCGAAGAGCGCAACCCACACGATGACGCCCACCTGGCTCGGCGCGAGTTTCTCCGGCGTGTCGACGATCTCCTGCAGCGGTCGCATCTCGGTGACGCTCTGGTCGATTTCTATCTGTTCGCTCGGTGGCTCGCCGTGCAGCGCCACGTACCACGTCGGGAGCAGTACTGCGACGACGAGCAGCAACACGACGACCGTCCCGCGTCTCACGGTGACTCACCTCGCGTTCCGACTCGCTGCCGCACACTCCAAACGAGCGACACTCCGTTCGCCCGTTTGGCCCCGAGCAAGCTCATATATGTCATACTTCGATTCGTTGGAAAATCTGCACCGAGGCCAGTAACACCCGAACCATAGGGCGCGGGGACTTTATACGGCTCTCGTTGGGAATCCGCCCGAACACGGAGCGAAACCACGAGACGGCAAACAGATTCGGCGAAGATTATTTCAGAGCCTCCGTCGTACGCCGACCCATGACCGAGGGCGTGCACGGTGAAATCCACGTGACTGACCCGTCTGTCTGCCGGGTGTCGGAAGCGTCGGCGGAGACCTCCGTCGAATCCGTCTCGCGGTCGGTGGCCGCCGACAACGACACCGCCGCGGTCGAGTTTACCGCCCCCTCGTCAGCCGCTATCGACGACGCAGACGAGGTGTTTCACCACGAGCAAAAGACGATTTATCGCGTGACCAGCGGCCCCGCCGAGGGGCCACGGTGCGCCTGCGAACTCGTCGAGTGTCACGGCTGTCCGGTCCGGCACCTCGAAGCGGAGTGCGGCACCGTCGTTCTGTCGTTCGTCGCCGCGGACCTCACATCGTTCCGCGACATCGTCGTCAACCTCAAATCGGAGTTCGACGGCATCTCACTTCGGCGACTCACGCAGTCGGAACCGGATTCCGTCTCCAGCTCGCTCGTGTTCGTTGACCGCGACAAACTGACGGCGAGACAGCGGGAGGTCCTTGAGACGGCCCACGAGATGGGGTACTTCGAACATCCCCGCGAGGCAAACGCGACGGAAGTCGCCGCGGCGCTCGATATCAACCGGTCGACGTTCACCGAGCATCTCTCCGCCGCCCAGTCGAAGCTTCTCGACGCGATTCTCGACGTGTAGTTAGGACCTGGCGTATGTATTCCCGCCCTATGATGGGGCGTGCTAGATACTGACAGCGTCTGTACTTCGGGTAGTGGTCGCCGTGCCAGGCCAGTTAGTCTTCGACTGCCCGGAGTGCAGCGTCGAGGTGTTCGTCGACGCGGGCATCCGTGAGCGGATTCTCGATGATGGGTGCGTGTTGTGCGCTTCGCCGGTCGGGACGGACGCGTTCGATTCGCATCCCAAAGAATCGTGACGTGGGTCGCGTCTCCAACGTCGCGAACGGCTACGGGGGCGGAGAACATCTGGTGCTCGACTGTGTTGCCGATGCGGGGCGAGGTCTCGATGTTGTATTTCGCGTTGCTTCCGATTCGCTAGTCGAACGTCATCCCGTAGCCCCAGTCTTCGAGGCATTCTTCTGTTTCATCGAGGTGCTGCAAGCCGACCTTCATGAGCGCTTCACGGAGGTCTGTTAGCGAGACGTTCTCTTCGAACCGGTCTTCGAACTCCCGGAGGGCGTCACGCTCTGCGACTTTTGTCTCCTTTTGCAAAAACAGCGGGACGCGGTCACGACCGTCTTGGACGCCATCGCGACGGAACTTGTATGGAATCTGAATCTGCTGGCGAGACTGTTGGGTGTCTTCGTCCTCGGCTTGGTTCGAATCCGTTTCTTCGGCTTGCTCAGGCTCTGGTTCCTCAGCCTCGGGTGCTGTATCAGTTGCCGACTCGGTCGACGAGTCATCTGCAAACGGATCTTCACCAGCTCCTTTCTTCATGCCAGTCATACCGTCACCACCTCGTGATCGACGTCACCCGGTTCCGGGGGGTTTGGCGCTTCAATTCCGACCTGTTCTTCGAGATGTCTCGCGATGCGGTCGAACTGAGCAAGCGTTTCAATTTCGTAGTCACGGCGACGATCACGATGTTCACGGACGTATTTGAACGCCGAACATTGCTCCATCCAGCACCCCTCCATCAGGGAGGCACGCTCGCTGATGATCTCTGGGATCGGATAGTCGATTTCAGCTAGTACCTGCCGTTGGTCACGTGTGTTTTTGAATCCGGTTGGCACGGCGGCGAGCACACCAACGTCAATCTCGAGTTGGTCTTCAAACCCGGCGACGAGAGCCTCAAGCCCTTCAACTGCTGCACGGCCCTTTGCGCTTGGTTCGACGGGGATGACAAGCGACCGCGTCGCGTGAATCGCGTTGTAGAGGTGTGGCCCTTCAGTTGCTGGTGGGTCACAGATCAGTACATCGTACTCCTCTGGGACGCCGGCCTCGCGGAGCACACGGAGTAACTGTGCGTGCATCCCGAATGCTTCGCCCATGGCCTCTGCCTGGTCTTTCTCTCGCTGGAGAAAATCGGCTAAATCTGAGAGCATATTGTGCTCCGGAACGATGTCGACACCTTCGACGGTCCGAATGAGATCCTCAAAGTCGCCGTTGGGGCGTCGAATCATATGCCGGACAATGTTATCGACTGAATCCGTCCGCTGGTCGTCAACCCCGAAGAGACGTGAAAGATCGCCGTCTTGTGGGTCAAGTGGAACGACGAGCGGTTTCAACCCTGCCCGAGCGTGCGCAACCGCCAGGTTTGCTGCGGTGGTCGTCTTCCCGACCCCGCCTGCCTCGCTGTAGGTCGAATATGTGAGCATACTGTGTTCATGATGAACCATCACCTTGAATCTTCTGTGCATGCACTCATTGTGTTCAATAGAGACATCCATTCGTTGTGTTCAGCAATGAATGTACACAATGAATAAACAGGCTGAATTCATCTGGTGAACAAACACAACGAACGCCATGGCTGGGTGAGGCTATGCTCATCCATTATTGCAGCGGTCTGCGGAGTAATCTTGAGATTTAGTGAACAAAGTTAATGAACACAATTCATGATTGTATGGGCTGAATAATACTCTTGGCCAAACATCTTTGCTGTGACACCACGTAGCTACTACTGGAGACAATCTGTGTCACACACGTCTCCACAACTCCCCCATGACGACTGATTCAACGATACTTGGCCGGTGTCCTGACTGCGGTGACGAACTTGCACCGCATCAATCGCTGATTGAGTTTGAAGAAGCAGACGGTACAACCGGCGTGTTCGCGGAATGCTACTCGTGTGATGACGTTGTTCGACCGGAGTGACCTCTTTTCTTTGTTGCAGAAATCGACTTTCACACATCGGTGATGAGGGGTGCGATATGTCTGGGAGAGTTCCAGTTGAGAGCTGCAGGAAATGTTCGATTTACACATCGATGACGGGGGGAGAGGGCCTTCAATCTCGACCTCGATGAACACGTCAGTCGTCGGGTTGAGTGTGCCAAATGGTTCGTTGCCCAAACCTACTTCCTGCGGCGAGATCCTGTCTTGGGTGGCGAACTAACGCTACTCAATCTCAACGTCCAGATGTCTCATTTTCGATGTACTTGTAATAAAGCACTACACCAGATATGAGACATCGACAACTATGTTAACCAACAACTGGGCGTATCTAGCCGGCCTGTTGGTTAATACAGCCTCTCGAATCATGCAAACGGAATAATCCGTGCCAGCAAGATTTATTCCTGTCACTCACGTAGTGTGAGTATGGAAGAACCGCGCTCTGAACTCCAGGCCAATGCCGAGGAGCGAACTAAAGCGCCAGATTTCGACGTCCTGACCTCGCCAGAGGAACTTGTCCGTGGAGAGCGGACGCGAGACGATTTTTTTGACGCTGTGCTTGGGCTCAGCAAACCAGCGACCGCCAGCGAAGTTGCTGACCTCGCAGGCCACGGCGTCGACGCCGCGAGAGAGTACCTTGAGTGGTTCGAACAGATGGGTATCGTGAAGCAGGTTACCGAGTCGCCGGCCACGTATGTACGCAACCAATCATACTTGAACTGGCGACGAGTCCAAGCGCTCCAAGATGAATACTCAACGGCGGAGCTCCTTGACTTCTTGAAAGACGAAGCAGCACGGGCAGAAGAGTTGTCCGAGGAGTTCGATGTCGCGTCGCCGGAAGCGGTCTCTCTCTCAAAGCACGCATCGACTACTGATCAATCGATAGAGGATGTTTGGGAGGCCGTTTCTGCGTGGAAGACCGCTCGCCGTCGGGTTGAGCTCCTCGAACGGGCACTAGCAACCGAATCGGGTGACGCTGCTGATCAGCAAACGGCGGTATGACAGGACAAGATGAGAGTAGTGGGTCGCATTCAGTTTCTGGTGCTCCAATTGATTTCGACCGCTTGGGCGTCATCCGAGATCGATTTGCTTCCGACGAGCGGTTCACGCAGATAGTCGACCGACCTGAATTCGCCCCTGAGCGGCTGGTCTGTGTGTACGATACGCGGTTTTACCCATCGAGTGTTCACAGTGCCCGGGTAGAGATTGTCTGGTTCGAGAACGGGGACTTCTCGCTCCATTACCACGAGGATCACGTTGAGGGGACGTTCGATCATCGATGGGACCGCCACCCGTCGGAGCACAACGCTCGCGACCACATCCATCCCGGTCCAGATGCACCGACACCTGGAGATGATTCACCGCATCCCAGCGATTGGCGCGATGTCCTCTCAATGGCTCTTGTCGAGATTGAAGCCAGGCAGCGTGCATTCTGGGAAGGCTGACCCACCCGCTATGGTGTTCACTTTACTGCCTGTTGTACGCTTCATCGAGGTCATCGTACTCTCAAAATGGCAATCACTTTCGTCGGGTGAGGTACCTCCAAAGTACTAGACGACCCCGGACGTGAGAATGAACCCAAGTAAGAGTACGATACTGATGAGAAGGCCACCGACGAGTGGTGTATTCTCCATTGCTTTCTCGTGGAGGGCCATCTGTTCGTACTCTGAGCGGAACTCTTCGAGGTTAGATTCGTCGTAGAAGTACTTCGTTTTCAGCACAAATCGCTCGGTAACTGCACAGCCTGTACATACTGGTGTCCCCTCGAGCCGTTCTGTTTTGATGTGCGAGTCACAGTTGATGCTCCCACAATTTGCACAGTACGTGTACGATTTCGCTGTTTCTTTCTCACAGTGGACGCACCGATGGATTCCGTCTTCGATCGCGACTCGGGAGGGCCCCGCAGCGTAGTACGAGTACGGATAGGTGTACTGCTCGAGTTGTAGTGTCTGTCGAACCCGTGGGACGTAGAGCGGTGAAATCGCCTGGATAGAGATGTCCGACTGCTTCGGCTCACACGTCTTCTCGTAGGTGACATTGTTGCCACCTGTGTAGCTGACAGTCGTCGTGTGATGTTGCTGGAGACGAGAGACTGCCCACTCTTTGTAGTCGGTTTCTGTCTGCCCGTAGCGAGTGACGTCGACGTCGTCGAACATCGTGCTGAAGCGGTTGGAATCGAGTTCGACTGCTTGCTGGCCGTTGTTCGCGATGAGGTCTGCGAGTCTACTGTCTGCGACGCTGGGTTCTCCTCGCGTCGCATGGACGACGAAGCGGTTTGATTCGTTGACGCGATGGATGACACCGACTGAGGTTTCGAAGACAGCGTCTATTCGTGCACTAATGGTAAGATAGGGCTGGAAATCAACGAGCTTGCGTGGTTCTGGGAGTGCGTCTGCGTCGAGATTTTGGATGTCACGGGCTGCTTCACGTACTGGTGCATCAACGCCGCTTGCTGGATCGAACGGTCGGAGCGTTTCGTCACAGAGAATCTCGATACGACCGTTGTAGAGATCCAAGCCGACTTCGTCGGCGATGTCTCTCAGGTCGGTTCCGTCGATGAGCTCGATTGGATATGGATCGCCGTTCTGTCTAAGGCGAGTCGCGTACTCTTCAGCGGGTGCAGAAAATTGTCCTGTCGTGACGACGATACCACGCTTTGGGCCGTCGTAGTCGTACGTCGCGATGGCTGAGTGGAGTTTCTGGACAACAGGCCGTCCGACAGAGCCTGTGTGTTTGCACTCGACGACAACTCCACGGCGTGTCCCGTCGACGACCTCCTCCATGAGGATATCTCGTCCTTCGTCGGCGGTTTTGCGTGCCTGATGGACGTTTTCGTACCCGAGATTCCGAAAAACATCCTCCATCAGGTCTTCAAATTCGAATCCGGAGAAATCGTCTAAGAGTGGCATGAGAATTTCACTTGACAACCAGACGTACTGTACCTATTAATTAGTTGTCTCCCTGTCACCAGGTGCTGTAACGCCTGTCAATGTGTAAGCGGTGAGCCGTCTACTCCACCCTCGACAGAGTTCAAGCCAGGTGTCTTTCTGTGACACACTCCATAACTTGTCTCAGTCCGACGGAATTCTATTGTGACCGATACACCATGGATTTGAGCGATGGACGTTCAGAGGCGCTTTCTGCCCTCAGAGAGGCAGTCTGTTCTGACTCGGATCTCGAATTCGTGGTCACATTCGGCTCACAGACTACGGGTGAGGCGACGACGACGTCTGATCTCGACATCGCAGTCAAGTTTGCGGACAGCCTTTCTGCCCGCGACCGATTTGAGAAGTAGTGTTTCTTATCGGGTGATCTTCAGTGGGAGGATGCGCCGTTCGTTGATCTCTCGGATATTGAGACGCTCCCGCTAGATGTTGCACACGATGCAGTCAGCGGTTCGTTCGTCTGCGGTGATGAGCAGGTGTTCGAACAGTTCAAGACAGAGACTGAAGCACAGTTCGCCGAACAGCGGGACGACCTTCGGCGTCAGCGGCACGCGGTAATCGACCACATTGCGGAGGAGGGACTCCGTGGCTGACGAGCGAGCTGTCTCAATTTGGATGTACCTGTATTATCCAACTGCATCGAATATGAGACACGTGGTGAAGTCGTGATGCGACTTGAATTCAGAACGGCCTCGAACCTTAGGTTTCGATGCATCTCTCTCGTCGAACGACTATCTCTTATGGATTAGTTCCGGTCTCGCACGTGCAAACGCCGCCTACTCTTATCTGGTTGGTGACGTGCTTGTGGACACTCTTGGCAAGTTGTTGCATCGCTTCTGCTTGTCGCTGCGTTGGGCGACGTCCGCCGTAGTAACTGTCAGTTCGGTTAGTATCGTACAAGTGCCGAAGGTCGCGTGTTGTGTCCCGAGACAGAAGCCCTAGATCAGATGCACGATCGTAGCAGGTGGTATGGTCGTGGAAGTCATTGAGCTCGCTCGTTCCTTCGGCTAATGCAAACGCTTCGATAGACCGTTCGGTTGCACCGAAACACAACTCAATCGTCGCAGTGTAGAACCCTTGATCAGCGATTTGATCAACAGCTGCAAGCAATCGGCAGGCCTTCGTGAGCTGTGTTTTCCAATCGTCGTCCGGGTCGATCCCGTCTTCGCGTGCTGGGACACCAAACCCCTCCTCGTTGAACGCGTCAGTTGCCGCGTTGAGTGCGTCGGTTATGGCTCGTGGATCGGATCTTTTACTCATCGAGCTCACCGTGGAAGACCATCTTTCGGACTGTTTCAAACTTCTCGGAGTCGTAGACAACAAGCCCACCACGAAGTACTTCTCGCAGTTCCTCAGTATAGTTCGGAATCGCAGGCAAGGACTCGACGTCGATATCGTATGCGTACCGGCCTGTTTCGAATTGCCGCTCTTCGAGATCCTGTCGTACACGGTTTGCCGTTCGCTGGTTCGCCATTCGATCTTCCTCAACGAGTACCCATAGGTCAATATCACTTAGCCGGTCTGCGTTTCCTCGTGCGACACTCCCGTAGAGGAGGATGCCAATGACACCGTCGAGATTCTCGACTAATTCGTTGGTTGCAGTGCGGACAGGTGGCTGGAATTCTGATTGGGGAATCTGAAGAAACAAGTCGTCCGGTCGTGACAACCGGGCTCGGTTGACGTGTACAAGCCGCGTGTTTCCTTCACGGCGGTCGATTACAAGGTTGTTTGCAGTCAATACGTCCACCGCCTTGGAAATACTTGGCTGGGAGTAATCTACAGCGTCAGCTAATTCAGTGATAGAAAACGAGTCAGCGTGATAACGTGATAAAAACAGAAGCACTTCGTGGACTGCTTGGCTTTTGAATAAATTCGCGTCTTGTGCTGGAATATCGAGTGATATACTTGTCCCCTCTCTATGGGGAGTATTCGTGCTACTTTGCATACTAAAGAGTAAGCTCGTCCACTTACTTATACTTTATATAAAAATAGAGTATCTGTTCAAGTAGTATGCTTAGTTGAACTTGTCCGGGTAGCCTCGCTTATCCTGATATGTGAGGGCATATACTGCTAGTGAATTTCCACTTCTGAATGCTAGGTCACACATCCTTCAACATAATGAGTAGTACAATCTTTCCACATTCAATAACTCCTCTCCCTCGAAAGTTCGGTTGACGTGCTCGGCTCGCTTCTTATTATATCAAATCCCGACGTCCCTCTTCTCACACTGACTTAACTAGGTTGGCGCCTGTCATCCAATAATGTCTTGTACCCGCTATTAACAGTTAAACCGAATGCGTAACGAAACTCTCTATGAATTCCGCTATACTCTAGCTTTGCTATTACTAATCCCGCCTGCATATGCCTACTGTCTGGACATGGACCTCTCAGTGGTCGGGACATCGATTTTCTCGACCTTGTCTGCGATTCAGGCTTCAATCTTTGCAATCGTCTTTTCGGTGGTTATTCTGGGTGTTCAGTTGTCTACCTCTCAATATTCACCTCGTCTCCCTGACCTTTTTCGCTCGGATAAGGTCTACCAGCGAACAGTCGGAATATTCGCAGTTTCGATCGGCGTTAGTCTTCTCGGTTTGTTTCTTTCTGGGCATGTAGGTGATTTTTTGATTGAGCTCTGGACGTACCTATCCGGTATTTTGGCCATCGTCGCATTCGTTTCGCTCTTCGACTTTGTCGACCGAACGCTTGAGCAGAGTACTCCAGAGGGCATTCTGAATCGGCTTGATGATGATCTGAATGCACCCCAGATTATCGAACAGGCAGAAGCGGCAAGTGATGACCACAGTGAGCCGGACCCGTTTCTTGTCCTAATGTCCGTCATCAATTCGCAAATCAATGAGCGCGACGCTGCAGCTGTCTATCTGGGATTGGATATCATCAGCCGGCGGGTGAGCGAACTTCTAGAAGACTGCTCTGGAGATATGCTCAAAGAGGATACGCCTGTTGGCGACTCGTTTGAGGAACTCTGTACTAATCGACTCACGAACACTTGCGAGACCGCTGTTGCGACTGAATTAGAGGAGGGGTCGAATGAGATCATTAAAACACTGAAGACTATTGGCCAGGCTGGTGTTGATGAATCGTTGGATCGACCAGTTCTCCTCACTGTGCAAGGGCTCTCGAATCTTGTTCTTGATTTGAACTTCGACGGTATTGATGAACGAGTGCGGGGGGAAGCGATTGAGTCATCGAAAGATGTGTTAGAAAGTGCTGCTGAGGCCGGTTTGTGGGAGGGAACTGGAAAAGCGACACGTTTCCTGGGGTGGCAGATGGCGAACTCAGTCCACGTTCGGGATGAGAATCAAAACTATGACCGTAGGTACACGAGCGCAGTCATCAACTACTTACCTGGGGTTTTGCGTGAACTCGTCGACTCAACGGCTGATGCGATTAACGACGATAGCACGAATTGGGGATCATCCTACCCGGGGGGTGCTCATGATTCATATTCGGAGGCTCGGTCTATTCAAGCAGTCTATATTTCGGTAGCCGAACTCACAGCTTCATTTCTCCGCTATGAATTGAGAACTGGCGTGAATTTCCCTGACTGGGGATATATCGGATACGGTTGGGTCAAGGCTGTTTCGGAGCTCGCTGATAGTGAATTGGACTCGTTCAGACAGATGTGGATTGCCACCATTCTCTATCTCGAATACCTCTCGAACGAGACTCCGGATGGCATCATGGAGGATTTCAATCCAATGTTACGCAACGAGACTTCAGACAGTGAGGTCATCGCCGTGATTGAACAGCTCCTAGCGCAGGAGATTGACCCCACTCAGTGGATCAATTTCAGACAGACAGTTGACCCGATTGAGATACCCCAGACCGGATATCGATACGAATTTGATATCGATTCAGATGAGTCATTCGAGGACTGGCTCAGTCACCGTCAGGATGTTTTGGCAGCAGGTCTTGGTGGAGGATTTGTCGATAAGTCTGAGTTCGCAGAAATACTTGAGGATGGAATTGATTCAAATAAGCAGGATACTACGGGGGATGAAGATTCGTAACTCTCTCTCATCGGTTCTGGGTTTTTGACCGATGGCTTACCAATCACTGAGTTAACCGTTTGAAACGGTATTGCGTTATTGTCGCTCCTGGAGATACTCGGTCCGTTCGTGAACTTTCCGCTCGAAGTCGACGAGCCACTCCTCGAACGGCACATCCTCCTGATCACTGTTGAGGAACTGTGAAAAGAATCCCTTATCGGTGTCAGCCGAAGTAGGGTCAATGGTCCGAACAGAGATATTTTGTCCCTCTGGTCGTTCGTCTGCTTTCAAGAGTTCGAAGGCCCTATCAACGATGGCCGGATCGTAGTCCAGTCTGAGACGACCAAGGTTGTTCGTCCACATACCTAGGCGACCATTTTCGAGCTTGTCGACACGATAGGCAAGTTGGAGCGTCGTAACACAGCACAACGTGGCAAGGTCATCGATTCCAGCGTCAGCAGCAATTTCTGTAATCCGCTTCCAGCCATCGTCGATCGAGCCTTCAACAAACGGATATTCATCTTCTGAGACCCGATACCGCAGAACCGTCTCTGTGAAGCTAGCATATTCCCGCCAGAAGTGTCGAAGTGGCTCCGCTTCATCGGGAAGCGTCCACTTTCGACCCTCTGTAGGCGAGATCCAATTGATATCCTGGTCTCGTACGTCGTCGGCGTATCTATCAACGAGGACTTCGAATATCTCAGCAGTCTCCCGGCTATAATAGTCCCCGACGAGTCGATGCGTGACGTTAGCGTCCGGCCGCCGTCGGAGGAGAACTACCATTTGATGATCCAGATGATGCGATACCGCCAAGAACGTCGTATATTCAGCATCGCCGGCTGTGGCTTTTGTCAGTTCGAGTAGCGACTCTTTGGCTGGGCTGCGAAGCCGATTCCCCTCCCACGTTAAGGGGGCTGCATCAAACGCGTCTCCAAGTCCCTCAGCGGCGTCTTCGGTGACGTTCGTAAAGCCCCGATCGAGTCCATCGAGAGCGATTGCCTCGACGTCGCCAATCGCATCCGAAATTAAATCGTATTGCTCGTGTGTGTATGCTTGCTCCAGAATCGGTGAGACATACTCCGTGAGTATCTCGGTCGAAACGACCGTTGCATACTGGGCGGCGTCCTCGTCAGAATACTTGTTCTCAAGGTACCCGAAGCTCCGAATAAGTACCGTTCGAAGTCCGTTGATCCCCTGTTCTGCTGTTTGGTATTCGCCCAACTCGATCGCCCGAGCAATAGTTCGGTAAAGCGGATGAATCGGGTGCACCCCGATCTTTTGGAACTCCGTAACGGTCGCTGGAAGGTATTCATTGGGTGCAAGTTCCCGTTCGACCAACACGGCGATGAGTTCGTCGGGCGAGCTGCGCTGTATCATCAATAGAATAAATCGATAGAGCGCAAGCGTCGAGACAGCGGCAAGTGCAAATGCTATACCGACTGCTGCGTTCGTCAGGCGGGTGTTCTGTGCAGGGAGCAGATAGACAACGAGCAAGTTGAACGCAATCGCGCCGACAAACAGAGCAAATGTCGTCCGGAAAAGCGGCTCCTTGACGAATAGTGAAGTGAGACGGGCGGAATACCTCGTCACAACAAGCTGCAAGGCGACAACTGTAACCGAGAAGACGATTGCCAAGACCGAAGCTTCGGCCGTTGTCAATGTCGTCAGCAGTGCCCTGATGTTCTCGTTTTCGACAGGCAGATTGAGGAACACCGCCAACGTCGCAAACACCGCAGCTGTAGCAACTGTGAGGGCAGTATATCGAACGATTAGATTACGGGTCCACTCTCGGGACAATTTCCACCAACTCCGGTCATTCATACACTTGTTCTCATAGTGACATCCTAACTGACTTTACATAAGTACTGGATTTTGCTCTTTTCCCCGCCAAAAAGACCGCCTGCCTAACAATTGTTGCGCGAAGAGGGTGGTCGCTCACGACTAAGATAGAGTTGAAGTTGGTTCATAAGGACGAACTGTTAGCTACGTTCTCCGAAGAGCCAAACCTCGAGTGAACCAGGGTCTTTTCCTTCCTCAATAAGCTCTTGACCCTTCTCGAAAAGCGTAACCAGTGCGTGTTCGTCTTCGTCCAGTTCTTGACGGTCGAGACTTTCAAGCCGGTGCTCTACCTCTGCAATGTCAATAAAGGGATCAATATCCGTTGGGTCAAGATACTTTACGGTCTGTTTAGGTGCACCGACCGTACCATGTCGGCCTTCCTTGACAAAGATACGGATCAGAGTAAATAGACCCTTTTTGTCTTCTATGAGTTCTTCAGCCCACTGGGTAGGCGTCTCCGAGCCCGCCCACTCAACCCAACGAGTGAGAACCAAGGATAGGTTTGGGGTTTCCAGAAGAGTATTTTCAGACGTTCTTTCCTCAATCAGAGAGACGACGTCTTGTTTCAGCACCTCGAGTTGGTCTCTATCCAGTTTCCTGCTTTCCGTTTTGATTGCATCGCTGCCGTACTCCCCATGTTCCTGAAGTAGTATTCCAAGCAGGTACGTGGCAAAGTATGGAGAGTCTCCCTGTTGAATCGAGTGGCGCAGTAGTTCGAAATTTCTCTCTTTGGATCGGTCGTCAAGTAGTTCGAATGTAAGGCGGAGAAGATGACCTCGATTTCCGTCGTCGAAAGTATTCCGAGCCGGGTCTGTATCAATCAGTTCGTCTCCCACTAGGTGGAAACTCTTCACAACCTCCTCCTCATTTCTGACCGTGTCCATATAGTTAGAAAACTGGCTCAGAAATGTATGAGCCAGAGACCGGTCAGAGTCTGTTTCCCGGGTCGTAAGCTCGTGAAGTCTATCCCCAAACTCATCTGCATCGTCGGTAAGTTCGAGAGTAGCTTCAATTTCCCCGATAGGGAGCTCGCCTTTCGGAATTGTTTGTCGAAAGTAGTACGGGAACACGTCAGGATGGCAGACTCGTCTTCGTTTTCGATATGTGGCGTTGGTTCTGGAAAACGCGAGACCAAGTGTGAGGCTCCCAGTTTTTACTTTCGGAAATAGATATCTGAGGAGGACTTGCAGCGGCTCACTATTATGGTCGTCTTCGTTTAGGTGCTCCCAGAGTTCAGAGTAATCTTCATCCTCTGCGTTCCCGCTAGAATAGATGTCGGCTGTATATCGAACTGGATCGCTACGAATCTTCTCAAAGGCCGGTGTGTGGAAGATTTGAAGCGCTTCTAAGCCGACAATGTCGATGAAGTTTGCGTCGCGCCCCAATGCTTGATACGAGGTGTCTACTGCGTTGGCCAACCTGATCACGTCTCTCGGTGTCTGAATTAGCGGTTGGATCCCTCGCGTGTAGACTGTCTGCCAAGTGCTTTCGTCGAAGATCACATCGTCGTCTTGAACGATGCTCTCCAATCGTTCAGTAAAGAAGTGATTCAACGAATCCTCTGCAGGGATTGGAACACGCTGTGGCAACTGAATAATCTTATTCAGATACTCTCGCCCGTTTCCAACACCTTGCTCTCTGTCCAGCGCCTCAATCACTACTTCTTGATCGAATGCCAGTATGTAGGTGATGTTCGGGAAATCGGCGACAGCCTTCACAAGACGGAACATCTGTCGAATCTCAGATTCAGTTAGGCGATCGATGTCGTCGATAAATACGACGATTTGTTGGTCTAGGTCTCTGAGGGCGTCCGAGATCTCATCTTTCAGTCCCTCTAAATCCGGAGTTTCGGACTGAATTGTATCCGAGAACCATGCAAGGAATTTACCAGATGGTATCCCAGTTATTGTGGAAAGGGGAACTCGGGAGAGACCGTCAGCTAGTTTCGAAAGGTTATCGCGTATTTCATCGTATTCGCCACCCGTATCTAAGCCTGCACCGAGCTGAGAGAAGAATTTCTCAATGAGATCAGACTGGCCGGAGAACCACCATGGGTTGAAGCGGGTGACGAGAGGTGGGTTCTCTTTCTGATTTAATTCGTGTTCCACGAAATTGAGGATAGTGCTCTTACCAGACCCCCATTGACCGTATATCCCGATGATGAATTCGTTGGAGGGGATACGTGAATGGATAGTGTTTGCAAGATTCTCTGCGAAGTCGCCGTAACCGAGCTGGTCGTGGTTCGGGCTTTCCAATGCGGAGTCAGCCCGTAGCTCTGATTCCCTTGACGGCATCTAACACCTCACAGAGGGTGGGAGATTATAGTACTGTGGGAGGGAGTCTACCCTGGACGCGAACAGTCGAAGGTCACCGAGAACATTCACGCGACGATCGATTCGACACCGAACAGTTCGCGGGGTGTCAGACGTGGCTAAATAAATTATGGTGGTGTTGTGAATCGAAGCCCGAAGTGACGTGTACGGTTCTAAGTCTTGCGGGGTAGAATGCGACACATGAAGAAGTGTCGTAAGTGCGGGTCAACAGGAGCAACCGAATCGGCCAGGTACTGCCACGAGTGTGGGAGCGAACTCGTCGACGAGGACGAACAGTTTATTCGAGGGATAGGAAATGGCTTCCTCAGCCGTGCAGACTGGGTGTGTATCGTGGAGTGCATCAATGGCGAGCGGGGTGCACCACCGGAACGGTACCACACCCGGCTTGACGAGAAGATACGACATTCGCTGACTGACTTTGCCATACTCTACCACTGGGAAGACTTCGATCCCTCATCTGCGTTCAAATCGATGGCTCGCAGCAAAGATGGATCAACAGATGACGAACTCACAGAGGCAGTGATCCTCATGAAATCCTTCGCTCTACTGTACAGTGGATTGGGACGGAGGGCGTACGAGCTGGTCAGCGAGTTAGCGATTGAGACGGTAGAGGAACTCTCTGTCGACGACGTCGATGTGACAATTACCATCTCCAGTAGCAAAACTACGTAACCAGAAGGAGAACCGCTGGAGGCCATACCCAATTCGAGCAGCCATGTGACTCTCCGTCGTAATCAGTTGTTATTGTCACATAGCAGTGAATGTCGTGCTTCATAGCCAACAAACAGCGATACATAGAGCCGATGGTCTGTAATATCTATCTCAGAAACACAGGCGGATAATGACCTATCAATATTATTACTACGATATCCACACCCCCGGGTGTCGATTGTAAAAACTTGGAATATGCTGCTTTGAGGGTACTCAAACTATCGGTTAAAATCGTCTGCGGCCGTGTTGGTTGTGCTACACTAGTTGATTGACGTCATTTGTAGCGGGGAGATTAGTCAAACGCACTAGAACAATATCTAAATTCCATATAGCAGAGGCAGTAGGTGTGGTGTGTTTCGGATTTGCAGGTCGATACAGTTACTTTCGACAGGTGGGGTGTGACTGCACGGTTTCCACACTCCTACCCCCGCATTTCCGACGTTCTTGTGAGAGAGTGAATTAAACCTGTAGTGGGGTGACTGCGGTCCTACCAAATTCAAAACTGAAAGTGCTGATATTAACCAGTCGCGTTCTCATAATCCGTCCATACGTGGCTGAGAGCACTCGATAAGCCATCTTGTCACTCGTTACGAGGGGAGAGTGTGTCTCCAGATCGCGGTCACCGTGAAGAGTTAGCGAGAAATCGCTTGGCAGCTGACCGAAGCTTTGATGAGTCCATTTCGTCGAATGCGCTGTCCTCCTCCAACGTCTCGATTACGGCCTCAACAGGTTCAGTAAACGTGAATTGGAGATAGACACCGCGTTTAAACCCTCCACTGGTTCGGTCACTTTCGAGCACGCCATACGTGCCTGCTTTGTTGATGTGACTGTTGACTGTTTCCTGCGTATAGACGTCTCGCGAAGAGTGGTTACAGAGGGCTTGGTAGATCTTGTAGATTGCAGGACTCGGGGCAGCACCACCGTTGACGTCGGCAACAATCGCTGCGGCATACAGAGAGAGCTTCTTTTGGACGGTCATTCCGTCCACAATCTCGAGTACACGATTCTTTAGCACGGAGTCGTTGGCACGGTGAACATGCTCGGCTGTGACGACTGAGTCTCCATTTTGATTTGCGAGTTCTCCTGCGTCTCTGAGGAGGTCAATCGAGCGGCGTGCGTCACCCTCATTCTTGGCTCCATACGCGGCGACAAGCTCGATAACGCCTTCGTCGAGTGCGTCTTCTTTGAATGCATCACGGCGTCGCGTGAGAATCTCGATGAGTTCGTCTGCGTCGTAATCAGAGAAGTGGATGCCAGTCGGATTGTACGAGCTGTCCGTTCGGCTGTCGACGTTCTCGCGGAACTTCGGATGATTGGTGATAACGACCGTAGAGATGAGCGTATCGACGTGCTGTTCGGCCATAACGCGACTCAAGCTATACAGAAGGCGAGAATACGCAGGTTCTGTATCGGCGTTACGCCCGGTGAGAGCATCGATCTCATCGAGAATGAACACGAGCGACTCGAAGTGTTCGTCGACGATTTCGTAGAGACGCACGTACTTCGCGTCCGTGGACACACCTTTGCGTGGAATCTCCCACGCAACTCCTGCTTTCTTCGCGGTCTGGTGGCCAAGTTTCCAGACAGCGCGATCAAGCGTGTGCGACTCCATCGTTTTGAAATTCACAGAAACGAAATCGAAATTAATTCCATTCTGCTCCGCTCGATCTTTGACCTTCTCCGCGACGGCTTTCACGGTGAGGCTCTTTCCGGTTCCACTTGGCCCATAGAGAAGAAGATCTGGTGGGCGTTCGCCATCAAGGGTGTCTCGGAATGCACGAGCTTCAGCAGCCAATTGCTCATCACGGCCATAGATGCGGTCGTGGTCCACGATTGTATTCGGGTCGACCAGCTGCTTGTTCTGGAAGACCGTCTTGCTTTCGCCGTCAAGGATGTCGTCGACGATCGAGGTCCCTGAGTTTTGAATTTGGTCTCCACCACCCTCATCCCCCGTCGTAGGGTCGTTTGGATTCATTCTTTTCAGCATGTCTGGACTGGACTGTAATAACCTTTGTCGAAATGAAAGGGGCTGGTTCGAAATGAATGTACCGTATTCGGAATGAACCTCGACTGAGGTCGCGATCAGATGATCTGGAGGTTGTCACTCACACCGTATTCGAAATGATCTGTGCTGGGTCAAGCAATGATACTCTCTATTTTCGGTTTAGATGGCAACCTGTGAATCGAAGATCGAGATTTTGCACACCACATTCGAAATGAATTCTCTCTACCGAGACTTGAATCGACTGAAAACCAAGTTAAGACGGCATTGAACATAGTGATGACGCGAAAATTCATTTCGAATACGGTGTCTGAGGGTACAACTAATAGGCCTCAATTTGGGTGGATTTCATTTCGAATACGGTGTGGGAAACACACTTTATTTTGATACCCTCGCTTAGTAGAAAAGTGAGGGTGTGGTTTTCAGTCTGCTCTGACAAGTCTAAATTAATTTGCGGAATACACGACCTATGGGTACCGACGCGCTCGAAACCAGTACCAGCATTATTTTGAGAATGGTGTGTTCTAAACTTGGTTTAGTAGTATTGCGTCCCACATTGAAGTTTGTTCAAATTGATTATCCCCCATCGCTATATCCAGGCATCTCCAGAAGAGCGGAAAGACGCACTCAAACGAATGGGGAGAGGTAGTCCGCTCAATTTTGGTCATACTATCCAATTCCAGGAATTTCTGTGCAGAAAACATATATTGCCGTAATTAGAGCACTTGAACAATGCCTATAGATATCGATTCGGATGCTTGGTCGAACGGATCAAGCATTGATTTCATTGAAATAGAAATAGACAACCTGTTCCGAAACAACTTGGACAAAGCGTTTACTGCGTCAGAAATCACGAAATGGCTGTTAGAAGAGACGCCCCAGGTTTTCCCGCAGAAGTTGCTTGCCTCATCTGATAATGCAGAATGGGCTCGGCTTGCCTTAGTCACAAGCCGGTTAGAGAAGAAGGTCTGGTACAACCACGCCGAAGTCCGTTCTATCGACGGTGATCTGTACTATACGTCTACTAGTGGTGGCCATTACCCCATTGCGGATCTTGAGGACAAGATTCCGAGAAAATTCGATGAACTGGAAAACAAGATCAATAACGAATCCGAGAGCCTCAAAGAACGGATAGACCATATTGAATACCGGATTCAGGAAGAAATCGGATATCTGTAATCGCCGATATCTATAGAGAGCGGAAGACAGCAAAAAGTCTGTGAGAATTTTCCCGGGGACATGTCCATCACCAATTTTTCGGCGTGAAGATCCCGTTTGGTACTTCAAGGTCCACATTGAGTGAACCATCCTCCACAGTCACTTTCACACGGCCATGCTGTCGAGTGGAGTATACCTCAGTGCTATCTGCACATACGCGACGGTAATCTGAATGAGCGTCGGTATCCGGCTTCTTGCCGACGCTTATTATCACGTAATCCGGGTCGATAGCCTCTACGGCGGGTTCGTAGAAGCTACTCTGCCTTCCGTGGTGTGGGGCTTTGAGGACTCTAACGTCGCTCAAATCGTCTTTACAGTATTCAAGAACATCTTTCCATCCTTCTTCTTTGATATCTCCAGGGAGCAATACCGACCCTGCTTCAGTTTTCACCTTTAGTACGTAGCTAAGATTGTTGTAATCGGGATTCGACTTATCCGATGCTTCTTGATTTTTCTGCATGACAAACGCTGGAGATGGATGGATGATTTCGATATTATCTTTTCCCCAATGGCTAACATTCGTGCCTCGGGTTGGGTGGATATTTTTATGGTCAGTCTCTCCGTCGCGAATAGACTGGTAGTACATCCAATCTTCTGGGTCAAACCTTGTGGGCCACTCGTCGTTATAACTTAGTGACTTATTATGGAAAGTGTCCAAGAGAACTTTGAACCCGACCTCAGTCCCCAGTCGCTCAATACCGGAAAGGTGGTCCATATCCGGGTGAGTAGAAATAAAACGCCAAACCTCTTCGTTCCTCTTCAGAACCTCATTCTGCAGATACTCTACAGGGTCGTTGAGATATTTTCTAGCGTAGTCTTCATCAGAAATTTGCGTCTCTGAACTGAGGAATCTCCGGAGATAGTACTGTAATCCTGCAACAGACTCGTTTCGGTCTTTCCAATCGTTGATGTCAATAACAGAGATACGTCCGTGTGGAGATTCATTATCGTCCGGATGACGGATGATGGTACAGTCACCGTGATCCACATTGAGAAAGTGCACCTCTAATCTATTTCCTGTTATCATTATATTTACTAGATCGACTTTTGTCACTTAGTTGTATGTAATTCAATCAGAGTGAATCAATCACATGGACAATATGTGTTTTCACTTTCACCATGGTTCGGTCACCCTTATTTGTGTCTGTGAAAGATGCATTTCAAAGAATGATTCCAAATACTCGATTAGATATCCACTTTTTAAATGTGGACCATGGAGATTGTACGATCATCCGTCATCCTGGTGACCAACACAGGTCTAAAGGGAGAATCTCTTTTGTAGATATCAACGATTGGAAAGACAAGAAAGAAAAAGATGTTGCAGGACTATCCGCACTTCTTACCAATGCTTTCGGATCTCTAACGAAATCGCCAATCTCCGAGGAAGAGTACGCACAGGAATATCTCAACGATCCAATTGAATACTTCCAAAACGAAGTTGACGAACGAGATCAAGACGTCTGGAGGTTCATTTCAACCCATCCAGATATGGACCACTTATCGGGCTTTGAACGGCTCTGCGATGAAGTTGGTATCTCTGGAATCTGGGACACAAAACACGACAAATCTCTTGACCTAGACGGATACTGGCCACCCCAGTACGACTCCAGTGACTGGGCTAAGTATCAAGAGATCTGCTCGGGGGATACAGACCACTTCCATATGCAACCAACTCGTGGAGATAAAAGGCAGTACTGGGAAGACGATAATATTGATATACTCCATCCAACCCCAGAGTTTGTCGAACAAGTCAACCAAGAGAACGAGGGCCAGGAACAGAACGAGTTCAACAATATCAGTCTGGTATTGAAGATCAACACGAGAGCTGGTGGTATTCTGCTCCCTGGAGATGCTGAAGAAGAAGCATGGGAAGAAATTCTCAAGTACCATAACGAAGACGTCTTAGAAGACGTAGCCGTCCTCAAGGCATCACACCACGGACGAAAGGACGGATTTCACGCACCAGCAGTAGAGGCAATGGACCCAGAGTATGTTATCTTGAGTGTCGGAAACAAGCCTTCGACCGACGCCCATCAAGACTATCGTCGAGTCTGCAGTGACGATTGTGACGTGATTTCGACGCGGCAGTACGGGAGAATTAGAGTGACGTGTGGAGAGCGCGGTTCTCTAAACGTATTTAAGGAATATCCTGACGGAATCTTCGATCTACCCGGGGACGCATAATGGCTGTTGCCCGTACTCTTCGTTCATTAGAGCTTTACGACGTCTTGGCAAATCTTATTCCTGGTTCGATACTGCTTCTCTCGGTTGGTGTGGTAATTGAGATTGAAAGATATTTCGAATTGTCTAATATAGCTGTTGCTGCAGCAATTTTTGCAGTTTTAGCATTTACATTCGGCCACGTAATTCAAGCATTTGCGAGTTGGTTAAACGGTACCCCGCGCTTGTTTGGGGACGTCATTGACAGTGTCCGGTTCGGTGGCCCAGAGGAGATATCTATCCGAGTTTCCCACGTAGAAAGAATGGCGTGGCCATTGTTGCAGCGACGATTCTGTCTACCGTCTGATTTCGAAGACAATGGGACACTGTTCCGACTCTTGCTCAGTTACATCGAGACAACGCCCGCTACCAGATCTCTCAGATTCCAAGCAATACATTCTTTCCACCGAAGTATGTCGGCGGCTTGGGTCTTGGTAATTGCCATGGTTCCAGCGTCATTATTGCTCGATTCATGTGGTCTAGTTGAGGCTCGCTCCATTCCAATTCTATCGGCACTCGTATTGGGCAGTGCAGTTTTTGCCCTGGTTTTCAACAACCGCAAGAAGAAATTCAACAAATTATTCATTCAATATGCACTTGCGGATCTCTACATGGACCAAACAGGAGAGGCACGTGGCCTGAAGGGAGGTGAAGGCTCGTAAGAATTGGGCGTCAAGGACGCTTGTGACAAGGGCAGATATGGACCGCTTTGCAGCCTTACTCAAAGACCAACCAACTCAGGCAAACGCGCCAATTCTCGCGCTCGCGGCACTAGTTGAGTCCAAGAACGAGGCCGAGTTTTCGAGCAACGAGATTTACGAGGTCAACAGGTACATCACAAACCAACTGGACATGGATACACTCTCGCAGCGCCGAATGAATGACCTGCTTAACGAAGCCGTGTTTCTCGATATTCTTGGACGGACCGAACGCGTTGTCGGGAGGGGTCGGAGACGAGGCGTCACTCCCTACCTCTACCACCTACTCGAAGACTCAGATATCGTCCAGGCGGTCATCCTCCGGGATTCACGATTCGAGCCGCTTGGTGGGCAACCATTGATTCCCTGAAAGCGTCCCTGTCGCCTGATTTTACATTCGACGCATGAGGTGTGGGCTGCCGTAATTCCGCCAGACACGTTCCAGACAATAGACAGGTTGATTAGTAAGTTGACCAATTGGAAACTGCTGTTGTCAGAGGCCCCCCTCCCAAGCGAGTCCACGGTTCGGTCGTCCGCTGACGCCCTCCAACTTCCGTAAGTGAACGTCTATATGGTTCACACGGAGCCGTTTTGACCGTGTCTAATATCCACTGGCTAGATGGTCTTTGGGGTCTGTTCGTCGGCCCATACGGACTCCTGATACATCTCGACTGTGATTTCTCTGACTTTGGACGTCTACCAAGGTCTATAATCACGATTACTTGGTGAAACGTGATCGAACGTGTCCCTGACGGTTGCCATCATCTCCGGTTGATTCTCTGTGAGCAGGACGCGATTTCCACTCGCAACTGACTTCACCTCGAATAGATATCTGGATTAAGCCTGGAAAGACTGATTCACTAACAGTATGCGATATGAAATATTATCACCCCCACTCGTGACAGGGGATGTATGACAGACACGTCGTCTCTCCTCGAAGCCCTCCACGGGATTGGGGAACGCATCGACGATGGGATGAGCGAAAAGGACGTTGAGAACGCCTTCCTAAACGAGAATTTCTACGAGGTACTGGGATATTCGGGCGCGGGCCACGACCTCCGAAGCGAGTGGACACTCCCGGACAACCGACGACCGGACTACGTCACTCTCGACGCAAACGAGTCAGTAACTGCTATCTACGAGTTCAAGACCTCCGGCAAGCAACTCGGCACGGAACAAGAAGACCAACTGTTCCACTACGTCGACGAACTCAAAGCTGATTACGGGGTGCTGACCAACGGTGAGGAGATTCGGCTTTACTCTCGGGAAGGACACGACGAAATGCTCACCGTCTACCTCACGGAAGCAACGTCGAGCCACGCCGCAGACCTCGGTGCGGCACTCTCGAAACCAGAGTGGGACATTACCGCCCCAACAAATGTCAATGAGTATCTGGACGGCCTCGATGCGGTGGAACTCTCCGGTGAACTCGGTCGGGAACACTTCTTCGAGACCTTCCGCTTAGAGGAAGACAGCCCGTTCGCAGACCTCGTCACTTCGATGGTCGACCTCCTTCAGGAACTCCGTGATGAGGAAGAAGCGAAGTTCGTGAAAGGAGCGTACGACTTCTGGGAAGCGAGTTACGCATCAGAGCCTGACGAGATTCCAGACTCGTGGGATGGCCTCATCGACGGGGGGAAACAGGAACTTCGGGACTTCATGTTCGCCCTCGAAAGTGGACACGCCCTTCTCGCTCGCCTGCTCCTCGCCAAGGCGTCTCTCGACCACGAGTTCTTCCCTGACGATCGTGGCCTCGAACGCTACTTCAGGGAACTCGGAGGCTTCAGCGGGACTATCAGCCTCGACGCCTACCCGGTCGCGGCGAACGGGATGATCGACGATATGCGGAACCAACTCGTCGAGAGCCTGTTCGAGGACGACATTTTCATCTGGTGGACAGACGGCTACGCAGAGGAAACAGCAAGCCTCCACAAGAACCCGTACAACCGCTTCCGCGACGTTGCGAAGGAAGGGACTGACGTTACCCGTGTCTCTCCTGCAACCCGTGAACGGTTTAGCCGGGCTGTTGCTCACGTCATCTTCTCCGTCCTGAAGTTCGACTTCTCTGCCGTCGAAGGCGACCCGCTTGGAGACCTGTACCAGCGGTACTTCGACCCAGAAACGCGCAAAGCCCTCGGTGAGTTCTACACGCCGCAGGAGGTCGTGGACTACATCATGGACGGCGTCGGCTACGACATGGGGATTCACGATGAACGCCTCATCGACCCGTCCTGTGGCTCAGGGACGTTCCTCGTCGAAGCCGTGGAACGATACATCAAGGACGTGGAACGCTACAACGACGACCCAGACTGGGAGGAACACCTGACGAAACTGTGTACTCGTCCCCACATCGTCGGACTGGACATTCACCCGTTCGCCGTCCTGATGGCACAGATTCGCTTTATGGTCGCTATCTTGCCGAAGTACAAGGAGGCGAAGCAGAGCAACGGCGACTTCACGATTCGTCGGCTCCCGATCTTCCGTACTGACTCGCTTCGAAACGAGCGCGAACTGAGTGGCGTTGACCTCGGCGACGATGGAACTGCGCAACTGACGTTCGACTCGATGACTGAGGACAGTCAGGACGTACGTATCCCGGTTCCGCTTCCAGTCGAAGTTGATGAGGATGAAGTCGATGAATCCGAGTACGAGGACGGCTTCTTGGTGCAGAGGGTTCGGATGCCACTGTTCGATAACATCCGACTGAACACGGGTGTTCGGAATTTCGGAGAATACTATGCGGCGCTTCAGGGCGTCCTCGACGTTGCGAAATGGTATCTCCACGAAGGTGAGTGGGAATACAGCGGTGGCCTGAAGCAAGGCATCGAGCGGTACACGACGAGAGAATACGACGGCATCGAGGAGTTCTTCGAGCCGTATCTGCAGGAAATCCTCGAAACCGTGCGCTACCTTCGACTCGAACACGGTGATGGTCGACTGTTCAAAATTTTCGAGGATACGGTTCTCTCGCTCGTCGTCAAGAATTACATGGACTACGGGTACGTCGTCGGGAATCCTCCGTATGTCCGGATTCAGCACCTCCCCGACCGGCAGAAGTCGATGCTCTCGCAACTCTACGAGTCCACAACAGGGAACTACGACCTTTACTGTCCATTCTATGAACGTGGCCTCGATTGGCTGAAAGAAGGGAGCGGAAAACTCGGATACATCACGCCGAATCAGTTCATGGTCACGGACTACGGTGAGGGCATCCGCCGTGTACTCCGTCGAGATTCCCGGCTCGATGAGGTGTACGATTTCCGTGATTCCGGCGTATTCGAGGACGCGACGAATTACCCGGCTATCATCATCGCAGAGGACGCGCCGGACAAAGATTCCCGGGATAAGAATGAGATACGGTGCGTCCGTGTGAAGGCGAACGTCGACGATGATTCTGGACGGGCCTTAGACGAGGCAATCATTACAGCAGTCCGTGACCACCGTGGAGAACCGGGTTACTCTGACGACTACATCGACGTGTTCGACTTCCCACAGAGCGAGTTGGGCGATGGATACTGGTCGATGATGCCACCGGAGGAGTTGCAGGTGTTCCGGAAACTCGAAAGCAAAGGTGACGACCGCATCGAGTCGGTTACTGATGCAGTGTTTCAGGGGATTCGGACGAGTGCGAACAAAATCTACATTGTGGACGTACTCGATGCCGACAGGATAGAGTCAGACGATACAGGAGAGAAAGTCACTGTCGTACCAATCGGTGAATCGAAAGAGTACGAAATCGAGTCTGACTTGCTACGGCCATTCCTTCAGGGCGATGAGGTGAAACGATGGCGTGGAGATTGGTCTGGATTACACGTTGTCCACCCCTACTACACAGAACAGACTGATGATGGCGAATTTGACTCAGGCCTATACTCAGAACAATACCTCCGAGATAACCTTCCTCTCACTTGGCAGTTCTTCATCAGTCATAAAGAGGCTCTTGAAGCACGAGAGAGCGGTCGAATGGAAGGACAAGAGGACTGGTATGGGTACATCTACCCGAAGAACCTCGACAAATTTGAAATCCCGAAAATCATCCAAGCCCATATCTCTGAAGATGCCACGTTCATGATCGACGAGCCGGGAACGTGGTACTTTACTACTGCTTATGGTGTCCTCCTCACCCCGAAATTCAGAAAATTAACACAGGAAATTGCCTGTGAACTGAACTCGAACGCACTCGACTTCTACTTCAAACACATCACAACGGTCAAAGCCGGTGGCTACTACGAATACCGTTCCCAGTACGTCGAGAAACTACCCTGCATTACTGCTGAACGAGATGGAGAGTTCGATACTCTCCGAAAGAAGGCCGGTGAGATCACAGACACCATCGACTTGGAGAGTCGAACTGAGCGCTTCCCCGAAGCCTACCTCGGAGACTTCGATGCCGAACTCGGCTACATCGACTACGAGTGGCAGACCCGTCGCTACCCGGTGAACGCGAGTATCCAGGAACTCGCAGACGGTCGATTTGCAGTACAAGCAGGTCGCTCGGACGAGATTACCGCACCACAGATGGACAAGGGCGATCGAGACGACCGGAAACTCAGAGCGAAGTACGTCCACGCCGCCGTTGACGGTCGGAAGATGAAGAAGGGAGAGGAACAGACGATTCCCATCCCGAAGCGTACCGAAGACGTGGAACAACTCATCGAGGCGCTGGAAGCCGACAGGCAGACCGTCGAGGAGACGAGCATCGACGACCTCGAAGCCGAGATCGACGACGTGGTGTACGACCTGTTCGACTTGACCGACGACGAACGACAGGTTATCGAAGACTACCTCGAAGTGTTCTGATTCACTGTTCAGTTACGTCTGCTCGTCCATCAATTCGAGGTCGTTTTCGAGTACAGAGTGGATGTAATGCCCAACTCGAACTTGCTTGGCCATATGGCTGGTACAGTCATCCTCCCGTCTGCCTAACTGTCGGCAGAAAGGACAGTGAGACTTTCTCCACGGCTTCCATGCTTCGAGACTCTGTGCGGCCTCCTCGTATGAGTCCCCTTCAAATTCGTTAATCTCGAAGTCGCCTACTCCGTAGTGTCGAACTATCTTGGTCGCTTCGTGGAAATTCGGAATAGCAACGGGTGGATACCGACCACCTACGGCAAAGTCTCCGAAGCCATTGAACCCGTGTTCCGCCGCCGTTTCAGGCCCCCAATTGTAGGGTTCACCCGAGTAGACGTTCATCGCGTTTGCGACTATCGTTCGACTCGCTGAGAAAATGTCTGCGAGAGCCTCAAGATAGCCATAATCACCTCTGTCCATGTCCACGGTATCGACCAAATCGAATATCGCGTAATCTGTTTCTCTCAGTTCGTGACCGAGTCGGTTCATCTCCGCTAGTTCGCCGTCGTCTAATTCTCGGGAGAGGAACAGACGAACTGCGACTTCACCGAAACGCTCTCTTGCTGTACGATACGCTTCGAGCGTTTCTGGAACGGGACGCCCAGAAATCACTGGTATGTCGATTTTGTCCTCGTACTCTCGGTAGAACTCGTTCTGACTGCTGTGGACTTCGAGGAGTGAATCCACGTCCTCTTTCAGTCCATTGCTTTTCTCGGACAGGTACTCAGGCAACTCGAGAAACAGTCGATCACTAGCCTGACGGTATGGGCTGAGATTATCGAAATCCTTCGGACTCGTGATTTCGAGTAATGGACACAGTGCCTTACCTTCTCGAAGTTTTTCGTACCGGCTCAACCCCCCAAATTTCTTCATGACGTGACGCTCGTTTCGCCCATCTCGAAGAATTGGGACGTAAATTCGTTCTCTATCGAGCGAAGTTGTTCCCAGCAGACATATTATTGTCAATCAAATCATAAATGTCTTCAGGTAGGTTAGAACTGACCTACAGGTCCGGAGAACCTGAACGCAGACGTCCGTTCTTCACTCGGAGAAGACGATCGAGTTCTCACCCCACAACGCTAACCAACTCCGCGCCATTCTCGCTCGCCGTGCAGCGAAGGGACTCATAGATACAGAGTTCGTCGAAAGAACTGCTGACGACTCCCGTCCTACTGTCGCGACCAACGGGATTGACGGCAAAGTCCTGGTCAGTGAGGATCTGTTGAATTGCCATATTGCGGTTGATTTGGCTATATTGCAGCACGCTTGATATTATGGTGAATTTCAACACGGGTACACGAAATTCTCGGTACCACGTTCGCGTACGTACAGCGTCGCCGTGCGTGCGCTTTATCGACGAGAAGAGGTCTCACACATCGATCTTTGACGGTACTGAGGCCCGTGACCGCTTTGCTCGTGAAGCGGGATACCTTCGACATAGACATCGCCGGTTTCCCGCTTCATCTTCCAAGTTCTACCGGTCGAAACCGACGTAGTCTAGTGATTCACCAGGGCCGCCGAGTTGAGTTCGACGACGTTAGAAACGCCACTGTAGAACGGTAAGATCAGGATCAGTTGTTGCAACTGCGATTAATTGACCGAAACTTTATTTTACAATAATTTGTTTTGTGACTCATCAGTATGGCATAATTCTAACTAGTTATCGACCACTTTAGTCCCGTACGCTAAAATTGCTCAACAAGCTAGAATGACTCTGGTACCAAATCGACTCGCCTTAGCACTTATATGGGGGATACTATATTAAAGTTCAAAAATCTGGTATTTAATTCCTTAGCAGACATTCGTTTCTTATTACTCATATTTTCGATATGTTGTCGTGTGGGTGAACAGGTATTGTGTAAATCTATTGCATCTCCCTATCGCCGTAAATTTCCCACTAGAACCCCTAAGTAGACTGTATTAGGAATGTTTTGAAAGACATGTTCTTCTATCTTACTCATTCCCGACATTGGCACCCGAATCTTTATTACGAACCAGTGGCTCAGAACTAGCCACAAGATAGGTTACCAGAAGCTCACGAAAGTGGAACCGAGGGCCCGATACCCGCGCCAACGGGTGCCGGGTTCCCCCGGCGGCACGAGCCCGCAAGAACGTTTCCAATCAAACGCTTCTCTCGGGCGTTGATAAATCTGCCGCTGGTGAGATGCTTTACCCAACCCACAGGAGACAACAATCTCAATCAGAGATCTGATAGCGGACGTTAGACTTACAAACAGCGGACAGCCGAGCTTGGAAGACCAGGTGAGGGTCATCAAACTCATCGACGATGCAGTTCTTCCAGACGGTCGAGACGGGTTCACCGAACGTGAACTCAAGGAGCTAGCAGACGAGGACGGGTCCGTTTTCGACTGCGAACTCAAGACTGCGCTCACAAACCTCTGCTCGACTTCGGTCCCACAGACGGACGGTGAGGGCGAGACCAACGTCTTAACTCGGTGGTTCCCTCCCGGTCCCGAGACGTACGTCATCAGCGAACGGCTTGACGACGTCGTCAACGGCGAGTTCGAAGAAACCGTCGTCGATGACCGAGAAGCCCTTGTCGACCACATCCAAGACGACGATGCGCCCGACTCGGGTGACGAGCGAGCCGTCGCCGACGGTGGAGTAACCGTCCGTTCGGTAGTAAGCGAGGCGCTCGATGTTGACCCTGATGGTGTCGTTGACCACCTACGAGCCGGTGAACTAGGTGACCAAGTCGACCGAATCAACGGTGCGATCGATGGAATTGAGAACCACGATGAGGCCGACAGACGTGATACGTACGGACGAATCACATTCCGGCACGTGGCGTATCGTTACTACTTCACAGAGGCCGTCGCCGCGTACCTCCACTAGAGGGCAAGCGGCGTACACCCCATTTTTCTGAGGCTCACAGTTGTTACAGAGTCGCAAGAATATACTACCTGCTCAATCAGTATTGGGGAAGTGGTCCAGAGGAAGTGACTTTAACGTCGTAAGCTGGAGCTACATCAGTTGAACCCTATCACCTGCGATGACTGCAAACACTGAGAAGGTGCATACATCGAGGATGCCGTATAGCTTCACAGCATGCTACTCTATCGATCAAAGGCCTCTTCCAGTTTCTCATACATCCTTCTTCGCCGGGCCTTCCGCTCTTGCTCCCTCGACAAATAGTTCCGGAGTACAACTTCCGTCGACGAACTCCCCTGGTCTTCAGCAGCTCCCTCCAATCCTTCAAGCACCTCTCCAACAGCCTCCTGATACGCCGAGTACCAGAACCGCCGTCCCATCTTCGGCGTCGGCGTACCCCCATCGACAACGACACCAGCAGTGTCAGCAAGTTGTTTGAACCGACGACGTATCGTGCTAACTGACACGTGTCCCGTCGACGATGACCGAGACGGGAACAGATACCCGTTCCACGTCTCACGGTCAGAGAGCGTATCAATCCGATCAGCGACGACGTCGACGCCATACAGCAGCGTCACCTCACCGGGGCCGTTCTTCCGCTCTCCATCACCGAACGACAGATGCGGATCCTCTGCGTCCAAGACCACCTGGTCTACGTGCAACGCGGCAACCTCTGAAGGTCGTAACCCCCACCCAGCAAGCGCGACGACGAGCAACTCCGCTTCGGGTGAATCCACCTCACTGTAGATCCGACGGACCTGCGACGCCGACAATGCCTGTGGGTCCGGTTCGCTGGCTCCCCATCCGAACTCTTCGCCAGCCTCAGAGAGTGGATTGTACTTTGAGTATTTCCGGCGTTTCACGAAGGCGTACCACGCTCTTGCGACGTGGAGATACTCGAGTTTCGACCGGTCCGTCGAGAGTTCCTCGTCGAAGACGTCGAGGACGGCAAGACAGCGTTCTATCTCTCGTGGCTGCGAATCTAACTCAGACAGCGGTTCGAGCAACGCATCCGTCCCGTGTAGTTCTCGATACGTTCGAACCCACTTGGCCAACCTCGTCCGATGGGTCCACAGTACTCTTTGCCCGTCCACCTCGAGTTTGTATCGAGTTGAGGTACACTTCTAGAGCGTTGACAGTATCTTCGTCATCGACGTCCCATTCCCACTCCTCAGATTCCTTATCTTCGAGACCGACGACGTCGACGAAGAACTGCTTGGGCGTCAAATCGTGGTGCTCGCGTAACGCGTACGCGATGCCGCTGTACCCGTGTTCGGTGAGCCAGTCGTAGGTTGGGACGTCGCGGTCCTCGTCGAATCCATCGCGATATCGCTTCGGTGCGATGTCTTGCCAGTAGACATCGACGAGTTCGTCGAGGCTCATTTGTGACCACTTGTAGCGGCGCTCTCTCGTCCCTTCGTCTGAAACTGTCTCTTCAATGCTCGAACCCTGGGAGTCAGACTGTTGATTCACGCCTGCTCACCGGGGAGTAACCCTCTCGCTGCGTGTTGGGGTAATTCTGAATGTGAGATTTTCATTACTCACCGACTTTCTCACAATGAGTTAATACTTTGGCTTGTGCAGGAGTGGGTCATACACAACCGTAATTAGTAAAATTGGGCTGTTTCTCCCACTACGTATCATATATCATATACCGCTATACAAAACTGAATTTCGGCTGCTGCCCAAATTTCTGGAAGATGAACCCATTGTAGCTTCAGAAAAAGGGAGTCGTAACCGAAACGTAATCAGAGTGTTACTGATTCCACGGCGGAGTCAGGAACGACACCACTTTTGCTCCATCCCCGATGTTCGTAGTACTCGTCGAGTGCTGCTTCGAAGTCAGGTAAATCATACGGCAGACAGTCGTCATCGCGGTTGAACCCACGTTGATTGTTGAAGTGGCGCTCAAGAGTCACGATTCGCTCGCCTACTGACAAAAGGTCGTCAAAGTCGGCTCCGAACAGAGCTTCGAACCGCTGTGGACTCATGTAGTCCCGGGAAAATTTGCAGACAACACCGCTATCGCACAGTGCCATCAGGTTTTCACGCTCCACTAGGCGGTCAGACTTTCCAAGCGTTCCGTTCGGGTCTAACCCGTCTTTGGCTGGTACGAGCGGGTACTCAACGGAGTAGAACGTCGCGTACATGTGGTCTGCACCTCGGTTTGCAACCGCGTATGAGAGGCCCTGGCCTTGCAAGACCCGGCCTTCGTGAGCAGCGAAGTCCATCCCTTTGACCGACCAGTTTTCCACGCCTAACTTTGCATGTGCGCGGTCGATTCCCTCCGCGAGCGTATCACCGATTCCCTCTCGGTGGGCGATTTTCTCTACGAGTGACCAGATGAGCTCACGATTTCCAAATTCATCCTCTGCTTGGAGATATGCTGCAATCGTATTGCCTGTACTGATTGCGTCGAGGCCGTAATCATCGCACAGGTCGTTCGATTTCATCACATCGACGATGTCGTCGACACCTGCGTTCGAGCCGAATGCCATCGCAACTTCGAACTCTGGGCCCTCGGTTTCGACGCCGCGTTCCTCATCTCTCGTTGGGAGCTTACACGCAAACGCGCACGCAGAACACGTCCCTTTCTTGTATTTTTTCGCCTCGACAGCATCACCGTTGATACCATTGACTCCCTCGTACTGCTGCTCCGAGAAGTAATACGATGGAAGGCCATCCATCTCGTTTGCGAGGTCCATTACGGCGACTGTCCCCTGACGTTTCATGATGTGGTCGTCCGTCGCTGCTTCGCGGTGAATCTCCATCTGTGATGCAGGGACGTTGATGTCTGCTGAAGAGTCACCACCGAATGTGACTGCTTTCACATTTTTTGCCCCGAGGACAGCGCCGAGCCCACCACGGCCAAACGCACGTTCTTCGGAGGTCATGATCGACGCAAAGCGGACTTCGTTTTCGCCCGCCGGGCCGATAACAGCCGTCTGGTCTGCTCCGATACCGTACTCAGCGTCAAAGTACTGGACCGTTTCGGGGACTGTCGCACCTTCTAAATGGGTTACGTCCTCGAACTCGACACCATCGTCACGGACGTGGACCGCTACGAGTGACTCTGCATTACCGACAAACTCGACCGCACTGTAACCAGTGTCTGCGAAATTCCGCGACATGAAGCCACCCGCATTCGATGAGAGGAGCCCATCAGTAAGCGGGGAAACTGCAGTGGCATTCATTCGACCGGTGAAACTCATCGTGGATGCTTGCATCGGACCCGAAGTGAAGATGAGTCGGTTTTCGGAGCCGAGTGGATCTGCATCGAACGGAATCCGCTCGTGTGCGAGGTGTGTGGCGACTCCCCGTCCACCGATGAAGGTCTCTAACACCGGAGTGATATCTGACTCCTGCGCCTCAAGTGCGCGCAGATCAATTGTCAGTAACGGTCCTTCGTTGTGAAGCGTGATAGATTTCTTCGTGTTTGTCATGGTCTCAATGTGGCCTGTCGTCGTAGAACGTTCCGAATCGAACGGTGAGGGCGACTATGCGCCCTCGAAGATACGTCGAATGGTTTCGTGTTCGAGCAGGTTGTCCGGGTCCGTGATGTCGGCTTGAATTTCACCGCGCTCGATGACGTAGAACTGCTCTGCCGTCCGTTCAGCATATCGGATGTTCGACTCGGCGACGAGAATTGAAACGCCAAGGTCTTGGATTCGGCTGATACCCTGAATCAGCTGGTCTCGGACGGAAGGTGCCAGTCCCTCGAACGGTTCGTCTAGGAGGACGAGGTCTGGGTCTCCGGCGATGGCTCGACCGATAGCGACCATCTTTTGTTGACCGCCACTCAGTTGCGCAGCGGGTCGATCGAGGAAGTTGTTCATCTCCGGGAAGATTCCCGTGACACGCTCGACGATATCATCGAACTCCATGTCAGATCGCTCTTCAGTTCCCCAGGCTGCAATCTGGAGGTTGTCACGGACACTTAGATGTTCGAACAAACGTCGGTCCTCCGGGGCAATTCCGAGTCCAAGGGCTGGACGCTCGTGCGGCGGCTCGGCTGTCACATCAGTGCCTCGGACGCTAATCGTTCCAGACGAAGGAGTGATGAGTCCCATAATACTTCGGAACGTCGTCGTCTTGCCTGCGCCATTTCGGCCAATGAGTGCGACAGTCTCGCCTTCATCGACAGCCAGGGAAATACCGCGAAGTACGGGAACGTTATCGATCGAGGCGTGCAAGTCGTCGATTTCGAGTAAGGAACTCATCTCAGGCGCCCTCCTCGCGGATGTGTTCGAGCACTTCATCCGAATTGAGTACGGCTTCAGGCTCGCCCTCGGTCAGGATACGGCCATTGTGCAGTGCTACGACTCGATCGGAGTAATCAAGAACGAGTTGCATATCGTGTTCGACGAAGATGAGCGACGTTCCAGTCTCTCGGGCTGCATTCGTTGCGATGTCCATCACGTTTTCTTTTTCTTCAGATCCGACACCGCTCGTTGGTTCGTCGAGTAACAGCAGGTCCGGTTCGAGCGCGAATGACATCGCGATGTCCAGAATCTTCCGCTTACCGTGCGGGAGGTTCTCTGCTTTCATCTCCCGCATATTCGTTAGCCCGAACGTCTCAAGCACATCAAGCGCTTCTTCGTGAACCGCTTCGTCCCTCGAGAGTGGACGAACAAAGTCTGAGGTCTTACCGTCACGTGAGACTAGCGCGGCTTTGACGTTCTCGATAATGGTGAGGTCATCGTAAAGATGCGGAAGCTGGAACGAACGTGCGATACCTTCTTTCACCCGCTTGTAATCGGCGAGCTCTGAGATATCTTCTCCTTTAAACGTTATCTGTCCACTCGTCGGCGAAAGTGCCCCGGAAACGAGATTGATGAACGTCGTCTTTCCGGCCCCGTTTGGACCGATGACACCCACAATCTCGTCTGAGTAGAACTCGATGTCGACGTCGTCCGCCGCGACGACGGAGTCGAATGTTTTCCGAAGGTCGTTCGTCTCTAACAGTGGTGCGCGATTACTCATTATCGGATCCTCCGTAATGTCGGACTAATCGTTTGGCTCCTCCCCAGAGCCCGTCACTCCGGAGAATCACCACGATCACGAACATGATGAACCCCATTGTGAACTGCCAGTAATTGGACACCAGTGCGACTGCGTACTCACGGAGCAACACATAAATTGTCGCCCCGACGAGTGGGCCTCCAAACGTGCTTGCGCCACCAATGAGGGTCATGAAGACAATTTGGCCCGAGTACGTCCAGTCGAGGATTTCGGGCGTTATGTGTCCAGAAAGGACACTGTACAGCGCCCCGCTGAAGCCAACGAAGAGTCCCGAAAGAAGCGTTGCATACCACCGGTAACGCTTGACTGGGATACCCATTGCGCGTGCGCGCTCGGGATTCTCTCGGAGCGTCTTTAGCGTTAAACCGAAGGGCGATTTCACGATGAGCCACGCGAACACAATTGAAAGCCCGAATGCAAGTACGACGATGTAGTAGTACAACTCGGTCAAGAACGTAATCACGGTCAGACTCTCGAACGCCTGTCCGAAGACGTGCGGTTGTCCAACACCGATGCCGTCGGTCCCGTTCGTAATGTTGTACAGTTTTGCCGCAAGCACGTACAGAATCTGTGCGAGTGCTAGTGTTAGCAGTGAATAGTAGATGTCGGACGTGTTGAGAGTCACTGCACCGATAACTGCTGCTACTGCGACCGCTGCCACGGCACCGAGGATGACGAGGATGAACAACTCTCGGATCCCGGTGTATTTCATCAAGAGGGCAACAGTGTACGCACCGGTTCCGAAGAACGCTGCGTGACCGAACGAGAGCGACCCAGCGTACCCAAAGATGATGTTGTAGCCGAGAACGGCGATACCGAGGATTTGAATCCACGCGATGAGGTTCAGATAGTACGGCGAGTCGACGAGGAACGGGAGTGCGTACAGTACGATGAACGCAACGAGTGCCACCCCGTACCAAAGGAACATCGTCGAGCCGTTGAATCGCTCTGTGATCGCTGACAAGCCTTCTCCACTCATCACTCAAGCACCCCTTTTCCACCGTAGAGTCCTTCGGGCTTGACGAGAATAATGCCAGCCATAATCAGGAAGACAATGGCGAGTTCGAGCTCTGGGATGTACGCGATGCCGAAACTCCGAATGAGTCCGATAAGGATCGACCCAACAATCGCGCCACGAAGACTCCCCAGACCGCCGATGACAACGACGGCGAACGCGAGGAGGATATACTCGACCGATAGACCCGGCGTCGCGGAGGCAAGTGGCATGAGTAGCGCACCGCCGAGCCCTGCAAAGCCGGTGGCGACCGAGAACACGACGAGTCTAACACGACTCACATCGACGCCCAATGCTTCGACCATCTCTTCGTCTTCGGCAATCGCCTGCGCGATTTTCCCGAGTTTTGTCCGTTTGAACAGCAAAAACGGGATAACCGCTGCGAGCCCGAAGATACCGATTACAAGTAAGTTGTAAACCGGGTACGTATTGCCGAACATCGGGACCCTTCCCAAAAGTTCGAGCGGTCCCGAGATGCTCAGCGGCGATGAGCCCCAAACGAATTGCATAGCGTCCTCTAACATGAGTACGACGCCGAACGTCCCGAGTAGCTGGTAAGTTTCGTCAATTTCGAACAGCGGTGAGAACACTGTCCGCTCTAACACCGCCGCGAGTACGATGATGATGGCCGGTGCAGCAACCAACATCACGAGGAACGGCACGACGGGTGAGTCGACAATGCCGACTGCCATTTTCGAGAGCGATGCCGCTACGTAGGCCCCAAGCCCGAGGAACGCGGCGTGGGACATATTCATCAGGTTCATGACTCCAAACGTGAGGCTCAGGCCCAGCGACACGAGATACAGGATCGCCGCATAGTAGAGGCCATTGAACACGTATAGGAGGATATCTCCAGCTGCCATGGTTAGATAGTGTGATGTGGGCTTCGTATTAGGGCATCTGCTCGATCCAGTCCATCGTCTTCACGCCGTCCGGCGGGTTGACGAGTCCGGCAGGAATCATCTTGAAGTTCTCCATGACTGCGAAATCATAGCCGTCTTTGTGCGTTGTGCGGCCGAAGAGTGCAGGTTCTTTCGCTTGGTGGTTCGGCATTGCAACACTTCCCGTCGGGCCCTGAATGGACGATCCTTCGAGCGCGGCAACAATTTGGTCCTGCGTGGGGTACGAGCCCGTGATGTTGTACGCTTTTTCGACGGCACCGACGTAGAACTTGATTGCTTGCCACATGTGATACGACGGGTAGATTGGGTAAGAGTCGTATTCGTTGTGGTACGCGTCGACAAACTTCCGTTGGACTGGGTTGGCACTCGCGTAATTGAATGCGTGGGGCCCTCGAGCACCTGTGATGATGTCTTCGGGCATGTCCTTCCCCATGTCCTGCAGTTCGTGTTCTGCGCCGCCGAAGATCATCTGCGTCTGGTCGAGGAGCCCTTGCGACTGTGCCTGTTTCGTGAACGTGACTGTGTCACCACCCCAGAAGCTCGAGAATATCACATCAGGTTCGGCGTCTTTCAGCTTGCTGATGTGTGTTGTGTGGTCTTTTGCGAGCAGCTTAGGGAACCGTTCCGCCACAATTTCGATGTCAGGGCGGAGCTTCTTGAGAGCCGCTTTGAAAATATTCATGTTGTCGTGACCCCACGAGTAATCCTGGTTAATTCCAGCAACGCGCTCGACGTCAGGCATATACTGGTCGATGTAACGCGCAGCACCAATTGCGCCGACAGAGAGGTGAGCTGACGTCCGGAACACGTACTCGTAGCTCTCTTCTTCGAAGAGTTGGTGGGTTCCTGCGTCGTAAATGAGTGTGAGTTGTTCAAGTTCGTCGACGACGGGAGCGACAGCGAGGGCGTCACCGCTGGAGACGAATCCGATGATAGCATCGACGTCATCTTTGGTCTTGAGACGGCGAACAGTACTCACCATCTGGTCTGTTCCGGCGGCCTCGTCGATGTACTGCGCGTCGATCTTACGTTGACCAAGGATACCGCCGTTCTTGTTAATGTCCTCAACCAACAGTTTGGCAGCGTTCACCGATGGTTTACCGAAGATTGACGCCGCACCGGAGGTGAAGGTGATGAACGCAATTTTCACTGGTTCTGATGTATCTGCCTCAGACTGCCCCTTGTTGTCGCCACTGCCGACATCTTTCGAAGCATCGTCTGAGTTTCCGAGTAGCGCACATCCTGACAGGGAAGTGGAAAGTCCTGCTGCACCCATACCACGAAGTAGTGTCCTCCGCGAAACAATGTCATTGTTCGACATACCAAGAGAGACATAAGTGCTACATAATAAATCTTGACATTCATGGAAATTGTTGCCTCATAAATCACCCTCGATTCTTCCCGTGAAGAATAGTACCTCATTTATCACGAGGGTCACAATTCAGCTAGACAGGCTCTGTATGTTCGATAATCTGCCTTTCCATGATCAGGAATTGCCAACTAGATTCTCTAATTAATGCCGGTAACAAATAGTTTAAGTATCTAAGTTAATCCGATATGGTATGTTCGAGCCAGACACAGTCTGGGAGTTTAGCATGGCGAATCGAGTGAAATTCGGGACAGGTTCGGTCTCGGAACTGCCCACTGAAATACGGAGCCGAGACGGTGATACTGCCCTTATCGTTACTGACGAGGGTGTCAAGGAGGCGGGTGTTATCGACCAGGTCACTGCCCCACTGCGCCAGCAAGAAGACATTGACGTGGAAGTATTCGCCGGTGTCGAACCAGACCCCTCGCTCAAAATTTTCGAGGCCGCAATCTCAGTCGCCCGCGAGATCGAGCCCGACGTGGTAATCGGCGTTGGCGGTGGGAGTTCAATCGACGTCGCAAAGACGACCGGTGTTGTCTATAAATACGGTGGTGAAATCTTAGACTACGTTGCTCCACCAACTGGGGATGGAAAACCCGTTCCTGGGCCGACGCTACCAGTCATTGCAATTCCGACTACCGCTGGCACAGGATCTGAGACATCACCTGTGTCGGTCATCTCGCTCCCTGATCGGAAGCTGAAAGTTGGTATCTCAAGTAAACACCAATATCCCGATCTGGCACTCGTCGATCCGTCACTGACCGTGTCACTCCCACCGGGGCCAACAGCTTCCTCAGGTATGGACGCATTGTCTCACGCTATTGAATCGTACACGACACGGCGATTCGACACAAAGCCACGCCCTGAAGACCCGGCAGATCGCCCTGATTACAATGGTCGCACGATTCTAACCGACCAACTCGCACGGAAAGCAATCGAGCTAATCGCAGACAACCTTCGTCGTGCAGTCAACAACGGTTCAGATCTTGAAGCTCGACGGAACATGTCATTAGCGAGCCTGATGGCTGGAATCGCCTTTACCAATGCTGGGCTAGGTGCGACACATGCGATGGCGTACCCGGTCGCTGGCGAACATCACACCCCTCACGGAGTGACGATTGCAACGCTTCTCCCGGCTGTCATGCGGTTTAACGCCACCGGTGCCTTCGACCGATACGATGAAATTGCTCGCCTGATGGGCGAAGACGTCGAAGGGTTGAGTAGAGATGCGGCCGCTGAGAAAGCGGCAACTGCAGTCGCAAAACTCGCTTCTGATGTGGGGATTCCCGAGAATCTCACCGAACTCGGCGTGACAGAAGACGAGATCGCTGCTTTCGCCGAAGACACCATGGAGATCCAACGTCTCCTCGTCGGCAATCCGAGACGTGTCGAACAGGTTGATGTTGAACACATCTTCCAGCAATCTCTCTAGGGTGGTCGCAACTTAGCGTTAGCAACAAAACCCTCAATCCGTCACAAGGTCAGCGTCAAGGTCCAGATTCCGTAATATCGTCTGGAGCCTCTACGAAGCACGAAGAGAACCCGTCCTCGCTCTTGTCACTTTTTGGTACTGTAGGTTGGTTCAGAGAGCGGACCACGTCCGGTTTCTTTGTTGGAGCTGCTGTATCCAATCGTTAATAAATCGAGATATAAAATGGCGAAGTTTTGATTCTTATCGTCACGAAATGTAGTCATCCTAAAAACAATTGGTTCAAAGACCCAGGACCAATCAGAGCATATCGTGGTCCCGAGATAAGCTAGAAAAAAGGTACGTCCATTTCGAAATTACAGAATAATGTTGCCCGTTTTTGCACTTTCCACTCGCATTCGCTCTTCCGTGTCTGTTGTGCAAAGCACTTCGGTGTGTTCCCAATACGAATTATTATTGAACGCGAACCTGCTTGCGTTTCAACCGTACTTGCTGGAGAATTGTTCTGAAAGCTGAAGGGGAGTCTAGTTCTCAATCCGAACGGTATAGAATCCGGCCAGAGATCGAGGCCTAGCCACATCATGTTAGAATCACCATCCACCGAAATCAGTTGGAGCAAATCACGAATATAGAATTACAGTAGTACGATTGTAATAGTTAATGAGTAACCCAGGTAGAAAGAGCGGGTGTGGTGTTTCTCACAGGAGGCACAGGCCGAGTTACCTATAATGGCCACATTGATATACAAAAAGGACATTTCCTATTACGAAATGGGCTCGAACCAACCAACAGATAAAGACGATGGGGGTTCTCCCGGTGGGGAGGGTCGACCTGAGGGTGTTCTCGTGAGTTCAGTGGCTAAGTCGATTGATATCATCGAGTCGTTGCGAGAACTTCGAGAACCAACTGTTTCCGAGGTCGCAACCCACCTGGGTTACTCTGTCAGTTCGGTATATAAGCATCTCGCGACGCTCGAAGACCGAGGGTACGTTGTGAAAGACGACCACCTATACCGGCCGAGCCTTCGGTTCTTTGAGATTGGCTCCGAGATTAACAGGCAATGGCTTGATGTGTACGAACCTGCACGAACTGCACTTGAAGAGTTAGCCCAAGAGACTGGCGAGAACTGCTGGCTGATGATTGAAGAGCAGGGGACTGGCGTGATGGTGTGTAATGTTTCGGGTAAAGATGCACTAGAGCCTGGTTACTTCTATGAAGGTAAACGTGCAGAACTGTACCGTAGCGCAGCAGGTAAGGCAATTCTCGCAAATCTCTCTCAGGATAAAAGAAACAAAATCATTGAATCGGCTGAATTCGATAAACTGACCGAACATACTATCGCCAGCCGGGAGACGCTCCGAGACGAGTTAGAACAAATACGTGCGGATGGGTTTGCAGTTAACGACGAAGAGGCCCAACCAAATATACGCGCTCTCGGTGCTCCAATTATGGACGTAGATAACCGAGTTCTTGGAGCTATAAGTATTTCCGGTCCGACGAGCCGGATCTCTGGAGAGTACTACGAAACAGAGCTCCCGGAGATACTCGCAGAGAAGACGAATATCATAGAAATTAAATTACTCTAATAGAATTTGATAGTCAAATTTTTGTCATTGCCACTCTATCTAGCAGATTGTTAATTTCAGATGTCCGCCTACATGGACAAGGAAGTCTACATCAAGCTCTATCGGGACGCTTGGCAATGGTCCCGTTTACAGCCATGAAATTATATAGGCTGTGTCCTCATCGCCTCCCCTAGCACATCTCAGAATACTGTTCTACTGTTCCGTGCGCGATTAGAGTCGAATACGAGTAGACTTACTTGAGTAGAGGGAAGACTTCTATTATCATATTTCAATTACTTTGTTAGAACAATCAATATTCATATAATTAGAATCCGTATGAGTACTCGCTTTATTGACCGCACAATAAGCAAGATAAGTTCATGATTGAGAATTTCCACTGAGCCAATAGCAGAGCTCAGAATTACCGCTGCTATCCGAACTTCACACCCCACTGTTTCCGGAGAAAGTTCGCTTGAGACCGGTGAGCTGTCAAACAGAGAATCAAATACAAACGTCATTTAATCTCGAATGAGGCGTTGTCAAGACCTAGTCCACCGTAGTCTTGAATACCCCCTCTACCGAACGAAGCGAGTATGGAGGTTTCTAGCATTGCGGTTGACGAATCCGTCTCAACCGTCTTTCCCCCCGAGGTGTTGCGAGATGCTCTCGCAGAGACGGTCGATACCGCTGTCGTCGACGCCGGTATCGACTCACTCGAAGCGTACGATGCGGTCGTTACGATGGCCTACCACGAGAGCTATCTCGATGATGTCAACTGGATACACTCGATTCAGGCCGGTGTGGACCGCTTTCCGTTCGACGAGTTACGCGAGCACGGAGTGGTTCTCACAAACAGCAGTGGTATCCACGGACCTGCGGTCGGCGAGACAGTCGTGGGATACATGCTCTCGTTCGCTCGTCGACTGCTCCCAGGAGTGAAATCGCAGACTAAGCGAGAGTGGTCACCACCGGAATGGGACGAGGCGTATACGCTGGCGGGAGAACGCTGTTGTATCGTCGGGTTAGGGACACTCGGCCGAGGTGTCGCCGACCGGGCTTCCGCGCTTGGACTCGACATCGTCGGCGTTCGTCGCTCCGGTGAGCCTCTCGACGGGGTCCAAACAGTCTACACTCCTGATGATCTCCAGACAGCAATCCGGGACTCGAAGTTCGTCGTCCTCGCGGTTCCGCTCGTCGACGAGACTCACCACCTGATATCGACCGAAGAGTTCGCCGCAATGCGAGACGATGCGATTTTGATCAACGTCGCTCGCGGACCGGTGGTCGACCAAGAGGCACTCGTTGATGCTCTCGATGCAGGGGTGCTCGGTGGGGCCGCACTCGACGTCTTCGAGGCAGAACCGCTCCCCGAGAAGTCTCCACTTTGGGAGTCCGAGGACGTTCTCGTCACTCCGCACTGTGCGGGGTTCACCGAAGATTACTACCGGAACGTCACCGATCTCGTCCAAAAGAACCTTACCCAGATCGATGCTGGAGAAGAACTCGTCAATCGGGTCGTCTAACGGCCCGTTTACCGGTTAAAAAGCCGAATCCTTCGAGTTCACACCGACCGACGGAACCTTTTCACACCCCGAGCGTCGGCGTCACCTGGTCTCCCTCGTCCGAAGCACAATGTGACCCGTATTTAGCGTTGTCAACGCTGGGGTCACATCGGTGTGAAGATTGAATGCTGTGTGAGCGAAAGCCTGCCAGAGAACTCGTTCGGGATAGGCATGTTTTGAGAGGTCGACGCCCAGTTTCGTCGCCAAGGCTCTATCGTCGAGTTCCCCAGCCGTGGTCGGAACCGGGAGCGGATTCGGAATCTCGTCGAGGTCGAGGCCGAAAGACGGAAACAGTCGATACGTTTCATTGCGGGCCGGATGATGCAGTTCGCGACGTCCGGGATAGCGGACGACGAGTTCCGGTGTAACTGTCGTCGGTTCACTGTCACTCCCCACCGGTTGGATGCATTGCTCGGAGAGACGTATGCGACGCCTCGCTCCGACTGAGACGGTGTGGGATGTTCCGTTTACTGACAGTTCGACCACCGTATCGGACCGACTATCGATGGAGAGGTCGGGAGTAGAGTACGAACTCACGTGACTCGTCGTCGCGTCGCCGGCAACCGTCCCTTCGACGACGAGTATCGTTCCGCTCGCACCTTCGGTAACGAGCGGTGGCCCACTGGCTGGAAGCGAGTTGAAACCGACGAGTTCGTGAGTCGTCCCACAGGCTAGTTCCCAATCCATCGGGTCGGTGGTTGACGGTGCCAACGCCGGCCGCCAGTAGAACACTCGCGAGGTGCCCTCGGATTCGTACGGAATTGCATCAGGGAAGAAACGGTCGCTGTGGCCGCTCGGCTCGAGGGCGGGGTGTTCGAGTTTGAGTTCGAGATGCGAAATCCGCCGAACGATCGGTGGGGTGATATCGGTGGGAGATATCCGTCGCCACTCGACTGTCGTTCGAGTACTGTCTGTCGATTCTGTCATTTCTGTCGATGTCCTGCGATTCGTGTACTCATCAGTCACCTACCGGACCCTCTTGGTCCGTCTGGGACGCTGTCATCTCTTTGCTCTGGTTGAGATGCGACCCGAATTCATCGAATGGCGGGTCGAGTGTCCTCTCCGTGGTGGGGTAGCCCCCTACTGACGACGAGTTGACACCCCCGTCGTACTCTCGGTCGGTAGATGTCGTGCCCATATCGGAGGTTTTCCCGACGAACCACCGAGTACGTTCGGCCGAATATCTCCGGCACGAAACTTACTTTTGGGTACCCTAATTTCTCGTTGAGGAGACCACAGTCGCCATGGCAGAATCTCAGACCCAAGTCACTATGGACCAGGCGGACGCGCTCTTCGACAGATACACGCTTCCAAAGATAGCGCTAGCGGTTATTCTGGCTGCTTCGCTGGTCGGTACGTGGGTCACCACGACTCTCAGCGGAACCGCAGACCTCCTGTTCGTCGCGGCTAAGTGGGTCTATCTCGTTGCGCTGGGCGTCCTCACGGGTGGATTCGTTTGGAAACACCTCTTCGTTCGTCCGGCTGACCTCGGGGACGAAGCCGCCGACTACTGTGCCGAGATGTACGACCGGTTCGACCGTATCGCCACCACTGCAATCGCCGTACTCGTAGTCGGCGGCACGGCTGTCCTCTGGGAGTACTCGGTTGTGTTCGGGCGAACGACGTGGGTTCTCGGATACGCCGCGTTGATGGCGGTATGGCTCTCGCTCGTCATCGTGACGACGCGTCGGAGCGCTGCCGTCGAACGCCAATTCCGGAGTACAGTCGGGCTGGCCGTATTGATACTCGCGCTTGCAGTCGTCGTCGCGACGGCTGTCGCTGACGTCGCGATGCGCGGCCCAGACCTCGTTGCCACAGGCGTCCGTATACTCCATCTCCTCTCGTTCGCCGTATGGGTCGGTGGCGCGGTGTGGAACATCTTCGTCGCCGTTCCGACGGGACAGAAGCGACCGACGCTCGGTGTCGTTCGAGCGGCAGGTGAGCAACTCGAACGGTTTCGGTGGGCAGTTCGTTTCATCATCCCCACACTGTTCCTGACTGGCATCTATCAGGCTGTAGACGGTCTCGGAACGAACGCCACGTCGTATCTCGGGTCCACTGTCGGGTTAGCTGTCCTCGCAAAGGTCGGGTTCATCGGTCTGCTGGTGGTCATCTTCAAACTCTGCCCGATGTGGCGGGCCTGTTCTCCAATCGAGGGCGTCTGCGAACTCGATGATATCGGCGGAGACAGTACTCAAGAGAGCGGTTCGATAGATAGCGAACCAACCGGTGAGCCCACGAGTGACGAGTGATGACTGAGTCCACAGTCTCCGACACGGCTCCCGACGTCGAACCGGACATGACCGTCGACAACCGCGGCCGTGGCTGTGCGAGTGGGATTGCCCAGGTCCAGCGTGCGCTCGAAGACCTGCGAGATGGTGCTGTGTTGGTAATCAAGAGTACCGACAGACGAGCAAAACAGGAGTATCCGCAACTGGCGGAACAGACACCGCACGAACTACTCGCTATCGAGAGTAAGCGCGGGCGTCTCCTCCGTAAAGAGTACACGACCTATTTGGAGATTCACCATGAGTGATAACGAATCTCGACCGACCGATAGTATCGAACGAAAACACCACGAAACCCCCTGGCAGCGTCTTGCCAGTGTCGAACCCATCCCATCCGGATCCGTGATCCGATCGCGGAAGTCCTCGGAATGGTACCGGAGGGCGACCCGCTAGTCGTGACCTTCGCCGACGTAGCCAAAGCGGCTGGGCACGCCTGTCCGGCAGTCGCCGGTGCATATCGAAGTACGCAACTCGCACTCGACCGAATCTATCCGAACGAATACCCGGTTCGGTCGGACGTCGAAGTGACAGTTGGCGGTGACCCGGGTGAACCCGGCCTCGGTCTGATGGCGAACGTGATCCGACATGTCACCGGCGCGGCTGACGAGACCGGCTTCGCCGGCTTCGGTGGGTTCGGTGGGAGAGAGAACCTCCTCACATTTGGAAATGTAGATGGACCGGGTCGAACGTTTCGGTTCGAGCGGAGCGATACCGGCGCTGCCGTCGTTATTTCGTTCGACCCGTCTGCGACCGGCGTCGACCCTGACACCAACGGTGGCAAACCGATGCAAATACTCTCGAAAGTCGTTTCCGGTGTTGCCGATGACGCGGAAACGGACGCGTTCCGCGACCAATGGCACGACCGCGTCCAGCGTATCCTCGAAGTACCTTCCGATGGAGGACCATTCTCGGTTGAGAAGGTCGAATAACCGCTATAGTAGCGTTTGCAAGTCAATGCTCACTCAATCGCACGCAGTCGTGCGATTTGATGTGTAACCAGTTGCAAACGTACTGTTGGTACCCGTGGGAGGCACTGTCTACCGACTCTTCGAAAATAGTAGTACTGGAAATATTCGTTGAACCGTAGCTGACTGTGAACCCAGCCGAGAATCTGCCCCGGGTTGTATCTGCTTAGCGTTTGGGATAGTAGTATTCTCCGCTGGCCTTCTGCTCCCGATCAAGTTGACTTCCTGGATTATTGACTCTCGGGCGACCGGTTTGCTGGTCACGACGGAACGTAATGCCAATTGCCGACAGAAACGCATTCATTCCTTCCTGCATCGACTGCGGTGAGTTTGCATGCCCGCGTTCACCGGGAACGCCTTCGTAAACGATCAGGCGGTCGGCGATGCGGTCGACGACAAAGAGATCGTGATCAACGACAAGGACTGGCCGATCGGTTCGGTCGCTGTATCGGCGAATGTGGTCGGCTATCGAGACGCGACGATCGACGTCGAGGAATGCGGACGGTTCGTCGAGGAGGTACATGTCTGCGTCACGTGAGAGACAGAGTGCAATACTGACTCGTTGTAATTCACCGCCCGAGAGCGAGCCGAGCGGCTGGTCGTACAACCGTTCGAGATCGAACAGGTCGCGAATCTGTGTCTTGAACCGCTGTGACTGAAGGTTCGTGACCGCAGCCAGCCGTTCGCGAACAGTTCCCTGTCTGTCTGGAGTGATATACTGGGGCTTGTACGAGATGGTCACGTCTTCAGATACCGTCCCCTCGTCGGGGTCGATACGTCCAGCGAGAAGTTTGATAAACGTCGTTTTACCGAGTGCGTTCTCGCCGATTACACCGATAGACTCGCCGGCGTATATCGTCCCCGCATCGACCGTCAGCGAAAATTCGGGGAATTTTGTTCTGAGTGGCGGGTATTCGAGTACTGGCCGGGTGTGCTGGCGCTTCCGCCCACTCGCCGAGGGGAATTCAATGGTGTCGCGACGGATACGGACATTTTCTTCGGCCAGGTAGCCATCAAGGAACTGGTTGATACCGGTGCGCGTCGACAGGCGGTCGGAGACGACACCGAACCCGTTCGGTTCCCCGTACAGTACGTGAATACCATCAGTCAGGAGGTCAAGTGACGCGAGGTCGTGTTCGACGACAAGCGCGGCCGCATTTGCCTCCCGAACGTGCTCACGAATCACCCGTCCGATTTTGAACCGTTGGTTGGCATCAAGAAATGACGACGGCTCGTCGAACAGGTATAGGTCCGCATTCGTAGCGAGCGTCGCAGTAATCGCGATTCGCTGGCGTTCCCCGCCTGACAAATCGGACACCGACCTGTCGAGGAGCGAACGTACATCGAGGGTAGTGAGCAGTCGGTCTGCAACGTCCGACACCGACGACAGCAATTCTCTTACTGTTTCCCCGCCTTTCCCGGGGAGTCTGTCGACGCGCTGATCTTTGTATGCGGTCTCGATTTCACCGGCGGCAAGCCATTCGAGGTGTGTTTGGACCACCGTCCCTCGAAATGACGTAATCGCGTGTTCCCAATCGTCTTCACCTGGAGTACCGAAGTTCGGTACTAGGTCGCCCGCCAAAATCCGAAGAGCAGTGGTTTTTCCAACACCGTTGCGACCCAGTAGACCGATGACTGACCCTTCTTCTAAGCTTGGCAACTCGTACAGTCGAAACCCATTTCCACCGTACTGGTGGACGAGCTGTCCCGTCTCAGCGGGAAGAGGAACGATTCGGATGGCATCGTTCGGAATCTTCTTTTCGATGAGTTTGTGCTCACGAATCATCTTCGAGTCGTCGATGTGAAGTTCACCGTCGTCGGTGATGTGGAATCCCTCGTGTCCCGACCGATTCAATGGGTCGTACTTGATCGCGATGTTACGCACTTCATCGGTAACCTTGTCTTGATCGATGGTAGCGACGTAGGTCTGATCTCGTGAATTAGAGGTCTGTGGCATGAGGGATGAGACCGCGCTCGTATAATGAATTATTTCCCAGTCGTAAATGAATACGGTCCCGAAGACATTCGCACCAGAGTACAAATGCTCCCTGCGGGAAGAAACACTATCGAGATGTCACCATCACTCACCCTGACGAGTCGGCCAGAAGACGAGTACCGACAGGTACTGTTCGAGGCATTGACTGATGCAGAACCCGGCGACGAACTCGAGGTCGTGGCCGACCGGGACGTAGACACGCATCTGGTCCGGTACCAGATCGACCGTGGCCGAGCCGTGAAGTGGGAGTACGAACACCCCAACGAAGAGCCCAGAAAACTTCAGGTGACCGTAGGCGGTCCGCTAGCCGACGGAGAACTCGGAACGATAGACGTTCGTGACCTGAAACCGCAGCGACGACATGAGGCGCTTCTCGATATCTTCGACGAGCTGGCACCGGACGAGGGGTTCGTCCTCGTCAACGACCACGACCCGAAGCCACTGTACTACGAGATCCAGTCGATGCACGGCGAGGTAATCGACTGGGAATACGAGAGCCGTGGAGCCGATGGTTGGCGCGTCAAGATCGAGAAGACCGCTCAGTCGAAGCACACCGATGACGACGTCGTCACCCGATATGACGTCCGTGAAATCCCAAAGCAGGAACGCCACCCGACGATCCACCACCGATACGGTATGATTCCTGCAGGGGGGACGATGGAGCTGATCGCTCCCCACGAACCGCGGCCACTCAAGCAGGAGTTCCGCCGGCGGTACGGCGACTCGTTCACCTGGAATATCGTCGAAGACGAACCGGGTCGCTGCCGCGTGCAAGTCACGAAGGAAGAGGCGGACAAGGATACGAACTCGACAGAAGATACCGGGCCACGAGCTTCGTCGTCGACCGACGAGGCTGTCGACATCACTGAGGAACTCGACGTCCGTGACCTGCCTCCGGCCAGACGACACGAACTGATCTACGAGCGATACGCTGGCCTCGACAGGGGAGAGGGGTTCATCCTCGTCAACGACCACGACCCGAAGCCACTGTATCACCAGTTCGATGCCGAGGCCGGGCCGGAGTTCCGGTGGGAATACCGCCAGAAGGACCGCGGGGAGTTCAGAGTGATAATCGGCAAGGCTGACCGCGACGGCAGCGACGTGGCAAGCGAGGAACCGGAAGCACCGTTCTGACCGCGCGTTCGTTCGCGAATATTCACAGTGGACGTAACTGCTTTTTTGCTGTCGTCGCATCGGACACAAAGGGTGTGTTGTCCAACAGGGTGCGGAGGAATTCGGGACGTTACTTTCCACGAGGGGTATGTGCGGTATACCACAATATCGTTGGAAATAAGAGCAAGTCCGTCGATGTCGTCCTTGCAAAGACCCGAGATGAGCGTCCACGACTTTAGTCGTGTGGAGGATGTTGACGGAGACGAATTTTCTCCCAGATATCGTGTGTTTGCGACAGCTCGACCACGATGGTCGACTTTTGCTAAATCGTCAACTTCGGCCTGATTTCGTCTAACATATTTTCTGCCGAGGCCTCGATCTCGTCAGTCTGTTGGTTCATTTTTTTCGACGAACGGCGGATTATCGAGATACCCGATGTTTGTCCGAACAGTGAAGAGGGCAGCACGGAGTGCTGCCTCGGTGAAAAACATCCCACTTTTGACGTCAGGAAGAACGGTTTTCTTTCCCTCTGCCGTCACTACTGTCGCCGCTTTGAGAACGTGCAGGCACGATTCAGCAATCACCAACGGAATACCAGTCGCTCGTTTCACGTGGGTTTGATTGCCGTCGAAGGCGGCGGAAAGGCCCGCTACTACCGCTGCATCTGCTTCAGCGAGGTGCAGCAGTTGCTCCCGCAGGGAGGTCAGTTCCTCGCCTGCGTCGACGAGGTCTGGTTTTCCGTCGGTGTGCTCCTCGTCGTTGACCGTGTGGATGCACGCCATCTCGCACAACGAGGCACCCATTGCTCCCACGACAGCAGCACACGAGCCACCGGCGGGAGCCACGCTCTCGGAGGCGACTTCCGAAAGAAACACTCCGATTGACTGTGATTCGAGTCCCATCCCAGTGAAGCGTAGCCCGCAATGTTATCAGTTGTCTCGAAGCGGTGTTCGGCGGCTGAAATCATAGCCGTCTGGTCGATCGGGTGTGACATCTGTCGAACGGAGGGAACAGTGTGACTGCGACCAATTTCGACACAGAGCAAGAGTACGACGAGCGATTCCCAACCTTCGAAGTCTTCCGGAACGACTGGACGAAGACCGGTTGCGGATACTTCGGACCCGGACAATTCGTCCCCGTTCACGGCCCTTCGAGTGACGTAGCCGTTTACGAAAAATTCGAGGCGAAAGCCTCGCCCTTCAGGGAGGGGATGAATCCGACCAACAGTATTCAACCGCCGACGATGGCATAGACGGGGTTCCAACGCAATCTTTAAGCTGTCTGACCGTGATAGTATGCATAGATGGTGAAGAGTACCCGTCACGCGAAATACGAACTCTACTACCACATAGTGTTCGTGCCGAAATCTGGCGGAATCGAAGATTCCGCTGACCTCGCGGAACAGAGTTCCGCTCAGTATCGGCGTTCGCACCTGACGGGGAAGACGAAGGAACGTCTCGAATCCATCTTCGCGGAAATCTGTGAGGACAAGGGCCTCGAACTGGCCGAGTCCGAGGTCATGCCCGACCACGTACACCTGTTCATCGGGAGTCCACCAAAGAACGCCCCGTCGCTCATCGTCAACTGGGTGAAAGGCATCTCCGCCCGCAAGTACAACCAGCGGTACGACGACCGCGTGAAGTGGACTCGTTCGTACTACGTCGGTACGGCGGGTAGTGCCTCGAAGGGCGCTGTCGAACGCTACATCGCTGAACAGGAGGGTGGCGACGCATGAAGCGCGTCAACACCTTCGAGGTCGTGCCACAGACCGAGAACGACAAAGAGTGCCTCCTACGGCTACTCGATGCATCCGCTTCTCTGTGGAACGAACTGACCTACGAACGTCGTCAGAACTACTTCGGTGACGGCGACGTGTGGGACACTTCCGAGTACCGAGGACGCTACAACGGTGTCGTCGGAAGCGCGACTGTCCAACAGGTCACGCGCAAGAACAGTGAAGCGTGGCGGTCGTTCTTCGCCCTCAAGGAGAAAGGCGAGTACGCCAACCCACCGTCGTACTGGGGCAACGAGGAGGACGGACGCGAACTCCGTACCTACATCCGATGCAACCAGTACACGATTGAGTGGAGGAAACGTAGCCGTCTCGAAATCCCCGTCGGGCAAGAACTGAAAGACGAATACGGACTCGGCTACCACGAACGACTCCGCCTCGAAGTCCGAGGCAACCCGAAGTGGGACGGCAAACAGGGTCGTCTGGAACTTGAGTACGACGAGGTTAGCGACACGTTCAGGGCTTTTCAACCAGTCACCGTACCTGATTCTCGACTGGATTCACCACTGGCTTCGGAAGAAGCCGCCCTCGACGTTGGAGCGAACAATCTCGTCGCGTGTTCCACGACTACTGGGAACCAGTACCTCTACGACGGTCGTGAGTTGTTCGGACGGTTCCGCGAGACGACAGACGAAATCGCCCGCCTACAGTCGAAACTCCGAGAGGGTCGCTACTCCTCGAATCGGATTCGACGGCTGTACCGACAGCGGACGAAGCGTCGTGACCATGCACAGAACGCGCTGGTGCGCGACCTCGTTGAACGGCTGTACGACGAGAGCGTGGCGACGGTGTACGTGGGCGACCTGACAGACGTGCTGGAAACGCACTGGTCGGTCAGGGTGAACGAGAAGACGCACAACTTCTGGGCGTTCAAGAAGTTCATCCACCGTCTCGCGTGCGTCTGTGAGGAGTACGGCATCAGCCTCGAAGCCGAGTCGGAAGCGTGGACGAGTCAGACGTGTCCCGAGTGTGGCGACTACGAGAAGACGGTTCGCCACGAGGATACGCTGACGTGTCCATGTGGCTTCGAGGGGCACGCCGACCTCACGGCGTCAGAGACGTTCCTTCGGGAAAACAGCAATTGCGAAATCAGGCCGATGGCACGGCCCGTGCGATTCGAGTGGGACGACCACGACTGGTCGGGGAGATCATACCCTCACGAAAGTCCCAAAGAAGTGCGCACGAACCCGCAAGTTGCCTCCGTGGGTCGGTAGCCGAACCCCCAACGGAGGAATCCTCGCGCTTTAGCGCGGGGAGGATGTCAATGCGCCGCCACCGAATGATATCGAACACGAACCAGTACGAACTGGACTCCAAACCGACCAATTCGATCTACAACGACGAAATTCATGACAACGATTCATACACCCGACGACCTGGAGGGACAGCCTCACGCGAACGTTTTCCCAGATGAGGAGCCGAAAACGATCCGTCTCACACTATCTGCGGGGGAGGAGGTCGCACCGCATACACATCCCGGGCGCGACATCGTGCTTTACCTCGTCGAGGGAGCGCTCGAGTTACAACTGGGTGACGAAACGTACAGCGTGAACGCTGGTGACGTTGCCCGGTTCGATGGGGCACAAGACATCTCACCTCGGGCAGTAGAGGACAGTACCGCGTTGATCATTCTGGCACGGGGAACCGACGACTGAAGAACTACCTGATTGCCCTCTCCCCGCTCCTAAAGACCGGGGGATGCGCTCGTATCTTCATCAAGGAGAGAGTGGTTCCGTGACCCGGTCTCGACGTAGGTATCTCACAGACGAGGTCACCAGAATTTGAGGTCTCGCTTCACCGACTCGCGCTTTAGCTCCTGGATCTCCTCGGTGATGGGGATATCTTTTGGACAGACGGTCGTACAGGAAAACTGCGTGTGGCACTGCCAGACGCCGTCTTCCATATCGAGAAGTTCCAGTCGATGCTCTTTGATGTCTTTTCCCTCCCGTTCGTCGAAGTAAAATCGATATGCCTTGACGATAGCCGCAGGTCCGATGTATTCGTCGTCGGTCTGGGCGGGGTTACACGACGAGGTACAACAACCACACTGAATACAGCGGGAAGCCATCTTGATTTTCTCACGGTTCTCGGGCGATTGGCGCTGTTCTTCGAGGTCGTCGTCGGGAAGTTCGTCGGGCTGGAAGTACGGTTCGACTTCCTCTATTCGCTCGTAGAAGTGGTCCATGTCGACGACCAGATCTTTGATCACTGGCTGGTGGGGGAGCGGTTCGACACGAATCGGTTCATCGAGGCCCGATATCTGCGTCTGACAACCCAACCGCTGTCGTCCGTTGATGAAGAAGCCGTCGCTGCCACACACGGCCATACGACAGGAGTGACGGAAGGTGAGCGACGAGTCGAACTCGTCGCGCGCGTAGATGAGTGCGTCAAGGACGGTCATGCCCCGTTTGTACGGGACGTAGAAGTCGTCGAACCGGGGTTCCCGTTTGCTCTCGACGTCGGGGTCGTACCGGAACACCTTGAGGTGGGCCGTTTCGGCGTCTGATCCAGCAGACGCGTCGGTTACTGCTTGCGACCGAGCAGCCTCTCCCCGTTCTTGCTTCCGTGCGAGTCGTCGCTGCTGGGGCGTAATCTCGTCATCTGATTCGCTCGTCGGGGTTGATGCCCCGTGAGAGCCCGTGGGTTTCATTATTCGACGTGGGCGCGGATGACGTAGCCCCCACAACCGCATTGCTCGACGTACTCCCATCGAACACCCGAATCACCGAACTCCGTGGCGAGTGCGTCGTAGAGGTACAACTCGGGATGGCCGTGTGATTCGTGCGTGACGAGGTTGACGTGGTGGCCGCTGGTCGTGTGTTCGATAGCTTCGATTGCGTGCCGCACTAACAACGACTGGTCGTCTGCGTACTGCGGTTTTTCGAGGTTCGCGGACCACGAGTTGTCGTGTGTGCGGTCCGTGACCGGTTCGGTCTCACCGTGATCGTGATCGTGGTCGTGAGAATGGCTCGCCATAACTATGTGTAGGAAAGCCACTCAGATAATAGATTGGGTGGAACCGATTCCAGACAGCCAGCCTCGTTCGACTTCGACCCGAATGAGTCTGGACACATATCACAAAACGCCGGATATCACAACGCTGAAGAGTGAACGGATGCGGATGACGCTATTACGGCTGACTCTCTGCGCAACGGTACTCACTTATGGTCGGAACGACCACCAATGGACGATACGGTGGGATTCATCTCCTACTACGAGGGCAATATATGACTAATTCCTCTGAAACAGACGACCAACTCGGTCCCACTGAGGACGGAGCGCCGTTCGCTGTCCGCATCGGTAACGCGGTTGAAACGCTTGATCCGGCGTACTTTGGGTTCGTTATGTCCACTGGAATCGTCTCGATTGCGTTCCGAGAGCTAGACGTCGCGGCAGTCGCACAGTCGTTGGCGACTTTAACGATTGGTTGTTACGGGCTGCTCCTCACTCTGTTCGCGGTGCGACTGGCAGCGTTCCCTGACCGTATGTTGGCAGACTTGCGGCATCGAGAGCGTCACTGGGGGACGTTGACGTTCGTCGTTGCAACGAATACAGTTGGCACGCAACTGCTGGTCTTTTTCGATGCCGTATGGGTGGCGACCGTACTCTGGGGAACGATGATAGTCGCCACTCCCCTACTGTTGTACTACCTGTTTGCGACCGAATTCATCGGGACAGGCAAAACAGACGTGAGCGAACGTATCGACGGTGCGTTCCTGTTGGTAATCGTTTGCATGCAGTCGCTTGCGATTCTCGGAGGTCTGTTGGCTGACGCGTTATCAGCGAACGTCGATGCGATCGTTCTGCTGAGTATGAGCTACTTTGGATCGGGATACGTCCTTTACTTTATTATCGTCACCGTCGTCACCTATCGACTGCTCGAGGGTGCGGTTCGTCCTGACGACTGGACTGGACCGTACTGGATCACAATGGGCGCAGCGGCTATCACGACACTCGCCGGGACGACACTCGGGCCGATGTTGGAGTCGATGGTTGGGTGGGCGCAGTACGCACCTGTAATCGTCGGTGTGACGTTTCTCGCATGGGCGATTGCCTCGTGGTGGATTCCATTACTGTTGATTCTCGACGTCTGGAAATTCCTCACCGTCGATATCGACACGCGAGTCCCGACGTGGGTTATCGTCGTTCCATGGTCTCGGCTCGGGTTTGGCCGACAGCTCCACACTTATGCACCGACTGCGTGGGGTCGTGTGTTCCCGATGGGTATGTACACCGCCTGTACGCTAAACCTCGCCGGAATTAGTACATTCGGCCTGCTCTCGGTCGTCCCAGCGTATTGGGGCTGGTTCGCGCTTGGAGTGTGGACCCTGACGTTCGTTGGAATGGTACGTACCGTCGTGCGGGTACTTCGAGGCGAACGCTCGTCGTCGACGACTCCGGAATCGGCATGATTCTTCGGTGATGTTCGGGGGACGCTTTTTCTGTAAGTGAGTCGAACATAGTCGTGATGATATCCAACGGTGACAACGCACCGAACTTCACTGCCACGCTCGGTACCAGTGACCACGAATCGTTCGACATCGACGAGCACGTCGGTTCCGGTCCAGTCGTCTTGGCCTTTTTCCCCGGCGCGTTCACTCCTCCCTGTACGAACGAGATGGTCGCTCTCCAAGAGCGAATCAGCGAGTTCGAGGATGCTGAGGCAACCGTCTTCGGCGTGAGTGCTGACTCGCCGTTCACCCAGGGCGCGTTCCGCGAGGAACACGAAATCGAATTCGACCTCGTCAGCGATATGGCCGGCGACGCTATCCAGGCATACGATATCGGAATCGACATCGAGCCCCTCGGGCTTTACGACGTCGCGAATCGGGCGGTGTTCGTCATCGACGAAGACGGGACAGTCACCTACAACTGGGTTGCCGACGACCCGACGAACCAACCCGACTACGACGAACTACTCGAGGCGGTCAAAGCCACGTAGTTTTCGGCTGCAAGCAACGAAAGTCCTGAGTTCCACTGACAGCTACAAGTTCTCGAGGGCCTGATCGAGGTCGGTGAGTAGGTCGTCTACGTGTTCGACGCCGACGGCGAGCCGGACGAGCGAATCCGAAATTCCGGCAGCCTCCCGTTCGGTATCTGTGAGGTAGGACGCGGACATCGTGGCAGGGTGGTCGACGAGTGATTCGGTCCCTCCGAGACTCACTGCGAGAGTGAATACGTCGAGCGCTTCGAGAACGGCCCGTGTTTCCGCCGCGGTCGCGTCCAGTTCGAAGGAGACGATTCCGCCGAATCCGTCCATCTGCTCACGAGCGAGGTGGTGCTGTGGATGATGTTGCAATCCGGGATAGTTGACGTGGGCTACCGACAGGTGGCCGTCGAGGTATCGTGCGAGCTCGCCGGCGTTGGTCTCGTGGCGGTCCATCCGGAGCGGAAACGTCCGGAGACCCCGGAGCGTGAGATACGAATCGAACGGACCGAGCGTGCCGCCGAGTACGTAGGACTGGGTGTGTTTTACGGCGTCGGCCAGAGAATGGTCGTCGGTCAGAACGGCTCCGCCCATCGAGTCACTGTGTCCGTTCAGGTACTTCGTCGTACTGTGGACGACGATGTCGGCCCCACGTTCGAGCGGTCGCTGGAAGTACGGCGTGGCGAACGTATTGTCGACGACGTACGTCGCGTCGACTGCCGTCGCAATCTCTCCCACGGCTGCGAGGTCACAGAGTCGGAGCAACGGGTTCGTCGGTGTCTCTATCCAGACGAGAGCCGTTTCGCCGGTAACTGCTGCGTCGACAGCGTCTACGTCGGTCGCGTCGACGTACTCGACGGTTGCGCCCAGCGAATCGACGAGCAAATCTTCGAAGAGCAAGCGCGTGCCACCGTAGATACCCTCGAAGGCGACGACGTGGTCGCCCGCTTCGACGACCGATAGACAGGTCGCAGCAATCGCAGCGGTTCCGGAAGCACAGGTGACGGCGCGTTCGGCACCGCAGAGTCCGGTGAGCCTCTCTTCGAGGACATCTCGTGTGGGGTTTCCGAATCGGGTGTACTTGTATCCATGCTCTGATTCACCAGGGCTGTGCATCTCGTGAGTAGTCGAGAGGTGTATCGGCGGGACGACGTCACCTGCGTCGTTGACACCGGCGTCGGTCCGATCGAAACGGGTGGCCAGCGTTTCGAGGTGGTAATTCGAATCGTTCATACGAGTATTCAGACCCTCAGGTCGCGCACCCAAAAACGAACCGAGTTGACGTGTCCCGGATTCGAGCGTGAACACCAGTCGTTTTTTGAAATCTGTGAGACTAACTAACCGAATCGGTCGCGTACACCGCCTCGGGTCAAGTAGCCTGAGGTGCTTTGCGTCTCGTTATCACGGAGAGCGTTGTTGTCGGTACGGTCGCGGGTCACTCTACCAAAAACTCTGCTGAACACTCAGATTACTTTTTTGGGAGCGTCGCGATGAACTCGCGCGGTCCGACACGGTCAACGGTGTATCCTTCGGCATCGAACGATTCGACTTCAGCGGCCATCTGGTGATACAGAGGTGTTGGAGCGTGGTCGTTGATGAGTGTCAGGGCTTCACCGCTCTCTAATTTCTCGAACGCATCGAATATCTTCGGATGCCGTTGTGGTGGCGGAATTTCGCGCAGGTTGAGTTGCTGTTTGGCCATTACGTTGGTACCGTGATAGCCTTTCAGCGAAACCATTATTGTGAAGATATTCGGAAGCCGGCAAACGACCCCTGATAGTTACGGCGACATCGTATGTACTTCAATGAGTTTCAATGCAAACTCGATACTGATTTCCAAAAACCCACCTCAGGGAATTTTCGAAAGTCTGCCCCCCTTGATACTCGGTGATTGTTTTAGTTTCGATGCGAAGAGGTTCGGCGGCAAGCTTTACTTTGACTATGATGGACCGTGATGTATGTCGTCGGACTACCCAACAGGGTCGGCTACGAGTCACTTCCCCGGCCTCTCTGAGATCAAACGGTCGAATGCACGTTACCTCTTCGCGATTTCGGTGCTGTCGACGGGGTCAGCGGAACGCGTCACAACCGGTGAAGTCCAAAAATATCTGGACGTCACACCCGCCAGCGTGACAGAGATGCTCGCCAAGCTCGACGAGCGAGGGTTTGTCGACTACGAGAAGTATCGGGGTGTTCGGCTCACAGACAACAGCGAAGAACTCGCATCACGCATCGCGTGGCGGTTCTGTGTTGTCACCAGCTTTTTCGACTCGGTCTTAGACACGGCTCTCGAAGACCGCACGGCGTTCGACATCGGGTTCACACTTCCAGAGAAGGGTGTGTATCGCCTTCAGGAACGGGTGAACACACCGTGTCTCGAAACCTGTCCTGAATCCAGACGGTCCGATGCTGCCTGTTTGGTGTAGTGGAGCACACTACCGTACACCGAGAAGGCCATCGGCGGTGTTACGGCCGCGCTTAGCGAATTTAATCGTTGGTCGATACCAATGGAGCTGTCCGTCCTCAACTACCTGAATCAAGGAGAGCCAGCCAACATGTTGTGAGTCAACGTCGAAGTGAATATATTCGGAGACACACCGACGATAGTCCCGATCGGAACCTAATGGCATGGGTACGATTCCAGCGAACGTAGAGACGAACAAACAACCGCCGATGACGGTTCCTCTCCGTCACTTCGTTATCGGTCTGGGGTTCCTACTACTGGGCGGGGTCGTCGGCACGCTCGTACTGGTGGATGTGCTACCCGGACAACCGACGTTAACTCACGTCCACCTCTCACTGGTCGGGTGGGTCTGTGTGACGATTATGGGTGCGATGACGCAGTTCGTTCCGGTCTGGTCGGGGGCGTCGCTCTACTCGGAGCGGTTATCGACCGTTCAACTCTGGCTGCTCGTAGCCGGACTTATCGGCTTCGGTACTTCGTTACTGCTCGGCCAGTACGGTTGGTTCCCGCTTTTTGGCGGGACTATGCTCACTGGCTTCTGGGTGTTCGTCTACAATATCGCCCGAACACTGGGAGGGGTTCGCCCGTGGGACGTCACGGAACGACACTTCGCGATGGCGCTCGGATTCTTCGTGCTCGTGACGTTCCTCGGCGTCGTTCTTGCGGTCTCGTACACGCATCCGCTGTATGCGAACACCCCATTCACACAAGGGTCTCTCCGAATGAGTCATGCGACACTCGCAGTATTTGGAGCGGTATTAATCACTGTTCTCGGTGCGCTGTATCAGTTGGGGACGATGTTTACTCAATCAGACCTCCATGGAATCGACCACTCGCTCCGACGCGTCGAGGAGGTCGGATATCCGCTCGGGGTGGTTGTATTAGCGACGGGTCGGTTGTTCGAACACACCTTCGTTGGACGGGTCGGGTCACTACTCGTGGTTGCTGGTCTCTTCTCGTTCAGTATCATCCTCGCGCGTCGACTCTACGAGACGAGTGTCGACTGGACCCCGATGCTCAGGCGTTATGCTATCGTAGCCGGTGCAATGGCTATCTGGTCCGTTCTCGCTTTTCTCAAGTGGATTCAAGACCCCATATCACCTCGCACGCTGTTCGGTTCTCCGGAGCTCGTCCACCTACTCTTCTTGGGAGTTATCGGCTTCGTCGTCCTCGGTACTCTGTATCATATCGTCCCGTTCATTATCTGGGTGCATCGCTACAGCGACCTGCTCGGTCTCGAGGACGTCCCGATGATCGACGACCTCTACAGCGACCGACTCGCAGCAATTGATTTTGTACTCGTTCTCTTGGGGAGTGGTGTACTCGTCGCTTCAGAATGGGTCTCACTTCCGTGGTTCGTGACGGTCACCGGCGGTGTACTCGTCGTGAGCGGGTTCCTGATTTTTATCACGAGTATGCTTCTGGTCATCCGAGAACATAGTCCACATTCGATTGTGGAAATCGTTGTCCCAAAAATTGTGGAGAAACCGGAGGAAGAGTCTATCAACAGGCATCAGAATACTCAAAAATGACCACTCCGTGTCAGTTGACGGGTATTTAGTATCCGAATCGAACGCTGAGCGGCCGCTTACGCTCGTTGAACTGTACTCAATTATGACAGACATACCCCTGTAATGGAAAGGTTAATATAATTCTTTCAAACTTCCTAGAACATATTCGGGGATCCGCTTATACTCTGTATTTCCGAGAGTGTGAGCTGCGGTGGTTGGTGACTACGACTGACCGTCGTTAATCGCCACTGGGGACGAGATTCGTAGCCTTCCACGTGTCTCGCGACCAGACACCGCTCTGGAGATCGAGCTCATCGTTCCATTTCCCGACGACAGTCGAAACAGCCAAATCACCAGTGACGTTGTTCATCGTCGCAACCCGCCCGAGTATCGGGTCGACTCCGGCGACGAACCCGACAACCGCTAGTGGGAGCCCGACCTGTGTGAGAATTACGGTGAGCATGACGATTCCAGCACCTGGAACGCCAGCAGTCCCAATACTGACGAGAACGGCTACGATCAAGACGAAAGCCTGTTCGGTAAGTGCGAGTGGTTGCCCGACGACGTTCGCAGCGAACATAACGGTGATCGCTTGCCGAATCGCAGCACCGTCCATGTTTGCAGTTGCACCGACTGGAAGTGTGAACGAATATACCCGTTCGGAGATACGCAGATCTTCGTCCGCGTTCCGCATCGTGACTGGAAGCGTCCCGCTGGACGAACGAGTGGCGAAGGCGGTTACCATCGCGTCTTTCGCACCACTGAGGAATGCAATCGGGGACACGTCAGCGATCAACCACATCAAGAAGACGAGATAGGTGAAGACGATATGGATGACGATTGCAATGGCGACTGCCAATACGAGTTCACCCAGCGACGAGAACACCCCAATGCCTTCGGCACCAATTCCAGAAGCCATCAACGCGAAGACACCAAGTACGCCGAACTCGAGGACACCTCGAACGACCACGAACATTGCCTCTGTGCCAATCTCGAACGCTTCAAATACCGAGTCGACACCCTCTGCAAGTTGTTCTTGTTGGTCTCGAACGTAGGTCAGGGCGATACCGAACACGATGACGAAGAACACCGTCGCAAGCAGATTACCATCTGCAAGCGCCGATACGGGGTTGCTTGGCACGATACCGAGAATTACGTCCATCAACGATGGCGGTGCTTGCGATTGAGCTTCACCGCCGACGAGATCGAGTCCCCGTCCGGGTTGGAGTACATTCGCAACTACAAGGCCAATACCTCCTGCAATAGTCGTTGTTATAGCGTATAGCCCGACTGTCGTCCCCCCAATCTTTCCGAGCTTTGCCGGCGAGAGTTGCCGAATGCCGGTGAGAAGTGTGAAAACGATGATAGGGATGACGAGCATGTTGAGCAGTCGAAGGAAAAGGTCCCCCAACGGCCTTACGACGGTCATTCGGTCGCCGAACGCGATGCCAGCTACTGATCCTAATATAAAAGCGGTGAAGATGCGCCAAATGAGTGGAATTGAACGATACCGATGCCACAATCTGGTTCCGAGATTTACCATATTGTACGGAACCTATTGGAAACCTAAAGATGCGTTCGTAACGTCCGTTCATGCAGGTGTCTGTGATATCCCGCTCTTTCTTGGATAGCAATTGGGTGCGGGTTTTTGTTGGAGTTGGTAGTTAATCGGGGCAGACAATTCGAACAACTACTTGAAAAAGCAGCAGAGCCACGAGTATTCACAAGAAAGTACTCCCCTATCGGCAGTAGCCGGCGGTAATTTTTTCTTGTTTCCAGCGACGGTTGACTGGACTCTCGTCTTTTTGATTACGTAGTGTCACCGGCCGCCAGTTCGAACGTTTCAGAACGATTGCGAGTGCTCCGTTCGGTCCATCTCTGAGAGACCTCAGATAGACGAGACAAACGGCTCAGAACCGTCTGAAAAGCGGAGCTTATCAGTATTCTCTGTGATTTGTCGCGCACCCCGTAAACGAATATATCAACCAATACGCCGACAAGTCCGAGTCAACCACCGATGGTGAGTGTATCCCCCACTCCCATTGGATGACCCGCCTGACTGAACCCCATCGACAACGAGTGCCCCCTCATTCCCACCGCTTCATGGGGGATACAGGCGTACTTGACGATTCCTTCCTGTTTGGCCATGTGTTTGAAGTATAGGATTCGTCGGTCTCTCTGGCTCGAACCCTACTGCTTCGTTGACGATGTTGTGGGGACCCGCCCTCGCCAGTCCATTTTCAGACTACTGTCGTATTCGGTTCGTCGGACGGCTGCAGACACAGGAGTCACAGCACTCACGGCGGAACCTGCTGTCACCGCACTTGCGGCACCGCGCAGGACTGTTCGTCGACTGACGATTGGGTTGGAATTTGATTTTAGCATCGATGTGTCTCACTTGTGATTACTGCTGATAACCAGAGTACTGCATCAGGTGGGAGAAGGTATCTGTCTTCATCGCACCTTTGTAGACAACCCCGGGAACATCTCACCGGGGTAGACGTTTCCGCTCATGACGTGATTGACCTTTGAGCCCGACCGTACGTTCACTTGTGCCAAGAGTGATTGACATCCAGCAAGTGCTGCTGTTCCGACGCCGGCGATCGTCGCGAGGAATCCATGCCGCGACAGGCCCGTACCAGGTGCTCCAAAACGGTCTTTCATTGGCCACATTAGCCGAGAAAAATTACAAATATCGGGTGAGGCTCGTTCTTGTCGAACGAGACCTGAACAAACATGTTCGTTGAATGCCGTATATCACTGGCCGAGTACGGTCACTCGTCGTGACGGTCGCGTGCCCACAGGAACGAACCGAACGCGAGAGGCGAGAGGAATGCGGCACCGAGACTTCCGAACACTGCGAGTTGGCTAGTCGTTACCTCGTAGACGCCTTCGAAGACGTCACCGACGACAATTGCCCCTTTCATCCCGTTAGTGATGTGGGGCTCACAGGCGTATTTACTGATACCAACGCCGTCGAAGACCAGCCCCCACTCCCCGGTGGATTGTGACGGACTGGTGTATTCTCTATCGGTAGCTGTGAATCCGTGGGGACCGTCGTCACCTACCCACTCCCAGATGACGCGAGTACCCGGATCAATAGTAACAGCTGGCGGAGAGAGTGCAAAGCCCCCGCTGTTACCGTTTGCTCCGACCTGAATACGAACCTCTTCGCGTCCACGCATGTCGACAGTTCCGTCGAAGTTATCGACATCGTCGAACCAGCCTTCGTAATCTGGTTCTCGAGGGACGTATTCGTAGTCCGGTTCAGGGGTTGGAGTCGGTTTCGGTGTCGCCACAGACACTTCGACGTCACCGACGAGCACTGCACCCTTCATTCCCATCGCCTTGTGCGGAGTACACGCATAGAGAGACACACCCCCGGTATCGAATGTGTGTTCGAACGTCGCACCCGTGGTCGCGACCATTTCGCTCCCGTAGGTGCCGTCCTCTGCGACGACGTTGTGGCTTCCACCGTCTCCCGTCCACTCCCAGACGACTGTCGCCCCTGGGTCGATTCGGATTGCCGGTGGACCGAAGGCGAAGCCACCGCCGTTTCCCTCCGCACCGACTTCTACTGTCACACGTGCTTTCCCGCGTTCGTCCGTGATACCATCGTAATTCGAGACGTCACTGAACCAGCCCGTGAGGTAGGGTTCCTGTTGTGCAGCAACTGGAGGCATCGAACCGATTGACGCCCCCCCGACAGTGGCCACTGCTGCTGCCTTCAGGAACCATCTCCGGTTGACATTCGTACAGGTATCGGTAGATATCATGTACGTCAGTAGTTGTGTGAGAGATATAACCGTAGAACTCGGTTCTCAAATCGTGGGATAGAAAATATCGATATATACTGTCTCTTCGCTATGTTTAGCCTGAGAGAGATACTTATGACGTACACTACGACTCGACGGCGGGTACTCCAAGCGGCAGGACTCGGTGGGACGATGGCGTTGGCCGGTTGTACTGTCGGCACACCACCAGACAACAACGTACAGGCAAGTCCACTCCAACTCCAGATGGACACGGAACTCGGGCCAGCAAAGCCCGTAGATGCCAACCGTATCGCGGCTGACCCCCGCGATATCCCTGCACCGATCACCCGAACGTCACCGGAGACAGTATCGGTGGAACTGGAGACACTCGAGCAAGTTGCCGAAGTCGAACCTGGCGTCACGTTCACGTACATGACGTTTAACGGACAGGTCCCCGGCCCGTTCATTCGAACACGCGTAGGGGACACTGTCGACCTCATCATTCGCAACCACGAGGACAACTCGATGGTTCACAACGTCGACTTCCATGCGTGCCGTGGTCCCGGCGGCGGGGCAGAAGCGACGAACGTCGCCCCGGGAGAGGAGAGACAACTCCGGTTCAAGGTGACATATCCCGGAGCGTTCGTCTACCACTGTGCCGTCGCGAACGTCGACTACCACATCTCCGCGGGGATGTTCGGTATCATCCTCGTCGAACCGGAAGAGGGTCTTCCCGAGGTAGACCACGAGTTCTACCTCGGACAGCACGAGCTCTACACGAACGGGAAGACGGGACAGAAGGGCCACCACGAGTTCGACTTCACACGAATGGCGATGGAGGACCCGACGTACGTCCTGATGAACGGTGAGAAGTACGCAATTACGCCGGACAACTACGCCGAGATGAACGTGAAGACCGGCGAGACTGCCCGCATTTTCTACGGGGTTGGAGGGCCGAATCTGTTCTCGAGCTTCCACCCGATCGGCAGCGTCTGGGACGAAGTCTGGGAACAGGGTGCGCTTGCCAGCGAACCGATGCGCTACGTTCAGACGACTCCTGTCCTCCCGGGAAGTGCCTGTGTCGCGACGATGTCGTTCCCAGTGCCGGGTGACTTCAAGCTGGTCGACCACGCGCTCTCACGGGTCGCACGGAAAGGAGCGCTCGCAATCATCACCGCTGAGGGCCCAGAAGATACCGATGTGTTCGACCCAGTTAGGTAACTGTTGAGCGACACAGTGGATCCGAACCCCCGTCTACGTGAACATATCCGGGAACAACCATAGGTCGGGTCCCACCGTACGCTATCGTATGATCGGATTCCCATCCCCCTTTGGTGGTTCCAGCGACGACAGCGGTCTGTTCGACGAATACGACGAGTTCGTTCCAGAACACCTTCCTCAGCCGGGGGTGTTCCTCAAAGGCCACCGTGTACTCACCGACGGTGAACACGTCACCTTTCATAAACTCACGCAAGAACTGTTCGAGGAACGAAAAGTCTATGACATGACGTTCAATTACAACTTGGCGCGTTTGAACCTCGATACTCGCCACAAAAGCGCCGGCTACCGATATGCGGAAGAGTCGGACGACCAGTCCGTGCTCCGGGCCGAATTCACGCCCACGACCCCGTTCTGTCCGCAGACGCACACACTCACGATTGGTTCGTTCCGTGCGTGGAACGGCCTCTCAGACCGTCATGACTACGATCTCGTTCGGGTTCGGGCTGCACGGATGCATCACCAGAGCGATGCAATCAACGATCAACTCGAAGAACTAGAAGAGAAGTTTCTCTCGACTGGGTCTGTCACGTACGTTCCCGACGGAGACGTCGGTTCTACCCCGATGGAACGCGCGAAGCAGAACGAACGGCCGAGCCGTGGCGGTCCAAACGCCTCCTTCTGAGAAGGGTCTCGTAGCCGATCGGTCGAACGGTGATACGTCGGTTGCTCGCGGGGTCCGGGTCCTTACAGATTCGGGCCAATCGTTTTTGGCACTGGTCCCTTCGTTCAACGTATGACCGACCTGAGACGCCACAGAATTCCAGACAATGTTAAAACGGGCGGATGGACGCTCGCCGTAACCGGAACTGTAGACACGCCACTCGAACTCTCTCGACGCAGCTTCGATTCGTACCCCACTGAAACGTTCGAAGGCGACTTCGTCTGTGACGAGGGATGGGTCGCCGAAGACCTCACGTGGCGCGGCGTCCGCGTCAAGCGACTCTTCGACCACGCTGGTCTCCCAGAGACCAGCCGGTACGGACTGGTCCGTTCGATGGATGGGGAATACGCCTGTTCGTTTCCCCTGAATCGGCTTGCAGAGTCGGTGCTCGCGTTCGAACTCGGTGGTGAGCCACTTGACACCGAACACGGTGGTCCGGCACGGTTGGTTCCGACCACTGACGACCGCGACTGCTGGGAGAGTGTCAAATGGGTCTCCGAGATCGAAGTGCTGGAACACGTGCCGACAGAGGCCGACACGGCCAAAGAAATCGCGTTGTCTCGCATCGAGTGAGTTCTTTTGGGCACAGTCGAGGGGAGATATCTACAGTAGCGTTTGCAAGTCAATGGACACCCGCCCGTCCCACCGCGTACAGTCGGATGTACAACCAGTCAAAACGCTATACAATCGCGGACGTATCCCGGAGCGGCGTCGTTCGTTCAGTCAACGACGTACGACTGGTGAGCACCGCGAGTCTGCATGTCCACGAAGTGATGTCGCGTCGCGTCACCGACGGTACCAGCGAAAGAGCCGTGTTCATCATCGCCGTACACCTCGTCGGCACCGCGGAGATCGTGTGCTACGAGTCGGTCCGCGACGTCCGACGGGACTCCGCTGTCACCCCTGACGTCGACGATCACGAGGCGGTCGGTGAAGCTCTTCGCGAGGAACGCGTCGTCGATGTCGCCGTGAGTTCGTAGTTCGGTTGTTAACTCGCGGAGCGCAGTTGTTCGGTCGCCCATCGGGTGATGGTCCGTATCGGTGAGTATAATACTTGTGTGCGAACGTCTTCGGTGCGCCGAATTTACGTGTTCAGGTCGCAGCTGAGATTCGGCATGAATTCTCACCACCCTGATTCGCTGGTCAAAACGGGTTTTTTGACCATCTACGTCCCGTGGTGGAGATATTCGGGCGAAAACATACGACATCGCACTCAAGACGTTGAGACGATGGAGCTCGAGACGTCATCAACCGGGTTTCAACGGCGTGTCGTTCGTACGGCTGGAACGCCGCTCGAGACCCCCACGGCCGGTACTGAGACATTTCGAATCAGTGGGCTGATCGAACGGCAGACACGGGCAGAATTTGGTATTACTACGTCACTGCCAGAGTTAGATAGTGAGCCCTCTAACCCTCCAAGCGAGAATCACGACGTTACCACGGACCACGAGAGTAGGTATGTCTGATCCGTACGCCGGCCGGGAACCCGTCACGACACATCGACACGAGCGACCATGGGTTGCCGATCTCGAAACCCCAGACCATGCTCACAATCGGCAACTGACGGTCGCAGAAGCAGTGGACGCGGTCGAGCAGACGAGTCCCGGTCAGTTTGTAGACCTCGTGACACACGAACGGCACGGCCACCCGTCGTCGTACCTCGATGAGTCAGTGCGTTCAGTAGAGAGACACGTCGATATCATCGACGAGGGGAGGTGTTCCTGTGGTGGATACGTGACTCGTATCACGGTTAGCTCACCAGATTGAATGACACGCCGTGGGTCTCAGTACGCTCGCTTTCCTTGGAGACGTATTTCAGTCAGAGAGCACTGAAATTTCGGTTCTCTGTCCGCGGTTACTACGACGGTACTCTTTCAGAACTTGCCCTTCGGCTCTGTGCAGAATCTCGCTACAGGTCGACTTCGCGATGTTCAGGTCATCGGCGAGGTTCACGAGTGTCGTCCGCCGTGGCGTGTCGTAGTACCCGCGTTCGATAGCCTCGTTGAGTAACCACTGTTGTCGGTCGGTCAAAACAGAATCCGATTCGACTTCTTGTAGAATGCGTTCGACGGTGTACTGAATCCCGAATTTGTCGAGCGTCTCTCCGAGGTCAGATAGCGTCTTTTGCGGGATTGTTGCTTCGAGTGACATTTTTCCATCTCGAACCTCGAAAGGCATCTCTAAGGGAACTCCCGAGTTCTGTAACGAAGTCAGCAACAACGGTGCGTCTGTTTCGACCTGGATACAGCACATCTCTGGGGTAGTTTCGAAGACCGTCAGATCGGTCACAGAGTCGTACTTTCGAAACTCATCACAGACGGTGTTGGGATCTTCATCAAGTATCTCGATTCGAGCGACCCCAGTCGTCGCGTTCGCAGTAGCCGCGAGCACGCGGAACCGCGTGTTTGGATAGGCTCGAGATATTTCGCTGATCCAGACTGACTCCGGTACCGTAATCGTGAGTTGTACGTAGGGCATGATTTGAACCGCCGTTCAGGCGTTTGGTCGCGTTTTCGACCGAGTCGTACCGAACGACTTCACGTACTGTTTTAGGCACACCTAAAAATAGGTTTGTAGGAACATATTCGGGTTGAGTTTAAGCCACTTAACAGATGACACGATTTTACACGGTGCTCAACTCGGGAAACATCCCGAATACTACGTACTGCGAGAACAGTTCCAGCCTCCCTCTCGGCGTATTATATGTCCGGATGCGAGTCCGGCTCCTCGGGATGTCGCTCCGAGAAATGGTTACGCATTACTTCCAACGAGCGTCGTTCCCGTTCGTGGCGGTCCTCCGGAAATACTTCCTCGACACCCGGTGGGATTTCTCGACCACGTTCTGTAAAGTACCCGGCGGGAACGCTCCAATCGAACGCATACGGTGCGTCGGAATCCTTGAGAAGTCCGACAGCAACTTCTGCTCCGTGGCCGGCAGCGATAGCGGCTTGCAATGGTTTTCCAGCCATTCGTCCGGCTACATAGATACCGTCGACACTGGTCCGACCCGAGGAGGTTGCCTCGACAAACTGTTTTCCTTCTTCGGTGACCGTTTCGACCGGAAGTTCTCGCAGATAGTTGAATCGCCCGGGCGTCGCGACGAGAACTCGCTCACCTCGGTACGCCCATTCGTCAGAGTCGGCCGTTTTGACGACGAAACCGGTCTTTGGATGTCTGTCCACGTCGACAACTTCGTTATCGACCCACTCACAGCCCGCCCGTTCGGCCTGCTCTCGCATGAGATCGAGCAGCAGACGAGGATTGACACCGACCGGGAATCCGGGGAAGTTCTCCAAGTGCGCGTTCCGTCTCAGGATGGACTCGCCGGCGTCGAACACGGCTGTTTTCAGACCTGCGCGAGCTGTGAAGCTACCTGCGGTCCGACCGGCGATACCGCCACCAATTACGAGAACGTCGTAGTCGCTCACAACAGACCCGTACGCCCACCGATACAAAACAACTACCACGAATCAGTTCGGGGTGTGCCGTCCTCGTCGACTATTTTGAGCTTCCCGTGTGAGCGTGAAGTGACGCTCGTATTCGACTCCGATACGTCGACCAGATTTCCAAACCACCCATATATACGCGTCCATCGTGTACCCCCAGATGTGAGTGTAGCAGATGCGTGAAAGCCGGTATATCTTGTGAATATTCACCTATGTCATCGAATCCGCTTTCCGAGGCCTTGGGGCCGGGCTTCCAGACGGTGTTTGAAGTATTAGCCAACGAACAGTGTCGAACTATGCTCAAGAATCTCGACCGACCGAAGACCGCGAGCGAACTCGCCTCGACGTGTGATCTCCCTCGTTCGACAGTGTACCGCAAACTCGAACAGATGGTTGACGCCGGTCTCTTGGTCAAACACGAAGACGGAAGCTCGGAGACGAGATACACAATCGACTTCGACGAAGTCGTCGTCAGACGCGGGCGGAACGCTCTCGAACTGAATGTCGTCCCGAAGCGGCGTTCAGCGTCAGAGCAGCTCTCGGAGCTGTGGTCGGGCGTCACGGCACAGACCAAAAGCGACTAATCAGAGAGTTCGTCGGCGACGAGTCACTTACTTGAGAGCGATGGTTCGAAGTCACCTTCCGCCAATCCACGGCGAACCGGGTCGTGTTCGGCATCGGTCGGTGGCGGCGTCGTCACCAACAACACCTCCAATCTCGAATCTTCGTTCGCTCGTACCCCACGTTTCGTCCCCGCCGGAATGGACACGATGTCACCGGGCGTGACGCGGTGGTCAGTCTCTCCTTCGCGGACGAGTCCGCTTCCAGACCGAACACTAACGACGAGGTCGCTCGACGGTGCATGAACGGGGATGAACTGCCCGGGTTTGAAAAAGCCACAAATGACTTTCGTGCGGCCGGTCAGGAACGCCTCGCTGGCGAAAAATCGGTCTTCGTCGTACGTCCGTTCGGCGTCAAAGTCGACTCGTGGCATTCGATTGGCTTATCGCGTGTCCGACCGTTCACAATTCCCCCGAATACATTCGGGTGGAACTGTTTTACCCTCGACTATCTACAACGAGGTAATGAGCGACGTGCCCACGCAGTCGACAACAAAGCCAAAGGCTAATATTCGAGACCACAAGCAGCGTGTTTTCGACTCGAAACGGAAGGTTTCGACTGGTCTCCGATGACAGGAGCGAGCCGAAGTCGGTGGTCGCGGCGATTCATCATCGCGAGTGCCGTGTTTTTCGTCTGCTGGCGACTCGGTGCAACGGTCGGCATCACCCATCGTGTTGAGGTCATCCTCGCTCTCTTCGGGTTCGTCTCCCACGTTGTCTTCGGTATGGCCTATCTGTTAGTTCCCTCGTATTTCGGGACGACTCTCTCTACCGACACTATCCCACCAGTCCATTTCGTGGCAGCCACGTTGGGGACTGTACTGCTTGCATTCTCTGCAGGTTCGGTCGGTCCGACGTTTGTAGAAACTCTTGGGGCACTCGTTTGGGGGAGTGGTGTTGCAGCGTTCGTCGCTGCGCTGTTGTGGTCGGTTCGAAACGAGGTCCGACGCGGGGAAACGGGAACGAGTTCTCACAGGGAGAGCTACGAGTGGGTAGACCAGTATGCAAACCGGTATCTCATCATCCCGTTCGCCTATCTCGCGGTTGGGTCGTACGAACTACTTGCACGTACGACAATCCTACCAGGGCTCACGGACGGCTATTTTCCGCGAATCACACACTTGATAGCCGCGGGGTTCGCAGTCCTTCTCGTTTTCACGCTCGGGGTTCGTCTCAGTCCTCGGTTCCTTGGTGTTCCGGTATCGAAAAAACTCGCCGCAGTCGTCCTCCCCGCCGGTGCAGTTGGACCAGTATTCGTTGCCGCCGGTCTTGGTGGTGGTCCACTTTTTGTCGCGGGGGCGGTGAGTGAAGCGATAGCGTTCGTCGGCTTTGCAGCGTTGTATCTCAGTGTGTTCTTCCGGTCAGACCGCCGGCGGGTCGGAACAGAAAGTGTTCTCGCAGGTGTGATTGCTGGTGTTGTGGGGGTTGCTATCGGTCTTACGATGGCCCTTTGGAGCGTACTTGAAATACCTGCGCTTCCACCGGGGACGCTGGCTGCACACCGTCAACTCAATCTCCTCGGTTTCCTCGGTCTCGTCATTGTCGGATTTACCTTCCTGTTTTACCCTCCGTCTGCGGGTCGGTTTCGTGGGGCGAGCGAACGGACTGCCCAGCTCATAATCGCTGCACTCCTCGCTGGGCTCGTCCTCTCGGTCCTCGGCCGAATCGCTGGTATGTCTCTTGTAAGTGCTCTCGGAAATGTGGTCGCACTCCTGGGGTCGCTCGGATATGGGTATTTACTAGTAAGCCTCTTGATCGAGATTGGTGCACGTCGCACGCCGTGACCGGAATATCGGTGTGATATCTGTGTCTTTGCAAGCGGTTGCGGTGGCGCACACATCTTCAGTCGTTACTATTTCAGAGAGATAGTGATGTGCCACTCGTCGTCTTCGACCTGAGTCGTCTGAAACTCACACCCACGCCGTTTGAGGACATCGTAGAGTGGGACCGGTTCGAAGCTATTGACAAGAAGAAGTGAGTCACCCGCGCTCAACTCACCGATTGCAGACATGATATGGCCGAACGGTTCACCGTCTATATCTCTGACATCGAGTCTTTGCGTCTCACCGGTGGTTTCAAAGGAACCCATACTGACACATATATCACCAATATCTCTTACTGTTATGCCGATGATGTTCGGACGCCCTGACGGTGTTCAGTATCTGATCGACTATCGCACCAGTACTCGTCTTCAATCGTCGTCTATGTACAACGAGTGAGCAATAACAGCAAATCCGGTGACGGTGAGTGCACTTTCAAGTGCCTGTGCATGGTCAAAGGAAAGGGGCGTCAATTGGTGGACGACACCCGCGAGGAGTGACCCAAACGTGACGAACGCGAACCCGACACAGAGCGACCGAAGCGCCGGTGTTCCTCGTTGCTTGAATGCCTGAAACGTCACGAAAGTCACCAGTCCGCCGAGGAGTAACGTTGCCGTCTTCATCCCGACAACGGCGAGTGCAAGTCCATTCATGGTTGTATTACTCCTCCACCGGACACCGGTGACCCACCGCTAGTGAAACGTACATGATGGGTGTACCAGTTAGTAGTCGCAATGACCGGTACGGTTCGGGTATCGTAATACGAGTCTCGTGTCATGTTCTTACTTGTCGTTAACGTCGCGCCACCAGCTCGTAGCGGCGGCGCATTCCTGGATGGTGGTGAGACCGTAAGCCGACTAAGCTCCGCGCCGAACATATTCGTTCTAATCTCCGCTGTCTGGAACCGGCTGTACCGTATAACAGCGATAGTGAGAGAGGTACAGGTGTACGATGTCTCGAAAGAGTACCAGACGTGACGTGTTACAGCGCCTCGGTGCGACAGGTATCACGGTGACGAGTGTCGGACTTGCTGGCTGTTCTTCCTCAGCGAATTCAAACAGTGGTGGATCTAACGGCGAGGAATCCACTAAGACCGAAACAACCGAAGCGTCAGACGGAGGAAATGGAGGTCCGGTCGAAACTGACACCGTTGGTATGACTGAGGAACTCGGATTCGACCCCAAGTCAATTCAAGTCCCGGTCGGGACCACGGTCACCTTCGAGAACACGAGTTCTATCGGCCACTCGGTGACTGCTTACGAAGACAAGATTCCCGACGGTGCGACCTACTTCGCGACCGGCGGGTTCGACTCCGAGCAAGCCGCGAAGGATGGGTACCCAGAGAAGGGGAACCTCGAAGCGGGTGAGTCCTACGAACACACCTTCGAGACAAAAGGCACCTACGAGTACTACTGCATCCCACACGAGTTGAACGGGATGGTCGGCACGATCGAGGTCGTCTAAATGACCAACACCGCATCCGAACCGACCGAAACCGACGAGTCGGTCACTGAATACGAAGCACAGCTCAACAAGGTGTTGGCCGACACCGATGAAACGGCAGCGGGAGAAGACGAAGTCTCGCTCCAACTACCGTCGCTCGGCCTGAGTCGCCGCGACTTCATGAAAGCGGGGGCAGCAGTCGGCACTATCGGCTCACTTGCCGGATGTGCCGGCGTCATGAATAACGGTGAGGGTAACAGCGGAGGAAGCCAAAACCACTCAGGTTCAGGAGACGTCCCCGAACACTTCGTCCCACCGGGAGAACACGACGAGTACTACGGCTTCTGGTCTGGCGGCCACTCCGGCGACATCCGCGTCTACGGTCTGCCGTCGATGCGCGAACTCACACGGGTTCCCGTCTTCAACCGAGAACCCGCAAAAGGCTACGGCTTCGACGATGGGAGCAGCCAGATGCTCGAAGACGCGGGTGGCTACACCTGGGGTGACTCCCACCACCCGAGTCTCTCGGAGACCGACGGCAAGTACGACGGCCGATACATATACGTCAACGACAAGGCCAACGGCCGGGTTGCACGGGTGAACCTGAAGTACTTCGAGACGGACGCTATCACCGACGTCCCGAACGTCCAGTCGGTCCACGGCTGTTGTATTCAGAGCCCCGACACCGACTACATCTTCGCGAACAGTGAGTTCAGGACACCCCTCCCGAACGACGGGCGTGATATCGACAACCCAGACAAGTACGTCTCACTGTTCACCGCACTCGACCCCGAGTCGATGGAAGTTCTCTGGCAGGTCGAAGTCGACGGCAACCTCGACATCCTCGACACAGACAAAGACGGCAAGTGGGCACTCGCGAGCGCCTACAACGACGAAGAGGGCGTCGAAATCGAGGAGATGACCAAGAACGACCGCGATTTCGTCAAGGCATTCAACGTTCCGGCCATCCAGGAAGCGGTCGATGCCGGAAACTATCGCGAGGTTAACGGCGTTCCCATCGTCGACGGGACGAAAGGTAGTTCGCTGAATCAGGGCGACGAACCAGCTGTCCGGTATATCCCGACGCCGAAGTCGCCCCACTGTGTCGAGGTCACGCCAGACGGCAAGTACGGGATGGTCGCCGGGAAGCTCTCGCCGACGGTGTCCATCATCGATATCGAGAAACTTTCGACCGAACCGGACTCGTCGAAGGTCATCGTCGGCCAGCCGAAAGTTGGCCTCGGACCGCTGCACACGACCTACGACGACCGTGGACACGCCTACACGTCGCTGTTCATCGACTCGCAGGTCGTCAAGTGGGACATCGAGACGGCGGTCAACTCACCGAAGCAGTCCGAAGAGGCTATCCTCGGGAAGATAGACGTCCACTATAACCCCGGCCACATCCAGGCGGTCCAGGCGATGTCGACCGAACCGACGGGCGACTGGTTAGTCGTCTTAAACAAGCTCTCGAAAGACCGGTTCCTCCCGGTCGGCCCAATTTACCCGGACAACGACCAGCTCATCTACATCGGCAACGACAAGGACGACGAGCAGGGCGGCATGGAACTCGTCTCGGACCACCCGGTGTATCCCGAGCCACACGACGCGATTTTCGCGACGAAAGACAAGATAGAGCCCGCGAAGACGTGGGACAAATCCGACTACAAGGGCGAAAAAGAGTACGTTACGGAGAGCAACTCACGGGTTGACCGCGTCGACGACGAGACCGTCGAAGTGTACACATCGGTCAAGCGGAGTGAGTACGGACTTCGTGACTTCCGTGTCAAAGAGGGCGACGAGGTGACGATAACCGCGACGAACGTCGAAGGGAGTCAGGACATCGTCCACGGCCTCGTGGTGCCCGAGTACGACATCAACATCGCGCTCGCGCCGCAGGACACCCGTGAGGTCACGTTCACGGCCGACAAACCGGGCGTGTACTGGGTGTACTGTACGTACTTCTGCAGTGCGCTCCACTTGGAGATGCGCTCGCGGATGCTCGTCGAACCGAGAGACTAGCTCATGAGCTACCGACCACCGAGTCTCGACGAGTTCGCCCAACTGCGCCGGGGGTTGCCGGTGTTAGCCGCGGTGTTATTCGTCACTGCGCTTTTGTTCCCGATGTGGTCGATCAACGTCCACGCCGCGCAGTACCCGAACGAAGTACTCCGTCTCCACCTCTATGCGTACCCGCGCATCAGTGGCGACTACGTCGAGATGGCTCGCCTCAACAAGTATATCGGTTTCTACTACCCGGACCCGGTCTACTGGCAACCGAACTTCGAGGTGGAACCGGCAGCCGTCGACGTTCCCGAGTGGTCGCTAGGACCACTTGCGTTCGTCGCCGTCGCCGCCGGCGGTGCGTTCGTCGCAATCGCACCGACTATCAAGAAGCTAAAGCGTGGACTGCTGTACCAACTCGTCGGGACGATTACCGTGTTCACGGTCATGGTCGTCGACATCCAGTACCGCCTCTACCAGACCGGTCACGCTCTCGACCCGGAAGCACCCGTCGTCGGCGTCGACCCGTTCACACCGCCGCTGGTCGGCAAGTACGAGGTTGCAAACATCACGAGTTTCTCCAGTCTAGGGATGGGTGCGTACATGTCCATCATCGCCATCGGCCTGCTCGTCGTCGCGTTCTACTACCGCGACACCGACGCGACGGCCACCACCGCCATCGACTCGATTCGGCGTCGAATTAAGTCGGTTCGGAATACCTCGATAGGCGGTCAGTCCGGCACAAACGATGGAACGAACGTGAAATCGAAGCAAGGGTGAGTACTCTATGAACGTCCCGGCTAGTCGATTGTTCGCGGTCGTCGCCGGTCTCGTCATCGTCACTGCCGGCGTCGGCGTCGCGACGGCACCCACCCACGCACAGACCGACAGTCCAGTCGACTTCGAACAACCGGTCCCGGACGAGTACTCGTTCGAGGGGCCATCAGAGTCCGGCAGCGCGACGGTCGGTGGAGAGACGTATACGTCGCTTCAGACTGCCGTCGACGCCGCCGAACCTGGGGACCAAATCCGGCTCGACGGTGAGTTCGACGAGCGCGTCGTCGTCAACACGTCGAACGTCACGCTGGTCGGGACGCCTGGGCGCACCGCTCGAATCGACGGGAACGGGACCGGTGACGTACTGACCCTCAACGGCGACGACATCACGCTGAGACGCGTGTGGGTGTACAACGGCGGCTACGATACGTCCGGAAACGACGCAGGCATCTGGGTCAACGGGACGAACACCACGATACGAGACAGTCGAGTGACCAAGACGACGTTCGGTATCTGGCTCGACGGCGTCTCGGGGGCCCGAATCGAGAACACAACCATCGTCGGACGCGACTCAGTCGAACCGCGGTCGTACCGCGGGAACGGCATCCAGGTCTTCAAGAGCGACGGCGTGACCATCGTCGACAACCGTATCACGGACACTCGAGACGGCATCTACTACTCGTGGGCGTCCGAGGTGACCGCGCGGAACAACACGCTGTGGGACCTCCGGTACGGCGTCCACTACATGTACTCCGACGACTGCACGCTCGTCGATAACGTCGCGTTCGATAACGACGCGGGCTACGCGATTATGCTCTCGGAGTACATCCGCGTCGTCGACAACGTTGCAGTGAACAACAGCGGGACAAGCGCGCACGGCATCTTCCTCAAGCGCATCGACCACTCGGTGGTCAAGGGGAACGAAGTCGTCGGGAACGGAAACGGTCTGTACGTGTTCAACTCGGTGAACAACACGCTCACTGGGAATCTCGTGCTGGAAAACCGGGTCGGCGTCTACTTCACCGCCGGCAGTTCGAGTCCGACCGTCTCGGAGAACAGTTTCATCAACAACGACGAACAGGTCCGCGCGCTCGTCGGCGAACTCGAAGAGTGGAACGGGACCACGCGGGGCAACTACTGGTCCGACACCCGCGACTCGGACGTCGACGGTGACGGCGTCAACGACATCCGACACAGGCCTGCGGGCCTCGTCGAGCGGTTAACGTACGAACATCCGCAGGCGACCGTCTTCGCGTCGAGTCCAGCGTTCGACGCCTTGCGGCTGGCCGAGAGTTCGCTCCCCGTCATCGAGGTTCCGGGCGTCGTCGACCACCACCCACTGACCACCCCACCCCACAAAGAATGGAGACGATACTATGAACGCGATTGAGGTCACCGGCGTGACAAAGAAGTACAGCGAGATTACAGCGCTCGATAGGCTCTCCCTCGCTATCGAGTCGGGGTCGACGTTCGGCCTCCTCGGGACGAACGGGGCGGGCAAGTCGACGTTATTCAAACTCCTCGTCGGACACATCCGACCGGACGACGGGACGGTGTCGGTTGCAGGAACCGACGTGGCTACCGCCGGTCCAGAACTTCGCAGTATCGTCGGCTATCTACCAGAGCACGCCGGGTTCCCGCCGTCGCTCACCGGCCGAGAGGTGCTCGAATTCCACGCGCGAATGCACAGTCTCCCCGATGCAGCAAGTCGAATCGATGCTGTCCTCTCGGTCGTCGGCCTCTCCGATGCGGCGGACCGATGCGTCGGCGGGTACTCAAACGGGATGACTCGCCGACTCGGGTTAGCCGCCGCGTTGTTGTCGCGGCCGCGTATCCTGTTGTTGGACGAACCGACCGCCGGACTCGACCCGCGAGGTGTTGCGGACTTTCACCGGGTCATCGAACGTCTCGACGCACAGTCGGATCTCACGGTGGTTATCTCCTCGCACGTCCTCACTGAAATCGAGTCACTCTGTGAACGGATTGCCATCCTCCACGGTGGGCAACTCTGCACCGTCGGCGACATCGACGGGTTGCGACGAGAAGTGACCGACGACGTCCGCGTTCGCCTCCGTCTCGGTGACGCTGCGTCGGCCGACAGTATCCAGACTATCGTCTCGGCCTTCGACGCATCGGTTCACTCGACTGACCACGATGGCGACGTGGTCTTCGTCGACTGCGACCCCGAGGACGTGCCGCAGTTACTGACGGAACTCACAGAGGCCGTCACTATCGATGGGTACGATGTTCGAGAACCGGGGCTCGAACGCGTCTTCGAGCAGGTGCTCTCGGAGGCCGAACAGGACAGTCAACCGAGACAGAACGCCGAGAGTTCCGAGCAGCTACGGACGGTGAGCCACGATGAGTGAAGACCAGACAGCACACTCCTCGACTGAACCCGGCGGCGGCACTGTGACAGCCGCCGACCGTTCGTTCGAGACGTCGAGTCAAACCGTGGTGGCGTTCGCTGGACAGACGCTGACGATTGCGCAGTTAGAGTACCGACTCTCACTCCGGAGTCGGTGGACGCTCGCACTCACTGCGTTGTTCGGTCTCCTCTCGCTACTCGTTGTCGGGTTCGGCGGGTCGTCGGCCGGACCGTTCCGAGTCGATGCCGTCGTCGTCAGTCTCGCGTCGCTGGCAACGTATCTCGTCCCGCTCGCGGCGCTAGTCTACGGATACGACACCATCGTAGGCGCAGAAGAGACTGGATGGCTCGACATGGTGTTCGCGCTCCCGGTTTCTCGTGGACGGGTTGTCGTCGGGGCGTTCCTCGGCCGTGCGGCATCCCTCGCGGGAGCGACGGCCATCGGATTCGGCCTTGGTGGCCTCGTGCTGTTCGTCCGCGTGGACACCGTCCCGTGGGGTTTGTACGCGGACGTTCTGTTCGGTGCCGTCACGCTGGGACTCGTGTTCCTCGCTCTCGGCGTCCTTGTCTCTACTGTAGCCGCAGAGAAGACTCATGCGCTCGGAATCGCACTTCTCGTGTGGGCCTGGTTGGTCTTCGGCCACGACCTTGCCGCACTCGGTCTCGTCGCCGCGTTCGACCTGCCGAACGTCATGCTCACGGGTCTGGTGCTCGCGAACCCCATCGACATCTTCCGCGTGTTCGTCCTCTCCGGTCTCGAGATGACCGGGAGCGGGATGGCCGCAGTCGTCACCGGGACAGCTCTCTCCACGACAGTTCTCCTCGGCGGTGCGATGGCGTGGGTCGTCCTTCCAGTGAGCGTCGCTGCACAATTGATTCATCGACGGAGCCTCTAATGAACAAAGTTGGAAACTATCCAGAAACCCCGGTAGCCGAACGAACAGACGACTGTACGACAGTGACCAACAACGACAGTACCAGGCGGAGGCTCCTCAAGGCAGTCGGTGGGAGTATGGTCGCCGGGGTCGCTGGGTGCCTCGGCGGGACTGACTCTGTCGGGAAACCGGCTCCGGATCCAATCGACCTCTCGGGTGGGAAGCGAGACGACCAGGGGGGAATGGTAATCGGTGAGCATTTCGGCCCGAACGGACAGGTGTTCTACCGTAACCACGCTCCCGAGAGTCATGACAACCCGGCGTGGTTCCACACGTTGAGTATGGGCCTCTTCCCGTATCACTTCGACCAGGAGCGAAGGGGATGGGAGGTCGTAGTCATCTACGTGACTGACTATTCATCTGTGGACTACGAACTCATCGACGAGAGAGGAGAGACGTACATCTCGTCGTACACTGCTGCAGATACGTTCGGTGATGCAAGTGAAATGACCTACGTCGCTGACAGTGACGTTCATGGGGGAATGGGAAAGGAGCTCCACCCGTTTTCATCTGCTGACGAAGCTTCATCGTTCGCCACCGAACACAACGGGGAAACAATGAGGCTTGGGGAAGTGACTCCGGAGTGGCTCTCGTCGTATTTTTCACGGTGACTTTCAACCTGGTAGCGCCGGCTATCTGAACATATTCGGCGACAAGTCTTCCCACCTCGGAGGCGAAGAACCAGCTGGAAGTACCGCACGAATCGACGGCCTCGGTTCGGCTTCCCGTGCCAACGGTACTTCCCAGTTGCGTGAGACATTCACTCAGGTATTACAGACCCAGAATCGAAATTCGGTGTCTGGTATTTTTCGACGACGAGCAGTACCGACGCGTGTTGGGATACACAACGTGCCGAGATCTACCATCGGAGTCACTGACAGTGGTACCTTTCTCAGTCTATCAGTCGAACCCGTAGGCGTGCGTTTGAACAGTGAGATGTTGAACGTGGATGGTGAGTATTCATCCACTGCCTTGGGCAGTTAGAACGAGAGTCCGCACTGAATGCCACGCCCTTCAGGGCGTGGTAGCTTACTCTTCGCCTTTTAGAGTATCTTCCTCGCTCCCCCCGTCTAGGAGTACCGTCTCACGTTTCCGTTCGAGCCATTTCCATTCGTTCGTAACCATTCCGTAATCGTCGAGATTCCACGGGTCACCGTCTTCAATGTCCGGACCCTCTAGCCACGACGTGACGATGTTCCACACGAAAATTAACTGACCGATGGCCAAGATGTACACACCGAGTGTAGCGATTTGATGGAGGTCCGTGAAGTACGACACGGGACCAACGGTGAGGTCGTAACTGCCGTACCGACGAGGCATACCACCGTAGCCGAGGAAGATCATCGGGAAGAACGTGAGGTTCGTCCCGACCATCGTAAGCCAGAAGTGCCACTTGCCGAGTGTCTGCTGGTACCATTTTTGGGTAAAAAGCGGGAACCAGTAGTAGACTGCTGCGAAGATAGCAAATGCAATACCTCCCATGATGACGTAGTGGAAGTGAGCGATGACGTGGTACGTATCGTGGAGTACGAGGTCGACAGGGATAGACGCCTCGAACACGCCTGTCACGCCTCCGATGATGAAGTTGGCGATGAAGCCAACACAAAAGAGCATCGGCGTCTTTAATCTGAGACTCCCGTTCCACATCGTCGTAATCCAATTAAACGTCTTGACCGCGCTCGGAATCGCGATTGCGATAGACACGGCCATGAAAGACGCCCGTAGTCGCGGGTCGATACCCGTCGCGAACATATGGTGTGCCCACACGCCGAAACTCAACACGCCCAACGCGAGCGTGGAGTAGACGACGAACTTGAACCCGAAGAGGCGGCGGCCCGAAAAGCGCGGAAGGATATAGCTTATGAGGCCCATCGGTGGGAGGACGAGAATGTATACTTCGGGATGACCAAAGAACCAAAAGAGGTGTTGCCAGAGAATCGAGCCGCCGGCCTCAACGCTGAAGAAAGACGTCTCGAAGTTCCGGTCCAAGAGCAACATCACGAGTGCACTCCCGAGGAGCGGAAACGCGAAGATGATCTGTCCGGACTGGACCAGTACCGTCCACGAGAAGATGTCTAAACTCGCCCAGGTGACCTTCTCGTCGCGTTCTGCGAATATCGTCGCGACGAAATTAATGGCACCCATCGTCGCACTGACTCCAGTTAGGTGTAGTCCGAGAATCATGAGATCGACGCCGGGGTTCGTCTGCTGAACTGAAAGCGGCGTGTAGAGCGTCCACGCGGTCTGAGCCCCTTGAATTCCGACGTTCAATGGCTCGAGTATTAATCCACCCCAGATGAGTAACGCCCCCGGTGGTAACAGCCAGAACGCGATCGCGTTGACGCGCGGGAACGCCATATCGTCGGCTCCAATCAAAAGCGGAATCAAGTAGTTCGAGAAGGAGGCCAGCATCGGGGTCCCGAACAGAAAGAGCATCGTAATCCCGTGTGTCGTCATCAGTGCGTTGTAGAAGCCGAGTCCGAGGAAGTCCGCTGACGGAGTCAACAGTTCTGTACGCATTAAAACGACGGCGATACCACCCCACGCGAACGAAAAGAGAGCGAATACCCCGTACATGAGACCGATGTCTTTGTGGTCGACGGCCGTCAACCAGCGAATGAGTCCGCTCGGTTTCTCCACCCGCTCGGCTGGTTGTACACCTGTCGCTGTCCCACCGGCTGACACCGAGTAAGACTGCCGCCTCTTGACGTGCGAGACCCACCAGACGACCCCCGCCAAAAGTAGGGCCATTACACCTGTAAGCACGAGTTGGCCAGTTTCGACTTCCATACTACCCGGCCAGTTTTTCAGACGGAGAGATAGTGATTATCGGGAACATGTTCGAATAGAGAAATGGACACCTCGGTAGTTGCTGCCGTTCGTGACCACTCACCGGAGTGGGCGAACTAATGGGAATACTTCTTTGACACTGTGGAGCGAGAGAAAGTCGAACTGAGTTGAGTATCTATAGTTCAACACCGGTTTTCGCTACCAGCGACTCGATAGCGGGAAACAGGACGTTGTTCTCTTTGTGGACGTGCAGGTGAGTCTCACGTTCCAACGATTCGAGGCGGTCGAGCATACTCCGGTAACTTGCACAGGCGCTAGACGGAACAGCATACCCGTCGGTCAACTCGGCAATACGGTCAAGGCGGTCGGCAGTCTCCTGGTGGTCGTCTTCGAACCCCTCGATTTCGTTCTCGATGGTTTCGGTTTCGATATCCGAAAGCGGCATCCCTCGTTCGAGTTTTCGGACGATAGGGAAGAGTTCGTCCTCTTCTTCTGAGATGTGTGTCTGCATCTCGTCAGCAAGTTCGACGAACTCAGATTCGGCCTCCTGAAGTTCTGGATGGTCGTCGCTGTGAACCTCTGTAACCTTGTGGACGAGTGCCTCGAGAGCGGGGAGCTCGTCCCGTAATCGGTCGTGGTGAGCCGTGACGATGTGGTCTGTGAGCTCCGACATCGAATTCCATCCGTCAGATTCGTCTTTTGTTTCGGTCTGTTCCGATTCGAGTCTGTCGAGAACGTCATCGACGTCGATACCTGCTTCTTCACAGGCCGATTCGAGTGGGATATCACCTCCACAACAGTAATCAATTCCGACCTCTTCAAACACGTGTGCGAACGCGAGTGTCTCTTCGACCAACGAACTTACCTGACGGTTGGGGGAGATTTTTGATTTCGTCATCGTGATTACCGACCCTATGTCTCGATATCATCGTACGAACTAGGTAGACGTTCGCCCGAACAAATTCGGCCGGGAGATGCGTGACCGAACTCAGTCTCCGCTCGCTTCGAACGAGGGAGCGATACCGATCTCGTCGTCGTGAAGGTAGCACTGCGGATCGGGTGCGAACGGGTCGTCGTGAGCAGAAAGTGCTCGAAGACGTGAACCCCCGCGACAGATGTCTCGGTAGCAACACTCCGCGCAGCGACCCGTCAGGTAGTCATCTCGTGCACGAACTCTGTCGAGAAGTGGGTTGGTCTGGTCGTCCCAGATGTCGCCGAACGACCGGTCCCGGACGTTCCCGAGACTGTATCCCTGCCAAAATTGTGTCATGTGAACGTTCCCTTGATAATCTACGTCAGCAATTCGTTCACCAGTCGGGTCGCCGCCGTTCTGTTCGAGGTAGTCGTACACGCGTTTCGCCGCGTCCCGTCCTTCGTGTTCACGGGCGTACTCGACGAGGAACCCCGCGTCGGCGTAGTTCCCGACGAGAAGTGTCTCGATATCGTGACCTCGGTCGTGGTACTCACGAGTCATATCGCAGAGTCGTCGTACCGCCTTTCGTTTCTCCCCCGGCGTGAGGTCGACGTTCGAGATGTCGGCCCCGCGGCCGCCGTAGTCGAGGTGATAGAAACAAAACCGGTTGACTCCCTCTTCGTAGAGGAGGTCGACGACGTCTCTGAGGTCCGGTGCGTTTCGCTCGGTGATCGTATACCGCAACCCGGTCTTGACATCCGCATCGAGGAAGGCCCTGATTCCACGGAGGGCAGCGTCGAACGCGCCGTCTTTCCCCCGGAAGTCGTCGTTCCGTCCCCGCAGACCGTCGACCGAAATTCCTGCGTACTGGAGGCCTGCATCACGAAGTTCTCGCGCTTTCTCGGGCGTGACGAGCGTTCCGTTCGTCGAGAGAACTGGCCGAATCCCGCTCTCGGCCGCGTACTCGACCAACTCCGTGAGGTCGTCGCGGACGAGGGGTTCACCGCCGGAGAACAAGACGACTGGAATCCCGTACGACGCGAGGTCGTCCAACAGTCGCTTTCCTTCGCTCGTACTGAGCTCGCCGTCGGCAGTTTCCGTGTCGGCCGCTGCGTAGCAGTGTGCACAGTAGAGGTTACACTGCTTCGTGAGGTTCCAGACGACGACCGGACGACGCTGCTTTTCTTCAGTTATTTGTGGTTTGGAGGTCTCGGATGCTGCGTCGTATCGGAGACCATCGCCTTCGGCACCGACGTCACAGAGAAGTTTACTAATCGATATCATCACTCAAAAGAGCGGTCTTCCCCACCGGTTTCGATACGGACGGGTTCGGCGTCGTCGTCAAGGTCGTGCGTCGAGAACCGCGCAACACCGTCTGCGGGACAGAGCCAGATGTCGACGGCGTACCACGCGAACAGTTTCGTGGCCTGTTCGTAGGCGATTTCGAGAGATGGCGCGGTGATACCCCCTGCGTGTCGAAGCGGAGAGTCGTCCTCATCACGAACGAACACCTCCCACTCTGTCTCGACAGCATCACGTGGCTTGTCGCCGACGCGAAAACGCTGTGGCTTTTCTACCATATCTACGCCTGCGGGATAGACGATGAACACGATTCCCCCGATGATGTTCGGTGAATCAGTTGGCGAAACGCACGTTGGCCACAGTTCGCTTCAAAGAGACTCTTAGTTCGGACGCCAGAAACCGCGGTCGAGTCTGTGAGTCAGAGGACCTTGATGTGAACTCGCTCGATACGGTCGATGTCCATCGGAAGGTTGCGTTGGATCGCTTGCGACGTCATCGGGGATATTCCGCACCCCCCACACGCTCCCGACAGTTGTATCCACACCTCGCCGGTGTCCGGATCGATGTCTCGTATCGCCGCGTTCCCCCCGTGCATCGCAATCTGTGGGAAGTTCTTTCGAAGGAAGGTCACGACTTCATCGGCGAGGGACTCGTCGTCGGACTCGACACCGTCTCGGGTATCGAGCGTTTCTGCACACATACCGACTAAAACGCCGCAGGGGGTGGTGGAGGTTTGGCCGAACATATTCTGTCAGTCGCTCGGCGACCAAATCACCCGGCCACTGGTTTCGATATCAGGTCAGGAGTGGTCAGTTGCCTCTTCGAGGTGATCGAACTGCGCTTCTAGTTCCTTCCTTCGTTGTCGAGAAATCACAGTCGAGTCGAGGAACTCACCGATAAGAGCGACATCAAGTGCGAACTCGGTCGTCGCTGTCACCTCTACACCCTCGGGGACAGGTTCGAGTCGATAACTCGTTCGCATCTCTTCGAAGATTCCCTTTCGCTGTTCGTAGGCCAACTCGGGATCCGCGTCGTCTACGACTTTCAAGTGGAGTGTGATTTCGGCGGGCCCGACCTTGTTCGACACCCGAATATCTCGGTCGTCGACGTCGACCGAGTCGAATCCCGATGCCCGTATGAACGGGACGAGGTCGTGCATCGCTCGACTGACCGCTTCGGGTGATGCGGCTATCGTTCGGCTGACGGTGACTGTCTGCATACGTTCCTCATGGATGAGTAGACTAATACCTTCGACGATACCAGAGCCAGACTGACCTGCCCGATGTCTGCTTTAGACGACAGTACACTATACGATTCGCCGGGGCGAACGGCGTTCGGGAGAACGCTTTTAGAGGGAGTCCCGAAACGTCGTGGTGATGTCCGAAGAGTACGACAATCTGCCGTTAGTCTATTCGTGTTCTGGGTGTTCAAGCGCGGCACAGATGGCGAACGACCTCGCCGTCAGACTCGACCGTGAACGACTCGCAGAGATGTCCTGTATCGCCGGAGTGGGCGGTGACGTCGCCCCACTCGTGAATACTGCGACGTCAGGGCGGCCGATGCTGGTGATCGATGGATGCCCGCTTGAGTGTGCACGAGAAAGTCTTGGGCACCACGACGTCACGCCAGACCGGCACGTCAACCTCGCTAAAGAGGGAGTTCCAAAAGAATATCACGTCGATTACGACAACGAGCAGGCAGACAAGATGTTCGAGGTGCTCGTTGAGTCAGTCGAAGAGATGAACGCGACGATATGACCGGAGTTACGTCGGGTGGTTACCCGTAAGCATCCAATAGAAACTCTGCAGTAACTTTCCGAGGAGATATCCGACAAGAACTCCGAGGATCGCACCTTCAGTTCCCCGGAGCACAAACCCAACGGTACCACAAAGAACTGAGAACCCGAGGTGGGTGACGGTAGATGATACTGTTTGCACAAGTACTCTCTCGAAATGCGTGATAGAATATATTGGTCCGAACCAGTTCGTGTAGGGTAAACGACGCGGGGCTCTGCTTAAGAAGAATAAACAATGGATACATCACACGGTGGTGGCTGGGACAATCGAAGTCATGTGCAACCGTGATCTGCTTGAACTCATGCAATATCACTCCTTGGACCGAATACGGGGATTCAGTCGAGACTACAGAATCCGATGCTCAGCCGAGTAGCCCAAGCGAGTCAATCTCGTCGCTCACGACCTGAATTGCCTCACGTGCAAACTCCACTTTCTTCGCACCCGTGATGACTATCTTCCCCGATCCAAACAGCAAGACCACTACGTTCGGCTCGTCGATCCGATAGACAAGGCCAGGGAATTGCTCGGGTTCATACTCGACGTTTTCGAGCCCGAGACCAATCGCAAGTGCGTTCAGATTGAGAGTTGTTCCGAGGTCTGCACTCGAGACGATGTTCTGCACAGTCGCCTCTTCCCGGTTATCGATTGGAATTCCAAGGCTACCGAGTTCTTCGAATACCTGATCTAATGCACGGTTGACCCCGTCGATGCTACTCGCACCAGTGCACACGATTTTGCCAGACCGGAAAATCAGATTCGCTGCTTTTGGCTCCTGTGTTCGATACACGAGTCCCGGGAAATTATCCGGATTGAACTCCGCTCCGGTGACGTCGTTCGAGAGCGATTCCAAATCCAATTCCTGACCGATGGCGCTTGATGCAACCACGTTTTGAATCTCGAGAGACTCAAGGCGTGTTTCGTGAGACATTATATTTATATTCTAAATACTACTACTTAAACAACTGTGTGAATTAAGATTTTCTCAGAGGACAGCCAAACGTAGCAAAAAATACATACTGAATCCTGCTGAGGTCTTCTGTAGCAGACAGTCTTTTCTCTGGTTGGTAGCCTGTTTGAGAGATGAACCACAACATCAAACACGATTGCGGATGAAGTGTGTCCTACAGGCCCGTCATGTTCCACAGGACGTGACCTGCCTGTCATGGATGTGTAATCGCGTACCGAGCCACCCGCATCCACCCCTTGATAACTCCCTCGTGGGCACCGCGCCCACCGCGTTTGGTGCCCCGATACCCGTGTTATTGGATTGTTGCGAGTCACGGTTCGCGGACTGTGTTAGTAGAGATTTCCCGCTAGGAGAACAGTTGACTTAGGCAACAGGTGATTAGTTCGGAGAGTACGGGTCCGTAGCATCTACCGACAGCCCACCTGTTGTGGTCTTCGGTTCCCGCTATTGCTTTGTCGCCGTCATACCCATCGAAATCTGCAACCGTTCCACTTCGTTGTTGGGCAACTCAGACTCGGATACACCCGTCTTCTTCGAGGTGCCAGCAGAGCTGGTCTCCATCGTTGATTCCCAGTTCTCGGCGAATCCGAGCTGGAATCATCACTAGGTTCCCAGACACCTTGCTCTCAGCGTCTGCTGATTCGCTGCCCATGACCAACCACTAGCACCATTTAGTTCTAGTGTGTCGTCACACTACAGAATAACAATCGAGTTGGTGCTCAACACACCCCATCGTTTCCGGAGAAAACTCGGATACTCAGCCGAGGAGTCCAAGCGACTCGATCTTCGCTCAGATACGCGTGATCTTTGCTCTCAGCGTTGACGTTCCCAATCCTCCCCACACAACGTCTGGTGGTGCGTTCGAATCGTTTTAACTGAGGCATCGCTCACGGCCGCAACACGCGCCTGCGTGAGCGGCCAGTCTCGTTCAGCCGCAGCAGTATACACACACGCTGCAGCGACTGTATGCGGATTCGCGCCCCGATGAGCCCACTCACTACTCGATGCCTCGGCTAACGACCGTGCTCGTCGCCGGATCTGGTCCGTCACATCAAGCGCATCCGCCACTCGCGGAACGAACTCGACTGGTGTGACGGGCTTCGCAGGCAGCCCCAACTCTGTATTAAGGGCGTTGTACGCTGACCGGACACGCGATTCAGCCACCCGTGCGAGTGGGACGACTTCGCCGAGCGTCCGCGAAAGCCCCGCACATCGACAGGCCGCGTGGACGCTCGCAGCCGCGACTGCTTCGATCGACCGCCCCGGCAACAGATCCGCCTGTTGAGCGGACCGGAAGCACCGGCATGCTTGGTCACGCAGGCTGTCGGGGAGGTCGAGCGCGCCGGCAAGCCGCCGGACTTCGTCCAAACCGTGAGCCAACCGTCGCTCACGACTCGATTGATACCGACTCCGACTGTGCTGGGTACGGAGTCGGGAGAGTTGCTGTCGGCGCTCGCCCGGGATCGGCGTCCCGTTCGCGTCGACGTGCCGGCCGATTTCGGTCGCGAGGCCGTGATCGTGTCGCGTCGGCGTTCGCGGCGCACCCACTCGCTTGCGCTCGTCACGTTCGAACGACTGCCACTCGGGACCGCGGTCGATGCCGTGGCCGTCGATGATGAGCCCACACGACTGGCACCGCCGTTCACCAGCGTCCGTAATGACCTGTCCACCACACTCCGGACAGGAGGCGTCCCCACAGGATTTCCCGCACGATTCGTCGAACTGTCGCTCGTAGACATCTCGTGTCGCCATCTCGAACACCACGCGACGCATCTCGCTGCGCCCCGCACCCGTCAGGGGCCGAAAAACGCCGTTACTGTCTCGAACAATTTTGATTCGGCTGGAGGTCACTAACTGACTGAACCACAAGGCCAAACATGATGGCAGGCCGATTAGCGTTGCAGGCTCGTCGTGTCACACAAGACGCGCCCTGTTCTGCAGCGGGTGCGGAATCGCGTACCAACCCATCTGCGCCCACCCCTTGATAACTCCCTCGTGGGCCTCGTGCCCACCGCGTTTCGCACACTCGACAGTCGTATCAGTCGATCTCTGCAGGCCACGGTCCGTGGACATCGTGAGTAGGAATTCTCACCAGGCAAACAATTAACTGAACCAACAGATAACTATCTTGTATGAGTAGCTCACCATGGACCGCGAACTTTGCGACTGAAAAAAGCAGATGTGCAGCCGACATCCAACGCCTCCTCGAGAAGTACCCGCAGCCGGTCGTCTATGAGGTCATGAGTGAACTGCTCCGTCGGGAGATGCGCGAGCAGTTTGCTGGTGCGTACGCTATGTCCCAGCAGTCCGACGACTGACGAGTGACTGGTTGACGTACGAAACTCTCACCAACGACTACTCAGACAGGTCACGCCGCCCAGCGTCGATACAGTTCCAACAAGGAAGAGCTTCAGAGAGCTGTTCACACTCGCAGGGCAGGTCTGCTGTGTCGTCATCGCCGCGTGATGTTGACCCACCATCTGCGACGACGCGCATCTGGATGGCGAGGTCGAGTATTCGTGGGCGAATCGCGACCGCAACCCGATGTTTACACGGACCGTCACTACCTGCGTCAGCCGGACATGAACACGAGTCGGGCACACCATCCCGAATTCGAACGCGGTACTCGTGCACGTCCGGATCGGCATAGCTCTCGTTGCGTACACGGACATCGCCATCAAGGAGTTCGAACGCGAAGGCCTCGTACTGCGCCCGCCTGAGGACGCGCGTAGGTGGATCGGACTCTGGTAGTACAGGAGTCATGGTAGCCAGCGCGCAATGCGCGCACCCCTTCGGGCGCATGAAAAACTACGCCGGACAGCAGAAGTGTTAGACCGCGTCGAGTGTCGAGAGAATCTCTTCAGCCGTCCCGCTAATCCGACCCAGTCGCTCTTGCAGCACGTCTGTCTCCTCGCCCTGCCACGCCGCGAGATAGAACGCCGACCCACTCGTGTCTAAGCCGAGATATCGACCGACCACGTACGCAACGGCCTCCGCTTCGACCTCGCGTTTCGCCCGCTCGGTTGCGTCGGTGATGTCGAAGTGCAAAATCGCGTGGGCGTACTCGTGGATGATCGTCGATGCGAGATCGGCACGGTTCGGCCGATTCTTCACTTCCACGAGTGGAGTGAGATCTTGGACGCTCCGTGACTGGCAGACGCCCTTTGCCTCCCCATGTCGCCACTCGTCGGGATCGACGATGCGGACGGTCACGCCGAGGTCCGACGCGATGTGAGTGAGATCCTCGACGAGCGTATCAGGCTCACCGGTCGCCGCCGTATCCAGCTTTGGGAGTGGCTCGCCCTCAGTCTGCGAAATGTCGAAAACCGGTGCAGGCTTGAAGCCCACGAGGCCCTCCGACCACTCTTCGGGTGGCGTCTCGTCGTACTCACACTCGCTGTTTTCGTGATAGCTCGGTGCGTTCCCACACTCGGGGCATTGGGTCGTGATGATCGGCGCCCAAATCCAGATCGCCGACTCGCCTTCCTCAACGTATCGGTCGAACTCTGCTTGCCACGTCCGGTAGCCAGCGACTTTCGTCGCCTCGGGGCATTGGAGGGTGATGAGGAGTGTGTTGCGGTGGGAGTAGTCGTGGAACTCGCTCTGGACGTCCAACCACGCTTGGAACTGCTCGCTGGCCTGCGCGTCGTCAACGTCGGCAGCGAGGTCCGCAAGCCACTGCTCGATCGTGCGATGCATCTCATCGTGTCGCGTGTCGGTCTCGTCGAACGACACCGACGGGGAACTCGTTGTTGCCATTGGTTTCAGTTCTAACACGTCTCTCTAGGACGCGCCGCACCCCTCTGGGGCGCACAAAAAACAGGTGAGACGACCTACTGGTCGGTGTCCTCGCACTCGAGGCTCCGAAGGTACTGTCGACACTCGCCGAACAGGCCGCTTGCAGTCGCCTCGCCAGTCGTGAGGTGGCGAACCCACTCAATCGCCCAGCAGTACATGGGATCGGACTCACCTGTGCCGTGGATGTACCACCAGCGAGCGGCTTTGAGCACAACGAGCGAATTCGTCGGCGGCCGTTCGCTCAGAAGGTCCCACGAAATCGACTCGATTTCATCGGGAATGTCGGCTCGGGTGAACTCCGAACGATGCACGAGGTCGAGGTCAACCGGAATCTCGTCGATCGAGACGTCAGACTCTGTTTGTTGGTGACTCATGGAAATCACGTTACACGGACTGTGTCTTCAGCCCGCACCCATCACGGGCGCAAAAATAACCACGGCGCGCTAGTCCCGACGGGTCTCTCGATCGACGCTATGCGAGGTGCGACACTTCCTCCGGTTCGGATTC
>NZ_AOLP01000003.1 GCF_000337795.1 Haloferax denitrificans ATCC 35960
ATTCGGTGCAGGTTCATCCTGGATGACCGAAACGCGGTAAGTTCGACGGATGGCGTTAACTTACCCTCCCAGAACCTGGGAACATTCTGGGCAGCCTGTTACCAGAACGGGCTGCAGACTGTCGACGGTGAGAGTGGTCAACTCGACCCGGACAACATAATTGCCATCAAGGCTGCGGGCCACTTTGGCAACGTAGTCCTTGACCTGGAAAACGCCAAGTTACGCCAGGACGGATTCGATGGTGTCGAATGCGATGGAGACATTTACCTTTGGATGAAGAATTCGGACGCCACTGAAAACGACACGCTCGTTTGGCGTATCTTCATCGAATTAGATGGGCGCTGGGTTAAACTAGACCCACTTTGAGCCGATGAATATGCAAGATTCTTCGGAGGTCCAGGAAGAGGTAGATCTGGCTGCAGCTTCTCCGCCAGGAGGTGCTGCCGCAGATCTGCCGAATAACTTCGTTCAACAATGGACGAAGATAGTCCTGGTCCTGGCCGTTACCCTGGCAACATTAAATGGTGTCCAGGTGGCCCCGATACTATGAGTCTGCCCGCCAGGAGTGAAGGGTGAGCATCATGGCTGACGCTGACCAGCCACAGACTCACCAGGCTACCTTGTTCGGGGGACCCCCCGCAATGCCTGTGCCTGCCTCCAGGCGGCCAGGAATATTCTCCGCAAGATTCGTGAGCATCACAACCGTGCAGAGCGAACAATCGAGCGCTAC
>NZ_AOLP01000004.1 GCF_000337795.1 Haloferax denitrificans ATCC 35960
TTTCAGACGAACCCTTGTGGGGTTGAAGCGCTCGTCGACGTCGTCGACGACGACGCTCGGAACGTTTCAGACGAACCCTTGTGGGTTGAAGCCGTCGGTAGCGGAGCCGGGTGGTCTTCGGGGGTGACAGTTTCAGACGAACCCTTGTGGGGTTGAAGCATTTGGAACCTCTCGACGGGCGCGCGTCGAGGCCCGCGTTTCAGACGAACCCTTGTGGGGTTGAAGCTGTCCGCGCCGTCAGCATCGCCCGAGGCCGCTACGTGTTTCAGACGAACCCTTGTGGGGTTGAAGCACGGGGTCGCCCCCGCCCGGCATCCCGGACTCGGAGTGTTTCAGACGAACCCTTGTGGGGTTGAAGCACGGGGTCGCCCCCGCCCGGCATCCCGGACTCGGAGTGTTTCAGACGAACCCTTGTGGGGTTGAAGCCCCTCAACGGAGGTATGCGCGGTGTCGGTCTCGTCCGCGTTTCAGACGAACCCTTTCGGGATTGAAGCGTCAGCTGAGCTACCGTCCGCTTGAACCGAGCGCGACTCAGACAATCGGGGCGGTCGACGGTCAGCGGCGAAAAACCACGCGAAAGAAACAGACCTCGACGCTACGCCGCCTCGGCGTACATCGCCACCAGCTCGTCCGCGTTCGACTGCCACGAGTAGCGCTCTTCGATGGCCGCTCGGTTCGTCCGACCCATGCGGACGGCTTCCTCGGGATTGGAGACGAGTCGGGCGAGCGCCCGCGCCAGTTCCTCGGCGTCGCCGGGTGTGACGAGAATCCCGCGGTCGTCGGTGATGACCTCGGGGATACTGCCGACGGGCGTGGTCACGATGGCGTTGCCGCCGGCCATGCCTTCGAGCATGGCGATGGGAAGCCCCTCCGCGTAGGTCGGGAGGACGAACACGGTGCCGCGGCTGATGAGGTCGCGCTTGTCTTCCTCGGAGAGGAAGCCGAGGTACGAGACGTTGTCGTGGGCGGCGGCGACCGCCTCGGCGCGGTCGGCGTGGGGGCCGCGGCCGCCGATGCTCACCTCGAAGTCGAGACCGGGCGTGGATTCGAGTATCTCGACGGCGTCGAGGAACTCGCGGATGCCCTTGCGCTCGATGAGGTTCGAGACGAAGACGAGGTGGACGGGGTCGGTCGGGTACGTCGGGTCGTACTCCGCGGGTTCGACGGCGTTGGCCATGACGTGGACTTTTTCCTCGCCGGCGAGGCGGGAGACGAGCCCGCGCCAGTACTCGGAGAGGACGACCACGTCGTCGACGGCGTCGAAGACGAGCGACTGGAGTCGGCGGACGGCCCGCGAGTCGGTGGCGAGGAAGTCGTCGAACGACGAGCCGTGGATGTGGAAGACGACGGGGACGCCCCAGACGTACTTCGAAAACAGGGCGAAGAACGCCGCGCGGTAGAACGAGTAGGTGTGCGACGAGTGGACGTGGACGATGTCCGGGCGTCGCTGGAAGGGAAACAGGGTGACGGCGACGAGCGACGAGAGGAGCATCCGCGCGGCGAGTTCGAGCCCCTCGCCTTTCGGCGCGGTGTAGCGCGTGTAGACGCGCACGTCCATCCGGTCTTCGAGGTAGCGACGCTGTTCGGTGATGTATCGGTCGATGCCGCCGGTGCCTTTCGGGCCGACGATGAGGAGTGTTTGCTTGGGCTTCATGGGTTGGTTCTGCGGGTCGTAGTCGAGGAGTCGCGGACTCCGACTCCGAGTCGCGGGACGCGTCGAGGCGGGCGCGAGCGCGCGCCGGTCGATACGCGAAAATTGGGCGGTTCGGGGGTTAGTTATGGGTCGATTGACCGCCTTCTCGGGGACAGAATCACCGGTTGGGGCTTCGATGGCGCCGGCGACGACTACGCCGGGACGGTGTGTCGCGTCAGCGAGTCCACCGTCTCGACGGAGCCGTAGTTCAGCGCCACTTGGACGATGACGTCGGTGAGGTTGACTTTGTCCGCGAGGAACGCGTCGCGCTTTTCGGCCCAGCGGGCCTTCGCGCCGTCGTCGGCGAGGAGTTCCTCGGCGCGGGCCATCACGTCGTCGAACGACTTGAGGTTGGAGATGAGCCCCTGCCGTTCGAGTTCGACGAAGTTGCCCATGTCGTCGTCGCCGACGAAGGAGTTCGACCGGATGGCGGGCGTCCCGAGGAGCGCCGCCTCAGTGACCATGGTCTGGGTGTCGGCGACGAGCAGGCTCGCCTCGGCGAGCACGTCGTGGACGAGCGCGGGGTGGAAGTCGAACGGGCGGGTATCGAGGTCGCCGTCGCGGCGCTCCTCGCTCTCGTCGAGGACGAAGACGGTCGCGCGCTCGCCCAGCATCGAGATGAGTTCGCGGCGGCGCTCGGGCGTAAAGCCGCCGTGGCCGACATCGTGGTGCGAGCCGAACGCGTTGAACCGGACGACGACGAACTGCTCGTCGGGGTCGAGGCCGAGTTCGGCCCGGATGTCGACCGAGGGCTCGTACACGTCGGGGTGGAGATACGCCGTCTCTTTGAACCCGCGGAACTGGTAGTGGTTGTCCGCGAGGTCCTTCCCGAAGGTGTGCGGCGTCAGAATCGCCTTGGCGAACGGCCGGGAGACGACGTGGTCCAGCGAGGTCGGCTCGGAGTCGAGGAGAAGGACCACGGGCGTCCGCGAGACGGCTCCCGCGTGGGCCGCGTAGCCGCCCATCCCGAAGATGAGGTCGGGCTTGAATCGCCGCACGGCGCGGAAGATGTTGACGTAGTGGAACGGGAGCGATTTGAAAAGCGAGTACTTCGTCGTCCCGCAGGAGCCGTAAATCTCGTGCGGGAGCTCGTAGTATTCGAGGAGGTCTTTGGTACAGCCGTAGTCGCGGCCGAGGACGAGCACGTCGTGGCCCATCGCCTGAAGCTCTCTGACGGCGTACTTGTAGAGGTGAACGTGCGCGGGCGTGTTGGTGAAGAACAGGTATCGCATACTCTCTGGCGGTTCCACGCGCCCCGCGAGAGTAGTTATACGGCGTCTACCCGCCGACTCCGGTCGAATCGACGCCCGTTCCCGGCCGCGAAAATCGCCCCGGAGTCGTTACGGTCGCCATAACAAAATCCGGACGAGCACTCGGGTTCCCTGACCGGGCGCTCGCGCGCCGTTTCGCCTCCTCCGCACCCGACGCGGACAGAACATCCGCACCCGACGCGGGAGGACGTCTCACCCTCCACGACCGACCGCGACGCGCCCCACAAACCAGATGTCCCAGACGCCTATCCCCACACACCCCCCGCGACGACGACCCGCCGACACGGACGCGACGACGCGGGGTCACTCGACCGGAACGACGAACCGCCGGCACGCGACGGCGGCTCGACCGACCGCAACGACGGGCCGACCGACCGCAACGACGAGCCGACCGACCGGGAGCGACCGCTGATGTTCCCGTGGGAACACGCCGCCGTCGGCTACATCCTCGTCTCGCTGTGGGCGCGGGTGACCGGCCGGAAACTCGACGGCTGGGCCGCGCTGGCGGTGCTCGTCGGAACGCAGTTCCCCGACCTCGTCGACAAGCCGCTGGCGTGGTCGTTCGGCGTCCTCCCGAGCGGTATCTCGATGGCGCACTCGATTCTCGTCTCGGTTCCGTTCTCGATAGTCGTCGTGGCCGTCGCGCGGCGCTACGGGGCGACGACGGTCGGGGTCGCGTTCGCCCTCGGCTACCTCTCGCACATCCCCGCGGACCTGCTGTACAACGGCTTTTTCTTCGGGAACTACGACGTGATTCGGGCGTTCCTCTGGCCGCTGTCCCACGGGAGCGAGTCGTCGATGGGCGGCTTCTTCGCCCAGACGTGGTTCTACCTGCGCCGGTTCGTCGTGTTCCTCCGCCGGCCCGAGGCGTGGATTCTGGTCGCGTTCGAACTCGCGTTGCTCGGGAGCGCCGTCTGGCTCTGGCTCGGCGACGGCGCTCCCGGCGTGGGGCTTCTCAAGCGCTCTGTGACCGGAATCCGCCGCGGCGTTACGAAGTGACTGCGACCGGAATCCGGGCGGCAATCACTCCATAACAAAGCCCTCACCGAGACTGAATTTCGCTAAGGCAGGCAGACTCCCCGCCGACATGATATGAGATTCCAGATTTTCCAGTCGACCCGGCCGACCGCCGAGTCGACACAGACGGCCGACGGAGCGCGACCGACGCGAGGTGGACGCAGATGAGCGCCGAGGTGGGCGTCGAGTCCCACGTCGACGACGGCGTCACCATCGGCTACGGCGACGGCGACGACCCGGTCATCGGCGACCGGGCGCGAATCCGCGCCGGCACCATCGTCTACGACGACGTGACCATCGGCGACGACTTCGTCACCGGCCACAACGTCCTCGTCCGCGAGCACACGACCATCGGCGACGAGGTGCTTCTCGGGACCGAGACGGTCGTCGACGGCACCACGACCATCGGGTCGCGCGTGAGCATCCAGACGAACGTCTACATCCCCACCAACACCCGCATCGGCGACGACGTGTTCGTCGGGCCGGGCGTGGTGATGACGAACGACCCCTATCCGGTCCGCACCGACGCGGAACTGGTCGGGCCGATAATCGAGAACCACGCCTCGATCGGCGCGAACGCGACGCTCCTCCCCGGCGTGACCGTCGGCGAGGGCGCGTTCGTCGCCGCGGGCGCGCTCGTCGTGAACGACGTGCCGCCGCGAACCCTCGCCGTGGGCGTCCCCGCCGTCCACCGCGAGCTACCGGAACAACTGCGGGGAGAAAACAGGATACGACGATGAGTTCAGACCACATCCCCATCGCCGCGCCCCAGCTCGGCGCGGCCGAACGGGACCGAGTTGCCGCCGTCCTCGAAAGCGGCATGATAGCCGACGGCCCCGAGGTTCGGGGCTTCGAACGGGAGTTCGCCGACTACTGCGGGGCCGACCACGGCGTCGCCACCTCGAACGGGACGACGGCGCTCCACGCCGCGCTCCACGCCCTCGGCGTCGGCCCCGGCGACCGCGTCCTGACGACGCCCTTCACGTTCATCGCGACGGCCAACGCCGTCGCATTCACGGGGGCCGAGGTGGGCTTCGTCGACATCGACCCGCGGACGTACAACATCGACCCCGACGCGCTCGAAGCGCGGCTCAGAGCCGGCGAGCAGGTGGACGCGGTCATCGCGGTCCACCTCTACGGCCTCCCGGCGGACATGACGCGCCTCGTGGAACTCGCCGAGGAGTACGACTTCCTGCTCGTCGAGGACGCCGCGCAGGCCCACGGCGCTGAAGTCGAGGGACGCCGCGTCGGCTCCTTCGGCGACGCCGCGTGCTTCTCGTTCTACCCGACGAAGAACATGACCACGAGCGAGGGCGGGGTGATTACGACCAACCACGCCGAGGTCGCCGAGCGCGCCGCCCGGTTCGTGGACCACGGCCGCGTCTCCGGCTACGAACACGCCGAGGTCGGCCACAACTTCCGCATGACGAGCATCGCCGCGGCCATCGGCCGGGTCCAGCTCGAACGCCTCCCCGAGTTCACGCGCGCGAGGCAGGCCAACGCCGCCGCGCTCACGGAGTACCTCGAAGAGTCGCCGGTCACGACGCCCCACACGCCGCCGGACCGGACCCACGTCTTCCACCAGTACACCGTCGCCTGCGACGGTATCGAGCGCGACGCCCTCAAGTCGTACCTCGACGCGAAGGGCATCGCCACGGGCGTCTACTACCCGAAGCCCGTCCACAAGCAACCCGCGTACGAACACCTCGCGGTGTCGGCCCCCGTCGCGGAGGAAGCCGCGGAACGGGTGCTTTCGCTCCCGGTCCACCCCGGACTCAGCGAGGCCGACGTGGAGCGCGTCGGGACTGCGGTCGCCAACTACGCGGAGGTGGCGAGGTGAGCCGAGAACCCGCCGGGCTCCGCGCCGACGGCGGTCACGAGCGCCCGGTACGAGCGGGCGTTATCGGCGTCGGGTCGATGGGAACCAACCACGCGCGGGTCTACGCGGAGCTTCGCGACGTCGAACTGGTCGGCGTCGCCGACGCGGACGTAGACCGCGCCGCAGAGGTCGCCGCCGACTTCGGCACCGACGCGTACGGCATCGAGGACCTGCTCGACCGCGTGGACGTGGTGACGGTCGCGGTGCCGACGCCCTATCACGAATCGGTCGCCCGGCAGTGCATCGACGCCGGCGTCCACGCGCTCGTCGAGAAACCCTTCGTCGACGACCTCGACGCGGGCGCTGAGTTGGCCGCGCTCGCGGAGGACCGCGGCGTCGTGCTCCAAGTCGGCCACATCGAGCGGTTCAACCCGGCCGTCCGCGCCCTGCCCGACCTCCTCGACGGCGTCGACCCCATCGCCATCACCGCGAACCGGCTCGGCCCGCCGCTGAACCGCGAGATGGGCGACGGCGTCGTCATGGACCTCATGATTCACGACATCGACGTGGTGCTGTCGCTGGTGGGCGCGGAGGTCGACCGCGTGGCCGCGACCGCCACGCCCGACGAGCAGTACGCGACGGCGCAGTTGACCTTCGAGAACGGCGTCATCGCCTCGCTCACGGCGAGTCGGCTCACCCAGCAGAAGACGCGGACGCTCGATATCACCGCGCGCGACCGGCTCATCCGGGTCGACTACCTGAACCAGTCGGTCCAGATTTTCCGCCAGTCGCGGCCGGACTACCTCCGGGACAACGGGGGCGTCCGCTACCGCCACGAGGTGGTCATGGAACAGCCGATGATTTCCACCGGCGAGCCGCTGAAGCGCGAGCTACAGGCGTTCGTCGACGCCGCGACCGACGGCGGCCCGGTCCTCGTCTCGCCGGCCGACGGCCTGCGCGCAATCGACCTCGCCCGGCGCATCGAGGCCGACGCCGAATCGACGGTTCGGAGCGTCGAGACCGCTGAGAACGCGGAGAACGCGGAGACCGCTGAGAACGCGGAGAACGCGGACTCCTCGGAGGGCCGGCAATGAGCCGCGAGCGACCCGGACTGTACGGCTCCGACCGCTCGCCCGACGAACAGACGCGGGCCCTGCGCGCCGGCGAGGTCCCCGTCGCGGTGTACGGCCTCGGCAAGATGGGCCTCCCGCTGGCGGCCGTCTACGCCCGCGCGACGGGCAACGTCACCGGCGTCGACATCAGCGAGGACGTGGTCCGCGGCGTCAACGACGGCGAGTGCCACGTGGCGAAGGAACCTGGACTGCCCGAACTAGTCGCCGAGCAGTCCGAACGCGGCGCGCTCCGGGCGACCACCGACGGCGTCGCCGCGGCCGAATCCGCGGCGATTCACGTCATCATCGTCCCGACCCCGCTGACCGACGACCGCGACCCCGACCTCGCGGCGTTCGAGGCCGTCCTCGACAGCATCGCGCGGGGACTCGCGCCCGGCGACCTCGTCGTCGTCGAGTGCACCGTCCCGCCGGGGACGAGCAAAGACCTCGTCGTCCCGTACCTCGCGGACCGAAGCGGCCTCTCGGCCGGCGAGTTCGGCGTGGCGTTCTGCCCCGAGCGAACCTCGTCGGGGCGAGCGCTCCGCGACATCACCGAGTCGCACCCGAAAATCGTCGGCGGCGTCGACGCCGAGAGCACCCGCGTCGCGGCGCTCGTCTACGGCGAGCTAACCTCGAACGAGGTGATTCCCGTGCGCGACGCGACGACCGCGGAGGCCGTGAAGCTGTTCGAGGGCGTCTACCGCGACGTGAACATCGCGCTCGCCAACGAGCTCGCGCGGCTCCGCGACGACCTCGGCATCGACGTGACCGAGGCCATCGACGCGGCCAACACCCAGCCGTACTGCGACATCCACGCGCCCGGCCCGGGCGTCGGCGGCCACTGCATCCCGTGGTACCCGTACTTCATCACGAGCCGAGTCGAGGCCGAGACGCCCCTGCTCCTGACCGCCCGCGAGGTCAACGACAGCATGCCGGCGTTCACCGCCGACAAACTCCGCGACGAGTTGGCCGCGGCGGGACGCGAGATTCGGGGCGCGACCGTCGCCGTCCTCGGCGTCACCTACCGCCCCGGCGTCGCCGAGACCCGCGCGACGCCCGCCGCGGGCGTCATCGACCGGCTGAACGACTTCGGCGCGACCGTCCTCGCGGTCGACCCGATGCTCTCCGACGAGGTCGTCGCGTCCTTCGGCGCGACCCCCGTCGCGCTCGCCGACCTGCCGACCCGCGCTATCGACGCGGCCGTGGTCGTCACGCCGCACGAGGAGTTCGACGGCATCGACTGGGCCGCCTTCGACGACCTCGTCGTCGTCGACGGCCGCGGCACCCTCGGCGACATCGGCCACCGCGTGTACGAAATCGGCGGCGGGCCGCGGGGCGAGTCGGCAAAGGCCGACGCCGACGACGTCGACCCCGAGATTGCGGCCGACTCGGCGCACGGGGGGCCGGGCCGATGAGCCGTCTCAAGGTGCTCTCGGTCGTCGGCGCGCGCCCGCAGTTCATCAAGGCGTTCCCCGTCTCCGACGCGCTCAGACGCGACCACGACGAGGTGCTCGTCCACACCGGCCAGCACTACGACGAGTCGATGTCGGGCGTGTTCTTCGACGAACTCGACATCCCGGAACCGGACTACAACCTCGGGGTCGGCTCGGGCGGCCACGCCGCCCAGACCGCCGAGATGATGACCCGGCTGGACGCCGTCGTCGCCGACGAGGCCCCCGACGTGGTGCTCGTCTACGGCGACACCAACTCCACGCTCGCCGCGGCGCTCGTGGCCGCGAAGCGCGACCCCGCGCTGGCGCACGTCGAGGCCGGCCTGCGGAGCCACAACTGGGAGATGCCCGAAGAGGTCAACCGCGTGCTCACCGACCACTGCTCGGACCTGCTGTTCGCGCCCTCCGAGTCGGCCGCCGAGACGCTGGCGAGCGAGGGCATCCGAAACGGCGTCTCCGTCACCGGCGACGTGCAGTACGACGCCGTCCTCCGGGTCCGCGAGGCCGCCCGCGAGCGGTCGTCGATACTCGCCGACCTCGACCTCCGAGACGGCGAGTACGTCCTCGCGACGGTCCACCGCGCCGCCAACACCGACGACCGCGACCGCCTCGAAGGTATCGTGGAGGGGCTCGTGTCGTCAGAACTCCCGGTCGTCTTCCCGGTCCACCCCCGGACCGAGGGGGCGCTCGAAGAAAGCGGTCTCTGGCCGCGGCTCGCCGACGCCGAGAACGTCGTCCTCGTGGAGCCGGTCGGCTACCTCGATTTCGTCCGCCTGCTCGACGGCGCGGAGCGCGTCGCCACCGACTCCGGCGGCGTCCAGAAGGAGGCGTTCTACCTCGACACCCGGTGTCTCACGCTCCGCGACGAGACCGAGTGGACCGAAACCGTCGACGCCGGCTGGAACGCCCTCGTCGGCGCGGACGCGACCGCGATTCGGGCGGCGCTGGCCGACGACGACCCGCTCCCGGAGAAGCCCTCGCTGTACGGCGACGGGAGCGCCGCCGAGCGAATCGTCGCCGCGCTCTCGGAGTACGAGTATGCGTGAGCGAAAGGAGAAGGGCGATTCGGGCGCGCGAGGTGACCCCCGCGTGACCCGCGCGGAACCGAGCGAGTCCGGGCCCGGCTTCGCGGTCTGTCTGACCCACGACGTTGACCGCCCGTACAAGACGTATCAGGGGCTGTACTACGCGGCGAAGTCGAACCCCGGCTACCACCTCAGGACGCTCCTCCGGCGGGAGAACCCCTACTGGCAGTTCGAGGAGGTCATGGCGCTCGAACGCGACCTCGGCGTCCGCTCGTCGTTCTACTTCCTCAACGAGCCGAGCCTCCTCGAAACGGGGTCGCTTTCGGACTGGCTCGAACCGAAGAACTGGGTCGAACACCTCGGCCGGTACGACCTCGATTCGGCGTCGATAGCCGACGCCGTCCGCGACCTCGACGGGGGCGGCTGGGAGGTCGGCATCCACGGCTCGTTCCGGTCGTGCGACGACTTCGACCGCCTCCGGACCGAAAAGCGCGAACTCGAAGCGGTGCTCGGCCACGAGGTCGTCGGCGGCCGCCAGCACCACCTCAAACTCGGGCCGAACACGTGGCGCTACCACCGCGAACTCGGCCTGAAGTACGACGCCAGCCCCGGATCGAGTTCGGAAAACGGGTTCCAGCACGGCTACCGGCCGTTCAGACCCTTCGACGACGACTTTGTCGTCTTCCCGCTGACGCTGATGGAGGTGTCGCTTCCCGACCCCGGGTCGGCGTTCGACGAGGCGTGGGCCGAATGCGAGCGCCTCCTCGACGAGGCGGAGGCGAACGACGCCGTGATGACCGTGCTGTGGCACCCGCGGTACTTCAACGAAGACGAGTTCCCCGGCTACCGCCGGCTCTACCGCCGCATTATCGAGCGGGCGCTCGACCGCGGCGCGTGGGTCGGCCCCGTCGCCGACTACTACCGGACGTTCTTGGCCGAGCGTACCGATGAGGAATCGAGCGAGACGGAGACCGAAAGCGCGACCGCCGGTGACGCGGGTCGCTCGCCCTCCCCCTAGAATCCGGCGTCGTCGGTCGGTATCGGCCCCATAACAAAGCCGCCAGCGGGCTTCCTCTCGGACAGCCAATACCCCTCAGAGAGGCTATTCTGTATCATGAATCCATCACCGAAACAGTATCACCGCGACGGCGACGCCGACGCAGAGCGACTCCAGCGGTACGTCGACGTGCTCGACGACGTGCTCGACTACGCCCGCGAACGCGACTACAAGGGCTGGGACTACGGCGACGGCATGAGTAGCAGGCTCTTGCTTTCGGTCCCTATCGACAACCGCTGGTTCAACCTCGCGGTCCAGGAGTTCATCAAGCGCTCGCCCGTCAACGTCCGCCCGCTGTTCCTCGTCGAGAAGCGCCGGAACTTCAAGGGCATCACGCTGTTCGCCATGGCGAACCGGACCCGCGCCCAGTTGGCCGAGTGGTTCGACGGCGACCGCCCGGCGGAGACGTACCGCGACGACGCGGCGGCGCTGACGGAGTGGCTCGTCGAGAACCAAGCCAAGGGCTACAGCGGCTTCGCCGGCAGTCACCGCCACGTCATCCAGCACATCTCCGGTCGCAACGGCCCGCGGTCGGGGATTCCACACTCGCCGAACATCGTCTCGACGGCCTACGGCGTCAAGGCGCTCCTCGCCGGCCGCGAGTTCGACCCAGACTACCCGGACATCGCCAAGACCGCCGTGGACGTGATGCTCGAGGACCTCAACTACCGGCCGAAGGACGACGGCGCGGTCATGGACTACTACCTCTCGCACCCGAAGGACAGCTACACGCTCAACGCGCTGGCCATCGGGGCGCGGCTGTTCGTCGAACTGTACGACCACTTCGGCGACGAGGAACTGCTCGAACGCGCCGAGAAGGTGTACGACTTCGTCGCGTCGAAGCAGACCGACCGCGGCGGCTGGTACTACCGCGAGCCCGCGAGCGCCTCGCACCTCTCGATGGACAACCACCACAACGGCTTCATCGTCGAGTGCTTCCAGCGCTACGAGCAGGTCGTCGGCAGTGGCCGGTACGACGAGACGCTCGAACGCGGCCTCGACTTCTACGCCCGCGAGCTGTTCGACGAGGACGGCGCGCCGAACTTCGACGAGGAGCACCCCTACCCGCGTGACATCCACGCGACGGCGCAGGGCATCCTCGTGTTCACCTACGCGGGCCAGTACGACCGCGCCGAGCGCGCCATCGACTGGGCGCTGGCGAACATGTACGTCCCGTCGGAGGGTCGGTTCTACTTCCGCAAACACCGCTTTTACACCAAGCGCATGACGCTCATGCGGTGGTGTCAGGCGTGGATGGCCTACGCCATCGCCGAGTACGTCGCCACCAGAGTCGCCGGGGAACCGACCCACGGCTACGGCATCGACGCCGACGGTATCGAGCGCCTACGGGCGGCGGCAGAGACTCCCTGAACGGCGGGCAGGCCGGCGCGAACGCCGGCTAGTCGCTTCATAACAAATCCCCGTCCTCCCGTCACAGTAGTTCGAGAATGTCTTTTCGAATGATACACGCCGACGCGGCCCGACCGGACCGCGGGTCGATTTACGGGGCCGCCGCGTCGGCCGGGGAATCGGCCGATTTCGGTCCGTCCGTGCGGTTTGAACGGGGAATCGGAAGCAGTCGAGTCGGGCGGGACGGTCGGGCCAGCCCCGCACCGTGTTGTCGAGGGTCACGGACGCAGTACGAACACCTGACGGCCCCCAGCCCATGACCATCGAAATCGCCGAGTTCGACCACCGCGACCGCGACGAGTGGGACACGTACGTCGAGCGGTCGAGTCAGGCCAGCCTCTTTCACCAGTACGAGGCGCTTCGGCTCCAGGCGAAGTACTCGAACTCGAAGCTCCACCTGCTTGTCGGCTATAAGACCGAAGAGCCGGTCGGCCTGTTCCCCGTCTTCGAGATTCGAAAGGGGCTGGTCAAGACGGCGTTCTCGCCGCCGCCGCACATCGGCGTCCCCTACCTCGGACCCGTGATGCTCGACGCCGGCAACATCAAGAGCCGCAAGTTCGAGCGCCGACGCAACCAGTTCATCGACGGCTGTACCGAGTGGATAGACGACCACATCGGCCCGAACTACACGCACGTCCGCGTGGGCGACTACTACACCGACATGCGGACGTTCCTCTGGGGCGGCTGTGACGTGTCGCCGAAGTACACCTACAACGTCGACCTGACCCGCGGCGAGGAGGACCTCCTCATGTCGTTCAGCCGGAGCGCCCGGCGGAACATCCGCGACGGGCGAAAGCTCGTCTCCGACATCGAGGAGGGCGACCGCGACGACATCTGTTCGATTCTCACGCTGGTCGAAAACCGCTACGAGGAACAGGACATGTCGTTCGACGTGCCGCCGCAGTTCGTCATGGACCTGTACGACTCGCTCCCGGCGGGGCAGGTCCGCCCCTACGTCTTCCGGTACGACGGGGCGTTCGTGAGCGGGATTCTCGTCCTCCAGTACGGGGACACGCTCTACCGCTGGCTCGGCGGCGTCCGGCCCCAGCGGGACTTCGGCATCGACGTCAACGACCTGCTGGACTGGCGCATCATGCGCGACGGGATGGACGCCGGGATGCGCCGCTACGACCTCGTCGGCGCGAACAACCGCCGGCTCAACCGCTACAAGAGCAAGTACAACCCCGAACTCGTCACGTTCTACCAAATCGAACACGGCGCGCTCCCGGTCAGGACCATCGCGCACCTGTACAAGAGCCGCCTCGGCCCCGGCATCGAGATGCTGTCCCGGGGAAACGGGACGAGCTTCCCGTCGCGGCTCGTCTCGGGGTTCCTCCACCGATGACGACCCGCCCGCCGCGCCGACCGACGCACCGACCGACGCACCGACCGACGACCACCCAACCACACGACCACGACACATGTCACAACTCCGTATCGAACCCCTGAGCCTCGACGAGTGGGGAGCCGCGCTCCCCTCGTCGGGCACCGAAGTCTTCCACACCCCCGCAGTGCTCGCCGCAATCGACGAGCACTTCGACGGCGAAATGCACCTGTTCGGCGTCTTCAAGGGCCAAGAGCCGGTCGCGCTGTTCCCGACGTTCGTCCGCCGGAACCCCCTCGGACGGGTCGTCGTCTCCCCGCCGCCGTCGATGGCGATTCCATACATCGGCCCGGTGATGATGCCGAACAGCCCGAAGCAGAGCGCCTACGAGTCGGTGAACCGCGAGTTCGCCGACCTCGTGGTCGAGGAACTCGGCATCCGCTCGAACCGGACGTTCGTCCGCCTGCTCTGCTCGCCGGCGTATCTCGACCCCCGCCCGTTCGAGTGGACCGGCTTCGCGGTCAAGCCCTCGTTTACCTACCGGCTCGACCTCGACGGGCGCTCGCTCGACGAGATACAGGCCCAGTTCAGTAGCAGTCTCCGCCGCGAGATTCGGCAGGCCCGCGACCTCGACATCACCATCGCGGACGAGGGACTCGACGGCGCTCGCGTCGTCTACGACGACGTGGTGTCGCGGTACGACGAGCAGGACGAACCGTTCGGGATGCCGTGGGAGTTCGTCGAGTCGCTGGTCGAGAACCTCGGCGACCGGTGTCGGGTGTACGTCGCCCGCGACCCCGACGGCGAGTACCTCAGCGGGATGATCGTCCCCTTCTCCGCCGAGGTGGGCTACTTCTGGCTCGGCGGTGCGCGCGGGGAGTACGACGGCGTCAGCATCAACAGCCTGCTCCACTGGACCATCATCGAGGACATCGTCGAAGACGAGGCGCTCGCGTCGGTCACGAAGTACGACCTCGTCGGCGCGAACACGGAGCGGCTCTGCAACTACAAATCGAAGTTCGGCGGCGAGCTCGTCCCGTACTACGTCGTCGAGTCGACCGGCGTCGGGATGAACCTCGCCAAGCGGACCTACCAGCTCCTGAGCAAGGGGTCCGAGCGAATCGCCACGAAGTGAGTCGTCCGGGTCGGCTCATCGGCCGCGAGACGACCGCTGTCACGCCATCTGCTGTGTTTGGATGACGTGCCAGATGTTCTCGGCGTCGTCGGTGATGCCGTACACCCGCCCTTTTCGGCGCTGTTCCGGGACGAGGAGTTCCACGAGCGAGCGGTCTCTGAGTTCCTGCAACGCCCGCGAGACGTGGGCGACCGCGCTCTCCGAATCGGTGGCGATCTGCGTCGGCGTCGCCGGGCCCTCGGAGAGCCGGTCAAGCACGGAGACGCGGTAGCGAGAGCTGATGACGAAGCCCACGTCGTCCCACGGCACGTCGTCGCCCCCGTCGACGGAGCTCACGCAACGCCCACCTCGCTCGCGGAGACGGGTCGGAGCGCAATCGAGTCGGAGCGTTCTCTCGGGGCCGTTCGGCGGCGAGCGGAGACGGCGGCCCGGTGGCGGCGGTCCGTATCGCTCGCGGCGGTCGCGGCGGTCGCGGCGGTCGGCGACGGGAGGACCACCGACGGTGGCGGAGACGTATCTTCCGAAAACAGGCGCATTAACGGGAGATTAACCGCGATGTCGGCGGGTGCCCGGCGTGCCGGCCGCATCGGTTCGGTGCGCATTCGTTCGTTAGTACGAACTTAATTACATAAAGTCGTCGTTTGAATTATATTCACGCGTTCGTGAGAGTCTCGGATGTTTGAACGTCTCGTTGACAGGAGTTTGGTCGATACCGACTCGCGAGAACGACGACGAGGCTCATATCCGTCTCACTCGTATCGGCCGGTATGGAACGGAATCGAACGCTCGGACGACTCGGCATCGCGGTTGCCGGCGGCGCGCTCGCCGTCGGCGTTCTCCTCGCCGCAATTCGGGCACGGGCCGACGACACGGCCGCCCGACTGCTGAATACGCTCCGGCGGGAGTACGCCGAATCGACCGAGAGAGACGAGACGGGGACTGACACACCGGATACCACCGACCTTCCCGCTCCGGTTCGACGGTATCTCGAACGCGTGCTTCCCGACGAACCTCCGCTCGTTCGGTCGGTTCGGCTCCGCCAGACGGGCGAGTTCAGACTCGGCGACGCGGACTCACCGTGGAAGCCGATGACGGCGACCCAGCACTACACGGTCGACCCGCCGGGGTTCGTCTGGGACGCCCGAATCGCCCTCGTGCCGTTCCTGTCGGTTCGAGTCGCCGACGCGTTCGTCGGTGGCGCGGGGACGCTCGAAGCGACGCTCCTCTCGGTGGTCACCGTCGCGGACGCCCCGCAGTCGCCCGAGTTGGACGAGGGCGAACTCTCCCGATACCTCGCCGAGATGGTCTGGTTTCCGACCGCGTTTCTCCCCGGCCACGGCGTCAGTTGGGAGCCGAGAGACGACCGTTCGGCCCGCGCGACGCTCTCCCACGGCGGGTCGACCGCGACCGTCGTGTTCCACTTCGACGAGACCGACGAGATAGCGCGGGTCACCGCGGACCGGTGGCGCGAGACGGGGCACGGCGAGTACGAGCGGCGTCCGTGGACGGGACGGTTCCGCGACTACCGCGAAGTGAACGGGATTCGGGTCCCCGCGGCGGCCGAAGTGGCGTGGACCCTCCCGACGGGCGACCTGCCGTACTGGCGGGCGACCATCGACGACGTGGAGTACGACCCGTTTTCGACGACGGGCCGGAAGGCGGCGACGCCGTCGGGTCCGAATCCGGAATAGCTACGGCGACCGGCGGAAATTCACGACCCGATGACCGACTCCCCGTCTCCGCTTCGAATCCTCCTCACCAACGACGACGGCATCGACGCGCCCGGCATCGCCGCCATGCGCGAGGAACTCACCGCCGTCGGCGACGTGACCGTCGTCGCGCCCGCCGAGAACCAAAGCGGGGTCGGCCGCGCCAGAAACGAACGCGCGGTCCGCCGCGACCACCCGTGGGGGTACGCCCTCGAAGGCACCCCCGCGGACTGCGTCGCCTACGGCCTTCGCGGCCTCGACGCGGACTTCGATATCGTCGTCTCCGGTATCAACGACGGCCCGAACGCGGGCAACTACGTCGTCGGCCGGTCGGGCACCGTCGGCGCGGGCGTCGAGGCCGCGTTCCTCGGGACGCCCGCTATCGCCGTCTCCAGCTACCACGCGCGGGACTTCTTCTGCCACCCGCCCGAGGAGTACGACTTCTCCCGCCCCGCGCGAGTCGCCCGCGCCCTGACCGAGCGCGTCTTCGGGACCGACGTGTTCGACGAGGTCGACCTCCTGAACGTCAACGCCCCGGCAGACGTGCCGAGCCCCCGGATGCGCGTGACCCGACCCTTCGCGGACTACGACCAGCAGGTCGACCACCACGCCGACGCCGGCGCGCTCCCGGACGGCGACCGCGAACACGACCTCGACGACGGCGAGGTCTACGTCCGACTGCAGGACGTCTCGTGGCCGGACGCCGTCGGCTTCGAGAACCCGTTCCCGCTCGACGACGAACACCGCGACCGCTATCCGGTCGGGAGCGACCGCCGCGCGATGGTCGACGGCGAGGTGAGCGTCTCGCCCCTCGCGGTCCACCACGGCAACGCGACGGACCCGCGGCTGGCGAGCATCGTCGAGAGCCTCTCCGAGCAGGTGGAGTAGCGCGGAGTCAGGCAGAAGAGACTGCGTTACGACCGCGCCAACTGTCCGGTCTGCGAGAGGTACGCGGCGAGGTCCGACGTGGCTATCATCCCGATGACGCCTTCCTCCTCGTCGACGACGGGCATGTGGTGAAAGCCGTGTTCGGTCATAGACTCCGCGACGGAGAGAATGGAGTCCTGTGCGCCCGCGGTAATCACGTCGGTGGTCATGTACCGCTCGACGGTCGTCTGCGCTTTCGGCTGGCTCTTGGCGACGATGTCGACGAAGTCGGTCGTCGTCAGGATGCCTTCGAGCCGGTTGTCCTCGTCGACGACGATGACCGAACTGATGTTGTTGTCGAGAATCAACTGCGCCGCGTCTTCGACGAGCGTGTCTGGGGTGACCGTGTGGAGGTTCGTGGACATGAGCCTCGCGACGAATACGTCTTCCATGGTAATTGCTGACAGACAGAGCGGATAAATGTTGGCTTCGCGTACAGTTTGGTCGGGAAAACTCGCGTACGCGGCCGGGGCTCGCTCGTCAACCACCGCTGGGTTCGCGGTCGTCGACGAGTGCGGGCCCCGGCCGCGACTGCCCCCGCCGCGGGGCTTAATTCCTCGGCGACGTAACCGGGGCTATGGGAAGCACACAGACTGCGACGTTCGGCGGCGGCTGTTTCTGGTGCGTCGAGGCCGCGTTCAAGGAACTCGACGGCATCAGCGAGGTCACGTCGGGCTACGCCGGCGGCGAGACGGAGAACCCGACCTACGAACAGGTCTGTTCGGGGAACACCGGCCACGCCGAAGTCGTGCAGGTCGAGTACGACCCCGCAGTCGTCGGCTACGACGAACTGCTCGACGTGTTTTTCGCGGTCCACGACCCGACGCAACTCAACCGACAGGGGCCGGACGTGGGGACGCAGTACCGCTCTATCGTCCTGTTCCACGACGACGAACAGGAGCGGCAGGCGTCGGCCTACATCGAGGCGCTCGACGAGGAGTACGACGACGACGTCGTCACGGAGTTGGTCCCGTTGGAGACGTTCTACGAGGCCGAGGAGTACCACCAGGACTACTTCGAGAAGAACCCCAACGACGCGTACTGCCAGTTCCACGCGAGCCCGAAAGTCGAGAAGGTCCGCGAGAAGTTCGCCGACAAACTCGCCAACTGAGTCGGACGCGACCGCCGAGAGGTACACCACTATGTCCGCAGTATCCTCGGTCGAGCGACACTGAATACCCATTTTCTTCGGTTCCAGTGCGAATCGGATGCCGGTCGGAGACGACGTTCGAACAGTCGAAACTGGACGGACTGTGAGGGCGGCGCGAACAGCGGAGGCAGTCGAAACCGCCCACGCGGTGTGCACCGCTCGCGAGGTTCGCACGGTTCCCGAGTTTTAGAATTCACAGACACTCTACAAATTGTAGAAATTGTGAAATTCATAGACGGTCTGCACCGCGGGAGATTCGTGCACTGCGAGAACATCAAAGAGTTCGGACGATGTTCGAGAATCGGACACGTCGAGCGAAGCGGAGACTGTTCAGGTCGGAACGGAGACGAGTCACTGGGCGTGAATCTGCGGTTTTTACAATTTTTAAAATTTCTAAAAATTGTAGAATGTGTAGAATGTAGAAGCAGTCCTAACGGTTCAAAAGTCGTGGATAAAATTATGTGGCACGCCGCGGAAGGTCAGTTCGAGCCCTCAAATGTCCGCACAGCTCGCAATTCAAACGGAGTTTGCACCGCTCAGACAGCAGACACAGCGTACACTGTGTACAATTTGTGGAAATCGCTCTTCGACGGGGGGCCGATAAGTGTCGCGAGCCGTGAGCGTCTCCCTCCAGAAGGGAGGGGTTGGAAAGACGACGATTGCCATCAACCTCGCGGACGCGCTCGCCGCGCGGGGCAACGACGTGCTGTTGGTCGACCTCGACCAGCAGGGGAACGCGACCGAGGGCGTCGGACTGAAAGACGCCTACGAGTCGTCGGAGCCGAACATCGGCGACGTGCTGACCGACGACGACCCCATCGACGTACACGAGGTGATACGCGACCGCGAGAGCTTCGACGTGCTTCCCTCGCACGTCGACCTCGACGACATCGAAGACCGCGTTCGGAACTCGACGTTCGGCGTGCTCTGGGTCCGCCGCCGAATCGTCGACCCGCTTCTCGGCGACGACTACGACTACATCGTCATCGACTCGCCGCCGAGCCTCGGCCCGCTTTCCGACGCGGCGCTCATCGGAACCGGGAACGTCGTCGTCCCGCTCCTCATGAGCGAACCGAGCGTGAGCGGCTTCGAGCGGATGTTCGAACAGCAGATCGGGCCGATTCGCCGCGAGGTCGACCTCGACATCCTCGCCATCGTCCCGAACGACCTCACGGGGAACAACGAGGAAAAACGTATCATCCGCAACCTCGAAGACTCCCCCTTCGAGCGGTTCATCCCGCCGTTCGCCCACTCGGACCTGTTCGACGACCCCGACTCGAAGGGACCGGGAATCAGACACCGAATCGCGTTCAGTCGCGCCTGGCGCGACGGGAAGACGCTCCGGGAGTACGACCCATCGAACGACATGTTGGACCGACTCGACCAGCTCGCGGAAATCGTCGAGCGCGGAGGGACGAACGATGCCTAAGGAGAACCGATTCGCCGGCCTCGGCGAGGCGATGGAATCTGAGTCAGAGTCCGACGACGAGGAGGTTCCGGACGAAACCGCGTCCGACGCGCCCGAGACGTCAGATGCCGAACCGGGGGTCGAGTCTGAGACCGCGGACGAATCCGAGTCGGAAGACGCGAGCGAGGAATCGGATGGCGGCGACGAGAAGCAGAACGGTGACGGCGAGAGTGACGAAGGCGAAGAGCCAGACGAAAGCGACGAACTAGGCGAAAGCGAGAAACTCGACGAGGCCAAGGAAGCGGCCGAGTCGGACACGGGAGAAGAGAGCGCAGTCGCCGACGACACGGAACAAGCGACGAAAGCGGAGGGCGGCCCGGCGTTCGAGTTCGAGGCGACGACCGCAAAGAGCATCTACGTCCGAACCGAGACGCTCGACCGACTGGACGACGCCGAGTTCGAAGTCGAATCGCTCCTGCGCCGGGAACACGACGTGCGCGACCTGACCGGCCGCGAGTTCCACGACGCACTCGTTCGCGTCGCCGCCGAGTACCCCGAAGAAATCGCCGACGCCGTCCTCGAAACTCGCGACGAGTGACGCGCGGCGGCCCAGCGAGCGAGACGAGTAGACGGGGAACGGTTCGGGGCAACGATTTCGCGCGCGAAGAGCGCGAGGAAGGAAAGCCGAGTGGCTGTTCGAACACCCGAAGAACAGCGGACAACGTGGTGTTCCAGACGGAGGGCTCCGTCCGAGTATCGGGCAGTCGGTGACGAGTGAGTTCGGAGCTGAGACGAACGACAGTCGAACACCGTCGCGTCCGCTGTTGTCGAAGACGCGATTTCACGGGCAGATTACGCGCGTCGAAAGGCGCGACGCCGAACACCAGCATGTCCGCTGTTATCCCGATAGAAGCCACGAATAGAGGCGCTATCGCTGAGATAGGACGTCGTGGACGGATTGGTACACCACAATGTCCGCTGTTCTAGTAAGCGGCGAAAATAGCCGATTACCGCGGACATGGTGGTGTTCAAAGCGGCCGGGAACTGGCCCCAAAGAGAACTCGGCGCGTCCGACGAACGCTCGTTTCGAGACGCGCGTTACGAGAGTTACTCAATTAGTAGTCAGTTCCGCGCGGAACAGGCAGTGTCGGAACGCGGGGGAGAACCGTTTTGTCAGTCCGTAACGCGCAGGAGAGCACCGCTTCGGCGACCGGACGCGAAACCGACACCACGATGTCCGCAGTAATCGCAGTCGATGTCGCCTACTGCTCGATGAAGTCGTCGAGCGTGCTCGTCTTCTCTCCGTCGAGGAAGGGTTCGACCGTCTCGTGGACGCCCACGAGTTCGATGGTATCGCGCATGGCCGAGACGATGAGCCCGACGTCCATATCGAGGGCGTACTCGCGGTACGTTCCGCCGCGACGGCCTTCGTTTCGCTCGGTGACTGAGACGATGCCGAGCATCGCGAGTTCGCTGAGGTGGTCGCGCATCCGTCGCGGGACGAGCGGGTCTCGGTTGGCGAGTTCGGTAAAGCGGGTGTAGCGGGGGCGAACGTCGCGGGAGCGAATCGGCGTCTCGTCTTCCAGTTCGAGCGTCAAAAGCGAGTAGAGAACGAGGTGACCGTGTTCGGTCAGGCCGTTAATGCCCTCTTTGATGCGGCCGCGTTCGAGGGCGCGCCGACCGCGCTTGACGTGTTCTTCCTCGATGCGGTCGGTGTCGTCGTCGCGGGCCAAATCGCCGGCTTTCATCAACAGGTCGATGGACTGGCGGGCGTCACCGGCGTCTTTCGCGCCGTAGGCGGCACAGAGCGGAATCACCTCGTCGGCGAGGACGCCCTCGCGGAACGCCACTTTGGCGCGCTGTTCGAGGATGGCGCGGAGGTTCTTGGCGTTGTACGCGGGGAAGTGAATCTCCTGTTCGCACAGGGAGCTTTTGACTTTCGGCGAGAGGTCGTCGCGGAACGAGAAATCGTTGGAGATGCCGATGAGGCCGACCTTCGCCGCGTCGAGGTTCCCGTTGGCCCGCGCTCGCGGGAGTTGATAGAGGATGCTGTCGTCGTTGACGTGGTCGATTTCGTCGAGGACGATGATTATCGTCCCGCCGCAGTCGTCGAGTTCCTGCCAGAGCATCTCGTAGACGGAGCCGAGCGGGTAGCCCGTCGTGCTGATCTGGTTCGACTCCGACCGGAACTCGTTGACGAGTCGAGTGGCGATCTGATACGAACTCGTGAGTCCGTCGCAGTTCAGGAAGACGACGGTGAGGTGGATGTCGTCGTAGTGGCTCGCGTCCTCGCGGAGGTGACCGAGTAGGTACCGCGACGCCGCGGTCTTGCCGACGCCGGTCTTCCCGTAGAGGAAGATGTTGTTGGGCTGTTCGCCGTTGATGACCGGTTGGAGTGCGGCCTGAAACGTGCGGAGTTCCTCGTCACGCCCCACGAGTTCCTCGGGCTGGTAGTCCTCCCGGAGGGCGTCCCTGTCCCGATAAATCTCGGTGTCCCGCTCGAATAGGGGCATACTACCACGGTTCGACCACTTCATTGATAAAACCACCGCGTCCGCAGTGTCCGCTGTTCTCGTCCTTTATATAGATTGGCGGGAACACACCCCCTCCACTTTGTCCGCTGTTCTGGGAGACGAGGGTGACAAGTGGTTCAACTGGACGCTTCCGCTTGTTTTTAATTAGAGAAAGATTTATTATACTGTAATTTAAACTAAGTCCGTAATACAGGCAATTATAATAGTTGTATAGGGGCTGTCTGCGGACCGCTCTTTTCGTTCACGCCTTTGGAACTATAAACTAATCCGACCGGTCGGAACCCGACGGTAGAGAACCGGCTCACGACGATGGGGGGTACCGCCTCTCACCGAGAACAGCGGACAAAGTGGTGTGAGTGTTCCCCGTCTCACGCCGTCTCGTCCCCCTCGTTCACACTCGCCGAGAACAGCGGACAACATGGTGTCCGTGTCAACACCCACCGAACAGTTCCCGACCGCTCGTTGACACGGGTCGTCACACAACCGCGTGGTTAGTCTCGTCCGGTCGAGTCGACCGACTTCTTCGCTCGTCTTCGACTCCCGACGGAATCTGTTCTCCGTGACTCTGCGAAGCTCCGTGAATCGGTGAACGCGTCTTTTCAGGGGCTGAGACGACGAATAACTGCGGACAAAGTGGTGTTGTAGGGGAATCATCGAGACTCTCGTCGCACTCGCCCCCGCTCTCAGCGACGACCCAGCGATGCCCGACCTCTAACATGACTCCCCTCACATGACTCTCAACTAACATGATTCGCCACGAACGAGACTTCCAACGGAACCTCGGACGATCCGTGTGGGTTGCACCCACGCACCACTTCCCCTGCTACCGGCCAATCTGTCGAAAAACAGCGGACAACGTGGTGTTCGAACCCCCAACCATCCAGTTTCAACGCCGTGACATTTGGTATCACGAGTATCCGATAAGTTATCCGTCTCCGTCCCCGAGCAAGAATGTGAGTGAAAATCAAGGGCGTCGAAACCTTCGAATGCCCAACGACAACGAGCTGTTCGCAGTCGTCACAGAGCACAACGGTGGCAACCACGTCCGAATCCGCTGTGAAGACGGAAAGAACCGCATGGGCCGCATCCCCGGCCGCATGAAGTACCGCACGTGGATTAACGAGGGCGACGTCGTGCTCGTCGAACCGTGGGACTGGCAGGACGAGAAAGCCAACATCGAATGGCGCTACACCGGCGAGGACGCGGACCAGCTCCGGCGCGAAGGCCACATTCAGTAATCATTTTCTCCGAAAGGAGAGTTTATCTTACTCGACGCACCAGCCGCGGCGCTCCGGTCGTCTCGCAGTAGTTTTGCGGCAGTTTCACCGTTTCTCTCCGGCGATGCGAACTCCGTTCCGACGGTGAAGAACAGCGGACATCGTGGTGTTGTGCTCGCCGCGGTCGGTGGTGGAGCGTGCCGGGTGTTCGCCTCGATTCTGCTCCCGTCTCACTCGAACACGTCGACGAACCGCGGTTCGGAGAGCGCCCGTAGGTCGTCCGGCGTGAGCCGGAACACCGCCTCGGGCGTCCCCGCGGCGGCCCAAATCCGGTCGAACGACTCGAACGTCGGGTCCGCGAGGACGGGACAGTCCGTCGCGTGGCAGGTCGGCGGCACGCCGCCGATGCTCCAGCCGGTCGCCTCTTTCACTTCGTCGGGGTCGGCGCTTCGAACCGAGCCCTGTTCGACGCCGAACTCGGAGCCGAGCGAGCCTTCGTCGACGCGGTTCGCACCGCTCGTGAGGACGACGACCGTCTCGTCGCCCACGCGCATCACGATGCTCTTGACGATTTGGGCGACGTCACAGCCGACAGCCGCCGCCGCGTCATCGGCCGTCTTGGTCCCCTCGGGGAACTCCTCGATGGTCGCTTCGAAGCCGTGAGAATCGCGTACTTGGTCGGCGAACTTGCGTGCCGTGGGATGCATGCCCGGGGCTTCCGCGTCGGTGGATATGAACGTTTACCGCCGTGGCAGATACTGCGCTGAACCTACCACTCCCCGTCGAGTCCGTCGCGAAGCGCCGCCACGTCCGACTCGTCGTTGAAGTTGTGGAACGACGCGCGGACCGCCGTCGGCTCGGGAAGCGTCCGGACGACCACTCCCGCCGACTTGAGGCGTTCGACCGTTCCCTCCGGGTCGGAGACTTCGAACGAGACGAGCCCCGATTCGGGGTCGTGCGGGCTCAACAGCCTACCCTCGGGAACGGTTTCGATAAACCGGTTCGCGAGGTCGCGCACGTGTTCTTCGGTTCGGTCGAGGCCGACGCGCTCGGCGATATCGATAGCCTCCCGGAGCGCGACGTGCGGCGCGGGGTTGGTGGTTCCGACCTCGAAGCGTTTGGCCCCCGGCGCGAAGTCGAGGCCGTCGGCGTTCGGCTCCGTGACGCCGCGGTAGCCGACGGCGTGCGGTTCGATGTCTTCTGCGACCTCGCGTCGGACGTAGAGGAAGCCAGCGCCCCACGGCCCGAGTAGCCACTTGTGGCCCGCTCCGGCGACGACATCTGCCCCCCAGTCGTCCACGTCGACGGGGTACTGGCCGAACGACTGGACCGCGTCGACCACCGTCAGCGCGCCGGCGTCGCGGGCGATATCTGCGAGTTCGGTCACGGGGAGTCGCGTTCCGTAGTTCCACGTCAGGGCGCTGAAACAGACGAGTTTGGCGTCGGCGACGGCCTCGGCGTACTGGTCCATATCGAGCCGCCCCGCGTCGCTTTCGACGACGCGGACCTCGACGCCCTCGCGTTCGAGTCGCCGCCACGGGAGGATGCCCGCCGGGTGTTCGAGGTCGGTCCGGACGACCACGTCGCCCGGCTCCCAGTCGAGCGCGGTGGCGATGCGGTTGATGCCGTCGGTGGTGCTCTGGGTCAGCGCCACCTCCTCGGTCTCGGCACCGATGAACGCGGCCACGTCCTCGCGGACAGCCTCGTAGGCGTCGAACGCGGCCGGATAGGGACCGTCGTCGCCCGGCGACTCGTACTCGTGGTATTCGAGGAACTCGGTCGCCCGCTCCACGATGGGACGCGGACTCGGGCCGTGCGCGCCGGTGTTCAGATACGTGACTTCGTCGAGGGCCGGAATCGTCGTGCGGAGTTCGTCGGGTGTCATAGTGCGTTGTCGGGTGTCATCGCGAGTTCGTTTCTCGCCGGTCGCGCCGCGAAGGAGTCGTGTCTGCTGATGTCGCGCCTGTCGAATCAAACGTTCCGGTACCACTATCGAATTGCCGCAACAGCTCGTCGGGGAGGCGGGCGTACACCTCGGCGTTGCCGACGAGCGCCCCGACCGTGGTGAACTCGTCGACCGCGTGGGCCGTCTCAGTCCCCAGGCCGAACTCGACGGTCGGGATACCCGCGTTTCGCATCCGTTTCGCGTCGCCGCCGCCGGTCGCGCTTCGGCGGTACACGCGCCCGCCGGTGACGCTCTCGGCGACCGAACTCACGGCGTTCGCCAGCGCGTCGTCGGGGTCCTCGAACGTCCCGACCGACCAGTCGGCGTCCGAAATCTCGACGCCGTCGTGGCCGGCGACTACGTCCCGGACCGTGTCGAGAACCGCCTCCGTCTCGACGCCCGCCGTCACGCGAATGTCGAGGTTCGCCCGCGCCGCGGCGGGGACGACGTTCACCCGGTCGCCGCCCGAGAGGACGCCCAAATTGACCGACGGCCGCTCGAACAGCTCTCGCGCCGCGTCCGCGCCGAACCGCGGCGCGTAGTACTCGACGGACTCGTCGACGAGCGCCCGCACCGCGGGGTCGAAGTCGAACCGGACCTCGCCGAGCGTCGATTCGATGTCGTTCACGGCGCGGTAGAGCCGGTGAATCGCGTTCTCGCCGAGCATCGGCCGGGAGCCGTGGGCGGCGGTCCCCGTCGATTCGAGTTCCAGCCAGATGCTCCCGCGGTCGGCGACGGTCACCGAGTGGCAGTCGCTCTCGCAGGTCGTCTCGCCGATGACGCAGGCGTCCGCGTCGAGCCCGCGCCGGTCGAGTAGCGTCGGCATCCCCGCGTTCCCGGCGACTTCCTCGTCGCTCACGAACGCGAACACGAGGGTCGTCGCCGGCACCGTGTCGGTTTCGACGTACGCCTTCGCCACCGCGAGCATCGCGGCGACTGCCCCTTTCATGTCGGTCGCGCCGCGCCCGTAGAGCCGGTCTCCGACTCGCTCGCCGAGCGGGTCGCGCGTCCACTCGGACGCATCGAACGGGACCGTATCGAGGTGGCCCAGCAGGACGAGCATCCGGTCTGTCGCGCCCGGGAGCGTCGCCACGAGGTTCGGCTTCGTCGGGTCCGAGGCGACGCGCTCGGCGTCGATACCGAGGTCTGAAAAGAACGATTCCAGCCACGACGCGAGCTCCCGCGTGTCTCCCGGCGGGTTCTGCGTGTCGTGGCCGACGAGCGCCGCCGCGAGGCCGGCGACGTCCTCGCGGTGCTCGCGGAGGAAGGCGACGGCGGGTGGGTCGCTGGACATGGACTCTCTATCCGACCCTACGTACTGCCGACGAATAAGTTTGTTCTAAGAATACAATACTAAACACCGAGATACGGATGTCTCTGCGGGACGGGTCCGAAAGAAATCGTTAGTCCGAACGGGGCTCGGTGGGGGTCGGTTCCGATTCAGCGACCCGGCTTACGCGTTGTAGGTCCAGCGCTGGAGGGTCGCGGAGTTGGAGCCGGACTCGGAGGTCCAGACGACGCGGACGGTTTCACCAGATTCGAACGAGTCACCTGTCGCTCCAACGGTAACCGAGCTCCCTGCCGATATCTCAGTCGCAGTCGTATCGATTTCGTCCCAGGCGTCCCCGTCTTCGTCAATCGGTCCTGCGATGGTCACGCGAGCCGGGTCGATTGAAGCGCCGCTCTCGTGGGTGATGACGAGGTCCCCATTGCTACTGTTGTGGTCGAAGCTGAAGCTCACTTGCGGGGCGGTGTCGCCGACTTGGTCGCCGAGGCCGAGGACGAAGGTACCGATGACGGCCGCGAGGATGACTGTAATCGCGACCATGAGGATGACGCCGATGACCGGCGAGACTGCACGGGACTCCGTGAACATTGTCTTGATTTGCATAGTTGTGTTTCTCCTAGGTGTGCCGGACGAGAGGCGACCGTTGAGAAAAATTCGAATCGGTCCTCCAACGCCTGCGTTCTAACCTAACAGATAGTCTGACGTTCTCCGAAGCTATAAACTAGTACTGAGAAGGCGTTTCACCCCTCATGCGTGATTGGTACCAGAATCGGATGGTGCTGTCGCTCACGGAGTAACGGTCGAAAAAGTCGAGGTTGCTTGGCTGTGTCGCCGCGGACCGTTCAGCGCGTGTACGTCTGCAGGGTCGCGGAGTTGGAGCCGGACTCGGAGGTCCAGACGAGGCGCACTTCGTCGCCGTCGTCGAGATCAGAACCGAAATCGACGGCGATGGTGTCACCGGCGTTCATGTTGCCGTCGCTGTTAGCGTCGCCGGTAATTTCGTCGGTCACACTCGCATCCGAGTTTTCGGACACGCTCAGCCGTTCGAAGGCGATGGCGTCACCGCTTTCGTGCGTGATGGTCAGAATGTTCGAGTCATCGTCGTAGTCGAAGCTGAAACTCGCCTGCGGGGCGGTGTCGCCGACCTGGTCGCCGAGACCGAGGACGAAGGTACCGATGACGGCCGCGAGGATGACGGTAATCGCGACCATGAGGATGACGCCGATGACCGGCGAGACTGCGCGTGATTCGCTAAGGAATTTCTTGATATCCATTGTTCTACCCAGGACCGGCCTCAGACCCACCTCGTGCCCACCACACGGGACCGCGAGCGGCCACATTGTTCCGGCTCCTGTTGGCCTTCCGTATGTTCTGGATATATTTAATTTCGCAGTGGCTTACCGGTCTATTCGAGGGGTTAGGGCGCTCCTAACGCCCGAATTCGGGATTTAAGCCGTTCCATCCCACCTGCGTACCATCGGAGGATGCGGTCGGCGGCGGACTGGCCCGTTGGCGCTCGACACCCCCGAATCAGACTCTCTCGCCCGCGTGACACGCCGGTTCGAACCGTCACGCCTCGGGTTTCTGCGGACACGGTGGTGTGGGGTGCCGGCGGGTCGTCGGCCGCGGCGCGCGCCGGTCACGCGCGTTTCACACGCGCCGCTCACGGAGTTGGGACCGTCGAATCGGCCGAAAGAGCCGCCTGTGCCCCTATTGCGAGGCGTTCCAGAACCGCGGCGTCGACTCGAAATCTATCTCCGCGTCGGAGGGCGCGCGCTCGTAGAGCGCGTCGTGGACGGCCTCGTAGGCCGCCCGCGGGCCTTCCTGTGCGAGTTTCGGGTGGTCGCGGGTGTCGAAGACGACCCGCCACGTCCCGTTCGAGAGGTGGAGGCCGAGGATGTACTTCCCGCGGACGTTCACGACCAGTTGATAGGCGTGCTGAACCGTCTCGCCGTCGCGTTCGATGTTGTAGCCGCGGACCGCGACGGCCTGCTGAATCGCCTCTTTCGTTTCGAGCTCGGCGACGAACGACTTGGGGACCGCCCGTCCGGGGAGCGATTCGACGAACGGTTCGCTCACGGTCGCACCACCTCGCGTCGCGCACCTCTCGGTTCCATCGTATCCTACGTGGGCGGCCGAGCGGGTATATGCGATACGGTCTCCGGCGGCGGCGCGGGGTCGGACGTTCCGTCGACGCCGCCGCCTCGCGTTCCGCGTTCCGAGCGAAGCGCCTTTGAGGCTCTGCGCGCGCAGACGAACCGTGAACACCAACGCCCACCACGTCGGCATCACCGTCCGCGACCTCGATTCGACGCTCGAATTCTACCGCGACGCGCTCGACCTGCCGGTCGTCTCCCGCTTCGAAGTCGGCGGCGAAGAGTTCGCCACCGCGGTCTCCGTCGACGGCGCGTCGGCGCGGTTCGCCCACCTCGATGGCGGCGACGTGCGCGTCGAACTCGTCGAATACGACCCGGTCGGCGCCGACGCCGACGAGCCGACGCTCAACCGCCCCGGCGCGACCCACCTCGGGCTCTCGGTGGACGACGTCGACGCCGCGGTCGCCGAACTCCCGTCGGACGCCGAGACGCTCAGCGAACCGCAGACGACCGAAAGCGGCACGCGAATCGCGTTCGTCCGCGACCCCGAGGGGAACCTCGTCGAACTCCTCGACGCCTGACCGGTCGCTTCGCTCGACGGGTATCACCACTCGGGGCTCGGCGTTAGAATTGTTCTAGTCACGCAATACTAGACGCGGTCACTCGTCGGTCGGAAACCACGGCCGCGGCCGCTCCGACCCGATTGGAAGCTTCAGCGTCACGGCCGCTCCCCCGAGGCGAGACGGCTCCAGCTCCATGCTCCCGCCCGCTTTCTTGACGACCCAGTGGACCAGCCACAGACCCATCCCGGTCCCGTGTTCGAGCGGCGTCTCCTCGCCGCGCTTGATGACTCGCCACTCCTCGTCGGGGATGCCCGGGCCGTCGTCGGCGACTCGCACGACGAGTTTCGAGTCGTCGTCTTCGGTTCGGCACACGTCGATGTGAACGGTCTCACCGCCGTGTTTGAGCGCGTTCGCGATTAGCTCGTCGAGCGCCGCGCCGACGCGGCTGTCGACTCGCGCGTGGAGTCCCGTCTCGATGTCCGTCCGCATCGTCGCCTCCGGATACGCCGATTCGGCCCGCGACACGGCGTCTTCGACGAGCGTCGAGACGCGCCGCGGCGTTCCCTCGGATTCGAGGGCGTCCGAGACCGTCTGTGCCTTCTCGGAGAGCGACGCGAGGTTTCCCGCCGCCTCGACGATGGCCTCGGCGGCATCGGCGAGTTCCTCGTCGGCGACCGCGGCCTCGTTCTGGCGAATCAGCTCCGCGTAGCCCTCGATGACGTTCATCCGGTTTCGGAGGTTGTGCCGGAACATCCGATTGAGGACGCCGAGCCGCTGTCTGGTCAGCTCCGACTCGGTGACGTCGGACTGGATGGCGACGTAGCCGTCGATGTCGCCGTTGCTCTCGATGGGCGCGATAGTCTGTATCGCGGTGTAGAGCTCGCCGCCCTTCCGTCGGTCGATGATTCGCTCCTGCCACGTCTCGCCGGACTGGACGGCCCGCCACAGCCGCTCGTAGTACGTCTCGGGCATCTCGCCCGAACTGAGTATCGACGCCGGTTCGCCGATGACCTCCGCGGCGTCGTAGCCGGTCGTCTCCTCGAACGCCGGGTTGACGTACGTAATCTCTCCGTCCGGCGTGGTGAGGTAAATCGCGTGGCCCGCCTGCTCGACGGCCTGCTCGAACTCGCGGAGTCGCCGCTCCCGGCGCTGTTGTGCCGTCACGTCGACGAAGACGCCGACGATTTCGGAAACCTCGCCGTCGGCGTCGCGGATGACCGCCGTCGAGAGGCGGAACTCTCCGTGGTCGCCGTTCGCGCGTCGTCGCTCGACCGCGACGTTCGAGAGGCCGTCTTCGGCGATGGTCCGCCGGATAATCTCCTCGACGCTTTCGTTGTTCTCACCGCCTTCGCTCGCGTCGTAGGGGATTCGCTCGCCGAGCACCTCCTCGCGTTCCCAGCCGAACGTCTCCGTGGCGGCGTCGTTCCACCTCGTTACGCGTCCCTCGGGCGTGACCGCGGTAATCGGCACCGGCGACGCGGCGACCACGGTGCGAAGCTGGTCGAGCGACGACCGAACTGACGCCCGTTGGCGTTCGATTCGGCGGTCCTTCCGGGCGACGAGCACCCAGACGAACGCGGTGGAGACGGCGACGAAGACCAGCCCGCCGACGACCTTGGCCGCGGGAGTCGGGGTCGAACCCAACACGGTCGACAGCAGTAACTCGCCGCCGAGGATGCCGGCGGTCCCGAAGCCGAGGTACGCCAGCGCGATGGCGCGGGCGTCGAGACCGTCGAGCGGCGAGTCGTTCATCGTTCGAACGGAGCGCGAGCGGGGTTATAAACGTGATGCGGCGAACCGTCGGTTGATAACGACGACACGCCCCTCGAAAGCCGACCGGGAAGCGCAACCGACATTGGCACCGGGCCGCTAGCGGAGCCAATCACCGTCTCGCGGGTTCCGCGCGGCGGCACACCACGCGGGCCGACGAGGTCCGAGATACCATGAAACGACGAGACGCCATCAAGACGCTCGGAATCGGAACCCTCGCGGCGACCGCGGGGTGTCTCGGCGGGTTCGAACGACAGTCGGCGTGGCGCGACCCGCCGCTCGTCGAAGACCGGCCGGCCGCGGTCTATCTGCCCGCCATCACCGAGGGGATGAAGATGTACGGGGAGACGACTGCCGGACCGTACGGCGTCGCGCTCACCTACTCGTATCCCCACCGCTTCTGGACGGCCGCCGGTTCGGAGCTTCAGAAGACCGTCGTCGAGGCCGACGACTCGATTCACCTCATGGCGTCGCTGTGGGACGCCGAGACGGGGACCGTCCTCCCGCTGGACGCCGGCGTCTCCATCGAGATTCTCCGCGACGGCGACCTCGTGAGCGAGGAGGTCGCCTACCCGATGCTCTCCCAGCAGATGGGGATGCACTACGGCTCGAACTACGTCCTCGACGGCGAGGGCGACTACGAGGCCCGCGTCCACGTCGGCGGCACCTCGCTCTCCCGGACCGGCTCGTTCGCCGGGCGGTTCGAGTCGGCCGAGACGGCGACGTTCGAGTTCGCGTTCGAGACTGACGACCTCTACGACGTGGAACTGCGGCGACTCGGCGACGAGGCCGGGTCGCGCGGCGCGGTCCCCGCGATGGAGATGATGGGCGTCCCGACCGGGAAAGCGCCCGCCGTCGGCGACCTCCCCGGTCGCCACCTCGGCCGGCAGACGAGCGCCGACGCCCTGTTCGACGCCTTCGTCGTCGACGACGGCTCCCGGTTCGGCGTCGACGGCGCGTACCTCTACGTCTCGGCGCGGACGCCGCACAACGAGTTCGTCCTGCCGATGATGGGCGTCAGAGCGACGCTCGAACGCGGCGGAACGACGGTCCTCGACGGCGCGCGACTCGCCCGGACGCTCGACCCCGACCTCAGCTACCACTACGGCGCGGGCGTCGAGGGCGTCGAACCCGGCGACGCGCTGACGCTCTCGGTGGACGTGCCGCCGCAGGTCGCCCGCCACGACGGCTACGAGACGGCGTTCATGACGTTCGAGCCGATGCGCTTCGAGGTCTGAGACGGCGCTTCGATGTTTTCGACCCTCACCGCCCGACGCGGACGCCCGCGATGGAAACGTTCAGAAGCCAACCCCTCCGAACTTCGAGTGACTATCGGATGACCACGGACACCGACGCGACGCGCGACCGCCACACCTGCACAGCGTGCGGCGAGGCGTATCCGACCGAGCGACTGCTGGTCCTCCACCGGGGCGCGAGACACCCCGACGACCTCGACGCCGCGGAGGTCGAGGCGTATCGAGAGGCGTACTACGAGGAGGAAGACGAGCTCAAGTCGTTCCGCATCCGGGCGCTCGGCGTCCTCGTCCTGCTGTACTTCGGCTTCCTCATGCTGTTTATCGTCTTCGCATCATGACCCGACTCCGACCCACCAGCCTCAGGCGATTCGGTCTCGGCCTCCTGTTGGCGAGTCTGCTGTCGCTCCTCGCGGACCCGGCGGCCGCGAGCAACGCCGCGGTCGGCCTCGCGGGCGCGTCGCAGGACAACCTCGCGGTCCCGCGGTGGCTCTATCTCGCCACCGGCGGCGCGACCGTCGGGGCGTCCGCGCTCCTCGCCAGTTTCGTCACCGACCGCCGGTTCATCGAGCGCGTCCACCTGTGGCAGACCGGCCCCGAAGCGGGCGTCTCCGACGGCGTCCTGCGCGCGCTCCGGGTCGCGGGCGGCGTCCTCGGTCTCGCGGTCCTCGCGCTCGCGGTGTACCTCGGGTACACCGGCCCACAGATTCCGACCGTCAGCTTCGCCGTCATCGTCGTCTTCGCCGGACTCCGCGCCGGCTACACGATGCTCTCGTACCTCGTCGCCGACACGTGGCGCGCGCTGAACCCGTGGCGAACCGTCGTCTCGGCGGTTCCGAACGGCTTCGTCAGCTATCCCGAGCGGCTCGGCCGCTGGCCGGCGGTGGCGGGGATTCTCGCGCTCGTCTGGGTCGAGACCGCGACCGCCGTCACGACTCGGCCGTCGGTCCTCGCGACCGCGCTCGTCGCCTACTCGGTCGTCACGCTCGCCGGTGCGGTCGTCGTCGGCGCGGACGCGTGGTTCGACAAGGTCGACCCCGTCTCCGTCTTCCTGCACTTCTACGGCCGGGTCGCGCCGGTTCGCCTCGACGACGACGGCCTCTCCGTCCGCCTGCCGGGGATGCGACTCGTCACCGACGACGACCTGACGGACCTCGGCGACGTGGCCGTCGCGGTCGTCCTCGTCTGGGAACTCACGTTCAGCGGCTTCGTCACGACCGAACAGGGCGCGGCGGCCGTCCGGTGGCTCGCGGGCGTCGGACTCCCGCCGCTTTTCGTCTACGGACTGCTCTACCTCGGCGGCTTCGGGGTCTTCCTGGGACTTTACGTCCTCGCGGCGCGGGTGACGGCCCGTCGCATCGACACCTTCGAGACGCCGCTCGACCTCGCGGTCAAATTCGCTCCCTCGTTGCTCGCCATCGCCGCCGGCTACCACCTCGCGCACTACTTCGGCTTCTTCGTCTCGCTGTCGCCGATGCTCGTCCACGCGCTGTCGTCGCCGCTGTCGTCGCCGTCGAACCCGGTCGTGCTCACGCTCCCCGCGTGGTTCGGCGGGCTGAACGTCGGATTCGTCCTCCTCGGCCACCTGCTCGCGGTGTGGGTGGCGCACTCGCAGGCCTACCGGACCTTCCCCAGCAGACTGCAGGCCGTCCGGAGCCAGTTCCCCTTCGTCGCGGTGATGATTCTCTACACGATTCTCAGCCTGTGGCTCATCTCACTGCCGACCGCGTCCCCGCCGTTCCTCTGATTAATAACTAAAGGGAGATAATTTGTGAATTTACAATAGCAAAACCCCGGTTTCTAACAGGTGGATTATTAATCCGTCACCGGCTACTGCCGAGTATGAGCGAACACGACGGGCGCGACCCCGACTCCGACTTCGATGAGGGGGCGGACGCGTCCACGGACCCGCAGGGGGGCGACGCGTGCGGGTGCGGCGACGCCTGCGAGGTCGAGTCCGCGTCGGCGTCGGGAGCGCCCGGCGAGACGGGAACCGGCGACCCCATCGGCGGGTCCGACGGTTCGGCCCGCGCGGAGTTCGGCGTCCCGGACATGGACTGCGCCTCCTGTGCGAGCAAGGTCGAAACGAGCGTCCGGAAACTCGACGGCATCGGCGACGTCGACCCGCGGGTGACGACCGGTAGGCTCGTCGTCGACTACGACCCCGACCGGACCACGCCCGACGACATCCGGGGCAACATCGAGGGCGCGGGCTACGCCGTCGAAGACGGCCCCTCGACGCGCGAGGTGTCGTTTTCCGTCCCGGACATGGACTGCGCCTCCTGCGCCGGGAAGGTCGAAAACGCCCTTCGCGGCGCGCCGGGCGTGCTGTCGTACGAGACGCGCCCGACGGCCGGGACCGCGGTCGTCACGCTCGCGGCTGACGCGGACCTCGATGCGGTCGTCTCGGCCATCGAAGCCGCCGGCTACGAGGTCACCGGGACCGACGCCGACGAGGTGGACACCGACGCCGATACTGACGCCGGCGGGGACCGCGAGAGCGTCTGGCGCAGTACGCGCGCGGTGAAAACGTGGGTGAGCGGCGGCTTCCTCGCGGCGGGCATCGCCGCCGAGTACCTGCTCGGACTGGAACTCGTCGTCGCCAGCGTCCTCGGCGTCTCGTTCACGGTCGCCGAACTGCTGTACGTCCTCGGGGCCGCGGTCGGCGGGCAGGCCATCCTCCGCAACGGTTACTACTCGGCGAAGAACCGCAGTCTCGACATCGACTTCCTGATGTCGGCGGCGATTCTCAGCGCCGTGGCCGCGAGCCTCATCTCCGGGCCGACGAGCCTCTACTTCGAGGCGGCGACGCTCGCGTTCCTCTTCAGCGTCTCCGAACTCCTCGAACGCTACTCGATGGACCGCACGCGCGACTCCCTCCGCGAACTGATGGACCTCTCGCCCGACGAGGCGACGGTCCTCCGCGACGGCGTCGAGACGGTCGTCCCGGTCGAGGACCTCGCTATCGGCGACGTGGTCGCCGTCAAGCCCGGCGAGAAAATCCCCGTCGACGGGACGGTGGTCACGGGCGACAGCGCGGTCAATCAGGCCCCCATCACCGGCGAGTCCGTCCCGGTCGACAAGGCCGCGGGCGACGAGGTGTTCGCGGGCACCGTCAACGAGGCGGGCTACCTCGAAGTCCGCGTCGAGTCCGCCGCGGGCGACGACACCCTCTCGCGCATCGTCTCGATGGTCGAGGACGCCCAGTCGAACAAGACCGAACGCGAGCAGTTCGTCGAGCGCTTCTCGTCGTACTACACCCCGGTCATGGTCGTCGTCGCTATCGCGGTCGCGGCGATTCCGCCGCTGGCGTTCGGCCTCGACTGGGTGACGTGGTTCGTCTACGGCATCACGATGCTCGTGCTCGCCTGTCCCTGCGCGTTCGTCATCTCGACGCCCGTCTCGGTCGTCTCGGGCATCACGTCGGCCGCGAAAAACGGCGTGCTCATCAAGGGCGGCACGCACCTCGAAGCGATGGGCTCGGTCGAGGCCATCGCCGTGGACAAGACGGGCACGCTCACGAAGGGCGAACTCACCGTCACCGACGTGGTCCCGCTCAACGGCAACTCCGAGGAGGACGTGCTCCGGTGCGCCCGCGGTCTCGAAGCCCGGAGCGAACACCCCATCGGCGAGGCCATCGTCTCCCACGCCGAGGGCTCGGGCGTCGCCGGCCGCGAGGTCGACGACTTCGAGAGCGTCACCGGCAAGGGCGTCCGCGCCGACCTCGACGGCGTCCCGCACTTCGCCGGCAAACCCGGCTTCTTCGAGGAGCTCGGCTTCGACCTCGAACACGTCCACGTCACCGGCCCCGGCGAGGAGCTTTCCGAGGACGTCCGACAGCTCTGTGACCGCCACGGCTGTCTCAACCTCGTCGAGGACACGATTCCGCGCCTCCAGTCCGAGGGCAAGACGGTCGTCGTCGTCGGCACCGAAGACGACCTCGAAGGCCTCGTCGCCGTCGCCGACGAGGTCCGCCCCGACGCCCGCGAGACGGTCGCAAAACTCCGCGAGGCCGGTCTCTCGGTCGTCATGCTCACCGGCGACAACGAGGGGACCGCCCGCGCCATCGCCGAGCAGGTCGGCGTCGACGACGTCCGCGCGGGCCTCCTCCCGGAGGACAAGGTCGCCGCCGTCGAGGGACTGCTCGACGAGTACGGCTCGGTCGCCATGGTCGGCGACGGCATCAACGACGCCCCGGCGCTCGCCACCGCCACCGTCGGCGTCGCCATGGGCGCGGCCGGCACCGACACCGCCCTCGAAACGGCCGACATCGCCCTCATGGCCGACGACCTCTCGAAGCTCCCGTACCTCTACGAACTCTCCCACCGGGCGAACCACGTCATCCGGCAGAACATCTGGGCGTCGCTCGCCATCAAGGCCGTCCTCGCGGTCGGCGTGCCCTTCGGCTACGTCTCGGTCGCGCTCGCGGTCCTCGCGGGCGACGCCGGGATGACCATGGGCGTGACGGGCAACGCGATGCGACTCGCCCGGATTCGCCCGGACGACGACTGAGACGCGGACGGCACGCGAGGCACGCAAGACACGCGAGGCACGCAAGACACGCAAGACACACAAAACGGGCGATGCGCGCCTCTCTCCGGATTTCGGCCCTCTCAGTCCGAGTCACAAATCCGTGCTACTTAGCGGCGTGACACCATCAACGCGTTCGCAATTCTTGCCACGCGAGAAACGGCTGGCTCGGTTTTCCCGACGCCGCGCGTCAGAGACTGGTATGGCAGACGACGAGCGGACGCCACGCCGAGACGCGACCGACCGACCGACGCGGAGCCGAGACATCCGCGACGCCGGGCGAACCCGAAGGCGGTTCATCTGGCTCACCGGGACCGCCGCGATGGCGGGGTTGGCCGGCTGTTCCGGCGGCGGTGGCGGCGCGGCCGAGACGACGACTGCGACGACGACGGAGTCGTCGGATTCGACCGGGGGCGTCCCCGCGGAGTACGCGACCGCCACGTCCCTCGACGGCACCCAGCGCAACCCCGACAGCCTCTCGTCGCAGGAGGCCGTCTCGTATCAGGACCAGCCGAGCGGGGGCAGGCAGTGTTCGACCTGTCGGTACTACATCGAGGACAAAAACGGGGACGGCGTGGGCGCGTGCGCCATCGTCGCGGGCGAAATCGCTCCCGAGGGCTACTGCGTCTCCTACGTCGAGTACGAGGGGTAGCGCTCCGATTCTCTGCCGCGGTCAGGAGTCGTCGCGGGTCGGCCCGACGGCGGTCTGAATCCGACAGCGGATGGACTCTTCGACGCCGTCGCGATCGACCGGAATCACCCATTTCTCCCCACAGCCGAGGACGGTCACCATCTCGCCGTCCTGTCGGTGTTTCACCGAGACGAACACCTCGCCGCGCTCGGGGTCGTAGTCCACGAGTTCGACGAGCACGTCCTCGCCGGCGATGAGGAGGTTCTTCGCGCCGTTCAACTCGGTGACGTACGACTCGGTGTGCCCTGTCGGGTCGGTGACGAACAGTTCGACCACCGGCACGTCCTCGCCGTCCGGATAGCTCGCGTCGACTTCGATTGCCCCGTCTTCGAGCCGGATGCCGTGTATCTCGACGAGCGACGCCGCGACGCCGAAGCTGTCAGCGACCTGCTGACGGAGGTCCCCCAACGGGATTCGAACCGACTCTCGAATCGTTCCCATGCCCGCCCCTACGAACGGGGGGTGTATGAGCGTGTCCGCTAGTCGTCGCCCCAGAGGGCGTCAGCGAGGCGCGACCCCGACGGGACGGCCTCGCGGAAGGCGACCGAGTCGAACGCGAGCGGCCCGTTGAGAGAAAGGAAGCCGAGTTCGCCCTCGGGCGCGCGGTCGAGATTGGTCAGAAAGGCCACTTTGCGGGCGGCCTCGACGCCCTCGACGGTCGCCTCGGGGTCGACCGACTCGTACAGGGCGGCGTGTTCGCGGACGTGCTCGACACAGCGTTTCGTCGGCGCGAACAGCAACAGCGCGTGGACGCCCGGCCCCTCGCGGCCGAGTTTCGTCCGGATGGCGTGTTCGTCGTCCTTGTAGAAGTAGCGCTCCATGCGGCGGTACTGGCGGAGTATCTCGTTCGCGCCGGTGGCGTGGCGGACGGCGGCGTCGGCCTTGAGTTCGATGAGGTAGTCCACCGGCTCGGGCGTCCGCACCCGGACGTACACGTCGGCGACGCCGCGGTTCCCGTAGTGGTCGTACGGCTCTTCGAGGTGAATATCCACGTCGTCGAAGGCCGCCCGGAAGTGCTCGACCACCCGCGTCGCCAACTCGTCCTCGCGCATCTGTCGGTCGAGACGAGGCGACGGTCGGGGAAATGTCCCGCGGTTCGGCCGGCGGCGACCCAGTGCATCGGAAAACACATACCGCCGGCGTTCGGTTGGAAAATCGACACATGTCCCTGCCGACCCGCAGACAGGTCCTCCGCGCCGGCGGCGCGTCCCTCGCCGCCGCGCTCGCCGGGTGTTCCGGCGAGGGGTCCAGTTCCAGTTCGGACGAGCCGTCCGGTCCCTCCCCGGACGCGCTCGTCACCGACTACGACCAGCTCCAACTCCGAAACGACACCGAGAGCGCGATTTTCCGAGACGCCGCCCGCGACGACGACGGGGCGGGGTCGTCGTACCTCGACGACTTCCTCGTCACCACCGACGAGGAACGCGCAGACGTCGAGTTCGCGGCGGACCCCGACGGAATCGACGAGGCTCGCGCGTTCATCGACGAGACGGAGTTCGACGAGCAGACGCTCGTCATCACCCAGCACCGGCCAAACGCCTGCCACCGGGTGAAACTGCTGTACGTCACGCACCCGCCGGACAGCGTCGTCCACCTCGACTTCTGTTACCCGCTCCGGCCGGCGTCGGTCGAGTGCTCCGTGGACGACCGCCACGTCGTCGCCTCGCTGGTGCGACTGCCCTACTCATCGCAGGACGAGTCGAGTTGGGGACACGGCGGCGGAAGCAGTTGTCACCTCCCGCCGTCGCTCCGAACCGAGACGGAGGACGCCTGAGATGCCCCGAACGCGACGCGACGTGCTCGCCTCGCTCGCCGGGGTCGGCGTCGCCGGACTCGCGGGCTGTACGGCACTCGACGCGGGTGAATCCGAATCCGACGACTCGGCACTTGACGCGGCGGCGCTCCGGGAGGTCAGGGAACTCGGGTCGCCGGCGTTCCCCGCCCGCGTCCCGGCCCCCATCGCGGAATCGTACCTCGAACTGAGTCGCGCTCGCGCCCGCGAACTCCTCGATTCAGTCCCCGAGACGATGTCTCCCGAGGAAGTCCCGAACGAGGGCGTTCGGAACGTCTACGCCGAGGCGTACGCGGACGCCGCAGAGGCCGTCGCCCCCTCGGACACCGACGAGTCGCCGTTCGAGACGCTTCGGGGACTGCGCTATGCCCGCGGAGCCGCGGCGATGGCGAAGGGGACCTACGACGCCGCGGTCGGCGACCGCACCGAGGCCGACGTGCGCGACGAGGCCGCGGCGGTCCGCGCCGACATCGAGTCGTTCAGGCTCGGCACGCGCTACCTCGGGGACGAACCGGACCGGGCGCTCGTCGTGTACGACGCCGTCGAGGACTTCGTCGCGGGTGCGGTCCGGCGTCTCGATAACGCCGACCAGTACGGTCGCTACGCCGACAGCGCCCCGCGAGTCGGCGAACTCCTCGACGCAGTGGAGTCGGCACGGGCGTCGCTCGATGGCGCGCGCCACGTCCGCGACCGCTATCTGGCGTCGATTGTCGACCCGGTTGACTTCACCGACGCGTTCGAGTCGACCGCGTCCTCGCTCGTCGCGGTCACCGAAGACCGCCGGGCCGAGTACCCCGAGGAGGGAGGGCTCGAAGCCGTCATCGAGGGCGAGGGGTTCGACACCGAGGAACTCGAACGCACGCCGGCCGAGGACCTGCTGGTGGAGACGTTCGTCGAAGTCGAAAGCGGGCTTCGAGACGCCCGCGAAGCCCTCCGAAGCGACCGCTTCGCCACCGCGCTCGTGGGCGCGCACACCGCCGAGACGCACCGCCGCGCGTTCGAGGAGGCAGTCACGGCGGTCAAGCGAGGCCGGTACGAGTCGGTCGAGTCCGCGGCCGCGGTCAGGGACGCGAAACTCGGCGCGCTCGAGGCCCTCGAAGCCGCCCGCTCGGACGAATCGAACCCGCACCTGACGCGGCGCGCGCTGGTCGATATCGCCTATATGGTCGGCAACGGGGACGACTACCTGCGCGACGACTACTACGAGGACGGCGACCCTCGGGCCGCGCGAAACGCGGTCTCGGAGTACGCGACCGCCGAGTTCGCCGCGCGCGAGACGCCCGCCGTGAGCGCGTGGGTGCTCGGGACGCTCGCGGCCGAGCGCGGCGGCGTCGGCGACTGACGGGCCGGTTCGCTCGTTTTCGCCTCGTTTCCGGCCGCCGTCGCCGGCCCCTCGACCGTCGCTATCGTCCGTGCGCCCGCTCCGTCCGGCCGGGGAAATTACGTGTCGGCGGGCGTACCACTCTCTCACGATGTCTGCCGAACCATTCGTCGTCGTCGGCGGCGACGCCGCCGGACTCTCAGCCGCGAGCAAGTTCGCCCGCGCCGACACCGACCGCGACGTCGTCGTCTTCGAGAAGGGTCGCTGGGTCTCCTACGCCCACTGCGGCACGCCCTACTTCGTCAAAGGCGAGGTCGAGAAGCTCACCGACATGCTCTCGCTGTCGCCCGAGGCGGCCGCCGACCGCGGTATCGACCTCCGGCGCGAACACGAGGTCGTCGCCGTCGACACCGACGAGCGAGTCGTCACGGTCGACGGCCCCGACGGGACGTTCGAACAGCCCTACGGCGACCTCCTCGTCGCCACCGGCGCGCGGGCGCTCCGTGAACCGATAGACGGCATCGACCTCGACGGCGCGTTCACGCTCCACGGCCTGGACGACGCGGCGGCGATTCGGTCGTTCCTCACCGACCCGGACGAGGCGTCGGTCGCCGACCTCGGCGGGGGCGGGTTCGTCGACGAGGCGCGCGCGGCCCGCTTCGGCGCGATGGACCCGCCCGAGTCGGTCGCCATCGTCGGCGGCGGCTTCGTCGGCGTCGAGATGGCGGAGGCGTTCACCGCCACGGCCTCGACGTCCACCTGTTCCAGCGGTCCGGCCACGTCCTCGGCACCTTCGGCGACGCCGTGGGCGAGCGAGTCGAGGAACACCTCAAAGCCCACGGCGTCACGCTCCACCTCGGCGCGTCGGTCGAGCGCCTCCGCGGCGACGACGCGGGCCGGGTGGAGGCCGTCGTCTGCGAGGACGGCGACCTCGCGGTCGACGCCGCGATGGTCGGCATCGGCCTCCGACCCAACTCGGACCTCGTCGCCGACGCGGTCGACCTCGGCGAGACGGGCGCTATCGCGGTCGACGACTACGGGCGGACGAGCGCCGACGGCGTCTACGCCGCGGGCGACTGCGCCGAAATCGACCACGTCGTCACCGGCGAACCGACGTGGAACACGCTCGGCCTGCCCGCGAACCGCGCCGGGCGCGCCATCGGTCAGACCGTCGCCGGCGACCCCGAACCCATCGGGACCGTCGCCGACACCTCGGTCGTGAAGGCGTTCGACCTCGAGTGCGGCCGCGCCGGCGTGACCGACCTCGACGTGGCGCGCGACGCGGGCTTCGACCCCGTCTCGGAGACCATCACCGCCGGCTCGCGGTCGGGCTACTACCCCGGCTCCGCCGAGACGACCGTCACGCTCGTCGCCGACCGCGACACCGGGCGACTGCTCGGCGGCACCATCGTCGGGGCCGACCGCGCCGCCGTCAGAATCGACACCGTGGCGACCGCGCTCGCCTCGGAGCTGACCGTCGCCGAGGTGGAGCGTCTCGACCTCGGCTACGCGCCGCCCTTTAGCCCCGTCTGGGACCCGATTCTGACCGCGGCGAAGGTCCTCCGCGGCTCGCTGTAGGCCGCAAGCGGTTCGAAATTCGAACCGAACAAAACGACTATTATCGATTGTGTGGTAACGATACGCTCACGTGCTGGATATTACTGCAACTGAACGCGGGCGTCTCGAATCCGGGTCGGCGGGGCTGGGACGGCGGACGGGGTCGGAACGGCCGACGGGGCCGGAGTGGTCGGCAGGGCCGGAGCGGTCGGCGGAATCGATGGAGCCGCCGAGTCGGTCGCGGTCGCGGCCGCGGCGTCGCCGTCCGCCGAGCGGAGCGTGGTGTCGGTGAACGGCCGGGTCGCCGCCGGGCTGTTCGTGCTTCTGGGACTCCTCTGGGGGAGTTCGTTCGTCGCCATCGAAATCGGCCTCGCGTACTTCCCGCCGCTCCAGTTCGCGGCGCTTCGGTTCCTCCTCGCGGGACTCATCGTCCTCGGCTACGCCGCCGTCTCGACCGACTACTGGCGGCCGCACAGCCGGACCGACTGGACGCTCGTCGGCGTCTCCGGCGGCCTCCTCATCGGCGCGCATCACGCGTTTCTCTACCTCGGACAGGAACACGTCCCCGGCGCGGTGGCGGCCATCGTCATCAGCCTCGGGCCGGTCCTGACCGCGCTGTTCGCGACGGGAATCCTCGGCGACCGCATCACCCCGCTCGGGGTCCTCGGCTTCGGCTTCGGCTTCCTCGGCGTCGGCCTCGTCGCCCGCCCGGACCCGAACGCGCTCCTCTCCAGCGACGTGGTCGGCGTCGCCACCGTCCTCGTCGCCTCGGCGTGTTTCGCCCTCGGTGCCGTCCTGACGCGGCCCTTCTCCTCGGACATCCCGGCGCGGACGCTCCAGGCGTGGGCGATGCTGTTCGGGGCCGCGCTCCTGTCGGTCGCGGGCGTCGCCACCGGCGAGTCGCTCGCCGCCGTCGAGTGGTCCGGCGTCGCCGTCGGCTCCCTGCTCTATCTCGCCGTCGTCAGCGGCGCGGGCGCGTTCCTCATCTACTTCGAACTGCTCGGCCGCTTCGGCCCGACGCAGATAAACCTCATCGGCTACCTCGAACCCGTCTCCGCGACGCTCCTCAGTTGGGCGTTCCTCGGCCAGCTCATCGACGCCGTGACCGCGCTCGGCTTCGTCTCCATCTTCGCCGGCTTCGCGCTCATCAAGCGCCGGGCGCTCGGCGAGTCGCTCGCGAGAGCGCGCGACGGAGCGGCAGACTGAGGCGAGGGCGTTCGTCGCGTCCTGTCCCGTCCCGTCGCGTCCCGGCCAGCCTCAGCCCGCCCCAGCCAGCCCCGACCCGACCGATCCGCCCCGCTCGGTGCCCCCGTGAGCCGACGATTCGACGATTGGACGAACATTCGATGATTGACCGAGTATTCGAGCGTTGGACGCGAACCCGTTTATCCGCCCTTCGCGACCGCTTCGACACGATGCGAATCCCGCTTCCGAAACACACCCTCGTCGCGCTGGCGCTCGTCGGCGCGCTCCTGACGACCGTCGTCGCGGCGGGGCTGGTCTCGCCGACGCTCCTCCCCGGAACCGACACGCAGACGCCGACCGACCACACCGCGACGGCGTCCGCCGACGACGCGCCGACGCCGAACCCGAACTTCACGCCCGCGGTCCAGTCGAACGGCGACGGCGACGGTGACGGCGACGAGGAACACGAGGCGGGCGACTCCGACGAAGAACACGAGGAGTACGGCGGTGACGAGGAACGCGAAGGCGAACACGAGGGCGATGACGACTGACCTCGCCTCGCGGGCCCGCTCGGCGCTCGGCGAGTCGACGGTGACGTTCGACTGCTGTGACACGGCGTTTCTGGTCCGCGCGGCGGGTCGGAACGCGTCCGCGGCGACCCGCCGCGCCCGCGACACCGCCCTCGACCTCGAACGCGTGCTCGACGCCTTCGACTCCCGGAGCGCCGTCTCCCGGCTCAACCGGACCGGCAGAATCGACGACGCGACCGTCGCGGCGGTCGTCCGTCGCGGCCTCGAATACCGCGAGCGAACCGACGGCGCGTTCGATATCGGTGCCGGCGCGACCGAGGCCCGAGTCAAGGAGTACATCTCCGGCGACTCCGACGCCCGCCCCCGCGGTGCCGACCCCACCCAATCGGCGCGGGTCGCCGTCGACGGGACGACCGTCGAGACCGACGGGCGACTCGACCTCAACGGGCTCGCTAAGGGGTTCATTGTGGACCGGGCCGCCGCGGAACTCGACGGCTTCGCCCGGACCGGCTTCGTCGACGGCGGCGGCGACATCAGCTCCCCGACCGGCCCCGTCGCCGTCGAGAGCCCGTTCGGCGGCGACCGCCCGCTCCGCGTCCTCGACACCTCGTGGAACGTCGCGACCTCGTCGGGACACCGGCGAGGCCGCGGCGGCGTCGACCACATCTACGACCCGCGGGGAGGGCGCGTCGGGGCGCGACACGACCTCGTCACGGTCGTCGCCCGGCGCGACTGCACCGAGGCCGACGCGCTGGCGACGACGCTCGGGGCCCTGCCGCTCGCGGACGCGCTCTCCCTCGCCGAGGACTGGCCGGGGCTCGAAGCGTTCGTCGTCCACGACGGCGTGTTCAACGCGACGACGGGGTTCGAAGACCATGTCGCGTAGGGAGCGGACGAACCGCCTCGTCGCGCTCGCGGCGGTGTTCGTCCTCGTCGCGTCGATGGCGGCGGTCTGGGCCGTCGCCGACGCCCGCGCCGACCTCGAATCGCCGACCGTCGCGGACCACCCGGCCGCCTCGGTCGGAGAGCGACAGGCCCCCGCGGATTACGACGGCGACGGCCTCGCCGACGACGCCGACGCGTGCCCGACTCGCCCCGAGACGCGGAACGGCTTTCAGGACGGTGACGGCTGTCCCGACGCGGTCGCGACGACGAGGGCCTCCTGATGGCGCTCGTCTGGTATCTCGACCGGGCGCTGGCGCTCGTCTCCTACCCGGCGCTGTACCTCGCCGTCCTGACCGGCATCCTGTACAACGCGGAGGCGTTCGGCCCGCTCCGGGACGCCGCGAGGCGAATCCACGTCGAGGTGTCCGCGTTCGCGATGATGCTCGTCCTCGCCCACGGCGTCGTCGGTATCGCGGACGTGTGGAGCGTTGTCGACGGTGCCGCGCCGGTCCCCGACTACGGCCTGCCGTACCTGCTCGCGGGGTCGGCCGTCGGCGTCGGCGCGCTCGTCGTGCTCGTCGTCGCGGTTCTCGGGTTCCTCGACCCGCGGCGGTTCGCCCGCCCGTGGTCGCCCCGCGTCGTCCACGCGTTCGCCTACGCCGGCTTCGGCTTCGCGACCCTCCACGCCGCCGCGGTCGGCACCGACCTCGCGGGGTTCGCCGTCCCCGGACTGGTCGCGCTGGTCGGCTTCCTCGCGTACGTGCTGGCGCTCAGAGCCCTCAGCCACGCGTCGGCGCGAGTGACCGCCCGAGAGTCCTGAGTCGGGGCGGACCGGGTCGGACGGGGTCGAACCTCGCTCTCAGTAGGCGTCCCACAACCCGAGCAGTCGGTCGACCACGCCGTCGGTGAAGCTCCGCCGGTGAACCACGTACAGGTAGCGGACGCGGTCGGGGTCTCGAACCGCGTAGTAGACGCGTTGGCCGTCGCGCCGCCGGCTGACGAGGTCCGCGTCGTCCAGCTTCGACAGGTGCCACGATATCGTCGAGGCCGACCGTTCGAGGCGGTCGCTCAGCTCTGACGTTGTGAGCGGGCCGTCGGCGAGGAGGTGCGCGATGATGCGCCGGGAGTACTCTCGCCGGAGCGCGTTCATCCGGCGCTGGTCCTCGTCGTCGAACTCGCCGGCGGGGTAGTAGCGGGTGAACTTCCCGTCGTCGGAGACGTCCACGAGGCCGGCGTCCGCGAGCTCCCGAAGGTGGTACTGGAGCGTTCCCTGCGCGACGTCGAGGCGGTCCAACAGCCCGCGGAAGTGGACTCCGGGCCGGTCGGCGACCGCGGCGTAGATGTCTCGCCGGGAGTCGAGTTCGAACTCGTCCATGCGTCAGTCCCGCGAGAGCGCGGCGAAGAAGCCGGCCAGCCCGACGAGGATGAGCGCCGCCGACCCGTGTTCGAGGAGTTCGACGGTCGCCGCGGTCGCCACCCCCCAGTCGATGAGATGGTATTCGAGGAACACGGCGAGCCCGTACAGCGAGAACATCGCGTAGGACGCCGAGACGATGGCCATCCGCGTGTCGCGCTCCCGTCGCCACGCGAGCAGACTGAGCACCGCGAGCGTGGTTCCGAGGAGGAAGATTCCGAGACTCGTCGCCTGCTCGACCTGTTGTGCGAGGGTGGCCATGATGGGGTGTCCCGCGGGCGACCGCCCGACGGTGTCGGGTCGACGGGCCGTTCGGACAAAGCCGTTTTCGTACACCAGTCGAATCGTCGTCGCCGTCGTGGGACTCCGCGCTCGCGGGCCGCGCAACGAGACGCTCCACGGACCACTGCTCAGTCCGCGGACCACTGCTCAGGCTGGACGCCACGGTTTCGGCGTCATGCCAACTCCCTTCCGGTCCGGCACATTTTCCCCCGAATCGACCGCTTGGAGTGGACGAACGTCTGCCGAAGGGTCGTGGTACCTCGACCCTCGGAAGGGTTATCCGTCGCCCGACTCTTGATTTGTACGTAATGGCACACGGCAAAGTTGATTTCTTCAACGACACTGGCGGCTACGGTTTCATCTCTACTGACGACGGCGACCTCGACGACGACGAAGACGTGTTCTTCCACATGGAAGACGTCGGCGGCGACGACCTCACGGAAGGTACCGAAGTCGAGTTCGACATCGAGTCCTCGCCCAAGGGCCCCCGCGCGGCGAACGTCGTCCGACAGTAACACCGAGACGCGACTGCTGTTTATCGCGGCAGACACCATCTCGACTTTTCAGACAGTTGCCCGCTGAGCCGCGGCGCTCCGTATTCACCGCACGTCTCGGGTCGACGCTTCCGTCCGCAGAGCGATATCACGGCTCTCCGCATATCTTCGGGGCCGACGGCGCTCCCCGGCGACCGCGACGCCACCACGAATAATAAAAAACACATTCAAAATAACAGCACTTATTATCTCGAACAAACTTTCTATTAACATGCGAACGAAGACCCGACGCAGGTTCCTCGCGACAGTCGCCGGAAGCGCCGCCGTCGGCCTCGCGGGTTGTCTCGGCGGTGACGACTCGTCCGATTCGACCGGCTCGACCGATTCGTCGGCCGACTCGGAAACGACGGCGACGGCTTCCTTTTTCGTCTTCGGCGACGCGGCGCGCCACGTCGCTGGCGACGCCGCCTCCGTCGACACGCTCGTCCCCATCGGCCAGCACGGCCACGGCTGGGAGCCCGGCCCGGACGTGCAGGGCCGGGTGCTCGAATCCGACCTGTTCGTCCACGGGATGCCCGGTTTTCAGCCGTGGGCCGACGACATCCGAACCTCGCTCGACGCCGACGGCTCGGGTGTCGCCGAAGTCGACGCCTCCGCCGACGTGGACCTCCACGAAATCGGCCCCGACGGCCACGTCCACGACGACGAGTCCCACGACGAGACAGAACAGCGCGACGACGAACACGCCGAGGAGTCGGAGACGGACGACCACGGCGAACTCGACCCGCACTTCTGGCTGGACCCCACGCGGGTCGCAACCGCGACCGAGACGCTCCGCGACGCGTTCCAGTCGGTCGATTCCGCGAACGCCGACGCCTACGCCGCGAACGCCGAGTCCTACCGCGAGACGCTCTCGGAGCTCGACGCGGCGTTCGAAGACGGTCTCGCCGCCCGCGAGCGCGACGTGATTCTCGTCGCCGGCCACGACGCCTACGGCTACCTCGCCGACCGCTACGACCTCGACATCGTCGCGCTCACCGGCCTCTCGCCCGACGAGGAGCCGTCGCCGCGGGACATCGAGCGGGCGCAGGCGACCATCGAGGAACACGACATCCGACACGTCCTCGCGGACCCGCTTGAGTCCGACCGCGCCGCACAGCAACTCGTCGGCGAGACGGACGCCGAGGACGTGTTCCCGCTCACGCCGCTCCCCGGCGTAATGACTGAGTGGGAGGAAAACGACTGGGGGTACGTAGACATCATGCGCGAGGTGAACCTCCCGTCGCTCCGGACGGCGCTCGGCGCGCAATGACGGCCGTCTCGCTCAGCGACGTGGCCTTCTCGTACGGCGACGTGCCCGTCGTCGACGGGATTTCGCTCGACGTGCCCGAAGGCGAGTTCCTCGGACTCGTCGGTCCGAACGGCTCGGGAAAGAGCACGCTCCTGACGCTGATGCTCGGTCTCCAGCGCCCGACGCGCGGCGAGGTGCGACTGTTCGACCGCCCCGCCCACGACTTCGCCGACGGCGAGCGCGTCGCCTACGTCGCACAGGACGTGACGAGGACCGCCCGCGACATGCCCGTCACCGTCCGCGAGGTCGTCCGGATGGGTCGCTACCCGCGGAACCTGTTCGGCCGCTTTTCGGCCGCCGACCGCGAGGCGGTCGCCGCGGCGCTCGACCGCGTCGACATCGCGGACCTCGCCGACCGCCGGGTCGGGGCGCTCTCGGGCGGCCAGCGCCAGCGGGTCTTCGTCGCCCGCGCGCTCGCGGCCGAAGCCGACCTGCTCGCGCTCGACGAGCCGACGGTCGCCCTCGACGCCGAGTCCCGCGAGGCGTTCTACGACCTCCTCGGCGAGCTGAACGACGGGGGGATGACGGTCGTCCTCGTCGAACACGACATCGGCGTCGTCACGGCCCGCGCGTCCCGAATCGCCTGTCTCAACAAGCGGCTGTACTTCCACGGCTCTCCCGACGACTTCGCCGACAGCGACGCGCTCGCCGCGGCCTACGGCGCGAACCAGCGCGTGCTGGACCACGACCACGGTCACGGCCGTCACCACGGCCGCCGCGAAGAGTCTCGCGGGCACGCCCGCACCGACCCGGAGGACGAGTCGTGACCGGCCCCGTCGCGCTCGCGGCAACCGACCTCCTCGCGGTCGAGTTCTCCGCGGCCGACTCCCTCGCGCCGCTCCTCGTGACCGACGCGCTCACGGGGGTTTTCGACTGGTTCCTGACGGCGGTCGTCGGCGGGGCGTTCTCGTGGCTCGCCGGCGTCACCGGCCTCGACTTCCTCGGCTACCCCTACATGCAACGGGCGTACCTCTCGGTGCTCTGTATCGGCGTCGTCGGCCCGCTCGTCGGGTCGTTCCTCGTCTACCGCGACCTCTCGATGGTCGGCGACACGCTCGCGCACACCGCCTTCGCCGGGGTCGCGCTCGCGCTCTTTCTCGACGCGACGCTCGGCCTCGCGGTCCCGCCGCTCTTGGGTGCGCTCGTCGTCGCCGTCGTCGCGGCGCTCGTCGTGCAGGCTCTCGTCGAGTACACCGACGCCCGGAGCGACGCCGCGCTGGCGATGGTCCTGACCGGGGGCTTCGCCCTCGGGAGCGTGCTCATCTCGCTGACCGGCGGCGGCATCTCGGTCGGCATCAACCAGTACCTGTTCGGCTCGCTGGCGACCGTCTCGCGGGCCGACGTGGGGCTCCTCGTCTCGATGGGGCTCGTCGTCGTCGGCTCGGTCGCGGTCGCCTACCGACCGCTCGTATACGTCACGTTCGACGAGACGGCCGCCCGCGCGTCGCGGCTCCACGTCCGCGCGGTCAACACGCTCCTGTCGGTCCTCACCGCGTTCGTCGTCGTCAGCGCGATGCGAATCATGGGCGTCATCCTCGTCGCGGCCCTGCTCGTCGTCCCGGTCGTCACCGCCTCGCGGCTCGGCCGGAGCTTCAAGCAGTCGCTCCTGTACGGCGTCCTCGCGGGCGAACTCGCCGGCGTCGCCGGCGTCACCGTCGCGTATCTCTACGGGCTCGCCGCCGGCGGCTCCATCGTCCTCGTCGCGCTCGCGGGCTTCGTCGCCGTCGCCGCCGGCCGCCGACTGGCCTGAACGCGCCCCGTTTCGGCCCTCCAACCGGCCTGAACGCGCCCCGTTTCGGCCCTCCCACCGGACCCCGGCCGCGGCGACACCGGAGTGACGCCGGAGAGCCCCCGCCGCGACCGCCGACCTTGACCGGACAAGTGATTTTAAACTACCCGACGATTTTCCGGTTCTATCAGCGAAGGCGGTTTAGTATCCATTCTGCAATATCTTTCCCGTATTTGTTATTTTTGGCCGTTTCGAGGCGCTTTGCGGCAATCTGAGATTATCCGCATTGATATTGGCCACGAATACTTATCACTTTACTCCCACACCCGTTCGTATGGCAATCGAGCGAAACAAACGGGACCCGACGCCCGGTGACGGCGGTACCTCCCGACAGCACGACGCGTATTCCGGTCCCGGTGCCGCCGGCGCGGCGGCCGACGAGGTCCTCGACGACGTGGACGACGTCGACGACGCGACCGACGAAATCGGCACGGCGGTCGCCGAACTCTCCAACGCCTCCGAGAGCGTCGCCGTCAGCGCACAGGAGATAAGCGACCTCGCGGGCGACCAGTCGACCAACATGCAGGAGGTCGCCGGCGAGGTGTCGAACCTGAGCGCCAGCGTCGAGCAAATCGCCTCCAGCGCCGACCAGACGAAGGCGATGAGCGACCAGGCGCGCGACCTCGCCGCCGAGGGCCGAAGCTCCGCCGACAACGCCGCGGACGCGATGGAGACCGTCGACGACGTGACCACCGACGTGTACGACGAAATCACCGACCTCCGCGCGAAGGTCGACCAGATAGACAACGTCGTCGAGGTCATCAACGACATCGCCGACCAGACGAACCTGCTCGCGCTCAACGCCTCCATCGAGGCCGCACGGGCCGGTGAAGCAGGAGCCGGCTTCGCCGTCGTCGCCGACGAGGTCAAGAGCCTCGCCGAGCAGTCCCGCGACAGCGTCTCAGAAATCGAGGCGGTCGTCGGCGACATCCAGGAGACGACCGAGACGACGGTCGGCAACATCGAGGAGGCCAACGAGGAGGTCAACGACGGCATCTCGGAGGTCGACGCGGCGGTCTCCGCGCTCCGGAACATCGACGCCGCGGTCGGCGAGGCCGCCGCCGGCGCGGAGGAGGTCGCCCGCGCGACCGACCAGCAGGCCGCGAGCACCGAGGAGGTGGCGAGCCTCGTCGACGAGACCGCACGGGGCGCGGAGGAGGTCGCCGGCGAAATCGACCAGGTCGCCGCGGCCACCGAAGAGCAGACGGCGAACATCTCGGAGGTCGCGCTCCTCGTCGACCACATCGACGACGAGGTGGACGACCTCGAAGACGAACTCGACGCGGCCGAAGACGGGCGCTCAGCCCGGAGCGCGTAGATGTCGCTCACCGACGCGCCCGACGGCGCGGTCGCGGAGCCGACGCAGGTGCTCGAATTCGAACTCGGCGAGGAACGGTACTGCGTCGTCCTCGACGCCGTCACCGAAATTATCGACCGCACGTCCGCGCGCTCGCTCCCGGACACGCCGCCGCACGTCGTCGGCGCGATGGACTACCGGGGCGCGACGACGATGCTCGTCGACACGGCCTCGCTTCTCGGCGTGGGCTCGAACCCCGACGCCTCCCGCGTCGTCGTCTTCGACGCCGCCGACGAGGACGCGACCGTGTTCGGCTGGCTGGTCGACGAGGTCGACCGCGTGACGGAAGTCGACCCCGAGACCGTCGACGACGCGCCGTTCGGCGACGAGCTCACCCGCGGCGTCGTCAGGACCGACGACGGCCTCGTCGTCTGGGTCGACCCGCCGGTCGACGCGTAGGCCCACCGCCCCGCGGTGGCCCGACCGCTCCGTACTTTCTTGGGCGCTCCCGCGAACCACTCGGACGATGGATACGCGTCGGGACGCCGTCGACAGCTTCGATTCCTTTCGGCAGTTCGTCGGGCTCGAACGCGACGTGCTCGTCCTCTCGGTGGCGATGTTCGCGTTCAGCCTCTCGTTTCAGATGACCGGGCGGTACGTCCCGGAGTACCTGCGGGTTCTCGGCGCGGGCGCGACCGTCGTCGGTCTCTACGGGAGCGTCGGCAACCTCATCGGGGCCCTGTACCCGTATCCGGGCGGCGCGCTCTCCGACCGACTCGGCTCGCGCCTCTCGCTCACGCTGTTCGGAACCGTCTCCTCTGCGGGCTTTCTCTTCTGGTTCGTCGCCCCGCAGGTCCCCGAGGTGACGCTCGCGGGCGTCTCGCTCGAACCGTGGCTCTGGATTTTCGTCGGCCTCTTTCTCACGCAGGCGTGGAAGTCGTTCGGCCTCGGCGCGACGTTCGCCATCGTCAAGCAGAGCGTCCCGCCGGAGCGACTGGCGATGGGCTTCGCCAGCACCGAGATTTTCCGCCGCGTCGGCTTTCTCCTCGGGCCGCTCATCGCGGCCGCGCTGTTGGCGGCGACGGCGACGTTCGTCGAGGGATTTCGGTACGTCCTCGTCGTCGCCGCGGCCTTCGGTATCGTCGCCACCGTCGCCCAACACGTCCTCTACGACGCGCGCGAGGACTCGCTGGGCAAGTCGTTCGAGGGGCTCGCACAACTCCGCGACGACCTCCGGTCGCTCCCGGAGACGCTTCGGCCGCTCCTCGTCGCGGACACGCTCGTCCGGTTCGCAAACGGGATGGTGTACGTCTTTTTCGTCATCGTCGTCACGGAGTTCCTCGCCGTCGGCTTCACCGGCTTCGGCGTCTCGCTCCGCCCGGACGCCTTCTTCGGCGTCCTCCTCGGCGTCGAGATGGTGGTCGCGCTCCTGACGAAGCTCCCCGTCTCGAAGCTCGCCGAGCGGACCGGACTCAAGCCGGTCGTCGGACTCGGATTCGCGGTGTACGCCGTCTTCCCGGTCCTCCTCATCTTCGCGCCGGCGGACCAGTGGGTCGTCGTCGCCCTCTTTGCCTTCTCCGGGCTCCGGTTCGCCGGCCTCCCCGCGCACAAGGCGCTCATCGTCGGCCCGGCGGAGCGGAACGCCGGCGGGCGGGTGACGGGCGCGTACTACCTCCTGCGGAACACCGTCGTCATCCCGAGCGCGGCGCTCGGCGGCTGGCTCTACGCGAGAGACCCGACGCTCGCGTTCTCGGTCGCGTCGCTCGTCGGGATTGTCGGCGTGGCTTACTTCGCCCTGCGCGGCAGGGAGTTCGCGGCGTACGCCGGCGGAGCCTGACGCTCAACCACCGGAAAATCCTCCGAGGAGAGAGGTCTGTGCCGGCGATACGGCATTTAACGGCAGTGTAACCCGTCTGGCTGGTGGCCGGTCGCCTCGCCGCCGACCACGCAAAGATTCAACTTGAATAACATACATCTTTGTTCATGGACATAGGGATACTCGGCGCTGGCCGACTCGGTGGGACGTTGGCCCAACTCCTCGTGGAGGCGGACCACGAGGTGGCGATAGCCAACGACAGCGGGGTCGAGTCGATGGCAGACCTCTCGGAGACGCTCGGCCCGCAACTGCGCGCGGTGGAACCGACGCGAGCGATTCGGTTCGGCGACGTGGTCTTCCTCGCGATTCCGTTCCGAGAGCGCGACTCACTGCCGGACTCGGACCACTTCGCGGAGAAGATAGTCGTCGACGCGATGAACCCCTACACGGAGAACTTCCACGTCATCGACCTCGGTGACGACACCTCCTCCGAACTCGTCGCGGCCCAACTCCCGGACGCGCAACTGGTCAAGTCGTTCAACACCATCCACTGGGAGACGCTCCGTGACCTCGGACATCCGGACCTCCCCGAGTCGGAGCGACTCGCGGTGTTCCTCGCCGGCGACGACTCGGACGCCAAAGCGCGCGTCGCCGGCCTCATCCGTGACATCGGTTTCGGTCCCGTCGACGTCGGCGGCCTCGTCTCCGGCGGCGAACTGCTGGAACCCGGCTCGGCGCTCTACAAGCGCGAAATCACGGTCGACGAGGCGCGGGAGACCGTCCGAACGCTTCGTGCCCGACAGGGCTGACCGTCGTCACTCCGTAACCATCACGGTTTTTGATTGTGTATCTTCGGCACCAGATTGAGTCTGCGGAGTACCACGGCCGTACTCGTCCGTTTCCGTGACGTTCACGAATTACGACTGTTCACAAATAGCATGGATTTAAGGGCCACCGTCGCACACAGACGGCTGTTAAGGCACCCATGATGGCACAGACGAACGATTGGAAAGACTCGCGCGTGACGTACGACGAGGCGACCGGCGCGTACCGTATCGACCGCGATTCTTCCGAGCTTCTAAGCACGAATGTTGTATTGAGTATTGCGGCGATCGAGGGCGTCCGACCGACGCAACTCCCGCCGCTCGCACAGACTATCGACCCAGACGCACTCGAAACGGTGTTCGGCCGTTCTGACGACGCCCTCCTCTCGTTTTCGTACGCGGGCTACCGCGTGACGCTCGACGCGCTCGGTTCTATCGAAGTGGTCCCCATCGGCGACACCCAGCCCCTCCAGTGAGGCGACGCGCCGCCTAACCATCGACCACTCACCGCCCACTCGTCCCGTCGAGTGGCGACGCGGCCCCGAGAACGCCGACGCGGTCCGCGATTCGTTCGCGTTCCCAGTAGGTGCCGCCTGACTCCCCGCTCGTGACAGTAGGCGAAACATACCAAAACGTCCTGTCATCGTCTCCCACGGTATGTTCGGAACGAGTGGAATCAGAGGTCCGGTTGGCCGAACCGTGACCGCCGAACTCGCCCTTCGAATCGGCCGCGCGGTCGGCTGTGACGCCTGCACCGTCGTCGTCGGACAGGACGCGCGACTCAGCGGCGACGTGCTCGCCGACGCCGTGAGCGCCGGCGTCCGCGAGTGCGGCGCGAACGTGGTCCGACTCGGCGTCGCCTCGACCCCCACGATTGCCCGCGCGGTCGGTTGGACCGGCGCGGACGCCGGTATCGGCATCACCGCGTCTCACAACCCCGCCTCAGACAACGGCCTGAAGCTCTGGACGCCGAGCGGCCGCGCCTTCGACAAGGCCCAGACGCGCGACATCGTCCACCGGCTCAACCGCGACGAGGTGTCGCTCGCCGCGTGGGACGAACACGGCGAAGAGCGCGAGTGGCCCGACGCCGCGGCCCGCCACGTGAGCCACCTCGTCTCGTCGTTCGACGACCTCGACGACGTCTCCGTCGCGTTCGACCTCGGCAACGGGACGGGCCGCGTCTCGGTCGACGCGCTCTACGAACTCGGCGCGACGGTCAACACCATCGACGGCCAGCAGGACGGTCGGTTCCCCGCCCGAAAGAGCGAGCCGAACGCCGAGACGCTCACCGCGCTCCGCCGGACCGTCCCCGCGCTCGACGCGGACGTGGGCCTCGCCCACGACGGCGACGCCGACCGACTCGTCGCGGTCGACGAGACCGGCGCGTACGTCCCCGGCGACGCACTGCTCGCGCTGTTCGCGCGGGACGCCGTCTCCCCGGGCGACGCCGTCGCCGTCCCCGTCGACACGAGCCTGCTCGTACAGGACGTGGTCGAGGCCGCCGGCGGGCGCGTCACCTACACCCCGGTCGGTGACGTCCACGTCGCCGAGGCGGTCGCCGAACCCGGCTACGTCTTCGGCGGGGAGCCCTCCGGCGCGTGGATTTGGCCCGACGAGACGCTCGCGCCCGACGGCCACTACGCGGCGCTCACGCTCGCCGACCTCGTGGCCCGCGGCGAACCGCTGTCCGAACAGGTCGCCGACCTCGGCGGGGCGGGCTACGCCACCCGCCGCGCGAGCCTCTCGTTCGACGACAAACACCAGGCGATGGACCGCATCGCCCGCGACATCCACGCCGCGTACGACGAGGTCGACACCATCGACGGCATCCGCGTCGACACCGACGACGGCTGGTTCCTCGTCCGCGCCAGCGGGACCGAACCGCTGGTCCGCATCACCGCCGAAGCCCGCGACGAAGGCGACGCCGACCGCCTGTTCGAGGACGTCCGCTCGCTCGTCGAGGGCGCGCGCGTCGTCGCCTGACTCACCGCTCGCCGTCGCCTCCTCCTTTCTTCGACCGGGTAGTCTCGGTTCGCGCACGCGACCGACATCCTCTCCGTTTATGTAGCGAGCGCCTCGACCGGCGCGCAGAGCGACGATGCACGACGACTCTCCGCCGGACGACTCCCCGCCGGGTGCGCTCACGCGCCGCGCCGCGACGAAAGCCGTTTCTCTCGGTGCGCTCGCGGCCCTCGCGGGCTGTCTCGGCGGCGGTTCTCGACGCGAACAGGTGCCCGACCCGGTCGACCTCTCGGGCGGGAAGGAAGACGACCGAGGCGGGATGGTCATCGGCCTCCACGCCGGCCCGAACGGACAGATTTTCTACCGCGACAACGCCCCCGAGGGCCGCGACAACCCGGCGTGGTTCCACACGCTCGGCATGGGGCTGTTTCCGTACCACTTCGACCGTCGAGAGCAGGGCTGGGAGGCGACGGCGGTGTACGTCACCGACTACTCGACTGTCGACTACGAGCTCTTGACCGAGGGCGGCGACACGTTCATCTCGACGCACACCGCCGCGGACACGTTCGGCGACGCCACCGAGATGGCCTACGTCGTCGGAAGCGAGGTGCTCGGTGGGATGGGACGGGACCTGATTCCGTTTTCGTCAGACGCCGACGCCGACGGGTTCGTCGCCGAACACGGTGGGGAACTCGTGTCGTTCGACGACGTGACGCCCGAGTGGCTCCGCGGCTACATGCGCTCGTAGCACTCCCGTTGTCGCCACTGTCGGTCGGATAAAAACAACGAGACGCTCGGCGGCGCTCAGAAGGTGTCGTCGGGGACGCGGACGCCGTCGACGTACACCGACACCGCGTCTGTCGACTGGAAGTTGGTGACGTCGCCCGCGAACTGGTAGCGCCGCGAGTCGTCGCTGACGGTACCCTCGGCGGCGGGGCCGACCGTCCCGGTCGTGCTGAGCGCGCCGTTCGGCTGGAGTGGTGAGATGGACCCGCTGACCGTCACTTCGAACGACGAGACGGAGCCGGTGCCTGCGACGACGAGCGTGTGCCCGTCGGCGTCGGCTGACTCGTCTGCCTGTTCTGTCGCCGAGCCGACCCCAGAGAACCCCGCGAGCGCACCGGCGGCCGATACCGACCCGCACAGCGCGAGGTACTTGCGTCTACCGACGTCGTCGTCAGTCGTCGTCTCTGGGTCCTGCCCGGTGGACCGTTCTCTTACCATGTCTCAGGGGTTGCGGATTATCCCCATAAATGTTGCGATAATTACATTAGTAGGAATACATGAATGTCTATCGATGATATTATTGCCGCCGTTACTGTTCGAATTCTCGACGAGTTCCCGTCGTTCAGTGAACGCGCAAAAACGCAAGACTGCACTCGCTTATTCTCGAATTAATCCGTTTCTTATGGGTGCATTAATCTCGGGTTCGGAGCGCCGACTCGATTATCTTGAATCTGATATTTTTGACGGCTCTTGAGTGTACCGACATCTGATATGACCCCCGACGATGTGCGTCGCGCCCCCCGTCCACGGTCCGCACGTCGGCTCATGCTTCGAAACCCGGCCGGACCAGACGGGGCGCTCGGTACCGAGCGCGGTCGGCTTCCGGTTCAGCGTCGATGCGGTCGCTCGGGGTCGAATCGTCGGCGGAAGGAGGAGGGGCCGAACGAGACCGCGGGGACCGATGCGGCCACCAGCGACGAGTCGTTCTCGCCTTCGGCTTTCCCGGGGCGAGCGTCCCACTCGCGCCCGCGGGGTGTTCGAACGGACGATGCGTCTCTCCGTCAGAGTGATGCTACCCGAGGAACTCGACGCGCCGGTCTTCCCACTCTCGGCGTTCGACGATGGATTCGCGGCCCTTCTCGGACATCTCGTAGAAGTTCGTTCGACGGTCGTGTTGTCCCTTGTTGACGTACCCCTGTTCGACGAGGGCGTCGAGGTTCGGGTAGAGGCGACCGTGATTCACCTCCCCGACGTCTTTGCTGATCATCTCTTTAATCTCCTGCCCGGACGGGCGCTCTGCCCCGGCGATCACGTACAGCAGGTCGCGCTGGAAGCCAGTCAGTTCGAACATGTAGTCTCGAATCTAAGTATCGCCGTCATCGGGTATTGTTAGCCACCTCTATACTGGACAATTGGGTTCCTTACCGCCGTTGCCGCGAGTTTGCTCCCGTTTCGCCCCGAGGGTTTTTCTCGAAACTGCTGAGATGTGGAATCATCTCTGAGACCGAGATAACCCCCTCCCGCTGACGGTCTGCGCCCCGGTAACAATCGCGTGAAGATGAACTTAATATCCGGTAGCGACCGACTCGGTGCCTCCCGGAAACGTCACGATAACAAAGGTCGGGTGTGGTGTAGTACGACCCAACCGGGTCGGGTCCCTCTTTCACACCGCGTGCGGGACCACCCCCGCACACGACGATGACAACGCTATCAAAAGACGAGCTATTCCGAATCCTCAGCAACTCCCGGCGGAGGCAGATTCTCTACTTCCTCCATCGGGCGGGCGAGGCGATCTCGCTGAAAGAACTCGCGGCGATGGTCGCCGCGCGGGAGAACGGAACGGCGGTCGAGGACGTGACCGACGAAGAGCGACAGCGGGTGTACATCTCGCTGTACCAGACGCATCTCCCGAAACTCGAGAGCGCCGGTCTGGTCGATTACGACGACGAAGAGCGGTCCGTCGAGCTCGTTTCGAACGTCGCAAAGCGGGGGTTCTTCTGGATGCAATCCGAGACGAGCGAGCCGTGGAGCCGGTACTACGCGCTCCTCGGCGCGCTCAGTTGGGCGCTCATTCTCGGCCTGTGGGCGGGCCTCCCCGGGTTCGCGCTCGTCTCGTGGAGCGCCGTCGCGGTGTTCGTCTCCGCGGCGCTCCTCGTGTTGGTGTTCGCGCAGTACCGCTCCGAGCGGCGGGCGGGGACCTCGGCCGACGCCTTCGAAGCGCTCGTGGAATAATCGCGGAATAATTCGTCTCCTCGCGGCCGTCGCAAACACCCGCTTCGAAGCGCTCGCGTATTCTCAACGGATGCTACTGCTGAATCGACGTATCCGTGAACCTAACTGCCAACCGTGTTTTATATCTTTCTCAGAATCGAGATAAATGAGGGTGAAAACGGCGTCCCTCGCGGCTCTCTGGTAGGGTTCTCTTACTATCGGAACTATTGAAAGTCTGAGTTAGTATAGATTGTTACAGTCACTTTACTCGCAGATTTTGCAACCCTAACAGTCGGAGAAATCAGAGTGTGGGATTGTCAGACAAGTATATATCCTTGTTTAACCTATTAGCTCACTGACCCTCTGTATCTGGGGCGCGCTTGGTGGGGCGCATCCAAAGGTTGTGGTCTGTGCAAACGTCTCGTGGTCTTCCCTCTCGACCGACCACGTGACACGGTAGCACCCGACCACACAGTGGGGGAGGAAGGAACAATGGTTACCGATTCACTACAAGCCGATACCGGCGTTGTCGACCAGACGACGAATGAACAGCCCGCGGAGACGACTGGTGGGTCTCACGCGCTTGCAGAACAGCAACAACAACCCGAAATCGAAGCGCTCTCGAAGGACGTCGTCTTCGAGATTCTGAAGAACCAACGCCGGCGCGACGCGCTCCGGTACCTCAAGGAGAACGACGGCGAAGCGAAGCTCGGCGACATGGCCGAGTTCATCGCCGCGAAGGAAAACGGCATCGAGATCAAGGCGCTGTCGTCGAGTCAGCGAAAGCGCGTGTACATCGGTCTGTACCAGTGTCACCTGCCCAAGATGGACTCGGCGGGCATCGTCGACTTCGAGAAGAACCGCGGTGACATCACGCTTCTCGACACCGCGAAACAGCTCGACCAGTACCTCGACGGCGACATCGTCAGCACCGAGGACGACGACGAGCAGTCGGCGTCGCTCGCCGCGTCGCCGAAGCGGAACCTCGCTATCGCCGCCGGCGTGGCCGCGACCGTCTCCGCCGGACTGCTCGGCGTCCCCGGACTCGAACAGGTCCCGGCCGCCGGCTGGGCCGTGTTGAGCACCGCGACGCTCATGGCCATCACCGCGATGGAGTCGTACAAGGACCGCCTCGACCTCTGAGTCGGTCGGTTCTCACGCGTCCGCGACGATACCGATTCCCAACGACCGCACCCGGATTTTACTTCGCTCCGCTTTCGAACAGCCGCGGCGCTCGGTCCCTTCCCTTCCCTCCCCTCCTCTCCCCTCCTCTCCCCTCCTTTCCGCCCGCCGACGTCTGCTCTCTTCGACTCCCCGACTCCTCCACCGAGGTCAACTCTCCTCGACTCCTCCACCGAGGTCCGTTCTCACCCCGCGGTGCGGTTCGCAGTCCGTGCGACCGACGCGGCGGCTTCGCCGCGCCGCGACACTGTCGGGGGAACGCCCTCCGATTAGGCGCGTCCGAACCGTCTACTCCGCCGATTTCGGACTGCGGTCTCCGCTTGCAACAGTCTCACACGCGACCCTAACGCGAGACCGGTTCGGGGAACGCGCTGTATAACAATCCCCGTCGCCCTCCCTGTTTCCTTCATGACTTGCATACCGTCACGGTCACGTTCCGAACGCCTGTCGCTCGCGGGAGGGCGCGAATGAACGACCGCATCACCGAGGCGGTCGTCCTCGCGGGCGGAGAGGGGCGACGGCTTCGCCCGCTCACCACCTTCCAGCCGAAGCCGATGCTCCCGGTCGCCAACCGGCCGGTCGTCGAGTACGTTCTCGACGCGCTGTTCGAGTCGGGCATCGAGCGCGCGGTCGTCGTCGTCGGCCACCGCGCCGACCGCATCCAGTCGCACCTCTCTGCGACGTACCCCGACGCGAACATCGAGTTCGTCCACCAGGACGCCCGACTCGGAAGCGGGCACGCGCTCCTCCTCGCCGAGGAACTCGTCTCCGGCCCGTTCGTCGTCTGCAACGGCGACAACGTCATCGACGCCGACATCGTCACGACGGTGCTCGAACGCTTCTCGACGACCGACTCGGTGGCCACCGTCGCGGTCGCCGAGTCGGACACGCCCGAGGAGTACGGCGTCGTCGTCGAGGACAACGGCCGCATCGCCGACATCGACGAACACGCCGTCGACAGCGAGGGCTACCTCGTCAACGCGGGCGTCTACGTCTTCGACGACGCGGTGTTCGAGGCGCTCCGGCTCACCCCACCGCACGACGGTGAGACGCGGCTTCCCGACGTGATTCACTACCTCGACGGGAACGTCACGTCCGTCCTCGTCAACGGCGGCTGGCTCGACCCCTCGCACCCGTGGGGACTCCTCTCCGTGACCGAAACGCTCCTCGCGCGCAGACACGGCTCGGCCGTCGCCGGTTCGGCGCGAATCCACGAGCGCGCGGTCGTCGGCGACCACGTGGTCGTCGGCGACGACTGCGACGTGGGACCGGGCGCGGTCATCAGCGCCGGCTCGTGCCTCCAGAACAACGTCTCGGTCGGCGCGAACAGCGTCATCGAGCGCTCCATCCTCTCGACCGACGCGCGGGTCGGCGCGGGCGTCGTCCTCCGGGACTCCGTCGTCGGCCCCGGCGCGACCGTCGGCGACGGCGTCGTCTCGCCCGGCGGTCGGGCGGACGTCATCCTCGAAGGCCGGCTGTACACCGACCGCCGCCTCGGGAGCATCATCGGCGACCGCGCCGAGGTGGGCGCGAACGTGACGCTCACGGCGGGCAGTCGCGTCGGCGCTGAGGCTGTCGTCGGGGCCGGCACGGTCTTACACGGCGACGTCCGCGAGCGCGTGGAGGTGACCCACTGATGTGCGGAATCACCGCCTGCATCGGCGCGGACAACTCGGTCGATTCGCTCGTCGAGGGACTCCAGCGGCTGGAGTACCGCGGCTACGACTCGGCCGGTATCGCCGTGAAAAACGGGTCGGGCATCTCGCTGACGAAGCGCGTCGGCGAGGTCTCCGAACTCGTCGCGGCCGTCGAGCAGAACCCCATCGCCGGCGACTACGGCATCGGTCACACCCGCTGGGCGACCCACGGCGGCGTCACCGACGGCAACGCGCACCCCCACACCGACGAGTCGGGCCGCATCGCCGTCGTCCACAACGGCATCATCTCGAACTTCCAGTCGCTCCGGAGCGACCTCGAAGCCCGCGGGCACGTCTTCAGTAGCGAGACCGACACCGAGGTCGTCCCGCACCTCATCGAGGAGAACCTCCGCGACGGCGCGACCCCCGAGGAGGCCTTCCGCGCCGCGGTCGGCAGTCTCTCGGGGAGCTACGCCCTCGCGGCCATCATCGGCGACGAGGAGGCCATCTTCGCGACCCGCTCGGGGTCGCCGTTGGTCCTCGGCGTCGGCGACGGCGAGTACTACCTCGCCAGCGACGTGCCCGCGTTCATCCAGCACACGGCGCGCGTCATCTACCTCCACGACGGCGACTTCGTCGTCACTCGCTCGGACGGCTACGAAATCACGGACTCGGCCGGCCGCGCGGTCGACCGCCCCGTCGAACACATCGAGTGGGACCCCGAGACGGCGACGAAGGGCGGCTACGAGCACTACATGTACAAGGAGATTCACGAACAGCCCGGCGCGCTCCGGCGGACCACCCAGAGCCGGCTGAACACCCACGCCGGCGGCGTCGAATTAGAGGAGTTCCCGCCGGAGTCGTTCGCCGACGTGAAGCAGGTCCACCTCCTCGCGATGGGCACCTCGCACCACGCCGGGATGTACGCGGCGTCGTTGCTCAACTCCCGGGGCATCCCCGCCTACGCGTTCATGGCCGGCGAGTACTCGGTCATCAAGCCGCCGGTGACGCCCGACACGCTCGTCGTCGCGGTCAGCCAGTCGGGGGAGACCGCCGACACCCTCGACGCGGTGCGCCGCGCCCGCGCCGCCGGCGCGCGGACCCTCGCGGTCACGAACGTCGTCGGCTCGTCGATAACCCGCGAGTGCGACGACGAACTGCTCATCCGCGCCGGCCCGGAAATCGGCGTCGCGGCCACCAAGACGTTCTCGTCGCAGGTGACGGCGCTGACGCTCCTCACCGAGCGCCTCGTCGAGGACGTGACCGGCGCGAAGTCGCCCGAAGCGCGCACCCTGATGGAGGCGCTGTCGCGGCTCCCCGGCGACGTACAGGAGGTGCTCGACACCTCGATGGCCCGCGAAATCGCCATCGAGTACGAGGGGAGCGACGCGTACTTCTTCATCGGCCGCGGGGTCGCCCACCCCGTCGCCCTCGAAGGCGCGCTGAAGTTCAAGGAGATATCCTACGAGCACGCCGAGGGCTTCGCCGCCTCGGAGCTCAAACACGGCCCGCTGGCGCTCGTCACGCCCTTGTCGCCCGTGTTCGCCATCTTCACCGGCCACGAGGACGAGGCGACGCTGAGCAACGTCAAAGAGGTGCAGGCCCGCGGCGCGCCGGTCATCGCCATCACGAGCGACCGCACCGGCGAGGTGACCGAGTTCGCGGACCACGTGCTCAGGATTCCGGACACCCATCCCGACATCGCCGGCGTCCTCGCCAACGTCCAGCTCCAGCTCGTCGCGTACCACGCGGCGGACCTGCTCGAACGACCCATCGACAAGCCGCGCAACCTCGCCAAGTGCGTCACCGTCGAGTGAGCATCGGCGAGCGCCGCGGTGGGTCTCACCGCCGCGAGCCGACGTTTCGCACCCATTAATTCGCCGCAGTCGTTCGATTTTGCCTTCAGACCGCTGTTTTTCGGGAATTCGAGACTGTTCGGAGCTAAGCAGAGATTATCTCGATTGTAGGCACCGATTACATATTACCCGCCCGCGTCAGGTAACACGCGATGACCCGACGCGACCTCGTGGACGACGTTCTCTCGGCCTCGGACGAGCCTCCCGGACCGCTGACCGACGAGAGCGCCGCCGCCGAGACGACGGACGAGACCGATATCCCCCCGGAGTCGTCCGACGACGACCTCCTCGACGCGCTCGGCGACGACGTCTCCCGGGACGTACTGCTGGCGTGCAACCGCGCGCCGATGACCGCCGAGGAGCTCGCCGAGACCTGCGACGTCTCCGAATCGACCATCTACCGCCGGCTCGAAACGCTGTCGAGCCTCGGACTGGTCGAACGGACCCAGCGGGTCGACGCGCCGAGCAAGACGTGCTACGAGACGGCCGTCGACGGGCTCTCGATTCACCTCGGCGACAGCCTCCGCGTCGAGGCGGGGTCGAGCAACTACGTCGTCGACGCGATGCGAACGCTTCTGGCCGCCATCGACGTCCAACAGCTCGCGTACGACCGCGAGCAAAACAGCGTGGACGTTCGGTTCCGACTGGCTCCGCACCTGCTCGACTCGCTCGTGGAACTGTACGTCAGAGACACGAGCTCCCGCGAGAAGTAGTCCGCCGGCCGTCGATTCGGTGGCTCGCGCCGTCTCACCGCCCCCTCACCGCCGCCACGACCCGTCGACTTCGCCGAGGACGAGCGCGAGCGCGTCTCTCGCGCGGCCGACCGCGATGAGTTCGCGGGCGGTCGCGGCGGTGAGGGGACCGATGGACTGCGAGGACGCGAGCCCCTCGACGATGTCGGGCACCTCGGTGGCGAACCACGAACTGGCGTCAGTCCCGGATTCGTCGTCGACCCCCGCGGACGACCGAGAGTGGGGTGCGTCGGAAATCATACTGAATGTACACGCTCGCGGGGCATAGTTAGGAATCTGAACACCTTCGGTAACGACCTCCTTACTCGTCGGAGTCTCGGGGTCACGAGCCGATTGCCGGCTCTCTCATACCACATTATTGCAAAGAATAATAACCCGCTGGAGCGTTCCGTGTAACCGGTAATGTCTCTCAGCGAACTCATTTCCGGCGTCGCCGCCGCGGAGCGAACACTGACGGTGTTCAATCCGACGCCCGGCGTCGCCGAGCGACTCGCCGAGCACTTCGCGGACCGAAACGTCTCGGTGGAGTCTGCGAGTTCCGACGAGGGTCCCTCGAACTACGCGGTGTTGGGTACCGGCGACACGTTCCACACGGCCGTCTCGATAGACGACCTCCTCAGACGACCCGAGGACGTCGAACCGGGCTTCGAACGCGACTCGTACGCGCCGATTCTCGACCATCTCGACGAGACGCTGTTTACCTCCTACGACCGCCGGCAGATGCTCAACGCCACCCGCGAAATCGAAGACCGCGCGTGGCGCGTCGGCGCGGGCGAACTCCACTCGGGCTTTCAGTCCGGCGGGAACCTCCGCCCGCAACTCGACACGTACCGCCGCCTCGGCGGCCGCGACGACCTCTCGGTCCACGCGTACATCTATCCGAACGGCGAGGTCCCGCAGGCGGACCAGTTCCAACTCCACCTCGCGCGCACCGACGAGATTCGCCGCTCCTGGTTCGTCGCCTACGACGGCAACGGCGTCGGCGACTACAAGTGCGCGCTCGTCGCCGAGGAGCCCGAACCGGGGTTCGGCTTCACCGGCTTCTGGACGTACGACCCCTCGACGGTCGACTACATCGTCAACCACCTCGTCTCGTCGTACTCGATTATCGAATCCGATGGCTCGGGCGACGACGCGGACGGCCGCCGCCGGATGACCGTCCGACCGAAAGGCTGTCGCTGACGCGGCTCACCTCGTCGGCGCGCCGCTCGCAGAATCAATTCGGAGAACCGGGCGCGAATACTTAGGAACGCCCGCCCGGAACCGTGCGGTATGGTTGACGGAATCCTCCTCGACGCCTCGCACCTGAAGGGCAAAGTCAAGGGCGGCCGCGCCGGGGCCGAAATCGCCGGGATGAGCTACATCGGCTACGAACTCGCGGTCACGGAGCGGAGCATCCACGTCTACGGCGACCACTGTAACGCCGACATCCAAGACGAGGAGTACCGCTATCTCGTCGTCCCCCTCGACTCGGTCCGGGGCATCGAACTGAAGGACCTGTCTGACCGCGGCCGGTGCCTGCAGATTCACGCGCTCGACGACGAGGTGGTGCTGTTCTCGGAGAACCAGACGAGCCTCTCGAAGAACCTCAAGCGCGTGTTCCTCCTCCTCTCGCGTCTCCTCGCCTGAGCGGACCGGCGCTCCGGTCGGCGACTGGTCGGCCGGTCGGTCCGTCGGCCCGGAGCCGAATCAGGTAACGTTTCGAAAGCAGGTGTACTAACCGAACCGCTAAAGAGGGACGGAGCCGATATGGTGGTATGGCCACGGATATGAACCTCGACGACGCCCCCTGTCCCATCATCGACTCGCTGAAGCAGATCGGGTCACAGTGGCGTCTCATCGTCCTCCACGACCTCCAAGACGGTGAAAAGCGGTTCAACGAGCTGAAGCGCTCGACCGGCGCGAGCTCGCGGACGCTCTCTCGCGTCCTCGACGACCTGCAGGAACACGGCTTCGTCGACCGCCGGATGGAGGAGGACGCGCCGGTCGCGACGTACTACTCGCTGACCGACAAGGGCGTCTCGCTGTGCCCGGTGTTCGACGAGATACAGGAGTGGGCCACCGAGTGGCTCGACGCTGAACACGACGAGGACGCGGCCGAGGCCGAGACGGTGCAGTCGACGGTCTGAACGCGCTCTACGACGCGCCGCGCTACGCTTCGAGCGGGTCGCCGTCCGCCGTCTCGACGATTTCCGCGTGGACGTCCGCGACGGTGACCGAGTCGAGTTCGTCGAGCATCGCCTGAATCGCCGGTTCGAGCAGTTCGACGAGCACCGGCTGGATGTGTTCGCCGACGGTGCACTCGTCGTTCGGTTCGTTCGTGTGGAAACAGAACGGCTCGGCGTCCTCCACCGCCTCGTAGATGTCGCGAAGCGTGATGGCGTCCGGCTCGCGGGACAGCGTGAAGCCGCCGGTCGGGCCGCGCTTGGAATCGACGAGGTCCGCCTCGCGGAGCGAACACAGGAGCTGACGGATGACCACCGGGTTCGTGTTGACGCTCCACGCGAGACGGTCGGAAGACAGCCGCTCGTCGCTCTGCACCGCCAAGTGAGTCAACACGTGCGTCGCGACGACGAATCGGCTGCTGTTCGACATACACGTTCTTTGGTGCTACGGGCATTTTAGATTTCACGGTGATGCGCCGATTTCGCCGGATTCCCCGCGGAACTGCCGTTTTTCAACTCCCGGCTCGGAACGGGGGTTCGGTGTCCGAATCCGATGGCGAGAACCGACCGGATGGGGTTCGGAACGGCCGAAAAGTAGACTCCAGACTGAACTCCCCGGCCGCGGCGACGCGCCCCGACCGATTCACTCCTCGCTTTGCTCCGCCCGCGGTTCCGCGCGGCTCCCTCGTCGCTCCTCGCTCGGTCGCGTTCCGTCTCTCCGCTCGTTTCCTGCCGCGTCGCCCGTTTTCGCGTCGCCCGCACCCGTATCGTCCGCTTCCGCGTCGCTTGCTTCCGTATCGCCCGTCTCGTTCCCGTCGGCGCGCGCCGGGAGCGCCTCGACGTCGGTCGCCCGCATGAGCGCGATGACCACGTTGTCGGCGACCTCCGCGGCGAACCTGCGCTCGTCGGTCCGCCACTGTCGCGGCTCGCCGACGTGTTCGTGACAGACGACGCCGACGACCTCGCCGCCCGACCTGACCGTCGCGTCGAGCATCGACGCGATGCCCTTCGGCCCGAGGTAGCCGTCCCGAAGCTCGGCGGTCGCCGGGTCGGTCCGAACGTCGTCGACGCCGAGCGACCGGTTCGCCGCCAGCGCCTCGAAGTACGACGGGTAGTTCGACGCGGTCAGCGTCGTCCCGGCGTTGTGCTCGCCCGACGACCGGTCGTACTGGTCGACACAGCGGAGCGTCTCGGCGTCGTCGAACAGCCAGACGCTCGCCCGCTCGACGTTCAGCACCGCCGCCATCGTCTCCGTGATTCGCGGCAGTGCGTCCTCGAACGACCCCCCGATGACCGCCTCGTCGGTCGCGAGGTCGACGAGCGCCCGCTGTTGGAGCTCGCGTCGCTCCCGCTCGCGGTAGGCCTCGGTCACGTCGCGGAAGACGGCGACGACGCCTTCGACCGCCCCGTCGTCGGTCCTGATGGGCGACATGCTGTCTTCGATGTAGCGCTCGCGGCCGTCGCTGGTGACGAGTTTCGTTCCCGCGGCGAGTTCGACCGGCCCGTCCGCCTCGGCGACGCGGCGCATCGGGTCGATGCGTTCGCCGGTCTCGCCGTCGACGAGGACGAGCACGTCCGAAAGCGGCTCGCCGACGGCGGCGTCGGCGTCGTAGCCGGTTATCTCCTCGGCGGTCCGGTTCAGTTGGACGACCGTCCCGTCGGCGTCGGTGGCGACGACGCCCTCGGCGATGGAGTTGAGGGTGACGCGGAGGTACGCCTCGCGCTCGCGGAGTCGCCGTTCCGCGCGCCGGTGGTCCGTGATGCGGACGAGCGTCTGCCGGAGGACGCCGTACTGCGCCGTCGGGTCGCCGCCCTTCTGGAGATAGCTGTCCGCGCCGAGGTTCAGCGCCTCGATGGCGACTTCCTCGCGGCTCCGCCCGGTGAAGATGACGAACGGCACGTCGGAGCCGCGCTCCTCTCGGAGCACCGACAGCAGTTCGAGTCCGGACATCTCCGGCATCTGGTAGTCGGAGACGACCGCGTCGAACGACTCCGACGCGAGCAGTGCCAGCGCCCGCCGCGGCGAGTCGGTCGTCACGACCTCGATTTCGTCGTCCGTCGATTCGAGAAACCGCTTTGTCAGCGCTAACAGCCCCTCGTCGTCGTCGACGTAGAGCACGCGCCTCGACGCCGACTCCCCCTCGCTCACGTCCATGTACTGTCGTGCCGATTCGCCGTTGTGTCTGATAACTGTTTGGTAGGTTAACTGTCACCAACGTGATGCGTGTCGCGGGTCGAGGCGGCCCTCGCGTCAGTCCTCGCCGGCGGTCGCCTCGTCGTCGGTCGCCGCGTGGCCCGTCGCCCCGTGGTCGCTCGCTTCGTCGCCCGCGTCGGTCTCGTCCACGCGGTCGTAGAGGACGGACTCGCCGGGTTTGACCGTCCCGCCGGTCGGGATTCTGACGCCCGCGTTCAGCGAGGCGTTGATGCCCGTTTTCACGTCGTCGCCGAGAATGACGCCGTACTTCCGGCGACCCGACGAGACGAGTTCGCCTTTGAGCATCTGCCGGACGGGTTCGCCGTCGTGGCGGAGGTTCGCCACTTTGGTCCCCGCGCCGAAGTTCACGTCGCGGCCGAGGAGGCTGTCGCCGACGTACGAGAGGTGGCCGACCGTCGCGCCCTCCATCAGGACGCTGTTTTTCACCTCGACGGCGTGGCCGACCTTGGCGTGCTCGCCGACGAGCGTGTGCCCGCGGACGTAGGCGTTCGGGCCGACGGTGGCCCCGCTCCGGACGAGCACCGGCCCCTCGATGACCACGCCGGAGCGCACCGTCGCGCCCGCCTCGACGACGACCGTCCCGTCGAGTTCGGCGCGCTCGGACACGTCGCCGTCGATTCGCGGTTCGAGTTCGCCGAGCTTCCACTCGTTGGCTTCGAGGAGCTCCCACGGCCGCCCCACGTCGAGCCAGCGGTCGAAGGCGACGCCGCGCACGTCGTAGGCCTCGCAGGTCGCCGCGAGCACGTCGGTCAGTTCGAGTTCGCCGCGGTCGCTCTCGTCCACGTCGAGCCAGCCGTGGGCCTCGGCCGGGAAGACGTACGCGCCGGCGTTGACGAGGTCAGACGGCGGGTCCGCGGGCTTCTCGACGACGCCGGTGACGAACCCCTCGTCGTCGGTGTCGAGGACGCCGTAGGAACTCGGGTCGGCGACGCGGAACGACCCGACGGCGGGCGTCCCCTCGTACAGCGTCGACAGCGTCGGCACGTCGTACAGCGCGTCGCCGTTGAGGACGACGAACGGCTCGTCGGGGTCGAGATGGGGGGCCGCGGCGCGGACCGCGTCGGCCGTCCCGCGCTGTTCCGACTGGACGGCGAACTCGACGGGGACGCCCCCGCGCTCGTCGCCGAAGTAGTCGCGCACGTCTCCGGCCTCGTAGCCGACGACGAGGGTGATGTCCGTCGCGCCCGCCTCGATGGCCGCGTCGGCGGTGTGTGCGACGAGCGGCCGGTCGGCCACGGGGAGCATCGGCTTCGGTCGGCGGTCCGTGAGCGGACGCATCCGGGTGCCGCGGCCGGCGGCGAGAATGACAGTCTGCATACCTCCCTAAGGGACTGCGCGGAAGAAATTTCTTCGGTCCGGACGGTATCGAGGCGGGGACCGCTCGTGGTGCTGTGGGTTGCCTCTGATCCACCTACCGATACCGACTCGAGGTGGGACGGTCGGTACGGCAACTATCTGTCAATATCAGTCTGACAAAACGCTTGCGAACTCCGAGCCGGATTCGAGTCCGGAACTCCGCCGTTCGCGCGTCGCGGTCGCTCGCGGACGGTTCGAACCACACGGCCCGCGAACGGCGAATACGTTGGGGTTACGATGGGTTGGAGATTCGCACGCGACGCGGCGCCGTGTGTTAGTGAACGGACGAACGCCAGCGTGTAATAGTTTCGTTCCGCGGCGACGCGAACCGCGTTCGTGGGCGTTATTACCGTTCCACCCTTCGGCTGTGGAGGGTTACGATGGAGATTCGCACAGGACTCTCTTACGGAGACGTATTGCTGGTTCCACAGCGCTCGCCGGTCGACAGCCGGAGCGACGTGGACCTCTCGACCAACGTGACGCCCGACTTGCGCCTCGATACGCCGCTCGTCAGCGCGGCCATGGACACCGTCACGGAAGCCGACCTCGCGGCGACGCTCTCGGGCCTCGGCGGCCTCGGCGTCGTCCACCGCTTCCTCGACGTGGACGAGCAGGCCGAACAGGTCCGCCGCGTCGCCGAGGCGGGCGGGACCGTCTCGGGCGCGGTCGGCATCAACGAGGACTACCTCGACCGGACCGAGGCGCTCCTCGACGCCGGCGCGGACGCGGTTGTGATGGACATCGCCCACGGCCACATGGAGCGGTGCCTCGACGCCGTCGAACGGATTCGAGACGAGTTCGACCCCGAAATCGTCGCGGGTAACGTCGTCACGCCGGCGGCCGTCGAAGACCTCTGGGAGGCCGGCGCGGGCTGTGTGAAAGTCGGCGTCGGGCCGGGGTCGCACTGTACGACCCGAGAGGTCGCGGGCGCGGGCTACCCACAGCTCACGGCCGTCTCGGAGTGCGCCGAGCGGGCGCACGACCTCGGCATCCACGTCATGGCCGACGGGGGGATTCGGACCTCCGGCGACGCCGCGAAGGCGCTCATGGCCGGCGCGGACACCGTCATGATGGGGAGCTTCTTCGCCGGGACCGACGAGGCACCGGGCCGGGTCGTCGAGGTCGACGGCGAGACGTACAAGCGCTCCCGCGGGATGGCCTCCACGGAGGCCGCGGACGACCGCGAGGACAAACAGAGCGACGTGGACGCCGGCGAGGGCGTCGAGGCGCTCACGCCCTACAAGGGCCCGGTCGAACCGCTCGTCGAGGAGTTCCTCGGCGGGATTCGCTCCGGGGTGAGCTACTGCGGCGGTCACACGCTCGCCGACGCCCGCGAGAAGGCCTCGTTCGTCCGCGTCGCGGCGAGCGCGAAGGAGCGCGAGGGCGCACACGGCGTCGTCTTCGCCGAGGGTCCCGTCGAGGTCGACGAGGAGGCCGAACGCGAGTTACAGGCACCGATGGCCGACTGACTCCGAGGTCGGGGAACCGACTCCCGACGCGACACCGCGCGGTGACTCACGACGCGACGCGAGACGACGCGGACCGCCACGCCGGCGACCGCGCCCTCGCCGAGCGACGGCGTTCGCGCTGACACACCGGCGTTATCGCGCCCGAATAATATTTCAGATTCGATAGTATTCGGCTGTTATTTTCGAATATTGGTAGTTATTGAGTTCGAGCACATGGCTTCGATTCGAGTTCGAACACTCGGCAACCGGGTCCACAGCGAGCCGACTGACCGATTTCTCTCGTCACCCCTAACACCGAAATTTCGCTCGAATAGCGCGTCAAACGCGCGAAAAACGCACCGTTCGTCCGCTTTGAACCGCCGCGCCGCGCTCGCATCTCGGACGGGGGAACTCGGCCACCGAATCGAGTTCGTCGCGCTCGTGACCCTCTCCGACGATGACTTATCAGGTTAGATTAGAACTATCTATACTGATACGTTTGTCGACGGGAACCGCCGAACTCGACCGGCTCGCGTGACTGCCGTATCCGTGTCACGAGCCGCGGAAGTCGGCTCGCCTCATCCGTGACAAACATAATTCTGTAATCCCTTTGGTGTCTGCCGGCTCGCGTCCGAACGACTCCGGGAACGGGCCGTCCGGCGTCAAACATCCGCGAAATACAGCTATGCCGAACCGTTGTTCTGCATCACTGACGACTACGAGTAGGTCGCGCGGATGCCGATGACGCGGGCGGCCTGCGTCACCATCTCGGGGACCTCCGTGTGGTACCACTCGCCTTTCATCCGGGTGGTCGGGCCGGAGACGCTAATCGCGCCGAGGATGGTCTCGTCGTCGGAGAGAATCGGCGCGCCGACCGCCCGCATGCCGGTGATGCGCTCTTCGTCGTTGAAGGCGTAGCCGCGCTCGCGAATCGTCGCCAACTCGGCTTCGAGGGCGTCGCGGTCGTCTATCGTCTTCGTCGTCAGGCGCGTCAGTTCGCCGTCGAGAATCTCCCTTCGGCGCTCCTCGTCGCAGAAGGCGAGATAGGACTTGCCGACCGACGTGGTGTGGAGGTCGACGGTCGTGCCGATGTGCGAGTCGGTCTGGAGGCCCTGTTCGGACTTCACCTGATAGATGTAGACGCCGCGGCCGTTCTCCTCGACCATCACCTGTCCGCGCTCGCCGACCGCCTCGACGAGGTCGTCCATCTCGCCGATGGAGGCGTGGTACAGCGCGTGTCGCGTCCGGGCGTGGTCGCCGAGGTCGAGGAACTTCAGGCCCAGCGCGTACTCGTCGCCCTGCCTGACGACGTAGCCGAGTTCCGCGAGCGTCTTGAGATGGTTGTGGGCCGTGCTCTTCGAGATGCCGAGGTCGTTCGCTATCTCCGACACCCCGCTCGCGTCGTGGTCCCTGATGTGTTCGACGATGCCGAACGAGGTTTTCGTAGCGCCGATTGTTCCCGTCGCATCGTTCCCGTTCGTGTTCATAGTTAGCAATCAGGGAGTGAGGTAATAATTGTTGGCGTTTTGTTCGGGCAGGCCGAACGAGTGTTCGCCTCACTACCGAGTCAGCGCGGCGACGGTCTCGCGGACCGGCCTCGAACCGACCGACGAGAGCGCGTCGAGCGCCGCGTCCGCGTCGTCGTCGCCGAGACCGAACGCGAGCAGGTCGCGGTTGCGCGAGTCGAGGTCGGTCGCCGACAGCGGGTCGCGGTAGTCGCCGCGGGGGTACTCGCGCTCGCCGACGTAGCGGCTCCCGTCGCGGGCGGTCACCTCGACGCGCGCCCCCCAATCGTCGGGGAACGCCCGCTCGAACGCCTCGTCCACGTGGAGGTGGACGCGTTCCGAGAGCCCCTGCACGGCCTCGTCGCCGAGCGCGTCGTCGAGGAAGTCGTCGAGTTCGACGCTCCCGTCCGCGACCCAGCGGGCGAGGACGTACGGCGTCGAGAACTTCGCCGCGGTGAGCGTCTCGGGCCGCGCGTGGCTCATATCGACGCCGTTGTGGTAGGTGTACACGTCGATTCGGTCCACGTCGTCGGGCGCGAGGTCGTCCGCGCCGGCGTCACGCAGGGCGTCGAGCGGGGCGTGGGTGTAGCGACACGACGGGTACGGCTTCTGGTAGGCCTCGGTAATCCACCAGTCGTCGCCGAGCGAGTCGAACAGCGCGGCGAACTCGCCGTCCGCGAGGAGCGTCTCGAACGGGTCGTAGACGGCCTCCATCGCCGCGGGCGACCCGCGGAGACCGGCGGCGGTCAGCGTCGCGGCGCTCACGCCGGCCTGCGCGGAGAACCCGGCGGTGACGTTCCGCGACGGCGCGCCCTCCGCGAAGGGGTCGTGCATGGAGACGACCGCGAGGTTCAGCGCGGTGCGGACCGTCTCGCGCACCTCGTCGGGCGACTGGCCCGCGCAGACGGCGGCGGTCAGCGCCGGCCCGAGCGTCGTCCACGTCGAGTGCGGGTCGCGGACGAGCCACGGAATCGCCTCGTTCATCCGCGCCTTCATGGCGAAGATGGCGTACTCGAAGCGCGCGCAGAGTTCGTACGAGCGGACGCAGGCCTCCACGAACGTCTCGCCGTCCACGTCGTTGGCCTCGGCGACGCCGACCGCGCCCGCGACGACGCTCGCGCCGACGTGGCCGCCGCGGTTGTGGCCCTCCTCTATCTCCTGTGTTATCGCGGCCGTCGCGTTCAACAGCGCCGCCTGCGACGGGTCGACCCGGCGGTCGGTCCCGAGGACGGACGCCGGGCCGTCGGCCAGTTCCGCGTCGCGGAAGACGCCCGCGTGTTGCGGGGCGGCCGCTCCGGCGACGGTCGCCGCGAGCACGTCCGCGACGATTCGCTCGCCGTCGGCGCGCACGTCGTCGGGGAGTTCGTCGGTCAGAAAGCCGTACACCTGTCGTTCCCAGTCTCTGACTGGCTCGTGTGAAATCATGGTCTCGGTGAGTGTCGGGGGCGCTCAGGCCCGGGTGAGGGCGCAGAGCACGCGGGGGGCGGCGGGTTCGGTCGCCGCGGTCCAGAGGTCGTCGACGCCGCCGTCGCCGATGACGGGCGCGACGAGTCGGTCGAACTTCGCTCGGAGCTCCGATTCGGTGAAGGGGTCGCGCTCGCCGCCGCGGGCGGCGCGCACCTCGCGGGCGTACCGCTCGCCGTCGACCGTCTCGACGGTGACGCGCGCGCCGCGCTCGTCGGGGGCGCGGGCCGCGAACTCCTCGGTGGCGACCACGTCCACGCGGCGAGCGAACCCGAGGGCGGTCTTCGTCAGCGCCTCGTCGGTGAACGCCTCCTTGCCGGTCTCGCCGGTCGTCAGCGCCGACGCGACGGCGAAGGGAACCGAGAACTTCGCCTGCAGGGCGTTGGCGGGCGCGGGTTCCGACAGCGCCGCCGCGGCGGGGTACGTCTCGACGGTGACGGAGTCGACCTCGGCCGCGACGACGCCCGTCTCGTCGACGAGGAGCGCCACGGCGTCGAGGGCGGCGTGGGTGTAGCGGCAGGCCGCGTGGACCTTGAAGTAGCCGCGCTCGATTTCCCAGCGCTCGCCGAGTCCGTCTGCGAGGGCGCTCCGGTCGGGACCGTCCGCGGCGACGGGTTCGAGGTGTCGGGCCACGCCGTCGTCGAGGCCGGTGAAGCCGGATTCGGCCTGGTCGACCGCGAGCAGGCCCGAGAGGTTACTCATCCCGACGTAGCCGTTTCTGACGGTCGCGCCCTCGGTGGCCGCCTCGAACCGGGTGTGCTGGGCGTAGTTCGCCGCGATGCGCATCGCGTCGAGCGTCGTCTCGGCGTCGAGGCCGCGGAGCCGGGCGACGGCCGCGGCGGTGCCGACGCCGCCCCACACGCCGTGGGGGTGCAGGCCGTCGGCGAGCGGGACGACCGCCTCGGCGGCGCGGACCGCCGCCTCGTAGCCGGCGACGAACGCCGTCAGGAACTCGTCGCCGCTCCGGTAGGCGGACTCGCCGTCCGCGAGGAGCGCGGGCAGGACGTGAATCGCCGGGTGGCCGGCCGCGAAGCGGTGGCCCTCGTCGAGTTCGAGGACGCTCCCGGCGGCCGCGTTGACGAACGCGGCGCGGTACGCGGTGGTCCGCTCGCCAGCCGTCCCCATGACGGTCGATTCGCCGCCGTTCTCGTCGGCCCACCGGCGCGCTAACGCGGCGACCGCGGGGTCCGACGCGCCGCCCAGCACCGCGCCGATGGTGTCGGCGACGACGAGGGACGCGCGCTCGACGACCGACGCGGGGAGGTCGGCCCGGTCGAGGTCGGAAACGAACGACGCGAGCGCTTCGTCCGTCATCTCACACCCCGAGGTACGCCTCGACGACGCCCTCGTCTTCGAGGAGTTGGTCGCCGTCGGCGGTCATGCTGATGCGGCCGTTCTCCATGACGTAGCCCCGGTCGGCCAGCTTGAGCGTCTGTTGGACGTTCTGTTCGACCATGAGCACCGTCATGCCCTGCGCGTGGATGTCCTCGATGACGTCGAACACCTCTTGGACGAGGTGCGGCGCGAGCCCGATGGACGGCTCGTCGAGGATGAGCAGGTCGGGCTCGCCCATGAGGGCGCGGGCGAGCGTCAGCATCTGCTGTTCCCCGCCGGACATGGTGCCGGCGCGCTGGTTCTTGCGCTCCGCGAGGCGGGGGAACAGCTCCAGCATCTCGCCGAGGTTCTCCTCGCGGTTCGCCTTCGCCTCCTCGGTCTGCGCGCCGAGAAGCAGGTTGTCGATGACGGTCATGTTGGTGAACAGGTCGCGGTTCTCGGGGACCTGTACGATGCCGCGCTCGACGATTTCGTGGGACGCCTTCGAGTGAATCGCCTCGTCGCGGTAGGTAATCTCGCCGTGGCTCGGCGAGAGGATGCCGCAGATGGTGCGCATCGTCGTGGTCTTGCCCGCGCCGTTCGACCCGATGAGCGCGACGATTTCTCCCTCGTCGACGCGCATGTCGACGCCGTGGAGCACCTCGATGTCGTCGTAGCCGGCGCGGACGCCGCGAAGTTCAAGCATCGACGTCGAACCCCCCGATGTAGGCCTCGATGACGCGGTCGTCTTCGACCACCGTCTCCGGCGCGCCGAAGGCGATGCCCTTCCCCTGGTCCAGCACTTTCACGTAGTCCGAGATGTTCATGATGGCTTTCATGTCGTGTTCGATGATGAGGAGGCTCGTCCCGCGCTCGCGCAGTTGGCGGAACAGGTCGAGCATCTGCTTCGACTCCGACGGGGTGAGCCCCGCCATAATCTCGTCGAGAAGCAGGATTTCCGGGCGCGTCGAGACCGCACGGGCGAGTTCGAGGCGCTTCTGTGCGCCCACGGTGAGCTCGCCCGCCTCCTCTTCGGCCTTGTCCGCGAGCCCGACGAATTCGAGGTTCTCCATGGCGATTTCGCGCGCCTCGCTCCGGCGGCGCGTGTGGATGTGCGCGCCGACCATCGCGTTCTCGACGACGGTCAGTTCCTCCAGCGGGCGCGTGATTTGGAACGTCCGCGCCAGCCCCGCCCGCGCGATTTTGTGCGCCGGGAGGCCGGAGATGACCTCGCCGTCGAGTCGGACGGTCCCGCTCGTCGGCGGGAACGCCCCGCTGATGCAGTTGAAAAGCGTGGTCTTGCCCGCGCCGTTCGGCCCGATGAGGCCGATAATCTCGCCGCGGTTGACGGTCATGTCCACGTCGTCGAGCGCCTGCAGGCCGGAGAAGCGCTTGCCGACGCCCTCGACCGACAGAATCCGCTCGCCGTCGCGGTCGATGTCGGCGTCCGGGTCGGCGTCGGGTGCGGTCGTCTCGTCTGCCGACATCACTCGCTCACCTCCTCGTCGCCGCGGACGCGGTTCCAGAGGGCGCGCGCCTGACTCGGCCAGCTCACCACGCCGCGCGGCGAGTAGATGACGATGGCCACGAGGAACGCGCCGTAGATGATGCGGTCGAGGCCGTTGATGTCGGAGAACGTCGTCCGCGCGATTTCGCTGACCGGCGTGACGATGAACGAGCCGACGATGGGGCCCAGAAGCGTCCCCGGCCCGCCGACGACGGCGGGCAGGAGCAGTTCGACGTTCTTGAACAGCGCGAACACGGTGTCGGGGCGGATGGTGTTGAAGTACATCGACCAGTAGGCACCGCCGAGGGCGGTGAAGAAGGCGCTGACGGCGACGCCGATGAGCTTGTACCGGAAGCTCGGCACGCCGACGCTGGCGGCGGCCCGCTCGTCCTCGCGGATGGCGAAGAAGTACAGCCCGACCCACGAGTTCTTGATGACCCACGAGACGAGCGTCACGACGAGCAGGAAGCCGACGATGAGGTAGTAGTACGGCAGGTCGCTCTGGAACTGGAAGGCCGCGAGACCGTACTCCGCGCCGTAGTCACGCGGGAACGGTTTGAAGTAGCCGTTGGCACCGTGGAGTTCGGACATGTTGGTGACGACGAAGCGGAGCAGTTCCGCGAACGCCAGCGTCGCCAGCGCGAAGTAGTGACCCTGTAAGTTGAAGCGGAACGACAGCGCGCCGATGACGAGGCCGTACACCGCCGCGAGCACGCCGCCGACGAGCATGCCAATCCACGGGTTCACCGCGAAGTCGACGACGAGCGCCTGCGTGGCGTACGCGCCGACGCCGAAGAACGCCGCGTGCCCGAACGAGAACTGCCCGGTGTAGCCGGACATGATGTTCCACGCCTGCGCCGTGTAGGCGTAGATGACCGTGAGGATGAGCATCCGAAGGCTCAGCGTCGCCGCGAGTTCCATCCCGGCGACGTCGATTTCGATGAGCGTCGGGAGCGCCGCGAGCAGGCCGAACAGGGCGACGCCCTTCACCAACGGGGCGTACCGCCCGTCGTCGAACGTCCGGTAGCGGTCGCGGACGGACTCGATTGCGCTCACGCCTCAGCACCTCCGAACAGCCCCTCGGGCTTGACGAGGAGCGTCCCGATGAAAAGCAGGAAGATGAGCACTTGCGCGGTGGTCCCGGGGAGGTAGTAGCCGCCGAACACCTGAATCAGCCCGACGATGAGGCCGCCGACGAACGCGCCGGGGAACGAGCCGAGGCCGCCGAGGATGACGATGACGAAGGCGTTGATGAGGTACGTCTCGCCGGTGAAGGGGTCGAACCGCTGGAACAGCGCGATGGAGCCGCCGGCGACGCCGGCCAGCGCCGCGCCGATGCCGAAGGTGAGGTAGTTGATGCGGCGGACGTTGATGCCGACGTAGCGCGCGCCGTCGCGGTTGTCGGCGGTGCCGCGAATCTTCCGACCGAGGTCGGTCCGGTTCAGGAACGCCCGCACGGCGAGCATCGTCCCGAGCGCGATGACGAGCGCGTAGAACTGCCCGAGCGGGATGAAGACGTCGCCGACCTGCACCGACCCGAGCGAGAGTTCGACCTGCTGGGGGTCGGGCGTGAACAGGATTTCGATGGCCGACTGGATGATGAAGAGAACGCCCAGCGTGGCGATGAGCTGGTTCTGCTGGGGTGCCTCGATGATGGGCTCGACCGTGAGAATATGGACCACCACCCCGAGGGCGAACAGCACCGCGGCGGCGATGGGTATCCCGAGGAACGGGCTGATGCCGGCCGTCTCGGAGACCAACCACACCGAGTACATCCCGACGACGAGGAAGATGCCGTGGGCGAAGTTGATGACGTCCATCACGCCGAATATCATCGTCAGCCCGAGCGCCGTCAGCGCGTAGACGCCCCCGAGCAGGAGGCCGAACGCGAGCAACTGTAGGAGGACGGGCTCCAGATTGGTGATGTCGGTCAGGAACTGTGCGAACGGGTCGATGAATCGGCCGAGGCCACCGCCCTGTAGCGGCAGGGGCGCGACCGATGTGACTAGATGTCCCATGCGGTTTCTACGCTCGGGAATTGTTGTCAACCCCCATAAAAGGTGGCTATCGTTCGAGACGGTTCGTTGACGTGACGGCGCGGGCGGGTAGCGGTTAGACCTGCGGTTCGGCCTCCGCGTACTCCTCGGGGTAGACGACTTTGACCGAGAGGTCCTGGACCTGGTTCACCGGTCCGAGCGCGTTGACGTTCTCGCCTTGGTCGTCGAACTCGATTGCGCCCATCGCGGAGATGTGATCCTCGTAGCTGAGGCCCTTGAGCGCCTCGTTGATGTCGTCGGGGTCGACGCTTCCGGCCTCCTCGACCGCCTGAATGATGACCTCCGCCGCGGTGTAGGACATCCCGACCGACGCCGAGAACTCCTGGTCGTAGTTGTCGAGGAACTGCGAGCGCACCTCGGCGGTCTTGTCGACCGTCGGGTTCAGCGCGTAGTTGTTGTCCAGCACGCCGTTCGCGAACTCGCCGATGTCGCTGACTGCGTCGTCGTCGGTGAACGTCGCGGACGCCGAGGCGGTCAGGTACGGCGGCCGGTAGTCCTGGTCCTGCAACGCCTGTGCGAGCAGGACGCCGCCGGCGACGTACGTCGTGGCGATGATGGTGTCGGGGTCGGCGCTCCGGAGCCGCGACACCTGCGTGTTGGCGTTCGACGCGCCGAACTCGATGGCCGTCTCCTCGACGATTTCGACGTCCTGCTCGGGGAGGAACTCGCGGAGGCTGTCGCGAATCGCCTGCCCGTAGCTGTTGTTGATGTAGAACAGCCCCGCCGTGTCGATGGTGCCGCCGCCGTCGCGGATGACCGTCGGAACGAGGTCCGCGTAGTCGCTCGCCAGCCGGCGCGCCGGGGGTTGCGGCCGGTAGACGTAGTTGAAGTCGCGGCCCTGCAGGATGTTGTCCGCCGCCGCGATGGAGATGACGAACGGGACGCCCTGTCGCTCCGCGACCTGCGTCGCCGCCGTCGTCACCGGCGAGGAGTAACAGCCGGTGAGGACGTCCGCGCCCTCGCTGAGCAGTTCCTCGCTGACCTGTCCGCCGAGTTCCTGTGCGCCCTGGTTGTCGCCCTCGATGACGGTCACTTCCGCGCCGTCGAGCGACTCGATGCCGCCCTCCTCGTTTTTCCGCATCGCGGCGAGTTTGATGGCGTTGCTCATCCCGACGCCCGTCGCGGCGAGACTCCCCGAAAGCGGGTGGTTCGACCCGATGACGACCTCGTCGACGGACTGCTCGGGCGTCCCCGTCGTGGTGCCCGTGTCGCCGCCGGACCCGCCGGAGTCGCCGCCGGAGTCACCGCCCGAATCGCCGCCGCCGTTCCCGGCGTCGTCGCTCGCACAGCCGGCCAGTGTCAATGCCGCGACGCTCGCGCCCGTTGCTTTGAGGAAGCGCCGCCTGTTGCTCGTCGAAGACTTGAGAGTCTTACCCATGGCAATCGGTATCGAGGTTAGTGCCTACTGTAATAAATCCTCCCGTACTCGTGTTGTCACGTTCTGCGGATATTCCTGCGACGAATCGGGTTCCGGACGGCGAACTGCGTCGAAAAACGAGTAGTTTCGAGTGCCCTGCTCCGGGGCCGTGACCCCGCCGCGGCGTCAGTCGAGCGACTCGCGGGCGTGGATGCCGGCGAGGCGGCCGTAACCGAGGGCGGTCGTCAGCCCGTTGCCGGAGAGATAGCCGCCCGCGCCGTGGCCGCTGATGCCGCAGGCGGTGCCGCCGCCGGCGTAGAGGTTCTCGACCGTGCTTCCGTCGGTGCGGAGGACGCGCCCGTGTTCGTCGACGACGAGGCCGCCCTGCGTGTGGAAGAGCGCGCCGGTGACTTTGGCCCCGTAGAAGGGCGCTTCCAGCGGGTTCGCGCCGTCGACGCGACCGACCTCGTCCGGCTCGCCCGCCGCGGCGGCCTCGTTGTAGTCGGCGACCGTCTCCGCGGCGGCCTCGCCGTCGGCACCGAGTCGCTCCGCGAGGGCCGCGACCGAGTCGGCGGTGTGGTAGGTCCCCCGCTCGATGGCGTCGTCGAAGCTCTCGAACTGCCCGCGGAGCTTCTCGAAGATGCGTTCGTCGAACAGCTGAATCGCCTGTTCGCCGGGCTGTTTGAGCACCGAGATGGCGAACTCGCTGTAGCCCGCGGACTCGTCGCCGAACCGCTCGCCCTCTCGGTTCACGAGGATGCCCCCGTTCATCGTGACCGCGTAGGTCGAGAGCACGCCCGTCTGACTCGCCACCGTGGCGTGGCCCTGATAGGCGTCCATGCAGGCGAGTTCGCCGCCGAGTTCCGCGCCGAAGCGGACGCCGTCGCCGGTGTTGCCGTCAGCGCCGAAGTATAGCGCCCGCTCGACGTCCGCCTCGCAGTAGTCGGTGACCATCTCGCGGTTGCCGGCGAAGCCGTCGGTGGCGAGGATGACCCGCTCGGCCTCGATGGCCTCGTCGTGGCCGAGGCCGGCGACGACGCCCCGAACCGCGCCGTCGCCGGCGACGAGCTTCTTCACGGGCGCGTTCGTCAGGAGTTCGATGTTCGGCGTCGACTCGACGCGCTCGACCAGTTCGGCGACGAGGTTCTCGCCGTTTCGGCCCTCCGGGGCGTGCATCCGGTACTCGGAGTGTTTGGGATATTTGAAGTCGTCCACGATGTGGAGCGTGATGTCCCAGTCGTCGACGAGCCAGTGGATGAGGTTCGCGCTCTCCTCGCAGAGGTACCGGACGCGCTCCTCGTCGGCCTCGTAGTCGTTTTTCTCCAAGATGTCGCGGGCCATGTCCGCGGGCGTCTCCTCGATACCGGCCTCGCGCTGGAGTCGCGTCCCCGCCGCCGGGACCATCCCCGTCGAAAGCGAGGTGTTGCCGCCGCACTCGGGCGCTTTCTCCAGCACCGTCACGCGAACGTCGGGGTCCTCGCTGGCCGCGAGCGCGGCGACGAGACCGGTGCCGCCGCCGCCCGCGACGAGCACGTCCGTGTCGATGTCCCACTCGATGTCGTCGACCGAGACGACTTCGGCGACGCCGTCGCTCGGCGTCCGCCGGGCTAGTTCGTCCATGCACTCTGCTAGGAAGACTCTATCGTAAAACTACCGCCTCCGGCGGCGGTGTCGGCATCACCGCGGCCCCTCCGCGTCCCCGCCGCGTCCGTCGGTTTCGTGGGCGCACGTGAGAACAATCCCCCCGTCGCTCCTGCGGCCGCGTCCGCCGTCGCGCCGACTCGAACGTTCAGGAAAGACAGACAGTCCGAAACGTCGGAGTGAAAAACTATGTGGGTCGAGAACGCCCATGTCTCATGGACTCGCCACGAGACATCGTCGAGGAGTTCTTCGACCGCATGGAAGACGACCGCAGGAACACCGTCGGCGACCTGTTCGCCGAGGACGCCGTCATCTCCCTGCCGGGAGCGACCTTCGAGGGACCGACCGCGGCCTACGACTTCCTCGCGTACCTCGAACCGCGGTACGAGTGGGCGGCGAAGGAGTTCGACCGCTGGCTGGAGGCGGGCGACACCGTCGTGAGCGTCGGGTCGCTCTACGGCGTCGACAACGACGGCGCGGACTTTTCGGACGTTCGCTACGTCGATATCTACGTCGTCCGCCGGGGGCTCATCGAGCGCCTCGACATCTGGAACGACCTCGCCGTCGACGGCGTCGTCCCGGTCCCGGCCGACGACGCGCCCGCGGTCCCGGCGGAGGAATGAGCGAGCGAACCGCGGTCCTGTTCGCGCTCCGCGACGACCCGTCGCTCGTCGTCCGCGCCGAGGAACTCGGCTACGAGTCGGCGTGGGCCGCCGAGGGACAGGGCAAGACCGCCTTCGGCAAACTCGAACGCTGGGCCGTCCACACCGACGAAATCGGCCTCGCGACGGGAATCGTCAACGTGTTCTCGCGGACGCCCGCGGCGCTCGCGGCGGCCGCGGCGACCCTCGACGACCACTCCGACGGCCGCGCGATTCTCGGCCTCGGCGTCGCCCACCCCGGCGTCGTCGAGGCGTTCCACGGCGTCCCCTTCGACCGCCCGCTGTCGCGACTCCACGAGTACGTCGAACTCGTGCGGCGCTACCTCCGCGGCGAGGCCGACTCGTTCGACGGGGAGTTCTTCTCCCCCGAGCGCACGAGCTTCTGGGACGCCTTCGACCCCGTTCGCGAGGAGATACCGATCTACAACGGCGCGCTCGGCCCGGCGAACGTCCGACTCACCGGGCAGGTCGCCGACGGCTGGCTTCCGAACCTCTACCCGCGCCCGCAGTTCGAGGAGGCGCTGGAATGGCTCGACACCGGGGCCGCCCGCGCCGGGCGCGACGCGAGCGACGTGGACGTGGCGATGTACGTCCTCACGGCCGTCCACGACGACCCCGACGAGGCGCGGCGGGCGGCGGCCGAACACGTCGCCTACTACCTGCGCGACGTGCCGGGCTACTACGACCGCGCGGCCGAGCAGGCCGGCTTCGCCGACGAGGTCGAGGCCGTCCGGGCCGCGCCGACGACCGAGGCCGGGGCGCGCGAACTCTCGGCGGAGTTCCTCGACCTCGTGGCGCTGGTCGGCACGCCCGACGACGTGCGGGGGCGACTCGGCGAACTCCGCGAGATGGGCGTCGACCTCCCGGTCGTCCGCGCGCCCGCCGGCGTCGACCGCGAGTGGGTCGCTCGAACGCTGGAGGTGTTCGCTCCGTAACATGACGCCGGCGGACCGTGCCGTACTTTTATGCCGGATGCCACCGCATCTCAAGCGAAGCGAGTCATGACAGACCGTATCTGGGAGGACCTGCTATCCGAACAGGATAAACAGGTCATCACGAAGGCTGGTTACGACAAGGAGGGCGCCTCGTCGTGGGAGTCCCGCGGCATGGGCGAGAACCCGATGGTTCTCGTCATCGACATGCAGCGGCTCATCGTCGGCGAGAACGTCCCCATCCTCGACGCCATCGAGGAGTACCGCACCGCGATGGGCGACATCGCGTGGGACGCCATCGAGCACATCGACCCGTTCCTCGACTTCGCGCGGGAGCAGGGGCTTCCGGTGACGTACACGCGGGTCGTCCCGTCGAGCTACGACGACCCCGACCACCCCGACCTCGACATCGTCGACCCGGTCGCGCCCGAGGAGGGCGACACCGTCGTCGACAAGTCCTACGCGTCGGCGTTCTACGGGACCGACCTGCTCTCGCGGCTCGTCCGCGGGGGCCACGACTCGGTCATCATCGTCGGCAACTCCACGAGCGGGTGCGTCCGCGCCACCGCGGTGGACGCAAAGCAGAACGGCCTCAGCGTCGTCCTGCCGCAGGAGTGCATCTTCGACCGCATCGAGGCGTCGCACAAAATCGGCCTCCTCGACCTGTGGATGAAGTACGCCGAGGTGCTGGAGACCGAGGCGGTCGAGGAGTGGGTCGAGACGCTATGACCCACGACCACGACCTCGTCATCTCGAACGGCACCGTCGTCACGCCCGAACACGGCACGTTCGAGGCCGACGTCGCGGCCGACGGCGAGACAATCTCCGCCGTCGCCGCGCCCGGGACGCTCTCGGGCGAGACGGAAATCGACGCGACGGGCAAGCACGTGCTCCCGGGCGCAATCGACCCGCACACCCACCACGGTATCTACCGCGGACTGGAGGCGGACGCCGAGTCCGAGTCCAAGTCCGACCTCGTCGGCGGCGTGACCACCATCGGGAACTACTTCCGCCGGGCCGGGGCCTACGAGGACATCATGCCGGGCTACTTCGACGAGGCGGAGCCGAACTACTACCACGATTACTTCTTCTCGCTCGGCCTGCTCTCGATGGAGCACGTCGAGGAGATTCCGACCATCATCGACGAGTTCGGCATCACGACGTTCAAGTGGTACATGAACTACAAGGACGCCGCCCGCGAGAAGTTCGGCGTCGACTGCGATATGCACGACGACTTCGGCGACGCGTTCGTCCGGAAACTCGCCGAACAGGACGTGCCGACGACGCTCGGCTACCACTCCGAGAACGTCGAAATCACGAACGCGCTCGCCGGCGGCAACGTCTACGTCACCTCGGAGTCCGACGACACCGACGCCGACGCCGACGAGGGCTACGAGGTGATGGTCGAGGAGTTCCCCGGCTACGCCGAGACCCAGAGCATGGTCGCCGGGGCCGCGCTCGCCAAGGTCCACGGCTACGACGACCGCTTCTACGCGGTCCACATCTCCGCCGGGGGGACGGCCGACGAACTCGCCGCGCTCCACGACGCGGGCTACGAAGCGTGGGGCGAGACGTGTATCCACTATCTCGCGCTCACCACAGAGGAGTGCGACGAGCGCATGAAGGTGAACCCGCCGGTCCGGTCGAAAGCCGACCAAGAGACGCTCTGGGAGCGCCTCGCCGACGGCACCATCTCGACTATCGGGACCGACCACTGCGCCAACCTCGCGGAGAACAAGTTCGGCGACGGCATCCGCGACAGCCTGCTCGGGTTCCCCTCGACGCCCGTGATGCTCCCGCTCATCCTCTCGGAGGGCGTCAACGAGGGCCGCATCTCGCTGGAGCGCGCCGTCGAGGTCACGAGCACCAACGCGGCGAAGGCGTTCAATCTCTACCCCAAGAAGGGGACGGTCCGGGTCGGAAGCGACGCCGACCTCGCCGTCGTCGACCTCGACGAGACGAAGACGGTCACGCCGGAACTGTTACACAGCGTCAGCGGCTACTCCCCCTACGAGGGCCGAGACGTCACCGGCTGGCCGACTCAGACCGTCGTGAAGGGCGAACTCGCCTACGACGACGGGGAGATAGTCGGCACGAAGGGCCACGGCACCCACATCGACCGGCCGGTGTGAAGACGGCGGAGACCCGACGCGACTCACTCGACCCGCCGCCGACCCATAACGCTGACTGACCGGCCGAACGCGACCGGGCACACGAACGCGGCCACCCACACGCACCACCAGACGACCACCACACGCGACACAGAACGAGAAGACACACACGACATGACGAACGACACGAACGGACCACTCGACGGCCTCGTCGTCCTCGAAGCCGGGTCGATGATATCCGGCCCGACCGTCGGCCGCTTCCTGGCCGACTTCGGGGCGACGGTCATCAAAATCGAACACCCGGCGTTCGGCGACCACATCCGCCGCTTCGGTCCACAGAAAGACGGCGTCGGCCTCTGGCACAAGTACCTCTCGCGGAACAAGCAGTCTATCACCCTGAACATCTCCACCGACGAGGGCGCGGCGGTGTTCGAGGACCTCGTGGGCGAGGCGGACCTCCTCATCGAGAACTTCCGACCCGGCACGCTCGAACGCTGGAACGTCGGCTGGGAGCGACTCTCCGAGGTCAACGACGACCTCGTGATGCTCCGGATGTCCGGCTTCGGCCAGACCGGCCCGTACGCCGAGCGCCCCGGCTTCGGGACGCTCGCGGAGGCGATGTCCGGCTTCGCCTACCTCAACGGCTTCCCCGACTCGCCCCCGTTGCTCCCGCCGACCGGCCTCGCCGACAACATCGCGGCGCTGTTTTCGACGTTCGCGGTGATGTTCGCGCTCTACCACCGCGACGTCCACGGCGGCGGCGGCCAGTACATCGACACGAGCCTCATCGAACCTATCTTCGGCCTGCTCGGGCCGCAACCGCTCCGCTACGACCAACTCGGCGAAATCGAGTCGCGGTCGGGCAACCGCTCGACCTCGTCGGCCCCGCGGAACGTCTACCGGACGGGCGACGACCGCTGGGTCGCCATCTCCGCGAGCGCCCAACCGCTCGCCGAGCGCACGTTCGACGCCATCGACCGCCCCGACCTGAAAGACGACCCGCGGTTCGAGACCAACGAGGACCGACTGGAGCACGTCGACGAACTCGACGCCATCATCCAAGACTGGATGGACGACCACAGCCGCGAGGAGGTGCTCGACGCGTTCGAGGCGGCCGACGCGACGCTCGCGCCCGTCTACAACGTCGAGGACATCCTCAACGACGAGCACTACGCGGCGCGCGAGGCGTTCCTGACGGTCGACGACCCGGACCTCGGCGAGGCGGTCGTCCAGAACGCCTTCCCGAAGTTCTCGGAGACGCCCGGGCGGGTCGACCACCTCGGTCCGTCGCTCGGCGAACACAACGACGCGGTCTACCGCGACCGCCTCGGCTACGACGAGTCGGTGCTTTCGGACCTCGAAGCGGAGGACGTGATATGAGCCTCCTCGACTCGCTTCCCGAGCGCGTCCACGTCGTCGAGATGCTCCCGCGCGACGGGTTCCAGCGCCTCGACGAGTTCGTCCCGACCGACGAGAAAGTCGAGATAATCGACGCCCTCTCGGACACCGGCGTGGACGAAATCGAGCTCTCCTCTTTCACCCACCCGAAGGCCGTCCCGACCCTGCGGGACGCCGACGAGGTGGCGAAGCGAATCACCCGCCGCGACGGCGTGACCTACCGGGCGCTCGTCCCCAACCTCCGGGGCATGGAGCGCGCCGTCGAGGCCGAGGTGGACAAGGTGAACGCGCTCGTCACGGTGAGCGAGACCTACACGAGCAAAAACCAGAATCGCACCCGCGAGGAGGTGCTCGCGGAGATGGACGACATCGTCGCCCTCGCCCACGACCACGGCATCGAGGTCGAAGCCGGGATGGGCACGAGCTTCTACTGTCCCTACGAGGGCGCAATCGACCCCGCGGAGACCCTCGCGGTCGTCGACAGCGTCGTCGACTCCGGCGTCGACGAGGTGACGCTGGCGACGACGATGGGCCTCGCCAACCCGGTCGAAATCACGGAGCGGTTCACCGCCGCGTTCGAGGCGCATCCCGGCCTCGACATGGGCCTGCACCTCCACGACACGAACGGGATGAGCCTCGCCAACACGCTGGCCGCGATGGCCGTCGGCGTCGACCGCTTCGACGCCTCGGTCTGCGGGCTCGGCGGCGGCGTCGTCCTCCCGGGCGACATGTCCGGCGTCGGCAACACGCCGACCGAGGACCTCGTCCAGATGCTCGAACGCATGGGCGTCGGCCACGGCGTCGACTTCGGCCGCATCGAGGCGGCCGCCCACGACGTGTCCGACCGACTGGGCCTCGGCCTGACGAGTCACGTCCTCGCGGGCGGCACCGTCGAGGGCGTCCTCGACACCGTCGCGGCCGACGGGGAGGGGGACTGAGATGTCCGGCAAGACCCTCGCTGAGAAACTGCTTTCGGCGAAGTCCGGCACCGACGCCCGCGCCGGCGACTACGTCGAGGCCGACGTGGACGTGGCGATGGCCCACGACATCACCGGGCCGCTCGCGTTCCAGACGTTCGACGAGGTGACGGGCGACGACGGCGAGCTGTTCGCGCCCGACCGGACCGTCTTCACCATCGACCACCACGCCCCCGCGGACGGCGTGCAGGCCGCGAACAACCACAACGCGGTCCGCGAGTTCGCGGCGGAACACGGCGCACACCAGTTCGACGTGGGCGACGGCATCTGCCACGCCGTGCTCGTCGAGGAGGGCTTCGTCGGCCCCGGCGACCTCGTCATCGGCGCGGACTCCCACTCGACGACCTACGGCGGCATCGGCGCGTTCGGGACCGGCGTCGGCTCGACCGACCTCGGGACCGCGCTCGCGACGGGCGAACTCTGGTTTCGCGTCCCGAAGACCCTGCGCTTCGAGGTCGACGGCGACCTCCAGGACGGCGTCTACGCGAAGGACCTCATCCTGCGCTTCATCGGCGACGTGGGCTTCGACGGCTGTACCTACATGGCCGCCGAGTACGCCGGGAGCACCATCGAGTCGCTCCCGATTCACGAGCGTCTCGTCCTCTCGAACATGGCCATCGAGATGGGCGGCAAGACGGGACTCGTCGCGCCCGACGAGCGCACCGAGTCGTACCTCGAACGCCAGACCGGGAACGAAATCGACCTCGGCGACGCGTTCGTCTCCGACGACGACGCCGACTACGAGGCGGTCCACACGTACGACGCGGCCGCTCTCGCCCCGCAGGTCTCGAAGCCGTCGAACCCCGAGAACGCGGTCGACGTGACCGAGGTCGCGGGCACCGAAATCGACCAGCTGTTCGTCGGCACCTGCACGAACGGCCGGTACGAGGACATCAAGGTCGTCGCGGACATCCTCGCGGGCGAGACCATCGCCCCGAACGTCCGGATGGTCGTCGTCCCCGCCTCGAAGTCCGTCTACCAGCACATGCTCCAGACGGGCGTCTTCCAGACGCTCACCGACGCGGGCGCGGTCATCCAGAGCGCCGGCTGTGGCCCCTGCGCGGGCTACCATCAGGGCGTCCTCGGCGACGGCGACGTCTGTCTCGCCACGGCGAACCGGAACTTCCCCGGCCGCGAGGGGTCGATGGAGTCGTCGGTCTACCTGTCGAGTCCGGCGACCGTCGGAGCGAGCGCGCTGTACGGCGAAATCACCGACCCCCGCGAGGTCGAGACGAAACGCTACGACGACACGGTGTTCGCGGAGGTGCTTCCATGACTGACGCGTTCGCCGGCGACGGCGGCCGTCCCGACCCCGCAGAACCCGGTCGCGCGTGGGTCTTCGGCGACAACATCGACACCGACCAGATAACCCCGTCGCGCTTCATCGTCTCGTCGGACCCCGACGAACTCGCCAGCCACGCCTTCGAGGACCTCAGACCCGAGTTCTCCGGGTCGGTCGAGACCGGCGACTTCGTCGTCGCCGGCGAGAACTTCGGAAGCGGGTCGTCGCGGGAGCACTCGCCGCTGTCGCTCGTCGGCGCGGGCGTCTCGGCGGTCGTCGCGCAGTCGTTCGCGCGCATCTTCTTCCGCAACGCCATCAACCTCGGCCTGCCGGTGCTCATCTGCCCCGGCGCGGACGCCATCGAGGACGGCGACGAGATTCACGTCGACCTCGACGCGGGCGTCGTGACGAACCACACGCGAGACGAGACGTACGAGGCGGAGGCGCTCCCCGAGTTCCTCCAGTCGCTCGTCGAACAGGGGGGGCTGAAAGCCTACACGAAGGCGAAACTCGACGGCTGAGCGGGCACTCGGCTCACGTTATACCGCTTCCGCCGCACCCGACGCACCGACCGCGACCGAAACAGAGGCACCCGCGAACGCCGTTCCGAGACGACGATTTTTATCTGCTCTCACTACTTTCGCGCGTCCCAGTAGAGGAGTCCGGCCGCGACGACGAGACAGACAGCCAGCCCCGCGAACGCGGCGACGTAGCTTGCGTAGGTGGCGACGATGCCGACGTACGCCGGTCCCAACGCGTTCGCGCCGAGGAACAGCGCCCGCGCGCCCCCGAGGTCGGCCCCGCGGTCGGCGTCGGGCGCGTTGTCCATGATGATGGCGTCCGCGAGCGGGAACTCCGTCTTGTAGCCGGCCGCGAGCGCGACGACGGAGACGTAGATGAGCGGGCGCGCCTCCACGGCCGAGAGGACGGCGAGCGCGCCGGCGGCCACGAGCATCCCGACGACGGCGATTGACTCGCGGCGGAACCGGTCGCTCAGGCCGCCGGCGACGGGCTTGATGGTGATGCCGACGGCGAAGACGATGGCGAACGTCGCGCTCGCCAACTGCTGGTCGAACCCCTTCGCCTCGATGAGGTAGGTCGGAAAGAAGTTGATGACGCCGCCGACCATGAAGTAAAACAGCCCGAACGCGAGGAGCGTCCGGCGCTGTTCCGCGCTGGCGAAGAGGCGACGGAGCGTCCCCGAGACGTGGAGTTCGGGCGACCCCACGGCGTAGCCTTCTCTCGACCAGAACGCGTAGAGGACGGTGAGGCCCGCGAGGACGACGGCGACCGGGAGAAACGGCGTCCGCCACGTCGCGTAGGTCAACGCGAGGATGGCGAGCCCCGAGGAGACGAGGCCGCCGAGGTCGGTGCCGGCGGCGTAGAGGCCGAGCGCCCGGCCGCGGCGTTCGACGAACAGGTCAGAGAGGAGCGCCCGCGAGGGGATGGCGAACAGCCCCTTCCCGAGTCCCGTGATGACCGCCGCGGCGACGAAGCCCGCGAGGCCGCCGGCGAGGCCGAACGTGGCGAAGCCGAGGACGAGGATGCCCAGTCCGGGGACGATGAGCGTCGCCCGCGTCCAGCGGTCGGAGTACTCGCCGCCGGGGTACTGGGTGACGGCGTAGACGCCCTGAAACAGCGCCAGCGCGATGCCGGCGGTCGCCTCCGTTATCTGTAGCTCCTCGATAATCGTCGGCAACAACGGCGACAGGAGAAACCGGCCCGTCTGGAGGACCGCCCACGCCAGCGACACGGTGACTAACATCCGACCCGGGTAGCCCGCAAGCAAACGCTCGTCGGACGTCGGCTGTTGGTTCACACCCTGCGTACTCCGACCTGCTACCAATGGGTTACGATTCCGGAACGTCGTTCCGGTCGTCGCGTCGCGGCCCCGAAGCCCGCGGCGAGTGGAGAAATAAACAATATTGAGTTTATTATGCCGTCTCGTAAGGACGAACCCCGTCACAAAAATGGCTCTAAACACGAATATTGGATTAGAATTTCTACAAATTTCACAATTTTTAAAATTTGTGAAATTATAAACTCAGTACTGTTTATTTATCTGCCGCAGAATCCCCTCCGTCCTCGATGGCCGCCGCACGAATTTTTACCTCCTGTGCTCGCGTCGGTGCGGGTATGGACGCGACGGCAATCGACCACGTGAACCTCCGCATCCCCGCCGACGGCCTCGACGCCGCGGTCGAGTTCTACCGCGACGCGCTCGGCTTCGACATCGAGAACCGCGAGCTGTTCGAATCGGGCGAAAAGCCGTTCTTCTCCGTTCGGCTCACCCCGGCGAGCGTCATCCACCTCCGGCCGGCCGAGAACTTCGACCCGCCGACCGAGACCGCCTTCGACCACGTCGCCATCGAGTTCGCCCACGACATCGACGAACTCCGCGACCACCTCGAAGCCGCGGGCGTCGAAATCGACCGCCAGCTCGAACCCCTCGGGGCGACGGGCGTCGCGCCCGCGGTGTACGTCACCGACCCGTTCGGCTACACGCTGGAACTGAAAGCCGCGGCTGACGACGACTGAGCCGCCCGAGACGGCCCCGACGGCGACCGACCTACAGCACGTACTGGGCGACGGCCGCCATCACTTTTCTTTCCGCCCGACGCAGGTGTTCCTCGGCGGTCCGACGGGAGACGCCCATCTCGTCGGCGATGGTCCCGGTCTCGATGCCGCGGGGGAACTCGTAGTAACCGCCGCGAAACGCCAGTTCGAACGCCTCGCGCTGGCGACCGGTGAGCTCTGGCATCGCGTCGGCGGGGGCCAACAGCGGACCGCTCCCGCTGGCGAACGACACCGACCGCTTGGACTCGACGCTCACGTCGAACCCGCTGTCCACGAGGTCGCGGAAACACGCGGTCAGGTCGTCGGCCGAGACGGCGAGCAAACGGCACACTTTGGCCCCGTCGCGGTAGCGAAGCGGCGGCACGAGGAGGAGACCGTGTTTCTGCACGTAGCCCTCGATGTGGTCGATTTCGTGGTGTCGGAGGCAGTCGGCGGTGACGACGACGAGTTCGTCGCCGCGCTCGACCGACGCCGCCACGCCGACGGTGTCGCGGACGCGGTCGAGGATGTCGGACCCGACGCCGCCGCTCACGTTGAGCATATCGCAGTGGTCGTTACACCACAACTCGACGGTCGCGGCGCTGTCGGCGGTCGCCGCCGCGTAGGCGCTGTCGTCGCGTATCCGAAGGCTCGCCTCGTACACGAGTACGCGATTGTTCCGTCACCCGTATATAAATGTCCCACCGTGAGGTGGGGAAATCGCTACTCGGCTTCCGCCCGAAGGTACCGGTATGAACGACCAGCAATCGTCGGCACAGCGGGACCGACTCGGCGACCCGAGCGACGAGTGGCTCGCGTATCAGGGCGCGCCCACCGGGACGGACATCGAGTGTAAGGGGTGGCGACAGGAGGCGGCGCTCCGGATGCTCAACAACAACCTCGACCCCGAGGTGGGAGAGCGCCCCGAGGACCTCGTCGTCTACGGCGGGACCGGTCGCGCCGCCCGCTCGTGGGACGCCTACGACGCCATCCTCGCCGAACTCCGCGACCTCGCCGACGACGAGACGCTCCTCGTCCAGTCGGGCAAGCCGGTCGGACGGTTCCCGACCCACGAGCGCGCCCCGCGGGTCCTCATCGCCAACTCGAACCTCGTCGGTCACTGGGACGACTGGGAGCACTTCCACGAACTGGAGGCCGAGGGGAAAATCATGTACGGCCAGATGACCGCCGGGTCGTGGGCGTACATCGGCACGCAGGGCATCATTCAGGGCACCTACGAGACGCTGGCCGAACTCGCCCGCCAGCACTACGACGCCGACCTGCGGGGGAAGCTCGTCGTCACCGGCGGCCTCGGCGGGATGAGCGGCGCACAGCCCCTCGCGGTGACGATGAACCACGGGGTCTGCATCGCCGCCGAGGTGCAGGCCGACCGCATCGAGCGCCGGGTCGAGACGGACTACCTGATGGAGTTCGCCGACTCGCTGGACGAGGCGCTCGAAAACGCCAAAGCCGCCGTCGAAGCGGGCGAGCCTTACAGCGTCGGCGTCCAGATGAACGCCGCGGACATGCTCGAAGAACTGCTCGCGCGCGACGAGATTCCCGACGTGGTCACCGACCAGACCAGCGCCCACGACGAACTCGAAGGCTACTACCCGAGCGGCTACACCGTCGAGGAAGCCGACCGGCTCCGCGAGGACGACCCCGAGAAATACGTCGAAGAGAGCCTCGACACGATGGAGCGCCACGTGCAGGCCATCCTCGATTTACAGGACGCGGGCGCAATCGCCTTCGAGTACGGCAACAACCTCCGCGGGCAGGTCCAGAACCACCGCGGGATGGAACACGCCTTCGACTTCCCCGGGTTCGTCCCGGCGTACATCCGCCCGATGTTCTGCCGCGGGCGCGGGCCGTTCCGTTGGGCCGCGCTCTCCGGCGACCCCGCCGACATCCACCGCACCGACGAGGCGATTCGGGCGCTGTTCCCCGAAAACGAGTCGCTCATGCGCTGGATAGACCTCGCACAGGAGCAGGTGTCGTTTCAGGGACTCCCCTCGCGCGTCTGCTGGCTCGGCTACGCCACCGACGACGAGGGGGTCACCGAGCGCGCCCGCTTCGCCCTGAAAATCAACGACCTCGTCGCCTCGGGCGAGGTCTCCGCGCCGGTCGTCGTCACCCGCGACCACCTCGACGCCGGGTCGGTCGCCAGCCCGTACCGCGAGACTGAGGCGATGCGCGACGGCACCGACGCGGTCGCCGACTGGCCCATCCTGAACGCGCTTCTCAACACCGCCGCGGGCGCGGACATCGTGAGCGTCCACGACGGCGGCGGCGTCGGCATCGGCAACTCCCTGCACGCGAACAACCACGTCGTCCTCGACGGCTCGGACCTCGCGGCGGAGAAGGCCCGCGCCGTCTTCACGACCGACCCCGGCATGGGCGTCATCCGCCACGCCGACGCCGGCTACGAGGACGCGCTGGACGAGGCGACCCGGTCGAACGTCCGAATCCCGATGCGGGACCACGACGCGGTCGGTGATGGCGAATGAGTCGCACGCCACAGGACTCACCCGGTCTCACGGTCGTCCACGACGCGGCCGAACTGGTCGTCGGCCCCGACGAGGGAACCAGCGTCGTCGTCCTCGAAGACGCCGCGTTCGCCGCGCTCGACGGCGAGGTCGTCGCCGTCGGGCCGACGGACGAAGTCCTCGCCGAATACCCGGTCGCAGACGCCGACACCGCAATCGACGCGACCGGCAAGACGGTCCTGCCGGGCTTCGTCGACCCGCACACCCACGCGCTGTTCGCGGGCGACCGCTCCGACGAGTTCGTGGCGAAGTTACGGGGCGCGACCTACGAGGAGATTCTCGCCGACGGCGGCGGCATCCTCCGCACCGTCGACGCGGTCCGCGAGGCCTCCGACGAGGAGTTGGCGGCGAACCTCACCGGACATCTCGATGCGATGCTCGCCCACGGGACGACGACGGTCGAGGTGAAGACCGGCTACGGCCTCGACACCGAGACCGAACTGCGGATGCTCTCGGCTATCGACGCGGCCGGGTCTGACCACCCGGTGGACGTGGTTCCGACGTTCATGGGCGCGCACGCCGTCCCGCGCGGGATGGACGCCGAGGCGTACACCGAGTCGGTCGTCTCCGACCAACTCCCCGCGGTCGCCGAGCAGGGCGTCGCCGAGTTCTGCGACGTGTTCTGCGAGCGCGGCGTGTTCACCGCCGAGCAGTCCCGCCGGATTCTGGAGGCGGGCCGCGACCACGGTCTCACGCCGAAGATTCACGCCGACGAGTTCGCCGCCATCGGCGGCACCGACGTGGCGGCCGCGGTCGGCGCGGCCAGCGCTGACCACCTGCTCCACACCGACGACGAGGGCCGAGACGTACTCGTCGAAGCCGGCGTCACGCCGGTCATGCTCCCCGGCACGGCGTTCGGTCTCGGAGCCGACTACGCCGACGCCCGCGCCTTCCTCGACGCGGGCCACGAGGTCGCGCTCGCCACTGATTTCAACCCGAACTGCTTCGCTCGAAGCATGAGCTTCGTCGCCACCCTCGCAAGCGTCGGCATGCGAATGACGCCCCACGAGGCGATTCGGGGCGTCACGAGCGCCGCCGCGGGCGCGCTCGACCTCGACGACGGCACGGGTACGCTCCGCGCCGGAAGCCCGGCCGACGCCGTCGTGCTCGACGTGCCGACCGCGTCGCACCTCTCCTATCGGTTCGACACGAACCCCGTTTCGACCGTGCTGAAATCGGGGGTGGTCGCCCGTGAGTGACGCCGCGTCGCTCCCCGAGTCGGTCACGCTCGACGGCGAGTCGCTGACCCCCGAGGACGTGGCCGCCGTCGCCCGCCACGACGCCCCGGTCGAACTCGCCGCCGAGTCGCGCGAGCGGATGCGCGAGTCGCGCGAGCGCGTCGAGTCCGTCCTCGACTCCGGCGAGCCGGTGTACGGCGTCAACACCGGCTTCGGCCACCTCGTGGAGACCCACATCGACCGCGAGGACATCGAGCGACTCCAGACGAACCTCGTCCGGAGCCACGCCGCCGGCGCGGGCCGCGAACTCACCCGCGAGGAGGTCCGGTCGATGATGGTCAGCCGGGCCAACACGCTCGCCAAGGGCTTTTCGGGCATCCGACCATCGGTGGTCGACCTGCTCGTCTCGATGCTCGACGAGGGCGTCCAGCCGGTCGTCCGCTCCCGCGGGAGCCTCGGCGCGAGCGGCGACCTCGCGCCTCTCGCGCACATGGCGCTCGTCCTCATCGGCGAGGGCGAGGCCCGCGTCGACGGCGAGCGACTGCCGGGCGACGAGGCCCTGCGCGCCGCCGGCTTGGAGCCGGTGACGCTCGCCTCCAAGGAGGGCCTCGCGCTCATCAACGGGACGCAACTCACCGTCGGCCTCGCGGCGCTGTTCGTCGTCGACGCCGAGCGAACCGTCGAGGCCGCCGACGCCGCCGGCGCGCTCACGACCGAGGTCACGATGGGCACCACGGCGAACTGCGACCCCGCCATCCACGAGATTCGCCCCCACCCCGGCCAGCGGGAGAGCGCGGCCGAGATTCGCCGCCTCACCGCCGACTCGACCGTCCTCGAATCGCACAAGGACTGCGAGCGCGTGCAGGACGCCTACTCGATTCGCTGTCTCCCGCAGGTCCACGGCGCGGTCAGAGACGCCGTCTCGCACCTCCGCGAGGCCGTCGAGGTCGAACTCAACAGCGTCACCGACAACCCGCTCGTCTTCCCGGCGGGCGCGGTTGACGAGCGCGCGCCCGGCACCGACGCGGCCGCCGTCGTCTCCGCGGGCAACTTCCACGGCGAACCGCTGGCGCTCCGCCTCGACTACGCCGCCGGCGCGCTGACCGAACTCGCGGCCATCTCCGAGCGCCGGACCGACCGGATGCTCAACCCGGACGTACAGGAGTCGTATCTCCCGCCGTTCCTGACCGAACACAGCGGCCTCCGGTCGGGGTACATGATTGCGCAGTACACCGCCGCGGCGCTCCTCAACGAGTGCCGGTCGCTCGGTCGCCCATCCATCGATTCGACGCCCGTCAGCGGCGGGCAGGAAGACCACGTGAGCATGAGCGGCCAGAGCGCCCTCAACGCCCGCACGGTCGCCGAGAACGTCGCGACCATCGTCGGCGTCGAACTCCTCTGTGGCTCGCAGGCCGCGGAGTTCCTCGGCGACGGCCTCGAACTCGGCACCGGCACGGGTGCCGTCCGCGACGCGATTCGGTCCGTGGTTCCGCCGCTCGACGAGGACCGCCGACTCGACGGCGAACTGGAGACCGCGGCCGACCTCGTCCGGTTCGGCGCGATTCGCGCGGCCGTCGCGGACGCCGGGCTCGCCGACTGAGCGGTCGCGTCGGTACTGCGGCGACCGCGGCCACTGCCGGCCGCCTCCGCCTCAGAGATTCCCGTTGATGACGTCGGCGACGCGTTGCCGGTCGAACAGCTGTTCTTCGTCGGGAATCTCGGGGTACGGCCCTTCGCTGTACTGGGGCCACGCACCGAACTGGTCCGGGTAGAGCTGTTTCGCGGTCATCTCCAACTGGAACAGATTGAGTATCGGTCCCTGATAGCGGCCGGCCTGCGCGTAGACGCGCTCGTTCGCCACGGCCGAAATCTCGGCTCCGACGGGGTCGTCGCGGAGGCCCGCCCGGATGTCGGGCATGCTCGTGTTCGGGTGCATCCCGCCGAGCGTGAGAATCACGTCGGGGTCGGCTTCGAGGAGCGTCTCGAAGTCGACGGTCGAGCCGGACTCCACGCCGTCGCCGAACGCGCTGACCGGCTTCAGCGGGCGGGTGTGGGCGGTCAGGAAGCCCGGCGTGCTCAGGTTGTAGGCGTAGATTGACTCCAGGTCGCTCGGTCCGAGGAGCACGGCGGTCGGCCGGTCCTCCTCCGGGGGGAGGTCCGCCGCGAGCGTCGCGAGCAACTCCTCGCGGACCGCCGCGAGCGCCTCGTACTTCGCTTCCTCCTGTAGCACCTGTGCGACCTTGGCGAATATCTCCCAGAGGCCGTAGTACTCGTAGGCGTCGGCCCATTCGGTCGGCGGTTCCTGGTGTCGCGCGCTGAACGTGTTGCCGAACCACGGGCCGACGTTCTCCTCGATTTCGTCGAGGTCGGCCTGACTCCAACTGCCGAGCGCGGAGACGCTGGCGGGGTCGGCGAGGTGCACGTCGCTGTCGAGTTCGTAGAGCCGCTCTTTCGACGGCTCCCACGACGAGTACAGGCCGCTCCAGTCGAGTTCGACGCCGGGGAGTCGCGGCGTGAACTGATTCCACAGCGCGTCGTAGTAGTCGGGGGCGTGCATCGCGTTGACGGCGTCGCCGTGGCCGAGCGCGAACGCCATCCCCGCGTGGTGGGTCAGCCGCGTGAAGATGCGCTCGGGGACGCTCTCGAACGTCACCTCGCCCATCGGTGCCATCGACACCGTGTACGAGTCGCCGCCGTCCGCGGACCCCGCGGTCGACTCGCCCGTCGCCGTCGACTCGGCGGTCGCGGTGGCGTCCGCCGCGGCCGCGTCCGTCGCCGTCGCGTCCGACTCGGACGAACCCGTACAGCCGGCGAGCAGTCCGCCGACCGCGACCGAGCCACCGTAGGTCAAGAACTTCCTGCGCGTCGGTTCGTCGCTGTCTGCCATCGTATGTTTAGGCCGGCCTAATCCATATATGCGTACCGATTTAGGCTCCCCGAAACTTTCGAAACGCATTTATTCGTTTAGGGGTGCCTAAAACTATGAGCGAAGACCTCACCGACCGGGTGACCCCCACGCGGCGCGCGTATCTCAAGCGCGGCGGCGCGCTGTTCGCGGGCGGCCTGCTGGCCGGCTGTGCCGGACGGAGCGACGCGGATTCCTCGCCGGAGGCGGCGGACGCCACCGCGACGACCACGACCGAAGCGGCCTCCGACGCGGAGACCGCGGCCGACGGCGACGCCGCCGGATACACGGTGTCGATGTCGCCGGCCGGCGACGTGGCGTTCGAATCGGTCCCCGAGGACGTGATGGTGTACAACCTCGTCTACGCCGACGCCGCGGTCGCCTTCGGCCACGGCGACGCGGTGAACTCCCTCGGTTTCGACAGCGACGCCGGCGGCCGGACGCTCGACGCCTACTACGAGCGCCTCGACGGCGTCTCGTTCGACCGGAGCGACCTCGCGCAACTCAACTCGGGGTCCGGGAGCGTCAACATCGACAAGGAGCTCGTCTACGAACTGGACTCCGACCTGCACCTCGTCGACCCGGCGCTCGTGGCCGGCTTCGACGGCTGGGACCAGTTCGACGTCGAGGAGATCCGCGAGCAGGTCGCGCCGTGGTTCGGCAACGCCTACAGCCGCACGCACGCCCGGCCGCCCGAGCCGTACGCCGCCGACTACGAGTACTACACGCTCTGGGAAATCGTCGAGAAAGTCGGGCAGGTGTTTCAGGAGGAAGACCGCTATGCGGCGCTCGAAGCGGTCCACAGCGACCTCCTTAGCACCGTTCAGTCGGAGCTCCCGCCCGAGTCGGAGCGGCCGACCGTCGGCGTCGTCATCTACATGGACGAGACGTTCTACCCGACGAAAATCGACGCGCCCGGCTTCGCGACCTCGCACATCCGCCCGCTCGGCGTCACCGACGCCTTCGCCGCCGGCGACGTGACGTTCGAGACCTCCTACGACTTCGAGGCGATGCTCGAAATCGACCCCGACGTACTGCTCCACAGCTACGGTATCGACTCGTACTACGACGTGGCGTCGATTCGCCAGCGCCTCGAAGACCACCCCGTCGGGAGCGAACTCAGCGCGGTCCGGAACGACCGCGTCTACCCCTCGGGGACGCCGGTGCAGGGGCCGATTATGAACCTGTTCCAGCTGGAGATGACGGCCAAACAGCTCTACCCCGACCGGTTCGGCGCGTGGCCGGAGTACGCGGGCGGCGCGTATCCCGAGATTCCCGAGGACGAACGGCTGTTCGACCGCGACCGCGTCGCCGACATCGTCACCGGCGACTGAGGCGACTGGTCTTTCCGCGGCCGTCTCTCTCGCCGCTCGACGCCGGCGGTCGGCTCGCCCGCTCCGCTCGGCCCGCTCTGTCGCCTACCAGAGCTGGACCGCGGGCGTCCCGCAGTCGTCGCAGACGATGGCGTCGTTGTCTTTGTAGCTCCCGGTCACGAGGTCGCCGTCGCAGTAGGTGCAGTCCTCTTCGTCGAACGTATCGAGCAGGTGCGCGGGTTCCGACATACCCCACGATTCGGCTCCAGTCCCAAGAATATTTCTACGGTTCGATATATCAGTGGCCGTGATACTCCCGAGAACGGCTCTGTTGAAATCCTCAGTCACTGACAGTTTGTTGAGGCCGTGCTGAATAGGGGGCGCGAGTCGGTCATCACGCTCACCCGTTCCCGAACAAATCACGTTTTCATTTTCGCCGTGAGAGCGGTATGCCGAATGCTTATACAGTTCATCCGGTAACTAGAGGTAAGATGGCCAGTTCGACTCGTAACGGCGATACCAACGAAGGCGAGATTCGTCTCTGGCAAGAGGACGGCTGGTGGGTCGCGAAGGACGTCGATACGGGCGTGACCACGCAGGGAGAGTCCAGAGAGGAAGCGCTGGACAACCTCGACGATGCTGTCGCAGTCCACACCGGGAAGCGTGGACGCGAACCGACGGACGAAGAACTTCGTGCGCTGGGAATCGACCCCGCGGACAACACCACGGGCGACCAAGAACCACCGGACGTCCTCGACTAATCGATGGGGCGGCGAACGTTTTCAGGGATGGAGGTCGTGAAAGCACTGGTCAACGTCGGCGGATTCGAGTGGCGACGAACGACTGGTGACCACGCTCAACTGTACTACGAACATCCGACGAACGGAGCAGACCGCCGACAGGTAACCGTCCCGCTGCATAGCGAGCTACGTACCGGGACGCTCCGAAGCATCGCTGAGAGTGCCGGAGCACACGATTTCGATGCCTTCTGCGAGTGGATAGACGAACATTCCTGATTTTCACCGTGGTATTACTCTCAGCCACCGGTTTCGGGTCTTGAGTCGGTCTCAGCGAGCGTGCTGAATACGGCACACAAACAGGACACACAGGTTCATCACATAGCGACCCGAGCGTCCACTGCTACTCTACTGCGACAGCACCCTCGTACAGTCTCGCAACGCACTGGGTGTGTCTTCGGGGAGTTCGACCGGGGTCCAGTCGATTTCGTAGACTTCCGCTGGGACGTATTCGTTTTCGACGGTCACGTCCAGACCGCGATGGCGAGCGAGCACGAGATACGCACTCGTGTAGTGGTCCAGAACGTCTTCGGACGCATAGAGCTCGTCCGGGACACGCTGGCGGTGGAAATCACTGAGGGCATCGATACCGCGCTGGACGGGTGCAGCATCATCCATGAGCAGTCCTTCAAGGACGTCAGTAAGTGCTTCCCCGAGCGGGTCTGCCGTGTCCTCATCGGTTGTGGATTCGAACGTCTCACGGACGGTCTCCAGTGCCGTCCGAATTGCCTCTTCCAGCGAGCCGGCTTGATTGGTCCAGCTGTCCCTTCGAGCCGCTTCGTGCCGGCGAACGAGGGAACAAGACAGCGTCTTTCCCAGTGCCCCTTCAGCGAACCACTGACGCGCTGACTGCACCTGCCCGAGCCACATATCGATTGTGCCGGCGTTTCGCCGGCAACAGACGCGGCTCACGATGCGGGACCGCAAAACGGTGGATTCCGGGGGGATTGTGGTGGGGTGCCCGGTGTGGTGGTGGTGATGGATTGCCCGGGCGCAGGAAGCTCCCCGGAGGTGCGTGGGAACGTGTCGAGGGGGAAGGCGAGCCGGACGTTAGTAGCCCAGTTGCTCTCGGATGAGGACGACGGTGGTGCGGCCCTCCTCGACTTCCTGCCGGAAGATGAGCTGTTTCGCAATCATGGATTCGACGCCGTAGGCCTCCTTCGCGCGCTCGTTTTCGAGCGGGTACGCGACGGATTCGAGCCGGTCCAGCGCGTCGTCGAGCGTCGGCACGATTTTGTTGATACCGCTGACGATGACGACGTTGCTGGCGGCGAAGGGGTACGCGCCGATGCGGCTCCCGGAGAGGTCCGCGGCGACGAGTTCGCCCGTCTGGGCGATGGCGTTGATGCCGCCGAGGAAGTAGTCGGCGGTCTGGGACTCGCGGCGGGCGGCCTGTCGCTCCGCGTCGTCGTCGATGCTCCAAATCTGGTCCGGCAGGCTCTCCCAGTCGTGGTCGCCCTCGCCGAGGTAGTCGTCGAACCCGATTTCTTCGAGGGTCGTCGAGTGGCCGTTCATCACGGAGACGCCGGCGGGGATGTGCGACTGCAGGGTTTCGAGCGCCTCGTCGGCCGTGTCGACGACGACGACGTCGAACCCGCTCGCTTCGAGGTTCTCGACGGTCACTTCGACGGCCTCGTCGTCGGGGAGCTGGTCGAGGTCGGCGTCGATGTCGGCGTCGTCTACGTAGTCGGATTTCTGTTGAGACATGTGTGAGTGTGGTGGAGTTCGGTGGGTGCTCCGACGACCATGTGTAGCGCCTATCGGGTGTTAAACGCTCGCTGACGGCGGTGTCAGGTGGTTACGCGCGTGTCACCGGCCGGTCCGTCGGGTCGCCTCGATCCCCCGCTACGCCACCCCGAGCACGTCGCAGAGCGCCGCCACGTCGAGGTTGTCGGCGACGAGCGCGGCGGCGCGGTCGTAGGGGTCGCCCGACGCGCCGGCGTCCGCGTCGGTTTCTGCCGCTCCCGCCGTCCCGCTTGTTTCGGCTCCTGTCGCTCCCGCCGACGGTCGGTCGCGCCCGGCCGACTCGTACACGGCGTTCACGAACGCGTTCCGCGGCGCGTCGTTGGCGAACAGGTCGTGGATGTACGTCCCCGCGACGCTCCCGAGCGCCGCGCCGTCGCCCGAAAGCGGCGTCGCGTCGCCGACGATGCGGCTGTCACCCATGTGTATCTCGTAGCCGTCGACGGTCCCCGTCGCGCCGGAAAGCGGCCCCGCGCCGTCGAACTCGACGGAGACGGGTTCGACTCGCTTGTCGCGGGAGAACCGCGTGACTATCGGCAGGAGACCGAGTCCGTCGACCGTCTCGTCGTCTCCCGAACCCTCGATGTCGGCGTTCTCGATGGTCTCGCCAAGCAGTTGGTAGCCGCCGCAGATACCGACGACCGGGCCGTCGAAGGCGGCGAGCTCGTCGCCGAAACCGGCGTCGCGGAGCGCGAGCAGGTCGTCGACCGTGTTCTTGCTTCCGGGGAGGACCACCCCGTCGATGCCATCGAGCGTTGCGTCGAGCGGGAGGTACGCGACCCGGACGCCCGGCGTCTCAGCCAGCGGGCCGAAGTCCGTCGCGTTCGAGATGCGCGGGAGTCGCGGCACGCCGATGGTGACCGCGCGTTCGGCCGCGACGCCGTCGTCGTCGCCGACGGTGGCGCGCTCGCCTTCCGCGGGGAGCGCGAGGCTGTCTTCCTCCGGGAGGCCGGGGTCGTCGTAGGGGAGGACGCCGAGGACGGGCACGCCCGTCCGCTCCTCGATTTCGTCGAGCCCCGGTTCGAGGAGGCTCGGGTCGCCGCGGAACTTCGTGATGACCGCGCCGACGACGCGGTCGCGCACGTCCTCGGGGAGGAGTTCGAGCGTCCCCAGCAGGCTGGCGAAGACGCCGCCGCGCTCGATGTCGGCCGCGAGGAGGACGTCGGCGTCGGCGAAGCGGGCGGTCTCGATGTTCGCCAAGTCGCGGTCGTGGAGGTTTATCTCGGCGATGGAGCCGGCCCCCTCGGCGACGACCACGTCCGCCGCGGCCGCCAGCCGGCGGTGCGATTCGACCGCCGCCTTGCGGGCGTCCTCCCAGTGGGTCGCGTAGTAGTCGCTCGCGGCGTTGACGCCGACCGCCCGGCCGTGGACGACCAGTTGCGACGCCCCGTCGCCGTGGGGCTTGAGCAGGACCGGGTTGTGGTCGGTCGTCGGCGCGACCCGCGCGGCGCGGGCCTGCACGTACTGCGAGACGCCGATTTCGCCGAAGCCGTCGCCGTCGGCGGTCGCCACCGCGCGGGCGTTGTTGCTCATGTTCTGGGCCTTGAACGGCGCGACCGAGAGGCCGCGGTCGGCGAACAGGCGACAGAGCCCGGCCGCGACGGTGCTTTTGCCCACGTGGCTCGCGGTCCCCGCGACGAGGAGGGTCGGCGTCGTCATCTGCCGGGAGTCAGGGCCGCGCGGTTCAAAGGTGTTCGTTTCGGCGTCGAGTGGGCGCGGCCGCACCCCGCCGGTCTGAGGCTCCGCCCCTCCCGACGACCTTCCCCGTCATACTGAGGCGGTTACGTCGGACGTGTGAAATGTTGCCGGAAGTGGTGCGTTTAGTTCGCTCGCCCGCCCGGTCTATCACGAATGAAAAAACAGTTACTCGTGACGGACTTCCTCGACCGGGCCCGGACGTACTACGGCGATTACGAGGCTGTCGTCGGCGTCGACGGTGAGCGATTTACCTACGCGGAGTTCGGCGAGCGGGTGGACAGGTTTTCGGCGGCGTTGCAATCGCGCGGCGTCGAGAAGGGCGACCGGGTCGCGGTGCTCGACCCCAACACGCACTACCACCTCGAAGCGGCCTTCGGCGCGATGCAGTGCGGCGCGCTCCACGTCCCGCTGAACTACCGACTCACGACCGAGGACTACGAGTACCTGCTTTCGGACTCCGGCGCGAGCGTGGTCTACGCCGACTACCAGTACGCGGGGAAAATCGAGGCCGTCCGCGACGACGTGCCCGCCGAGGTGTTCGTGACGAACGACCCCGCCGCCGTCGACGGCGACTGGCTCGACTTCGAGGCGTTCCTCGACGAGGCCGACGCCGACGACTACGAGCGCCCCGAGATGTCCGAGGACGAACTCATCACCATCAACTACACGTCGGGGACGACCGGCGACCCGAAGGGCGTCTGTCGCACCCACCGCACCGAGTCGCTCCACGCCCAACTGGTGACGATTCACCACCACATCGCCGACGACGACGTCTACCTCTGGACGCTCCCGATGTTCCACGTCAACGGCTGGGGCCACATCTACGCCGTCACCGGCCGCGGCGCGAAACACGTCTGCACCCGCGGGGTCGACGCCGAGCAGGTGTTCGACGCCATCGCCACCGAGGACGTGTCCTTCTTCTGCTGTGCGCCGACGGTGCTGTCCATCCTGCGCGAGTACGCCGAGGAGCACGACCCCGCGTACGCCGGCGACAACCCGGTCCGCGTGACCGCCGCCGGGAGCGCCGCCCCGAGCGCGACGATTCGCCACACCGAGTCCGAGTTCGGCTGGGAGTTCACCCAGCTGTACGGCGCGACCGAGACCGGCCCGCTCATCGCCACCTCGGACGCGAACCGCCTCATCCCCGACGAGGGCGGCCTGCGCTTCTCGCTCAAACAGCGGCAGGGCGTCGCCCCGCTCGGGACCGACCTGCGCGTCGTCGACGACGACGGCGAGCGGGTCCCGCGCGACGACGCCACCATCGGCGAGGTGGTCGTCCGCGGCAATCAGGTGATGGAGAAGTACTGGAACAAGCCCGACGAGACGCACGACGCCTTCAACGACCGCCTCGAAGGCTGGTACCACACCGGCGACCTCGCGGTCGTCAACGAGGACGGCATGATAGCGATTCAGGACCGCAAGAAGGACATCATCATCTCCGGCGGCGAGAACATCTCCTCGGTCGAACTGGAGGACGCGCTGTTCGACCACGACGCCGTCGGCGACGTGGCGGTCATCCCCGCGCCGTCCGAGAAGTGGGGCGAGACGCCGAAGGCGTTCGTCGTCCCCGCGAACGGCGACGTCGAGAACCCCGGCGTCACCGCCGAGGAACTGACCGAGTACACCCGCGACCGCCTCGCCGGCTACAAGGCCATCCGCGAGTTCGAGTTCGTCGAGGAGATTCCCAAGACGGCGACGGGCAAGATTCAGAAGTACGAACTCCGCAAGCGCGAGTGGGACGACGAAGAGCGGATGGTCGGACAGGGGTAGTCGCCGTCAGCGACTCGGCAATTCGGCGATTCGGTGACCCGGCGACCGCGACCCCAGCGATTCGGCGACCGACGACCCCGGCGACCCGGCGACTCGACGGCCGTCTCCTCCCCTCGCCGTCTCTCCTATCGCCGTCTCATCTGGCGGTCCGCCCGCTCGCCCGCAAGATTATTGGCTCTCTGAATATCTCGTATCTAACATGTTTCCCCCGAGTTCCGGGAGCACCTCCGTCGGCGCGATTCTCTACGTCGCGGCCGACGGCGCTGTCTCCGATTCGGCCGTCTCGGCGCTTCGGGACGCCTTCGAGCGCCCGGTCGAGCGCGCCGGGAGCGCCGCGGCCGCGCGCTCGGCACTCGCCGACCGCGCCGTCTCCTGTCTCGTCGCCGCCGCGGACCTCCCCGACGGACTCGACCTCGACGCGCTCGTCACCGCCGCCGCCGACGCTCGCGCCGGGGCTCCGGTGGTCGTCTACGCCGCCGCCGGCGACGAGGCGCTCGCCGCCCGCGCCGTCTCGCTCGGCGTCGACGACTACTTGGTCTGCGACGAAGCCGACGACTCCCACGCGGCCCTCGTCGAATCGGTCCGGGCGCTCTTCGAGCGGGACGCCGACGACCGCTCCCCCGAAACCAGAAGCTACCGCGTCATCGTCGAGGCGATGGAAGACGGCGCGTTCGTCCTCGACGAGAACCGACGTGTGGAGTACGTGAACCCCCGAATCGAGGCGATAACGGGGCGCGCGTCCGAGTCGCTCCGAGGCGAGCGGTTCGAGTCGCTCCGAGGCGAGCGGTTCGAGTCGCTCGTCGACGCCGGGCTGTTCCCCGCCGACGAGTACGAGCGCTACCGCGACGCCGTCTCGCGGGTCCTCTCGAAGGGCGTCACCGAGCGCCTCGACGTTCGGTTCGTCGACGCCGACGGCGTCTCGCGGCTGTTCGAACTCTCGCTTTCGCCGGTCGGCGGCGGCGAGCGGGTGACCGGCGTCGTCGGCATCCCGCGTGACGTGACCGACCGCGAGACGGCCACCACCCAGCGAGGCGAACTGCTCGAACGCATGACGGACGCCTTCTTCGCGCTCGACGCCGACTGGCGCTTCGTCTACCTCAACGACCGCGCGCGAGACGTCTTCGGCGAGGTCAGAGAGCCCGACCTCGGCGAGCGCATCTGGGACCTGGTCCCGTCGCCCGACGGCACCGAACTGTACGAGAGGTACCACGAGGCGATGCGGACCCAGGAGTCGGTGACGTTCGAGACGTACTCCGAACCGTACGACGGCTGGTTCGAGGTCCGCGCGTACCCCTCGCCGTCGGGGCTGTCGGTCTACTTCCGCGACGTGACGACGCGAAAGCGCCACCTCCACGCCCTCGAATCGACCAATCAACGCCTCGAAACGGTGTTGCAGAACCTGCCGGTCATCCTCTCGGCGTTCGACGCCGAGGGCGTGTTCACCATGTCCGAAGGGGCCGGGCTGGAGTCGCTCGACCGCGAACCCGGCGAAGTGGTCGGCCGCTCCGCCTTCGACCTGTACGACGACACCCCCGCGGTCACAGACGCCATCGAGCGGGGCCTGTCGGGCGAGGCGGTCGACGCCAGAATCGAGTACCGCGGCGCGGTGTACGACGCCTGGTACCGCCCCGTCTTCGACGACGACGGCGAGGTGTCGGAACTCCTCGGCGTCGCCATCGACGTCACGAACCGCGCGCGGCTCGAAGCCGGCCTCCGGTCCCTGCAAGCGGTCACGCAGGACTTCATCCTGACCGAGAGCGTCGAGGAGGTCGCGGCGCTCGCGGTCGAGGTCGTCCCCGAACTCGTGCCCGACGCCGACGCCACCGTCTGGCTCGCCAACGACCGCGGTGGCCTGTCGCCGGCCGCTTCGAACGCGGGCCAGTTCGACTCGGGGGCGCGAATCGAGGCGTCTCCGAGCGGCTTCGAGTCCGAGGCCGTCACCCGAGTCGACGCGGCGGCGGTCGACGACCGGCTTCTGTCCCCCGACTCCGACGCGGCGTCGGTCCTGCGCGTCCCGCTCGGGAGCCACGGTCTCCTCGTCGCCTCGACCCCCGACGCGTTCCTCGACGTCGACGAGGACCTGCTCGAACTCCTCGGGTCGACGGTCACCTCCGCGCTCTCGGGGACCGTCCGCGAACAGGAGCTTCGCAACCGCGAGGCCGACCTCGCGGCGGCCAACGAGCGGCTCGACGACTTCGTCTCCATCGTCGCCCACGACCTCCGCAACCCGCTCGCGATAGCCACCGGCTATCTCGACCTCGGGATGGAGTCGGGCGAGCGGGCGCACCTCGAACGCGCCGCCAACGCGGTCGACCGGATGTCCGAACTGGTCGAGGAGGTCCTCGACCTCGCCCGCCAGCGGACGCCCGTCGTCGACGCCACGCCCGTCGACCTCGCCCGCGTCGTCGACCACGCGTGGCGGTTCGTCGACACCGGCGACGCGACGCTCGTCCGCGAGGAACTGTTCACCGTCGACGGCGACGACGGCCGCCTGCTCAGGCTCTTCGAGAACCTGTTTCGGAATGCTGTGGAACACGGTTCCACAGGCAACCAGACTGCGTCCGGTGACGCCGCCGAACACGGTTCGGCGGGCAGTCGGATTCCATCCGACGACGCCGTCGAGCACGGCTCGACGAGCCGCCGGGATACCCCCGACGACCCCGCGGAGCGCGACACACCGCCCGACGAACCGCTCACTGTTCGCGTCGGTACGCTTGACGACCGCACCGGGTTCTACGTCGCGGACAACGGCGTCGGCATCCCCGAGAACATCCGCGAGCGGGTGTTCGACCACGGCTACACCACGACGGCGCGGGGCACCGGATTCGGTCTCGCAATCGTCGACGACATCGCCGACGCCCACGGCTGGTCCGTCTCGCTCTCCGAGTCGGCCGAGGGCGGCGCGCGGTTCGAGTTCGTGACGCAGTCGGAGGGGCTGGCGGCGACCGGGTCGGCGGGGACCGACGACTGACGCACACGATTCCTGTCGCCGAGGGCGCGGCCTCGATATCGGCCGTGCCGAGCCGAGTCACGCGCGCCCTCGATTCGGCAGACAGCTGACGACTCGGCCGCACGGTGCGGCGCTCGGTTCGCGTTCCGCACCAATCACCATTTGAGCGCCCCCCGAGTAGCTTGGCGTATGTGCCACGACTGCGACCGGACCGTCGCTCGTCGAACCGTGTTGTCCGCGGTCGGTGCCGCGGGCGTCGCCGCCACGGCAGGGTGTCTGGGTGGCGTCGGAACCGACGGCGGCGGCGACGCTCCCGAGGCACTCGCACTGACCGGCGGCGAGCAGTGCGACGCCTGCGGGATGGTCATCGACCAGCACCCCGGCCCCGCCGGGCAACTGTTCTACGCCGACCACAGCCCCGAGGGCCACGACAACCCGGCGCGGTTCTGTAGCGCCTGGGAGACGTTCTCCTACGCGCTCGACCGCGAGGACGACGGGTGGAATCGCGCCGGCGGCTACCTCACGGACTACAGCGCTGTCGAGTACGACCTGTACGACGACGGCGGGAAGACGTTCATCTCCGCGCACCTCGACGCCGACGCGTTCGCGCCGATGGACGACCTCGTCTACGTCGTCGGCACCGACATTAACGGGTCGATGGGCCACGACTTCGTCCCGTTTTCCGACGACGGCGACGCCGAGGCGTTCGCCGATGCACACGACGGAGCCGTCTACGAGCGCGCCGACATCTCGCGCGACCTCATCGCCCGGCGCTGAGCGTCAGGCGCTCTCTTTCGGTCGTTCTCGATTCCTTAGATTCGGAAACCACGCTCCCTTTATATGCTCTCGGCGGTCGTCCGTTCATTTGTTAGGTGAAAGACAATGGCCGCTAACTCACAAATCGAGATGCTGGGGAACAGAATGGACTTCGACTACTCGCAGGGCGTCACGGGCTACGTGCTCGTGCTGACTCGCCTCATCACCGGCTACTGGTTCTTCCACGCCGGCGTGACGAAGATCGTCGGCGAGCCGTTCAGCGCCGCGGGCTACCTCGCGAACGCTCCCGCCGCCTCGCCCCTACAGGGCTTCTTCGCGTGGGCCGCCGCGACCCCGTGGCTCCTCGACTTCACGAACTTCATGATTCCGTGGGGTGAGATGCTCATCGGTCTCGGACTCCTCGTGGGTGCACTCGTCCGGCTCGCCGCCTTCTTCGGCGGCGTCCTGATGGTGTTCTTCTACCTCGGGAACGCCGACTGGGCCCACGGCGTGGTCAACGGCGACCTGTTCGGGCTGATGATGTTCGCCATCGTCGGGACGCTCGCGGCGGGCCGCATCCTCGGCCTCGACGCCATCATCGAGAAGACGGAGTTCGTCCAACAGCGCCCCGCGCTCAAGTACCTCCTCGGCTGAGCGGGACCGTCCTTCCCCCCGCGCGGCCCTGTCGGTGCGCCGCGGTGACCCACCAACACCACCGCACCCGGCGCGCTTCGACGAACGAACGAACACGCCGAACGACGAGACTGGTTTTCCCGACTACTTCCTATCGAGCCTGCTGAGGCCCCGCCAAATCGCTTCGATGAGCCGCGCTTCTCCGTCGAGCTCGGCCGACGCGTCGCCTTCTCCCGCCGTCTCGCCCTCGCCCGCTGTCTCCCCGCCATCAACGTCGTCCCAGCCGCGGGCGATGGCGTCTTCGAGGACCGAAAGCGAGTGGTTCTCGAAGTTGTTCACGCCCCGGAACGATTCGAGCGCCGCCGCGGCCTCGTCGTCGAACTCGCCGCTCGGCGTCCCGTCGTAGAAGCCGAGGTTCGACAGCGTTTCGAGCACCGCCTCGGCCGTCTCGCCGGACAGCGACCGAGTTTCTGCGGGCGCTTCGCGCTCCAACAGCGTGATGTCGTACAGTTTGAACACGCGTTCGAGTTCGGCTATCGGGCGGTCGTGGTCGTCGACGCGCACGTCGACCCAGCGGTCGTTGCCGCCGTCGTAGCCCCCCTCGGGCTTGGCGATATACATCGCCGCGGACTGCTCGCCGCGCTTGTCGCTGCCGGCGTCGTTGCCGGCGTGGAGCGCCGAAAGCAGGCGTTCCGGAAGCCCGCCGTCGGTCGTCTCGAACGCCTTGGCCATCGCGTCGAGCGTCGCCTCGTTTTCGAGGATGTTCCCCTGTACGGTGTAGTGCTCGCCCTGGATGTCGCCGGCCACGTCGAAACACTCGTCGCCGGTGAACGCCGCGACGCTCCCGTCGGCCCCGACGACGCCGACCTGCCTGCTCGGAGCCTCGTCGTCGGCGTCGGTCAGTTCCGCGATGACTTCCTCGGCCGAGCGCCCCTCGCGCAGGAGGTCCAATCCGTCGGGGCCGTAGGTGACGTTTGCGAAGCTCTGGGTGGCGATTGCGCCGGCGTCGGCGCTGACGAACGGGACGACGGAGCCGACGCTTACGAACTTCGACTGGACGGCCACGCCGACGGCGTCCTGTTCGGGGTCGCGGGCGACGATGGAGAAGGTCGACGGTCGCGGTATCATGGGCGGAACCGACGGACGCCGGGCGAATAAGGATTCAGGTGTTCGGGCGGACCCCCGCCCGTTTACGCCGAGATACGGTCGATGTGCGAGTCGATGGCCGCCCGGAGCGACCCGATTGGCTCGTCGGGCTCGAACACCGTCACCCGGCGGGCGCGCGCCCCGGTCAGAATCGAGAGGAACAACTCGGCTTCGGCGTCGGGGTCGATTGCCGCGAACTCGCCGGCTTCGATTCCGCGGACGAGAATGTCCCGGAGGTGCGCCGTGAGTTCGTCGTCGATGTGGCGGTACTCCTCGCGGTAGGCCTCGTCGTGCCGGGCGTTCATCCGAAGTTCGAACATCGACAGCTGGAGCCGGTAGGCCTCCTCGGAGAGCGTCTCGGGGAGGAGCGCGTCGACCAGCGTTTCGAGTTCCTCTCTGGGCGTGCGGTCCCCCCGCGGGAGGCCGTCGAGGAACTCCGCGAGGACGTAGTCGAGGAAGTCGACCAGTAGCTCGTCTTTCCCGTCGTAGTGGTAGTACAGGAGCGCCTTGCTGTTCTCGAACTCGTCGGCGATGTCCTGCGTCGTCAGGTTGCCGTAGCCGTGTTTTCGGAGCGCCCTGTAGGTCGCCTCCATGATGCGTCGCTTCGCCGGCTCCAACTCCTCGGCGCGCCCGTCCTGCGTCATGCTCCGAGGGTTCGCGTTGGACGGAAGTGTCGTTTTCGGGTCGTCCCGGGCGAAACCCCGTGACAGCTGACCGTCCGAAGCAACTTTATGGGTTTAGGTTAGCCTAAAAATATGGCAGAAGACGATAGTCACCGTTCCGAACCGACGCGGCGGCAGTATCTCACGTACGGAAGCGCGGTCGTCACAAGCGGGCTGGTCGCCGGGTGCGCGGGCGATTCGGCGGACGCGACGGCGACAGCGACCGCGGACGAGTCGGGAGACGCGACGGGGACGACGCCGACCGACGAACCGGAGTCCACGACCGAAGCCGAGGCGGACGATAGCTCGTACTCGGTGTCGATGGCCCCGGTCGGCGAAGTCGAGTTCGACGCCGTGCCGACGAGCGCCCTGACCTACTACCCGGTCTCGGCCGACGCCGCGGTCGCCTTCGGCCACGGCGACGCCATCACCGGCATCGGCTACGACAAGGAACTGTTCGGTAACACGGTCGACTACTACTACGACGCCCTCGACGGCGTGGAGTTCGAGTGGGAGGACCTCGGCCGCGTCACGCCGGCGTCGAACCCGAACGCCCTCGACAGGGAGCTGTTCTACGAACTGGACAGCGACGTTCACTTCCTCGACCCGTGTCTCCTCCGGAGCCCCTCGTTCGACTGGACCGAAGACGAGGTGGCGTCAATCGCCAGCGACGTGGGGCCGTGGTTCGGCAACTACTACAGCCGGACGAACGCCGACCCGCCCGAGCCCTGCCGCGACCGCTACGACTACTACACGCTCTGGGAGTACCTCGGTCACATCGCGGCGGTGTTCCGGGAGGAGGAACGCTACCGGGCGTTCAAGTCGCTCCGGGACGACCTCGTCGCCCGGATACAGGCCGACCTCCCACCGGCGTCAGAGCGGCCGTCGCTCGCGGTCGTCGCCTACACGGGCGGGACGTTCTGGCCCTACGACTTCACGGGGGACGGCTACCTCTGGGCGCATCTCCGCCCGTTCGGGATGCAGAACGCCTTCGCGGCGGCCGACGCCCAGACCGGGTCGGACGGTTCGTACGATTACGAGGCGATGGTCGAGACCGCGCCCGACGTCGTCTTCCGGTACTGGGGGACCGCGCTCGGTGACTCGTTCCGCTCGAACCGCGAGGAGGTGCTTTCGGACCCCCTCGCTGACGAGGTGCCCGCGTTCCGTGACGGTCGGTACTACCCGTCCGGAAACGGGATGCAGGGACCGATTATGAACCTGTTCCAGCTGGAGATGACCGCCAAACAGCTCTTCCCCGAGCGGTTCGGCGCGTGGCCCGGCTACGGCGACGGCGAGTCGTACCCCGAGATTCCCGAGGGCGAACGGCTGTTCGACCGCGACCGCGTCGCCGACATCGTCGCCGGCGAGTTCTGACGCCCGGGCGACCGGCGGTCGAACTCGGTCGCCGCCGTCGCATCGTCGTTCTCCGTTATTAAATTCGACATTGAGGGCGCTGATTCTCAGTCCCTAACGATAGAGGTCGAACTTATGTACCGCCGCGTGAGTTACTATCTGGTAACTATCGATGACGACCTCGGAATCCCCTCATATTGTCTACGTCGACGACGATACGGCGCTCTTGGATCTCGGCGAGACGTACCTTCGAAAACTCTCTTCGTTCGAGGTGACGACCTGCTCGGACCCGACGGCCGTGCTCGATATCGTTCGTGATTCCGAGGTCGACTGCGTCGTCAGCGACTACGACATGCCGGCGATGACCGGTGTCGAACTCCTCGAAACGGTCCGCGAGGAACACGGTTCGCTTCCCTTCATCCTCTTTACCGGCAAGGGAAGTGAGGAAGTCGCGAGCGACGCAATCTCGGCGGGCGTCACCGACTACCTCCAGAAACAGCCCTCCTCCGAGCAGTACGAACTGCTCGTCAATCGCATCGAAAACAGCGTCTCTGAACACCGGGCGACCCGCCGGGCGGAGCGCTACGAGACCGTTCTCGAAGCGCTCGGCTATCCGGTGTACGTCGTCGACGAGCGCGGCCGCTTCACCTACATCAACGACGCCTTCGCGGACCTCTCGGGCTACGCGGTCGACAAGATTCTCGGGAACGGCCCCGAACTCGTGAAGGACGACGCGGACGTGCAGAAGGCGGCCAGCGAACTCGGTGGGGTTCTCTCGTCGAGCGGCCCGGACACGACTCAGTTCGAAATCACACTCCGGACCGCCGACGGCGAGGCGGTTCCGTGCCGCGACCACATGGGGTATCTCCCCTACGAGGGCGAGGAGTTCCGCGGCTCGGTCGGCATCCTCCGGGACATCTCCGGCGAGCAGGCCCGACGGGACGAACTCGCGCGCGACGAGCACATCATCCGCGCCGCGGGCGACCCGGTCTACTCCCTCGACGCCGACGACCGCTTCGAGTACGTCAACGACGCCTTCGTCGAGCTCGTCGGCCACGACCGCGACCGCGTCCTCGGGTCGCACCTCTCGTCGTACCTCCCCGACGCGGACTACGAGACCTACGAGTCGCTCCGGGCGTCGCTCGGCGACGGCGCGGAGACCGACCGGCTCACCTTCGAGACGCAACTCCTCGCGGCGGACGGCGACGGCCGCGACCGCGTGCCCATGGAGTGTCATCTCACGCTCCTCCACGACGACGCCTGCGAGGTCGTCGGCACGACGGGCATCCTCCGAGACATCTCCGAGCGACTGGCCCAAGAGGCCGAACTGTCACTGATGCGCCGCGCCATCGACGAGGCTTCGGTCGGCATCACCATCACGGGGCCGAGCGAGGACGACTGCCCCATCGTCTACGCGAACGCCGCCTTCGAGGAGCTCACCGGCTACGACACCGACGAGATTCTCGGTGAGAACCACCGCGTCCTGCAGGGGCCGGACACCGACGAGGCAGAGTGCGAGCGGTTCCGCGAGGCCATCGCCGACGAGGAGCCGTGCAGTATCGAACTCCTCAACTACCGCCGCGACGGGACGCCGTTTTGGAACCACTGCGAGATAACGCCGGTCCACGGCGACGACGGGCGCGTCGCGAACTACATCGGCTTCCAGCGCGAGGTGACGGAACGCAACGCCCGCCAGCGCCTGCTCGAACGGCAGAACGAGCGCCTCAGCGAGTTCACGCGGGTCGTCTCCCACGACCTCCGGACGCCGCTGACGACCGCCAAGGGCTACTTCGACATCGTCGCCGAATCGCCCGACGACGCGGACGCCGAGGACCTCCGAAAGCTCGGCCGGAGCCTCGACCGCGTCGAGGAGTTGCTCTCGGACCTGACGACGCTCGCCACGCAGGGCGAGACGGTCGCCGAGACGGAGCCGCTCGACTTCCGGCGCGCGGCCGAGCGGGCGTGGGAGACCGTTCCGACCGACGACGCCGAACTCCGGTTCGACCGGGCGGCCGGCGGCGCGTCGCGGACGATAGCGGCCGACGAGAGTCGGCTCCGACAGCTCCTCGAAAACCTGTTCGAGAACGCCGTCGCCCACGGCGGACCCGAGGTGACGGTGACCGTCGGCCGGACGCGAAACGGCTTTTTCGTCGAGGACGACGGCGACGGCTTCCCGGCCGACCGCTCGCCCGCGGAGTGCTTCGAAGCCGACGTGAGCGAGCGCCGCGGCGGCGGTCTCGGCCTCGCCATCGTCAAGCGAATCGCGGCCGCCCACGACTGGACGCCGACCGCGACACGCGGTTCGACCGGCGGCGCGCGGTTCGTCTTCACCGAGTCGGCGACGGCCGCGGGACCGCCCGCCCGGCGACAGCGGAGCGACGACTGACACCCGCGCCATCCCGTACAATTTCTAAAATTTTCACACTCTTTTGGCGACTCCTCCCGGTTCGTCACTCTCGTTCGGCTCGCGGCGGTCGTCTACACATCGCTTAAGAACGCCACCGAGAGTTAGGGTCTCATGGTCACGAATCGCATCACGGTGTCGCTCGACGAGGACGCCCAGTCGGCGCTCGACGGGCTCGCCGGCCGGACCGACAAGGCCCAGAGCGAGCTCGTCCGCGAGGCGCTCGTCTTCTACGCGGCCAACTTCGAGGCGGCGACGACCGACGCCGGGCCGAACCTCGAAGCCTACCACCAGATGCTGTCGAGCGGCGAGCACGTCCTCCTCGACGTGGACTTCCTGCACACGTTTCTCGACTACGTCGAGGGCGACGACGGCGACCCGGACCCCGCGTTCCTCGACGCCGTCGACCGGGTCGCGGCGTTCCACGCCCACGAGTACCGCGACCGGTTCGAGTCGCTGGGCGAACTCCTCGACTGGCTGTCGTTCTGCGGCTTTCTCACGGTCCGCGCCTCCGAGGGCGACACATTCCACGTCGTCTTCCCCACCGAGTCCGTCAAGTGGTTCATGTCGCGGTTCATCGCGCTGAGCACCGAGCAGTCGCCGTTCGACATCGAGGTCGAAGAGGGCGTCTCGAAGGTGCTTCTCACCGAGGTCCGGTGAGGGTCGCGCCCGGCGCGGACCCGAACCGCTCGCTGGTCGCTCGAACCGGCCTCGGGTCCACAGCTCCCGCTGATTTCATACTCGTTCATACTCGTTCACACGCGCTCTTCCCGCCGTACACGGCGTTCTCAACCGGGATTTATCAATCAGAGTTTGATACGTCAATCCACCTCACAGGGAGAACCATGAACTTCATCCAACGTCTGAAATCCATCGGCCCGGGCGCGATGGTCGCCGCCGCGTTCATCGGCCCCGGAACGGTCACGACCGCGAGCGTGACGGGCGCGCGATTCGGCTACGCGCTCGTCTGGACCATCGCCTTCTCGATAGTCGCCACTATCGTGCTTCAGGAGATGAGCGCCCGCCTCGGCCTCGTCTCCCGCGAGGGGCTCGGCGAGGCGCTCCGCGAACAGTTCGACAGCCCCGCGCTGTCGGGACTCAGTATCGCCCTCGTCGTGAGCGCCATCGGCATCGGCACGGCCGCCTACGAGACCGGGAACATCCTCGGCGGCGCGGCTGGACTGGAGGGCCTGACCGGCATCAGCGCCAACCTCTGGGGGCCCGCGATGGGCCTCGTCGCCGGCGTCCTCCTGTGGTCCGGCAAGTACAAACTCATCGAGAAGGCGCTCGTCGGCCTCGTCTCCATCATGGCCGTCTCCTTCCTCGTCGACGCCATCCTCATCGGTCCCGACCTCGGCGCGCTCGCCCGCGGGTTCGTCCCGAGCGTCCCGCAGGGGTCGGCGTTCCTCATCACCGGCCTCATCGGGACGACCGTCGTCGGCTACAACCTCTTTCTCCACGCCGGGAGCGTCCAAGAGCGGTGGGCCGGCCCCGAGGAGTTGAACGAGTCGCGGGCCGACACGATTCTGTCTATCGTCCTCGGCGGTTTCATCACCATCTCGATTCTCGTCACCGCCGCGGCGGCGTTCCCCGTCGGGACGAACATCCAGAACGTCAGCACGATGGCCGAACAGCTCGAACCCCTCGTCGGCACGCAGGCGAAGGTGTTCTTCGGCATCGGGCTGTTCGCCGCGGGCTTCACCAGCGCGACGACCGCCCCGCTGGCCGGCGCGTACGCGACGGCGGGGGCGCTCGGCTGGGACACCGACCTCCAGTCCACGAAGTTCCGCGCCGTCTGGGGCTCGATTCTGCTCGTCGGCATCGTCTTCTCCGCGGTCGGCTACAGCCCCGTGCAGGCCATCGTCTTCGCGCAGGTCGCAAACGGCGTTCTCCTGCCTATCGTCGCCGTCTTCCTCATCTACGTGATGAACGACCGCGACATCCTCGGGTCGTACGCCAACTCCACGCTCCAGAACGTCGTCGGCGGGCTGGTGACGCTCGTCGTCGTCTGGCTCGGCCTCCGAACGCTCTATACGGTCGCCGCCGATATGGGGGTGTTCTGATGGACACAGAGACGCGAATCGGCGTCGACGTCGGCGGCACCTTCACCGACGTGGCGCTTCTGACTCCCGAGGGCCGCCTCGTCACCGCGAAAGTCCCGAGCACGGACGACCAGAGCGTCGGCGTCGTCCGCGGCATCGAGAAGGCCTGCGACGACGCCGGCATCGACCCGGCCGAGGTCGACGCGTTCACCCACGCGATGACCGTCTCGGTCAACGCGCTCCTCGAAGACGACGGCGCGACGACCGCGCTCGTCACCACCGAGGGGTTCCGCGACGTGCTCGAAATCGGACGACAGGCCCGTCCCGACCTCTACGACGTGACCGCCGACAAGCCCGCCCCGCTCGTCCCGCGCCGCCGCCGCTTCGAGGTGACGGAGCGGGCGACGGTCGACGGCATCCAGACCGAAGTCGACGAGTCCGAGGTCCGCGCGCTCGCCGACGACATCCGCGACGCCGGCGCGGAGAGCGTCGCCGTCTCGCTCCTGCACGCCTACCAGCACCCCGAAAACGAGCGCGTCGTCGCCGACGTGCTCCGAGAGGAACTCGACGCGCCCGTCTCCGCCTCCCACGAGGTGCTCGCCGAGTTCCGCGAGTTCGAGCGCACCTCGACCACCGCGGTCGACGCCTACGTGACGCCGGCCATCGACAGCTACCTCGGCCGCCTCGAATCCCGCGCGGCCGACCTCGGCGTCCCGGTCCCGAAGATAATGCAGGCCAACAGCGGCATCGCTCCGGCTTCGACCGTGCGCGAACACGCCGTGACGACCACGATGTCCGGGCCGGCCGCGGGCGTCGTCGGCGCGGCGGAGACCGCCACCGACTCCGGCGACGACCTCGCCGGCCTCGTCACCTTCGACATGGGCGGCACCTCCAGCGACGTGAGCCTCGTCCGCGACGACGAGGTCGAGCGGACCACCGACGCCGAAATCAACGGCAGGCCAATCAAGACGCCGATGGTGGACGTGAACACCGTCGGCGCGGGCGGCGGCTCTATCGCGTGGGTCGACTCGGGCAACGCGCTCCGGGTCGGGCCGCGCTCGTCGGGCGCGAACCCCGGCCCGGCCTGCTACGGCCGCGGCGGCACCGAGCCGACCGTGACGGACGCGAACGTCGTCCTCGGCTACATCGGCGGCAGTTCCGCCCTCGGCGGCGAACTCTCCCTCGACGTTGACGCCGCCCGCGACGCGCTCGCCGGCCTCGCCGACGAGGCCGGACTGGACGACGCGCTCGCGGCCGCCCGCGGCGTCTACCGCGTCGCCAACGCCAACATGACGCGGGCGATTCGCGCCGTGACGGTCGAGCGCGGCCACGACCCGCGGCAGTTCGGTCTCGTCGCCTTCGGCGGTGCCGGCCCGATGCACGCCGCCGCGCTCGCCGAGAGCCTCGACATCGAGACCGTGGTGGTCCCGCGGGCCTGCGGCGTCCTCTCGGCGTACGGCCTGCTCGCGGCCGACCAGAAACACGACTCGGTGCGGACGCTCCGTCAACCCCTGTCCGGCCTCGACGCCGCGGCGGTCGACTCCGCCTACGCCGACCTCGAAGCCGACACGCTCGACGACGTGACCGACCCAGACGACGCCGCGGTCCGGCGCGCCGCCGACCTCCGGTACGTCGGCCAGAGCTTCGAACTGACCGTGCCCGTCGGCGAGACGTTCGACGCCGCGGCGGTCGAAGCGCGGTTCCACGAGGCCCACGAGAGCGCCTACGGCTACCGCCTCGACGACCCGGTCGAACTCGTCAACGTCCGGGCGACCGCCGTGGTCGAACGCGACTCCCTCGACGTGACCTACCGCGGCGGCGGCGACGCCCGCAAAGACACCCGCGAGGCCTTCTTCGACGGCGCGTTCCGCGAGACGCCGGTCTACGACCGCGACGGCCTCGGCACGGGGACGACCGTCGAGGGGCCGGCCATCCTCGAACAGCACGAGAGCACCGTCGTCGTGCCCCCGGCGTGGGGCGGGACGGTCGGGGCCGACGGGACGCTCGTCCTCACCAGCGGGGGTGACGGCGAATGAGCGACCGCGAGGTCGACCCCGTGACGCTCGAAATCATGCGCAACCAGTTCGAGAGCGTCGCCGAGGAGATGGGACAGGTGCTCATCACCTCGTCGTACTCGCCGAACATCAAGGAGCGCCGCGACTGCTCGACGGCGCTGTTCGACGCCGACGGCCGCCTCGTCGCGCAGGCCGAACACATCCCGGTCCACCTCGGCGCGATGCCCGAGGCCGTTGACACGGTCCTCGACTACGACCCGGAACCGGGCGACGTGTTCGTCCTCAACGACCCCTTCGAGGGCGGCACGCACCTCCCCGACGTGACGATGGTGTCGCCGCTTTCGGTCGACGGCGAGGTGCTCGGCTACGCCGTCTCGCGGGCGCACCACGCCGACGTGGGCGGGATGACGCCCGGCAGTATGCCCGCCGGCGCGCGCGAAATCTATCAGGAGGGGCTCCGACTCCCGCCGGTCAGACTCGTCGCCGGCGGCGAGACCAACGACGACGTGCTGTCGCTCCTCTTGGCCAACGTCCGAAACCCCGGCGAGCGCCGCGCCGACATCCGCGCGCAACTCGCGGCGAACGAGCGCGCCGAGGAGCGACTGGCCGACCTCGTCGCGGAACACGGCCGGTCCCGCGTCCTCGCGGCGTTCGACGCCGTGATGGACTACTCCCGGAACCGCGTCACCGCGGAACTGCGCGACCTGCCCGACGGCGAGTACCGCGCCCGCGACGTGCTCGAAGGCGACGGCGTGACCGACGAGGACATCCCCATCGAGGTGACCGCGACGGTCGACGGCGACGCCGTCGCCTTCGACTTCGACGGCACGGCCGACCAGGTCGCCGGCAACGTCAACGCCCCGCTCGCGGTCGCGAAAAGCGCGGTGTACTTCGTCGTTCGATGCGTCACTGACCCCGAGATACCGCCGAATCAGGGCTGTTACGACCCTATCTCGGTCGAGGTTCCCGAGGGGTCGCTTCTCAACCCCGACGCCCCCGCGGCGGTCGTCGGCGGCAACGTCGAGACCAGCCAGCGCGTGACCGACGTGGTCTTCTCGGCGCTCGCCGACGCCGCCCCCGAGCGCGTCCCCGCGCAGGGACAGGGGACGATGAACAACCTGACCATCGGCAGTCGCGCCGGCGGTTCGGACGGCTTCACCTACTACGAGACCATCGGCGGCGGGTTCGGCGGCCGCGCCGGCGGCGACGGCATGGACGGCGTGCAGGTCGGGATGACCAACACGCTCAACACGCCGGTCGAGGCGCTGGAAGCCGAGTACCCGCTTTTCGTCGAGGCGTACGGCCTCCGCGAGGGAAGCGGCGGCCGCGGCGAGTTCCGCGGCGGCCTCGGCATCGTCCGGTCGGTCACGGTCGAGGCCGACGCGACCGTCTCGCTTCTCACCGAGCGCCGCCGGGTCGCCCCCCGCGGCATCGCCGGCGGCGAGGACGGGGCGACCGGACAGAACCTCGTGGACGGCGAGGCGGTCCCGTCGAAGACGACCCGCGACGTGCCCGCCGGCACGACCGTCACGGTTCGGACGCCGGGCGGCGGCGGCTACGGCGACCCCGCCGACCGCGACGCCGACGCGGCCCGCCGGGACCGCGAGGACGAAAAGACGGAGTAACGTCGGTCGCCACTTCGGGCCACACAGTTCACAATTTGTACAATTTGTGAACCGCTCGAACGGTCGTCGGCCGTGCGTCACGCGATTCGCCGGACCCGTCGCTCAGTCGTCGTCCCGGTCCGACGACGCGTCTTCGTCTTTTCCCTCGTCGTCGAACGCCTGCATCCGCGGGTCTATCGCCGGGTCGCGCTGTTGCTTTCGCGCTCGGCGCTTCGCCGCGCCGACGAGCGAGTCGTCGCTCGACTGGGACTCCACGAACGTCTCGTCGCCGATGGCGCTCTCGGCGATGTCTCGAAGCGCCCCGAGGCGCTCGCGGTCGCTCGGCGTCCTCCCGCGTCCCGACCCGCGGGCGTCGCGGTCGTCGTCCGGCGGAGCGCGCTGTGTGAACCGCGTCGCGTCCGTTATCAGCAACTGCACCTGGTCTTTCGCGCGGTAGTGGTGGTCTTTCGCCCCTGCGAACTCGAACCGCGCGCCCTCGCCGAGGTACGGGTGGCTCACGCCGTCGGGGACGACGAACACGACGCCGTCCGGCGCGCTCTCGTCCGTGAGGTGGCCGAGGATGTCCGGCGTGCCGGGGTCGTTTTTGTCCACCCAGTCGACCGACTCGACCGTCGCCTCCACGGTCACGTACGCCCCGCTCCCGGTGAGTTCCGAGAGCGTTCGCGTCGACTCCGCGCTCCCCGCGTCGTTGGACGCCGCCTCTGATTCCAATGCCGACGCCGGTTCGGTCGCCGATTCGGCCGCCGACTCGGGGCCGTCGGAACCCGAACCCGACTGGTCCGCTCCGACCGAGGCGAAGAGGTAGTCCACGTCACTGCCGCGCCCCGCCATGTAGTTCGAGACGGTGATACTCACTCGCGTCGGTCCCGACGAATCCGCGGGTTCGTCGCCGTCATCGAAGATGCATTTCACGTCGGAATCGGTTTCGGGCGACTGGAGAAACCACGCGCCGTCGCGTTTCTGGACGGTCACCGCCCCCGTCGCCCCCGACTGAGTGAACCAATCCGTTGACATACGATTCGTTCGAGTTCGACGTGTCATATGTGTTTCTCAGGTTAGAGAACTAACTGGGAAACTCGCGGCCGAGCGCCGGGTCGAACAGGCGGGACAGCCACGTCGTGCCGTCACACGTCCCGTCCCGTCAGCCTGCGCCGCGGATACGACTGTGCCCCGCCCCGCGTGTTCCGCGCGATAATCGTCGCCGTCGCGGACTGCCGGTCGTCGCGCGATTCGGTCGATTCGTCGTAGTAGAGCACCGTGAGGTCGAGACAGGCGCGGAGCAGTTCGTTCGAGTCGAAGCGGTATCTGTCGGTGCTCGGCCCCACCGTCGCCGGCGGGTCGGCCCGCAGGTGGTGCTGGTAGAACAGCACGCCGCCGGGCTTCAGCGCCGCCTTGACGTCGGCGAGGCGGTCCAGCGTCCGGAAGTAGCTGATGGTGACGAGGTCGTACGTCGACTCGGGGAAGTCGTGGGTCGTCGCGTCGGCCCGAATCGTCTCCACGCGGTCGGCGAACCCGCGGGACTGCGCGCGCTCGTCGATGATGCTCAGCCCCTCGCTCGACTGGTCGAGGGCGTCCACCTGGTAGCCGTTCGCGGCGAGAAACAGCGCGTTACGGCCGTTTCCGGCCGCCACGTCGAGCGCGCGGCCGTCGGGAAGTTCGTCGAGGTACGCCCGGAGCACCGGCGACGGCTCCGGGTCGGTCGGGTACGTTCCGGTCCGGTAGCGTTCGTCCCACTCCATACGGGCGCTACGCGGACCGCCGTGTTCAAGCTACGGCGTCGGTCTCGGCGGACGGGACGGCGTCGAACGCTCACGCGGAACCGACGGCGGAGCGCCGGGCCGCCGAAGCACCAGCGCTTTCCGCGCCAGCGACGTGGAGAGACCTGTGCCCTCGATTCGCCCCGACGAACTCGCCGCCCGCCTCGACGACGGCGACGACCTGTTCATCCTCGACATCAGACCGGCGTCGAACTACCAGCGCGGCGCAATCGACGGGAGTCACGTGAGCGACGCGAACGGACCCGACGGGAGCCGCAACGTCCCCGTCTACGACGACCTCCGGTCGGGCGACGACGCCTCGCTTCGGCGTCGGCTGGACGAGATTCCGCGGGACCGCGACGTGGTCGTCGTCTGTAAGATGGGTATCGTCGCAAAGCGGGCGACGGGGCTCCTCCGCGAGGAGGGGTACGACGCGGTGACGCTCGCGGGCGGCATGAGCGGGTGGAACGGCTACCAGCGCGGGTCGCTGAGCTACAAACTCCGGTCGCTCGTCTGGCGACTGTTCTGAGGCTCCGCTCGCGGCGCGCCGAGAGTACGAGCGCGCCTCGTTCTGACAACTGAATTATATACTCGCCGGCAGTACGGCCACTTATCCGTCTCCGGCAGAGAGTACGCGGTATGACGATTGAAACCGGCGACTCCGTTTCGCTCGAATACGTTGGAAAGCTCCCCGACGGCACGGTCTTCGACACGTCGCGTCAGGACGTGGCCGACGCCGAAGGACTCTCCGAGGCGCAGGGCGACCGCGACTACGAGCCGCTCGCGGTCGAAGTCGGCGCGGGAACCGTCATCGAGGGGCTCGACGAGGCGCTCGTCGGCATGTCCGTCGGCGACGAAGAGAGCATCGAAATCCCGCCGGAGAAGGCCTACGGCGAGCACGACGAGGACCTCGTCCGCGAGCACGAGACCGAACAGCTCCGCGAGGTGCTCGGCGACGAGCCCGAGGAAGGCCTGTACGTCCAGACCCAGCAGGGCGGCCTCGGCGAAATCGTCCACGCCGACGACGACGTGGTCCGCATCGACTTCAACCACGAACTCGCCGGCGAGACGCTCGTCTTCGACGTCGAAATCCTCGACGCGAACTGAACCGAGCCGACCTGAACTGAACTGAGCCGCCGTCTCGCGGCTCGGTGCGTTTTTTCTCCCGCTACTCGCGCCACCACGCGATAGCGTACACCGCTCCTCCGACGAGAAGCAGGACCGCGCCGACGCCCGCGACGCCGAGGCCGACGACGAGCGCGGCCCCGAAGCCGAAGTCGTCGACGTGCGCGTAGGCGGTGATGCTGTAGAGCGTCCCCTCCTTCTCGACGAGCGCCGGGAGGCGGTCCACGAAGGCGTCGTTCACCCGCGGTCGGTAGCCGAAGTCGCCGTCCGAGGAGTTCCGGAGGACGCCGTCGACCGTCTCTCTGGCCGCCGGCGAGAGGTTCGCGTAGCTGTACGCGCTCCGTTCGACGGTGGTGTTCGCAACACGCCCGAGCGTGGCGTTTCGAGCGGTGACGACCGAGCCGTTCTCTCGCACGCTGAACCGGTAGTACTGCTCGCGCTCGGCGTAGGCGTCGTGGACGTACGTGTTGTTCCGCGCTATCGCGCGGAGGTCGGCTTGCGCGCCCGCCGCCGTCGTCCGGGCGGTCCCGTTCCGCATCGCCGTCTCCAGCGTCTCGCGGGTCTCGTTCGGCGCGCGGTACTCGTCGGCCGAGTACCGGTGGCTCACCTGATGCACCGAAATCGAGACCGACCGGCCGTGACGGCGCACGATGGTCTCGACGTCCGAGTGGTTCGCCAGCGACACCGGCTCGGCCCGGTACGAATTCGAGACTTTCGGCGGTGGCGACGTCGCGTCCGCGAGCGCGGGCAGGTACACCGGTGCGGGGAGGCAGACGAGACCGACCACCGCGAGGAGGAAAGCGAGTTTCCGGAGACGCATTATCGGGCGTTCCGCCGAGTCGGGTAAGTGCTTTTTCCCCGGCTCGGGGGTTCGTCGGCCCCTACTCGTCCAGCGGCGGGTTCGCGTCGAGGCAGTCTTCGACCCGCTCGCGCTCCTCGCGGGCGGCGGCCAGCTCGTCTGCGACGACGCCACGCCGGAGGCGGTCGCGCTGGTCTTCGGTGAGTTCCGCGCGGGCGACCGCGGCGTCGCGGAGGCGGTCGTAGGACTCCTCGTACGTCAGTTCGTGGACTTCCCGGGCGCGGGCGACCGTCTCGGCGTCGGCGAATCGACTCACGACGGCGACGAGTTCCTTCGTCCGCCAGCGGAGTTCCGAGGCGGACGCCGGCGGCCACGACACGGTCAGCGAGTCGGCGTCGAGCGTCTCCAGAAACCGTTTGTTCGTCCCGACGGCCGCGGAGAACCGCTTGGGGTCCTCGACGTAGTGGTCGAGCTTCGACCGCGAGTAGCCGGCGTACTCGACGAGCGTCGGAATCGGCTCGTCGCCGATGGCGGCGGTTTCGAGGTACTCGCGCAGTCGCTCGGGGGGACTGGGCGTCTCGACCAGCGGGTACGACTCGGCGGCCGCCAGCCACCCGAGCAGTTCGCGGGCCGACGACTCGGCGCGGAACCGGTCGAACGCCTCGGTCACGGCGTCGTCGTACCGCTCGATGGGGTCGCGGAGTTCGTCCACCGGCGCGTCGATGTCGGCCTCGCCGAGTTCCCGCACGCGTTCGAGACGGTCGATTTCTTCGTCGAGTTCGTCCGCGCGCTCCCGGAGCCGCCGGCGGGCGCTCCGGTAGTCGTCTCTCGCCTCGTCCAGTTCGCCGAGGAGCGCCGCCTCCTCGCGGGCGGGGGCCAACTCGCGTCTGGCCTGCTCGAAGTCCGACGCCGACAGCGACGAGGTGATGCCGGTCGTGAGCGACTCGTTGGCGTCGATGAAGGCGTCGCTGTGGCGCACGTCCGCGGGGACCTCCTCCAGCCGGTCCGACAGCGCCTCGCGGAACGCGACGTAGCCTTCGAGGTCGTCGGTCGCGCGCTCCTCGTATCGGTCGAGAATCCCGGTCACGTCGCGGACGGCCGACGCGAGCGTTCGAAGCTCCTCGCGGCCGATTTCGTCGACCGCCTCGCGTCGGTCGCGGAGGGTTTCGGCCGCCGTGCGGAGCGCCGCCACGGGGTCGTCGGCGAGCGCGGCGTCAGCCACGTCGCGGCACCTCGGGCGGGCGTTCCGTTCGCGGAATCGGTGTCATGCCCGACGAGTCGGTGCGCGAGGGTTGAAAACTTGATGCCCGCGGACGGCGGCGAGACGACCGCGAAGCCGAGAGGCCGTCAGCGACGGTCTCGGCCGGTCACCACGTCGAACGCGCAGGCGGCCGCGACCGCGAGCACGCAGAGCGCGACCGACGGCGCGAGGGAAAACAGGTCGACCGCGCCGGGGAACGCGGCCACGACGAGGAGCGAGACGGCGTAGTAGGCACCGGCGGCCGCGGCCGACGTGCGGGCCGGCGCGGCCCGCAGTCGTGGGAGCGCGAGCATCGCACAGAGCGCGACGCCGCCGGCGACGACGACAGAGCCGGCGAGTCCCGCGCCGACGAGGTCGGCCCGCGCGCCGAGGAACGTCCCGAGGCCGAGCGTCGCGTTCAGGTAGGCCGCCCGTCGGACGAGGGCCCCGTAGCCCGCGTCGGGGCCGAGACCGAGTTCGCTGTCCTCGATGCGGTGCCACGGCGCACCGACGGAGACGGCGCCCAACCGGAGCGCGCCGATGGCGAGGCAGGCGGCAGACAGCGAGACGACGGCCGCGGTCGTGACCGCAACGGGCGTCGAGACGGTCATGAAGGCGACCCAGAGCATCGGAAGCGCGAGGAGCAGGTGCTGTCCGAGTCCGAAGTAGACCGTCGCGTCGAGCCACGCGTCAATGCCACCCTCGCCGTCGTCGCCGCGCTGTCGGCGTCGGTTCCGGCGGCGGCGTCGCGGCCGCGTTTCGCCGCCGCGGGACGACTCGTCTGTCGGTGCCATGGTCGTCCCGTTGTGACTGCTGTCTGATAACTGTGTGGCGCGCCGGGGGTCGTGACGCCAGCGGCGGGCGGTCCGCGAACGCCGTCCGGCGAAAGGACTTACCGGCGACCGGGTGTATGATAAGCCATGTACGAGCGCATCCTCCTGCCGGTCGACGAGAGCACGTCGTCGAGCGCGGTCCTCCACCACGCCAGCGAACTCGCCCACTGGGACGACGCGGAGATTCGACTGCTCTTCGTCGCCGACACGACCCGCGACAGCGTCACCGTCGTCGACAACGACGTGGTCGACGCGCTCGAACGCGAGGGCGAGAGCGTCGTCGAGGAGGCGGCGGAGACGCTCAAGAACCTCGGCGTCGACTACTCGACGGACGTGGTGCAGGGCAACCCCGCGCCGACCATCGTCCAGTACGCCGAGGAGTACGACTACGACCTCATCGTGATGCCGACCCACGGGCGGGAGGGCATCTCCCGACAGCTTCGCGGGAGCGTCACGGAGAAGGTCGTCCGCCTGTCGGACCGGCCGGTGCTCACCGCCCGCATGAAGCCCGACGAGGAGCTGACGTTCCCCTACGAGCGCGTCCTCATCCCGACCGACGGCAGTCGCTCCGCGAGGCGGGCGACGAGCCACGGGCTCGAACTCGCCGCCGAACTCGACGCGACGGTCCACGTCCTCTCGGTCGTCGACGACTCCGCGCTCGGGTTCGACGTGCGGTCGATGCTCTCCGGCGAGGAGAGCGAACGCGGCGCGAACGAGGCGATTTCGCAGGTCGTCGAGGAGGCGAACGAACACGGCGTCACGAAGCTCGCCGAGACCATCGAGCACGGCTCGCCGAGCGCGGCGATTCGAGAGTACGTCGCGGACAACGACATCCACGCGGTCGTCATGGGGACGACCGGGCGGAGCGGCGTCGACCGCATCCTCCTCGGGAGCGTCGCCGAGGAGACGGTCCGGAGCGCTCCGGTCCCCGTCATCACGGTGTCGCCCGACGAGGAGTAACTGGAGCGAGTCGGTAGCGACCGCCCGCCTCGGGATGCGTGAGCGAGCACCCGCCCGCCTCGGGATACAGCTATTACCCGCGGGCGACGTATCGGCGCAGTAGCCGTGGTCGAACAGGACCGTCTCGGACGCCCGTCCAGCCCCGACAGCCGGAGGTTCCGATAGCGATGCTCCGCGCGACCATCCTCCTCGAACTGAACGAAGACTACGTGTTGTCGCACGTGAGCGACCTCGTCGACGGACCGGTCGTCGTGACGAACTGCGAGGTGCTCGGCGAGACCGACATCCGCTTCGTCGTCGACGCCGGGGAGCACCGCGACGAGATGGCCGACCGACTCGCCGCCAGCGAGGTCGTCCGCGACCTCGAACTCGTCGGCGACGACCAACTGCTCATCACCAAGCGGTCCTCCGGCGCGCTCCCTGTCATCCGCGAGAACCACGGGATGCTCCAGCGGATGAGCCAGTTCTACGGGCGCTCGCGCGTCTTCGACGTGGTCGTGTTTCGGCGGGCCGACCTCAAGGCCATCATCTCCGGGCTCCGGTCGCTCGGCACCGTCGAACTCCGGCGGCTGAAACCCTTCGTCGGTCCGTCCACGCGGCTCTCGAAGCGGCAGGCCGAGGTCGTCGGCTACGCGCTCGAACGCGGCTACTACGACTGGCCGCGGGGCGTCACGGTCGAGGAAATCGCGGCGGCGTTCGAGGTGAGCAGGCCGACCGTGTTGGAACACCTCCGCCGGGCCGAAAAGAAACTCCTCAGCGACGCGCTCGCCGACGCGACGACGCCCGCGAACCCCGATAGCACTTGACCGCGACCGACTCCGATACCGACCGGGTCGGCTCTCCGCGCACGCCGCGGGTCGGGTTTTAAGCGCCTAAGACACCTGAAACACGTCACCATTTTCGCGGAAACCAATATAAAGAGCCAACAGGGGTAGGCACTACTGACGTGGCCTCTACCGGTGTACGTATTGTTTGCAATTACCATGATAGATGGGAATCACTCTCGTGGTGGAGACGGGCGGCAAACGCGCGGGTCGTCGCGCCGGACGTTCCTCGCGGCGGTCGGGAGCGCGGCGGCGGTGACGACGGCGGGCTGTCTCGGTGGCGGTGGTGGCGGCGGCTCCAACGAGCCGATTCGATACCTCTCGGACCGCGGCGACTCGAAGGACGTGATGGACGAGATTATCGCCGAGTTCGAGGAGGAGACCGACCACACGGTCGAGATGATTTACACGGCCAAGGGGACGTCCTCGGACGCCGAGATGCAGAAGATGGTCGCCGCGGGCAACCCGCCGGACCTGCTTTTCGACACCTCGACCGACGCGTATCGGCTCCAGCGCGACGGCGTCCTCGCGCCGGTCACGGGGGCCGTCCAAGATAACGACCTGCCCGACCCGGTCAACGTCGGCGGCGAGTCGTACTTCGCGGCCGCGATGGTCGAACCGCTCATGGGGTGGTACCGAAACGACGTGTACTCGGAGATGCCCGCGTCGTGGAGCGAGTGGGTCGAGGCCGCCGGTGAGGTGTCGGCCAACGAGTCGATGGAGGGCTACGTCATCCAGTCGGGGCAGACGAACAACGCCGACACCCAGATGACGCAGTACCTCTGGCAGAACGACGTGGAGATTTACGGCGGTCCCTCCGACGGCATCGAGGTCAGACTCGACAACGACGACAACCGACAGGCGGCCGTCGAGACGTTCGAGTGGGTCCAGTCGATGGCCGAGTACTCGCCGAACGGCTCTGGGTGGGCGTGGGGCGACGCCATCGGCGCGCTCCAACAGGAGAACGCCGCGGCCATCGCCAGCGTCGGCGGCCTCCCCATCCTCACGATTCAGGCCAACCGCCCCGACCTCGTCGAGAACCTCAGTCCGATGCCGTTCCCCGTGCCGAGCGGGGCCGCACAGGACAAGTGGTGGTCGTACATGGAGGGCCACCTCGTCCGCAACGACGGCCAGAACACCGAGGGCGCACAGGCGTTCGTGGACTTCTTCACGAGTTCGTCGCGCTTCTTCGACTTCGTGCTCTCCGCGCCGCTGTTCCAGTTCCCGCCGACGCGGGAGCAACTCGACGCGCCCGAGGTGACCGAAAACGAGGTCATCCAACAGCACCCCGACGTGATGAACCTCGTCCGCGACAACTGGGACGCCTTCACGAGCGTCCTCGCGACGGGTGACGACGGCGCGCCGAATATCGTCGCGGCCGACGCCTACAGCGAACAGCTCTTCGGACAGGCCGCGGACCAGCTTCTCGTCGGCGGGCTCACGCCCGACGAGACGGTCGACTGGCTGGCCGACAAGCTCCGCGGGTTGCAATGAGTACGGCCCTCAAATCGCGGTTGGCGGCCGCCGGGTCGGCCCTCCGAGAGCGCGACGTGGACGGCACGACGCTCCTGTTGGCGGCGTGTTTCGTGCCGATGCTCGCGTTCTTCGTCGTGGTCTGGGTCATCCCCATCGTTTACGCGCTCGGGATGAGCCTGTTCGCGTCGCCCGTGCGGAACCCCGAGTTCGTCGGCCTCGGCAACTACGCCGAACTCCTCGGCAACGGCGCGTTCTGGGGCTTCCTCTGGAACAGCGTCGTCTACGCGGTGGCGACGACGGGGCTGAGCCTCGTCATCGGGCTGGGCCTCGCGCTCGTCATCAATCAGCGCATCCGCGGCGGCGACGCCCTGCGGACGCTGATGATTTTCCCGTACCTCCTGCCGACGCTCGTTGTCATCTTCATGTGGAAGTTCATCCTCGACCCCAACATCGGGATTCTGAACCAGTTCCTCGTCGACGCCGGGCTCATCGACAAGCCCATCGCGTTCTTCTCGACCTTGGAGTTCGCCATGCCGGCGGTCGTCATCACGAGCGTCTGGAAGTTCGCCAGCTTCGCCTTCTTCATCCTGCTCGCCCGATTGCAGGCCATCGACCCCGACCTCTACGAGCGGGCGAGGGTCGAGGGCGCGACGACGTGGCAGGCGTTCCGCGACATCACCTTCCCGCACCTCCGCGGCGCGATTCTCATCATCCTCCTCGTCAGGGGCATCTGGATGTTCAACAAGTTCGACATCATCTACCTCTCGACGCGGGGCGGCCCGCTCCAGCAGACGACGACGCTCCCGATTCGCGTCTACCAACTCGCGTTCAGCGAGGTGAACTTCGGCATGGCGACGGCGCTCGCCGGCGTCATGTTCTTCCTCCTCGCCGGCGTCGCGGTGGTCTACTTCCGGGCGTTCGCCCCGGAAAAGGAGGTGGCGTGAGATGGCGACGTCTTCCGGTCGCGGCCTCGTCTCCCACGACACCCAGAAACGCCTCCAGCGAATCGCCGTCTACCTGACGGCGCTTCTCATCTCGGTGTTCACCATCATCCCGGTGTACGTGATGGTGGTCATCGCCATCCAGTCGCCGGCGACGACGTTCGCCGGCGGGCGGGTGAACCTGTTGCCCACCGAGCCGTCGCTCCGGAACTTCCTCGTCCTCCTCGGGTCGACCGACACGGTCCGGTACTTCGTCAACAGTCTCGTGGTCACCCTCGGGTCGACCGTCCTCTCGACGACTATCGCGGTCGCGGCGGGCTACGGCCTGACGCGCTTCGACTTCACCGGGAAGTCGCTGGCGGCGCGGGCGGTGCTGTTCTCGTACATGTTCAGTCCCATCGTCCTCGCTATCCCGCTGTACGTCGTCTTCTCGACGCTCGGCCTCCTCAACAGCCACTTCGCACTCACCCTCGCGCTGACGGCCATCTCCGCGCCGTTCTGCATCTGGCTGATGTGGCAGTACTTCCAGACCGTCCCCATCGCGCTCGAAGAGTCCGCGTGGGTCCGCGGCGCGAGCCGCTGGCGCACCGTCAGAGACGTGGTCCTGCCGGTGGCCCGACCCGGCTACATCTCCGCGGCCATCTTCGCGTTCGCCGTCGCGTGGAACGACTTCACCATGGCGCGCGTCGTGATGAGCCGCGACGAGATGTACACCATCACCGTCGGCGCGTCGCTGTTCTTGGACCGCGTCAGCATCGGCTGGGGCGAGACGATGGCCGTCTCGCTTCTCATCTCGATTCCGCCGTTCCTCATCGCACTGTTCCTGCAACGATACCTCCTCCAGGGCTTCAGCGTTGGAGGCCTCGAATAATGGCAACCAGCATCCACCTCGACACCGTCAGAAAGGAGTTTCGCACCCTCGGAAACACGCACGTCGCCGTCGACGACCTCAGCCTCGACATCCCCGAAGGCTCGTTTACGACCTTCGTCGGCCCCTCGGGTTGTGGAAAGACGACGACCCTGCGCATGTTGGCCGGACTGGAGACGCCCACCTCGGGCACCGTCTCGTTCGGCGACGAGGACGTGACCGACCTCCCGCCGCAGGAGCGCAACGTCTCGATGGTGTTCCAGTCCATCGCGCTCTACCCGCACATGTCCGTCCGCGAGAACATCGGCTACGGCCTGAAGATTCACGGCGTCCCGAAGGCAGAACGCGACGAGCGCATCGACGAGGCCGCCGAAGTCCTCCAAATCGAAGCGCAGTTGGAGAAGATGCCCGCCGAACTCTCCGGCGGCCAACAACAGCGCGTCGCCCTCGGCGGCGCGTTCGTGCAGGACCCCGACGTGCTGCTTCTGGACGAGCCGATGTCCGACCTCGACGCGAAGCTCAAGTCCGACCTCCGCGTCGAGATTCAGCGGCTCCACCAGGAACTCGACACCACCGTCGTCTACGTCACCCACGACCAGACCGAGGCGATGACGATGAGCGACCAGGTGGTCCTCCTGCGCGACGGCGAACTCGCGCAGGTCGACCCGCCGAAACAGCTGTTCGACTACCCGAACTCGGAGTACGTCGCGCAGTTCATCGGCATGCCCTCGACCAACGTCGTCGACTGCGCGGTCGAGGAGCGAGACGGCGGGACCGCACTCGTCGGCCCCGGGTTCGCGCTTTCGCTCCCTGCCGGCGTCGACGTCTCGCCCGCCGGTCGCGTCAGACTCGGCATCAGGCCGCAGTATCTCGACGTGGGCTCCGCCGGGGCGTGTCGGCTCTCTGTCGACGTGGAAGTCGTCGAAACCCTCGGGACCGAGTCCGTGGTCCACGGCCGCCTCGAAGACGGCACCCCCTTCGACGTGGTGAGCGACGCCGTCGACGACGCGGTCGCGGGCGACCGACTCGACGTGTCGTTCGACCTCGCCGACGCGTTCGTCTTCGGCGAGGACGGCGAGACGATTCTCTTCGGCTCCGAGCGGGCCGGCGAGCGCTCGTCGTCGCCCGCGGGGGCCGGGGGCGTCACTCCATGAGCGGCGACAGCGCCGAGCGCGCCAAGAGCGCCGAAAGTGCCGAGACTACCGCGGACGCGACCGGCTCTGCGACCGCGTCGGCGACGTCCGGGCTCCCGCTCGACGGCGTGCGCGTGCTCGAACTCGGTCACATCATCGCCGGGCCGTTCTGTTCGATGCTCCTCGCCGACCTCGGCGCGGACGTCATCAAGGTCGAACACCCGAAGGGCGGCGACCTCATCCGCGGGTCGTCGCCGGTCGGAAACAGCTCGTTCAACTACGTCAACCGGGACAAGCGGAGCATCACGCTCGACCTCAAGTCCGACGCGGCGCTCGACGCGTTCTTCGACCTGCTCGACGAGACCGACGTGGTCGTCGAGAACTACGCGCCGGGCACCGCCGAGCGACTGGGCATCGGCTACGAGCAGTTGAAAGAGACGCATCCGGACCTCGTCTACTGCTCCATCAAGGGATTCAACCCCGGTCCCTACGAGTCGTACCCCGCGCTCGACCCCATCGCCGAGGCGCTGTCGGGGCTGATGAGCGTCACCGGTCACGAGGGGATGCCCCCGGTCCGGTCGGGCACGAGCATCGCCGATATGGCCGCGTCGTTCTACGGCGCGATAGCCGTCCTCGGGGCGCTGTACCGACGCGACCGGACCGGCGAGGGGTCGAAGGTGACCGCGCCGCTGTTCGAGTCCACCGTCTCGATGATGGGCTACTGGCTCGCGTACACCGAAGCCTACGACGACGTGCCGGGGCCGATGGGCGCGTCGCACCCCAACTGGGCACCCTACGACGTGTTCGAGACGGCCGACGACGAGTGGGTGTTCATCGGTCCCTCCGGCGAGCGTCAATGGACGGCGCTCTGCGAGGCGCTCGGTCTCGACCTCCACGAGGACGAGCGGTTCAACACGCTCCCGGACCGCCGGGAGAACCTCGACGAACTCATGGACCTGCTCCGCGCCGAGTGCGAGACGCTTCCCGCGGCCGACCTCGTCGCCGGCCTGCGCGAGGTCGGCGTCCCCGTCGCCAAGGTGAACTCGATGGACGAGGTCGCCGCCGACCCCCACCTGCGGGCGACCGACTTCTTCACCGAGGTCGAGACCGCCGAGGGAACGTCGCGGTCCGTCAGCGTCCCGCGGTTCCCGGTCGTCGCCAGCGGCTTCGGCCGACCCGAATCGACCGACCCGCCGAAGCTCGGCGAACACACCGAGGCGATTCTCTCGTCGCTCGGCTACGACGACGCCGACATCGACGCGCTCCGGCGCGTGGGAGGGGTCTGAATGGCGGCCGCGGAGCCGGTCCTCCTCGACGTGACCTGCCGCGAGGGCGAACAGCGCCCCGGCGCGTCCTACACGACGGGCCAGAAAGTCGCGGCCGTCCGCGCCCTCGACGACCTCGGCGTCGACTACGTGCAGGTCGGCTTCCCGATTGCGGGCGCACAGACCGGCGAGGTCTGTGACGCCGTCGACGTGGAGACGAAGCTCACGGGCATCGCCCGCGCCGTTCCCAAGGACGTCGAGGCCGCGGTCGACGCCGGCGTCGACGTCATCGACGTGTTCGCGCCGACCAGCGAGCGCCAGCGGACCGGACTGCTCGGGAAAGACGAGGACGAACTGCGCTCGCTCGTCTGCGAGACGGTCGATGCCGCGATCGAGACCGGGCTTGAGGTCCACTTCACCGCGATGGACGGCTTCCGGACCAACCCCGCGTTCCTCGGCGACCTGTTCGGCTCGATAGACGCGACGTACCTCACTATCGCGGACACCGTGGGCTCGAAGACGCCGTTCGAGGTGTCGTCGTTCCTCCACGACCTCGACGCCGACCCGACCCGCCTCGGGGTCCACTTCCACGACGACCTCGGCGTCGCCACGGCCAACGCGCTCACCGCGGTCGCTCACGACGTGCAGAAGGTGGACGTATCGGTCGCCGGTATCGGCGAGCGCGCCGGCAACGTCCCCGTCGAGGAGTTCGTCGTCGCGGCCGAGACGAGCCGGGCCGTGAACCGCCCCGCGCTCGACCCCTCGACGCTCATCCCCCGGGCGAACGACGTGCTGACGGCGCTCGGGGAGTCGGTGCCGGCGGAGAAATCGGTGCTCGGCGCGGACGTGTTCTCTCACGAGTCCGGGCTCCACACGGCGGCGATGCTCGACGACCCGGCGACGTTCGAGCCGTTCGACCCGGCCGTCTTCGGTGGGTCGCGAACGCTCTACTTCGGCCCGCAGAGCGGGACCGGCGCGGCCCGACGGCTCTTGGAGCGGGTCGGCGACGACCCCGACGAAACGAAGGTCGCAGCGCTCGTCGAGACGCTCCGGTCGCTTGACGAACCGGTACCGACCGACGAGGCGCTGGACATCGCCCGGCGGCTCTGAATCGGCGCTGTCTCACCGCCCAGTCGGTGCTCGGTCGGCGCTGATCCGGCACCGAATCGGCGTTCAGTACTCGGTCCCTTTTCTCGCGCGCTGGCCGGCGTCGATGGGGTGTTTCTCTTTTCGGACGTTGGTCACGAGGTCCGCGGCGTCGTAGATGTAGGTCGGTTCGTCGTGGCTCCCGGTCAACACGAGTTCGAGGTTCTCGGGCTTTCGCTCCACGAGGTCGAGCACGTCGGCCTCGTCGAGCAGTCCCATCGCCACCGCGTAGAGGAGTTCGTCGATGATGAGGAGGTGGACGCCGTCCTCCGGCGGGCCGTCGAGGTCGAGCGGTTCCGAGAGGTCGGCGTCGGACGCGGCGTCGACGAGTTCGCGCGCCCGGTCGAGGCCGGCGGCGACCTGCGCCTCGTGGTCGGCGTCGTCGCTCCCGTCGGCCATCCCGGCCCAGCCGTAGTGACCGAGGTTCTCGAAGGAGAACCCGGGCATCGCCGCGATGGCGTTGTACTCCCCGCGGACGGCCTCGACGGAGTCCGCGCCGCCCTTCAGGAACTGGAGCATATGGACGCGGTAGCCGTGGCCGGCGGCGCGGAAGCCCATGCCCATCGCGGCCGTGGTCTTCCCCTTGCCGTCGCCCCACCACACCTGCACGAGGCCGAAGTCGTCGGGCGCGGCGGGTTCGATGGCGGCCGCTTCGGGGCGGACGCCGCGACCCGGTGTGTTCGACCGGACCGAGTCGGGGGTGGTCTCGTCGCCTGTCTCGTGGGTTCCGTCGGGTTCGTCGGTCATCGTAGTGGGTTCGAAGTCGGTGTCGCAGTCGGGTCGGCGCGGACCGCACCGGTCCGTTCCGCCCCGCGTTGGTCTGTCGTCGGTCGGTGCTTGTCGCGGCTTCGTATATAGGAGTTCGCCGCTTGCGCGCTCTTGTGGCTTTGCGTCCTCGCGCCCTCGTCGCGCTCAGTCAGTCAGCCGCGAGACGAAGCGGTCGAACGCCCCGCTCTCGGGGTGGACGTGGGCGTAGGTGCCGAGGGTTCGGTACTCGGTGAGACCCTCGCGGCCGTCGATGCCGGTCCCGCGCTCCACGTCGAAGGCGAACCGGGCGTCCGTCGCCGGGTCCGCCGACGAGTAGTGGAACTCGTGGCCGCGGAGCGTCTCGCCCGCGTCGGCTGTCAGCGTCCCGTCGGTCGCGCTGAGTTCGACGTGGTCGAGCGCCTGATAGCGCTCTTGCATCGTCACGTCGGCGGGGAGGACACCCGCCATCGCGTGGGTGTCGCCGTCGGTCGTCGTCAGCGACTCGGCGAGCGCCATGAGGCCGCCGCACTCGCCGAACACCGGGAGGCCGTCGGCCGCGCGGTCGGCGAGCGCGGAGAGCGTCGGCGACGACGCGAGGTCCGCGGCGAACCGCTCGGGGTAGCCGCCGGGGAGGTAGACGCCGTCGCAGTCCGGGAGGCCGTCGCCGGCGACCGGCGAGAAGTACGAGACGGTCCCGAGCGTCTCCAACCGCTCCAGCGTCGAGGGGTAGACGAAACAGAACGCCTCGTCGCGGGCGACGGCGACCGTCGGACCGCCCGAATCCGTAGCTTGGGCTGGCTCGGCTCGAATGCCCGCGTCGAACGCCTCGGCGTCCCAGTCGGGTTCCCGTGCCACTTCCGCGAGCGCGTCGGCGCGAATCCCGTCGGCCGCGGCGTCGAGCGCCTCGTCGGACAGGGGGGCCTCGTCGCCGAGGTGGAGGCCGAGGTGGCGCTCGGGGATTTCGAGGTCGTCGCTCGGCGGGATTCGACCGAGATACGGCAGTTCCTCGGGGAGCGCGTCGCGGATGCCCTCGGCGTGGCGGCCGCCGTGGGCGCGGGAGGCGATGACGCCGGCCACGTCGGCGTCGATGCCCATCCGGTCCGCGTAGGTCCGAAAGCCGTAGGCCGTCGCCGCGACGCTTTGCATCCCGGCTCTCGCGTCCGCGACGAGGACGACGGGGAGGTCGAGGAGGGCGGCGACGCGCGCGGTCGAGGTGTCGCCGTCGTACAGGCCCATCATGCCCTCGACGACGCAGATGTCGCCCTCGCCGCGGGCGTAGGTCCGGCGCATGCCGTCGTCGCCTTCGAGCCACGGGTCGAGACTCCGCGACGGTTTCCCGACGACTGCGGCGTGGTGCGAGGGGTCGATGAAGTCGGGGCCGGCCTTGGCGGGTTGGACCTCGTACCCCTCGCGTTCGAGCGCGCGGCACACCGCGAGCGTCGTGACCGTCTTCCCGACGCCGGAGGCCGTGCCGGCGACGACGACGCCTCTCATCTCGCCACCGCGGTCCGCGTCGCGGACGGCGCGTCCGTCGGGTCGCTCGCGAGTCGAGACGGGTGTTCGGCAGTCATGTCAACAAGTGCGTTTTCAGTAGTCAAAGTTGTATTGGGTTCGGCCGGGTCGCCGCCGGCACCGTTCGGCGACTCGCGTCTCGCTCAGTTCCAGAGGTCGTACATGTCGTCTTCGACGCCGTCGGCGTGGTGGGTTCCGTCGTAGACGACGCCCGGGGCCGGCGCGCTCGAATCCGCGCCACCGCTCGCGTTCGTTCCGTCTCCCGCCGCTTCGACGGTTCCGACGACCGTCGCCTCGATACCCTCGGCGTCGAGCGCGTCGAGCGCGTCGTCGGCCTCGTCCTCGGGGACCGCCGCGAGGAGCGCGCCGGAGCCGAGAATCCGCATCGGGTCGACGCCCATCGCGTCGCAGAGCGCCCGCGTCTCGGGGCGGACGGGCACGTCGTCGCCGTCGACCTCGATGCGGACCTCGGAGGCGCAGGCGAGTTCGACCAGTCCGTTGAGGACGCCGCCCTCGGTCGGGTCGTGCATCGCGGTCGCGACCGGCGCGAGCACCGCCGACTCGGGGAGGACGCTGATGTCGTCGAAGAAGCCCGCGGCGCGGTCGACCGTCTCGGCGTCGACGCCCGCCGCGTCGAGGTCGGCGCGGAAGTCGGTGGCGAGGACCGCGGTGCCCTCGACGCCGGCTCCTTTGGTGAGAATCACCGCGTCGCCGGGTTCCGCGCCGCTCGTCGGGACGTACCGGTCGGTCGGTCCCATGCAGGTGAGAGAAAGGAGCGGCCGCGAGAGCCCGGCGACCGTTTCGGTGTGGCCGCCGATGATGCTGATACCGAGTCTGCTGGCCTCCGAGTCGAGCTGTGCGGTGATGTCGTCGAGGAGGTCCACGTCCGGTTCGGGGAGAAGGACGGTGCTCACGAGCCACTCGGGGACGCCCCCGCAGGCGGCCACGTCGTTGCTGGCGATGGCGACGCCGAGCGTGCCGATGCGCTCGGCGGCGAGCGAGATGGGGTCGGTGCTGACGACCATCGTCCCCTCGCCGGTGGCGACGGCGGCGGCGTCCTCGCCGTAGCCGGCCCCGACGAGCAGGTCGTCGTTGGGTGCCCCCGTCCGCGAGAAGACGTAGCGGTCGAGGTCCGCAGGTGAGAGTTTGCCCATACACGTGGCTGACGGCGAGGGCGCTTTTGTGCCTTCCCGTCCGCCGCCGGCGCGGACGGTCGCACCCCTCGGCCGCGGATGCCGTACTGCTAAGACGCTCTGTTCGCAACGGCAATCCATGCTGATGACACCCGGCCCCACGGCCGTCCCGCCGCGGGTCCGCGACCGACTGAGCGACCCGATGCCGAACCCAGACATCGAGCAGTCCTTCTTCGACACCTACGACGGGGTCTGCGAGAAACTCGGGCGCGTCTACGACACCGACGACGACGTGGTCGTCATGGGCGGCGAGGGAATCCTCGGCCTCGAAGCCGCCATCGCCTCCACGGTCGCCCCCGGCGACGACGTGCTCTGCGTCTCGAACGGCCTCTACGGCGACGGCTTCGCCGACTTCGTCGAGAGCTACGGCGGCGAGCCGACGCTCGTCGGTGCCGACTACACCGACCCGCTCGACGTGGCCGGCGTCGAAGCCGCGCTCGACGACGGCGAGTTCGACGTCGCCACGATGGTCCACTGCGAGACGCCGACGGGCACGCTCAACGACATCGCGCCGGTGCTCGAACTCTGCCACGACCACGGCGTGCTGACTATCGTCGACGCCGTCTCCTCGCTCGGCGGGACGCCCGTCCCGAGCGAGCACATCGACATCAACCTCGGCGCGTCCCAGAAGGCGTTTAGCTCGCCGCCGGGGCTGACGACGGCCGCCGTCAGCGACCGCGCGTGGGAGGTCGTCGAGGAGCGCGACCCCGACTCCCTCTACACGAACCTCCTCCCGTGGCGCGACACGAGCGAGGGCTTCCCGTACACCCACCTCGGCGCGAACGTCGCCGCCCTCGACGAGTCGCTGTCGATGCTCCTCGAAGAGGGACTCGACGCCGTCTACGAGCGCCACGAGGCGGCCGCCGCGCACTGCCGCGAGCGCGGGGCCGACCTCGGTCTCGACCGCTACCCCGACGCCGACCGGAGCGCCCCGACGGTGACGGCGTTCCACCTCCCCGGCGAGGCGAAACGCGTCCAATCGGAACTCGAAGCCGACCACGACATCGTCCTCGCCACCGGGCTCGCCGACCTCGCCGACGATATCCTGCGCGTCGGCCACATGGGCTACAACGCCGACGTGGAGAAGGTCGACCGCGTGATGGACGCGCTCTCGTCCGTCGTCTGAGACCGGCATCTCGTCTACGTCCGACCGGCGTTCCATCTGCGGCTGACTGGCGTTCCGTCTGCGGCTGACTGGCGTTCCGTCTGCGGCCGACCGGCGTTCCGTCTGCGGCCGGCCGCCGTCTGGGCTGTCAACGCTTTTGCCCGACGCCGACGACAGTCCCGATGAGAACAACCGTGACCGAGACGAGCGATTCGGCGGGAGGGCGACGGCGGCGACCGGACGACGGAATCAGATACGCAATCGTCGCCGTGTTCCTGACGGGACTCCGCCGCCGTAACCCGGCCGCGATGGTGAACGCCGCGTTCGCGCTCGCGGGCACGTACCTCCCCGACGCCTTCGAGCGACTGGTCGGAGTCGAGTTCCGCCCGTGGCAACGCGTCTACGTCGAGTCGGCCATGCTGACCCACTCGGTCGGGATGCTCGGTCCCTACGACGACGTGTGGTGGTGGGACCACCTGACTCACGCCCACTCCGCGACGATTCTCGGCGGGGTCGTTCACGTGCTCTCCCGTCGCCGCGGCCGCGACCCCTCGACCCGTGTGCTCGCGGTCGTCGTCTGCGCCGGTGTGCTTTGGGAACTCGCCGAGTACGCCATCCACCGCGGGGCCGACGCGCTCGGTATCAACCCCGTGCTCGTCTCCTACGGCCGAACCGACACCGCGCTCGACCTCCTGTTTAACCTCGTCGGCGCGGCGCTCGTCGTCCTGTTCGGCGACCGCGCCCTGACGAATCTCGTCCCACCGACGGAGGCGGAGGAGGAAACGGGTTCGGGACCCCCCGACTCGGTCCCGCGCGGTCGATAGCGGGCGGGTCAACTGGTCGCGTCGCAAGCGGAAACTGATCCGGCACTCCCGTCGTGTCAATAAACTAGTAGCCAACTGCCCGAAAATCCACCATGTGATTTCGTGATGATGGGGTGGTCCCGACGGAGCGTCGGGTGACGAGACAGTACGAGTGATTCAAGCCGCACAGCGGACCCACGCGGCGATGGAGAACGGACAACGACCCGGCGCAGAGTGCTTCAGGGACTCGGCGCTGTCGGGCTCGGCAGTTCCTTCGCAGGGCTCGGTACGGCACGCTCTGGTGCGGGCGCATCTCCATCAACAACCACGCCAGTAGTATCAGCTAGCTGTTTAAATCATCGAAGTATCGTACTTATTATGATTTCTTCATAGACGATAAGCGGGACGGGAACAGGTACCTGTCCCACGTCTCACGGTCGGAAAACGCATCAATCCGGTCAGCGACGACGTCCACGCCGTACAACAGCGTCACCGCACCAGGGCCGTACCTCCCAGCAAGCAAGCGCAACGACGAGTAACTTCGCTTCGGGTAGCGTCTCCCTCGCCGTAGATTCGACGCACCTGCGACGCTGACAACGCCCGTGGGTCCGGTTTGCTGGCCTCCCGGCCGAACTCTTTGCGGGCCTCTGAAAGTGGATTGTACTTCGCGTACTTCCGACCCTTCACGAACCGTACCCGCTCTTGCGACGTGCAGATGTTCGGGCTCCGACCGGTCAGTCGATAGTTCCTCGTCAACTATATCGAGAACCGCGGGACAGCGTTCGAACTCCCGCGGCTGTTGGTCTAACTCGGACAGTGGTTCGAGCAATGCATCGGCCCATGCAGTTCCCGATACGTCTGAACCAACTTCGCTAACCTCGTCCGGTGGTCACGACGGCACTTTCTGTCCGACCACCCGAGTTTGTATCGATTTGAAAACATTCATGGGTAGTTGATATATCCGTCTTCGACATCCTCTCCCCCCACTCCTCAGGTTCCTCACTTCGAGACCGACGAGGTCGGCGAAGAACTGCTTGGATGCGTTATTTTATCAACCATCTGATTGAATTTCAGACGTTCAAAATGAAGGTCGACCGTGTCCACAACTCACAGGTGAGCAGTCGTCTGCGCGTCCGCCGGTGGCTTGTCGTGTTCGTTCAGTACTGTAACTCTCAGCGACCACATCAATCGCAGGACGGTCGAACGCCAGCTCGGGAGGTTACTTAGGCGTGCCTTTCGGTGTCTGAGCACTGGCTGATACCCGACAATCGAGTCCTGTCGCACCAAGCCTGCCGTCACAAATTTCGGACCCATCGCCCGTACTTATGTACCACTGCGAGAGACAGTCGTGCGAACATATGCACGGCTCAACTGTAGGTCTGGATGCCCCCGACATCGAACGCGAGACCCGGTCGCAAACCGCCGGGGGGCGTCGATGACGGCCGAGCTCGTCACGTTCGGCGAGACGATGATTCGGCTGAGCCCGCCGGAGGGCGAGCGAATCGAGACCGCCCAGTCCCTCGAATTCCGGACCGCCGGTGCGGAAAGCAACGTCGCGGTCGCCGCCTCCCGTCTCGGATGCTCCGCCGCGTGGCTCTCGAAGCTTCCGGACTCGCCGCTCGGTCGGCGCGTCACCACGGAACTCCGGACGCACGGCGTCGAGCCGTACGTACGCTGGGACGACGACGCTCGCCAAGGGGCGTACTACATCGAACAGGGGCGCTCGCCGCGTCCGACGAACGTCATATACGACCGCGCCGACGCGGCAGTCACGACCGCGCGGCCGGACGAACTCGCTGTCGAAGCCGTGGAAGACGCGGCAGTGTTCTACACGAGCGGCATCACGCCGGCGCTCTCCGAGACGCTTCGGGAGACGACCGGCGAGCTTCTGCAAACGGCGACCGAGGCGGGGACGACGACCGCGTTCGACCTCAACTACCGGTCGAAGCTCTGGTCGCCGTCCGACGCACGCGACGCGTGCGAATCGCTCTTCCCCGAGGTCGACGTCCTCGTCGCCGCGGAGCGAGACATCCGCACCGTTCTGGGACTCGACGGCGACGCGTCGACGCTCGCATCGGAGTTGGCCGCCGACTTCGGTTTCGAGACGGTCGTGGTCACGCGCGGGGAAGACGGCGCACTCGCACGACACGACGGAACGGTGGCCGAGCAACCGGTCTTCGAGACGGACACGGTCGACGCCATCGGGACCGGCGACGCGTTCGTCGGGGCGTTCTTGTCGCGGCTCATCGCGGGCGAATCAGTCGAGACAGCGCTCGCCTACGGCGCGGCGACCGCCGCGCTCAAACGAACGATTCACGGCGACCTCGCCGTCGTGACGCCTGACGAAGTCGAACGCGTCCTCCGAGGAGGCGACGCCGGAATCGACCGATAACTCTCTCCTTCGCCGACCGTTTCGGATTCGCCGCGCGGCCCGCGCTGAGACGGCCATCTCCGAACTTCCGAGAGGCGGGTGTGCGTCAGTCGCGGCGCGCGCGTTCGACCGCTTCGACGAAGGAACGCGCGTTGGTCTCGATGGTCGCAAAATCGCCGCGCGAGACGGCGTCGTTGTCTACGATTGCGCTTCCGACACCGACGGCAGTCGCTCCGGCATCGAAGAACTCGCCGACGTTGTCGAGGCTCACGCCACCCGTCGGAACCGTCGGGATGTGTCCGAGCGGCCCGCCCAGTGCGGAGACGAACCCGGGGCCGAGCGTTCCGGCCGGGAACACCTTCACCATCTCGGCACCGGCCTCGTAGGCGTCGACCGCCTCGGTCGGTGTCGCGATACCGACCATCGAAGGGGCACCGTATCTGTTACCGGTCCGGATGACTCCCTCGTCGAACGTCGGCGTGACCAAGTACTCCGCACCTGCGAGCAGTGCCGCGCGAGCGGTTTCACTGTCGAGGACGGTTCCCGCGCCGATGGTGACCTCGTCCGCCGTGAACGACGCGGACACGTCGCGGAGCATGTCGAGGACGCCGTCCGTGTTCGCGGTGATTTCGACGGTCGAGACGCCGCCGCGCGTGAGCGCTTCGACGGTTTCGATGGCCGTGTCGGCGTCGGTTCCGCGGATGATGGCGATGAGGCCAGTCTCCCGAATGCGGCGTGCTGGGTGTTGGCTCATACTAGCTACTCTCCGACGAGCGGTTTAAACGCGGTGGTCGACCCGTCCCGCGACACCGTCTCGACCCGTCGAGCGGACGGCTCAGTCGAGCGTGACCGCGCGGCCGGACTCACCTGCTTCGTAGATGGCCTCGATGAGTCGCATATCGAGGACGCCGTGTTCGCCGTCGGGACCGATTGGCGCGTCGGTCAAGATGCGGTCTGCGGCGTAGTCGAACAGCTCGGTCATCTGATTGACCTGCGGGGTGTCGAGCGTGACCGAAACGTCGCCGCGCGTCACTCGAATCTCGGTCTCCATGTGGAAGGCAGGCTCGACGAGAATTTCGCCTTTGGTTCCGACGATGCGGAGGCTGGTCGTCGCCTGGGCGTTTTGACTGGCGGTCGCCGCCAGGTACGTTCCGTCGTCGAACTCCACCATGAACGAGGCGTGCTCGTCGGGCACCTGTTCGAACGCGTCGTGAGACGATTGCATGAACGCCTGCGCGGCAACCGGGTCGGAATCGAGCAGGAACCGACAGGTGTTGAGCGGGTAGATGCCGATGTCGGTGACGGTCGCCCCCGGCCCCGCCAGTTCGGGGTCGAGTCGCCACTGATTCGGGTCGGAAATCAGTTCGAGCATCGCTTGCGAGTTCGTCCCGATTGCGTGGACCGGGTCGCCGATGACGCCGTCTCGAATCAGCTTTCGCGCGCGTCGAATCGCGGGTTCGGTGTGCATCCGGTAGCCGACGATAAGCGGAACGCCCGCCTCGTCGCACGCATCGACCATCGCCTGCCCGCGTTCACTACTCGCTTCGATCGGTTTCTCGCAGAGGACGGCCTTGCCCAACTCGGCGGCCGTCCGCGCGTACGGGAGATGAAGCGCGTTGGGCGAGCAGATGTATACCGCGTCGTAGGCGTCGGCGGCTTCGCCGGCGTGGAACTCGTCGTACGAGAGACCGTGTGTCGCCGTTTCGACGCCGGCCGCAACCCGTTTCGCCTTCTCGGAGGTACTACTGACGGTGACGGTCGTCTCGCACAGCTCCGACGCGCCGATAGCCGGAATCGCTTGGTCGACGGTCCACCACCCGAGCCCGATGACTGCGATGCGGACCGTCCCGTCGGAAACCCGTTGCCAGTTACGGCGCTCGAAATCATCGAGGAACGCTTCTAACGACATACGAGTTGCACATGGCGGACGAGTCGTATAACATCGAGGGTTCGGGAGTCGTGGCCGAGATTACAGTCCGAGAGAAAGATTTTTCGAGAGACACCCCAACGTACGCGTAACGAATATCCATGACCAAGATTACGGAGTACGAGCTGTTCGAGGTGCCACCGCGATGGCTGTTTCTCAAGTTGGAGACGACCGACGGCGTCGTCGGCTGGGGCGAACCGGTCGTAGAGGGACGCGCTCACAGCGTCAGGGCCGCCGTCGAGGAACTGATGGACAACTACATCCTCGGAACGGACCCCGCGGCGATAGAAGACCACTGGCAAGCGATGTACCGGGGTGGCTTCTATCGCGGCGGTCCGGTGTTGATGAGCGCAATCGCGGGCATCGACCAAGCGCTGTGGGACATCAAAGGGAAACGCTTCGGAGCACCGGTCCACGAACTGCTCGGCGGTGCGACGCGGGACCGAATGCGCGTCTATCAGTGGATTGGCGGGGACCGCCCCTCCGAGGTCGCCGAACAGGCCGAACTGAAAGTCGAGGCCGGACTGACCGCCGTGAAGATGAACGCCACGGCGGAGCTCGAACGGATTGACACGCCCGCGTCGGTCCAAGCGGCAGTCAATCGACTCGAAGAGGTCAGAGAGGCCGTTGGCCCAGAAATCGACATCGGCGTCGACTTCCACGGGCGCGTCTCGAAGCCCATGGCGAAGCGGCTGGCGAAGGCGCTCGAACCGTACGAGCCGATGTTCATCGAAGAGCCCGTCCTCCCCGAACACAACGACGTGCTCCCGGAAATCGCACAGCACACGACGATTCCGATCGCGACGGGCGAGCGAATGTACTCGCGCTGGGACTTCAAGCAGGTGTTCGAAAACGGCGCGGTCGATCTGATTCAGCCGGACCTCAGCCACGCGGGCGGCATTACCGAAGTCAAAAAAATCGCGGCGATGGCCGAGGCGTACGACGTCGCGCTCGCACCACACTGTCCGCTCGGCCCGATTGCGCTCGCCTCGTGCCTCCAAGTTGACACCTGTTCCCCCAACGCGCTCATCCAAGAACAGAGCCTCAACATCCACTACAACCAGCGGAACGACGTGCTCGACTATCTCGAAGACAAGAGCGCGTTCGAGTACGAAGACGGCTACGTCGCGGTTCCTGACGAACCCGGGCTCGGGATACAGATGGACGAACAGTACATCAGAAAGCAGGCCGAACGCCCGGTCAACTGGCACAACCCCGTGTGGCGTCACGAAGACGGTAGCGTCGCCGAGTGGTGACCGGCCGCCGCGAGTCGTTCACTAACCGTTAACAACTTATTTGTACGTCGGTCGAGTGTCGGAGGGTATGCCCACCGCAGACGACTACGGAATCAAGGCGACGATGACGAGCCATCGAATCCTCGATACGATACGGAGTCGCGACCGGCCGACGTTGACAGAGATCGCTCGGGCACTCGACCTCTCGAAACCGGCAGTCCACAAGCACCTTGCGACGCTCGAAACGCTGGGCTACGTCATGCGACGTGACGGGGGGTACGAAATCGGACTCGAACTCGTGAGTTTCGGCGTCTACGCGAGGCGACGCCAGCGGATATACGAGGTCGCGCGGCCACGGGTGGTCGAACTGGCCAACACCATGCGAGAGCAGGTCTGTTTGGTCGTTCCGGGACAGGGTAGCGAGTGGAACTGCCTCTACGTGTTCACGGCCGTGCCAGCGGATGTAGACACCCCGGACCAAGAAGGAGAGATACGACCATTGCACGCGACAGCGGCCGGGAAGGTAATCCTCGCCAATATGGACAAAGACGAGGTCGCGGAGTTTCTCGACCACGACTCGCTCTCCTCGGAGACTGCGAATACGATTACCGAACGCAACGAATTGAAGTCCAAGCTCCAGGCGATTCGCGACCAGGGAGTCGCATACGACAGACAGGAGCAATCGGATGACTATCGCGGCGTCGCCGCACCAGTCCTCGACGACGATGGTCGCCCGCTGGGTGCGATTGAAGTCCTCGGCCCCCCTCCGAGAATGAGCGGAAAGCGTCTCGAAGAGGACACCGTCGGCTTGGTCGTCAGCGGAGCGAGGGACGTAGAGAATAAACTCTCGATCGACTGATGGGTTTTCCATTAGTTAACACCGCTCGGTACGGGAAGTAGAACTACGGATGCGGAGACTCGCGAGTGTATGCATAATATCCGTGATTGAAACGGCGGTGGATAGAGAGTCGGGCCGTGGTCCGAGAGGATGTTTTCTAACCGTGAACAATAGTGGGCTATTTTTGCGCTTGGGACTGTGGGTTGCCCGGGAGCGGGACGGAACCTAATTACAAACATAGGTCTGTAATGATTTGCTGTGAATTCGGCATCGAACCCGTGAACCGAGGGGCAATTTCGACAGGTCGTTTGACGCAGTACTATTGTACTTCTCACACTTTACTATCGTCGCCACACGCGTGGCCTCGCACCCCAAGAATTATGTAACGGTCGACTCGCATGGGGCGGGTGTGGACCACGTTTCGATGAGATTTCGCTCGACGTAGGCAAGCCGACCGGTTATCCTAACCGAACGGCTCAATCCAGATAGCCGTCGATACCAACGAGAAACACAGCGTCTGAGAGACCGTACTTCTCCGAGAGTCGGGAGAGAAACAGAGCGGTTTACCGATGCCATGTCGTCCAAGCAGTTCGACATCAAGAATCAGGTTCATCTCGCTCATTATTGTATTATATAGACAATACTCTTTGCCATTGATTTTGACAGCAGTCTCGCCGACCTGTTTTACAACATATGCGAATAGTAATTCGGATTTGGTGTGCAATCTTCTCTATTTGATGTCGACCGAACCATATACTTCGTCGTTCACGGGGAAAATTAGGATATTCGGCCGGGAATCACAAGCGACTCTTCCCTCTCGCTCAGTACACTCTGTAGTGCATGTCTCCCGATTAATATTTCTCGGGGAACTACAATCAGATGACACGACTTCCGAGAAACTCGGGGTCAACGTAGGGTAGTCGGGAGTCGGCTCATCACCGAGCAGACTCCACAAAGCGGTCGTTTCAGGCGCTCTGCGTATTCTCCGCGGACTCGCTCCCGCCTTCGCTCTCGCGGGTCGGTCGCTCGTCCATGCTGTGCGTACGGACCGCCGTTCGGAGACCGACCTCGGCGACGTTGCCGGCGTGTTCGGCCGTCCGTTCGAGCGCGTGGAGCGCGTGGGCGAACCGGTAATCGACGTCGGCGTCCGGGTTCGACTCCTCGAACAGTCGTCGCTCGACCTCCCCGACGCCCTCGCGGACCCGGTCTCTGGCCGTCAGCGCCTCCCGCGCCGCGTCGGGGTCCTCGCCGTCGAGCGCGACCTGCACCGCGGCGTCGAGCGCCTCGGGGACGAGCTCGGCGAGTTCGGACACCTCGTCGGCGACCGCGGGGGAAGCGGGTCGGGGACCGCCGACGCGACGGCGGCGATTCGCTCGGCGTGGTCGGCGACGCGCTCTAACTCGCGGGCCGCGGTGTGGAGGCGGAACAGCTCCGGGCGCGTCTCGCCGAGGGCGTCCACCTCGTCGAGGCGGTCGAGCCCGCGGGTGAAGTGCCGGTCGACCATCGCGAAGAGTCGGTCGGCGCGGTCGTCGCGCTCCGCGAAACCGTCGAGGGGGGCGGCACCGGTGAGCGCGGCGGTCGCGTCGCGGTGCATCGAGACGGCGACGAACTGGAGCTGTCGGACCGACTGGCGGATGGAGACCTCGTTCGCGTCGAGGACGTTCCGCACCGTGACCGACGCGTCCGACTCCTCCGTGATGGTCACGCCGACGAGGTTCCGGGCGACTCGCCTGACGGCCTGTCGCTGTGCGGCGTCGAACGTCCCGTCGGCCTCGACGACGACCTGTTTCGACCCGGCGGCGTACGCCGCCCGGAGCGTCTGTTCGAGGGCGTCGCCCCCGCCGTCCGCGTCGCGTTCGCCGACGGTCACCGTGAACTGCATCGACGAGTCGTCCTCGCACTCGGGTGCCTGTATGACGAGCATCCCGTCGAGGTGCGTGTGGAGGTTGACGACGGTGCCGGCGGTGATTCCCTCGCCGTCCGCCCACTCTCTGGGGAGCGAGACCGTGAACGTCCCGTTGCTGACCTGCTGTATCTTGCGTGTCTCCATTGTGTTGGGTGTCTGAAATCGTGTTGTCTTCGTGCCAGTTCCGCGATAGCGCCGACCCCGCCGCAGGGAGTGATTCGACTGACGAAAAGCGAGCGTCGCCGCCGACTGTCCGGCTTCGACGGCCGCAGGTCGTCGAGAACCGTCGTCACGTCGGGAAGTCGAAGTCGGCGTCGTCAGCGCGGGGACGCTCGGCGCGGGTCGGCGTCGGCTTGGGCCGGCTCGGGTCGGGGTCGAACCCGAACTACCCGAACTTGCCGCTGATGTAGTCCTCGACGCGCTGGCTCTGGGGGTCCTCGAACACCTGGTCGGTGTCGCCGTACTCGACGAGTTCGCCGCCGGTGAGGAACACCGCCGTCTGGTCCGAGATGCGCGCCGCCTGCTGCATGTTGTGGGTGACGATGACGACCGTGTAGTCCTCCGCGAGGTCGTGGACGAGGTCCTCGATTTTCGAGGTCGCGATGGGGTCGAGCGCCGACGCCGGCTCGTCCATGAGGAGCACCTCGGGGTCGGTCGCCAGTGCGCGGGCGATGCAGAGCCGCTGTTGCTGGCCGCCGGAGAGGCCGAGGGCGTTGTCGTCGAGTCGGTCCTGCACCTCGTCCCACAGCGCCGCCTGTCGGAGGGAGCGCTCGACGAGTTCGTCGACCGCGTCGTCGTCGCTCCGGCCGAGCAGGTTGGCGAGCAGGCCGGTGTCGAGGTCGCCGTGCTTCCGCGGCCCGTAGGAGATGTTGTCGGCGATGCTCTTCGGGAACGGGTTCGGCGACTGGAACACCATGCCGACGCGCTTGCGAAGTTCCACGAGGTTGACGCCCTCCTGGTAGATTTCCTCGCCTTCGAGCCGGACCGAGCCGTCGATGCTCGCGGCCTTGATGCGGTCGTTCATCCGGTTGAGACACCGGAGGAACGTCGATTTCCCACAGCCCGAGGGGCCGATGAGCGCCGTGACGCTGTTCTCGGGAATCTCCATGGAGACGCCCTTCAGCGCGTGGTCGTCGCCGTAGTACACGTCGAGGTCGGACACCGAGAGCTTCGCGTCGCCCTCGAACTCGTGTTCGACCCACGCGTCGCGGGTCCGCTCGCGCGTCTCGCCGCTCGTGACTTCGAGCGGCTGGTCGGTGCCGGCGCTCACGCCGTCGGGTTCGCTGTCCGTCGTCGTCTGTCCGTCGTCCGCCGTCTGTCTGGTTTCACTCATGGTTACTCGTGCTGTAGTTTACTCCGGAAGTAGTACCGCGTCGCGATGCCGATTGCGTAGAAGCCCAAGACGACCACGAGCAGGATGAGCGCCGTCGCCCACCGGAACTCGTCGATAGCGCCGATGTTCGACGACTGCCCGACGCCCGCGGTGATAAGCGAGTAAAGCTGGTAGGGAAGCGCCGACGTCGCCCGCATCAGTTCGGGGTTGGTCACGAACGGCGGGGCAAGCGAGAACTGGAAGCCGCCGACCACGTCGACCGTCTGACTGCCCGGCGGGGCGACGCTCCCCGACATCGTCAGGAGAATCGGGGCGGTCTCGCCCGCGATGCGGCCGACGCCGAGGATGATACCCGTGACGATGCCCGGAAGCGCCGCCGGGAGGACGATGCTCCGAATCGTCTGCCACTTCGTGACGCCGAGGGCGGCGCTCGCGTCGCGGTACTCGTCGGGGACCGCCAGCATCGACTCCCGGCTCGTGATGACGACGAGCGGGAGGAGCATGAAGCCGAGCGTGAGCATCCCCGCGAGAAGCGACTTCTGGTTGCCGAGCCGGGGGACGAGGAACGCCAGTCCGAACAGCCCGAAGACGATGCTGGGCGTGCTCCACAGGCCGTTGGTGGCGACTTCGACGACCTGCGTGAAGCGCCCGCGGTCGGCGTACTCGGTGATGAAGACGGCCGCGCCGACGCCCAGCGGGACGGCGAACAGCACCGCCCCGATGACGAGCCAAATCGTGCCCGCGATGGCCGGGAGGACGCCGTTCACGTCGTTGAGGAGCGCGACGCCGTTCATCACGAACGGCCACGAGAGTGGAAGCGAGAACGTCACGCCGACGAGCGTCACTTCGGGGCCCGCACCCGCGCCGAACGCGAGACCGTTGAACAGCCCCGGCAGACCCTTCAGGACCGTGAACGCGACGAGGAGGAACAGCACCGCGATGATGGAGAGGGCGTTCAGATAGACGAGGACGTACGCGCCGATGTGGCGGCCGCGCGCGCCGAACCCGCCGTAGGCCTTCGCGGCGGCCCAGCCGACGAGCAGGGAACAGAATCCCGTCAGGACGGGAATCGTGAACTCGGCGTTGAACGACGCCTGCTGTTCCCACCCGAGGTCCCACACCCACGACGGGCCGATGACGCCGGTGAGGAAGACGATGCCGGCGAACGCGGCGAGCGCGCCCGCGGGGAGCGTCGAGCCGATGTCTTCGCGGGGGAGCGCGCTCATCGCGAACGCGGCTCCACCGGTGACGAGCGACGCGACGACCCACCCGGCCGTCCCGAGCCCGAGCGTCTGCGAGGCGACCAGTCCGCCGACGACGAACCAGACGAGCGCGAACGCGCCCGAGGCGACCAGTCCGGCGGTCGGTCTGGGGTCGGTGGCGACGTAGCCGAGTCGAGAGCCGACGCCGAAGCCGACGACGGCGAGGCCGAGGAGGACTAACAGCCCGCCGAGGAGCGCGACCATCGGCACGCCCGCGATGGGGTCGGTGATGGTCACGAGTTCGAACATCGCCGCGAGCGAGAGGGCGAAAAGCACCGCCGCAAGCCCCACCGCGCCGGCGGCGACCGCCTCGGTCTCGGTGGTGTCTTCGCTGACGAGCGTGGATTCGGTCGCGCCCGCCATTATTCGGCACCTCCGAGCTTCTGGCGCATGCGCGCCTCGATGTACTGCGACCCGATGCTGAGGAACAGCACCGTGACGAACAGGATGACGCCCGCGACGAACAGCGCGGAGAGCTGGAGGCCGTCGGCGTCGCCGTAGTTCGCCGCGATGAGCGACGTGAGCGTGTCGTTACCGTAAAAGACGTTGTACAGCGGCTTCGTGAGGCCCGGACTGCCGCGGAGCATCACGGTCGCGGCCATCGTCTCGCCGATGGCGCGGCCCACGCCGAGGAGGACCGCGGCCGAGACGCCCGAAAAGGCCGCCGGCAGGGTGATGGAGGTCATCGTCTGCCAGTCGGTCGTGCCGAGGGCGAGCGAGCCGCTTTTCATCGATTCGGGGACGCTGTTGAGCGCGTCTTCGGCGACCGAGACGACCGTCGGGAGCGCCATCAGCCCGACGACGATACCGACGAAGAGGTACGTGCCCTGCCCGACGATGTCGAACTGGTCGGCCGCCCACGGGCTGAGGATGGTGAAGCCGATGAAGCCGTAGACGATGGAGGGGATGCCCGCCAGAATCTCGACGCCCGGCTTGACGACCTCGCGGACGGTCTTCGGCGCGATTTCGCTGAGGAAGAGCGCCGCGGCCACGCCCAGCGGGGCGGCGACGGCCGTCGCGATGATAGTGACGAGCACCGTCCCGTGAATCATCGGGACGAGCGAGTACCGAATCGGCGGCGTCACCGGACTCCAGCGCGTCTCGATGAAGAGCCGCAGGCCCGGAATCGGGATGCCGAAGACGTTCACGGTCGCGTACTGCACGGTCGGCCACGCCTCCGCGAAGATGAAGACGAGGATGAGCCCGAGGACGAGGATGGTCGAGACCGTCGTCGTCAGCGTGAGCACGCGCGCTGTCAATTCTTGGTGTCTGAGCCAGCCGTAGCCCGTCGCGACGAGGAACACCGCGAACGGGACGGCCGTCAGCGACGAGACGGCCAGAAAGCCCGCGAACGCCGCGAGGAGCGACACCGCCGCGACCGTGACCGTGACGAGCGCGTCCGGCGGCGTCTCGTCGACGAAGTCGCGACCGCGCCGGAGCCCTCGCCGAGCCGCCGCTCGGAGGCCGGCACCGTCGGAGTTTGGAAGTACGTTCATGATTGGAGCGTCGATGAATGGAAAGAACGAGGTTCAGGAACCGCTACCGCGTCCGAGTCGCGTTACGCTTGGCTCGGGAGCTTGTCCTTCTCGGCCTGAAGGTCCTTGTCAGGCAGTGGGATGTAGTTGTTGTCCTCGACGAACAGCTTCTGACCGAACGTGGTCAGGAACATGTTCATGAACGCGGCCTCGCGCATGTCCGTCCCGCTCGGGGTGTCCTCCGTGATGGTCGTGTACTGGTGGAGGTCGCGGTTCAGCGGGTAGTCGCTGTCGAAGATAGTGTGCTCCGCGCTCTTGTCCGGCGCGTAGAGCGTGCCCTCGAAGTCGATACCGACGGGGATGACTTCCGGACCGGTGAACGCGAGTGCCATGTACGCGATGGCACCGTCGTTCTGCTGGACGACGGTCGCGACCTGCTGGTTCTGACCCTTGCGGGTGTCGACGCCCTCCATCGAGGCGTCGGCGCTCCCGAGCATGTTGAGGCGGAACGAGGTGTCCGTCCCGGAGCCTTCCGCGCGGCCGACCACGTAGATCTCCTGGTCGTGACCGCCGACTTCGCTCCAGTTGGTAATCTCGTTCTGGTAGATTTGGCGGACTTCCTCGCCGGTGAGCTCCGTGACACCCGCGTCGTGGACGTCCTTCGAGACGACGACGGGCTGGCCGTCGCGGCCGAGGACGTGGTCCACGTAGTTCGCGTCGCGCTCGTCTTCGCTGATGCCGAGTTCGGCCGTAATCGGACCCGACGAGTTACCGATGTCGACGAGACCGTCGCGGACGGACTTACAGCCCGTCCCGGAGTGGCTCAGGCCGATGGACGTTGCGAACGCGGGGTTCGCCTGCGTCTCGGTCGGCTCGAAGCCGTAGAGGGACGCGAAGTAGTCGGCCAGGCGCATGTCCGGTGCGCCGAGTTCGTCCCAGCCGGGGACGGTAGATTCGTCGCTCGAACCCCAGTACTCGCCGTCGCTCGGCGGCGCGTTGGAGTTCCAGTAGGAGCTCCCTTTGTTCGCGATGGGATACACCGTCGACGAGCCCTCGGCGGTGAGCATCTGCGGCGCGCTCGATTCGCTCGTCTCCTCGGGGGTCGACGTCGTGGTCTCCGGAGCGTCAGTCCCCTCGTCTTCGGTCGCCGGCGCGTCGGTCTCGGAGTTCGACTGTCCCGAACAACCCGCGAGCCCCGCGACGCCCGCCGCACTCGACGCGACGAGGAACTGCCGACGTGATACGCTGCCTGCCAACTTCTTGGAATCTTGCGCCATCACGTGGTCAGACCCGGTTTTAAATAAAATGCGTTTATAATACCACTTTAGTTCTATCAGAGTTCAACGTAACACTAAGAGACGAAATAGTTCGATATTAGCGCACACATCAGTACCGAGGACTATATACCCGAACGTAATCGAGACGACAGAAAATATAACGGGTCCCGAGATACGTACGGACGATGGCTCAGAAGGACGGAACCACAGGCTCCGAACGTATCATCGGTCTGTCGAAATCCGACGCGGCCGACCGCGTCGTGGACGCGGACGAGTCCCGAGACCCCGACACCGTTCGGGCGGTGCTCAGTCACGTGACCGAAGACGGCGCGGTGACGGCCGACGGCGTCGACTCGGCGGTCACGGACACGTCGATGATTCTGTCGACCGCGGAGACGCGCGTCGAACTCGCGTCCATCGACCTCGACGACGCCCGCGAGGCCGCCGGCGACGACGCGGCCGTCGGTGCCGTGCGGTCCCGTCTCGACGTGTTCGAGGCGACGGTTACGAACGCGAGCGAGCGGGTCGCGTCGCTCGGCGAGGAGCTACAGGGGCTCTCCGACTGGCGCGACGACCCCCGGTCCGTCTACGACATCGTGCTCGGACTCCGCGAGGTCGCCTCCGAGTCGCAGGCGCTCACCGCGCACGCGGACGACATACAACTCGACATCGAGGAGTTCGAACGGTGGCTCTCGAACCACGACGTTCGCGTGCGCGGGCTCGACGGCGACGTGGCGGCGCTCGAACAGTCGCTCGACGGACTCGCCGACCGGGTCGAGGCCGTCGCCGACGCGGAGAGGTCCGACGACGGCGCCGACGCCGCCGAGGACGCTGACGGCGACCGCGCGACCGAGTGGTGCAACGCCGCGCTCCGGGTCCGCGTCTCCGCCCTATTGGTCGAGGACGTGCGGGCCGAACTCGCCGACCTCCGGGAACTGGCTCCCGAGTCTGACGCGGAGACCGACGGTCTCGACGATGCCGCCGCCGACCTCGACGACCTCGACGCCCGCGTACAGCGACTCCGCGAGCGCCTCGACGAACTCGCCCGACCCCCGTGGACCGACGAGTACGGGGCGCGAATCGAGTCGTTCGAGGAGACGCTCGCCGCGTTCGAACCGCCGGTGTCGTGGGGCGCGGTGCAGGCCGAACTCGACGACGCTCGGGCCGGCGATGACGGGTGAGTGGAGGCCCGCTCACTCCAAGAGCAGAACCGAGGGGAGGCGGTCGGGGCTGTCCAGTCGTAACAGCGAGTAGACGACGCCGGAGAGACCGTGGAAGAACATCGGGTTCGCGAAGGTTTCGGTGTGTCCGGTCATCGAAAGCTCGCCGTGAGCGGCCCTCCGGGTGAGGCTCCGACGGGCCAGTTCAGTCGCGTGCGACTCGTCGAGGGGGCCGCGGCGCGCGCCGACGAGGAGCGACTCGACCCGCCCGAAGTTTCCGCAACAGAGGTGGTCCATGTTCGACGGTTCGGCACGGGCGGTCTCCGAGAGCGCGTCAATCGCGGTGTCGCGGAGGTCGCGGTCGTCGAGCGTGTCCGCGATGCCGAGCCGGGCGAGCGCCATTCCCGACCGCCCGTGGCACCACTTATCGTCGTAACTCCGGTCATCGTGGGATTTCGCCCAGTTGTTCCGGCTCGGGTCGTACAGCGACGATTCGAAGGCGAGCGCCTCGCGCGCCGCGTCCGAGAACCGCCCGTCCCCCGTCGCCTCGGCGAGTCGAGCGAGCGCGTAGCCGATTCCGGACGCACCGTGTGAAAACCCCGTGAGCGGCGGGTCGTCGTCGGCAGTCCGCCACACTCGGTAGCCGTTTTCGAGCGCGCGGCCATCGAGGAGGCGCTCCCCGCACGCGACCGCTCGGTCGAGGACGGACTCGTCGCCGTGCCGCTCGTAGTACGCGAGGAGGCCGAGCAGCGTCCCGGCGGAACCCTCCAGCACGTCGAACGTCTCGTCGTTCGCCACGTGGGACTCCGTGACGGTCTCCGCTGCCGAGCGCGCGGCGCGGCGGTACTCGTCGGCGTCGAGGAGTTCCGAGACGACCGTGAGCGTGTAGACGACCGACCCGACCCCGAGCATCCCGCCCAAGTTCGGCGGCGGGCCGCCGTCTCCGATGGCGGAGAGCACGGGCGATAAGACCTCCTCCGCCACGGTTCGATAGCGCGCCTCGCCCGTGGTTTCGAAGAGCGCCGCGGCCGCGAGGGCGATGCCGCCGCGTCCGTGGTACAGCGAGAAGTCCGTCGGGTAGAGGTCGATGCCCGTCTTCGTCGGCGAGATAGATACCCAGGCGTCGCCGTCCGGCGTCTCGATACCGGCGTCCAGAACCTCCTCGAACAACGCCCTCGCGGTCGAATCGAACGCGTCGGCCGATATGTCGGGCTCCGGTGCCGGACCCGGAACCTGCGGCCCGAAGGCGTACTGCAGTAGCCACGCTTGGCGGTCGCGGTCGTCGTCGCTCATCGAGTCGACCCGCTGTCGGCATCGGTCGTACCCGGGGGTATCGACCTCAACGGGGAGTTCGTCCCCGTCGTGGACGACCGTGCCGCTCGTCGGCGACGAGGCGAACCGCGGGAAGTCACGGCGGCGGAGCGCCCGCCGTTCGGCCGCATACAGCGGCCAGTACTCGTCGGCGTCGATTCGGCCGTCGAAGAAGGGCACGGCGAGCTTTTCGTACTCGACCGAGAGGCGAGCCCCGTCTCGAAGCGGGTCGCGCGCGGCCGCCGACCGGAGAATCGAGCCGTACCGGGCCGTCGCCCGGTACACCAACCGGTTTTCGATACCATCGACGAGGTCGCAAGGCAACACGTCGCCGAAGAACGCGCCGTCTTCGCGCAACGAGCGGATGGCGTCGTAGGCTTCGGTAAACCCCTCGACGAGCGGCTCGGTGTACGAAACCGGCGGGTGGTCGCGCTCCGCGGTGCTCGCGGTGTTCGTGGTCAGGTTGACTTCCGGTCGAACCTCCGTTACCGTCATGACGTCCGTGTTCGCCGCTTCGATACCGGGTTTGGAGACGTCTTTGAACCCCCGTTCGCTCGAACTACCGAACCCGGCGTGCGGAACGCCGGCGTCGTCGTCGCTCGGGGTGCGCGGATCGCCGACCGACCACGGTGCCAACAGCGTCGCGAGTACCGTGCTGTGGGCGACCGTGGACACTTCCGTCGGTGTCGGCATGGCCGCCGGGTCAACGTGGGGGTGGAAGACCGTCTCGCCGTCAACGACCATCGGACTCTCGCCGTCCACGAGGAGGTTCTCGTACTGGCAGTCGGTCACGTTGAGCGCGTACGCGACGCAGGTGAGGACGCCCGCCTGCTCGTAGTACCGCCGAACCGCGTCCTCGTCGGCCAAGTCGTCGTACGCTATCGGTTCCATCCACCCGTAGCCGTCTCTGGGAAGGTACTCCGGCGGCCGAAAGGTCGCGACCGACGTGTGGTCGCTCACTCGTTCGAGCACCTCGTACAGGGCCACGCCGCCGCCGACGCCTCTCGGTTTGTAGATGACGTCGGCCGACCCGAACGAGACGCGGACGGGGATTCGGCCCCTCGCGTGCGCGTCCGTCGAGAGCGGTTCGAGCGCGGTCACCGAGCCGTCGATACCGAACCGCTCTCTGAGCGCGGGGGTGTCGTCGCGAATCCGCCGGCAGAGTTCGGAGACCGCGTCGCCCCAGTTGTCGATGATGACGGCGATTTGTCGGGCGAGAACGGGGTACTCGACGCAGAGGTTGGACACCCCGTGTGCGAACATCGCGTCGATGAACTCCTCGTAGTACTCCGTCGGTGGGTCGTCGAACTCGTCGGGGTCGGCAGCGGCGAGTTCGGGGTCGAAGTGCTCTACGAAGCTCTTGAACTCGACGTACAGCGGCCGGACGCAGAGCGCGTGAAACCGCCTGGTTAGTCCCTCGACCAACGGTTCCAACGACTTGTCCGGAACGGAGAGCGTGCCGAGCCGGCTCCGCGCGAACTCGCTGAACCCGGTCAAAAGCTCACGGAACGGAACATCGTCCGGCGTGCTTGAGTAGCGTGTCGGGTCGGAAGCTCGGAGATACTCGATTAGCTCTTCGACCGTCTCGAGCCACGCCGGGAGCGGCTCGTCGCTCGGCCACAACGTGGCCGCGGATTGCGTTTCGACGTCCGCCCGCCGGATTCCGTCGGCCGCCAGCCGCTCAGCGAACTGTTCCTCGTCGGCGAAGAGGCCCTCCCACTCGTCCAGAACCGCGTTCGGAGATATCTCGGGGTCGGGACCGGGGTCGTTCGGTGGCCCGTCGAGACGCTCGTGGAGCGTCCGGGCGCGACCGGCGATTTCGCGACGTTGTCGTTGTGTGAACACCATCTCGTCAGCTGTCGATGTCGTCATAGTAGGTGTGAATCGGTACGCTACGGGGTGAATCGGAGAGCATCTGCAGGCCGTCGGAAAAAACCGATGTCCCTCTCCGCGGTCGAGCGGCGCGGAGAAGGCTCGGAGACACCTCAGTTGGTGGTGTCGCAGCAGGGGAGCTTCGAGGCCGTGTGACACGGGAGGTAGCACGACGCCGTCCCGGTGCTGTCGTGGGACATCTCGAACTTGTCTGAGATGATCGACCCGAAGAGGCCGTCGTAGTGCGATTTGTCAACAGTACGTGCAATATTGATGTCCAATGCTACTGACATCAAAATGTATATCTGGCCGACTTGTTATAAATCTAATGGCAATTGGTTATAAATTCAGCTCGTGCTGTCGCTGGGGAGAGCGGGACGGCACCCCGAACGGTGGACGACCGCTCAGTAGTGTCCCATGACGCCCCGGCGCCGAGCGACTCGCGAGCAGTACTTGAAAACGACGTATCCGCAGACGAGATAACCGACGCCGACTCCGAGGAGCACGGACAGTTCCCCGGCCGAGAACTCCCACAGCCGAACCCCCCGGCGCATCGATTGCTGGAGGAGCGCAGAGCCCTGAACGAGCGGCAGCAACCGAAGGAGCGGCACGTCCGCCGTCGGTGCCCCAACGAGGCCGACCATCGCGAACTGCATGAGGTTCGAAACCGCCCCGATTCGCTTGTAGATGAGCGCGAGCCCCGCGAACACGAACCCGATTCCGACGACCGAAAGTAGCGCCGCGAGTACGACGGGGACGATAGTGAGCAGGTCGACCGAGAGCGTTCGGCCCGTGGTCACCAGCATGAGAACGAGGATGAGCCCCCCGATGGCCATGCTCTGAATCACGTTGGAGGCCGCTTTCAGGAGCATGATACGCCCGAACCCGAACGGGGACATATACAGCTGTTCGAGGGTTCCCCACTGGGACTCCTGCGTGACGTTCCCGGAGAGACCGGAGTAGGCGCCCTGTGCCATCGTCCAGAGGAACCAGCCGACGATGACGCCATTGAGTGTCGAATCGAGCGATTGTGGAGACCCGCCGATTCCGCCGACGACCGCTTGTCCGCCGAAGAAGACGATGGCGAAGAACACGTACATCGTCGCCACGTTGATGGCGAAGTTCACTCGGTACCGGAGCATCACGGTGAACTGCTTTCTGACGATCTCCCAGAGGAGTCGGCCGAAGCCAGCAAGCGTGGTCTCGCTACCGGGACTGGTCGAATGCGCTGTCTCCGAACTCATGTCTGCGTGTCCATCCGCTGTGAACGGTCGGACTCGAGCGGGCCCTCGGAAGGCTCGTTCGTCAGTTGGATGAATACCTCCTCGAGGTCGGGTTCTACCGAGGTGAACGACTCGACGTCGCACCCGGCCTCGCGCAGGCCGTCGACGAGACGGTAAAACTCGTCGCCGCCGACGCGGACCGAAAACTGGGTCGAACCGCCCCTCGTCTCGAACGAATCCGCGTCGAACTGAGCCGAGAGACGCCGGCGGATCTCCTGTGGGAGCGTTCCGTCGACCACGATTCGATACGACTGAATGTCGAACACGTCGAGGAGGTTCGAGACGCTCCGGTCGGTGACGACTTCGCCGTCGTTCATCACCACGACCCGGTCGCAGATGTCCTCGATGACGTCCATGTCGTGGCTCGACAGGAGGAGCGTCGTCCCTCGGTCCGTGACGAGGCGTCGAAGCTCCTCGCGCAGTTCGAGCGAACTCTCGACGTCGAGTCCGAGCGTCGGCTCGTCCAGAAGGACGACATCGGCGTCCCTCGCGAGCGTACACGCGAGCGAGACTTTCTGTTTTTCGCCCCGCGAGAGTTCTCTGACGGTCGAATCGGCTTTGTCCGTGAGCCCGAACTTATCGAGTAACTCCCGTTGTCGCCGCTCCGTTCGCCGCGTCGATTCTCCGGCGAGCGCCGCGAAAAACCGCATGTTCTCCCGCACCGTCAGCCGCCAGTAGACGTTCCGTGCGCCCTCTAACATCGCCCCGATATGTCGATACGCGCGCTCCGGTTCGTCGTGGATGTCGGTTCCGTGAACCCGGACGGTACCGCCCGTGGGGACGATGAGCCCGAGTACCGATTTAATCGTGGTCGTCTTCCCGGCCCCGTTGGGTCCGAGTAGCCCGACGGCAGTGCCTCGCTCGATGTCGAAGTCGACTCGCTCGACCGCCGTAACCGACCCGTCGCTCCCCTCGTACTGCTTGTGGAGGTCCGATACGGAGAGGACGGTCGCTTCGGTATCGGTGGAGGGCTCGGCTTCGTCAGCGCGTACTGACGAATCGTGTACGTCTCCCATCACGTCAGTTCGTGACGACGGTCTACTATAATAAATTGTTGGCTGTTAAACAATAACAAGAGCCCCGAAGGGTCACGCAGTCGTCCGGCTTTTGAGGTGTGTCCTCAGTTCCGAGCCGGACGAGCGCCTCGGAACTGTCTGTTCGCACCGTCTCTCCGTGAGTCGGTGAATTTGTGAACGGAGCCGGACCACGAAATATCATATCCACTACGTAAATCGCGTTCAGCGAACGTACATATGTGTTCGGTCCCTCGGTCTAACTGCGAACACCAATGTCAGACTACGAACTTGACCCCCTCCCGTACGAGTACGACGCCCTTGAACCCCACATCTCCGAGCAGGTGCTGACGTGGCATCACGACACCCACCATCAGGGCTACGTCAACGGCTGGAACGCGGCCGAGGAGACTCTCGCTGACAACCGCGAAGCAGGCGAGTTCGGCTCGTCCGCCGGCGCGCTCCGCAACGTCACCCACAACGGCTCGGGACACATTCTGCACGACCTGTTCTGGCAGAACATGTCGCCGGAAGGCGGCGACGAGCCCGAGGGCGCGCTCGCAGAGCGCATCGCGGAGGACTTCGGCTCCTACGAGGCGTGGAAGGGCGAATTCGAAGCGGCGGCCGGCGCGGCCGGCGGCTGGGCGCTCTTGGTGTACGACTCGTTCTCGAACCAGCTTCGGAACGTCGTCGTCGACAAGCACGACCAGGGCGCGCTCTGGGGCTCTCACCCGATTCTCGCGCTGGACGTCTGGGAGCACTCGTACTACCACGACTACGGCCCGGCCCGCGGCGACTTCGTCTCCGCGTTCTTCGAGGTCGTCGACTGGGAAGAACCGTCGGCCCGCTACGACCAGGCCGTCGAACTCTTCGAGTAACGCCGCGTAGCGCAGACGAACGACGCGCTTCCCGCGCGACCACCACAGGTTACCGTAAACGGGTGCCCCACCGAGGGCATCTGGTGGGGTGGGTTCACCCCGCCTGACCGGCACCCTTCTGCCGAACGTCCGACGTATCTCCCGGCGAGCGGTGCGATTGGGTGCGACCGGGTGCGACCGGGCGCGCTCGAAAACCCACTTTGTTTCAATCAAAGTTCATAACTACTCGGAAGCGAATGTCCGGGTTATGAGCAACCCACCGTGGACCGCCGAATTCGCCGCGCTGAAGTCCGAATGCGCCGTCGAACTCGCCTCGCTACTGGAGGAATATCCACAGCCGGTCGTCTACGAGGTGATGAGCGAGATGCTCCGCCGCGAGATGCGCGACCAGTTCGCCGTCTCGTTCGCCGAGTCGAAACTGGAGGAGTAGACGTCGAACGCCGTCACGTCGGTCGGTTCCGGGCCCGGTCAACGCGACGACGCCCACCACGTCAGTCGGCGTTCACGAGGAAGACGCCGACAGCGAGAACAGTGCCCCCGCCGAGGAGTTCGAGGCCGACCGGCTCGCTCAAGACGACGGCGCCGAGCAGGATGCCGACGACCGGCTGGGCGAAAAAGAAGACGCCGACGGCGCTCGCGTCCGCGTACTCCATGCCTTTGTACCAGCAGTACCACGCGGCCGCGGTGCTCAGGAGACCGAGGTAGAGCACCGCGCCCACGACCGGAAGCGAGGGCGAAATCGAGTCGAACGCCGCCGGGTCGAGATAGAACTCCACCGGGACCAGCGCCCCGAACAGGGGCACCGACAGCACCGTCGCGTAGGTCGCGGTTTCGAGCGCCGAGTACCGCCGGATGAGCGGCTTCGCGAACACCGAAAAGGCGGCGAAACAGAGCGACGAGAACAGGAGCAACGCGACGCCCGAGACGCTCCCGCCGGCGAGCGCGGCCGCGTCGTACTGCCCCGAGAGGACGACGAGCGTCCCGAGCGTCGCCAGCGCCGTCCCGACCGACTTCCGGCGCGTGAGGGGTTCGCCGAGCGCCGTCACCCCCAGCGCGAGCATGAACACCGGCGTCAGGACGGTCAAAAGCGAGCCCTGACTCGCGTTCGTCAGGTCGGTGCCCACGAACTGGGTCGAAAGCGCCGCGGTCAGCCAGACGGCGAGCGCCGCGAACCGTCGCCACTCGTTTCGGTCGAACGACCGGGCGGGCGTGGTCGCTCGCACGGCGACGTAGAGGACGCCCGCGCCGAGTGCGACGCGCAGGAAGGCGAGCGTCAGCGGCGGAATCGACCGGAATCCCCACTTGCTGACGACGTACATTCCGCCCCAGATGCCCGCCGCGAGGAGGGGAGCGGCGGCGAGGAGTCGGTCGCGGTCCATCGCCGAGGCACACGAACCGAGACACTAAGAGCGAGGGGAATCCGGAATCGACTGCGGCGAGGCGACGCCGCGGGGCGCGCCGAGCGTCGTGCCACCCGGCCGCACGTAATCCAGAGGAATACAAAATATCCGCTTTGCCGAGGTTCTTTATCGAGTGCGCTAGTACATGAGACATGGCAGACGTAATCGTCATCGGCGGCGGTCCCGCTGGTCTGACAACCGCCCTCTTCACCGCCAAGAACGGTCTCTCCACGACGGTCTTCGACACCGACAAGACGTGGATGCACAAGGCGCATCTGTTCAACTACCCCGGAATCGGCTCCATCGACGGCACGGACTACATGGAGACGCTCCGCACGCAGGTCGACCACTTCGCCGCGGAACGCCATCAGGGCGAGGAAGTCACCGACGTGAGCGACAGCGACGACGGGTTCGTGGTCACGACCGACGACGACGAGTACGAGGCCGACTACGTCGTGCTCGCCACGGGCGCGAACCGCGACCTCGCCGAGGCGCTCGGCTGTGCGTTCGACGACGACCTCGTCGACGTGGACGTGACGATGGAGACGAGCGTCGAAGGCGCCTACGCCACGGGCGCGATGGTCCGCGCCGAGGAGTGGCAGGCCGTCATCTCCGCCGGCGACGGCGCGGCCGCCGCCCTCAACATCCTCTCGACCGAGAAGGGCGAACACTACCACGACTTCGACGTGCCCGCCGACGCCGAGTCCACCTTCGGCTCGCTCGTCGACGAGGTCTAATCCACGCATCCGGTCGCGTCTCGACCGCGACCACGCACGCTCGTTTTTTCGTCGCCGCCCCCCCGAGACCCGTCTGTCCGGTCAGTCGAGTCGCTCGATGAACGAGTCGATAACCCGGATTTCGTCGTCGTTGATAGCGTGGCCAAGTCCCTCGTACAGCCGACTCGTCGCGTCGGCCCCGAGCGCCGAGAAGGCTCGGGCCGACGCCTCGACTCGGTCGGCATCGACGCGGGGGTCGTCGCGGCCGCCTCCGAAGAAGACCGGTGTGCCGTCGAGGTCGCCGTCGCTGACGTGACCGTCGTGGTCGCCATCGCTGTCGTCGCCGTCGTTGCCGACGCGACCGTCGGTTCGAGTCCCGAGGTCGGGTCCGAGAAGACTCCCCGAGAGGGAAACGAGGCCGCCGTATCGGCGGGGGTTTCGAAGCGCGAACTCGGCGGCGAGGCACGCGCCCTGCGAGAACCCGAAGAAGACGACTCGTTCGGGGGGAACCCCGGCGTCTGCGGCGATGTCGAGCGCGGCCGACACCCGGCCGAGCGCGGAGGTGAGCCACGGTTCGTTTCGCTCGATGGGACTGGCGGCCGGGGCCGGATACCACGAACTCCCGGCGGCCTGCGGCGCGAGGTACATCGCGCCGCGGTGGAGGAACTCGTCGACGAGCGTGAGGACGTGCCGCGCTTTCGACCCGCGACCGTGGAGCATGACGACGGCCGCGTCGGCGACCTGCGGCGGCGCGCCGGCCGTCGCAATCTCCTGTCCCTCGTGGGGGTCGGTCGCGGACGCGGGCGCAGTCGGGCGGGGTGACATCAGTTCGACCCGTTGTCTCTATTTGCTCCGTCCTCGTCCCCACTCTCGACGCCAGCCGGCAGGTCCAGCGGACGCAGTTGGCTCTCTATCATCTCGCGGTCCTCCTCCAACCACGGCGGCAGGTACAGCGACTCCCCGAGCGTCTCCACGTCCACGTCGAAGGTGAGCCCGGGACCGTCGGTCGCGAGTTCGAACAGGATGCCGCCCGGTTCGCGGACGTACAGCGAGTGAAACACGTGTCTGTCTTTCACCCGCGACACGTCGTAGCCGCGCTCGCGGAACAGGTCGTGCCACTCGTACAACTGGGATTCGTCGTCGACGCGGACCGCGACGTGGTGGATGCTCCCCGCGCCCTCGCGGCCGAACTCGCCGTCCCGGTCGAGGAGGTCGACGACGGTCGCCCGGTCGCCCGGCGCTCGGTAGCGGACGCGGTCGCCCTCCTGTGCGACGAGGTCGAACCCGAGCGTGTCGAGCACGCTGGCGGTCACGAAGGGGTTCGTCGAGTGGAGCGTGACCCCGTGAATGCCGCGAATCGCGCGCTCGGCGGGGACCGGACCGTCGCCCCACGGGTCGACCGACGACTCGCCGGTGACGAGTTCGAGGTCGGTCCCGTCGGGGTCGGAAAACCGGATGGCCGTTTCGTCGAACCGCTCGAACGGGCCGTCGACTTGGACGCCGTGGTCGGCGAGGCGGTCGGCCCAGTAGTCGACGGCGTCGGGCGGAATCACCAGCGATGCGGTCCGAATCTGCGGCGTCCCGGGACGTCCCGGCTCCTCGGCGGGGTACGGGAAGAACGTCAGGGCCGTCCCGGGCGACCCGGTCTCGTCGCCGTAAAACAGGTGGCGCGTGAATTTCTCGTTGAAGTTCACCGTCTGCTTGACGAGGCGCAGGCCGAGCGTCGTCGCGTAGAAGTCGACGTTCGCCTGCGCGTCGCGGACGATTCCCGTGACGTGGTGGATTCCGGCGGTGTCTGTGAGCATCGAGTTGGGCGTGTCTGTTTGAACGATGGGCGGGTGCGGCGGGATGGTTCGGCGGCGGAGGCGTGTCGGTGGCGGCGATGTCGCGTCAGCGACCGATGGTCCCCTGTCGGGTGACGGGCGCGTCGGGGTCTATCAGGAACGCGACCACGGTGGCGTCCTCGTCGGCGGTGAGCGTCAGGCCGGCGTCGTCGACGAGCAGGCCGCTTTCGGTCTTCCCGAAGCGCGTGCCCGCGGCGTCGACGACGCCGTCGAACACGTAGAAGTACGCGTCCCGACCTTCGATTTCGGGGAGGTCGGCGCTCGACCCGGCGTCGAGGCGGAGGTCGAAGAGGTCCACTTCGTTGCGGACGAAAAGCGGCGCGTCGGACCCCTCGGGGCCGAACAGATGCCGCCACTCGCCCTCGACGGGGGCGTCGATGGGTTCGTGTTGGACGTTCGGCTCCAGCCCGAGGCTGTGTGGCCGGACGAACATCTGGAGCATGCGGAGCGGCGGGTCGTCCGCGCGGGTGAACTCCTCGTGCCAGAACGTCTCGCCCGCGTTCATCACCATCAGGTGGTCGGCGTCGGTGACGAGGTCGTTGCCGTCTTGGTCGCCGTGGCGCATCACGCCGGCTGGCACCCACGAGATGATCTCCTCGTCGCGGTGGGGGTGCATCGCGATGTGCGTGTCGGGGTCCATGAACGACTCGACGATGGTCGCGAGCGGGCCGTAGCCGTGGTCCGCGTGGTCCGGGAGGGCGCGGCCGGGGAAGTTGAAGTAGGTCCGGAACTTCCCCTGATTCTGGGAGACGTCGGTTCGCTCCGCCTTGTAGAGCTTCGTCTCGGAGCCGACTTTCATTACGTGCGCACCTACGCGTCGAATCTATATACCTTCTCGGCGACGTGACCGAAAGCAGGTGACGTCGGTGTCACCGGGCTCGGGAGTCGGGACCGTTGTCGAATGACCGGCCGCGAGTCGGCGGGACTCACGAGACGGCGAGGGTCCGGTTCCGCGTCGACCGCTCAGTGACAACGGTTTTGTTCGTGACAGCCGACAGGGTAGTCGACATGGAGACGAGTCGGTTGACGCCACGGCAAAGCTGGCTGTTCGTCGTCCTGAGCGGTATCGTCGCGGCGGGAGTGGTCTACGTGTTCGGCCCGGCCGACGCTGGCGTCCTCGCGTCGGTGGCGGCCGGGGGCGTGGTCAGTCTCATGTTCGCGGTCGGCTACGCGGTCTCGAACGAGCGGTTGAAACAGGCGCTCCTCGATTTGCTGTCGCTTCTCCCCTGAGTTCGCCCCCGGCTCGACCGACTCTGAACGACCCACGGCGTCACCAGCCTTGCCGCAGTACGAAGGCGGCGTGCCCGAACACGGCCAGCAGGAAGGGAACCGAACCGGCGGGCCAGACGACGACCGTGCCGAGCGGAATCGCCCCGAAAAAGAGCGCGGTCACGGCGAACCGAACCCACACCCAATCGGCCGATTTCGGCGTCGAATCCGCGGAAATCGAAACGTCGTACTGACGGAGCGTCTCACGAAATCGCGGTTCGAACTCGTCCGAGACGAGAAACATCGAGGGCTTGTTGACGAACGGTTTCCCGTAGAACAACCGGACCGCAGTCTGGTCTCCGAGCGTCACGAACCGGGCAGATTCGACGTCCGCGAGCGACGTGGTCACGTCCTCGTCGCTCCGAAACAGCGAGGGGTCGCCCATGTGGTAGGTGCTTTCGAGCTCGCCGGCGTCCCCGTCGACCGTGACGCTCATGCGGACGAACCGCTCCGAACTCTGGAGGACTGCCGTCAGTATCACCGCGCAGTACATACTGTACACGAACGGGCCGCTGTCACCGGCGAGCGCCCCGAAAATCAGTAACGCGAGGGGAGCAACGGCGAACACGCCCCACCACAACACGCGGCCGAAGTCGACGCCGTTGAACGCGATTCGCATCGGGAGACCCCGGAGTCCACGTACCGCCGCGGTCCACGCTATCTCGGGTTCGGTCTCGTTGGAATCGCTCACTCGTCATCGGATTGCGAGCGCGCCGGTTTCATCCCTGCGGTGCTCTCCGAGGCGTCGCTTCCGCGACCGTAGTTCGTCCGGCACTCTGCGCGTTTTCAATTCTGTTTTTCTGATACATCTTACATAATATTGTGTTTTAGATGAGTTCTGTGAAACGTCGACTGACTCCTCCACACACGCGAACTGGTGCTCATACTCCGCGATATTTTAGGAAATAAGCCGTTTATCGGTTGAATATCAGCGGATACCATCTGGGCGGAACGCTCTCGACCGCGACGGAGAGTCTCTCGCTGTCATCGACGAGCGACACAATTTTCGACAGATGATAGTTCAAAAATCCAGCGGTAGAACGCTCCTGTCTGGAATTTTCGTATCGGTTGTATATCCGGTTGGAGATAACCCCGCTCAGACACTATTGCTCTAAATATACACTACTAACTTAACGGCTCAGATACTCATTGTGTCGGTGGTTCGGCCGCGTCGGGCCGGGCCGCCGCTTCGTCCGAGGGGGGACCGTTCGAAGCCGATTAGGGCTGGACCTGGTCGAGGGGGCGGATGAGGACTTCGTTGATGTCGACGCGTGCGGGTTGGGTGACGACGAACGTAATCGTTCGTGCGATGTCCTCGGGCGCGAGCGCGTCCATCGTGCCGACGTAGTCCTTGACGTTCTTCTGGACCTCGTCGTCGGGGATGTGGTCGAGCAGTTCCGTGTCGACCGCCCCCGGCTCAATCGACGAGACGTGGATGCCCGCTTCGGCCACGTCGAGTCGGAGCGAGTCGCTGAACATCTTTTCCGTCCAGTTCCGAACCGAATTCTTCTGACATCACCTGTTAATAGTCAGCTTACTGGCTTCGCAGTTATGCTATCTGGAATGGGTGTTTAAGTACCCCAGTTCCCGAGCGGCTCGTTCCCCGGCGGTACCTGCAGTGGCGGTACGGTGGCCCGGACCAGAAAACTCGGCTCCCGCGGTCGGTACGAGTACCGAGTTGCGGTCACCTCTCGAAGAAAGGCCAAAACCGACCGCCTCGGAGCCGTGCGGCGCTCGTCAGCGGAGCGTCACTGTTCGACAGCGTTCGAGTAGTCTCGGGTCCACAGGACGGCAGACACGCAGAGAAACGGTAGCCCGTACACCGCGCTCACTGCGACCATCATCTGGAGCGGGTGCGTCCGCGGTAGTACCGCCCAGACGACTCCGACGACACCCAGCAGGCCGACTGCCTCGTAGGTCGCCCGTCGCCACGCCGACGCTCGCGCTGTGGTTCGCGTCGGTGTCGCCTCGCCGCCCTCGAGCGATTTCGACGGCGGACTAACGGTCCGTCCGTCTCGAACACATCGACATCCTACTGACATACTCGTATTGAGGGCTTCGACCGGTATGGTTGCAGTGCTATACGGAAAGCATGGTTACGTAGTCCGCTCGCTCGATTCGACGCCGCGAGCCATCGCCCCCTCGGTGACGCGACAAAAGCCATATCGAGAGCCGAGTGATATGTGTGTGATTACGGACATATGGCGGCGGTCGTGCCTGAATTAAAACCGCCGTGCGCGCCGTTCCCGGTGAGTGGTCTGCCAATCGTACGAGGCGAAATGTCATTTAAATACGTTCGCAACGACGAACCGCTACGCGGGACACCTCGCGCGGACGACCGACCTCGAAACCAGATGTCGGTCTCGGGTTGTCGAACCAGACCCGCACTTCGGGCCACCACACTCGCGCGAACACGCACGAGCGGGTGGTTTTAGGTACCTCTGGAACGAGCGTTCGGTATGTCGTTCGAATCCGACCTTGAAGCGACTGCCGAGGCCGCAGACGACCTCCCCGATGCGGAGGACATCGTACAGGACCGCGACGAGATTCCGATTCGGGAACTGTTCGATTCGGCGTTCATGACTTCCTACACCGACTTCGACAGCTTCGACGAGATGGTCGAGGCCAGTCCGTCGGACGCGACCACCGCCGACGACCTGTCGCTGGTTCCGGACGGGACGTGGGACGAGTTCGTCGCCGAGACGACGGCGTTCGACGACGAAAAGGAGATGGTGTTCGCGGTCCGCGACCACTGGGTCGCAGAACAACTCGGGCTCGACGAGTCGCTGTCCAGTCAGTAGTTCCCGGTCGTGACAATCGGCGGCGGCGTGTGGGGACCGTACGGCGCGTCGTCGAGATACTCGCCGGCCGGCTCGAAGTACGCGGCGAGCGACGCCGCGGCCTCTTTTCGGAGCACCGTCACCGGGTCGTCGCCCTGCAGATAGTCGAGGGCCTGACCCGCGGCGTCGAGGTTGTACTCCGCCGCCTTCTCGCGGCGAGCGGCGAACAGCTCCACCTCGTCGCGGGCGACCGCGTCGCTGTGCGCCCGGTAGCCGACCGCGATAGCGGACGCCGCCTCGTCCGCGTCGGCGACCCCGGAGTTCATTCCCCGCGCGCCGAACGGTGCGAGCAGGTGCGCCGCCTCGCCCACCAAGAGAACGCGGCGATGCTCGTCGACGAAGCTGTCGGCCATCACCTGCAGGAACCGATAGGTGGACACCCACTCGATGTTGTCCGCGTACCTCTCACCCATGACCGCCGCGACGAATTCCCGCATCCGCTCGTCGCTGGTGAGCTCTTCGGGGTCGTCTCCCTCGATGCACTGGATGTCGAGCCGCCAGCCGCCGGTAAACGGGACGAGGAGGACGTTCCGGTCGCCGACGGCCGGGTCAGCGTAGTGAAACAGCCGCTCGAACGGGAGCGGGTCGTCTTCGACCTCGTCGACGTCGGCGATGATAAAGGAGTTCTCCGACTGGTCGCCTTCGAACTGTGCGCCGATTTCCGACCGGGCGGTCGACCCCCCGCCGTCGGCTCCGACGAGATACGGCGTCTCCCACGTCTGTCCGTCCGCCGTCTCGACGCGGACGCCGTCGGGACTCGATTCGACGGTCTCGACCGCCGCGTCCCAGTGGATGTCGATGCCGGCTTCGGCGAGCGCCTCGTGCATGTACGCCTCGGTCGTCACCTGCGGAATGCTCGTGAAATGGGGGATGTCGCCCGACCCGCCGGGGCTGTCGTACGTCCGCGAGAACACCTCCCTGCCGTGATAGAGCGTCCGCCGAGTCGGCCAGACGAGACCCTCCTCGACGAGGCCCGTCCCGAGTCCGGGATGCACGCGTTCGAGGGTTCGGAGCGTCGCACCGTGCACGTAAATCGCCCGACTCCCCGAGCGGTCGCGGTCTTCGGACTCCGCTTCGACAATCGTGACGGGCACCCCGCGGGCGTGTAGCGCGAGCGCCGTGGTCATGCCGACGGGGCCGGCTCCCGCGACTAACACTGGTGATTCCGTGTCATCGTTCGTCATAGATAATATGATATCACGATACGACTGGCATATACGTTGTGGTCAGCGCAGTCATCCCCGTCGGCGGACGGGTGGTCCGACGGCGTACTCACCGGGTCGCACGTCGCGTTCAACTGACCGCTCGTCACGAGACCGGTCACCGACTCGTCTTGTGGTCGTTGGCGGTTCCGCGCGCACGAGAAAACGTTATAACGGTTGCCCAATCTTAATGAACTATGTTAACAGTGGCCGATCTCCGCAAGGAATTCGGTGGATTAGTCGCGGTCGACGATGTGAACTTCGAAATCGGCTCCGGGGAAATCGTCGGGCTCATCGGCCCGAACGGGGCCGGCAAGACCACGTTGTTCAACAGCATCACGGGCGTTCTCCAGCCGGAAAACGGGTCGCAAGTCACGTTCGACGGGACCGACATCGTGGCGCTGGAGACCCACGACATCGCACGGCGGGGCCTGGTTCGGACGTTCCAAATCGTCCGCGTCTTCGACGAGATGACCGTCTTCGAGAACGTGATGACGGGCGCGCTGTTCGGCACCGACGAGTCGATTTCACAGGAAGAGGCCGAAGAGCGCGCCCACGACGCGCTGGCGTTCATCGGCCTCACGGAGAAAGCGGAGCTGACGACCGGCAACCTCCCAATCGCACAGAAAAAGCAACTTGAACTGGCGCGCGCGCTCGCCTCTCGGCCGAACTTACTGCTCTTAGACGAAATCGCGAGCGGGCTCACGCCCGGCGAGATAGCCGACCTCACCGACACGATACGGCGACTCCGCGACGAACGCGGTATCTCCGTCTTCTGGATCGAACACATCATGGACGCCATCATGGGCGTCGCAGACCGAATTATCGTCCTGAACAGCGGGCGGAAGCTCGCGGAGGGGACGCCCGCCGAAATCCGGGACAATCAGGCCGTCGTCGAGGCCTACCTGGGGGACGAAGCATGATCGAAGTCGACGAGATAGACGTGTCCTACGGCAACATTCAGGTGCTGTGGGACCTCTCGTTCACCGTCTCCGAAGACGACCGCGTGGTGTCTATCGTCGGCCCCAACGGCGCGGGGAAATCGACGCTCCTTCGGGTCATGTCGGGTCTCCACCCGGTCGACGACGGCCGCGTGACCGCGTGGGGCGACGACGTGGCGGGCCTGGAGCCCTCCGATATCGTCAAGCGCGGGTTCGTCCACGTCTCCGAGGAGCGGAACCTGTTCGGCGACATGAGCGTCCGCGAGAACCTTGAGATGGGCGCGTACACCCAGCGGGGGTCGCTCGACGAGACGATGCAGGAGGTGTTCGAGCTCTTCCCGATTCTCGAAGAGCGACAGGACCAGCGTGCGGCCTCGATGAGCGGGGGCCAACAGCAGATGCTCGCTATCGGTCGCGGACTGATGGCGAGGCCGAAGATTCTGGCGCTCGACGAACCCTCGGAGGGGCTCGCGCCGAAGATAACGAACCGGGTGTTCGAGAAAATCGAGGAAATCAGCGATAACGTGACCGTGCTCCTCGTCGAACAGCACGTCCACAAGGCGCTGGGGCTGGCCGACCGGGCGTACCTCCTGGAGAACGGCGAGATAATCACGGAAGACACGGGGCCGTCGCTCTTGGAGTCCGACCACATCAAAGAGGCGTACCTGTAGCGCTGACGTGTAGCGCCGACGCGGTTCTGGTTCTCACGGGACGGTCGCTTCTCTGCGGGCTGTCGGGCTGTCACTCTCGGTCGTTGGAGAGGTGAGCCGTCGCTGTAGTGGTGTGAGAATCGACGGCCCGCGTTAGAATGAAAACAGGAAGGAAACGTCCGAGTCCGAGTCCGAGTCCGAGTCCGAGTCCGAGTCAGCGGCTTTCGACGTCCGTGCCACCCCCCTCCGGTTCGTCGGTGAGACCGAGGTCGCTCAGCACGTCTCGGGCGGAGCGAACGACGCCCTGTCGGAAGTAGAGGAACAACACGATGAGGAGCGCGCCGAAGATGGCGGACCGCCACGTCTGGAGGCTCTGGGCCGAACTCAGGAACTCCTCGATACCGACGATGATGGTCGCGCCGACGATGGGCCCCATCGTGGTCCGCAGGCCGCCGACGACGAGGACGATGAGGACGATGACGTCGACGGCGATGAAGGTGAAGCCACCGGGGAGGATGTACCCCGACTCGCGGGCGAAGAACGCGCCGACCAAGCCGATGAGGAAGGCGGCGACGAACCCCGCGATGGTCTTGTACCGGACGACGTCGATGCCGATGGACTCGGCCGCGACCTCGTCTTCCCTGATGGCGTCGAACGCGATGCCGTACTTCGAGTGGACGAGCCGGAGGTAAAACCCGAGCGTCGCCACGAGCAGGAGCAACACGAGGTAGTAGAGCACGAGCTTCGTCTCGATGCCGACCGCGTCGGCGACGACCTCGAGGCCGAAGTACTCGTACGGGAATCCGGTCGACCCGCCGGTGATGCCCCGCGCGCCGACGAATATCTCGCTGAACACGAGTTGGAGGTTCAGCGTGAGAATGGAGATGAGGACGACGGTGAAGTTGCGTTTGGCGGAGACGTAACTGACGAGGAGGCCGATGAGACCGCACGCCAGCGCCGCCACGGGGAGCGTGACCCACGCGGAGATGGCCAACGCGTCGGCCAAAATCGCCGTCGTGTAGGCGCCGAACCCCGCCAGCCCGCCCATGAACAGGAACAGTTGGTCCGTGTGTCCGAAGACGATGTTGAGCGCGACCGCGAACAGCGCGATGAGCAGGAGGTGGGCGAGGACGCTCTCGTAGTAACTGCTCCCGAGGACCGCGAGCGGTGCGAGCGCGAACACGACCGCCACGATGGCGACGTTTCGCACCTCGGTGCCGAGCGACGGTCTGGAACTCATGATATCGCCTCCGGCCGGGCGAGGAGCACGACGATGGCGGTCGCGAACAGGATGATGGTCGCGACGTACGACCCGACGAAGAAGTTGGCGAACTGGTTGACGAGCCCGAGGAAGACCCCGGCGCTAATCGCGCCGACGAGGCTCCGGACGCCGCCGACGATGGAGATGATGAGCGCGAACGTCGTGAACTCGAACCCGTTCGACACCGCGACCGCGGAGCCGGCGGCGAACACCAGCCCGCCGAGTCCGGCCACCGCGGCCGAGAGGACGAAGATGAGCGTCCGAATGCGCCGCGGGTTGACCCCGACGAGACGCGCGCCGCGTTCGTCCTGAAACACGGTCCGGGTGGCCTTCCCGAGGAACGTGCCGCGTAAGAACCCGAACAGGACCGCGAGAACGACGGTGCCGATGGCGACGATGATGAGCGAACTCCCAGTGAGCGTCGCGCCGCCGACGGAGACGGTGCCCACGTCTAACGGGAGCGTGTACCGCGACGGGAAGTAGTTGATGAGGACGCCGTCGAGGAAGACGGTCAACCCGAGCGTCGTGAAGATGCCGAGGAGGATGCGTTCCTCGCCGTCCGACCGGTAGACGAGCGAGAGAATCGTCCGGTCGACGACCAGTCCGAACAGCGCGACCACGACGAGTGCGACCGCGCCGGCGACGACGAGACCCATCCCGCTGTTGACGACGAGGGTCGCGACGAGCACCGCGAGGACGGCGAACGTGCCGATAGCGAGGTTGAGCACCTCGCCGAGGCCGAACACGAGGGTGATGCCCACGCCGAGCAGGGCGAGGAACACGCCGAAGGCGAGGCCGTCCATGGCGACGCCGAGGAGCGTGCTCGCCGTCACCATACGGGACACCTCCCGTCCCGAGTCGTCGTCGCTCCGCTCCGAGCGGCGAATCGGGCGACGGCGGTACCCCGACCGAATCGCGCCATCATTGGTCGGCGGGGAGTGCGGGCAGTGCGTCGGTCCGGAACTGCTCTTCGAAGCCGAAGTTCCCCTCGGGGAAGTACGACGGCGCTTCCGACGTCAGTTGGCTGTATATCTGCACCTGATTTTTCAGCTCGCCGTTCTCCGTGTACTCGATGGGGTTCGCGAACAGCGTGTCGAACCTGATGTTCCGAATGGCGTCGGCGATGGCCGTCGAGTCCGTCGAACCGGCGTCTTCGATGGCCTGCGCCAGCATCTTCCCCGAGACGTAGCCGTACGCGGTGTGGGTGTCGAACTGGTTCCCCGTCGACTCGCCGAAGCGCCGCGCCACTTCCGCGAACTCGTCGCTGTACACGTCGGTGTTGTGCACGTGAGTGAACCCGCCTTCGAAGGCGAGGTCGCCGAGCGCGCCCGCGATGACGCCCGGCGGGAAGCTCGGGCCGGTGACGACCTCCGGCGAGTACCCGAGTTCGTTCAACTGGCCCGCGATGCTGAGCGACCCCGGCGGGTGGCCCGTCGCCACCATCATTTCGAGGTCCTGCGGATATCGCCGGATGAACGACCTGAAGTCGCTCGCGCCGACCGGCGCGGCCTGCACGTTCACGTCCACGTCGAAGTGCTGTTGAATCCCCGCCTCGACGGAGCGGCCCCACGCGTAGTCACCGATGATTGCGCCGACGTTCGAGTAGCCGGCCTCGGCGACGAGGCTCGCCTGCGCTTGCATCGTCGTGGCCGCCGGAAGCAACCCGACTCGGAACGTGTAGGTCGTCTCCGGGGTGATTGCTTGGTTCGTCCCGGACATGTGGAGGAGCATCGGAACTTCGAGCTCCTGTGCGGTGCGTGCGGTTCGGATACCGACGTCTGACGAGACGGGACCGACCGTCGCCACCGCGTTCTCCTGTTCGACGAATCGGCGGAAGATAGTGTCGGCCTGTCCGGCGTCGCTCTGTGTGTCCGACTCGACGATTTCCAACTGTCGGCCCAAGACGCCGCCGTCGGCGTTGACCTCCTGCACGGCGAACGCGAGCCCGGCGCGGTGGGCGTTCCCCCACGGGGTGAACGACCCCGAAAGCGGCTGGAGCGAACCGATGACGATGGACTCGCCGGAGCCGCCCCCGGAACTGTCGGTCTGCCCCGTCGTCCCGCCGCCTCCGGTTTCGCCTTCAGTGGTCCCTGCCCCGTCGTCCGTGCCGGACCCGCCACCGGCACATCCCGCCAGCAGTCCGACGCCCGCAACACCGCTCAGTTTCACGAAGTTCCGTCTGCGAATTGGGTTTTTCCCGACCATGAATGTCATCATTGATTAGTGGGGTTAAATAACTTTGTGGTGTGTTGTCGTCCGCCTAGACTGGCTGACACCTCTGCGGTCGCTTGCCAGCGAACGGTGGGTACGGCGGGAGACACGGTAGATATGTTGTCGGTCGATGGTGAACGTATCTGACCGCGCGCCCACGCGAGAGCGAGTGCGTCGGACAGAGCACTTATTACTTCGTTTGCGTGACTTACTGTTCGATGTCACAACGCTACTACGAAGACATCCCGGTCGGAGAGGTTCTCGACCTCGGCACCTACACGGCCGACCGAACCGAACTCCTGCGATTCGCCGAGCGCTACGACCCACAGCCGATTCACGCCGACCCGGTGGTCGCAGAGGAGACGATGTACGGCGGCATCATCGCCAGCGGCTGGCACACCGCGGGGTCGTGCATGCGCTTGCTGGTAGACGGATTCCTCGCAGAGACGGCGACGCTGGGGTCGTTCGGACTCGAAGAACTCCGTTGGAAGACGCCCGTCTATCCGGGCGACACCATCCGCGCGGAGGCCCGAATACTGGAGAAGACCGAGTCGACCAGCCGCGGCGACAGGGGGTACATCACGACCGAAGTCGAAGCGACGAACGGGGCCGACGAGGAGGTCATCTACTGGCGGGCGACGAACATCTTCCTGACGAGGCCGACCGACACCTCCCGGTGATACGCCACGTCCTTGCCGACATCTGAACCCTATTGTACACCGATAGTAAATCATCTTCCATGCGAGTTATAGACAGCCACCAACTCCGCTTCGGCGAGATGGCCGGCCCGCTCGTCCACGGGGCGAAGTTCTTCGATTGGCAACTGATATCGACGCAGGCGTTCGCCCGAGAAGTCGGCTACCCGTTCGAGCGACTGGTCGGGGACGGTGCGATTCCCTACGCGCCCGTCGGCGTCGATACGACCGTCTATCGGTATCCCGCCTTCGGCGAGACGGTCTCGGTCGACGTCGAGGCGACCCGCGTCGGCGACTCCAGTCTCGAACTGGTGTACGAGACGACCGACGGCGACGGCGAGCCGCTCTCGACGGCGCGGATGACCCACGTGACGATTGCCCCCGAAGGGGGTGCGCTCTCGCTCCCGGCAGACGTCAAACAAACGCTGGCCGACCACCGGGTCGACCGGACGGTCGACGTCGGCCCCGGTGACGACCCCGAGAGCGACCCGAATCGGTATCCCACGTTCGAGGAGTCGTTCAGCGTGAACGCGCCGCACATCGAGTCGTCCGAACTCGCGTACTTCGAGGAGTACCCGCGGTTCGCCGATGTCGCGCTGGAGTCGTTTCTCGCGGCGAGCGGGGTGCGCTTGGCCGAGATATCGGGCGACCGACAGCCGTACCGCATCCGCGACTGGCACTGGGAGTTCAAATCGCCCGTCCGATTCAACTCGGAACTCGCGGTCGAAAGCGACGTTCGGGCGGTCGACGACGACGCGATTCGAGTCGAACACGCGTTCCGAACCGAGGGTACCGTTCGGATATCCGGCGTCACCGAGTACGGGTGTTTCGACCGAGCGGGGAACCCCACGACGTTCACCCCCGAGATGCTGGCTCCCTTCGAAGGCTAGCGAAATCACCCGTCGCCGTGCCGCTCGTCGGTATTCTCGCGTTAATCGCTCCGTCGTCGGGTTCCCTCAGTATACAGGCGGTTATTACTGAACACACCGCAAGATATTTCGTGATTAATATTGATTATACAGCCAGCCCATGCAAGAGAAGATACCCGAGTCGTACCTACCAGACGTGGGACCGAGCCTCGTTCACGCGTTACCGGAGCTCCACTACCCGGAGCACGTCAACGTGGTTACCGAACTGGTCGACCGTCACGTTTCGGAGGGTCGGGGGGACAACGTCGCCATCCGGTTCGAAGACGAGGAGCTGACGTACGCCGAACTGCAACGGCAGGTCAACCGCCTCGGGAACGGCCTCGTGAATCTGGGCGTCGAGCCCGGTGACCGCGTGGTCGTTCGGTTCACGAACCGCCCCGAGGCAATCGTCTCCTGTCTCGCCGCCCAGAAAATCGGCGCGGTGGCGCTCCCCTCGATGAAACTGCTCCGCGCGGCCGAGCTCGTCCACATCATCAACAACGCCGAGGCCTCGACGGTCGTCGTCTACGACGCGCTTCTCGACGAAATCGACGAGGCGCTCCCGCGGACCGACACGGTCGAGAACGTCGTCGTCGTCGAGCGAAACGGCGTCGAACACGACCACACGGACTACGACGAGCTGACCGCCGGGGCCGACGACGACCTCGACGCCTACCAGACGACCCGCGACGACCTCGCGCTCATGCTCTACACCTCCGGGACGACGGGCGAACCCAAGGGGGCGACACACACGCACAGACAGGTGCTGGCGACCGCGGACAGCTACGCCCGGTACTGTCTCAACCCCACCGAAGACGACGTGTTCGGCGGGAATCCGCCGCTCCCCTTCGCCTACGGCTACGGCGACTTGGTGACGATGCCGCTCCGGTTCGGCGCGACCACGAGCCTCGTCGAGAACGCGTCTCCCGGCGACCTGCTTCAGGCCGTCGAAGACCACGGAATCACGATTATCTGCTCGATACCGACCGCGTACAACCAGATTCTTCAGAAGCACCCCGAAGGCCCTGAGAAGTACGACACCTCGTCGCTCCGGATGGCAATCAGCGCCGGCGAGCCCCTGACGCCGAGCACGTTCAACAAGTTCAAAGACAGCTACGGCGTGGAGATTTACGACGGTATCGGCACCACGGAGATGCTCCACATCTTCGTGAGCCACCGGGAGGGCCAGGACATCGACCCCGGAGCGACGGGTTACCCGGTCCCCGGCTACGAGTGTAAGGTCATCGACCCCGACACCGGCGAGGAGCTTCCGCGCGGCGAGGCGGGTCTGCTCGCGGTTCGCGGGCCGACCGGCATCTCGTACTGGAACCGCCCGGAGAAACAGGAGAACGCGCTCGTCGACGGCTGGAGTCTCCCCGGCGACATCTACATCCACCGCGAGGACGGCCGCCTCGAATACAAGGCCCGAGAGGACGACCTCATCATCTCCAGCGGCTACAACATCCCCGGCCCGGAAGTCGAAGCAGTGCTACAGGAGCTCGACGAGGTGTCCGAGGTCGCCGTCGTCGGCGCGCCCGACGAGGAACGCGGACAGGTGGTCAAGGCATTCGTCATCCTCGCAGACGGGTTCGACGCGAGCGACGAGCTGACCGAGTCGCTCCAGAACCACGTCAAGAACACGCTCGCGCCGTACAAGTACCCGCGTCGCGTCGAGTACGTCGACGAGCTTCCGCGGACCGAGACCGGCAAAATTCAGCGCGTGAAGCTCCGGGAACGCGAGCGCCAGCGGCAGGAAGCCTGAGAATCGGACGATCTGACGGTGAGTCGTCGGGGCAGTTTCGCCCCGGGAGAATTCGGTCGAAGTCGAACGACTACCGCCGGATGTAGCCGCCGTCGACGTGAACCGTCTCGCCGGTAATCCAGCTTGCGGCGTCGCTCGCGAGGAACACCACCGCGTTGGCGACTTCTTGGGGGCGGCCGACCCGTTCGAGCGCGTACGACTGCCCCAGTTTCTCCCGGTACTTCTCGACGAACGCCTTGGTCGACGGCGTCTCGACGGTCCCCGGACAGACGCAGTTGACGCGGACGCCGGAGCCGCCGACCTCCTTGGACATCGTCTTCGTGAACGAGCGGTTCGCGGCCTTCGCCGCGCCGTACACCGCCAGTCCGGGGTCGTTCCCCCGGTAGGACGAACTCGCGTAGTTGATGACGACGCCGTCGCCGCGCTCGACCATTCCGGGGAGGGCCGCGTGCGTGCAGTTGAGCGTCCCGTACAGCGAGACGCCGAGCTTCTCGTCCCAGTCGGCCGGCTCCGAGTCGAGGAACTTCTCGACGCCCGCCACCCCGGCGTTGTTGACGAGGACGTCGAGCGAGCCGAACGCTTCGACGGTCGCTTCGACCATCGCCACCGCCGCGTCGTACTCCGAGACGTCGGTTTCGAGGCCGACCGCGCGGACGCCGTGCGCGTCCGCGACCCGCTCCGCGACCGCCTCCGCGCCCGCGCCGTCGATGTCGGCGACGACGACGTTCGCTCCGAGGGCGGCGAAGGCCTCGGCGACGGCCTCGCCGATGCCCTGTGCGGCGCCGGTCACGCAGGCGGTTCGCCCCTCGAAGTCGAAGCTGTCTCTGATGTCCGGCGAGTCGGTGCTCACGGCGTTACTTCCCCTCGAATTCCGGTTGCTCGTCGCTTCCGAAGGCGTCGATTGCCTTCGCGTAGTCGTCGGACTGCGCGAGGGCGGGCCACGCGTGGCTGGCGTATTCGATGCCGGCGTCGTAGCCGACGTTGCGCGTGATGTTGACCGCCTGTTTGATAGAGCGGACCGCGAGCGGCGGTTTGCTCGCGAGCTTCGACACCAGCTCGTCGACGCGTTCGTCGAGTTCGTCGGCGTCGGCGACGACGTCCGTCAGGATGCCGCTCTCGGCGGCTTCGGCGGCGCTGAGTCGGTCGCCGGTCATGGTGATTTCCTTGGCTCGGCTGGCACCGACCATCGTGGTCAGCCGTTGCGCCGCGGCACCGCCGGGGAGGACGCCGAAGTTCACTTCGGGCTGGCCGAACGAGGCGGCCTCGACGGCGAATCGGAAGTCCGACGACATCACGATTTCGAACCCGCCGCCGAGACAGAGCCCGTCGACGGCGGCGACGACGGGCGCATCGTACTCTTCGAAGGCCGCACACATCTCACAGAAGAGGTCGGGGACGCGCTTTTTCTGGTGGTACGTCGAGAAGTCGCTCATCTCGCCGACGTCTAACCCCGAACAGAACGCCTTGTCGCCCGCGGAATCCACGATGACGGCCCTGACTGCGATGCCATCGGCCTCGTCGTCCAGCGCCTGGAAGGCGTCGAAGGCGTCGATGAGGTCGTGTTGCATCTGGATGTTAATCGCGTTCATCGCCTTCGGGCGGTCGAGCGTGATACGCCCCAGTCCGGTCTCTTCGTCGAACGACCAGTCGATGGTCTCGAAGTCGGTGTCTGACATCGACTGTCATTTCCCTAGCGGGCTATTAATACTTAACGACGCGCACCCCCGCGTTCACGGCCGGCCTGTATACAGAACCGTATACGACTCGTCGGTCGGCGCGCCACGCCGCGTGACGCCGGCTGTGGTGCCCAACTATTACAGACATATGGCTGTAATGTCTTCTCGTAGAGACCGTCACCGAGTTCGACCGAATCGGCTTCGGACCGCATCGGACACACCACCAATTACAGTCATACGGTTGTAACTACCCTCGGAGGTACTTTCTCGAACGACCGTGATGAACTCCGGTCCAGAGCTGTATACAGGTACGTATACACTGCCGTCGTTCGAGCGCCACGGTGGGGACTCGATGGGACGGTAATCTCGTCGTGGCGTTCGAGAAGCGACTGCTCGAAGGTCGGTATCGCCGGCCAAAAACGGACGAAAGAATGGGTTTCAGGGGCCGCAGTTCGACCGAAGCTTCAGGTCCGACCGCGCTTTTGCGACGCAGGTCAGGACGTAGCCTTCCTCTTTTTCGGACTCCGAGAGGAACATCGCCTCCACTTGATCGACCTCGCCTTCGACGACTCGGAGGGCCGAACAGACGCCGCAGACGCCCATTCGGCACTGGTACGGAAGGTCGATTCCGACCTCTTCGGCGGCCTCCAACACCGGCCGGTCGTCGGGAACCTGGATGGTGCGCCCTTCGTCGACGAACTCGACTTCGTAGTATTCGACCATGTTAGAGGCGTTCTTCGTAGACGAGTTCGACGGGGTCCAGCCCGTGGGACTCCAGCATCTTCGCGGCGGTGTCGTCGTCCGCTAACACGTCGATTCGGTAGTAGTCGACCGCCCGCGGCTCCTGTTTGAACCACACGGCCGCCGCGTCGAGTAACTCGCCGGCGACGCCCGCGCCGCGGTGTTCCTCGCGCACGAAGAGGCCGTGGATGTATCCGTGGTTCGCGAGTCGAAAAATCGGATGGTCGCCCATCACGCGGGCTTCGAGGACGCCGACGGGGTCGTCCTCGCCGTCGACCTCGGCCAAGAGCACGGTGCCGTACTTCGAATCGACGAGCTGGTTCTCGAAGTAGCGGAGCCAGCGTTCGTCGGCCTGGTCGCTGTGGCCGTATCGGTCGTCGAACCGCGAGAGATGATCTGTGAATCCGTGCCAGAGCTCCAGTATGTCGCTTCCATCTTCGTTTTCAGCGTGACGTGTCTGAATACCCATACAACCGATACTGGAGCCGACTGCCTAAAATATTCGTATCGAACTATATGTCGAGTTACATTACGGCCGGCGCGTCGCTCGGGTCGGGGGTGGGACAGAGAAACATTCATAACGTTCGACTCTAATTGTTTGATGAGTTCGATTAGACAAGCCATGCCAACGGAAAAACAATTTAAGAACCAGCTACAGAACGGTCGGATGATCGAAGACGTGTCGGAGATGACCGAGGGGTACAAGAAGGCGCTGAAGGCGACCCTCAAGGTCTCGGCGGACACCGAACTCATGAGTGCGCCCGCGTACTACGAGATGTCGATGAACGCGCCGACGCTCGACTCGCGTGCGTCGTGCATCAGCGTCATCCAAGACGAACTCGGCCACGGTCACATCGCCTACCGACTGCTCGAAGACCTCGGCGAGGACCGCGAAGAGCTCATCTACGAGCGCGAGCCCCACGAGTTCCGCAACACCTACGGCTTCGACCAGCACCTCGAAACGTTCGCCGAACTCGTGAGCGCTCACGGGATGTTCGACCGCGCGGGGATGGTGCTCCTGAGCGACATCGAGGCGAACACCTCGTACGCCCCGTGGAAACGCGCGCTCCGGAAGGTCGGCAAAGAAGAGCAGTTCCACCTCCGCCACGGCGAAACGTGGATGCGCCGGCTGGTCAACAACTCCGAGAAGACGAAACAGCGCGTGCAGGACGCGGTCGACTGGATGTTCCCGATGGGAATCGAGTGGTTCGGCATGCCGGACGGCAAGAAGCACAACACCGACCAACTCGACTACCGCATCAAGGGGAAGACCAACGACGAACTCCGACAGGAGTGGATGAGCCACACCGTCCCCCTCGCGAACGAACTGGACCTCGACGTGCCCGCGCACTTCGACGACGAGGCCGAGGAGTACGTCCTCGAATACGACATGCCGGTCGCGTTCGACGCCGACAACAAGGAGTGGCGCTTCGACGAGCCTATCGGCTGGGACGACGTCCTCGACCGATGGCGCTCGCGCGGCCCCGCCAACGAGAAGTACGTCAACATGCTCCAGTCCGGCAAGTTAGAGGTGAAAGTGTAGTATGAGCGCGAACACCGCAGGCACCGGAACGGCCGGATTCAGCATCGGACCCGAAGAGGACGCCGACGAGTTCGAACAGGAGCTCTGGGCGACCGTCGACGAGGTGCCCGACCCGCACATCCCGGTCAGTCTGGTCGACATGGCGATGATTTACGACATCGAGGTCGACGCCGGCGAGGTCACCGTCACGATGACCTACCCCTGTATGGGCTGTCCGGCCTACGACATGATTCAGGACGACGTCCGCGCCGTCCTTCGGACCGTCCGCGGCGTCACCGACGTCACCATCGAGGTGACGTGGGACCCCGTCTGGTCGAAAGACATGCTCACCGACCGCGCGCGAGAAGAACTGCGAGACGCAGGAATCGGCTTATGAAGTACCACGTATTCACCCGCAACAGATCCGGAGACGACATGATACACGCAGGAACCGTTCAGGCGGACTCGGACCGCCTCGCGCGAATCTACGCCCACCGAACGTACGACGAGGAAGACTGGGACTTCATGGGCGTCGTCCGCGAGGAGGACCTCCTCGAAGTCAACGAAGAACCCATCAGCAGTCGAGGTGTCGCATGAGCGCAGACGCCGAGAGTCGCTGGCCTGCGGTCGCCCGCGACTACGTGCAGGCCATCGCCGACACGAAGTTACTCCTCGGCCAGCGCTACGGGGAGTGGATGCTGAAGGGACCGAACCTCGAAGACGACATCTCCGGCGCGTCCAACGGGCAGGACGAAATCGGGCAGGTCCGACAGCTGTTCCGCCTGCTGGAAAAGCAGGGCGTCGACCGCGACTGGCTCGAAACCGACCGCGAGCCGGCGGAGTACGCCAACGCCCAGCCGCTGGACGAGGAGGCCGAGGCGTGGCCGACGTTCATGGTTCAGGTGGCCCTCTCCGACCGGGCCGCGTGGCTCCTGCTCGACGCCATCCGACACGAGGACTTCACCGGCATGGTCCAGAAGATGGGCGAAGACGAGTACTTCCATCTCGAACACCACGACGCTCGCCTCGAAACGCTGGCGGTCGACCAGCCCGAGGCGGTCGAGGCCGCTCTCGAACGCTACTTCCCGGGCATCCTCGCGTTCATCGGTCCCGCGACCTACGGCGCGGGCGAGGACCCGCTCGTCGAGGCGGACTTCACCGACCGCGCGGTCGCCGAGATTCGCGGGGCGTTCCGCGAGCACTACGTGGACCTGTTCGCGGGGACCGACGTCACCGTCCCCGCGCTGACGGACGACGTGCCGGACCCCGACGAGTGGGACGAGAAACGACGCCGGAGCGGCGACGGTCACATCGACCAGCGCGTCGCCGACCAACTGCAGGGCGTCACGAACAGGGAGTACGTCATCGAATGAGTTCCACCGAGTCGTTCGGCGGCGGGAGCGGCGGCGCATCGGACCGCGGAGCCGACACGGACGACGGCGACGGTGACGGCAACCCACCAGAGGCCGTCTGCCCGTTCTGCGGCTCCGGCGACACCGAACGAGAGTCGAGATTCGGCGGCGAAGTCTCGAAGAGCCAGTACTACTGCAACGGCTGTCGAACCGTCTTCGAGCGCATCAAGTACGACGGCGCGATTCCGTCGACCGGCCGCGACCGAGACGGCACGCGCTGAACCGGAGCGCGCCCGTTCGACCTCGTCCTATCCGACTTATCCGAGCTTTCGAAAGTCCCACGAGACGGTTCGCTCGGGCGTCAGCGCGATTTTGACGCGCTCGTGACCGCTCGCGTCCGGGATGGACTTCACGGTGCCGAACAGCGCGCGCTCGATGTCCGCCACCTGTTCTGGGTCGTCGACGACGGCGGCCGGACCGCGCCATTGGACGCCGCGATGCTCGGCGTATTCCGATTCCCCGGCGTCGACGACCGCCGCGGCGACGCCCGTCGACCTGATGTTTTCGACCTTGACCGAGTCCGCGTCGGTCTCGAAACAGAGGCGACCGTCGACGACCGCGGCGGCGACCGGCACGACGTGCGGCAGGCCGTCCGGACCGACGGTGGCGACGCGAGCGACCGGCGCTTCCTCGATGAGCGCTACCTGCTCCGCCCGGGAGAGAGCGATTCTGTCGTAGTTCCGAACCATGGGCGACGCTCAGAGCCCCAGCGCCGCGCTCGCCACCGTGGTCTTTTGAATCTCGGTGGTGCCGCCGATAATCGCGAGGATGCGGGCGTCGCGGTAGTACCGTTCGAGGGGGTAGTCCGTCCGGTAGCCCTTCCCGCCGTACACCTGCATGGCGTTTCGGGCACAGAACTCCGCGGCCTCGCTCGCCGTGAACTTCGCCCGCGACGACACGCGGGTGTCCCCCTCTCCGTCGGCGATGCGGACCGCGGAGTCGTAGACGAGACTGCGGGCCGATTCGAGTCGGGAGTCCATCTCCGCGACGAGCACCTGTACGGCCTGATACTCGCCGACGGCCTTGCCACCCTGTCGCCGGTCGCCGGCGTACGCGACCGCCTCGTCGAACGCGGCGCGGCCGATTCCACAGCCGATGGCCCCGAGTCCCGTCCGGGCCATGTCGATAGTGCCCATCGCGATGCGGAAGCCCTGACCGACGGCTCCCAAGAGCGCGTCCGCGTCGACCGCGACGTCATCGAACGTCGAATCGCCGGTGACGTGCCCGTGCATGCCGAGGTACTCCCCTCGCTCGAACGAGAACCCGTCGACCTCGTCGGGGCTGGGGACGAGAAAGACGCTCACGCCGTGGGAGTCCTCGGGCTGTGGCCGTTTCCGCGCGACGACGAGATGGACGTCGGCGACGCCCGCGTTCGTCCCGAACGACTTCTCTCCGGAGATTCGGTAGCCGGTGTCGGTCGCCTCGGCGACCGTCCCGAGTTCCGTCGGCGACGACCCCGCGCCGGGTTCGGTCAACAGCATCGACCCGACGGCGTCGCCGGCGACCATGTCGGGAAGCAGTCGTTCGCGCTGTGCGTCGGTGCCGAAGTTCAACACGGGGAGCATCGCGAACGTGTGGCCCTGAATCGTCTCCGCCACCGCGCCGCTCTCCTCGGCGATGCGCTCTATCGCGAGGCAGTACGAGAGGAAGTCGCCGCCGAGGCCGCCGTACTCCTCGGGAACGAGAATCCCCAGCAGTCCGGCGTCGCCCGCGGCCTCGACGACGTCGCGGGGGAACTCTCGACTTCGCTCGATTTCTTCGGCGCGAGGGGCGACCGACTCCGTCGCAAACGTTTCCGCGCGGTCCAGCACGTCGTGGTGCTCCTCGGAGAGAGCACGCTCCAGTAACGTCATACCCTCCCCTCGTGTGTCGAGGACCTTATCTGTAACGCGAAACGGCGACCGCTCGGTCAGCGGTCGACGCCGTCGAACGACCGAGCGTCGCCCCTGACGTATCTGTCCGGCCCGACAGCGACCCGTTCGGCCAGCCCGCGGTCGGCGGCGAACGCCAGATGCGCGGCGGCCTCGCCGGCCCCCATCTTCGCGTGGATACCGCGCATCTCGCCGAACAGCGAGCGCGCGACGGCCCACGGAGTCACCCCGTCACCGTCCCGGTCGGGGAGCTCCGCGACGGCGGTTCGGACCCGCTCGGTGTGGTGGGAGCGAATCGCGTCGATTCGGTCGAAGAGCTCGACCGACGAGCCGTGGCCGGGGAACGCGACCGGCTGGGCGTCGGCCTCGCGGGCGCGCTCTCGAATTCGGTCGAGCGTGTCGAGGTACGTCGCGAGCGCGTCGGTCAGTCTGGTGTCGGTGCCGCCGACGTTCGGCGTGTACGTCGGGAGGACCGCGTCACCGAGAAACAGGACGTCTCCGGCGTCGAGCACGACGTGTCCCGCGGTGTGTCCCGGCGCGTGAACGACCTCGACACCCCCCACTGTCGCGCCGTCGGTGAGCGTGACGACGGGGTACTCGTCGGGCATCGGAGACGGCTCGTCGGCGTCTCGAAGTGCCGAAACGAGGGCGTCGGGAACCCCCCACTCGCGGAGGCGGCGGGCGTCTCGGTCCAGTCGGAGGTTCCGCTCGGCGGCGTACGCCGCGACTAACGGCGCGTCGGCTTCGTGCAGGGCGAGCGTCGCGTCGGCGGCCGCCGCGAGTCTGGGTGCCAACCCGGCGTGGTCGGCGTGCCAGTGGGTGACGACGACCGTCTCGACCCGCTCGACGGGGAGCCCCGCCGCCGACAACCCCGACCGCAGAACCTCCCACGACGCGTCTCCCGGCGGCCCCGGGTCGACGACGACGCCGCGGTCCGGGAGCACGTACGTGCTGTTTTCGCCTTCGGGGCTCGCGGCGGTGTGCGCGATGCGTTCTGTCCGCCCGACGGGGCTCACTCGTCACCACCGCCCGTCGCGTCGCCTCGCTGGCCCCGCGGTTCGTGTTCGTCGCCGTGGTCGAACCCCATGTCGGCCCAGTCGGCCCGGACGGCCTCGCGGAGCGCCTCGGGATACATGGTCTCGAAGGTGACGCGCGGGGCGATGAACTCCTCGTCCCACCGGGGGTCCCACGCGGCGTTGACGTAGACGTTCGCGCCCGTCGCGCCGTCCTGTCGGTAGTACGGCGCGCTCGCCGCGGGTGCGGCGGAGTCGGAGAACTCCCAGTCGTTCGCCGGGTGCGCCTTCACCCAGATATCGTCGAACGCCCGCGCGAGGTCCATCGGGCGGGTCTCGGTGTCGAGCACGACGATTTTGTCGAAGAGCCGCGAGAACGAAAACAGCGTGTTGGCGAGTTGCCACTCGAAGCCCGCGTACAGGATTTCGCTGGCGACGAGGCAGATGCCGAGTCCGGTCTCCGCGGGCAACGCGAGCCACTCGACCGGCGCGACGCCCCAGTAGTTGTTCACGCGGCCGTACAGGCGGGCGGACTCGATGACCGAAAGGAGCGCGCGGCCGTCGGCCATCGGCGCGCCGGTCGGCGAGAACGGGACGACCGGGTTCTCGCGGACGGTCACCCGTTCGGCGCGGGCCTCGACGGTCGCGGTCGCCATCGCGTCCTCCCACGGCTCCCGACGCGTCTCTGGCGCTCGACCCGCGTCGTCGCCGTCGGCGCGACCCGTAATCGTCGCGTCCACGAGCACCTCGCTTTCCGCCGGGACGGCTCCCGCGGCCGTCGAGGCCACCGGAACCGGCCCGAACGCGTTCGCGATGGCCGGCGCGCCGGCGACCTGCGTCTCGCCGACCCAGCGCATGATTGCGCCCACGAGCGCCGCCGGCGGCGTTCCGAGCGCGAAGGAGACGGTCGTCCCCGGGGCGACGTCGGCGGCGAGGTCCGCCGGGACCGAGAGCCTGAGCCCGTTGCTCCCGCGGACGGACCCCCGAACCGGGAACCACTCGACCGCGTCGGTATCGACCGCGTCGGACGCCCGTTCGCTGTCGGCATCGCCCCCGTCGTCGGCCGTTTTCGAGTGTGCGCCGAGGCCGAGGGTGACCGCCGGGACGCCGGTGTCCGAGACCGCCGGGAGTCCCAGCGACCGAAGGTCGGACACCGTCTCGGTGGCGGCCGCGGGTTCCACCGCGGGCACGGGACCGCCGTGGCGGGCGGCGACCAGCGCGTCGAGCACGTCGAGGTAGCCCGCGTCGAAGCCGAGTCCCAGCGCCGCGCCGAGACGCGACCAGGGGTCGCGCGAACGCACCGCGAGCCGGTCGGGACCGCCGAGTCCCCCGGCGAGGAGTCGCGCGTGGCCCCCGGCGTCCGTGAGGAGCACGGCCGGCCCGTTGGCCCGCGCCGCCTCGGCGCTCACCGCGAACGCGGTGTCCGCCCAGTGCGTCCGCTCGTCGATTCGGGCCAGGTCGTCGGCGTCGTCGAGCCGGTCGAGCAGGTCGCGAACGCCGAGCATTACAGGCTCCCTCCCTCGGTGCCGTCGACGGTGACACCGGCCGCCGAGAGGATTTCGCGGGCGCGTTCCCGGACGAAGTCGTCGTCGAGACCGGCGTCGGCGCGGTTCCCGTCGTCGTCGCCCGAAGTGGCGTCGATGTACGCCTTCGTCGTCTTGGTCTTGGACGTGCCGGTCTCGCCGTCCCCTTTCTCCTCCGGCGTCTGGTAGATGTTCAGGGGGACTTTCGGCATCGCGACCGTGCCGAACTGGTGGAAGTCCGACTCCGGGTCGGCGTGGAGCGCGAGCGATTCGAGCACCTCCCGAATCGACAGCGGGTCCACGTCCGAGTCGACGAACACGAAGAAGTCGACGTGGAGCATCCCCCACGTGGTGAAGATGAAGTTCGCCAGTTCGTGGAGGTATCCGGGGCGGGAGACGTCGGTCGAAACGACGTAGACGGTCCGGGAGGTGAACCGCCACGGAACGCACTTCTCGACGTCGTAGCCCGCCGTTCGCAGACCAAGCGTGGCGTCGGGTCCGACGCACGCCACTTCGAGCGTCGCGTTCGTGTTCAGCGTGTGGCCGACGCCCGAGCCCTCGACGCAGAACGGTATCACGGGCCGTCGTCGGTGGGTAATCGCGTCCACTTGGAGGACCGGCATGGAGCGGCGGGGACCGTGCATGTAGCCGAAGTAGTCCCCGAACGGTCCCTCGTCCAGTCGTTCGTTCGGCACTACGTGCCCCTCGACGACGATTTCGGCGTTCGCCGGCACCAACAGGTCGTTCGTCTCGCACTCGACGAGTTCGACCGGCTCGCGCTTCAGCCCGCCGGCGAACCCCGCCTCGTCGCGCCCCGTGGGAATCCACATCGAGGAGGTCACCTGCGTCGCGGGCTCTCCCCCGATGACGAGCGCGACCGGCATCGGCTCGCCCCGTCGTTCGTACTTGTAGTAGTAGATGTTCGGCGTCTGCTCGCCCGCGAGGAGAAGCAGGCTCGCGCGCTCGCCGTCCTGCACCATCGCCCGATGCACCGACCAGTCTATCCACTCCGAGTCGGGGTCCTTGACGACCATCGTGTGGAGGTTGGAGTACCGCCCGCCGTCGCCGGCGTGGATGTACGGCCACGGGAGCGACAGCAGGTTGGCGTCCTCGCCGCGCCGAACGACCTCCTTGCAGGGCGCGTCGCCGCCGTCGACGGTTTCGGGAGCGATGGGGCGCTTGAGCCGGTCGATGACCGTCTCGTAGTACTCGTCGGCGGACAGTCCCGGGTCCAGTCCGAGCGCGAGGGCGATTCGGTCCCACGGCCGCCGCCGACTGCCGCGGTACGGGTCGCCGACGAGTCGCGCGTCGATGTCCGTGTCCGCGACCGACTCGAAGAGCGGAATCCGGTCGTCGCGCTGGTTCGCGAGCATCGTTATCGCGCTCGCTTCGAGGTCCCACGAGACCGACCGGTCGATGCGAGCGACGTCGCCCCGGCGTTCGAGACGCGCGACGTACTCGCGGAGACTCTCCGTGGGGTGGTCGGCGCTCACGTCTCGTCACCACCGGTGAGCCGCCTCGAGAGGTCGTTTTGTTCGAGGCGGACTCGTCGCTCGACGTATCGGTCGAGGAGCAACGGCCGGGTCTCGGCGAGGTGTTGGGTCACGAACGTCCGGACCGCCTCGGAGACGGAGTCGTACTCCCCGGTCTCGACGAGGTACGTGACGAGGGCGCGGACGTCCTCGCTTCGCACCGTGACCACGTCGGACTGCGTTCGACTCTGCTCGATGCATCGGTCGAGGACGCCGTCGTCGACCGGGGCCCCGTCGAGGTCGGCCTCGATTATCTCGATATACCACTGCTCTTCGACGTTCTCGTGGGGGCCGCGGAGCACCGTCAGCGGTTCCGGGTCGTCGAGGTCGTGACTGTCCCGCGAGAGGCGCGCACGCGTCTGAAATATCTCCTTCGTCTCCTGATTCGTCACCTGAACCGTCACTTCCCCCCCCGTGTCTGCCGGCAGGTGGTCCTCGGACGTGATGTACTGCGGACTCATCCGACACACTCCCCTGCTCTGATTTCCAGCACCATTGGTGACACGCTCGTACTGCTGGTGCATAAAGTCATCGTGCCGATACCGGCGGCTACCCGGCCCGAGGGCGTAGAATACTTCACAGGTATACTTGACAGTATACCGCCAATTGTACACAATTATTCAGGATATGAAAACGCGTCGAACACCGGTTCGGCGGAACGATACTCGCCGAACCGCACGGTCGGGTTCGCATCGAACCCCCACTGCGGTCGGTACGTCACGTCGGTCCGTCTACGGTATTGTCTGAAAACCGATGAGCTGTCGACTGCGTGGCCCCGCCGGTGGCGGTCTCGGTGGCGGTCACTCCACGTAGCGATGCGGCCCGGCTTCGACGAACTCCCTGCCGAGTTCGACGTAGTGGTCGCGCGTGTCGTCGATTTCGGCCAGTTGCGCGTCCGAAAGCGGTCGGGTTTCCGCGGGGACGCCGTACGCGAGATGGCCCGACGGCACGGTCTGGTCGTGGGTGACGACGGCGTTCGCGGCGACGATGCTGTGGGACTCGACGGTCGCCCCGCCGAGGACGCGGCTCCCCATCCCGACGAGCGCGTCGTCCTCAACGGTCGCGAAATCGACGACCGCGCCGTGGCCGATGCTCACGCCGTCCCCGACCGTCGCGCCGTGGAGCATCGTGAACTCCTGTACGTTGGTGTCCGCGCCGACCGTCACGGCCCCCCGGTCGCCGCGGAGGCAGACGAACGGCCAGAGACTCGCGCGGGGTCCGACTGCGACATCTCCCACGAGGTACGCCATCTCCGAGACGGACGCGCGTTCGTCTATCACCGGTTCCATCCCGTCGAACGTGTGTTGCATTACCTCACGGTGCGACGCCGACCGGTATAGTGGTTCGTGTCACGGCGACGGGATGGGGTTCCCAGTCTACCTGAACCGGTGTAATTTAAACACCTGCGGGTAAATCAACGAGTGTAATGAAGTTCGTTCGATTCAACCAGAGCCAACTCGGTCTGTTGACCGACGACGGCGAGGGTATCGTCGATTTGACCGACCGCCTCGGGCTCACGAGCGACGAGCCGCTCGTCGAGTACATGGAAGGGGACTACGACGCGAGCGAGTACGTCGACGCCGACGCCGATGTCGACGTGTCGGACGTCACGCTCGAAGCGCCGGTCGAACGCCCCGGGAAGGTCATCGCCGCGCCGCTCAACTACGAGAACCACATCGCGGAGGCCATCGCGGACAAGGACATCACGACCGACGAGTGGTTCTCCATCAAGGACAAGGGCTACTTCCTGAAGGCCCCGTCGAGTGTCATCGGCCCCTCGGAGAACATCGTCATCCCGTTTTCCGACCGCCGAATCGACCACGAAATCGAACTCGCGTTCGTCATGGGCGAGGAGTCGAAAGACGTCTCCAACGACGAGGCGTGGGAGAACATCTTCGGCTACACGATTCTCCTCGACATCTCCGTCCGCGGCGACCAGGACCGCTCGAACCGGAAATCCTACGACACCTTCACCGTCGTCGGCCCCTGCGTCGTCACGCCCGACGAGGTCGGCGACCCCCAGTCTCTCGACCTCGAACTCGCCGTGAACGGCGAGGTCCGTCAGTCCGAAAACACCAGTGAGATGGTGTACACGTGCGCGGACGTCGTCCAGTACGCCTCCATCGGCGCGACGATAGAGGTCGGCGACGTCATCACGACCGGGACGCCGGAAGGCGTCGGCCCCCTCGCGGACGGCGACACCGTCGACGCGACAATCGAGAACATCGGTTCGATGACCGTCGGCGTCGAAGAACGCGACGTGTCGTTCGCCGACGTGGACGTCCAGAAGCACGGCCAGAACTGACCCGCTCCGCGGTTTTTCTGCGGGCCGACTGACCGCCCACGCGTCAGTCGCTCCGGTCGTCGGCAGTCCTGTCGTTTCGGTCGCCCGGCGGTCCTGTGGCGTTCCGGTCGCCCGGTGGCTCAGCCAGCCACCGGTGCGACGAGCGACCGGATGACGTGTGGTAGCGTAAGCCACTAATACGATGCCTTCGTCCGTTCGCGTGTACGAGAGTCAACGGCGACCGCCGCCGGTGTCGGTTCGGGGCTCTCCGAGACGACAGCCTCATCGCGGACGAGCGGAACCGACCCGGCACCGAGTTCGCCGACGCGACCACCGACCAAGACGTTGCGATTACTATCCGAGACCACCGCATGACGACGCGACAGACAGCCGCCACCGACCCGGCAGACGCATCGGACACGAACTACGACTACGTGAGCGACGACGTCGAACGGCCGGACCTCGTCGCCGCGCTCGAACGGCGCGTCAGCGGCGACGTCCGCTTCGACTCCTACTCCCGCCAGCTGTACGCGACCGACGCCAGCGCCTACGAGGTGACGCCCATCGGGGTCGTCTTCCCGGCGGACACCGAAGACGTCGCGGCGGTCGTCGAATACTGCGCACGGGAGGACGTCCCCGTGCTCCCGCGCGGCGGCGGGACGAGCCTCGCCGGACAGACGGTGAACGAGGCGGTCGTCCTCGACTTCACGAGATACATGGACGCGCCGCTGTCGGTCGACCCCGAGGCGCGGACGGCGCGCGTCCAGCCGGGCGTCACGCTCGCAAAGCTGAACGAGACGCTCGCGCCGCACGACCTGAAGTTCGCGCCCGACCCCGCCGCCGGGAACCGGAGCGTCATCGGCGGCGCAATCGGGAACAACTCGACGGGGTCGCACTCGCTGAAGTACGGCAAGACCGACGCCTACGTCGAGGAAGTCGAGGCCGTCCTCGCCGACGGGACGGTGACGACGTTCGGCGAGGTCACGCTGGACGCGCTCCGCGAGGGGGCCGACCCCGACGGGAGCATCCGAGAGCGCGTCTACGCCGAAGTCCACCGCATCCTCGAATCCGAGTCGGACCTCGTCCGCGAGCGCTACCCCGACCTGAAGCGCAACGTCTCGGGCTACAACCTCGATTGGCTCGTCGACGAGGCCGAGTCGGGGTCGGTGAACCTCGCTCGACTGCTCGCCGGCTCCGAGGGGACGCTCGCGCTCATCACCGAGGTCACCGTCTCGCTCGAACCCGTCCCGGAGACCAAAGCGGTCGCGCTTCTCACCTACGACGAGCTGATGACGGCGGTGAGAGACGTCGTGGCGGTCCTCGAACACGACCCGGCGGCCGTCGAGTTCATCGACGACACGCTCATCGACCTCGCCGGCGACACCTCGGAGTTCGAAGACGTCGTGGGGATGCTCCCCGACGGCACGCGGGCGGCGCTCCTCGTCGAGTTCTACGCCGAAGACGACGAGACCGGCCGCGAGAAGGTCGACGCGCTCGTCGCGGACCGCGTCGGCGAGAGCGCCGTCGACGCCATCGAGGCCCACGACGAGGCGGCGCGCGGCCGCGTCTGGAAGCTCCGGAAGGCCGGCAATCCGATTCTGCTCTCGCGGACGACCGACGAGAAACACCTCTCGTTCATCGAGGACTGCGCCGTTCCGGCCGAGCACCTCCCCGAGTTCGTCGGCGGATTCCGCGACGTGCTCGACGACCTCGGGACGTTCGCGGCGTTCTACGGCCACGCCGGGCCGGGCGTCCTGCACGTCCGCCCGCTCGTCACAACGAAGACCGCCGAGGGCCTCGCGACGTACGAGGAGATTTCCGACCGAGTGACCGAGCTCGTCGTCGACCTCGGCGGGAGCGTCTCGGGCGAACACGGCGACGGTCGGGCGCGCACCCAGTGGAACCGCAGGCTCTACGGCGACTCGCTGTGGGAGACGTTCCGAGAGCTGAAGACGGCGTACGACCCCGACTGGCTCCTCAACCCCGGACAGGTCTGCGGCTACGAACCGGACGAGTCGCTCCCGGACGACACGCCCGAGCGCGCCCGGCGCGTCTCGATGACCGACGACCTGCGATACGACCCCGACTACGAGTTCGACGCCGGCTTCGACCCCGCGCTCGAATGGGCGAACGACAACGGGTTCGAGGGGATGGCCGAACTCTGTCACGGCTGTGCCGGCTGTCGCGGCGACCAAGACACGACCGGCGGCGTGATGTGTCCGACCTACCGGGCCAGCGGCGAGGAGATACAGTCGACGCGCGGCCGCGCGAACCTCCTCCGGCAGGCGATGAGCGGCGACCTCTCGGCGGACGAGCAGTTCGACGTCGAGTTCATGCACGAGGTGCTCGACCTCTGTATCGGCTGTAAGGGCTGTTCGAACGACTGTCCGAGCGAGGTCGACATGGCGAAGCTGAAAGCCGAGATGACCCACGAGTACCACCGCCGCGAGGGGGCGAGCCTCCGCGATAAGCTGTTCGCCAACGTCGACACGCTCTCGAAGGTGGGGAGCGCGTTCGCGCCCGTCTCGAACTGGGCGACGAAACTCCCGGGCGCGCGGTCCCTGTTGGAGTCCGCGGTCGGCATCACGTCCGAGGCGACGCTCCCGTCGTTCGAGCGCGAGACGCTCCACGACTGGTTCGAGGCCCGCGGCGGGTCGCAGGTCGCCCCGGCGGACGCCGAGCGGACGGCCGTCTTCTTCGTCGACACGTACACGAACTACAGTCACCCGGAACCCGGAAAAGCGGCCGTGCGCGTGCTGGAGGCGGCGGGCGTTCGCGTCGAACTCGCGGACCACACCGACAGCGGCCGGCCCGCGCATTCGAAAGGCTTTCTCGATATCTCGCGGGACACGGCGCGCGAGAACGTCGCAGAACTCGCCCCGAAGGTCGAATCGGGACGCGACGTGGTGTTGGTCGAGCCCTCGGACGCGGTGATGCTCCAGTCGGACTACCTCGACCTGCTCTCGGGGCCCGCCGTCGAGCGGGTCGCTCGCAACACCTACGGCGTGATGGAGTACCTCGATTCGTTCCGACTCGACGAGCGACTGGCGTTCGACGCGCCGAGCGAGTCGCTCGCCTACCACGGCCACTGTCACCAGAAGTCCGTGAAGAAAGACCACCACGCGGTCGGGGTGCTCAGGCGCGCCGGCTACGCGGTCGACCCGCTCGATTCGGGCTGTTGCGGGATGGCCGGAAGCTTCGGCTACGAGGCCGAACACCGGTCGATGAGCGACGCTATCGGGGACATCCTCTTCGAGCAGGTGGCGGCGAGCGACGGACAGCGGGTCGTCGCGCCGGGCGCGTCGTGTCGGACCCAACTCGGCGACCGCGACGACGACGCGGAACGCCCCCCGACACCAATCGAACAGGTCGAGCGGGCCGTCCGAACCGCACGGTAGAACGGGGGGCTCCGAACAAGGTAGAACGGCCCGTCCCGAACCGCATCGGAGTCGGCCTGAGCGCCGACCCGCGGACGCCCGCGACGGCGGGTCCGCGGGGTCGAAAGCACTATGCTCCTGTTCCGAATACGTGCTGACGTGACTCACCAATTCGAACTCGACAGACTGTTCGACCCGTCTTCTATCGCGGTCGTCGGGGCGTCGACGAAGGAGGGAAAAATCGGCTACGAGGCGATGGAGAACGTCCACGACTTCGGCGGGCGGGTCTACCCCGTCAACCCGTCCGCCGAGGGCACCGCGTTCGGCGAACCGTTCGTCGCGTCGGTGACCGACATCGACGACGACGTCGACCTCGCGTTGCTCTGTGTTCCCGCGCCGGTCGTGCCGGAGGTCATCGAAGAGTGCGGCGCGGCGGGCGTGGGTGCCGCCGTCATCTACTCCGGCGGCTTCGCCGAGGCCGGCGACGACGGCGCGGAGATACAGCGCCGACTCACCGAGACTGCCAACGAACACGGCATCGCCCTGCTCGGCCCGAACACGAGCGGCTTCGTCATCCCCCGGACGGGGCTGTACGGCTCGTTCGCCACCGGCGTCGAGAGCTTCCCGGCGGGCGACCTCGCAATCGTCGCCCAGAGCGGCGGCGTCGCCCACTCCATCGCGTTTCAGGCGACCCGCGAGCGACGCGGGCTCTCCGCGATGGTCGGGCTGGGCAACCGCGCGAACGTCGGCTTCGAAGAGGTCATCGAATACCTCGACGGCGACCCCGACACCGGCGCAATCGTACTCCACGTCGAGGGGACCGACGACGCGCGCTCGCTCCTCGAAACCTGCTACGACGCGGAGACGCCCATCTTCGCCTACAAGGTCGGTGAAGCGGACGTCGGCGACTTCGCCGAGTCGCACACCGGCGCGCTCACCGGCGACCACGCGCTCTATCAGGCCGGGTTCGCGCAGTACGGGGTGCCGACGGTCGACTCGACGAGCCAACTCCTCGACGCCGGCCACGTCGCGGCGACCGCGCCGCTCCCGGACGGGACGAACGTCGGCGTCGTGACGGCGCAGGCCGGCCCCGGTATCATCATCGCGGACCGCCTGAAACAGGCGGGCGTCTCGCTCCCGCCGCTCGAAGACGAGACGAGGGCGACGGTGAACGAGATTCTCCCCGGCATCACGTACTCGGCGAACCCTGTCGACACGGGGCGGCCGATGCCGGAGTTCGGCGAGGTTGTCCGCGCGGTCGCGGCCGACGAGAACGTCGACGCCGTCCTCGTGTACGAGCTTCACGAGGCCGCGCTCGGGTTCCCCACCGAGGACCTCGACGGGCTCGCGGAGTCCGTCGGAAAGCCGGTCGTGTTCGCGACGGCCGGCCCCGAATCGCTCCTCGAACCGGACCGCGAGGAACTCGAATCCGTCGGCGTCCCCGTGTTCGAGTCGCCCGAGCGGGCCGCCGATACTATCGCCGCGCTCGCCGAGTATGCGCGCGTCACTGCGGACGCCGCGCCCGCGGAGGTGGTCGACAATGCGTGAGTCGGACCCCATCGAACGGGCTCGCGCCGACGGCCGGACGACGCTCACCGAGGCCGAGGCGAAGGGGCTTCTCGCCGACGCGGGCATCGAGACCCCGGCGTTCGAAGTCGCCTCGACGCCCGAGGACGCCGCCGCGGCGGCCGAGCGAATCGGGTTCCCTGTCGTGCTCAAAGTCTCCTCGCCGGCGGTGACCCACAAAAGCGAGTGGATGGGCGGACTGGGCGTGACTGTCGGCGTCGCGGACGCCGACGAGGCCGCGGCCGTCGCGGCGGACGTCTTCGACGCCGCCGCCGACAGCGGTATCGACGCCGACGTGCTGGTCGAAGCCGCCGCCGACGTCGACGCCGGCACTGAGGTCATCGTCGGCGGGCTTCGGGACCCCTCGTTCGGTCCCGTCGTGCTCACCGGACTCGGCGGCGTCTTCACCGAGATATTCGAAGACACCGCCCATCGATTGGCCCCGGTCACGCAGGCGACGGCGCGGGCGGCGGTACAGGAGTTGCGGTCAGCGCCGCTTCTCGAAGGCTATCGCGGGAGCGACCGGGCGGACATCGACGCGCTCGCGGGCGTCGTCAAGCGCGTCGGCGACCTGCTCGTCGAGCGGGAGGACATCGCCGAAATCGACGTGAACCCGGTGTTGGTGACGCCGAGCGGTGCGACCGCACTCGACGCGCTCGTGGTGCTCGAAGAATGACCGGCTTCACGCGCACGTGGACGGTCCGGTTCTCCGACACGGACCCCTTCGGCATCGCGCACTACCCCCGCATCGTCGACACGCTCCACGAGAGTTCGGACATGTTCATGGAGGAGGTCGGCTTCCCGCTCTGGGAAATCTCTCTGGAATACGACTTCGGGCTCCCGCTCGTCGAAATCGACTTCGAGTTCGAGCGCCCGATGGAAGCCGGCGACAAAATCGAGATAACCATCACGCCGACGCTCGGCACCCGGAGCCTCCGCTTCGACTACGTCGCGCGCAACCAAGACGGCGAGGTGACGTTCACCGGCCACGAGACCCGCGTCTGTGCGAGCACGGACGACGTCAGTTCGCGCGACCTCCCGGTCGAACTCCGAGAGGCCATCGAACCGTACACCGAGGGGTGACTCACGCCGGCGTCGCCGCGGTCGAGGCGACCGACGACATGTTTTTGTGACGTCCGAACCGTGTGGCCGTATGGCCGAGTTCGAAAACATCTACGCCAAATCGAACCCGTTCGTTCGGGCCCATTTCGACTGCCCGACCTGCGGCGGAAAGCTCTGGGAGTACGCCATTCAGGGGCAGATGGTCTGCGAGGACTGCCGCGAGCTGTACCCCTCGAAGGAGATATTCGACGCGCAAGTGAGCCAGTAGCGACCCGGGTGGCGGGTGACGGGTGACGGCGTCCGCCCGTAGCGACGCCACGCGACGAGAATGGACCCATACATTTATGAAGAATCCTCGGGAACTTTACACCATGGCTGAACAAGAGCCGAAGGAACTCCTAGAGATGAGTACCGACACGGAGCGTCTCCTCGAGGAGAACGACCTGCGACCCCTCTGGGAAGTCGAAAAGGACTTCGGAAACCAATTCGGCGGGTTCGAGGCGGACATCTGGAAGTGGGAGGATATCCAGGCATCCATCGACGCCATCGAACAGGACGTCCCCATCGCGGACCTCCCGCCGGGGTTCCAGCGACGCGTCGCCGTGCCCGTCAACACGGGATACCGAAACGCCATCTCGAACACGATTTACGTCGGCGTCCAGACGGTCTCGCCCGGCGAGACCGCGCCGGCACACCGACACGGGGCGAACGCGCTTCGGTTCACTATCGACGGGAGCGAGGACATGAAGACCGTCGTCGCGGGCGAGGAGTTCCCCATGCGGGACAACGACCTCATCACGACGCCGCAGTGGGAGTGGCACGACCACGTCAACGACGGCGATGAGACGGCCGCGTGGCTCGACGTGCTCGACCTCCCGCTCGTCCTCGACTCGCTCAACGCGCGCAACACCTTCGAGAACCACGAACTCGACCGCCAGCCCGTGACGAAGTCGCAGGGGTACTGGGAGTCGCAGTACGGACGCGCCCGCCCGTTCGAGGACACGAAAGAAGACGGGATTCCCGGCCCCTTCGAGGGGAACTGCGCCGCGACGCCGCCGTACCGATTCAGCTGGAAAGACACCCTCCAGACTCTCCGACAGCGAGCGGACAACGACGACCCGGACCCGCACGACGGCTACAGCCTCTCGTACGTCAACCCCGCGACCGGACAGCCGCCGCTGTTCCCGACGATGTCGTTCCGCGCGCAGTTGCTCCAAGAGGAGACCGACCCGCACTTCCACAACGCCGTCGACGCGTACTTCGTCATCGAGGGCGAGGGCGCGACGCACGTCGGCGACGACGTGCTCGAATGGAGCGAACGCGACATCTTCGTGATTCCGCCGGACGAGATTCACCACCACGACCCCGACGGCGAAGCGATTCTCCTCGGGATGACCGACCGCCCGGTGTTCGAGGCGTTCAACTTCTACGCCGAGGCCGAACCGTAGCCTCGCGGGGTCCAGTTCCGGGCCATTCTGTTCGCGCCTCGGCGGATACCGCCGGGGCGAGTGGGTACCGCCGGGCAGGAGCGCGACTCCGGCCGTCGGTCAGTCGTCGGCGTCCTCTTTGAGGTGGTCGAACAGTTGCGGTTCGGTCCCGAACTTCAGCACGTTGGTCATCACCGAACTGCGGACGTTGTGGACCATCTTCCCGTGGTCCTTGTAGAAGTCGTGGAGCCACCGGGACTGCACCTCTCGGCTCGGGAACATCATGACCGCCTTCCACTGATACTCGCCGTCGGAGAGGAAATAAAAGAGCGTGTACTGGCTATCGCGGAGGAACTCCATCGTCTCCCGCCAGTGGTCCGCGAAGTTCTCCGGGTTGAACTTGAACTCCATCAGCGAGAACGTGAAGTAGTCTTCGTTCGGGATGATGGCCTCCCGAAACACGCCCGCGCTCCGCATGTCGCGAATCGATTTGCTGACCGTCACGTGCGAGACATCGATGTCGTACTCCTCTTTGAGCACGGTCGTCAGCTCCCGAGCGGAGAGCTGTGGGTCGCGGCCGAGTTCGCGGAGAATGATGATATCGCGGTCTTTGAATTCCCAGTCGGGTCGTTTGTTGGTCATATTGAATCGATTTTCGACGGCGGGGTATGATAGGTTTTCGGAGCCGTCTGCAGTTTGTGTCCCGCCGAGGAGACCCGTCCCGATGCGAAAGCCGCACCGAACCCAGTCTCGTATCGACACAGTCGGTCGGACCGACGCGAGCCGAAGACGGACAGTCGGCGAGCGTTCGAGCGTTCGGTTCCCCTCGCGCTCGGGACGCGAGTCGAACGCGTCAGACGCCGAGATACTCCTGTCGGAGGTCTTCGTCTTCTCTGAGCCGCGCCGTCGTCACCTCGTTGACGAGGTTGCCCTCCTCCAGGATGTAATGTCGGTCGGCGATTGCCATGGCCGCGGCGACGTTCTGTTCGACCATGAGCACCGTCACGCCGCGCTCTTCGTTTATCCGCCGGATGCCCGCTTCGACCTGCCGGACGATCGTCGGCGCGAGGCCCTCGCACGGCTCGTCGAGTAGCATCAACTCCGGGTTCGCGACGAGGGCGCGAGCGATGGAGACCATCTGCTGTTGCCCGCCGCTTAGGTTCTTCGCGTCGCGGTCGCGTATCTGGTCGAGTTCGGGGAAGAACTCGAACATCTCGGACTCGGGGAGGGGGTCGTCGACGGACGTCGCCGCCACGTGGATGTTCTCCGCGACGGTCAATCGCGGGAAGCACCGCCGCTCTTCCGGAACGTAGCCGAGGCCGAGGTCGGCGATTTCGTGTGTCGGGCAGGCGAGCAGGTCCGTCCCCCGGAACGTCATCGACCCGTCGATTACGCGAGGCGTCTCAGCGCCGACAATCGAGCGAATAGTGGTCGTCTTCCCGGCACCGTTTCGCCCTAACAGCGAGACCGTCTCGCCCTCCGAAATCGCCATGTCGATGCCGAACAGCACCTGTCCGGTCTCGTACCCGGCTTCGAGTTCGTCGTCGATTAAGGAGTATCAAGCCATCCAACACAAGATTGCGGAGATGGGCTCTGCGGTCGAGGCCGCTCGGTCGCTGACCTATCGCGCCGCCTCCGCGAGCGACCGCGGGGACGACGACGCGATGAAGCTCGCGAGTATGGCGAAGCAGTTCGCCAGCGTACGGGCCGTCGAGGTCGCTGACGAAGCCGTTCAGGTACACGGCGGACCGGGATACGTCGAGGACAACCTGGTCGAGAAGTACTACCGTGACGCCCGTATCACGAAGATATACGAGGGGACGAACGAGATACAGAAGAACATCATCGCCCGCGAACTTCTCTGAGGGAGCGCAACCGTACTCACGGCCGCCCCGCATTCCACCGTCCCGCCGTCACGTCGTCGACGACGCGCCGCCGGCGAGGGCTGTGGGAATTGATGTGTTCCGACCGAGAGCATTGCATAGACTGTTCTCGGTGCCCGTTTCCTGCCCTGCTGAGTCGGAGCACCGTGAACCGAGCGAGTATACACAGACGTATACAGTAACTAGAACCGACATGTTCGGGCACACACCATTACAGCTCTATGCACGTAACTGACATGAACAATAACGAACATACACGAAGGATCATATTGAATGATTATATAATGTATACATCAATGTATATTCGTTTGGGTCGAGACGCGAGATACTCAGTCGCGTTCGCGGTCGCACCCAACGACCGAGAGGCAACGACGGGTCGAAAGCGGGGCGAGACGCACGTATATCTTATAAGGTTTGACAGTGCAGAACAGTACGAATGACGAACCTTCTTGACGGAAACGTGTACGTCGTCGCCGGCGGTGGCGGCGACCTCGGTCGAGCCACCGCGGAGGAGTTGGCCGCGAACGGTGCGACAGTCGTCGTCACCGACCTCGGAACGTCGATCGCGGGCGAGGGCACCGCGGAAGACCCAGCCGCGACGACCGCCGAAGCAATCGAAGCCGGCGGCGGCGAGGCGATGGCGCACGTCGGCGACATAACCAGCCTGGAGTACACGGAGACCCTCATAGAGGACACCCTCGAAGCGTACGGGCGAATCGACGGGGCGGTCAACTACGCCGGCATCCTCCGCGACTCGTATCTCACGAACATGACGGGCGAGGAGTGGGACGCCGTGATTCACGTTCATCTGCGCGGCCACTTCTCGCTCCTCCGGAACCTCGCTCGCCACTGGCGCGACCGCGACGAGGAGACCGAAGGCGGGCTCGCGTCGGAGCGGTCCTTCGTGAGCGTCACGAGTCCGTCGGCGCTCGGGAACGTCGGGCAGGCGAACTACGGAGCGGCGAAGGCGGGCATCCTCGGACTCACGCGGACGGCGGCACGGGAACTCGCCGCGTCGAACGTCAGAGTGAACGCCCTGTTACCCATCGCGTACACGCGGATGACCGAGGGCCTCCTCGACGACGAGTCGAAGTCGGCGGAGAAAATCGCGCCGGTCGTCGCCGCGCTGATGAGCGACGACGCGGCCGGTATCACCGGCCGGACGATACGCGCCGTCGGCGACTCCGTCAGCGTCCTCTCGGAGCCCGAAATCGAGCGAACCGCGATAAACGAAAACGGCTGGACGGCCGACCGCCTCACGTCGGTATTCCACGACGAACTGGGGCTCGGTGACGGCTCGGGGTAGCCGCCGGTCGAGACGCCACCGTTCGGGCTGGGGAGGAATCGAGCACTTCGCCGGAATCTCGCCTTCGAACGGGGGATTCGACTCGCAATTAGCCTAGCCTCCGATGCTCGGTGAGCCACCCGTGTCGGATTCTATATAGCGACATAAGGTTTTCCCGTTTGGTTCTCCGTTTTCGTCAGATGCCGCTTAAACTCATTGTCGTGCATGGACAACGAGCTAATCAAAAATTTAGGGAATATTTCATATCTGCGCTAACTACGAACACCCCAGTCCTTAGAATCAGCACTTCACGAAGCCACTTAGTTGAGACGTGTCCCACAATTCCTAACAGCGTCGAAAGACACGCTAATTGGATCGAATCTCCGGCAGGCAGTTCACCAAGGCGCGGCCAACGACCAAGCACGTTACGATATGTGTTTCGCCGCGACGCTCGCGGGTCAGGCGTTCGTAAATTCAGGCCTCGGCGCGGTTCACGCGTTGACCTATCCACTCGTCGTCGAACACGGTATCGGCCACGGGTTCAAATGCGGTACCCCTCCCTCACGTTATGGAGTATGACGTTCCGTCTGAACCCGACCGGTTCGCCGAAATTGCGACCCTCCTCGGCCAGCGCGAGGGACCCCCGGCGACACGACGCTAGACCTCGCTACGAGAGCGTGGATGCGGTGAAACAGCTCAACGAAGACACCGGGACGTTGACGTTGTTCTCCGGATTCCGAAGCGAACCGATACTGTGGTAGCTCCACATGGCCAGAACCCTATACGCGTTTGTTCACTATCGTTGCACAAAAATCGATATGGATCAATTAGAATTACACAATTACGTTTGTAATTCTATATTCGATACAATCTGAACTATCGCAAACTCGTTCACTCGTGTCGCACACTGAGTTTTTGGAGCGTTTCTGCCTCGCCAGATTGCAGTTCAGAAAGTCCGTCACTCTGTCCTTCGAGACCGTTGTTCTACGAGGTGGTGACTTGTCTCCAATCTGCATCCACCCTCACGACCTTCCGACTCATTCGGTAATGACACTAACTTAGGGATTGTCATTCTTTAGAAACCCGAAACGATTTGCAGAGAATGAGCCGCTCCATCGACGCCCGTTCTGGTGCGATACTCTCTGCGGATAGTCTTACAGAAACGAAACTCAACTCAGGGCGGTCACTACCACGGCGTGCCTTCATGCTCACCGAAACGCGTTCCTATTGGTATCCTGATACAAACACATCAATTTTTACACACCCCCGAAAGATTCAAACTCGTACGGGGTATCTCATCCGAACGAGTCGATTCTAGCCATGACAGAAGACACGATACATTCGACGTGGGGCGACTGGCTCGTCAGCGAAATCGAACAGACTTCCCCAGGTGGCGTCTCGATATGGTACCTCGGTTGCAACGGCTTCGTCGTTCGTTCTGCGACGACTACACTCTACATCGACCCTTATTTCGCTGATGCAAGCCCGCCGGGGCTCGTTCGGATGATTCCGGTACCCATGAACCCTATCGACGCAACGGAGTGTGACGGTGTCCTCACTACACATGAACACATCGACCATATGCACCCACCATCTTACGGCCCGTTGCTCGACGATGGCGGGATGCTCTACGCGCCAAGTGCTTGCTACGAGTCAGCCGACTACCATGGCGACCTGCGTGTCAACGAGGACCAGCGGGAGGTTATTGCCGCGGGTGACTCATTCACAGTTGGTGATTTTAAAGTGCACGTCCGTGGTGCTAACGACAGTGACGCCATCGAACCCGTATCATACGTCATCGAGCACGACACGGGAACATTCTTCCACGGCGGTGATAGCAAACCAGCTGCTGAATTCGAGGCTATCGGCGACGAGTTCGATATCGACCTCGGCGTTCTCGCGATTGGTACGGTTGGGCGGGTCTACCACGAGGCTGAAAACGAAACCCGTTCCACGAAGTGGTACATGACGACGAGCGAGTCTGTCGAGGCGGCGAACGCGCTCCAACTTGACCGCTTCCTGCCTTCTCACTACGATATGTGGAAAGGCGTGCTCGACGACCCGAAGTCCCTACACGAAGACGTCGCATCTTTCGAGTACCCCCGCAGTCTCGAAATTGTGCGTATCGGTGACCGTGTCGATCTGGATTCAACCGGTGTCGTTCCACCATCGTCCCATCGTTGAAATTACAACTGGTAACTCGCTTCTGGTCGGCCGAGTTCGGCGAAAAGCACGGATTCGGCGGTGAACAACTCGAACTCCGTCCAACCGTGCAGGGTGCTCACGATGTTGACATCGGTCGAGAGCAAGGCGACCCCACACCCGACGGGACGGGAGTAATCAAACCTGCGTGCACGCGCGAAGAACACGAGAGTTGAGTACGGCGTCTACGACTGTCGTCCACTATAGGCGTCATGGAGAGGACGTGGCATCAATTATTGCCAAGCTCAGCCCGTGGGCGACTCGACGAGTTCGATTCGTGTATTATCGGGACCACTGCAGAAGGCGTACCGTGTTTCATCGAGTTCGAATGGCTCCATGAGAATCTCGTCGTCATTCCAGTCCTCGAGTGCGGTATCTATGTTGTCGACCTCGACTCCGTAGTGAGCAATACCGGGTTCGAGAGGTTCGACAAGTCCTGCGGCCTCGTAGGGAGTGGGGTGAACGACGAAAACTGTCTTGTCGGCGAGTTCGAGAGCAGCGTACTGAACGTCACGTTCCCAGTCACCCTTTTTGATTCGACCCTGGTCCATGACGTTGACCCCTAAGAGGTCTTCTAGGGAAGCAACTGTGTTAGCGACATTAACCGTACGGAGACCGATGTGCGAGAACGTTTCTGGAACGACCATACGTTGTAGTGGACGACGAGGGACGAAAACGTTACTCAAATGCAACGATGTGCGAATAGCCCCACTTCATCAGATGTCTCACACGCACTATCGTGTAATATAATCAACAATCATAAGGCTTTTGTGAGGTGGATACAAACCGAGTTCTTGCATATGGCAAACCATAGCAGAGTCGAGGGAACCAACCAACAACGTCGCCGATACCTGAAGGCTGTCGGTGGGGTGGTTGGCGCGACAACGATAACTTCTCTCGCTGGGTGTACTGGCGGCTCTGACAACGGGGCAGGTAACGGTGGAACCGATACACCAACAGAATCAACGGCAGAAAGTGGGGACGACAACGGCTACAGTGAGACGATAGACAAGGCGTTCATGTCCCCTGACAGTCTTAAGATAGACCTCTGGAAGGCATTCCTCAACGGGATGAAGGAGGCGGCAGAGGACTTCGGCCTTTCTGCGAGCGCACAGGACCATGGTGGTCAACTGAGCAAGCAGATATCACAGATTGAAGGAGCGATTACCAGCGGCGCGGATATGATAGCCGCCACCGCACCGAGTGACTCGGGTGTTCGATCGCTCGCGGAGACTGCTGTGGACAACGGCGTCCCATTCTTTGAGTATTGGTCGATGGGCAAATGGCTGGTGCCATCTTCTGTGGGTCCGGAATTCGTCCAGTACCAGATTCCGGAGACGTTCCACGCCGGAGCGATTCCCGCCAAAATCCTTTTCGAGGAGATGGGTGGCTCGGGGAACGTCGTCGTCATCCTCGGCCCGAAGGGACACATCGGATCCTATCGCTACGAGGGGTTCAAGCAGGCCGCAGAGGAATATCCCGACATCAACGTCCTCGCCCACCAGTACTCCGGTGGGTGGACCCGCAAGAAAGGACGCGAAGTGATGTCAGCGTTCGTCTCGAACTACGGCGACGACATCGACGGCGTCTACTGCAACAACGGCACACTCGGTCTCGGTGCGGCGTCGATTCTCTCCGAGAACGACATGGCGATTCCGTTCACCGGGTTCGATGGCGCGCTCTCGAACATCGAGTACATCCGCAATAATGGGCCGGACTCCGGTGAACCATACCAGGTCCAAGAGCAAGCAGCACCACCGTTCTGGCAGGGCGGTTGGGCCGTCGCAAAGGCGTGGGACTGGCTCCACGGATGGCGGCCCAAGGTTCCGGAGCGCATGCTGTGGGTTCGGACACTGACAGTTCTCAACCCGGAACTGGACCAGTCGAAGTTCAGTGACCTCAACACCCGCTTTGCCACGCCGGAGAAGTACATGTCCGTCGCTTACAGCGACGGGCACTCCCCGTACGACTGGAAGGCGATGTCCGTCCACGAAAGTGGGGACGACTGGGACCCCCAACACCGCATTGTCCCCATTCGGAAGTCCGAGTGGGAGCAACTCAAGTGGACGGAGGAGAACAAGCCTAGCAACCTGCAGATTCCGGATGCCTACGACGACGAAGCCCTCTTCAACCAAGTTGACGAGGACTACAAGCAACGAAATCAGAACGGGGCAAATCCGTACCTATAACCCCAACTGTCACCAGTAATATCGAACAAAGAATGAACACCACACAACCAACGTCCAAAACCGGGGCACTCCGAGTCGTTCGATGAATTCAAACGTCGATTCAGCCGACCACGCCGTACAAAATTCTGACTCGATGGTCCGTTTCCGAGTCGAAAACATCCGGAAAGAGTTCACCAACGTCGTCGCGCTGGACAATGTCAGCCTCGAGTTACGGACCGGTGAAGTAGTAGGGCTCGTGGGTGAGAACGGTGCGGGTAAAAGCACCCTGCTGAACATCCTCAGTGGAATCTACCAGCAAGACCAGGGCCACATCTACGTCGACGGGGACAGAGTGTCGATCACGAACCCTCGGATGGCATCCCATCAGGGTGTCGCTATCGTCCACCAGGAACACAACGTCATCCCGAACCTATCAGGCTACGAGAACCTGTTCCTGGAGCAATTCCCGGACTACTCGACCGCTGGCGTCCTCGATTCTGACACCCTCAAACGCGAGGGTGCAGAGATTTTGAGCTCACTCGGTATCGATCTGGACCTCGAGAAACGTGTCGCGAACTACTCGTTCAGCGACCGGCAGATGCTGAGCATCGCGAAGGCGTTCACCGAGACGGTCCACACCGACCACCCGATAATACTGCTTGACGAGCCGACTGCGGGCCTCGAGGAGGACGGCCGTGACCTGTTGTTCGACCGTATCGAGGACCTCCGAGACCAGGCCTCGTTCGTGTTCGTATCTCACGAACTCGACGAAGTCCTCGAGATCAGCGACCGCATCTACGTCCTTCGGGACGGCAAAATCGTCAACCATTTCGAGCAGGAAAACGCCACTGAGGACAAGCTCCAACAGAGCATGGTTGGCCGCGAGGTTTCGGAAGAGTACTACCAGGCCTCCGACCAGCGCGACGTCGAGAACAGCGAAGTAGCCCTCACAGTGTCGAATCTCGGCAACGAGGGACACTTCGAGGACGTCTCTTTCGACGTCCGCGAGGGCGAGATATTCGGAATCTGTGGTGTGATGGGTAGCGGGAAGAGCGCCCTCGGCCGCGTGCTCAGCGGGGTAGACGCCGCGGACACCGGCGAGCTCGCCATCGACGGTACCGCCGTCGAGACGGGTTCCGTCCACCGGATGGTCAACCAGGGTATCGGCTACGTCCCTAAAGAACGCCAGTCTGAGGGAACGCTTCTCTACCAACCGTTGCGAGTCAACGTTTCGTTGCCGAGTATCGGTACCGACCTCGTCGCCGACCGCGTGCCTGGGTTGGGAACAGTCCCCTGGCTCATCGACTTCGAGAAGGAAGACGAGATGGCAGAGGACATCGTTGAGCGGCTCAACGTCAAGACGCCCAGCATCGAGTCGCCGCTCATCAATCTCAGCGGCGGCAACCAGCAGAAAGTCGTCCTCGGAAAGAATCTCCAGCGCGAGGTTTCGGTCCTCGTTATGGACAACGTGACACGCGGCATCGACGTCGGTGCCAAAGAGGAGGTGTACCGCATACTCCGCCAGCTCGCCGACGACGGTGTCTCGATGGTCTTCATCGCAGACGAACTACCCGAACTCATCGGGATGAGCAACCGCATTGGCGTGATGCACGAAGGCGAGTTGGTTGACGTAGTCGACTCACCACCCGGAGATAAACCAATGGAATCGGAACTAATCAGAAAGATGATATAAAATGTCAGAAGAAACCTCAGGCAATCCAGTTGTCGATTGGCTCGGAGAGTATCGAAAGAACCGCTCGGTCACAGACCTCCTCGTAGACTTGGGTCCGTTCCTGATGCTATTGATACTGATAGCGGTCTTTACGGCCACATCAGAAGTGTTCCTGACCTACGACAACCTGGTCGGGAACGTGATGATGAACAGCATGATTCTGCTGTTCGTCGCCTTGGCCGGTACCTTCCCCATCCTCCAGCAGAGCATCGACCTGTCGGTCGAATCGATCGTCTCGCTGTCGGGGGTCATCACGGCGATACTTATCAACGACTACCAGCTCGGTATGCTCGCTCTCCTGCTTGGCATCCTCGCAGGGACGGGCGTCGGCGTGCTGAACGGCGTTGTCTTCGCGAAGGGGAAGATTCCCTCCTTCCTCGTAACGCTCGGTTCGCTATCCATCTTCAGTGGGTCGGCCCTGTTGATGACCGGCGGCTACTCGGTGCCGTTCAACGCGCCGGGCATCCGGCAGATTGCCATCGGAAACACCATCCCACAGGTTCCGAACCTCGTCGTCTGGGGCCTGGTCGTTTACGTGTTAGTGTCGCTGATGGCGTGGAAGACGACATTCGGGCGCTACACGTACGCCCTCGGAGAGAACGAACGGGTCGCTGACTTCTCGGGTGTAAATGTCGACCGGTACAAGATCGGCGCGTTCGTCGTCTCCGGGACGCTCTGTGGCCTTGCTGGTGTCCTGCTGACCGCACGCATCTCCTCGGCGACACCGGGCATGGGCAGCGGTCTGCTCCTACAGTCCATCGCGGCCATCGTGATGGGCGGTACCGCGCTGACCGGCGGCGTCGGCGGTCCGCACAGGACAATTCTCGGCGTCCTCGTCATCGGCGTACTGACGAACGGCATGAACCTCCTTGGTATCCAGTCGTTCGTTCAGGAGATCATCCTCGGGTTCGTCGTCATCCTCGCTGTTGCGATGTCGATGGACCGTGACAAGATCGACATCGTGAAATAATCCATCAAGCATCCTCCCGACCGGTCGGACGCGGCACGCCCGACCAATCGGGGACACTTCGAACCAGAGATAGGTACTAACAACCGGACGAAACCAATGACACAGCTACTTACTCAACACACCGCACCGAATAGAAAACGAACCGTACACTCGAATGGGGGACGACGATGAGCTACGAAGACGGAGCGGTGGAGGCGCTCAGCGCGCTTGCAGATGGTGAAGTCATTGACCTCTCCCAAACGCTCGAAGAAGGAATGCCCGTCGTTCCTACCCACGCGCGTTACGGTCACACACTCTATGAGTCCTACGAGCGGGGGGATGTCGCCTGCCATTACCGATTGACACTCGGTGAACACACCGGAACGCACATGGACGCTCCGCTCCACTTCATCGCAGAGGGCGACGCACACTACGATATCGCGTCCATCGAACTGGGAAAATTAATCGGTCGAGCGGCCACAATCGACGTCGCCGATATTGAGCGAAATACCACAGTCCCTGTCGAACGCATCAAACAATGGGAAGCAGAACATGGGGACCTCAGGGAGGGTGACCGCGTCCTCTTCCGGTTTAACTGGGACCGCCACTGGGCTCCTGGCTCTGCCGGCACCCAGTACATGGCCGACTGGCCAGGACTCTCCGGAGAAGCAGCGGAATATCTCACTGATACTGGCGTCGCCCTCGTCGGCTGTGATACCGCCGCAATCGACGTGGCACACGACGAGTCGTTCCCAGCACACTACGAACTACTAGGAAACGAGACGTACATCGTAGAAAACCTCACGGCCCTAGACGCACTGCCACCGTTCTCCCTGTTGATTACCCTCCCCCTCAAGATCGAGGATGGCTCCGGATCGCCTATCCGCGCCGTCGCCATCGTCGACTGACCAGCCATCGTCCGCGGTAGATGGATCCGACGTTCACTTGTTCGACGGAACCGACGAATCCGCCGACTACCTAAACTAAAGCAGCGAACCGCGACTCGGTTTCTTCGCTTCCGCGATGTTACTGTTTCGACGATGGATCCACCCGAGTTGGGTTTCCCAATCACCGAAGCCAGTCGGAAGCTCACTCGGAAAACAGTGTGACATTGCTGCCACTGTTTGATTTTGTACCCCCACCTCCAGTCCAGTCAGTTACTCTGGAATCCCATACACCTCCCGAGACCAGTCTCGTTCGAGTGTGTCGTAAACAGGTTGGTTCCGGTCGAGTTCGTCGATACGCCGTTGGTCTTCCGTCTCGAGTTCGATGCCGACGGGCAGTTCGTGACGGCTATCGAAACGTAATCATACCACACGTCGTCCAAAGTGGATGGGGACGTCCGCTTACGCGTCTCGTATCTTCTCGAACGAACGAGCGACGCGGAGGAGGTGGGCATCCTCGTACCGTTCGGCCAGGAACTGGACACCAACCGGGAGTCCATCGGAACCGTCTGGGACCGTCACAGCCGGGACGCCCGCGAGATTCGCTGGACGTGTGTTGTAGGCGAGCGGGACGTCGAGTCCGTCGTCCGAGTCGTAACTATGTGGTTTGCGTTCGCCGATTTCCGGTGCGACGACCGGCATCGTCGGTGCGACGAGAGCGTCGTGGCCGTAGAGCGCGTCAGCGAACTCGTCGGCGAGAGTCGAACAGACGTTCCGCGCGCGGATGTAGTGGCGGCCGTCGTACCTGTCGAGAAGGACCGCACCGACCAGTGCACGTTCTCGGACGATGTCGCCGAATCCGACGCCAGCAGTAGCTTGTCTCCCAGCGGCTGCGTCGAGTCGAGAGAGGTCGAACGGCCCAGGCCGTTCGAGTGGGAGTCCCGTTCGGCGCAGTGCCGCAGCAAACTCGACGTTGGTCACAGCGTTCCAGACGAACACAGCATCGTCGACGGTCGGCAATCGGACTGACTCGACCGTTGCACCCGAGCTCTCCAGCGTCGCAATCGTCTCTTCGAATCGTTCTCTGACGTGGTCTGATACGTGTGTACTCAGGAGTTCGGCAGGCACCCCGAACGAGAGCTCCTCGGGGTCGGGAACGTCGGTCAGTCCGTCTGCACACGAGCCGACTGGAATATCTCGTGCGAGTGCCGAAGACGGGTCCCGAGCGTCGTAGCCACCGATTACATCGAACCCGAGAGCAGTCGTCTCGACGTCGGGTGCGAGGGTCCCGATGTGGTCGAGCGTAGGTGCTAAATCAACGAACCCGTCTCGCGGAACTGCCCCCCATGAAGGTTTGAAGCCGACCACGCCACAGAACGACGCCGGAATACGGACGGACCCACCGGTGTCGCTTCCGATGGCGAGGTCTGCCGAGCCTTCGGCGACAGCAGCAGCGCTCCCCGAAGACGACCCGCCAGCGACTCGTTCGTCGTCTGCCGGGTTCGTTACGACACCAAACGCGCTCGTTTCGCTCGTCGGGCCGTAGGCGAGTTCGTCCATGTTCGTCTTGCCCACGAGTCGAGCACCAGCATCTACGAGACGGGCGACGACGGTCGCATTGCGACGGGGGACGACGCCTTCGAAGACTCGTGACCCGCACGTCATCGGCACTCCAGCGACGGCGAGGTTGTCCTTGACGGCGACGTCTACGCCTCGTAGGGGGCCGTCGCCACCCTCGGTGGTGAAACTGGTGATGTAGGCGTTGTGTGGGTCGTCGTGCTCGTCGACATCGCGTATCGAGAGTGATTCGTCCGCGTCGGGTTGGGCGAGGGCGTCTAACGTCTCGTACCCATGAATCTCGTCGGATATTCTCTGAGCGAATCGCTCGGCATCGGCCTCAGAGAGATCGAAGTCCATCGTCGTCCCTGCCTCGAGAATCCACCTCGCAGACACAGATGAGAGAGGCATCGGCATTACAGACACTTCCGGAGAAGGCGTCCTTGTGAGTGAGTAGAAGTCGTCATGTGTCTCCAAACCACGAGGGTGACGAGCATAATAGTTCGGTTAGCGAGCACGTTTCCGTCCGAAAACAACGTCTACCAGAGTGGACAGACCACGATTAGAGGGGTTCACTCGGTACGCTGAGACGGGAGAGGGTTCGAGAGAGATAGTTCCGTGATTTTCAGATAGTTCTCGGGAGAGTTCCTCGCATACGACGTCGCCACTAATATGAATTTTATTGAATATTATAGATATTACATAAGACAAATGTCAAAATGCACCCCCAACAAAAAAGACAAATTCTGCCAATGGATTTGGAATATTACCCTGTAAGTCATCAATTACAGCAAGAAAATGTTGATATACTAGTGATTGTGTACACATAGTAGATGCAGAGACAGTAATGGTGTAATAGCTATCAATATTCACTACATAATGTATTTCTGTTATTACTCGCGGCCGCAACACGCGACTGTGTGAGTTTCCAGTCCCTCTCAGCCGCAGGGGTGTACACACGCGCTGCAGCGACTGCATGCGGATCCGCGCCACGGTGGGCCCACTCGTCGCTTGATTCCTCAGCCAACGACCGTGCTCGTCGCCGAATCTGGCCCGTCACGTCAAGCGCATCTGCACGGCGAGTTCGAGTATTCGTGGGCGAATCGCGACCACAACCCGATGTTTACACGGACCGTCACCGCTCGCATCGGCGGGCACGAACACGAATCTGGCTCGTCATTCCGAATTCGAGCGCGAACGACTCGTACTGCGCCCGCTTGAGGACGCGTGCAGGTGGGTCGGACTCTAGTATTACTGGCGTAATGATAGCTAGCGCGCACTGCGCGCACCCCTTCGGCGCATGAAAATACGCTGCCGAACAGAGTGACAGGTAATACGAACTCAAGTAGGATTCTTTTCAGCAGCCCTGTCCTGATCGTCCTGCAGTCAATACAGGTGCTACACCGACCAAGCGAGTTGCGACTGAAAGACGTAGTCAGAGTTGGCAGGGTCGCCCGAGTTCCCGCTCGTACCGCGATTTGATTTGCTCGAACAAGTCCTATCCGAGAAACCCTGAGCGTTAACTACCTTTGAAGCATAATCAGCCCCATGACGGTTACTACTGAGTTTCTCCTCAGTTCACCTTCTCTCCCACTCGTTAGTATCACCGAAGCACTCCCACCAGATCAAGTGGAGTGTGTACACGGGCTCTGTTTCGAACAGGACGCACGGATGTTCATCGTGAAAATCGATTCCGAATGTGACGTATCTGCAGCCGACTTGGAAGCCCTGGACGAAGTCACAGAGGCGACAACGATTGGCCACGCGGGCGATCAAACAGTCCACAACCTTACCATAGACCTCGACGACTCAATCGCGCAGTTATTCAATAGAGGCAGTTCTGTAGCAGCAAAGCTCGAACCGACTGTCGTCACACCAGATGGCTGGTACGAGAGGAAAGTGTACAAAGACCGTGATGCGTTCTTGGAGTCTCGAACCCGCTGTGAGGACTACGGCATCTCGCTCGATCTCATCTCTATGACCTCCACTTCCAGTACATCAGACGACGCTCTCCCGTTTGGATTGACTGAACGGCAATATGAGGCGTTGACGCTCGCGTTGTCTCGTGGCTACTACGAGAGCCCACGCCAGACATCGACGGAGGAGCTTGCCGAGGAGCTCGGTATCTCCCAACCCTCGCTATCGAGACTCCTCAGGCGGGGTGAGCGTCAACTTCTCTCTTCGGCGCTCCGCTCACAGGGGCACTTAAACACGGTTTCCAATTAGCATCGTCCCTATCTCGCTGTAGTCCCTCGGATTTGGTAGACAGAGCCCCACCATGAAGACAGTTGAACTCAACAACGGCGTGGAGATGCCGATTCTCGGCTTCGGCACGTATCAAATCGACGACCTCGAAGAATGTGAGCGAAGCGTCACCGAAGCACTCCGGACAGGGTATCGCCTGATCGATACTGCGGCAGCGTACGGGAACGAGGAGGCGGTCGGTAGGGCAATCGAGAAGAGCGATGTGCCGAGAGACGAGGTGTTCGTCACCACGAAGCTCTGGGTAACGGACGCTGGCTACGAGAGCACGAAAGACGCGTTCGAGCGGTCGATGGATCGACTGGGTCTCGACTACCTGGACCTATATCTGATGCACCAGCCTTACGGCGATGTCCACGGCTCGTGGCGGGCGATGGAGGAACTCCACGAGGAAGGCAAAATCAGAGCGATCGGGGTCAGCAACTTCCATCCAGACCGCGTGATGGACCTCATGGTCCACAACGATGTCGTCCCGGCAGTGAATCAGATCGAGACCCACCCCTTCTACCAGCGAACCGACGATGCAACGTTCCTCGATGAACACGATATTCAACACGAGTCATGGGGGCCGTTCGCCGAAGGTCAGAACAACATCTTCGAGCACGACGTGCTGACCACGATTGGAGACCGCTACGACAAGTCCGCTGCACAGGTGGTGCTTCGATGGCTCATTCAGCGCGAAATCGTCGCCATTCCGAAGTCGGTACACGACGAGCGCATCGCCGAGAACTTCGATGTCTTCGACTTCGAACTCACCTCGGCGGAAATGGAGACAATTTCGGAACTGGATGAAGGCGAGAGCCAGTTCTTCGACCACCGAGACCCTGAAATGGTGAAATGGCTAGCAGAATCTGAGCGCGAGACCTAAGTCCGGTTACAGGAACGATTCTCGTAGGGGGGCCTCAACGTGATTGTGGTACGCATCGGTCACGGGCGTACTTAAACGCAGTATTTCGTTAGCATCACACCCAAGCGATTCACGTTCCTTGTTCAAACTGAGAGCGACTATGGAATACACGACCCTCGGTTCGACCGGAATGGAAGTCAGTCGGATTTGTCTCGGCTGCATGAGCTTTGGCGTTCAGAACGAACTGCACGACTGGATTCTCGACGAGGACGACTCGCGCGAGATCATCGAGCGTGCTATCGACCTCGGCATCAACTTCTTCGACACGGCAAATGCGTACTCGATGGGCGAATCCGAACGTATCCTCGGGGACGTTCTCGGCGACTACGACCGCGACGAACAGGTCGTCGCCACGAAGGGCTACTTCCCCACGAACTTCTTTTCGGGTGAGGATGAACCCCATCCGAACGCGTCGGGACTCTCACGGAAGACTATCGAGCAGGAACTCGAGAACTCTCTCGACCGCCTCGGCATGGAGACGGTGGACCTCTACCAGATCCACCGCTGGGACTACGATACCCCCATCGAACAGACGTTGCGCGCACTCGACGACGCGGTCCGCCGTGGCCAGACCCGCTACGTCGGAGCATCCTCGATGTACGCCCATCAGTTCGCGGAAGCACTCTACACGAGCGACCGACTCGGGCTAGAGCGATTCGTGACGATGCAGGACCATTACAACCTCGTCTACCGCGAGGAGGAACGCGAGATGCATCCGCTTTGCGAGAAAGAAGATATCGGCGTAATTCCGTGGAGTCCACTCGCACAGGGATATCTCACGCGTCCCCACGAAGAGATGACGACGACGACGCGCGGCGAAGAACTAACCGAGCGCCACCAAGAGTACCGGGCCGGCGGTGGACCGAAAGTCAACGAGCGCGTCGAGGAACTCGCCGAAGAGAAAGGCGTGAAGATGGCCCAGATCTCCCTCGCGTGGTTACTTCACCAAGACGCCGTTGATGCACCCATCGTCGGGACGACCAGCGTCGAACACCTCGAAGATGCCGTCGAAGCGCTCGATATCGACCTCTCTGAGTCAGACCTAGCCTATCTCGAAGAGCCATACGAACCGCTCCCGATTGCAGGCCACGAGTAAATCTGACGAAGACGCGACAGTTTTCGTTATTCAGCTGGCTCTAAAGCAAAACCCATTCTCCACAGAAGGACAAGAACGGCATCCAAACGGTTTCGAGCCAACCCAACGACCTCGACAGCCAATCAATTGAAGTCCCGAACGTGTTCGGGTGGGTCTCAGGAGGGACCGGCTCGGTATTCCGAGTCTCGGGGGCGGTATGGGGTCGGCTATGACGTGGACGTGGCGCATCGACGGGGAGGGCGAGCAGTCCCAGACGCTCGTCGTGACGGACGACTCCGGCGCAGAAGTTTCGTCAACAACCGCAAACGGGTTTTTGTGGCCCGTTGACGATTGCCCGGAGTTTGTCTACCAAGCTGTGGTCAACAACGACGTGCAGGCCGCGCTCGCCGGCGACATTGAGCGGGAGAAGTAGAACCGCGGTTACCGGCTGTTTCCGGAGGGATGCCGTCGAAAATATTGTCCTTTCCTACTGGCACTACTCAACCGCTTGTTTGAGTAGTGCGATGGAGACAGCACCGACGAAAGCTAATTCTGCGGCCGTTCTAAATAGCTCAGAACTGAGCGCGATGTCAAGAGCGTGCGGTAAGAAGTCGAGCATTTTGGTGGGTACCCCCTGAGATAACCGTTGGCCGACTGATTGGTAATACTTTTGCTGAATTGCTCAATAGTTGAGCAGATATTGTACAGTCATTGTACAGTCAGCCCTGACCTGTCTTGAATATCTGAATCCCGTCGGTGTCGCTCACCACCGTTCCGGGCTGCCGGGATATAATAACGACGCAGTTATCGGACTGTTCACGAAAAAGAATCTGAAAAGAGATCCCCAATCGGCCTGGGAGGCCGACAGCATCGTCGCCACTTGGTCAAGCTCATCTTCCGGATGGGAACTGAACGACACCAGCTGTTTCGCTTAATTCATCACCAAGGCTTTGACGGTCTGCTCTCAGTTGTCATCTTTCGTACCAACCTCTTCCAGACAAACTGTCTCGCCGTTAACCCCTCGGTATCCATACCGTCGACGAAAGCTGGCCCCGACGAGTTCACCAGCGCGGTGCAGGTGTTCTCGTCGATCACATTGATGTTGAGTATGGAGACGTCATCTGGGTCTTTTCTGGGTGAGCGTTCGACGTACGATGCCTATACGATATCAGACCACTCAGATTCGGTTGGCATGGACAGAGGTCGTCCGTTGCTACGTATAAGACTGAGGCTCACTCAGTTGACCTTTCTGTACTTCCAAAAATTCAATTTTAGACCGTCGGTCCCGCCACGTAGGCAATGTCAAGCCCACTCACGAGTACCACGACGACGACCGCGCTCGTGCTCTTCAGCGCTGGCGGCGATCTGTTTCGTTCTCGCTCAAATTGGGCTGGTCCGCGAGACCGTAGCCCCTAAAACGGATGGCTGTTAGCGTCTCTTCTCTTGCTCTGTACGGCTACTGAGGCCAGTAACTGGACCAGCAAGCGATTACACAACCGATTATATACACGACGAAGGTTCTTAAGTTCGCGAACTCGAAGGCAACACAAGAACAGTCGGGCGGCCAGTCGTTCAGTGGATCCATTCGTCGATGACGACGTTTCACTGAGCGGCTCCGAGCTGGTGTTGGGACCCTGGTATCTCGGCCTGCCAGAATACAAGTATATAAAGGGACTAATCAGTTAGCACAACGGTCAGTACGAACTACCACGTTAGTATAGATGATGCCTGAACAAAAAGACCTCGGCGATTCGGTCGCTATCGTAACTGGTGCCTCCTCTGGTATCGGAGCAGCAACTGCTGAATCTCTCGCTGCGGAAGGTGCGTCGGTCGTTCTTGCCGCTCGTCGAGCAGACGAATTGGAAGCGCTCGCGAACAGTATTAAATCGGATGGCGGTGACGCGCTCGCCGTCCCGACGGATCTTACTGATGATGGTGACATCGAAGCACTCGTCGAGGCGACAATGGACGAATACGGTCGTATCGATATCCTCGTCAACAACGCCGGTGTGATGCTTCTCGAACCGCTGGCAACCGCTGACCGGTCCAACATCCGGCAGATGGTGGAAGTGAATCTCCTCGGTCTGATTAACCTCACTCACGAAGCGCTACCCGTGATGCAGGAGCAGGGGGAAGGACACATCGTCAATCTCTCCTCGGTGAGTGGACGGGAGGAGGGAGCCATGGCAACTTCGACCGTGTATACTACGACCAAGTACGGTGTCATCGGCTTCACGAAGGCACTCCACGACGAGGTCACGAACGCCGGCATTCGGACGACGATCGTGGAACCGGGCTATGTCGAGACCGAACTCCAGAGTCACGTCCCGCACGACGAGACCCGCGCCTTCCTCACGAGCGGCGAGATTCCCGGTCTGTCAGCCGAAGATGTCGCTGATAACATTACCCACGCAGTGACGCGGCCCCAGCACGTCAGCGTCAACGAGGTGCTCATTCAGCCGACTCAGCAACCGGACATATAATTCCCCGCAACGAATAGGTGAACCGCCACTCCCGGGAAGACGTTTTTACTGGGCAGCCTGAACAGTCAGGCGGTTGCGTAATCCGAGCGTTTGACTGATTAGTTGCCGCTCGGCTCGACGAAGGAGATCTGAGACCGAGGGTGCTGAAATATCGAGCTCGTCTGCGACATCGGCCGTAGATGCCGCTCGTGGTGTCTCGTAGTAACCGAGCGAAAAGGCGATTGCCATCGCTTCGTATTGTCTGTCAGTCAGCCCAAACTGAGCCCGTTCGTCGGGATTCTCAGGGTTCGAGGCGATGTTGATGAGTTCAAACTGAACCCCCGCTACCTGGCACCGGTCTCGTAACGAACTGAGCGCATCGTAGTCGGCGAATACTTTCCGCTCGAGCCACCCATCGCCGGTTATCGTTGCCTCCATCAACACACCCTCCATCTCTTCGATTTCTTGGGGATCAAACAGACCAGAGGACTCGTCGATGATGACTTGATAGAACCATCCATCTGGCGTTTGGCCGACCGACAGCACGTCAAGAACCTCTGGTTGATCGCTTGCCGCCGCGTCAAACGCCTCGCGTGCGTCGGCGGGGACACTCAGCATGAAGAGTTGGCGAGAATCTTCAAGGCTGACTGCTTGGGTCAGCGTGATTTCATCGTTCGGAAGTGACTGCGCTAGCTTGACAAGCGGGAGTGATTCCGACTTGAGGAGAACCTCAGCGACGATAGCCATGTCTGTAGGTTGCCCTCCATGCTTATAACCCCTACTCGAGAACCGCAATCTGGCGATAGTCCGACAAGGATATACTCTCGTCCCAGATCTAGTCTGGGACGAGTAGCCCATTAGTTCATCACCGGCTGGATGATCTTCTCAGCCAGTTTAACAGACAGGAACCGTATGAAGACCGTACTGCCTGTAGTTTTTAATTGTCACATAGATGTGGCAGAGGCAGAAGCTATCGGCACAGACGGTTCGTTCTAACGATCATCTATCGTCGAATTCGATGAAAGCGCTGACGAATACCGCTCACCTTACCCTGTTTTGCAAGAACTGACTTCGGGAGTAGTTTAGTAGTCGATTTTCCGGTTTAGTCGTGACCGACGACTTCCATCGTTTCGTATGGCTCTTCGAGATACTCGACATCGCTCTCGGAGAGGTCAAGGTCGACGGCTTCAACGGCGTCTTCAAGATGCTCAACGCTCGATGTGCCGTAGATCGGCGCGGTTACGCCGTCTTTGGAGAGCTGCCACGCAAGGCCGATCTGGGCCATCGACACACCCATTTCGTCGGCGAGTTCCTCGACCCGTTCGTTGATCTCCCGGCTCGGACCGTTATCGTATTCCACACCTGCCTCACCCACATCTCGGAGTTGGTCCTGTTCTTCGTGCGGACGAGCGAGGTAGCCACCCGCGAGCGGACTCCACGGAATGAGGCCGATGTCTTCCTTTTCAGCCAGCGGGTTCATCTCGCGCTCTTCCTCGCGGTAGACGAGGTTATAGTGGTTCTGCATCGTGGCGAAGCGTTCGAGGCCCAATTTGTCGCTGGTATGGAGTGCCTCGGCGAACTGGTGTGCCCACATCGAACTCGCGCCGATGTAGCGGGTTTTACCTCGTCGAACTGCATCGTCGAGGGCACGAAGTGTCTCCTCGACAGGGGTATCGTAATCCCAGCGATGGGTCTGATAGAGGTCGACCGTGTCCATTCCCAATCGTTCGAGCGAGTTATCGAGTTCCTGTTCGATGGTTTTCCGAGAGAGACCTCCTGAGTTAGGATCCTCCTCACGCATGGGGTTGTAAACCTTCGTGGCGACGACCTGTTCGTCGCGGTTGTACTCAGAGAGCGCGTTCCCAAGGATGCGCTCGCTATCTCCGTAGGAGTAGACATTCGCTGTGTCGAAGAAGTTGATCCCAAGTTCGATCGCCCGGTCGATTACCTCGGTGGCCTGTTCCTCGCCTACAGTCCAATCAAACATGTCGCCACGGTCTGACCCGCCGAAACTCATACAGCCCAGACAGATTTTGCTGACCGTCACGCCCGTCGAACCGAGTGTCGTGTATTCCATGATTGAAGTCGTCTCGAAGAACAGTCGGGAATCATTTGAGCCCTCTGCTAACTAAGAAGTGTTTTTATAAGCTGAAAGACTCCCCCACCGAGACTGGGGTCGGCCTTGCAAGAGAACACGACCTCAACCAACGAACCTCGACGCTACTCACCGGGTGTTGAGAGGAGTAATAGACTTGCCGGAGTACTCGTTCGTTGTTGGTTGCCGGTTTTACTGGCAATAGTGGTGTGTCTGACAGAGTGATCGGAAATAGCCTATTTCAGAATAGCCTATTCTGAATTTGGTTATCGGCACGGTTAACTTCTTAGAAGAATAACTGAGGATTATGGAACGCTTTGTGAATCGGGAAGTCGAACTATCTCGGCTGCGAGAGTGCTACACGTCCGACAGCCCAGAGATGATTGTCATCTTTGGACGGCGTCGTCTCGGAAAAACGCAACTCGTTCAACACTCACTCACGCAGCGAGATGACGCCGTCGTATACCAAGCGACGCAGACAACACCACAGGTACAACTCGATGAATTCGTTGACACGGCCACCGGTTCCTTTCCCGGAATTGAACATATCAAACAGAATTGGGAGTCACTACTCGGGTACCTCGTCGAACAAGGAGGGGTTGTCGTACTCGACGAGTTCCCGTATCTCATCGACGCCGACAAGAGCATCCCTTCGGTAATTCAGCGATTGTGGGACCAACGCCTGCAGAACACGAGTGGAACACTCATTCTCGTTGGTTCATCGATTAGTATGATGGAGGAGGCGACGCTGTTAGGAAACAGCCCACTTTACGGGCGGTTCACCGAGAAGATTGATCTTCGGCAACTCGGATTTGCTGCTGCTCAGGAGTTCTTCCCCGAAAGCTACACACCCGAAGACCGGGTTTTTGCGTGGGGCGTCTTCGGTGGTGTCCCATACTATCTCGACGGCATCGATCTTGATCACGACCTCGGAACCGTGATTTCTGAATCCCTCCTCTCACAGCGAGGATACCTCCATAACGAACCGGAGTACGTCCTTCGAACTGAGTTAACTGAGCCGAACCGATACTTTGCAATTCTCAAGGCCATTGCTGCAGGGAATACCATGTCAAACGAGATTGCACAAATGGTTGGGATCGACGGAAAGCAGATTTCGACCTACACCCAGAAACTAGAGCGCCTTCGGCTCATCGAGCGCGAAGTCCCACTCACAGAGGAGAAAGCTCGCTCTCGCCGTGGCCGCTACCGAATTCTCGACCCACTGTTTCGGTTCTGGTTCCGATTTGTATACGGGAATGAAGACCGATACGAGCGATTGGGCGACGAAGCGTATGAGGCAGTCATCGAGCCCGAACTCCCTGACTTCGTGAGTTCACAGTTTGAGATCCTCTGCCAAGACGCACTTCCTGGATTGTATCCAAATAAAACGTTCTTAGATATCGGTCGGTGGTGGTACAAAGAACACGAAGTCGACGTCGTTGGTTTCACTACGGATGGAACAATGGTCGTCGGGGAATGTAAATTCACGAATGCTCCGCTCGACTATAGTGCTCTTGCGTCGCTCGAAGAACATACAGAAGAGATCAGGTGGACTCCTGACACAGAGGAGAGTGTTGACAAAGAGTATGCGCTGTTCACCCGGAGCGGGGCGACCCAGACTGTTCAAGAGGCAGTTGCAAACCGGGATGACTTGCGGCTGTTTGGATTAGATCACATAACCAATAACGTGTAACACACAGTTCTTGGAAGTCCGAGGTGCAAGCATTCCGAAACACCAGTCAATCATTGAGGTCGAGGATAGCAATGGGTCAACTGATGTGTTCGCTGAGTTCGATTCCTGCGACAAGGTCGTCCGCCCAGAGTGACGAACTGGCCGAATACAAGGAGCGCGAGGCTCGTCTTGAGGAAGAGCCACCGGAAGGTGAGTTCGAAGAACGGTCGGACGACCTTCCAGATGATGTCCCTACGAAGGCGACGATTACGATCAAAGAGATCAACGACAATCGCTACTACTACTGGCAGTGGCGAGAGGGTGACAAAATCAAATCCAAATATAAAGGACCAGTCAACGACAACTGAGTAGCAAGGACAACTTCCATGGCTGTAATCTGCTCGCTTTGCAGACAGTACTGTTCTCCGGTCGTACATACTATCTTGTCGTGATAGTTGGTTGAGACACCGATGTTACCAGTACTGCTAATCTGTAATCAGTCAGTAGCGTGTGGGAAGTCTCGTAAGCGGAGTGGGGGCCCGTGGCCGAGAGAACGCGACGCTCGCCGCCTGAGCGCGCCTGACCGCACCCAGACGTCGAATCGGCGACCCGCCGCGGACGAGCAAAACACACATACTGACTCGCTCCGAATCGCGGCTCGGAATCGTGGGACACGAAGACGGGAGTCAGAGCGCGTACGACGCCGTCGAGACCGGCGACGAGTTGGTGAGTTGGTCGCGGGCGTACTGCCGCCGCGCGGCGAGCGACTACGACTTCGACGTGGACCTACACCGGGTCGAGTGGGAAGTGTCCACCCGCGCGAAGCGTCGAGCGGCCGCGGTGAAGACACCGACCGTCGACGACGCGACGGTCGGCGAACCGAAGCAGTGGGACAGCACGTCGTCGCATTCGAACCGACTCGGCGGCCCGCCGACGTGCACCATGTCGCTGTCGTGGCGGGCGTTCGAGTCGTTCGACCGCGCGGAGTGGGCGGCGACGCTCCGACACGAGCTCGTCCACGTCGAGCAGTTTCAGGCGTTCGGCGCGACCGACCACGGGCCGGCGTTCAAGCGCCGCGCCGAGGCGGTCGACGCGCCGGTTCGCGTCCGCCGGTTCGCAGAGCCGAAGTACGTCCTCACCTGCGAGGCCTGCGGCGCCGACGTTGCCTACCGCTATCGCGAGTGTAAACTGGTTCGCGAGTCGGCGGCCTATCGCTCCGCGTGTTGCGAAGCGCCGCTGGACTGTCGAACACAGGAGAGATAGCGGGCGAAAACGAGCGCCCCGCCGCCGAAACGGACTACCGACTCGGCGGGTGCGCCCGCGCCTCTCGAATCGCCACGAACGCGATAACGAGGACGAACACGAGCGCGAGGAAGAACTCGACGCCGGGGACGGAGCCGGCGACGGCCCAGACGTACACGTCCTCCGCTCCGAGGATGACGAACAACACGACGAGAATCGCCACGCCGCTTCGACCGATGCCGAGTCTCATACGCCGGTCTTACCGCCGCGACAACATAAGCGTTGGAGCCAGCGGCCTCTCACTCGGCGAGGAATAGTATTGTGCAGAATAAAAATACTGAAACGCCACCGAATCATATTTAGTGTGGATTGAGTGAAATTCCCACCCTATAGAAAACAGAAATAGAAAATAGAACTGCTATAGCAAAATATCAGGAGTCATAGTTCAGAAAATATGGACGGGGACGATATAGTTGTGTTCTAAATACACAACACTAATGGCGGGCGAGAGGCGGAAATCGGACTAGAACTCCGACCGTCGAGATGCCCCGCACGGTCCGGTCGCGCCCGCGAGAGGAGAGTATTTACCGCGCGAGCGTGACCGGAAACCAGTACCGAACCCATGCGACACGTTCCAGGAACCTTCTCGATAGCGGCGCGCGACCCCGAGGCGAACGTCTTCGGCGCGGCGGTGACGACCGGCACCGTCGCCGTCGGCGCGACGTGCCCCTACGTGAGCGCCGGCGGCGCGGCGGTCACGCAGTCGTACACGAAGACCGAACACGGCCGCGACGCGGTCGCCCGCGCCGAAGGCGGCGAGCGAATCGACGACGCCTTCGAATCGCTCCTCGCCGGCGACGACCACGCCGCCTACCGGCAGGTCCACGGCGTCGGCGCGGGCGGCGAGTTCGCCTTCACCGGCGGCGAGTGCGTCTCGTGGGCCGGCCACCGCGTCGGCGACGACTACACCGTCGCGGGCAACATGCTCGCCGGCGAGGGGGTCGTCGAGGCGACCGCCGAAGCTTACGAATCCACCGACGGTGACATGGCCGAGCGACTCGTCTCGGCGCTCGAAGCCGGCGAGGCGGCGGGCGGCGACGACCGCGGCGAGCTGAGCGCCGCGGTGCTCGTCCACGCGCCGACGCCGGAGTTCTACCACAACCTCCGCGTCGACCTCTCCGACGAACCGGTGTCCGACCTGCGCGACCTGCTCTCGGAGGCGCGGCGCGCGAAAGCCCAGATTCGGCGCGAGACGGACGCGCAGTTCGGCGACTACCCCGACGAGATTCTCGACTTCGGCGTCAAGTACTGAAAAAATCCCGCGCTCGCGGCGTCAGTCCGAGTCGGCCGGACTGGTCTCCGCGCGCTTCGACGGCGTGATGAACGACTCACGCTGGCTCATCTCCTCGTCCGACAGGTGACAGGAGATGTAGTGGTCGCCGCCGTCGACGGCTTCGAGTTCCGGGAGGTCCTGCTCGCAGACGTCGCCGATTTTCTTCGGACAGCGCGTCTGGAACGGACAGCCCGACGGCGGGTTGATGGGACTCGGGACGCTCCCCTCAAGCAGGATGCGGTCCGTCTCGCGGTCCGGATTCGCGTGGGGGACCGCGGACAGGAGACTCTCCGTGTAGGGATGGAACGGCGGCGAGAACACCTGCTCGATGCTCCCGAACTCCGCGATTTTCCCGAGGTACATCACGGCCACGCGGTCGCAGATGTGCCGGATGACGCCGATGTTGTGCGAGATGAACAGGAACGAGATGTTCTCGTCGTCCTGAATCTCGTTCAGGAGGTTGAGAATCTGCGCCTGCACACTCACGTCGAGCGCCGATACCGGCTCGTCGCAGACGATGAGCTTCGGTTCGACCGCGAGCGCGTGCGCGATGGCGACGCGCTGTTGTTGGCCCCCGGAGAACTCGTGGGGGTACTTGCTCGCGGCGGCCCGCGAGAGGCCGACGCGTTCGAGCAGGTCGCCCACGCGCTCGCGCTTTTCCTCGCCGGTGGCGATGCCGTGTTTCTCCATCGCGCGGCCGACGATTTGGCCGACGGTCTTCCGCGGGTTGAGCGAGCTCTGGGGGTCCTGGAATATCATCTGCATCTCGCGGCGCAGACTCCGAATCTCCGAGGAGCCCAGTTCGTGGAGCGGCTGACCCTCGAAATACACCTCGCCGTCGGTCGGTTCGAGGAGGCGGAGCGCGGTGCGAGCGACCGTGGACTTGCCACAGCCGGACTCGCCGACGAGCCCGACGGTCTCGCCGGGGTAGACGTCGAAGCTCACGTCGTCGACGGCCTTGACGTGCCGCCGCTCGACGGTCGGCAGGCCGCCGCCCGACCACGAGAGGTGGACGTTGCCGAAGACGCCCTCGCCGGCGTTGAAGTACTTCTTCAGGTTCCGCACCTCGAACAGCGGCTCGCCGGTGCGGTCGATGTCGCGGCGACCGGCCCCGGCTTCGGGGACCGTGCTCTCCGAGAGGTCGAGGTCGTCGGCGTGGAGACACGCCGCGCGTGAGGAGCCGTCGCCGACGGCGTCGAGCGACGGGTCGCCGCCGGTCCGACACGCCTCGGTGGCGTGGGGACACCGCGGCGCGAAGTTACAGCCGCTCGGGAGGTCCCCGAGGTCGGGCATCGCGCCGTCGAGCGTCGGCAGTTCGTCGTAGTCGGTGTCGACCTCCGGGATGGAGTCGATGAGAGAGCGGGTGTAGGGGTGTCGCGGGCGGTCGAACAGGTCTCCGAGCTCGGCCGTCTCCACGAGGTTGCCGGCGTACATCACGCCGACGTGGTCGCACGTCTGGGCGACGACGCCGAGGTTGTGAGTAATCATCAGCACGGCCGTCCCCTCGCGCTCCTGCATCTCGTTGAGCAGGTCGAGAATCTTCGCCTGCGTCGTCACGTCGAGCGCGGTCGTCGGCTCGTCGGCGATGATGAGGTCCGGCTCGCAGGAGAAGCCGATGGCGACGAGGACGCGCTGGCGCATCCCCCCGGAGAACTCGTGGGGGTAGTCGTCGATGCGCTCTTCGGCGTCGGGGATGCCGACGTCGTCCATCGACTCGATGGCGAGGCGGCGCGCCTCGGACTTCGAGACGTCCTGATGGCGGCGAATCGTCTCCGTAATCTGCTCGCCGACGGTCATCACCGGGTTGAGCGACGACATCGGGTCCTGCGGAATCATCGCGATGCGGTTGCCGCGGATGTCGCGCATCTCGGCTTCCGTCTTCTGCAGGAGGTCTTCGCCGTTGAAGACGACCTGCCCGCCCGTGATTTCGCCGGGCGAGTCGATGAGTCGCATGAGCGACCGCGCCGTCACGGACTTGCCCGCGCCCGACTCGCCGACGAGACCCATGGTCTCGCCGCGGTCGAGCGAGAACGACACCTCGTTGGAGGCGACGATGGGGCCGCCCTCGGTGCGGAACTCGGTTTTGAGTCCGCGCACGTCGAGAAGCGGGCCGTCGTCGGCCTCGCGGTCGGTCGCGGTGGTGGGTGCGCTCATTCTATCGCCTCCACTTTGGGGTCGAGCACGTCACGCAGTCCGTCGCCGAGCATGTTGAACCCGACGACGGCGATGCCGATGGCCAGCGCGGGAAACAGCAACATCCACGGCGCGGTCTCCATGAAGCCGCGCCCGGTGTTAATCATCAGCCCCCACGACGGCCGCGGGGGTTGCGCGCCGAGGCCGAGGAACGACAGGCTCGCCTCCGCGAGGATGGCAAAGGAGACGTTCAGCGACCCCTGCACCAACATGGGAGCCATGCAGTTCGGGAACACCTCGCTGAAGACGATGCGCGAGTCGCTCTCGCCGCGGGCGACGGCGGCCTCGACGTACGCCTCGTTGCGCTCGGCCAGCGCCGCGCTCCGCGAGACGCGGGCGATGTACGGCGTGTAGACGAACGCCAGCGCGATGATGACGTTACTCAAGTCCGGGCCGAGAACGACCAGAAGCGTGAGCGCGAGCAACACCGGCGGGAACGCCATCGCGGCGTCCATGACGCGCATCAGTATCTCGTCGGTTAATCCGCCGGCGTAGCCGGCGACGACGCCGACGACGGCTCCGACCGCGAGCGCGCCGGAGATGGCGCCGAAGCCGACGTACAGCGAGATGCGGCTCCCCATGACGACGCGGCTGAAGATGTCGCGGCCGAGGTCGTCGGTGCCGAACGGGTGTTCGACCGACGGGGCCTGCGAGCGGTCTTCGATGTTCGTCTGCTCGATGGGGTACGGCGCGATGAGCGGCGCGAAGACGGCGACGAGCACGAGCATCACCACGATGGAAAAGCCCAGCATCGCCTTCGTGTTGCTTCGGAACTTCCGGACGAACCGGGCGATGCGGTCGCGCTGTGACTGCGTGATGGTGAACCGACCGCGGTCGGTCTCCTGTTCGGTCGCCATCAGTCGTCACCTCCGTAGCGGATACGGGGGTCGAAGTACGCGTACAGCAGGTCTGCGGCGAAGTTCGAGAACATGTAGATGAGTGCGACCACGAGGATGCACCCCTGAATCAGGGGGATGTCGCGGCTCTGAATCGCGGTCAGCGTCAGCCGACCGATGCCGGGCCAGAAGAACACCTCTTCGAGCACGACGACCCCGCCGAACGCGTAGCTGAACTGGAACGCGATGACCGTGATGACGGGGATGATTGCGTTCTTGAGCGCGTGTCTGAGGACGATGACCCGCTGGCTCATCCCCTTCGCACGCGCGAGATTGATGTACTCCTCGCTGAGCACCTCCAGCATCGACGACCGGGTCATCCGCATGATGTAGGCGGTGAGCGCGAAGCCCATCGCCCCCGCGGGGAGGACGAGTCGCGTGAGCGACCCGACGAGGTCCTCGCTCGGGGAGACGTACCCCCCGGTCGGAAAGAGGTTCAGCCAGACGGCGAACACCAGGATGAACACCAGTCCCCACAGGAAGATGGGCATCGAGATGCCGACGAAGGCGAACATCGAAGCGCTCACGTCGGGCGCTTCGTTCTGGTTGATGGCGGCGTAGACGCCGAGCGGAACCGACAGCACGACGGCGATGAGCGTCGCGGCGACCGCGAGCATCATCGACCGGGGCAGGCGCTCGGCGATGAGTTGCGCCACGGGTTCGCCGAACCGGAGCGATTCGCCCATGTTCCCCTGGAGGAGCCCGACGACCCAGTCGATGTACTGCACGTACAGCGGGCGGTTGAGTCCCAGTTGGGTTTGGAGCGCTTCGAGCGATTGGTCGGTCGCGTTGGGGCCCAAGATGAGCAGGGCCACGTCACCGGGCAGGATGTTGGTGACGGCGAAGGCGATGAGCGTGACGAAAAACAGCGTCACCGCCATGAACCCGACGCGCCGAAAGACGTAGTTGTACATCGACATTGTGTGGAATCTGTGTTAGCGGTCGAGCCAGTTGTCGGCGAACTGGAGCGTCGACCCGTCGGGCGCGCCGATATCGCCTTTGTACTGCGAGGCGGCCCCGTAGAGGCTCGGTTGCCACCACAAGAAGAGGTGACCGGCGCGGTCCTCGTGGAGAATCTCCGTCGCCTGGTGATAGAGGTCGGCGCGCTCGTCTTCGTCGTAGATGGTCCGCGCCTCCTCGACGAGCGCGTTGTAGTCCTCGTTCACCCAGTTGGTGAAGAAGAACGCCCCGTTGGGGTGCAGGAACTTGTAGAACGACACGTCGGGGTACCAGAGCGCGAGGTAGGAACTGGTCGTCGCCTGGAAGTCGCGGTTGGAGTAGACGTCCGAGAGCCACGTGCTCCACGTAATCTGCTGGATTTCGAGGTTGATGCCGACCTCGGCGGCGTCGGCGGCGATGACCTCCGCGGCCTGCACCTGCGTCGGGTAGGACTGCGGAATCTTGAACGTCGCCGTGAAGCCGTCGGACATGCCGGCGGCGTCGAGGTGTTCCTGTGCCTTGTCGAGGTCACGCGGGCGCGGTTCGACGTCCGGGTTGACCCACGGGCTACCGGGCGTCGCCGGGGTCGCGGTGGTCTGGCCGGTGCCGTAGAGGGCCGCCTCGGCGACCTTCTCCTTGTCGATGGTGTAGTCGAGCGCGAGACGGGCGTCCTTGTTGTCGAACGGAGCCACGTCGCAGTTCAGGCCGAGGTAGACGAGCGATTTCGGGAACTGCTTTTCGAACCGAACGTCGGGGGCCTGCTCGACGCGGGAGACGTCCTTCGGCGCGATGCCGTTGATGAAGTCGTACTCGCCGGCGAGGAACGACTGGAGACGGACGCTCGGGTCCGGCACCTCGCTTTTGACGATGGTGTCGATGAACGGGCCGTCCTCGTCGGACGCGCCCCAGTAGTCCTCGTTGCGCGACATCGTGAACGAGGTCTCGATTTCGCGGCTCTCGAACACGTACGGGCCGGTCCCGATGGGCTCTTCGACCATGTCCTTCTCGGCGTTCTCGGCGGGCATGACCGACAGTTCCGCCGTCGCCATCTTCGCGAGGAACGGCGCGAAGGGTTCGGTGAGTTGGACTTCGAAGGTGTAGTCGTCGGGGGCGCGAAGCTCCTCGACGTAATCGAAGAAGCCGGTGGCGAGGTAGTCGCCGTTCTGGACGCGCTCGTAGCTCGCGAGCACGTCGGCCGAGGTCATCTCCTTGCCGTTGTGGAAGGTGACGCCCTCCCGGAGGTTGAACGTCAGGAGCGTGTTGTCGTCGGACTGCTCCATCGACTCCGCGAGATGCGGCTGGATGGAGTAGTCGTCCTGCAGTGCGACGACCTCCTCGTAGATGTTCTCCAGAACGCGCTTGGAGGCCGCGGAGGTGTCGATATGCGGGTCGAGACCCTGCACCGGCACCGCGCCGCCCCACTGGAGCGTGCCGCCCTGATTACCGCCGCTTGCGGTCGTCGTGTCGGTGCTCTCCGTGCCGTCACTGCCGCCGGAGGACCCCGACTCTTCGGTCGTGCCGTCGTCTGCGCCGCCGCCACCCGTACACCCTGCGAACGCCGCGGCGCCGGTCGCCGCCGCCGCCCCGAGGAACGTGCGGCGGTCGAAGCGACCGCGACGCGTCCCGTCGGCGGTGCTATCGGGAGAGTCGCTCTCCTTGCCATTCTCTTGCATACAGACCCTCAAATCCGCTACTGTGTGATAAAAATTGTGGTTGTGTGTGTGTACAATCACCATATCGAGACGTACGAGATGTAATACCAGACACAGTTTTGGGAACCGAACGCGAGAGAAGTTCCGGATGGTCACTTTCGCGCCGGGTGAATCGGGATTACTTCGAGGATGTCAACCGCGGGCGGTTCGAGACTGTCACCCGACCCGGCGTCGGCGACGAACCGCGGAGCGACAACCGCCCCCGCGTCGCCGCAGTCCGAGACTCGCGGCCCGCCGCCTGCGTCGATGACACCGAGGAGAGTCCCGGAAGTCGGGTAGGTAAACCCCCCAGATGGGAGCGTCTCACCCCCGCTCGACCGCCGCCTCCGTCGCGCCAGCCGCCAGCCAGTACTGTCACGTGTGTGACCGAATTCCAAACAATAAAATAGGGTTAGTCACGAATCCGGGAACCATGCGAGTCAACCAGCAGCGACTCCGCAGTGACATCGAGTCGAACGCGGAGTTCGGGGCCGTCCCGACGGACGAGGGTCGGGGGCGGACGGTCCTGACAGGCAGTGAGGCGGACCGGCGGGCGAGAGAGTTCTTCTGCGAGCGCCTCCGGGACGCCGGTCTCTCCATCACCATCGACGAGGTCGGCAACATCGTCGGGCGATGGGAGCCAGAGAGCGCGGACCCAGACGCGGCCCCGGTCGCGACGGGGAGCCACCTCGATTCGGTCCCCGAGGGCGGCATCTTCGACGGCCCGCTCGGCGTCTACGCGGCGCTGGAGAGCGTCCGCGCGATGCAGGACGCCGGCGTCGAGCCGGTCCGCCCCGTCGAGGTCGTGAACTTCACCGAAGAGGAGGGCCAGCGGTTCGGCGGCGGCCTCATCGGGTCGGCGGTCGCCGTCGGCGAACTGGGCGTCGCGGAGGCGCTCGACATCGAGGACGCCGACGGGATTCCGCTCGGCGACGCCCTCGCCGACATCGGCTATCGGGGAGACGGGCGCGTCGACGCCGCGGACTGGGACGCGTGGATAGAGCTCCACATCGAGCAGTCAGAGCGCCTCGAAGACGCGGCGGTCCCGGCCGGCGTCGTCACGAGCATCGTCGGTCTCTCGCGCTGTGCCGTCGAAATCACGGGTGAGGCCGACCACGCCGGGTCGACGCTCATGGACGACCGCTCGGACGCGCTCGCCGCCGCCAGCGAGTTCGTCCTCGACGTGGAGCGCGCGACGAACGAGCGCGGCGAGGTCTCGGAGACCGCGGTCGGCACCGTCGGCAAACTCGAAGTCTCGCCGAACGCGCCCAACGTCATCGCAGGGAAAGTGGACCTGACCGTCGACGTCCGCGACGTGGCGTACGACTCCATCGAGTACGTCATCGACGAGGCGGAAGCGAGCCTCGACCGCATCGAGGCCGAGCGCCCGGTCGAAACCGCGCTCTCGCACCCGTGGGACCGCAAACCCGTCGAGATGAGCGAGCGGTGCCGCGCCGCGCTCCACGACGCCGGGGCCGACGCCGACCTCGAAACCCTCGACCTCCACTCCGGGGCGGGCCACGACACCATGCACGTCGCGGCCGTCACCGACGCCGCGCTCCTCTTTGCCCCCTCCCGCGACGGCATCTCCCACAACCCCCGCGAGTGGACCGACTGGACGGACTGCGCCGACGCGACCCGCGTGCTCGCCGGCGCGCTCGCCGACCTCGCGACAGAGTGACGAGACCGACACACTGACCAGACCGTCGCACTGACGACTGCCGTTCTCGTTTTCGTCCGCACCCGGGCCGTTCTCTCGTGGGTCGAGCCGGCCAGCGCCCGCGTCACTGCGACGACCGCGACGACCGCGACGACCGCGACAACCGCGTAGTCGAACCGCTCGTCACCACCGGTCTCGAATCGACGGTTTGAGACGCTGAGGCTGTTGTTTCTCGCGTCCCGGTTCGCATGGACTCGCTCGAAACGCCGAATCGTTTGTACAATGAGAACGAAGATTCCCGCAGAAGATTCACCGCTATCACCACCTCAGAGGACAATATTCGGGAGTTCAGCCCCTCAAATCACGGAGGGTATCGGCAATTCGTGCGATTACCGGTCCGTTTCAGAACTGGGCGTTTGTCAAATACAAACACCTATGCCGCGGGAGCTTCGAACTGCACTATGGCAGACGAACCCACGACCGGCTCGCCGCGGACCCTGAAAACGGTGTCGCGCGCGTTCGACGTCGTTCGTGCGCTCGAAGAGTTAGACGGCGCGCGGGTGACGGAGCTGGCGAACCACCTCGACCTCTCGAAGAGCGTCGTCTACAACTACCTGAGCACGCTTCGGGCCGAGAAGTTCGTCGTGAAGGAAGGAGACACCTACCAGCTGTCACTGCAGTTCCTCCTCGTGGGCGAGTACGTCCGGTACCAGAACATCCTCTACCGCATCGGCAAGCCCGAAATCGAGGAACTCGCGGAGAAGACCGGCGAGTACGCCCACTTGGCGACCGAACAGCACGGGCTGGGGGTCAACCTCTACAAGGTGAGCGGCGAGAAGGCCGTCGGGAGCGACTACCAGGTGAACAAACTCCAGCGCGCCGACTACCTCCACTTCTCGGCGACGGGGAAGGCGATTCTCGCGCACCTCCCGAAAGAGCGCGTCGAGTGGATTATCGACCAGTACGGCCTGCCGGGCAAGACCGAGGCGACCATCACGACCCGCGAGGAGCTCTTCGAGGAGTTGGAGACGATTCGCGACCGGGGCTACTCGCTCAACGACGAAGAGGAGATAAAGGGCCTGCAGGCCATCGGCGCGCCGGTGACGAACCGGCACGGCCGCGTCCTCGGCTCCATCAGCGTCTCCGGGCCCGTCCGCCGGATGAAACAGCCGGAGTACCACGAACAGCTCATCGAGAGCGTCGTCAACACCGCCAACGTCATCGAAGTGAACGTCAACATGGAGGAGTCCGACGACGACTTCCCGACGTTCAGTTAGTCGGCCGCGTCGTCGCCGGGCATCACGCCAGAATCGTCGTCACGTCGACAGCACCCACTCGGTTCACACTCGGTTCACAAACGGAGAACCGGCGGTCTCGGCCGGACTGCTTCGAATCGGAGACTCAATCGTCGCGAGCGCGCGACCGAACGACACGCATCCCCCAAACGTCGTTACCGCGGTTTCGAAGCCGCCTTCGGGCCGTATTCCGTCTTTCAGTCGAGACGAACGCGCTCGAACGTCGGGGCGTCGCACGCCCGGCGACGGCGTGAGACCGGACCGCCAGAGAACCGACAGACGACAGCGACGACCGCGAATAGTTGACTAAATAAGAACACTGTCCGAGTTTCAGTAATCGAGCGTCAAGCTATTCGACAGGTTCTACCGGGTCTATTTGATTCACAATCTGTTTACGGAACGTATGACCCCCGGCCATCGACCGACACCTCCCGAACGGATGCCGTCTCCATTACACAGCTATTGGTGTAATTGAATTGCCTGTCACGGTTCGACCGTCAGTCACGCGGTGCTGGGGGCCCAAACCGCCGTCGACGAGCGGACACACCGATTGACTGAGCGGGTCCAGACGCGAGTAACCCCCTCCGAAAACGCGGTTGTGAGACCACTCGATAGTGCAATTAAAAAGCAATATCGTCTCGGCTCGAACTGATTGTCGATAGCACCCGGAAATTACGAATAGACCGGATAACTCCAAGACCCACACAGACGGTGAGGATGCGGGTTTTCAGCACTGAACAACTCACAATTTGTGAAATTTGTAGAAAGTGTACCAAGTGTGAAAGTCGCCGGTCACGCTGTGTCCAAGGTTCGCACCCCAATATTGTTCTAAATTTACAATAGTGATGCGCGATAGAGCGAGGCGAAGGCGAAGCGGCCTCACCCGGAGCCGTCGGTGTCGGTGTCGGCGTCGGCGTCGTCAGCCTCGGGGTCGAGCGGTCGCCGGACCACGAGCACCGGGCCGACCGTCTGCTCGGCGACGCGGTCGGAGGTCTCGCCGAACAGTCGGCCGCGGAGCGTGGGTTTCTCCTCCCCCATCACGACGACGTCGTGGTCGGCCGCGCCCTCGATGAGCGCCCCGAGCGGGTTCTGTGCGACGACGACGACGCGCGAGATGTGTTCCCTGCAGACGCCGAGGACGGCCAGTTCGTTGGCGACCTCGTCGAGGAGTCGTTCGCCCTCGGCGACCGCGTCGTCGTCCTCGGCGGCGTGAAACAGCGTGAGTTCGATGTCCTCGCGTCTCCCGACGGCCGCGGCGACCTTGGTAATCGTTTCGAGGTTGATGTCCTCCTTTATCGGGACGATGACGCGGGCGATGGTCGGCGCGGGGTTCGAGAGCAACACCGCGTCGCAGTCCGCCTCGGTGGCGATGCGCTCCGTCGTCTGGTCGGCGTCGTGGGTGAACACGAGTCGCGTCTCGACGGTCGCGCCCGCGGCTTCGAACGCCGAGACGAGCTCGTCGAGTTCGTCGCGGACCTTCGGTTCGAACTGCTCTCTGGCCTGTTCGGGAGCCGTCTGCTCGGGTATCTCGTGGTACGCGAGGAGGACGACCGTCGTCTCCGAGAGCAGGCGGGTCAGTTGGTCGGGGAGCACCTGTCCTTCGAGCACCGCGACGGGAACGAGCACGCGAACGTCGTCGGGATTACGCATCGGAGCTCACCCCCTTCAGGCGCACGTCTCTGGCGTAGACGAAGTACCACGCCAGCGCCGCGAGCGCGACGACGACGCCGACCGCCTGCGAGAGCGGTTGCATGAACGCGACGAGACTGAAACTCGCCACCGCCCCGAGCACCGGGACGACCGGGTAACCGGGGACGCGGAACGACGGGTCGTACCACGCGGGGTCCGACCGGCGGAGCGCGACGAGCGCCACGCAGATGAGCCCGTAGGTGACGAGGTGCAGGAACGACGCGACCTCGGCGAGCACCTCCGTCCGGCCGACGGCGACGAGGACGACCGTCGGCCCGCCGACCAGCGCGAGCGCGACGTGGGGCGTCCCGTACTTGAGGTTGATTCGCGCGAGTTGCGGTGGGACCAGCGCGTCGCGGCTGAGCGCGTAGAGCGCGCGCGACGAGCTGAGAATCGAGGCGTTCGCGCTCGACACCGTCGCCAAGAGCCCGGCGAGGAGGATGGCGACCGCGCCGGGGAACCCGAGGTACGAGCGAGCGACCTCGACGATTGCCGTCTCGCCGAAGGAGGCGAGCCGGGCGCTCCCGAACGCGCCGGTCGAGACGAGAATCGTCACGACGTACAGCACGCCGACGACGACCACGGAGCCGACCATCGCAAGCGGGAGGTTCCGCCCGGGTTTCGTTATCTCGCCGGCGACCGTCGCCACCTGCGCGAACCCGAGGTACGAGGTGAACACGAGCGCCGCCGTGGTGAAGATGCTGAGCGTCCCGAAGGGCATGAACTCCTCGGGGACCGTCTGGCGGCCGAACAGCCCGAGCGTGTCGAGCGAGCCGTAGACGAGAAAGACGAGGAGGATGCCGAGGAGCAGGCTCACGATGCCGTTCTGGAGCTTCGTCGCGTTCTCGGTCCCGAACATGCTGAGCGCCGTCAACGCGAGGCCGAAGCCGACGCCGAGCGTCGCCACGAGCGGCAGGTCGGCGACCATCGACGCCGCGCCCAACTCCGCCAGCACGGCGATGGCGTACTGCGCGAAGCCGACGAGGTAGAACGCCGAGGCGAAGACGAGCCCCAGCCAGAGCCCGATGCCGACGACCGCGCCGAACGCCGACCCCATCCCGCGGGAGATGAAGTAGTACGCGCCGCCGCTTTTCGGCATCGCCGTCGCCAACTCGGAGGTCGGGAGTGCGACCAACAGCGCGATGACCGCCCCGAGCGCGAACGAGAGCGCGGCCGCGGGCCCCGCCTGCCCGGCGGCGAGGCCGGGAAAGACGAAGATACCCGCGCCGACCATCGTCCCGATACCGATTGCCAACCCACCGCGGAGGCCGATTGTCCGCTCTAACTCGGTCCCGCTTTCGAGGACCGTCACCTCGTCGGCCGCCTCCCCGACGTCGACCGCCGGGTCCGACGAGCCGACCACTGCCCCGTCGCCGGGCGGGTTGACCCCGAGCACCGAACCGCCGTCGTTTCCGTCTGCCATTGTACTGTCCTGTTATCGCGTCTCCCCAATATATCCAACACCCGTCATATGACGGGGAGTCGGGAGCGCCCGGGCGCGCACCGGCGGCCGCCACCGTCATATCGGCGACGAGAGAAAGCGTTAATCCGTCCGCGGCACGCCCTGCATACAGAACGATGGCGCACGGAACGCAACGCGGCGGGCAGGTCGGGCGGGGGGAGCCGCGGTGAACTGGTCGCGGAAGTCGCTCGACGAGCTCGAAGCGTTCTACTGGGAGACGATAGCGCCCGCGATGGACCGCGACGGGATGGACCCGACGCGGGACGTGCCGACCTACGCGTGGCTGACCGAACGCGGCTGGTCGGGCATCGCCTACGCGCTCCGCGAGAAACACGGCCTCACGCCCCGTGAGTTCTTCGTCGAGGTCGTCGGCCTCGGCGACGACGACGCCGACGAGGGCTACGACTGGGGCGTCGACGACGACCGCACCGTCGAGGCGTTCGAGTCCTACCTCGACATGCTCGAATCGCGGCGCGGCCTCGCGGACTCGACACTGCCGACCCGCCGGACCCACCTCGCTCGGTTCGCCCGAATCTACCGCGACCGATACGGGTCGGCGGACCTGCTCTCTCGGCTGGACGACCGCGACGCCGAGCCCGACGAGATAGACCGCTGTCTCGCGGTCCTCGACGAGTTCGACGCCGAACTCGCCACCGACGGAACGAAGCTCAAATACCTCCAGACGGTCCGGTCGTTCTACGAGTACCTCGTCGACTTCCGGCGCGCGCGGTACAACCCCGTCGAGAACGCCGCAAAGCAGTTCCGCTGGGAGCAGGGCCAACCCGACAACCGCACGATGACGGCCGACCAGGTCGGAGACGTGTACGCCGTCGCCGCCGACCTCGAAGACCGGCTTCTCGTCCTCGGGCTCGCCGGGTGGGGGCTCCGCCCGAACGAACTCGCGTCGCTCCGCGCCTCCCAGCTCGTGCTCACCGGCGACGACCCCCACATCGAGTTCGAAGAGCGCAAAAACGGGCCGGGGACCGTCGCGCTCCTCTACGGCGTCGACGCCGTCGCCGCGCGCATCGACGCGCTCGCCGCGGACGACGACTGGAACGGCGCGCTGTTTCCCTCCTCGCGGGCCGCCTCGGGCCACATCGCCCGCGAGACGGTCAACCGCCGGTTCAAGCGCCTCGCCGACGAGGCCGGCGTGACCGTCGACGGCGAGGTCCCGACCGCGAAGCTCTGCCGGCGCTTCTGGTACACCGCATATCAGGAAGCGGTCGACGAGATGCTCGCCCAGTTGGAGGGCGTCGCCGCCGACCAAGGGTCGAAAAGCGCCGGCGTCGTCATGTCGAACTACCTCTCCGAGGAGCGCCGACGGTCGTTCCGCCGGCAGGCGATGCGCGAGACGCTGGCCGGGGTGTTCGAGTCCGCCGACGAGCCCGCGACCGTCGAGACGCAGATGCCGCAGTGACTGTACCCGCCGGCGTCGCCCCGGTCCGTGCTCCGCGAGGCGAGCGCGTCTCCGACATCGGTCGTCGTGACTTTTACCCGTGTCGAGGAGAGACCGTCGAACATGGATCTTCAGGTTACCGGCCTGAACGGTCTCGAAGAACGGGTCGAGAGCGCGTTGAACCGACTCGGCGAACTGCAAGCGGGCACGCGAGTGCAGTCGGACGCGTTCTTCTCACAGCCGTTCATGAGCGACCACACCGAGTTCGATTCGTTTGCCGCGTTCTGCGAACAGAGTCCGTGGTCCCTCGACGACGTCAGCGACGTGCAGGGCGTCTCTCGCGACCGACTCAACGAATACATCGCCGCGACGACCGACTTCGAGACGTGGGAGGGGATGAAGACCCGGGCCGCGGAAGAAGAGCTCATCGACCAGATCGTCCCCTGACTAGCCGACGGTGGGAATCGCGGTCAAGACGTGATACAGGCCGTAGCTGATGAGGCCCGCGCCGAGCATCGAGCCGACCCACGAACCGAGGGTAATGCCGACTTTCCGCGGCGAGACGCCGCTCTCGCCGGACGAACTCGCCGCGAGCCCACTGCCGACGATGCTCGCGATCATCACTTTGTTGAACGAGATGGGGATTCCCAGTACGATTGCGAGCTGAGCGATGAGAAAGGCGGGAATCAGGGCGGCTATCGACCGCCGGGGGCCGAGCGAGGCGTACTCGTTCGAGACGGCCTGCACGAGTCGCGGCCCTCGAATCCACGCGCCGAGGAGAATCCCGCCGCCGCCGAGCGCAAGCAGGTAGATAGACGGGAGTTGGAGGTCCGTCTCGAACACCGCTTCCAGTGGGCCGGTCGCGAGTCCGACCTGCGAGCCACCGCTCGTGAACACGACGATGAGTCCCAGCACGACCAGAAACTGATTGATGCCCGCGGTCTCGTCGCGTCGGAGCAACCCGCGCGTCGCGACGAGCGCGACGAGCCCGCAGAGCGCGCTCACGACCACCATTCCGAGGGTGTACGAACCGCCGACGACCGTCGGAAGAAGCTGGGACGTCGTAGCGAGGTATCGAGCGACTGACCCCTGTGCGCCGCTCGCAGTCGGGATGACCGTGAGTTGGATGTTGGCCAGCGCATAGCCGACCGCGCCGCCGAGGACGGGGACGCCGACGGTTTCGGGAATCGAGTCGCTTCGAAGCCCGCGCGCGAGCCCGTACGCGAGGACGGCCTCGACGATGGGAATCGCGAACCAGAACCCGAGGATGACGACGTACTCGTGGACGGCGAATCCGCCGCCGAGGGCGATGCCGGAGCCGATCATCGCGCCCGTGACGGTGAACGCCGACGGTATCGGATAGCCGTAGGTGTTCCCAATCGTGATGAGCGTCGCGGCGGTCAACAGGGCCGCCGCCGCCGCTATCGGCGTGATTGCCACGCCGGTCACGAGGTCTTTACCGATGGTCTCGGAGATACTGCCCCCCTGGAGAATCGCCCCGAGTCCGGCGACGATGCCGACGAGCAGGGCGGCCCGGAGGACCGACAGCGCGTTGGCTCCGACGGCGGGCGCGACGGGGGCCGAGTTACTGTTCGCTCCGACGGTGAACGACATGAACAGAGCCGCCAAGAGCGCAATCGAGAGCACGAGCAGGACTGATGCCATACTCACCTCACCCTACGCGGTCTCCGGTGGTGTGGCGTCCGGAACGGTCGACGACGGCTACAGAGCCTCATTTGAATGAAAACCGGCCCACGGGACTGATGAACCCATCGAAATCGCGTATATCGGCTGATAGTGAGCCAATCGTCTCGATAAGTAATGCGATGCATACGGGTGCCGAATCCCGCTGTGGTGACGCGGGGTTTAGCGAGTCGCGGGCGACGCGCGAGGGCCCGAAAGCGGTCCGTTCATCGGAGATTGACGTCTCGACGTTCAGAGGATATCGGAGTCGATAAATCGTATAGCGCGATACATAACTGAATCACGGCGGGCCAAATTCGAGCGCACCACGGTCCCGAACACGTGAGTGAGAACCCCGTCGGCGTTCGACGGCACAGTCCATCGAGACGGACGATTTTCCCGTCAGAGCCGAGAGAATCCGACGGACCGGCCGGTCCATCGGGCACTCGCATCCCAGTAATGACGACGAGACGACGTTTTTGTTACACAGCTACCCTTGTAAAGTATAGTGGCACTCGTTTCGGCGAACAAGAGACTGTTGAGCGTTGAAACGCCGATTAAGACGCTTCAAACGGCTTTCTCTGTGACGAACCCGCGTTAAACCGGCCGGGCACAACAGATTCAATCGGCCGGAACCGTGGCGAACCGACCGACGCGCCCGGTTTCCCACACCCGACCCCCGCCTCGCCGCAGACGGGTCCGCGTCGTCGCGCCTCGCCTCCGAATCGGACTCGGTGTAGCCACTGTCACGCCCGGACAGAGATGGCGTCGTTCGTTCCGAACGAACTTATCCCGCAATCTCCTCCGCGGCGAACGCCTCGCGAAGTCGGTCTTCGTCTTCGGGCGAGAGGTTCGTCTCGATAATCTCGAACTCGTCGTCCGACAGTTCCTCCTTGATTCGGTCCATCTGCGCGCCGCGGGACAGGAGGAACAGCGCCGAGTTCCCGGGTTCGACCGTGTTCGCGACCTCTTTGATGAACGTGTCGTCGATGCCGATGTCGGTGAACTTCCCGCTGAGCGCGCCTGTCACCGCGCCGACGGCCATCCCGAGCCACGGCATCCAGAAGATGACGCCGATGAGAAGCCCCCAGAACGACCCCCCGAGCGCGCCCACGCCGACGAGACTCTGGGCCTGCTTGACCTTCACCTGACCGTTCTCTTTTCGGACGGCGATGGCGGCGTCCTCTATCGTTATCAGTTCGCGCCGCTGGAGGTGGTACAGCTTCTCCCGCATGTTCTCCGCACCGTCCATCGTATCGAACGCGAGCACGACTAGTGAACTCATCTCATCAACTCACACACACGTAAGCAGGAAACCATAATAAACTGCGTTTACCGAGTCGCTGACTGTCTCAACGCCAGTAATTCATTGCGTTCGAAACAGTCAGCAACGGTCCCTCGAACGAGTGCCCGCCGCGAGGTCCGCGGCCCCGTTCACCCGCGACGACGACCTGTGCCTCTATATTCGTCGCCCGCCATCCGTCAGGTATGACCGACCGGAAGGCGTTCACGCCCGAGGAGTGGCGGACGCTCGCGCAGACGCCGGTCGAGGTGATGTACGGCGTCGTCATCGTCTCGAACGGTGGCCTGCGACGAGAACTCAAAACGATTCGTCGGACCCTCCGACAGACGGACGAGTTCGAGCCGGAGTCGGAGCTCGTCACCCACGTCGCCGGGTTCGTCCGGGTGAACGCCGACCGGGTGCGACGCGACGCGGAGACGCACGATTTCACTCGCGCGGTGGCAATCGCTCGCGCGCACGACTACAGTCGGGAAGCGGCGGGAATCGTCCGAGCGCGAGCGACCGCGGCGGAACGGGCCGAGTACGCGCAGTTCGTGCGCTGGTGTGCCGAGCGAGTCGCGGACGCCGGCGTCGAGGGCGGGCTACTGGGCTTGGGCGGCCGGCGAATCAGCCCGGCCGAGCGGGAATTCATCGACGCAATCGGGGAGACGCTCGCAATCGCCGACGGGGAACGCGAGACAAGCGAGTAAGCTATCCTATCAGAACACTCATGCTTTTTGCACTCTCGCGACGTTGTAGTCCGTATGCGACTCGTTCAGGTGTTGATACCGCAGGGGAGTCGAGAGAGCGTCCTTGAGTCGCTCGACCGACAGGGCATCGACTACGCCGTCTTCGAGGAGGTCGGACGCGGCGAGTTCGAGGCGATGGTGCAGTTTCCGGTCCCGCCCAGCGGCGTCGAGACGGTGATAGAAGAACTGACGACCGCCGGCGTCCGAGACGACAGTTACACCATCGTACTCCCCACGGAGACGGTCGTCTCACAGCGCCTCTCGGCCCTGAAAGAGCGCTTTCCCGGCCTCCGAATCTCCCGCGAGGAACTCCACGCGAGGGCGGAGGACCTCGCGCCGGCGAACTCGACGTTCTTCAGCTTCCTGATTCTCAGCACGGTCATCGCCGCGACGGGCCTGCTCCTCGACTCCGCGGCGACGATTATCGGGGCGATGGTCGTCGCCCCGCTGATGGGGCCGGCGGTTTCGGCGTCCGTCGGGGCGATACTGGCCGACAGGCGGATGGCGTCCCGCGGCGCGGTCCTGCAGGTGACGGGTCTCGCGGCGGCCATCGCGACGGCCGCCCTCCTCGGAGTGATACTCCAGCAGACGATACTCATTCCGCCGGGCGTCGACATACAGGCGATACCGCAGGTCGCAGAGCGCACCAGTCCGAACGTCCTGTCGCTGTTTCTCGCGTTGGGGTCGGGTATCGCGGGGGCGATAAGCATCATGCGGGGGTCCGGGTCGACGCTCGTCGGCGTCGCCATCGCCGTCGCGCTCGTCCCGCCGGCGGCGACGTCGGGGCTGGGGCTCGCGTTCGGACTCCCCGCGGTCGCCGTCGCGGGCGCGGTGCTCGTCGTCGTCAACCTCCTCGCCATCAACCTCTCGGCGCTGATTCTGTTCTATCTGTCGGGGTTCACGCCGCTGGACGCCGACGAGCGGGAGGGCGTCAGAGCGTCCGTCGTCTCCCGTGTCGCCGTCCTCGGCGTGGCTATCGCCGTCCTCTCGCTCGTCCTCGCCGGCGTGACGTACGCGTCGTTCCAGACCGCGTCGTTCGAGCAACAGACGCAGGCCGAACTCCAGCGACAGTTCGACGAGGCGGACATCGAGGGCGTCGAGCTCGTCAGCGTCACGGTCGACTACAGGCCCATCGATTACCTCCTCGGGAACCAGCCGCGAGTCGACGTACTGGTCGGGATTCCGCGCGACCTGCAAGCGCCGCCCGACCTCGCACAGCGATTCGACGACCAACTGACCGAGGGGTTGAACCGTGACGTGGTCGTGAGAGTCGGCTTCGTCGAGGCGCAGGTCTCCGACGACGCGGCGACGAGGGGCTCTCTCGGCCGACCGGCTCCCGCTCGGCCGCTTCCTGTCCGCAGTTCGGAGGGGGGAGCGTGACCGACGCGTACTACTTCATCAGCGACCTCCACATCGGCGGCGACGAGCAACTGGGAAAGGTCGATTTCCTCGACGAGCTACTGACGTTCCTTCGGACGCTCGAAGCGACCGACGAGGACGCCGAGCTAATCATCAACGGCGACGCGTTCGGGCTGTGGGAGTTCACCGACGTCGACGGGCTCGACAAGCTCGACGCGCTCGTCGAGCGCTATCCGGAGCTGTTCGACCAGTTCGAAGCGACGGGCGCGCGAATCCCCATCACGCTCATCCCCGGGAACCACGACTACGAACTCGCGGCCTATCCGGAGTACGTCGACAGACTGGCCGAGTTCAACCTCACGCTCCGGCAGGAGGTCTCGATAACCCGGCGCGTCGGCGACGCCGTCGTCTACGTCGAACACGGGATGCAACGGGACCCCAACAACCGGATACCGGACTTCGGAAACCCCTACGCGAACCCGCCGGGCTACTTCGTCAACAGGCAGGTCACGAGTCGCGCCGGCCGGCTCTCCGAGCGCGGGAAGTTCAACTGGCTCAAGGACGTGCAGGCGGTGACGCCGATGACGCAGATTCCGGCGTGGATGCTGTCGAACTACTTCTACCGGGAGATGAGCCCGTGGCTCAGATACGTCTCCGCCCCGTTTCTCCTCCTGTTCAACGTCGGGTTCCTCTACGTGCTCGCGTTCGCGCTCGACGCCGCCGGCCTCTGGTCGCTCCCGATGGACCTCATCGAACGGTTTCTCGGGCTGTTCGGCCCGGTCGGAGTGCTGGTCGACCTGCTTTTGACCGCGAACCTCGCCGTCACGCTGTTGTTGCTACTGGTCGCGATACCGCTTTTCGTCTTCGCGCGAGACGTTCGAAAGACGCTCCGGCGGTTCGGCATCGACCGACCGGAGGAGCGGGAGTCGTCGGCGGACACCTATCTGACGGCCGCCAGCGAGCTGTTCGCGTCCGACCCGACGGTTGCGGTGTTCGTCTACGGCCACACCCACCGACCCGCAGTCACCGAACTCGAAGGCGGGGTCGTCGTCAACACGGGGACGTGGCTGAAGCGACTGCGACGCGTCGAGTCCGCGTTCGGCGTCCTCCCGCCCGTGTTCTACTCGTGGTATCAACTCAACTACGTGCGCGTGTCGGCGACGGACGACGGCGAGGTCGCCGTCGACTACGAACTCGTGGAGAAGCCCGCGCCGAACGAGGAGACGTGGTTCCAACGGCTCGTCACGTCGACACCGAAGCGGGGGACCGCGATTCCGTCGCGGACGGTCGTCCGGCCGACGACGGAGGCGAGCGAGTCGGTTTCGGCGGAGACCGACGCGAGCGACCGCTGAGCGGGCGAACCGCGATGGCGGGGGTAACGACATATGGCTCGGCGGCGATAGTCGGACATGACGCAGACGTCCAGAGACCAGGTGTGGACGGTGGTCGACCCGGATTCCGAGAACCGCTGGGGCGAACGGTTCGAGCGCCTCGTGTTCGTCCTCGCGTCGGCGAACGTCGTCGCCGTCGTCCTCTCGACGGTCGAGTCGCTGGACGCGCGGTACGGAGCCTACTTCGACGGCCTGCTCGTCGCGTCCATCGCGCTGTTCACGTGCCTGTACGTCGTCCGGCTCTGGGCCGCCGGCTCGGCCGCTCCCGACGCCGGTCGGAGTCGGTTCGCGTTCGTCCGCGACCCCATCGCGGTCGTCGACTGCTTCGTCATCGTGACGTTCTGGACCGGGCTCCTCTTCGAGATACGGCTGTTCGAGTCGGGGCTGTTCCGCGTCTTTTGGTTGGCGCGCGTGCTGAACCTCTCGTGGTTCAGACACTCCCGGCGGCGGTTCAAGCGAGTCCTCGACGCACAGCGCTCCGACCTCGGCATCGCGTTCAGCGGGGCCGGCATGTTGGTCCTCGTCTCGTCGACGCTCATGTACTTCGTCGAGGGGAGCGTCCAACCGGACGCGTTCTCGTCGATTCCGGAGACGCTCTGGTGGGGGGTCGTGACGCTCACCACGGTCGGCTACGGCGACGTCGTGCCCGTGACGCCGCTCGGGCGCCTCCTCGGCGCGGCAACCATGCTCGGCGGCGTGGCCTTCTTCGCGCTCCCGTCGAGCATCTTGGCCGCGGGGTTCTTCGCGGAGCGGACGGGAGAGCAGGCGCGGACCGGCGACCGAGCGCAGACGGGGACACAGACGCAGACGGCCGGGAGACCGAGCGTCCAGTGGTGTCCGTACTGCGGCGAGTCGCTCGGCTCGGAGTCGTCGCACGGCTGGCCCCGGACCGACTGAAGCCCGGTCGATACCATCCCGTTCCGTCCCGTCAGCGGGGTTTATCGGATGGCACGTGGTACCAACAGGGATGGACGCAGACGCGAACGCTCACGCCCTCGGAGAGGGCACGGTGGCGACCGACTCGGCGAGTGGGTTGACGTACTGGGGGCCCGCGGTGGCGGTGAGTCTCGCGATGTTCATCGGAGTCATCGACTCGACGCTGATGAACGTCGCGATTCCGTCTATCGTCGCCGACCTCGACACGACCGTCACGGTGGTACAGGGCGCGATTTCGTTTTACGCGATGGTCATGGCGGCGCTGATTCTCCCCGGCGGCAAGCTGTCGTCGATGTACGGGATTCGACGGCTGATGACCGCGACGCTCCTCGTGTACGGGGTCGGGACGACGCTGGCGGCGCTGAGTTGGAACGTCGCCGTGCTCTACGTCGGCTGGTCGGTCATCGAGGGAGCCGCCGCCGCCGTGTTGCTCCCGCTGACGTTCACCGTCCTCCTCGTCAGCTACGAGGGCGCAGACCGGGCGAAAGCCCTCGGTATCCTCGCCGGCGTGAACGCCGCGGGTGCCGCGTTCGGACCGCTACTCGGCGGCGCGGTCACGACGTTCGCGAGCTGGCGATGGGGGTTCGGCATCGAGGTGCTAATCGTCCTCGTCGCGCTCGCGTTCGTCAGGTATCTCCCCGAGGAACCCCTGAGCGAGACGCCGACGAAACTGGACGTCGGCGGCACGCTCCTCTCGGTGGCGGGAACGACCGCCCTCGTCGCCGGCGTCCTCTTGGCCGGGCGATACGGTTGGCTGTTGGCCCGCCGGCCGTTCGTCGTCGGCGACGTGCAGTTGGACCTGCTCGGCGCGTCTCCGACCCTCTGGCTCGTCGGCTTCGGGGCCGTCGTCTTCGCAGGCTTCGTCCAGTACGAGCGCCGCGTCGAGCGCGAGGGTGGGTCGCCGCTCGTCCCGGTCCGGCTCCTGTCGAACGAGGCGTTCACCGCCGGCGTCGTCACGAACGCCGCGCGGTCGTTGGTCCTCGCGGGCTTCATCTTCGTCGTCCCGGTCTTCCTCCAGTCCGGGGCCGGCTACACCGCGTTCGAGACCGGCGTCGCGATGCTCCCGTTTTCGATTGCGACGTTCGTCGCGTCCATCTTCACGACCGGCTGGCGGCGGTTCGTCGCGCCGAAACTGCTGATTCAGGGCGGCATCGTCCTCACGGGACTCGGCGTGCTCGCGCTCGCGTCGCAGACGGCGCTGGACGCGACGGTCGCACAGCTCGCCGCGCCGATGGCGCTCATCGGTCTCGGACTCGGCCTCGTGATGGCACAGCTCATCGACATGACGCTCTCGGCCGTCGAACGGCGGGACTCGGCGGCGGCGTCCGGCCTGCTGAACGCGACGATGATGCTCGGCTACTCGTTCGGGACCGCTATCGTGGGCGCGTACCTGCTCAGGCGCTTTTACGGCGGCGTCGTCGACGGCGTGTTGACCGCCATCGACGCGGGCGTGTCGGCGAGCGAGCGAGGGGCGCTCGTCCTCGCGCTGGAAAACGCCGCCGAGACGGCGACCGAAGAGACCCAACGGGCGTTTCTCGCCGGCCTCACGCCGGCGCAACGAGAACTGCTGGCCGACGTGTTCGACGCCGCGATAGTGCAGGCACAGCGGGAGACGCTGTTGCTCCTCGCGCTGTTCGTGTTGCTCGTGCTCCTCGTGTCGACGCTTCTGCCGGACGGAGAGACCGGCGGCGATCCGTGAGCCGTGAACGCGGCGTCGTTCGCTGTCGTCGCTCTCGTCGCTCTCGTCGTCCCGACGAACAGCGCGTTGAGTGAGCAAACAGACGTGCGAGGACGCCATTTAAAATATTCGTTTTGATAACGTCTGCGTTGAGTAGTAGTGTTCAAACTAAGCACTACTATATTTTGGGAGACTGAGATGACCCATCGATTATACCCATTGTAGCCCTTAAAAGCGACAAATTTCAGAATGTGTGAACTGTTTCCAGAAATAATATAGTAAGATGTTAGCACAGCCAAATTAGATTCGGAAATCAATTTTAAAATATTTATATTTACAACCCCGGTTTTATTCGGCATTATTATACGATATCCCAGACAGTCTGTATCGTCCAATTATCGGAAGTGAATCCGGATTTGGCAGTGATATGAGATTTGAGGGAATCAGGGGCCACAGCAGGACGGACGGGGAGGCGAACAGCCGATGACGGGAGGGCGCGGAATAACGCGACAGCGGGTGAGCACACTCGTGTTGGCGTTGATGACGGTGGTTTCGCTCGTCGCGTGGGTGCCGGTCGGCGCGGCGGCGGTCACGAACGGCGCGGACATCTCGCATTCGACTCTCTCGGTGACGCCGACGACGCTCTACGAGGGAAGCGCCGTCACCGTGAACGTCACCGTCGAAAACACCGGGGCGTCACAGCAACCGTACAACACGACGCTCACCGTCGACGGCGCAGTCGTGGCGTATCAAACCGGGACGCTGAACGCGGGCGCGACCAAACAGGTCACGTTCACGAAGACGCTCTGGGGGGCGGGGACCTACGACGTCGCCGCCGGCGGGCTCGCCGCACAGACCGTAACCGTCGACGCGGCCAACGCGAAGTTCCACGGCGGGCCGGGCAACCTCGGCTACTACCCGAATCAGGAGGGGCCGCTCACAGAACCCACCGAGGCGTGGAACATCTCCGACGGGAGCCCACAGGTGATGCAACCGACTATCGTCGGTGACACGCTGTACACGGCCTTCCACGACGGCGGCAGTCTCTACGCGTTAGACCCCGAGACGGGCGCGGAGAAGTGGAACGCGACGCCCGGCGGCAGTTCGGGGTCGACGTGGACCACGCCCGCCTACGCCAACGGCGTCCTCTACCTCGGAAGCAACGACTACAAGCTACACGCGATAAACGCGACCGACGGCACCGAACTCTGGAACTACACGACGCAGACGAACGTCCGGTCGGCCCCCGCAGTCGTCGACGGCGTCGTCTACTTCGGAAGCAACGACGGGAACCTGACCGCGGTTGACGCCGACACCGGCGATGAGCTCTGGTACTACACGATGTACCAGCCGATTCTGGTGGAGTCGAACCCCGCGGTCGTCGACGGCGTCGTCTACGTCTCGGCCGACGACGACAACCTGACCGCGCTGAACGCCACCACCGGGACGAAAATCTGGAACTACACCCTCCTCGACGGGAGCCAGTCGGACCCGACGGTCGCGAACGACACGGTGTTCGTCGGAAGCGACACCACGCCAACAGGCGAGAACGGAAGCGTGTACGCCATCAACGCGACCGACGGCACCGAGCGCTGGAACTACTCGATAGCGGGCGACGTGGATTCGAGTCAGGTGTACGCCGACGGCGTCGTCTACGCCGGGAGCCGCGGCGGCGAACTCGTCGCGCTCGACGCCACCGACGGAAGCAGACTCTGGAACGCGTCCGGGAGCGACTTCCGCGGCGCGCCGGTCGTCGCGGGCGACGTGCTCTACGTCTCCGATTACGGTGACTCGACCGTCCACGCGTTCAACGCGACCGACGGGACGGAACTGTGGTCGTACGCCTCGCCGGTGAACACCCTCTACCCGACGCCGCTCGCGTGGAACGGCTACCTCTACTACGGAAGCGGCAGTAAGTTCCACGCACTCACGGAACCGGCACCGGCCGTCTCCGCGGTCAACGCGACGAACCCCTCGGGACAGAACCTCTCCGTGTCGTTCGACTCGTCGCAGGCCCTGACGAACGTCTCCGTCTCGGTCTCCGGCCCGAGTTCGACGACGTTCACCGAGGCCGACTTCGCTGAATCTGGGAGCGGGCCGTACACGTACACGCTCGCGTCGCCGTACGAGACCGGAAGCGACGGAACCTACACCGTCGCGGTCGACACCGCCAAGAACGCCGACGGGCAGGACGGGGCCGCAAGCGAGTCCGACAGCGTCACTATCGACACGGTCGCGCCCGCCGTCGACGCGGGCGCGAACGCGACCGTCGACGAGGACGTCGCGCTCGACTTCAACGCGACGGCGACCGACGCCGTCGGCGTCGCGAGCACCTCGTGGGACTTCGGCGACGGCTCCGCGAACGCGACCGGCAAGAACGCCACGCACACGTTCGCCGACCCCGGTACCTACACGGCGACGTTCACCGCCACCGACGCCGCGGGGACGAGGGA
>NZ_AOLP01000005.1 GCF_000337795.1 Haloferax denitrificans ATCC 35960
CGGCGGTCCCGGCGACGAGTTCGCCCACGCGGCCGCGCTGTCGCTCTACCGCGCCCGCGCCGCCGACGTGCCCCGACTGGTCGACGCGGGCGAGACCGAGTTCGCCGCGACGGTGGCGAGCGACGTGTTCGCGCACTTCGAGGGCGCGCGGGCGCACGAGGCCTTAGAGGAGGCCGACCACGACGCCTACGAGGGCTTCGAGGGCGGGCTGGAGTCGCTGACCGAGGCCGCCGGGTCGGGCGACGCCGCGGCGGCCGAGGAGGCGGTGGCGACGGTGGACGAGAACCTGCTCGCGGGAATCTCGGCGCTCGTCGGCGGCGAGGCCGCGACGGTGCTCGAAGCGGCGTTCTTCCGCGCCCGCCTCGGCGACGCCCGCGAGCTGGTCGCGGTCGGCGAGACGGACCGCGCCGCCGCGGTCGGCGAATCCCTGTTCGCCCGCTTCGAGGAGAACGAGGCGAACCTCCACGAGTCGGTCGAAGAGGAGTCCGAAGACCTCTATCACCGCTTCGAAGAGGAGCACCTCGCCGGCCTCGTCGAAGACGCGGCCGCCGGGGACGCCGACGCCGCCGCGGCCCACGCCGAGGGCGCGATGGACGCGCTGTTCGAGTTCGAGGCGGCCGTCGGCGCGACCGCCGAGGTGTCGGCCGCCGAGGCCGCGTTCTTCGGTGCCCGCGGGTTCGACGCCGCGGCGCTCGCGCAGGTCGGCGCGTCGGCCCGCGCCGGCGCAGTCGTCCAGTCCACATTCGCCTTCTTCGAGGCCGGCGCGGGCGGCTACCACGAGACCTTGGAGGAGGCCGACCACGACCTCTACGAGTCGTTCGAGGGCGCGCTCGGCTCGGTCCGAACCGCGGCCGAGGAGGGCGGCGACGCCTACGGCGCGGCCAAGACCTACGGTCAGAAGGCGGTCGATTCGATGTACGCCGTCGTCGCCACCGCGGCCGCGGACGCCGGCCTCGGAGCCGCCGCGTCCGAGCGCATGAGCGGCGTCTTCCAGACGTTCGAGGAGGCCCGCGTCCACGAGGCCTTAGAAGGAGCCGACCACGACGCCTACGAGGGATTCGAGGCGGCGTTGTCGGACTACGTCGCCGCGTTAGAAGACGGGAGCGAGGTCGACGCCGCCGCGGAGGCGTACGCGACGGCGACCGCCCGCGCCCAGTTCGCGGTCGTCGGCGAGGTCGGGAAGGCCCCCGAGGCCGGGAGCACCGACGAAAGCGGCTCCGCGGACGCCGCGCTGTCCGGCGGCCCGAACGTCGTCGCGGGCGTCCCCGAGGACGCAGACCACGTCGTGAAGATGAGCGCCGTCGCGTTCGAACCGAGCGAACTGACGGTGTCGGTCGGCGACACCGTCGCCTTCGAGCACGCCGCCGGCGAGGCGCACTCGGTCACGGCCTACGAGGACGAACTCCCCGAGGGCGCGGCGTACTGGGCCTCCGGCGGCTTCGAGTCGCAAGCGGCCGCCGAGACCGGGTGGGGCGAAGGGAAGGGCGCGGTCCAGTCGGGCCAGTCCTTCGTCCACACCTTCGAGACGGCCGGCGAGCACGCGTACTTCTGCGTCCCCCACGAGGCCGCGGGCATGACGGGAACGGTCGTCGTCGAGGAGTAGAATCGCCGAGGAGCGAACTCAGTCCCCGTCGCGCCCGGTCCGTCCGAGCGCGACGAGCACGAGGTAGCCGACGAACCCGGCGGCGAACAGCAAGACGGGAAGCGCGAAGGGGCCGAACGTCTCGATGAGCCCGTCCACGGGGCCGAGTTGGAGCATATCCGAGCCACGGCCGCGCCGCGGATAACGTTCCCGGCGGCGACCGGCGAGGGCGACCGAAGCGGGCGCTCGCGGCGGGCACATCCGTCGAGCGCACCCGCCGAGCGACGCCGCGCGCTCACTCGTCGTAGGCGCTGTCGTCCCCGTCTGAGTCAGTCGCCGCGTCCGCGTCCGCGACATCGTCGGCCACCACGTCATCGGCCGTGTCGCGGGTGCGGGCCGGTCGCCGGACGCCGCCGTTCGAGAGCCCGGCCGCGGGCGATTGCCGAGTCGCCTCGGCGTCCGCCGAGTGGACGTGCACGTCCCGCTGGGGGAACGGAATCCCGATGCCGGCGTCGTTCAGGCGCTTGTATATCTCGCGGTTGAGGTTGTGCGTCGCCTTCCCGCGTTTGAGCGGGCTGTTGACCCAACAGACGAGTTCGTACTCCAGCGCGTCGGCGCCGAACCGGCGGAACCGCGGGCGGGGACGAGGGCTGTCGAGGACCAGCGGCTCGTCGAGGGCGATGTCGGTCAGGAGTTCCTCGAACTCGTCGACGTCGGTGCCGTAGGCGACGCCGACCGGGACCTTCAGCCGGCGGCGGCGGTTCGGCGCGGACTCGTTGATGATTTTGGCGGCGTTGAGCACGGAGTTCGGCACCGTCACGAGCAGTTCGTCGCGGGTGAGAAGCGTGGTCGAGCGGATGCCTACCTTGACGACGGTGCCCGCCTCGCCGGAGTCGAGGACGACGTAGTCGCCGATTTTGTAGGTGTCGTCGAAGTACAGCGCGATGCCGCCGAAGAAGTTGGCGACGGTGTCCTTTGCGGCGAAGCCGACGGCGATGCCGGCGATGCCCGCGCCGGCGAAAAGCGGCGTGATTTCGATGCCCCAGATGTACAGGAGCGCGCCGACGGTGCCGACCGAGACGACGATGGTCCAGACGTTCGAGAAGACGGGCGCGAAGTCGTAGCGGCTTCCCTTGTCCTTGACCGCGTCGACGAGGCGGTTGACGAGGCGGTTGAGCGCCCACGCCCAGACGACGATGCCGACCGACAGCGACGGCAGGCCGAAGAAGTCGTTGAGGACGCCCTCCTCGACTACGAGCGCCTCGGCGACCGCGGGCGCTCTGGAAAACAGGAAGACGCCGGTCAGCGAGACGGTGACGACGATGGGCCACCGAAGCTCTTGGACGACGATGTTGTCGAGCGCCGTCTCGGTCCGACTGGTGTACCGAAACAGGAGGCGGATGACCACCATCTCCATGACGAACGCGCCGCCGACGGAGATGAGTAAGACGAGGGCCGTCACCTCAAGCGCCGACAGGCCCGAGAGGAACGACGAGAGGTGTTGGCTCATACCGCGAAAGTCGCCGCCACCGGGGATAACGATTGCTCCCCTGACGGTCGCGGCGGCCGAAAGGTTTTGTTCGCCGGGGGCGCGAGGGCACACCAGATGTACCGATTCGGTCACTGGGGCGTCTCGCTCCTCGTGTTCGCCCCGCTCGGCTTCGCGCTCGTGCAGGCCGGCCGCCCGGAACTCGCCTTCGTCGCCGGCGCGGCGATGTGCTGGCTGGCGATGCTCCCCGACTACGACATTCGCGTCCCCGGCATCTCCCACCGCGGGCCGACCCACACCGTCCTCTTCGCCGCCCTCGTCGGCGGCGTCGGCGGCGGCGGCGCGTACCTCCTCGCCAGCAACGCGGGCCAACCCGAGGCCGTGGCGACGACGCTCGGCGCGTTCGGCTTCGCCGTGGGCGCACTCACCATCCTCGCGCACCTCTTGGCCGACGTGCTCACGCCGGCCGGCATCCGCCCCCTGTGGCCGCTTTCGTCCCGGAAGTTCACGCTCTCGCTTTGGACCGCGGACAACACCGTCGCCAACTACGGCCTGTTCGCCGCCGGCGTGTTCGCGGTGGCCGCGGCGGCGTACCTCTCGGTCGCGCTCTGAACCCCGACACTCGGGACGGCGAGCGCCCCTCGAACCTGAGGAATCGTTAAGGTCCGTCCGGGAGAGCGGAGACGCATGGACGACGACGCCATGCGCCGCTTCCCGGTGCCCGACCACGACGACCTCCCCGAGGACCTCCGCGAGCGCATCGACGACGAGACCGAGCGCGCCGGCTTCACGCCGAACGTCTTCGCCGCGTTCGCGTACAAGCCCTCGCACTTCCGGCCCTTCTTCGAGTACCACGACGCCCTCGTCGAGGACACCGACCTCGAACGCCACGAGGTGGAGATGATAATCGTGGCCGTCTCCGGCGTCAACCACTGTTACTACTGCAACGTCGCCCACGGCGCGCTGGTCCGCATCTACGCGAAAGACCCGCTCCTCGCGGACCAACTGGTCGCCAACTACCGCACCGCCGACATCCCCGAGAAACACAAGACGATGCTCGACGTGGCGGTCAAACTCACCGAGTCGCCCGTCGAGGTCGACGAGGACGACCTCCAGCGACTCCGCGACGCCGGCTTCTCCGAGGAGGCGGTCTGGGACATCGGCGCGGTCACCGCCTTCTTCAACCTCAGCAACCGCATGGCGATGTTCGCGGATATGCGGCCGAACGAGGAGTTCCATACTCTCGGCCGGCAACCCCGCGACGACTGAGTCGGCGGGGAGAGAAGCATCATGTTCATTGGTGTCAATTGCCGGAATCCTTATGGACGATACCGGCGAGATTCGACACGCAATGGCGAAAGGTAAGGTTGCGTTCTTCAAGTCCTCCGGCGGCTACGGTTTCATCGAGACCGAAGACCACGACGACGACGTGTTCTTCCACATGGAGGACATCGGCGGTCCCGACCTCGAAGAGGGGCAAGAAGTGGAGTTCGACATCGAGCAGGCCGACAAAGGCCCGCGGGCGGTCAACGTCACGCGGCTCTGAGGCGGGGCGTTCCGCCCGACGGCGACTCGACAGCGAATCAGAGTTCTGCATTTTCAGCCCGCTAGCCGCGGCGCTCGCGGCCGGCGGCCGTCAGCCTCGGACGACCGGTCTCGCCCGCCTCAGAGCGTCCCCGCCCGCCCCATCTGCCGAATCTCGTCGGCCCGCGCCCGGATGGCGTCCCACTCCTCGTCGTCCTTCCGGTCGACGTGGGAGTACATGAGTCCCATCCGGCCCGTCCCGCGGAGGCGTGCTTCGTTCTCCTTCAGGAAGTCCCAGTAGAGCGCGTTGAACGGGCAGGCGTTCTCGCCGGTCGTCTTCGACACCGCGTAGGGACACGACGAGCAGTAGTCTGACATCTCGTTCACGTAGTTGCCCGACGAGGCGTAGGGCTTCGACGAGAGCACGTCGGTGGCGAACGACCCCATGGCGACCACGTTCGGCGTCGTCACCCAGTGGAACGCGTCGACGAAGCCGAGGTGGAACCAGCGGTCGAGTTCCGCCGGGTCGACGCCGTAGACGAGCGCGAAGTTCGAAAGCACCATCAGGCGCTCGATGTGGTGGGCGTAGCCGCGGTCCCGAACGTGGCCCACGGCTTCCGAGAGACAGTGCATGTCCGTCTCGCCGGTCCAGTACGCCTCCGGGAGCGGTTCGGTCTGGTCGAGTTGGTTCGCCTCTGCCAGTTCGGGCATCGACCGTCGGTAGACGTGCCGGACGAACTCCCGCCAGCCGAGGACCTGTCGGACGAACCCCTCGACGCTGTTGAGCGGGGCGTCGCCCGCCTCGTACGCCTCCTCGACGGCCGCGACCGCCTCGCGCGGGTGGAGCAGGCCGAGGTTGATGGCCGCCGAGAGCAGGGAGTGACAGAGCGCCCACTCGCCGTCGACCATCGCGTCCTGATACGGGCCGAACTCGGGGAGGCGGACCTCGACGAAGTGCGACAGCGCCTGCCTCGCCTCCTCGCGGGTCACCGGCCAGACGAACGGCTCGGGCGACCCCCACGCGTCGGGGTAGCGCTCGCGGACGAACGCGATGACCTCGCGGGTCGTCTCGTCCGGGTCGAACCGCGGGGCCTCGGGCGGCGTCCACCCCTCCGGCGGCGTCTCTCGGTTCCGGTCGTCGTAGTTCCACTCGCCGCCGACGGGGTCGTCGCCGTCCATCAGGACGCCCGTCTCCCGGCGGGCGTGTCGGTACCACTGTTCCTGTCGGTAGCTGTCGGCGTCGCCGGCCCAGTCGTCGAAGTCGGCGGGCGTCGTGAGAAACAGGTCGTTCTCGACGAGCGTGAGCGACCCGCCGCGGGCGGAAACGAGGTCCCGAAGCCGCTCGCCCGCCCCGTGGCTCGGCGGGTCGAGCACGACGAGGTCGTCGCCGGGCGCGGCGTCGAAGTAGCGGTCGAGGCCCTCGCCGAACGTCTCGGCTTGGAGGTAGGTCACCTCGTAGCCGCGGTCGCGGAGGTCGTCGCGGAAGTGCCGCATCGCCGAGAAGACGAGCGCGAGCTTCTGGGGATGGTACGGCAGTCGGTCGCCGAAGGCGTACGCCTCTATCATCAGCACGCGGTCGTCGGACTGGAGCGGCGCGGCCGACGGGTCGAGTTGGTCGCCGAGGACCCAGACGGTCATAGGCGTCCCTTCGGCGGCGGCGAAAAGAGCGTGTCGGCCAGTCGATGGGTCAGCGACGCGACCCCGGCTGGGGGTCGACGTGGGCGGGCGCGAGCAGGTCCTCAATCGGCTGGTCGTCGAGCCACGACAGCAGGCGAACGAGCTGGTCGGTCGCGGCCTCGAACAGCTCTTCGCCGGCCTCCGGCGACGCGTCGGTCTGGTCGCCGAAGACGCCGTTTCCGGAGTTCTCGACGGCGTCGTAGAACGTCCGCGCGCCGTGCTGGCGGAGGTGGTCGTCGCTCAGGTCCACGACGCCGCCGTCGCGGGCCGAGTCGAGTTCGCCCTCGCGGACGAGGTCGCGGGCGATGTGCATAATCATCGAGGTCTCCTTCGGCCCGCCGTGGGGGCCGGGGTGGTCGAACAGGTCGGTCACGAGGTCCGGAATCGACTCGTCCCACATCCACTCGATGGCGTACATGGTGCCGTCGTCGCGGAGGCGACGGCCGACCTCCCGGAGGTGCTGGACGTTGCCGCCGTGGGCGTTGACGAAGACGACCCGGTCGACGCCGTGGTACGCGAGGTTGCGCGTCATCGACTCCACGTAGTCGCGGAACTGCGGCGGGTCGACCCACATCGTCCCGTGGAACTGGCGGTGGTGGGGGCTGACGCCGACGTTGACGGTCGGCGTGCAGAGGAAGCCGGTCCGGTCGGCCGCCTCGCGGGCCAACGCCTCCGCGATGAGGTGGTCGGTTGCGAGCGGGAGGTGCGGGCCGTGCTGTTCCGTCGAGCCGAGGGGGACGACCGCGAGCGAGGATTCGGCCACGTAGTCGCCGAGTTCGGGCCACGTCTGGTCCGCGATGTACATGGGCGTCACCAGGCGACGACGCCTAAAGAAAGGTGCCAAAGGGGAAATGAACTCCCGGTGCGCGCCGGCTCAGTCCCGCTCTTGGGACCGCAGTTCGATGCGCCGAATCTTCCCCGAGGAGGTCTTCGGCAGTTCCGCGACGAACTCGATTTCGCGCGGGTACTTGTACGGGGCCGTCTGCTCTTTCATGAACGCCTGTAACTCCTCGACGAGGTCGTCGGAGCCCTCGTAGCCGTCGGTGAGGACGACGAACGCCTTGACGATACTGCCGCGTTCCTCGTGGGGGCTGGCGACCGCGGCGGCCTCGGCGACCGCCTCGTGGGAGACCAGCGCGTCTTCGACCTCGAAGGGGCCGATGCGGTAGCCCGCCGAGATGATGATGTCGTCGGCGCGGCCCTCGAAGAAGAAGTAGCCGTCCTCGTCGCGGGAGGCGAGGTCGCCGGTGCGGTAGTAGTCGCCCGAGAACGTCTTCTCGTCGAGGTTCGGCTTCTCGTAGTAGCCGTCGAAGATGCCGGGACAGCCGACCGGGACGGCGATTTCGCCGATTTCGTCGACGCCGACTTCCTCTTCGTTCTCGTCGATGATGGTCGTGCCGAGGCCGGGCGTCGGCTTGCCCATACTGCCGGGCTTCACGTCGATGCCGGGGTAGTTCGTGAGGAGCGCGACCGTCTCGGTCTGGCCGTAGCCGTCTCGCGGGATGACGTCGAACGCCTCGCGGAACGCCTCGATGGGTTCGCGGTTGAGCGGTTCGCCCGCCGACAGCGCCTCGGTCAGTCGCAGGTCGTACGAGCCGAGGTCGCGCTGGGCGAACATCCGGTACTGGGTCGGAACGGCGCAGAGGCGGGTGACGCCCTCTTCTTCCATGATGTCGAGGAACGCGTCGGGTTCGAAGTCACCGCGGTAGACGAACTGGGTCGCGCCGGTCGTCAGGCCGACGCCGACGGGGCTCCAGAACCACTTGGCCCAGCCGGTGCCGGTCGTCGCCCAGAGCAGTTCGTCGGAGAGGTCGTCGTCGGCCGTGACGCCCCACCAGTAGGGGGCGTTGACGAGTTCGAAACAGCGCATCCAGCGGTGGCGGTGGCGGACCGGCTTGGGCTGGCCGGTCGTCCCCGACGTGTAGTTGATGGACATCGGGTCTTCGGCCCGGAGGTCGGGGCCGTCGTGTTCGGCGGACGCGTCGGCGACGAGGTCGGAAAAGGAGGTCCAGCCGTCGGCGTCGTCGGCGTCGCCGCCGAGGACGACGAAGTTCGAAAGCGGCGTCTCGTCGCGCACCTCGTCGACCATGCCGACGAGCGACTCGTGGACGACGGCGGTCGTCGCCTTACAGTCGTTCGCGCGGAACGCGATGTCCTTGGGCTTGAGCATCGACGAACTGGGGACGAGAAGCGCGCCGCGCTTGAGCGCGCCGAGTTGGACGGCGAACACGTCGGGGTCGCGGGGGAGGAGGTGGATGAGCCGGTCGCCCTTCCCGACGCCCATGGATTCGAGCGCGTTGGCGAAGCGGTTCATGTCGTCGCGGAGGTCGCCGTAGGTCCGCTCCTCGCGGCCGCCGTCGGCGTCGCGGAACTTCAGGGCGACGCGGTCGCCGAAGGCGTCGGCGTGCGATTCGATGACCGCGGGGATGTTGTACCCCTCGGGGATGTCCCACTCGAACGATTCCGACTCGGCCGCGTAGTCGACTGCCATGGCTCGACAGACAGAACAGACCATAATAATTGTTCGTCCGGGTTGTGCGAGAGCGCCGCGCCGTCAGGCCATCGGCGAGCCCTCTTGCGGGCCCTCGTCGGGCGCGCTCACGCTCTCGTCGCCGTCGTCGCCGGACTCCCCGCGGAGCGCCAGCGCGAACGCGCCGAGCCCGACGAGGAGGACGACGAACTCGAGGACGCCCCCGAGCGGGACGAAATCGAGGACGGCCAGCACGAACAGGCCGGCGAACAGCGCGACCCAGCGGTTGTCGTAGTCGGCGAGCGACAGGAGCCACGTCCCGAGGACGAGCGCGCCGTAGATGCCCGCGACCCAGAGGACGAGCAGGAAGCCGACCCCGCCGGCCAGCGAGAGCGGGATGCCCACGATGGTCAAAAGCAGGAGCAGGAGGACGATGGGCACCGCGACGATGGCGAGCAGGCCGACGCCGCCGCTCCGCACGGCCTTCTTCGTTCCGAGACCCGTCACGCGGCGGGCGAACTCGGGGGCGACGAGGACGATAATCGCGCCGACGACGAAGTTAGCGAGGAGCCAGTAGCCCGAGACCACCCAACCGGGGATGACCGGACCTTCGAACTGGCCGAACTGAACCGGCGTCCCGGCGACGACGGGGCCGGCGACCGCGAGGTCGTCGACCTGGCGCACGCCGCCGTCGACGACGGCCGCGGCGTCGACGGTCGCGGTCGCGGCGTCGTATTCGAGCGACCCGCCGACCCGAGCGGTCGGGCCGACCGCGAGCTCTTCGGCCCCGACGCGGACGTTTCCGTCGACCGCGCCGTCGAGTCGGACGGTGCCGCCGGCGGCGTCTAACGACCCGTCGATGACGGCGGTGTCGCGGACGAACACCGCGCCGCCAGCGAGGCTCACGTCGCCGTTGACGGTGCCTTCGAGGGTCGCGGAGCCCGCGACTGCGTCGAGGTTCCCGTTGATGACGCCCGTCTCCGTCACGAGGACGGTCCCGGCCGTCGCAGACACGTCGCCGGTTACCGTCCCGGCGACGACGACCGTGCCGCCGACCGCGTCGAGGTCGCCGTCGAAGGTCTCGCCTTCGTCGACGACGACGGCACCGCCGGCTGACGGTCCCTGTTGTGCGGCCGCGACGCCCGCGAGCGACCCCACCACGAGGAGGCTCACGAGGAGCGCGACCAGTTGTTTCGCTGTGAACATCGGAATCACCGAGGCTACGCCTCGGATGAATGATACGACGCCGGAGAGCATAAACCGAGACAGACGGTTTCAGACGCCGGGAAACGGCCGGTTCGACTGACTGTCCGCGTTCGTCGTCCGGTCGTGCGAAGAGCCTCGGATCGCCGACAGGTCCCCCACCGAAGCTACCGCTTGGTCCATCTTTTTGCCGACTCGCGGAGATGTTCGAGCATGGAGTACACGACGCTCGGAGACACCGGCATGGAGGTCTCCCGCATCTGTCTCGGCTGTATGAGCTTCGGCACGCCGGAGTGGCGCGAGTGGGTCTTAGACGAGGAGGCGGGGCTCGAACTGGTCGACCGCGCCATCGAACTCGGTATCAACTTCTTCGACACGGCGAACATGTACTCGAACGGCGAGTCCGAGCGCGTCCTCGGGAAGGCGCTTGAGGGCCGCCGCGACGAGGCGGTCGTCGCCTCGAAGGTCTACTTCCAGATGGACGACGAGGACCCGAACTCCGGCGGTCTCTCGCGGAAGGCCATCGAGCAGGAACTCGACAACTCGCTTTCCCGCCTCGGGATGGACAGCCTCGACCTGCTCCAGATTCACCGCTACGATTACGACACGCCCATCGAGACGACGATGCGCGCGCTCGACGACGCGGTTCGGCGCGGCAAGACGCGCTACGTCGGCGCGTCGTCGATGTGGGCCCACCAGTTCGCGGAGGCGCAGTACACCGCCGACTCGCTCGGACTGGACCGCTTCGCCACGATGCAGAACCACTACAACCTGCTGTACCGCGAGGAGGAACGCGAGATGCTCCCGCTCTGCGAGAAGCAGGGCGTCGGCGTCATGCCGTGGTCGCCGCTCGCCCGCGGCTACCTCACCCGCCCCCACGAGGAGTTCGAGGCGACGACCCGCGGTCGGACCGACGAGCACGCCAAGGGCCACCCGTACTTCGAGGGCGGCGGCCGCGAGGTCAACGAGCGCGTCGAGGAACTCGCCGACGAGAAGGGCGTCAAGATGGCGCAACTCGCCCTGTCGTGGGTGCTCCACAAGGACTGGGTGGACGCGCCCATCGTCGGCACGAGCAGTGTCGAACACCTCGAAGACGCGGTCGAGGCGCTCGACATCAAGCTCTCGGACTCCGACATCGACTACCTCGAAGAACCCTACCGGCCGGTCCGCGTCTCCGGCCACGACTAAGGCTAAGGGAAACAGCCTTCAGCGCCCGTCGAGAGAGTCGGTTGTGTACGGGACACTCGCTCGAATCGCCCGCGACGAGCCGGAGACGGCGATTCTCGGCGTCGAGTCGCTCCTCGCGGCCGGCGTCCTCCTCGGCGTCGCGCTGACGCTCGTCTCGCCGCTCGCGTCGGCGCTCCCGCTCGTCCACGTCGGCTTCACGCTCGCGGCCGCGGCGACGCTCCTTCTCACGGTCGTCTCGCTTCTGGCCGCGTCGCGGCGAATCGCCCTCCTCCTCACCGGCCGCGGCGGCCTGCGAATCGAGACGTTCTGGCGGCTCCTCGAACTGATGCTCGCGTTCTTCGTCGCCGGTATCGTCGCCTTCGCGGTCCAGCTCGGCGAGTTCGCGGCGGCCGTCCCCGACCCGCGGGGCGGCGGCGTCTTCGTCGGGCTGTTCTTGGCGTTCGTCCTCGCGGGCGTCGGCCTCGCCGTCGTCGTCTGCCTCCGCGGGATGTGGCTCGTCGTGAACGCCGAACTTCAGTCGGCGCTCGACGGCGTCTGACCCGCGTCGATACCGTCGAGCCGCTTCACCGCCCGGAGCGCGACGATGGCGATGGCGACCTCGGCGAAGCCGACGACGAGGAACGACGGGAGGTAGCCGACCGCGTCGGCGACGACGCCCCCGATGAGGAAGCCCGCGAGAAAGCCGAGACTCCCGAAGACGTTGAAGCCGCCGAGGGCCGCCCCGCGCTCGCCCGAGTCGGCGAGGTCGGTCACGAGCGCCATCGTCGCGGGCGCGACGAGCGCGCCGAAGACGCCGACGACGACCATGAGGGCGGCCGCGAGTTCGAAGGCCGGAGCGACGCCGACGGCGACGATTGCGACGCCGTAGAGCATCGACCCCGCGACGACGGGGACGAACCGGCCGACCCGGTCGGACAGCGACCCCAGCGGGTACTGCAGGAGCGCGAAGGGGACGAAAAAGAGCGCGAGCACCCCGCCGGCGACGGCGGCGTCCACGCCGAACGCCTCGCGGAAGTAGTACACCCCGACGAGGGCGAAGAAGCCGGCGGTCATGCGGTCGATGAAGCCGAAGGCGTAGGGCACCGCGAACGCCGGGCGGGCGGCCAGTTTCTTGAGGACGACGCCGACGCCGACGCGGGTCGAATCGGGCGTCCGGTCGGTGACGGTCGTGACGAGCAGGGCGACGGCGGTGAGCGACGCGGCCGACGCGTACAGCGGCGCGAGCGGGTCGATGGTGGTGAGTTGGCCGCCGACGACCGAGCCGAGCGCCGCGCCGAGGCCGATGGCGATACCTGCCGCACCCATGTTCCGGCCGTTGCCTCCCGAGAGGTCCGCGAGCATCGTAATCGACAGCGAGAACGCGCCGATGGTCATCGCGCCGCCGACGAGGCGGACGGCGAGGACCGCGCCGAACGTGGCGTCGAGCCACGGGAGCGTGGCGAGCGCGAGGAGCGCGACGTAGCTGGCCGCGCCGCCGAGCGCGCCCGCGACGATGAGCCACGTCCGCCGACCGAGCGCGTCCGAGAGCGCGCCCCAGACGCTGGAGAAGGCGACGAACGAGGCGAACTCGGCGACGAGAAACAGCATCCCGGCAGAGAGGTCGTACTCGCCCCGCCCGCCGCCGAGGGCGGTCACGAGGTCGGAGACGCCGGGATAGAGGAGCACCTGCGAGACGAGGACGCCCCAGACGGCGAGCGCGAGCGTCGCGCGTTCGCGGCGCGTCGAGTCCATACGGGGTCGGTCGGTCCCGACGAAAATAGCCCTGTCCTTGTTCGATTCGGTTGCCGTTACCCGAGGCGGACGGGGTCGAAGTCGAGGAAGGCCGTCTCGTAGCCCTCGTGGCGAGCGACCTGCGGCGGCACGTCAACCGCGAGGTCGACGGTCGCGTCGTCGCCGGCGAGCCCCGGCACCGACGCGCCGTAGTGGAACCCGAGGTCGGCGTCGAGGCCGGGTTCGAGGCGACCGTCGAAGCGGGTCGAGCCGCCGGACGCGACGGTCGCGGTGAGGCCCAGCCGCGGGACGAGAAGGCGGTTATAGGGCGTCAGCGGGAAGACGGCGAGGTACGGGTCGTCGTCGTCGCCGAAGCGGTCGGCGTCGAGGGCGGTGCCGACGAGTCTGAGGCTCCCGGTCGTCGCCGAGCCCAGCGCCGTCCCCGGAAGCGTCTCGGGGCCGAGGCCGAGCGGGAGACCGTCCATCTCCATCGGCCTGACCGCGCCGGAGTCGCCCTGCTGGTCGTCGAACATCGTGTACGGGATGTCGTCGCGGTCGCCGGAACTGTACTCGAAGTCGAGCGTCGCGCTCGCGGGGGAATCGAACCGCCCGGCGAAGTCGCCGAAGAGGCGCAGGGAGGGCGCGCCCACGTCCACCGTCACCTCGTAGGTGCCGTCGCCGTCGAGACCGAAGTTCGAGCCGTAGTGGAAGCCCATCCGCTGGGAGAGCATCGCGTAGACGACCTCCTCGCTCACGAGGTCGCCGTCGCGGGCGATTTCGATAGAGAGGCCGGTGTCGGGGACGACGACGCCCGTCTCGGGGTCCCAGACGGACGCCATGAGATGCACGTCGTCGCCGGCCTCGACTGAGGTCCGCGACGTGCCGAAGCCGTCGCCCTCGTCGGCCATCACCCAGAAGCGGTGGGGATAGCTGTAGAAGACGCCCACCCGGAGGTCGCCGGCGTCGGCGGTGCCGACCATGCGCATCCCCTCGGTGTGGGTCGGGACGTACACCTCGTCGGGACGGTTCGAGACGACCGGCGGCTCGTTCGACGTGTAGAGCCGGCCGAGTTCGGCGAGACAGCCGGAGAGCCCGGCGGCTCCGACGGTCCCGCTCGCCGCGAGGAATCGACGCCGGCTCGTCATGCCTCCCGGAGCGCGGTGAGGTCGTCGATGAGCGTCTGTTCGTTCGGCTGGTTGCCCCGGTAGGTCCGCTCGACGTAGCCGTCGCCGTTGACGAGCGAGACGAGGCCGAGGTGGGTGAACATGTAGTTGCCCTCGTCGTTCGGCTCGTTCTTCTGGAAGAAGACGCCGAACTGGTCTTCGACGACGGACTTCGCCTCGGCCTCGTCGGCGGGCCGGAGGAAGTGCCAGTTGCCCGCGTCCATGTCGACGTTCATCTGGTCTGCCTCCGCGCGGAAGGCGTCGGCGTCGTCGCGGGCGGGGTCGAACGTGATGGGGTAGAACGACACGTCGTCGGCGTAGCCCTCGGAAATCGAGTGAATCTGGACCTCGCGGAGCGCGCTGATGAGGACCGGACAGACGGTCATGCAGTTGGTGAAAAAGTACGTGTGGAAGTGCGGCCCGTCGATGTCGCGGACCGACACCTCGCTCCCCGCGATGGGGTCCGAAAGCGTCACGTCGGGGACCCGCTGGCCCCACGCCGGATACGGGAGGTCCTCGCTGGACACGTCGTTCTCGCGGTCTGGCTTCGACAGCGACACGTTCGGGTTGGCGTCGCCGCCACCGAGACAGCCCGCCAGCCCGACGGCCGCGCCCGCCCCGGCGGCGCGGAGATACGTTCGTCGTTTCATTGCTCTTCGCTAGAGCTCCGGTACTGAAATGCCGTTTGGTGTGCGTTTCGAACGCCAGCGCGCGTGTTCTCGTTCCGCACGACCGCGGCCGAATCTTCGACGCACACACCAGAACGGACTTCCCCGCGAGGTGCCTAGCCGGGCGTATGTTCGACGGGTCTCCGTCCCGCCGGGAGTTCCTGAAGGCCGCGGTCGCCGCCGGCGGCGCGGCGGCGCTGTCCGCCTGCCTCGACAGGGCACCGGACGCCCCCGTCCCGGCGGGGACCGACGCGTTCGAGACGCTCCCGAGCCGACAGCACGCGTGGAACGAGTTCTGCCGCGAGGACGACCACGGCAACGCCGAGATGCCCAGACATCAGGTGCTCCTCTACCTCGACCTCGACGCCGAGGGGCCGCCCGACGAGGCCGACCGCGAGACCGTCGAGCGCGCCTTCCGCGTCCTCGACCGCGCCTACGAGCGGAGCCACGAGGGCGTCGTCTGGTCGGCCGCCTACACCCCGCGGTACTTCGACCGCTTCGACGACCCGCTTCCCGACAGCGTGGACCTGCCCGAACCGCGGGCGCTGTCGCCGTTCGAGACGCCCGAGTTCGACCGGCAGGACGCGCTCGTCCACCTCGCGTCGGACCGCGCCGACGCGGTTCTCGAAGCCGAACAGGCCCTCCTCAGCGAGACCGACGAGGCCAACGGCGTCGCCGTCGACGCCGACCTCTCGGGCGTCTTCTCGGTCGCCTCCCGGCGGACGGGCTTCGTCGGGGCCGGACTCCCCGCGGAGCACCAGTCCGACCTCAACGGCATCCCCGACGGGAACCCCGTCCCTGAGGAATCACCGCTTTTCATGGGGTTCAAAGCGGGCTTCGCGGGGAATCAGGCCACCGAGGAGTACGTCACCATCGACGAGGGGCCGTTCGCGGGCGCGACCACGAAGCACGTGGCGAACATCCGCCAGCGCCTCTCGGACTGGTACGACGAGGAAGACCGCTACCACCGGGTCATGAAGCTGTTTTCGCCCGCGCACGCCGAGCAGGGACTCATCGAAGGCGTCGGCGACAACCTCGGCGACGACAGCGGTATCGACGCGATGTTGGACAGCCTCCGCGACGACGCTTTCGAGTTCGGCCACGTCGGCCACGCCCAGAAGGCCGCCCGCGCCAACCGCGACGAGGAGGGCAACGTCAGACTCCTCCGCAGACACTTCGAGTCGGCCGACGACGGCGTGGCGAGCCTGCATTTCCCGTCGCTCCAGCGCGGCATCTCGGCGTTCGAGGAGGTCCGCGAGGCGATGAACGGCACCGACCTGACCGACGTGCCGACCGTCCGCCAGCGCGTCAACAACGGGATTTTAGAGTACATCTTCGTCAAGCGCCGCGGCAACTTCCTCGTGCCGCCGCGGGAGATTCGCGCGTTGCCGACGCCGACGGGCGAAGCGCCGGGACTGGACGGCTGAATCGAGCGCCTCCGATTACGTGTTCAGCCAGTCGCGCCCTCAGACGTGTCCCAAGAACGACAGCGCCAGCCAAATCTGCCAGAGGCCGGCGAGCACCATCGCGACCGCGGCGACTTTCTGGACCCATCCGACGTAGCCCGAAAGCGAACGGGCGAGTCCGTCGCCGAGCGCGGCCGCGACGGTGACGACCGCAAGCGGGAGCGCCGCGGCCGCGGCGTAGGCTCCGAGCGAGACGACCGCCTGCGCGGTCGGGAGCGCGAGCGACTGGGTGACGACGCCGAGGAAGATCGGGACGACACAGCCGGCCGCCGCGAGGCCGTACACCCCGCCGAAGACGGCGAAGCCGGTCACGGACGACCGGTACTCCGGGAGGACGACGTGGAGGCTCGGCGCGCGACCGGTGAACATGAGGACGCCGAAGCCGACGAGCGCCGCGCCGACGAGCGGTTCGAGGAGCGCGAGGTGCGAGGCGATGCGGCCGCCGACGACCGCGAGCGCGCTCCCGATAGCGCCGAGAACGACCAGCGCGGCGAGCGAGGCGGCCGCCCCGCGGACGACCGCGCCGCCGAGGTCGGCCTCCTCGCTGGAGAGGTAGTAGCCGACGTAGCCGGGCAAAAGCGGGTAGGCGCAGGGCGCGAAGAAGGTGGCGACGCCGGCGCTGACGGCGAACGCGAGCGTGCCGGCGAACGCGGAGTCGAACCCCAAGGCGGGGCCGAGACCGAACCCGGGCATCAGGCGACGTCCTCGACGGCGGCGCGGAGGTTCTCCTCGCTGGCGAGGCCGCGGTGCGTCCACGCTATCGACCCGTCGGCGTCGAAGACGACGAGATACGGGAGGCCGTTCGCGCGGACCGCGCGCATCAGGTTGCTGTCGGGGTCGTGGCCGACCGTCCAGTTCCCGTCGTGTTCGGCCCACCAGTCGCGGATATCGTCCATCGTGAGGCCGCCGCCGAGACGCTCGTTCGTCACCGAGACGAACGCCACGTCGTCGCCGAACTCGTCGTGGAGCGCCCGGAGCGACTCCATCTGGGCGACGCAGGGCGCACACCACGTCGCGAAGAGGTCGAGGACGGTCGGCGTCCCCTCGGCGGGGATTCGAACCTCGCCGGCCGACGACCCCTGCGCGTCGACGGTGTCGACGACGAGCGGGAGGTCCCCGGTCCCGGACCCTGACCCGGACCCGGACGACGCCGTCGCTGAGGCGGTCTCGGTGCTCTCGTCCGCGGCTCCGGCCGTCGTCTCGGTCGTCTCCGAGGGTGCGGACCCGTCGCCGAGACAGCCAGCGAGGCTGGCGACGCCCGCGCCCGCGAGAAGAGAGAGGAGGGCGCGTCGTCTCACGGGTCGTCACCTCGGCGGGGTCGGGAGCGCGGTCGCGTCGGGTGCATAGTCGTGGATAGTGAATCTCGCCGTAAAGCGTCGCTGGTGTCGCGCACGAATCCCGTGCGAGAGATGGTGTGGGCGTCGGACCCCGCGAGTCGCGTCCGACTACCGGGCGTTCTCGACGGCGCTCCGGAGGTCGGACCACCGCGGCGCGACCTGTTCGCCGTCGACGAGGACGGTCGGCGTCCCCTGAAAGCCGCGCTCGTCGACGGCGTCGGTCCGCTCGGCTTCGACGAGCGGGCGGTAGCGCTCGCGGGAGGCGGCCGCGGCGACCGAACAGCCGTCGAGGTCGGCGTCGTTCGCGAGCGACTGGAGCGTCGAGAGCGACCCCTCCGCGTCGCCGCCGCCGAACTCCGACTGGTTCTCGTAGAGCGTGTGGGCGAAGTCGAAGAAGGTCTCGTCGTCGGCCTCGTCCTGGGCGGCGCGGGCCGCCGAAGCGCCCTTCCACGACCACCAGTCGTCGACCGGAATCGGGAAGTCGTGGTGGCGGTAGCGGACGACGCCCTCGGAGACGTACTCGGACCGGAGTTGCGGAGCGACGTCGACCGCGAACGTCGCGCAGTGGGGACAGGCGAAGTCCTCCCAGACGTCGACGACGACGCTCGCGTCCTCGGCCCCGATGACGGGCGTGGGGAGGGAGCTGACAGCGTCGCGTTCGGGGACCTCGCAACCGATGGCGGCGACGGCGTCGTTTCCGGACCCGCCGCTTCCGCCGCCGAGACACCCGGCGGTGCCCAGCGTCAGCGCACCCGCCGTGGCGGCGAGATACGCGCGTCGTGTGTTGCGCATGGTCGGGTTCGGGGGCGAACGAACTTAGATTCTCCGAGGCGAATCGGGGGGTTTCGGAGGGCGTTGCCGCTTTTCGTGGTTCGGTTCGGGAACCGCGACGTCGGCGGCCGCCGGCGTCGCCGCGGTTTCCGTCGTCCCCCAAACGACACTGATTAACCCCCCTGCGGCGTCTCCTCACACGTGCCAACCGTCCACTTCCGCGGCCGGGAAATCGAGTGCGACCGCGGGGACGTCCTCCGCGACGTGCTCCGCGCGGCCGGTGAGTCGCCGCACAACGGTCACTCGTCGTGGTTCAACTGCCGCGGCGGCGGCTCGTGCGGGACCTGCGCCGTCGAGGTCCGCGGCCCCGTGACATATCGGACGAAAAAGGAGCGCCGCCGGCTCCGGTTCCCCCCGCACGACCCCGACTCGGGGCTCCGACTGGCGTGCCAGACGGTCGTCCTCGGCGACCTCTGGGTGGAGAAGTACCCCGGCTTTTGGGGCCAACACGCCGACGGCGACGACGGCGACGAAACTGAGGAGCGCGACGGTTCCGACGCGCTCGGAACGCCGAAACGGGCCGACTGAGTCGGCGAGCCGGTCAGTCGCCGGCGACGTGGTCGAACCACGAAAGCAGGTCGTCGCGGTCGCGGGTGTCCGCCGGGAGCTCCGAGACGCGGAACCACCGCGCGGCCGATATCTCCTCGTCGGGGTCGTTCACGCTGAGTTCGGCGGCCGCGTCGGCGCGGGCGCGGTAGACGGGCATCACGCCCCACGTCTGGTGGCCGTCACAGCGGATATCGATTCTGGTGGCCATCGCGAGGCCGCCGTAGTCGGCGCTGATACCGGCCTCCTCGGCGAGTTCGCGCCGGGCGGCCTCGGTGAAGCCCTCGTCGTCGCCGTCGACGCCGCCGCCGGGGAGGACCCAGAGGTCGACGCCCTCGTGGCGGACGAGCAGTATCTCGTCGTCGCGGCGGCGGACGACGGTGTGAACCCCGTAGGGCGTCCCCGTGGACTTCACGCGGGAGGCGAGCGTGCGGAACCGCGGGCGGGAGACGCGGCGGGTGTGGACCGGTTCGAGGTAGTCGGCGTCGGCGTGGCTCCGGCGCAGGCGGTGGTAGGCCTGCTCGGCGCGCTGTCGCGCCTCGTCCGCGAGGAACCACAGGTCGTCGACCGTCATCGGCGCGCGTCCGGCGGTCGATGTGCGAGCGGGCGACTCGGCATACTCCACGGTTCGGCGCGACTCCACAAATCGGCTTCGACACGCGCCGTCCTGAGGGGGAGCCGGCGACTTCGCGGCCAATCATCGCCCTTTTATCCGGTGGCGCGGAACCTGTGCGTATGAGCTTCGAGAAAGACGACAAGGTCGTTCTGCACGACAAGCACAGCGAGTTCGACGGCGAGACCGGCACGGTCACGCAGGTCATCGAGAGCATGTTCGGCGAGCCGACCTACACCATCAGCTTCGACGAGGGCCAGGAGGTCGGCATCGCGCAGGACCAGCTCGAAGCCGCCGACGCCGACGAAGCCGACGAAGCCGACGAAGAGTAACGCGACCCACCGACCGACGCCTCCCAGACCCACTATGCCACGCGTTCCGTTCCACTACATCGACCTCCGAACGTTCTGCTACGAGACGGAAGACGAAAAACGGGTCGAGGAGGCGCTTCGGGCGTTCCTCCCCGACGAGTTCGACGTCGACCGCGTCGAGAGCACCGGCCACCACGGCGACCGCATCATCGTCTTCTCCGCGCGCGTCGAGCGCGCCAACGACGTGCGGCACGTCCTCGACAAGATTCGCGACCTCCCCGACTTCGAGACGCTCCTCGACGAACTCGACCAGCGCGTCACGGACAACACGGAGTTCTTCCTGCGGCTGGACAAACAGGCCGCGTTCAAGGGCGAGGCCCGCCGCGGCGGCGGCCTCACGCTCCGCGCGAAAGTCGAGGCCTACCCGGCGAAGAAGGAAGCCGCGGTGGAGAACGCCCGCGAAGCCCTCCTCGGCGACGAGTAGGGCCGTCGCAGTCGGTCGAATTCTCGCGTGAACTATTCTACGCGTCTTTCCACTTGATGGAACAGCCCTGCGAGGGTGACTCCTCGACGGGGATGTCGTCGCCGGCGAGGAGCGCCTCGACGGCCGTCCGCATCTCGTAGTCGGACACCTCGTCGTCGGGGCTCATCGCGTCGTCGATGCGGGAGTGGAACGCGAGTTCGAAGCCGTCGCCGGTGTTCTCGAAGAGGAACGGGTCGGGCGTGCAGACCGCGCCGTACTCGGCGGCGACCGCCTGTGACTCGTCGCGGAGATACGCGGTGTACCCAATCGTGCCGTCCTCGACGAGTTCCTGCATCCGCTCGAAGGAGTCCTCGGGGCGGTCCTCGGCGTCGTTGGGGTTGATGCCGACGACAGCGAGGTCGTCGTAGGCGCTGGCGAGGTGGTTCAGTTCCTCGAACTTCGCCTTCGCGTACGGACAGTGGTTACACGTGAAGACGAGGAGGAGGGCGTCGTAGTCGGCGAACGACGAGAGGGAGTACGTCTCGCCGTCGGTGCCGGGGAGTTCGAAGTCGGGCGCGGCGTCGCCGCGTTCGAGCTCGGAGTCGGATTCCAGGAGTACCATGCCGCCACGTTGGCCCGCGAGCATGAAAAGCGGTTGGCCCGCGGCAGTCCCGCGTCGGCGTCGGCGGCCCCGAGACGCCCGCTCAGTCGAGGGAGACGAGGGCGATTGCGAGGACCGCGAAGCCGATGCCGGCGACCTTGCGAACCGTCAGCGGCTCGCCGAGCGCGACGATGCCGACGACCGACGAGACAGCGAGGAACATCCCGAAGATTGGCGCGACCACGGAGACGGGACCGAGCGCGAGCGCCCGGTAGTACGCGAGGATGCCGACCGCGAGGCAGACACCGGCGGCGAGGACGTAGGGGAGGTTCGGGCTGACGACCGAGTCTGTGACGCGCTGGCCGGAGACGACGATGACCCCGGCCGTCGCCACGACGAGGACGCCGTTGGCGACCAACGCGGCCACGTCGCTCGGGATTTTGTCCTGTCCGGTCGTCGCCACTTTCATCAGCGGTGCGACGAGCGAGTAGGCCCCGAGCGCGACGACCGCCCACGAGATGTAGTTCACGGATAGAACGCGGCCCCGAGTCGTGTATAGGGTTACGATTCAGCGCCGAGTCGGCGTGAACGAGCCGTGATAACACGGAGACGGGCCAGTGAAACCAGATTTAGAATCAGGTACATACCAATACCATGTATAGACAAACGACAACCCATTCGGCCATCAGCCAAATTTTTATCAAGTATTGTCTCGTAATGGTGTGTATGTCCCAGGAAGTACAACCCTCGGTCATCGCGCACACGTGGGACGACCCGACTCGGTGTCCGTTCTGTCTCGACGAACTGGAGAGCGAAGGGGAGGGGTTCATGGACCACCTCGAAGAGAGCCCCATCTGTCAACAGGGGTTCGGCATGTGGCGCGATGCGGTCGCCGACGACGTTCGCGGCGAGTGGTCCGGATAGGCGGCCAAAAACGGTTGTTTTTCGCGGTTCGGTCTGCTCACTCGGGAGCGACGCCGAGTTGCGACAGCATGGTCATGATGTCGGTGCTGTTCCACTCTTCGACGCACAGGCCGCCCTCGTAGCGCGCCTGCACGATTCCCCACGTCTCCATCTTGCGGTGGGTCGCCGGGATGTCGCCGCGGGCGCTCCGGAGCGTCCCGTCGTGGGTTCCGGTCAGGCGATACCGACCGTAGACGCTGTCGTCTCGCGCCGTCACGTCGAACAGTTCGACGTGGAAGTCGGAGAAGGCGTCGTGATACCGGCGCGCCCACTCTTCGACCGCGTCGGTGCCGATGAGCCCCTCGGGCTCCGAAAACGTGTGGACCTCGACCAGCGGGTCGTACTCCTCCCTGATGACCTCGTAGTCGCGTTTGTTCCACAGTTCGTCCGCCACGCGCATGAACGAGTCTCGGTGCTGTTGTTCTCTCTCGGATGTTGCCGACATTTCCACCACCGTTCGGAGAGACGGCCGACAGCGGCTTAGTTATGGATTCTTGCTCTCACGAACGTCGCCGGAGAAGGGAACCGAAGACCGGTCGCACCTGCCGGTCGCTCCGCGCGCAACCGCCCTCAGTCGCTCGGGGTCGCCTGCGGCCGCCGCGCCGACCCGTCGACCCGACCGAGGAGCCACCGGGTCAGCCCGAACGAGAGCAGGCCGAGGACGGCGACGACGCCGAAGGTGACGCGGACGCCCGCGAGGTCGATGAGCGCCCCGAACGCCGGGGGCGCGACGGCCCCACCGAGCGAGATGCCGATAGTGACGACGGCGAAGTTCTTCCCGAGGTCGGCGCGCTCGGAGAGGCGGTCGGCGAGGGTCGAGCGCGCGGGCCGCGAGACGCTGATAGTCCCGCTGAAGGGGAGAATCAACACGACGAGCGCGAGCGGGAGCGACCCGGTCGCGAGGAGCGCCGCCAGTCCCGCGAGCGCGGCGTACCCGCTGAGGGCGACGGTGCCGGGGCCGACGCGGTCGGTGAGCGCGCCGCCGACGAGAATCGTCCCCGCGCCGACGACGAGCATCGCCGAGACGAGGAGGTTCGCCGTACCCGGCGCGAGGCCGTAGCCGGCGGTGAGCAACTGCGGCGCATACGTCCGGATGCACCACGCGGCCGCCGAGGTGAGAAACGACAGGAGCGTGAGACCCATCAGCCCCGACGACGAGAGGAGCTCCGACGCGCCCCGCCGAATCCCCGCGAGCGTGGGGCGCGACGACGGGCGGTCCTCCGCCGCCGGCTTCCGGATTCGCTCGGGGAAGCCGCGGGCGACCGGGAGCGCGACGAGCGCGAACGCCGCGCCGAAGACGGCGATTCCCGCGACGGTCCAGCGCCAGCCGAGGCCGAGCGCGCCGACGCCGGCGGCGATGGCGTAGGAGACGGCGAAGCCGAGCGACCCGCCGAGCGCGTGGAGCGAGTACGCCCGCCCGCGGTTCGTCTCCGAGGAGGCGGTCGCCAAAAGCGGGTAGTGGGCGGGGTGGTGGCCCGCGATGCCGACGCCGAGAAGCGCCTGCGAGGCGAGGAGCCACGGGTACGAGGGCGCGAGCGCGGTGGCGACGATGCCCGCCGCGCCGAAGCCGAGCGAGATTGCGAGGACGAGCGTCCGGCTCCGCGCGTCCGAGAGGTAGCCGAAGGGGAGTTGCAGGAGCGTCACGACGCCGCCTTGGACGCCGATGGCGAGGCCGACGGCGGCGATACTCACGCCGAAGTCGTCGGCGACGAGGCCGATAACGGGTGCGAGCGCGACCAGATACGCGTGGTTGACGACGTGCGAGCCGGCGACGAGGCCGACCACGCGGCGCTCCTGTGTCTCCGTCACACCGGTCAATGGGAGGTGATTCGTGAAAAGCCCGCCGTCCGCGGCGACGGTGGTCCGGCGTGTGGGTCAGCCGCCACCCCGGTCAGCCACCACCCCGGTCAGCCGCCACCGCGGCCACCGCGCCGCTCGCCGCCGAGCCGCGCGCCGAGCCAGAGGTCGGCGAACGTGTCGAAGAAGTCCGCGCCGGTGTCGACGAGTTCGCGCTCGACGCCGAGCGCCTGACACCGCTCGTCGACAGCCGCGAGGTGTCGCTGGAGCCGGTCCGTGTACTGCCGGGCCGCCGACCCGCCGAAGTAGGTCCGGCGCGTCGCCTCGGACTCGGGGTCCTCGAAGATGGCGTCGCCCGTCGCCTCCGGGCCGAGCTCCTCCGGAGTGAGCACCTGCGCGACGAGCACGTCGTTGCGCGCGAGCGCGGCGAGGCCGGAAGCGACGTCGTCGGGGTCGAAAAGCAGGTCGCTCACGACGACCACGAGCGACCGCGAGTGGATGGTCTCGGCGTAGGTCGACAGCGCGGCCGTGATGTCGCCGTCGCCGCCGGGCGTCGTCTCGTTGAGCCGCTCGACGAGCCGGAGCACCTCGCCGCGGCTCGACGCGTCGGTGTCGATGCGGTCGGGTAAGTCGCCGAGGAGCGTAAACCGGAAGTCGTTGTTCTCCTCGGCGGTGAGGTGGCAGAAGCCGAGGCCGAGCTTCGCGCCGTACTCGAACTTGTTCGCGCCGGCCTCGCCGAAGTCCATCGACGCCGAGGCGTCGAGGAGGACGTGGACCGTCAGGTTCCGCTCGGCCTCGAACCGCTTGATGAACAGCTCCTCGGTCCGGGCGTACACCTTCCAGTCGATGAGCCGCGGGTCGTCGCCGGCGGCGTACCGGCGGTGGTCGCTGAACGTGAGCCCCTCGCCCACGTCCGGCGACTCCTGTTCGCCCTGCCGCCGGGCGTTCGAGACGCGCTTCAGCGAGGTGTCGAAGCGGTCGAGTTCGTCGAGGAAGCCGGGGTCTATCATCGCTCGGTCACTCGTTCAACAGCCGCTGAATCACGTCGTCGGGGTCGAGTCCCTCGCGCTCCGCCCGGAAGTCGAGGATTATGCGGTGTCTGATGACCGGCGGGGCCATCTCGACGACGTCCTCCCACGAGACGTGGGTGCGCCCGTGGACGAACGCCCGCGCCTTCGCGGCGAGGACGAGCGCCATGCTCGCGCGGGGGCTCGCGCCGAACTCGACCTGCTCGTCCTCGCGGGTCTTGCGGACCAGTTCGATGGTCCGGTCGCGGATGTCGTCGGAGATGGGGACCTGCCGGACGAGCCGTTGGGCCGCAAGCAGGTGCGTCCGCGGCAGGACGCGCTCGACCTCGGGCGACGCCGCGCCCTCGGCGTACTGCTTGACGATGGTCCGCTCCTCGTCGAACTCGGGGTAGCCGACGAGAATCTTCATCAGGAAGCGGTCGGTCTGCGCCTCCGGGAGCGGGTAGGTGCCGCCCTGGTCGATGGGGTTCTGCGTGGCGAGGACGAAAAACGGGTCCGGAAGCTCGTAGGTCTCGCCCGCGGCGGTCACCTGCTTTTCCTGCATGGCTTCGAGGAGCGCGGCCTGCGTCTTCGGCGTCGCCCGGTTTATCTCGTCGGCGAGAACGACGTTGGCGAAGATGGGGCCGCGCTCGAACACGAAGTCCCGGCCCTCCGGCGTCTCGCGGATGATTTCGGTGCCCGTGATGTCCGAGGGCATCAGGTCGGGCGTGTTCTGCACGCGCGAGAACTGCAGGTCGGTCGCGTCCGAGAGGGCGCGCACGAGCGTCGTCTTCCCCAGTCCGGGGTTCGATTCGAGGAGCGCGTTGCCGTCGCAGAGGACGCAGACGAGCAGTCGCTCGACCACGTCGTGCTGGCCGATGATGCGCTTTCCGACCTCGTCTCTGACCGCGCCGACGCTCGCTTGGAGCTCCTCGATGCTGAGGTCGTCGTCTGTCGGGGCCGCGGCGTCGCCGTCGACCGCGGTCCGCTGTCCGTCGTCTCCGAGCCGGTCTGGGTTGTCACTCATCTTCGGTCTCTCGTATCTCTAAGGTGTAGTCGCGAATCAGGTCGGCCTCTTCGAGCGTGTCGTCGGCGAGGTAGCCGGCGCGCTGGCTCTCGACGGCGCTGTCGCCGCCGTAGCCGGTCGAGTCGTAGGCCGCGGCCGCCGACTCCGGCCCGTCTCCGTCGCCACTGCCGCCGGTCCCGGCGACGGTGGCGTTCAACTGCTCCGACCCGGCGGCCACGTCCTCGGGGTCGCCGAGGATGGAACTCCCGTTCTGGAGCCGCGTCTCCTCGTCGGAGAACCGGTCGGGGCGGTCGCCCGCGGACGCGGCGTCGCCGGCGAGCCCCTCGAACTGGATGTCCGAGATGGCGACCTGAATGCTCCCCGCCGAGAGGAGCAAGGCGACCACGAGCGCGCCGACGATGCGGCGGGTCGGAAGCAGTTCCACCGACGACGACTCCCGCAGGCGGGACAGCACGTCGTCGTAGAGCGCGACCGACATGCGCGAATCGCGGTTCGGGTTCCCCTCGTCGGCGACGAGGTCGCGGGCGGTCCGGAGCGCCTCGGCGACCGACGGGTTCACCGCCTCGAACTGCTCGACCGGCGGCTCCCGCATCAGAATGAGGTACTCCGCGACGCCGACGAGGAGGCCCACCGCGAGGGCGAGCGGGACGGCGACGTGGACCGAGACGGCCGGGTCCACCCGCGGGAGGAAGCCGAGCGACACCGACGACTCGACGGGGAGTTCGACGACCCGGAACGCGACGTTCGCCAACAGCGTCGCCACCGCCGCGTCGACGACGCTGGAGACGGCGGCGGCCTTCGCGGCCTCGCGGCGAACCTCGCGGACGGCGTCGGCCATCGCCTCGCGGCGAGCGGGTGTCGCGTCGCCGGGCGAACCCCCCGCGTCGTCGGGCGACCCGCCCTCGTCAGCGGCGGCGTCGTCGGGGGTCGAGGTCGGTTCAGACACCGCTACACACCGCCGGTTCACTGCCGTCTTGGTAGCCGGCACAGGCCTCCCGGAGGTCGACTTCGAGCGCGTCGACCCGGTCTTCGAGGCGGGAGACCTCGGACTGAAGCGAATCAATCCGGTTCTCCAGTCGGTCGTTCGTCGCTTCGAGCTCCTCGTTGTCCGCTTCGAGGTCGTCTATCTGGTTTTCGAGGCGGTTGCGCTGTTCTTCGAGGTCGTCGAGCGTCGCCGTGAGGTCGTTGATTCGGTTGCGGGCGTCTTCGAGGCTGTTTTCCGTCTCCTGAAGCTCGCCCCGCGTCGACGACAGTTCGCTCTGCGTCGACGACAGCTGTGACTCCGTGTCTTCGAGGCTGTCGGAGACCTGCGAGACGTCGCCGCGGGTGCGTTCGAGGCTGTTGTTCAACTCCCGTAGCTCCGTCCGCGTCGCCGACAGGTCCTGTCGGGTCTCCGAAAGGTCCTCTTCGAGCGCCTCGTTTCGCTCGCGCAACTGCTCGTTCTGTTGGTCGAGCGAGTCGACCGAGTACTGGTAGAACATCGTCGCGCCGACGGTTCCGGCGGTGAGGAGGACGACGATGACGACGAGACCGAGGTTCAGGGACCGACCCAGCGCACTCATATCAAACCACCTTCACTTTGCGTTCGACCCCGATACACTTGAAGACGCCGGGCGAGCACCTCGGTGAGATACAGGAGGAACGCGGCGGCGACGAACGCGACCGCCCAGTCGTCGCGCACGGGCTGGACGCCCGCGGCGTTGTCGCGGGCTGACGCGGCGATTTCGGCGGCGTCGTTGGGTCCGTATATCGTCCCGCCGCTGTCGGAGACGGCGGCTTCGAGCGCGGCCGACCGGCCGAACCCGGCGTACTCGACGGGGTAGTTCACCGCGAAGGCGGTGTCGAGCACGTCTCGGTAGCCCGTCTCCGTGGGGACGACGGTCGCCTCGTAGACGCCGGGACTGACCGCCGAGAAGCTCAGTTCCTCGACGCCCCGCGGGCGCTCGCCGCCGCGGTAGACGACGGTCGTCGGCTGGTCGACGCGGGTGTCCGACACCTCGGCGACGCCGGACGCCTTCCGCTCAGGGTCGCCGATGACGTAGTTCGTGGTCTTCGTGAGCAGAAGCGAGTCGGGGCGCTGGAGCAGGCCGTCGAGCGTGCCGTCGCCCGCGTAGGCGGTGACAGTGGCGACGCGACCGAGGCCGTAGCGCCACGAGGCGACCGCGGGGGTGCCGTCGTCGGCCGCGACGAGGAAGTTCGCGCCGCTCCTGACCGACACGTCGTTGACGCTCCCGGGGTTCGCGGTCAGCTCCACCCCGGCGGTGACGAAGTCGTTCTGGTCGACGACCGTGAGGCCGTCGCCGGCGTACTGGCGGTTCGACCCGCCGAAGAGGATGCGGAGCCGGTCGGTCTCGTCGGCCCTGAGGTAGTTCCCGCCGGACGCCCGCGCGATGGCCCGGAGGGTCTGTTCGTTCGGGCTCGGGCCGGTCCCGATGGCGATGACGCGGACGCCGTCGCGACCGAGTTGGTCCGCGAGCGTCGCGGCGTCTTGGAACCGGTCGTGACCGTCGCTGATGAGGATAATCGTCCCGCGCCTGTCGCCGAGTTGCTGGGCCGCGCCGTCGAGGCCGACGGCGATGTCGGTCGCGCCGCCCGACTGGAGGCGGCGGATGAGGTCGGCGGTCGACTCGCGGTTCGGCCCGAGCGGGCGGAGCGGCGCGACGTCGTAGGCGCGGTAGTTGAAGCCGACGATGCCGACTCGGTTCTCGTCACCGAGCTGGTCGAGCGCGTCGAGCGCGACCGACTTCTGGACGCGCATGCCGCTTTCGGCGCTCCCCGAGACGTCGATGGCGAAGACGAGGTTCGTCTGCTGGGACGCGCCCTCGCCGGTCGTCACCGGGAGCATCGACGCGAGGCTCGACCCGTCGTACCCGCCGTTTTCGAACGAGTTGCGCCCGCCGACGGTCAGCAGACCGCCGCCGTCGATGACGAACCGCTGGAGCGAGTCGGTGTTGCCAACGTCCTCGGCGCGGAGGTCCTGGAGGACGACGGCGTGGTACGACGAGAGGTCCGCGGGAACGGTCTCGGCGGTCTCCACGTCGTACAACTGCGAGAGGTAGTCGCGGAACGGGTAGTCGCCGCGGGAGACGTACAGCACCCGCGGCGGCTCGACCACCCGGACCGTCTTGCGGAACACGTCGTTCGTCTCGAAACGGTCGTCGCCGGCGATGCGGGCGGTGACGCGGTGGGTGCCGGTCGTCTCGAACGTCCGCGTGAACTCGACGCCGTCGGTGGTGTTGACCGTCTCGCGGGCGACCTCCTCGCCGTCGATTTCCACGACGAGTTCGACGGTCGCGGTCTCGACGTCGTCGGGGACGACGCCGTCGACCTGCGCGAGGAACGCGTTTTCGACGCCGACGCTGGTCTTCGACGGGCCGCTGACGGTGACGTACTGTTCGGTCTCGGTCGGTTCGACCCCGACCGCGCTCACGGTCGCGTTGAGGTCGCGGGCGAGCGTCGTCGCGGACGCGAGACTCCGCCCCGAGGTGACCTGCCCGTCGGAGACGAGGACGACCGTTCCGTCCGGCCTGAGGTTGGCCGCGACGGCGTCGCCGATGGGCGAGGAGTCACCGCGGGCGACCGTCGAGGTCGTGACGGGGACGCCCTCGTCCTCGATGTCGGCCGCGAGTTGCGACGCCACGTCCTCGGTGACCGCCGCGCTGTCGGAGTCGTCGACGAGGAGCGTCACCTGCGGGTCGCCGTCGGTCATCCGCGTCGTGACGGTGTACGGTCCTGCGGCCGCGACGACCAACAGGAGGACGACGAGGAACCGGGACGCGAACAGGAGTCGCCGGGAGCGCCCGCCTGCGGTCCCGTCGGCCCCGCGGAAGATGAGCGCCCACGCGAGGAGCGCGGCCACCGGGAGCGCGACGAGGAACAGCGGGCGCTGGAGGCCGAGGGTCCGCCCGGCGGCCTCGACCGTCCACGCGAGGGGCGTCGTCGCGGCGGCGGGAGCCGTGCCGGCGACGGCGACGTCCGCCAGCGCGGCCAGCGCGGCCGACGCCGACCCAAGCACCGCCATCAGAGGTCACCCCGCCGGCGCAGGTAGGCCAACTCGACCATCGTCGCCGCGAGCGCGACCAGCGCGGCCCACTCGGTCAGCGGGTCCGGGACCTCGCGCTCTTCGACCCGGGTCGGGTAGTCCGCGGGGGCCGACTCGCCGTCCAGCGGCGCGGCGGCCACGTCGGACTCGGCCTCGCTGAGGAGCGACGCCGCGAACCGCTCGTCGCCGACGCGGTAGAAGCCGGCGTCGCCGAGGCGGACCTCCGGGCCGGTCGCCTCGCCGGCGGGCGTCTCGACGGTCTGGTTCGCGCCCGCCGCGAGCGACCCGCCAGTCGCCCGATTCAGCTCCGAGAGCGTCGAGCGCCCGGCGAGGTAGAACACGGAGCGCTTCCAGAACACGGGGTACTGGTAGTTGTACTTGAACGCCGAACTGTCCTCCATGAAGCCGTAGTAGAGGACGCGACCGGCCCCGCGGCGCTCGACGGCGACGAGCGAGGTGCCGCCGGTCGTGTTCACGAGCGACTGGCCCGACCGGAGGTCGCCCGCGACGTACTCGGTCGGCGGCGGGAAGGTGATGTCGCGGGTAATCGGGTGGCTCTCGACGGTCCCGATGGTCGGGTTCGTCTCGACGCTCCCCTGCGAGACGAGGCGCAGGTCGCCGTAGTTCGGCGACTCCTCTTGGGCCTGAATCGCCACGCCGCCGCCGTCGGCGACGATTTCGCGGCCGGCCTCGACGTTGCCCGCGAGCAGGCGACCGGGGTTGACGTTGCTGTAGATGACCACGTCGTAGTTCGTCGAGACGGCCGTCGGCGGGTTGTCCACGGTCAGAGACACCTCGGGGATGACAGACAGCGCGGCCGTCAGATAGCGGTTCTCGTCGTTCGTGAGGACGAGCACGTCCACCGAGGCGTCCTCGGGGGCCGCGACGAACAGCGCGTCGTCGGTCGGGAAGGCGTCGCCCGGCGAGAGCGCGACGCGACCGCCGCCCGCGGGGACCGGGAGCGTCGCGGTCGCCACGTCGCCGGAGTCCATTCGGACCTCGCGGGTGGCTCCGCCGAGCGAGACCGTCCGCGTGACGGCCGACTCGCCGTAGTTCTTCACCGTCACGGTGACGTTCGCGCCGGAGAAGCGCCGGTCGACGATGCCGACGTTGCCCCGTCCGCCGCCCGCGAACTGCTGGAGTTGGACGACGAGGCCGCGGGCGCGGGCCTCGCGGACCGCGTCGCTCCACGGCGAGTCGTCGGCGAAGTCGCTCAGAACGACGACGCGGGCGTCCTCGCCGGCGACGGAGGCGGCGGCGGTAATCGCGGAGCGGAGGTCGCCCGGCGCGTCGCTCGCCTGCAGGCCGTCGAGGGCGGCGCGGGCGTCGGTCGCGCTCCCCCGGCGGAGCACCACGTCCGCGTTCGCCCCCGCCGCGACGACCGAGGTCGTGCTGGAGACCTCGTCTCGCGCCGCGGCGAGGGCGCTGTCGAATCGCGTCCCGCCGCCGTCGCGGACGCCCATGCTCGCGCTCGTGTCCACGACGAGGACCGTCTCTTGGACCGTCTCCGACTCCGGCACCAGCACGTACGGCGTCGCCAGCGACCCGACGAGCGCGACGAGCGCGACCAGTTGGATGAGGAGGAGCAGGCTCCGAAGCAGGCGGTCGAAGATGGGGTTCGAAGCGTTTCGTCCCGCCGAGTCCGCGAGAAACCGGAAGGTCGGGAGCGTGCGCCGGACCGGTTCCGGCCGGAGCAGATAGAGGATGACGAGGGGGACCACCCCCAAGAGGGCGACTAACCCGAGGGGGAACAAGAAGAACTCGGAGAGGGCCATGCCCGACCCGTGGCGCGCCTCCGGTATGGCTGTTTCCCTACTCGTTGACACGTTCCGAATTATCGACCTGTCCGAGTACGTGAACGATGGGGTCGCTCGCGCGGGTCGGTTCGGCAAAATAATTACTGAAGTGTATTATACTGTCATCCAAAAGTACGTCATTGCATAACAATGCTCTTGAATCATAACACGACACAATTTTATGCTCTAAAGTTATTTGTCGAGCTACGATGGGAACTGATAGGTACACACCGCGGTCGTACGACGACATCGCCCCGGACCAGCGTCCGACGCTGAAACAGGCGCTCGTTCCGGTGCTCGGACTCGTCGCCTTCCTCGGCCTCGGGTCGGCGTGGCTGGGACTCGACCCGCACATCCCGCTCATCTGGAGTATCGCGCTGGTCGGCCTCCTCGGCCGGTTCGTCTGGGGGTACACCTGGGAGGACCTCTACGAGGGCATCGAACGCAGTCTGGCGATGGGACTACAGGCGATTCTCATCCTGTTTACCATCTACGGCGTCGTCTCGACGTGGGTCGCCGCGGGGACGATTCCGACGCTGATGTACTACGGCCTCGACCTGCTGTCGCCGCAGGTGTTCCTGCCCGCGACGGCGCTTCTCGTCGGTATCGCCACCTTCGCCATCGGCTCGTCGTGGACCGCGGTCGGCACGCTCGGCGTCGCCTTCATCGGCATCGGCTCGGGACTCGGCGTCCCCGAACCGATGACGGCCGGCGCGATTCTCACCGGCGCGTACGCGGGCGACAAGCAGTCGCCGCTGTCGGACACGACGAACCTCGCGGCCGCCGTCACGAACACCGACCTCTACGACCACATCCGCGCGATGCGGAGTGGGACGGCCGTCGCGTTCGGCCTCTCGCTCGCCGGCTTCGTCGTCCTCAGCCTCGGCATCACCGGGACGATTCCGGCCGGCCAAATCGCCGAGATTCAGACCGCGCTCGCCTCCTCGTACGACATCACGCTCCTCGCGTTCCTGCCGCTCGCGGTCACCTTCGGCCTCGCCGCCGCGGGCTACCCCGCGCTGACCGTCCTCCTCGCCGGCGCGTTCGCCGGCGCGTTCACGAGCGTCCTCGTGCAGGGCGCGTCGTTCGTCGCGGCGTGGCAGACGTTCATGAGCGGCACCGGCCCGGAGACCGGCTCCGAACTCGTCAACAGCCTGCTCGCCTCCGGCGGCGTCTCCGGCTCCGCGTGGACCATCGCTATCGTCGTCGCGGCGCTGACGCTCGGCGGCCTGCTCGAACAGACGGGCGTCCTCGCCGTCCTCGCCCACCGGCTTCAGCGCGGGATTCGGAGCCCGCGCCTGCTCGTCGCCTCGACCGGCATCTCGGCGATGCTGACCAACGCGCTCACCGCCCAGCAGTACATGAGCATCGTCGTTCCCGGCATGACGCTCCGCGACACCTACGACGAGTTCGGCCTCGACAGTTCGGACCTCTCACAGGCCATCGAGTCCGCCGGGACGCCGACCGGAGCGCTCCTCCCGTGGCACGCCGGCGGCGCGTACATGGCCGGTGTCCTCGGCGTCTCGACGCTCCAGTACGCCCCGTACTACTTCTTCGGCTACCTCTCGCCGCTCGTGCTGTTCGCCTTCGTCCTCGCGGGCGTCGGCTTCTCGGGGAACAGCGCGGCACAGCCCGGTCCCGCCGCTACCGCGTCTGACGACGACTGACGCGACGCGAAACCTTCCCTGCGTCGCGATACCGATACCGAACCGAAACTATCGCTTTTCTACTATCGCTCTAGGGCCGCCCTGAGCGCCCGAACCTCGTCGCGGACGGCGGCCCACTGCTCGACCGTGCCGGGGAGTTCGTCGCCATCGCGGTCGTCGCGGCCCTCGATTCGGTCGCGCACGGCACCGGGGTCGTCCACGTCATCGAACCGGATTGCGCCGCCGCCCGCGGCCTCGACCGCGACGGTCCCGTAGCCGAACAGCGACCCGGTGACGCCCTGCGAGAGCGCGCTGTTCTGGACGCGGTCGAGGGAGACGCGCTGGACCGTCCGGGAGAGGACGCCCGTCTTCCGGTAGAGCGCCCGGTCGGTGACCACGTAGCGGGTGTTGGTGACGCGGAGGTACGACCACGCGGGCAAGAGGAAGCCGACGAGGCCCGCGACCGCGAGTTCGGGCACGCCGTTCGCGGCGGCCGCGACGGCCGCGACGACGACGATGGCGAGACCGACGACCGCGGCGGGGATGACGGTCTGTATCCGGGGTCTTCCCTCCCAGCGGACGGTCTCGTCGTCGCCGCGAGCCAGCCAGTCGTCGACGGCCGCGACAGGCTCCGAGTCGGTCGCTGAGCCGGCCGTCGAGTCGGTCGCCGACTCGGTCACGTCGGGGTCGTCCGGCGTCGACCCGGCGGGTCCCGAATCGCCGCCCGTCATCGCTCGTCGGTCGTCGCGTCGAACTCGAAGTCGCTCGGTTCGATGGCGTCGGCCGACGCGTCGGAGCCGGGGTCGGCGTCGGGTTCGTCGCCCGCTCGGTCGGTCACGTCGTCGCTCGTGTCGGCGACGTTCTCGCCCTCGCCCCCGTCGTTGCCCTCACCTTCGACGGCCCGCCGAATCGCGCGGAGTTCGGTCAGGATGTCGTCGAGGACGGCCGCCTTCCCCTCCGCGTCGGTCTCCGGCCCGGCGCGGCGCTTGATTCGCTCGTTGACGAGCGTCTGGAGCGACTGCGGGTCGGCGACGTTCTGGAAGCTCATCTCGATGCCGCTCCCGCCGGCCGTGCTGATGTTGACGGAGCCGTAGCCGAACTGCGCGCCGAGGAACGTCTGGCTGTAGGAAGTGTCCTGTACCTTGTCGAACTCGATGCGCTGGACGCTCCGGGAGAGGACGCCCGTCTTCCGGTAGAGCGCGTCGGAGGTGACGACGTAGTTCGTGTTCTTGTGCGAGAGGTACGACCCGACGAGGAGCGGAATGCCCACGAGGACGAACGAAAGCGGGACGCCGACGATGAAGGAGGGCACGAGGCTGTAGGGATGCGGGGTGTCGGCCCAGAGGACCGCTTCGTCGTCGTCGAGGGTGAGCCAATCGAACTCGGTGTCCATGGCGGACAGGTTCCCGCCGGCGGTGGAATAGTGTTCCGCCGGGCGGGGCTGTCGCCGTCCCTGACTATTGCTACCGTGTGACGCGACAATTCCGCCCGGTTGGGCAAACCATTTTACGGATGCCTGCAACGGACTGTCCATGGACAAGCAGTCACTGCTCGACTTGCTGCGTCACGACGCTCGCGAGAGCGTAGATGACATCGCCCGCCAACTGGGCGCAGACGCCGAAGCAGTGGCAGCAGCGCTCGAAGAACTCGAAGACGACGGGGTCATCCGGGGCTATCAGGCGGTCGTCGACTGGAACAACGTCGACGAGGAACGCGTCCGCGCGCAGGTCGAAGTCGACGTGGAACTCGACCGCGAGACGGGCTACGAGGAGATTGCCCGCCGCATCGCGCGGTTCCCCGAGGTCGCCACGCTCAGACTCGTCTCCGGCGACTACGACTTCTTCATCGAGGTCGAAGGCGAGTCGATGCACGACGTCTCGAACTTCGTCTCCGAGCGCATCGCCCCCATTCCCGAGGTCACGAAGACGGTCACGCACTTCGTGATGGACTCCTACAAGGAGGAGGGCATCGAACTCGGCGACGGCGACGACGACGACCGGCTGTCAGTGTCGCCATGACGCTCGGCGACCAGCTTTCGGACCGCGTCGAACAGGTGCCGCCGTCGGGCATTCGGAAGTTCTTCGAACTCGCCGAGGAGGTCGACGACGTCATCTCTCTCGGCGTCGGCGAGCCCGACTTCTCCGCGCCGTGGGCCGCCCGGACCGCCGCCATCGACTCGCTCGAACGCGGCAAGACCTCCTACACGTCGAACCGCGGGATGCGCGAACTCCGCGAGGCCATCTCGGAGCGCGTCACCCGCTACGGGCAGGAGTACGACCCCGAAGACGAGATAATCGTCACGACGGGCGCGAGCGAGGCCGTCGACCTCGCGTTCCGGGCGTTCGTCGACCCCGGCGACGTGGTGGCGATTCCCCAGCCGTCGTACATCTCGTACACGCCGGGGGCCATCTTCGCCGGGGGCGAGCCGCTTCCGGTCCCCACCCGCGCCGAAGACGAGTTCAAACTCACCCCCGAGGCGCTCGAAGCCGCGGGGGCCGACGAGGCCGACGTGCTGGTGCTCTGCTACCCGAACAACCCGACCGGCGCGGTGATGACCGACGACGAACTCGCCGACGTGGCCTCGTTCGTCAGGGACCACGACCTCGTCGTGCTCTCCGACGAGATTTATTCGGACCTCCGGTACGAGGACGACCACGCCTCCATCGCCACCCATCCCGGGATGCGCGAGCGGACCATCGTGTTCAACGGCTTCTCGAAGGCCTACGCGATGACCGGCCTGCGCCTCGGCTACGCCATGGGGCCGCCGGGGGCCATCGACGCGATGAACAAGGTCCACCAGTACGCGATGCTGTCGGCGCCCACGACGGCGCAGTACGCGGCGCTCGAAGCCCTGCGCTCTTGCGACGACTCCGTCGAAGAGATGCGCCGCGAGTACGACCGCCGCCGCCGGTTCGTCCTCGCCCGCTTCGAGGAGATGGGACTCGACTGCTTCGAGGCGAAAGGCGCGTTCTACGTCTTCCCCGAGGCCCCCGACGGCGACGACGAGGCGTTCGCCGAGGGCCTCCTCGAAGAACAGAACGTCGCGCTCGTCCCCGGAAGCGTCTTCGGCGAGGGCGGCGCGGGCCACCTCCGCGTCTCCTACGCGACGGGGATGCGCGAACTCCGCGAGGCGATGGACCGCATCGAAGCGTACGTCAGCGACTGAGCCGACCGGCCGACACCCGCAACCCGATTTTTTCCGAACGAACCCCACCATGAGTATGCGAAGCATTCACACGGATGGGGCGCGTACGTCCAGCGATGTACGACGAAATCCTGCTCCCCGTCGACGGGAGTCCGGCGGCAGAACAGGCGTTGCCGCACGTGTTCGACCTCGCGGTGCGGTGCGACGCGACGGTTCACGTGTTGTTCGTCGTGAACACGACGCGGGACAACGCGGGCATCGTCGGCGGGACGGTCCTCGAAACGCTGGAGCGAGAGGGCAACCGCGTCGTCGACGACCTCGTCGAGCGCGGCGAGCGCCGCGGTATCGAGACGGTCGGGGCCGTGCGTCGAGGCGCGCCGCACGACGTCATCCTCGACTACGCGACCGAACACGGCGTGGGAGTCATCGCGATGGCGACTCACGGCCGAACGGGCGTCGAGCGCGTGCTCCTCGGGAGCGTCACCGAGCGCGTCGTCCGCACCGCGTCGGTTCCCGTGTTGACCGTCCGCGCCGCCGAGTAGGCGGTCCGAATCGGGTACGACGGCTCTACCGGGCGGACCGGGCGGACCGGGCGAACCGGGCGAACTGACCGTTGACACCGCCGACTGGAGAAGTGTGTCATCGATTGTCATATACGGCGGTACATTTCGGGAGAACAACACGCAAAGTCTTATTAAATATCGTTTCGTCGTGCAAAACGAATGGTTTCGGGAGGTGACGCGGACACCGCCGTAACAGATGACACGTCCACGTTCCAACTCGGGTTGGACGACCTCAAACGACGAGGGAGCGCGCTCCTCGTCGTCGGGTCGGTTCCGACCGAGCTCTACTCGCGGGCGTCCAAGCAGATGCTCGGTGCTCCCGACGAGCCGCGGCGGCGTCTTTTGGTTCTCAACGACTCGACGCCGCTCGACGACCGGCTCGACGTCGACATCCAACGCACCACGGAGTGGACGCGCGTTGTTCGGTACGGGTCGCTCGAACGGAGCGCGGCGGCATCGCCGTCACCGTCGACCGCCGTGCCGAGTGCGGTCGACGCCTGCGAGCGCCGGGTCGGCGGCGGTCTCGGCCAGCTCGGCGCGGCACTCGCCAACGACGTGACCGAGTTCGACACGCTCGCCGGCGGGCTCTCCCCGGCCGAACTCCGGGTCGCGTTCGACTGTCTCCCGTCGCTCCTCTCGCGGTACGACCGAGACCACGTGTTTCGGTTCCTCCACGTCATGACCACCCACATCCGCTCGCGAAACGGGATGGTCCACGTCTGGTCCCCCGGTGAGCGCGAAGGCGAGGTCAACCGACTGTTCGAGCCGCTTTTCGACGCCGTCGTCGAACTCGACGTCGAGGGTTCCGAGGCCCGTCAACGCTGGCATCTCCGGCAGAAGGACGTCTCGTCCGGCTGGTTCCCGTTGGAGTCGTGAACTTCTCACGACCAGTACGTTTTTCACCTTAATCGTGTCACGTAGACACAATGGAACCGACCGGGGAGGGCGAGCGGGCCGACACGTCTTCAACGCTGGAAGTCGGCTTTTCGCTCCCTTCAGACGGGGCGGGGTTAGTCGTTCGGGACAACGTCGAACGCCACCAGTTCGTGCTCCGAACGCCGTCACCGGTCGACCCGGAACCGACAGATAGCAGTCGGTTCTCGCTTCCGACGGACGCCGCGGTTCGCATCGAGACCGGCCGCATCGGGCTGGCGGCGAACACGGTCGTCTGCGTCCGCGACGAGGCGGGGTCGATGCTCGCACAGGTCGACCAACAGGGGCGCGAGGAACTCGGGGCGGGGACCTACAGCATCGAACTCTTCGGCGCGGTCAAGACGTATCTCCGGGCCGACGGGCCGCTGACCGTCGACGCGCAACCGCTCGAAACAGTGCTCTCCTTCGAGGAGCCCCAGACGGTGTCCGTCGGCGCGCGGTCGTCCCACGAGAGTCCCGCGACGACGATTACGACGACCGACGACCCCCTCGACGTGATGGCGGCCGTCTCGGCGTTCAGCTCCGCGCTCAAGACCACGAGCGTCGAGCGGTCGTACCCGACGCTCCGGGGACACCCGCCGCTTCTCGAACTGGGCGACGAACTCGACGTCCCCGATGCTCTCGACGTCCCCGAGACCGGCGTCCGAATCGAACTCCCGCCGACGCTGAGCCACGTCTTCGTGGCGACGCCACTGGCGTACTACCTCGGCGCGCGGGTCGTCCCCGGCGACTCGCCCCGACTCGTCGCGGAAGGCGGGTTCGTCCACGACTTCGACGGCCCCCACGGCTTCGAGGAGGCGGTCGAACGCGCGCTCAAGCGGACGTTCTTCCTCGACTGCGTCGTCCGAACGGAGGGTATCTACGACGTGCCGCTCCACGAGCGCCAGACCGTCGAGTCGCGGACGGATATCGACGTCGAGGGGTTGTACGACGCGTCGCTCGGCGAACGGCTCTCGGCGTACTTCGAGATACCGTACGAGGATATCGCCGACCTGCTCCCGGAGTGGAAGCTGACGACGCACGTCGCGCCGCGGGCCGACAACATCGAGCTTCTCCCCTTCGTCACGAACGACCTCGCGGTCGTCCGGACGCCGTCGGGGACCGAAGTCCCCCACTCGGAGGTGCAGGCGGCGGTCGTCGACGACTTCCTCCGGGACGACGCCGACGCCGGCACCGTCAGGAGCGCGGGCACGACGACGCCGAGCGAGACGTACGTCAAGCCCAGTTCGACCGACTCGGTCGAGCAGGCGTGGATTAGCGACGGAACGCCCGTCGGCGCGAGCAAGACCACGCCCGCCGCCTACCGGAACCGCCTCCAGCGGGAGCCGACGCAGGGCGACATCGGCATCACGGTCGTCTGTAACGACCCCGAGATGCTCGCCGAGACGGACATCGTCGACGAGGTGTACGGCTCGCGCGACGGGCTCTCGTTCGACGTCGACGCTCACTACGACCTCAGCAGGGCGGAGCTTCGGGCGACGCTCGCGGAGCCGACCGACTTCCTCCATTACATCGGCCACATCGACGACGACGGCTTCCAGTGTCGCGACGGCAAGGTCGACGCGGAGACGCTCGACACCGTCGGAACGGGGGCGTTCTTCCTCAACGCGTGTCAGTCGTACGACCAGGGGTTGGCGCTCGTCGAAGCCGGCGCAATCGGCGGCATCGTCACGTTCAGCGAGGTCATCAACAGTCAGGCGGTCGGCGTGGGACGCACGCTGGCCCGACTCCTCAACGGGGGGTTCCCGCTACAGGCGTCGCTTGAGGTGGTCCGAATCGACAGCGACGTGGCACACCAGTACGGCGTCGTCGGGGACGGGAGTCTCTCTGTGGTACAGTCTGAGAGCGGAGTCGCGGTCTACTGCGAAGTATTTGATAAATCGGGCGGCCAGTTCGAAGTGTCGTATCACGCATTCAATACTTCGAGGGCGGGAATCGGGTCGCTGATTAGGCCCGCCCTCACCGACAGTATGCCGTATTATCTCTCTTCTTCCGGCGTCTCGAATACAGATTTGACTGAGGACGAGCTCAGGGACTTCCTCTCGCTAGAACAAATTCCGGTTATCTACGACGATGCCGTCTACTGGGACCGCGAGTTCCTCTCGTGATTACGGCCCGTAGATGACGCTGGTGTTTCCGGCCGCCACGCTCCCGGCCTGTGAGAGCAGGAGCGTGAGCGTGAACAGGACGCCCATCATGCGGGGATTCTGACGCAGGTACGCGAGCATCTGGTTGCTGTCGTCGGACATGTGCACTTACCCCAAGGGCCGAGCCCAAAATATAATTTTTCGTGTAAATCTGATATGAAATTAAATGAATTAAGTGACAGGGCCCCGCAAGTAATCGTCAGTCAGACGAACGGTACCCGTGGGAGTGCGAAACCGGCCTTGCAGATGCGAGAACGACCCGTCAGAGACGAGAACTATCCGCTACGACGAACACGGAGAACAGAGAAAACGGTTGGCGTCCGAAACGTGTGGGTCGTTCAGGAGTTGTCGATATCGGCTTCGCCGCCGATGTCCCGGTACACCGCGGAGATTCCTTCGGTCTCGTCGAGCCGGCCGAGCGTCTCGTCGAGCTCGCGCCGGAGCTCGGTCAGGCGGGCGGTGAGCCGCTGGTACTCCTCGTTTTCTTCGAGCGCCGCCTCGTCCTTTTCGGACTCCAACAGCGCCTTCTTCGATGCGAGGGAAAACAGGTCCTGGATACCCACGTCGTAGGCGTTTCGCAGGATGAGGTTAGAGACCGTCTCGGTCAGCGCTTCGCGCGAGACGGGCTTGACGAGGTAGTCGTCGAAGCCCATCGCGATGATGTCGAAGTCGGGTTCGACCGCGGTCACCATCGCGACGCGGCACTCGAAGCCACGGTCCCGAATCTCCGAGAGCGCCTCGTCGCCCGAGAGGTCGGGCATTCGACGGTCGAGGAGAACAACGTCAACCTCGTCGTCGAGCTTATCGAGCGCCTCGCGGCCGCCGTAGGCGACACGAACGCTGTAGTCGTTCCTAAGCCAGGTTGCGTACAGGTCGGCGAGGTCAGGCTCATCTTCAACGATGAGCACCAGTGGCTGTTCTGCGCTCATTGGTATTGTAGTGGTGTTCCGGGGACGCTCACGAAACTCAATGTCGTGCAGTGGTATATCAAAATACCTCTTGTCTAACGCCGTCCGAAACCGCGCTTGTGGGCACTAATTACCCCCCGGAGTTGTTATACATTCCGGCGAACCGGACAGATGCTACCCGTCAGTCGTCCCCGAAATCGACTCGATAGTGATGCGGTTCGCCTCGACGTCTTCCAACACCGCACCCCACCCGCCGACGGTGTAGGTCTCGCCGTCGGCCTCGACGGTCAGACAGACCTGTCCCGCGAGTTCGGAAAACGACAGCGTGTCCGTCGGCGTCGAAACGGCCGTGTAGTACACGTCGGTCACCTCACCGGTGAACTCGATGGGGTCTCGACCGTCGGTCTCGTAGCCCTTGATGTGCGCGACGATTCGGTTCCCGTCGCGGACGAGCGGCTCCGCGTCCTGAACGAAGTGTCTGATATCGGAGTACACGATCGGCGGTTCGCCGGTCTGGGCGTCGTAGACGACGTCCCAGACCTCCCACAGCGCCGTCTGGAAGTACCAGTGGAAGACGTACGTGAGCGTGTAGTCGTCGACGAGGACGCCGTACTGGTTCACCGAGTTGTCGTGCGGCGCGAAACACGCGCCCGTCCGGTCGACGATGGCGACGAACGGCGTCGGCAGTGTCCGGTGTCTGACTTCCGTGGCGACCCCGCGGTACTCCCGCTGTGCGAGCGCTTCGAGGTCGTCGGTCCGCTCGGGGTGGAGCACGACCTTCACCAGCGCGCCGTTCTCGTACGCCTCCGAGAGCGCCGGCTTGAGCTCGTCGAACTGCTCGGGGGTGACGGACAGTTGGACCTCGCCGTCCGCCTCCCGAATCATCTCTTCGGCCCGACTGAACACCGTCTCGAAGCGTTTGACGATGCTCAGCATGTGCCGGTCGACCGCGGGCTGTTGCCAGCGAGCCTCGATTTCCTCCGCCGCCTCGTCCAGTTGGACGGCGCGGCTCTTGAGGTCCTCCATCACCGATTTCGGGTCGCACGCCCGCGCGTGGAGACTGTCCTGCTCGTAGGTCTCGATGTAGCCCTTCGATTCGAGGTCGCGGAGAACATCGTAGATGCGGGCGGTCGGTACGGCGCAGGCGTCGGCGAGCTCGGTCGCACTCGCCGCTCCGAGTTGGAGGAGCGCGACGTACGCCTCTGCCTGATACTGTGACAACCCGGCGTTCCGAAGTGCGGTGCGTAGCTCCGCGGTATCCATCGCTTGTGGATGGACGATGTACATCCCTATTAATTATCGCATGTCCTCGTCTCGCGGCCGTTCGGGAGTCACGCCGGGGGCGACGAACTCGAGCGGACCGGACACGGGAGAGACGGGGAAATCGGAAACGGAGGAACCGAGAGACGAGAGAAACGGCGGAGTCGCGAGAACGCGTTACTCGCTCGGGCTGTAGTTCGGCGCTTCGTCGGTAATCATCACGTCGTGGGGGTGGCCTTCGGTCTGGCCGGCAGACGAGACGCGGACGAAGCGAGCGCGCTCTTTGACCTCGGAGATAGTCTCCGCGCCGACGTAGCCCATCCCGGACTGCATGCCGCCGACGAGCTGGTGGAGTTCGGACGCGAGCGAGCCCTTGTACGGCGTCGCGGCCTCGACGCCCTCGGGGACGTACTCCTCGTCTTCGTTGTCCTCTTTGAGGTAGCGGTCGGCACCGCCGGACTGCATCGCGCCGACGGAGCCCATGCCGCGGTACTGCTTGTACTTCTTGCCGTTCATCGTGATGACGCGGCCGGGTGCCTCGTCGGTGCCGGCGAAGTAGGAGCCGAGCATGACGGCGTCGGCACCGGCGGCGACCGCCTTGATGGCGTCGCCGGAGTAGCGGATGCCGCCGTCGGCGATGACGGGGATGTCGTAGTCGGCGGCGACGTCGGCGACTTCCGCGACGGCCGAAATCTGGGGCATACCGGAGCCGGAGACGACGCGGGTCGTACAGATGGAACCGGGGCCGATGCCGACCTTGATGCCGTCCGCGAAGTCGACGAGTTCGGACGCGGCCTCGCGCGTGCCGACGTTCCCGACGACCACGTCCGCTTCCACGGACTCCTTGATTTCGCGGGCGGTGTCGATGACGTTGAGGTTGTGCGCGTGGGCGCAGTCGATGAAGATGACGTCGACGCCGGCGTCGTCGGCCATCTGCGCGCGCTCGTCGTCGAACGGGCCGACGGCGACGCCGCAGACGAGGCGGCCGTCGTCGTCGCGGGCGGCGTTCTCGTACTCGCGGCGCTGGAGAATACCCTGCATCGTGACGAGGCCGACGAGGTGGCTCTCGTCGTCGATGATGGGGACGCGCTCTATCTTGTGGTCGTACATGAGTTCGAGCGCGTCGCGGGCGGTCACGTCGCGCTCGGCCGTGATGACCTCGTCCGTCATGGCCTCGACGACCTCGTCGGACTCGCCGACCTCGAGGTACGGGCGGATGTCCGTGCCGGAGATGATGCCGAGGACCACGTCGTCGTCGTCGACGACGGGCGCGCCGGAGACGCCGGCGCGCTCCATCATCTCGTCGACCTCGCTTATCGTCTGGCCGGGGTTGGCCGTGACCACGTCTTCGCGGCGGATGACGAGTTCGTCGGCGCGCTTGACGCGCTCGATTTCGCGGACCATCTGCTCGGCGTTCATGTTGCGGTGGAGCACGCCGAGGCCGCCCTCGCGGGCCATCCCGATAGCCATCCCGCTTTCGGTGACGGTGTCCATCGCCGCCGAGAGGATGGGAATGTTGAGTTCGACGTTCTTCGAGACGCGCGTCGACACGTCGGCGTCGTCGGGTTCGACGCGACTCTCCATCGGGCGGAGCAGTACGTCGTCGAATGTGAGGGATTCGGGTACCCGTAGCTTCTCGGTGAAGGGTTCTCGGTCAGGAACGTCGTTCGCCATATCAAGCGTGGTTGCGGCGACGACAAAAGGGTTGCGAGACAGCACGGGCGTGTCGATGTATCGCAAACCACGTCAACGATATGTACACGTGTGTGCTTACGCGGACGCCTCGCGCACACCTACACGACCGCCCCTCTCTCGGCGGGCGGGGCGCAATCGGACGACGTGGTCGTCGCCGCATCGGGGGATTCCCTCGACACGACTGTCGAGACACTCGTCCCCTCGTCACGGTATACCGAATGACAAGACTGTCGTGAATAATCGCCATATTCACGAATGTGCACCACGGTATTTTCGAGATTTCAGAGTACAGCCGACGAATCATTGCCTTCGTTTATAAACAAGGCAGAAATTCCTGTGTCCCGTGCGGTCGTATCCCACACAACGTTTAATACTCCTGTCCTATTGTAATCTCGTATGGACTCCACGTGTCCCGCCGCATCGCGCATTGCCGGTCAAACGACCTCCGACTCCGGCATTCTCTTTACAGCGATGTGGCAGACATTTAAACGGGAGTTCAATATCGGACGAAACGGGCTTCGCGTGCGGAGCGCCCGTACCCCGTTGTCCGAATTGCGATCCTATCGCCGCTTAGGCCATGGTGACGGCCAGTAACATCGAATGAGTGTCTCACGCCACCCAGTCGCCCTTCGCCTCGAGCAACAGGTCGGGGGTGCCACCCGTCTGCTCGCAACCGTCATGGGACTGCCCCTCGTCGACGGTATCTTCCCCGCACTCATCATCGCGGGGGCGCTGACGACCGCCGCCGGAGACCCCTCGGTCGCGGGCATCCTCCAGACCGGTCTGCTCATCTTCGGCGGGTCGGCGACGGTCGCGGTCATCCTCGCCGAGATGGACGGCACGCGCCGCGAACAGCTCACGTCCATCCTCCTGCTCGGCGCACTGCTCATCCCGGTCGCCGTCGCCGAAGCCGCCGTCGCCGAGACCATCGAGACGCTCCTGAACTTCGAGGTGTTCCACCGCTTCGCCGGCCTCGTCATCCTCGCCGTGGCGGCGAAGACGGCCTCCTCGAAGGTCGGCGAGTACCTCCCGTCGCCGAGCATCATCATCGGCCTCGGCCTCGTCGCGAGCTTCAACCCCGCCGGGTTCGAACTCATCGTCACCCCCGACCCGATGCGTCTGCTCAGCGCCGGCGCGGCGGCCGGCACGGGCGTCGGCTTCGCCGGTGCCGTCGCGCTGTTCGCCCCGCGGCTCCGCGGCAACGTCGACATCGACCTCTTCCGCTTCGGAAGCTCGGTCGCCCTCGGCATGCTGGCGCTCGAAGTGCTCGGCCTGATGCCGACGCAGGCGCCCGTCGCCCTCGGCGTCCTCGGCGTCACCGCGCTGTTCGCGTTCGACCCCGGCTCCGACGGCGCTGACCTCGACGAGTTCGTCGACGACGCCCCCGCCACCGAGTCGGCCACGCCCGACGCCAACGCCAACGGGGCGGTCGCCGACGGCGGCGACGACGTCGAGACGTCCGAGGGCTACGACGCGCTGGTCGACGACGACGACGACGATGACGACGGCTCCGCTCCGGGGTACGGTTACCCCGGCGAAGAGGAGTCCCGCGCGCCCTGGCTGTAACCCGTCGGGCGACTTTTTCTCCCGGCCGACGAACCCCGTCGCATGCGACGGACCTTCGATATCCGAACCGAGCGCCGGCTTCAGGTCGTCGATGTGACCGACGAAGTCGAGGCGGCGCTTCCGTCCGACTCAGACGGTGTCTGTACGGTCTTCTCGAAACACACGACGACCGGCGTCTGCGTCAACGAGGCCGAATCGCGGCTTCTCGGCGACATCGAGTCGATGCTCGCCGAGGCGGTCCCCGACGACGGCTGGGGCCACGACGAACTCGACGGCAACGCCGACTCGCACCTCCGCGCGCTCCTCGTCGGCAACGGCGTCTCGATACCCGTCGCCGACGGCGACCTCGACCTCGGCCGGTGGCAGTCGGTCCTCCTCGTGGAGTGCGACGGCCCGCGCACCCGGACCGTGACGGTGGCGACGCCCTGAATCCCCTCGGGGTGCGGTCTCGTGGACGCCGGGGTTGTCGACTCTCAACCGACGCCGACCGCTGGCGGAGGGCTTACTTACTTCGGGACGGTTGCACGGGTATGAGCAACCGCGTCGTACAAGGACGGATGGTCACGCCCGAGACGCTCGCCGAACTCGTCGAGGGCGAGCGCCCGATGGACGCCGAGCCGATTCAGGACGCCGACTTCGACTGCCCGGAGTGCGGCGAGAACGTCATCCAAGTGGGCTATATGCCGAGCGTGACGGAGTTCGTAACGGCCTACAAGTGTCAGGAGTGCGACTGGGCCGACGACGACCGCGACGAGTAGAATCGAAACCCCTTTAAGAAAAATCGCCATACGAGAGAGTGCAGACAGAACGAATCGGGGCTGTGGCCAAGCCCGGCATGGCGACTGACTCCAGAGGCTTGGCGCCCGGGACGACACTCCAGCTGATATACTGAGCGACCGACTGATCATCGGTCGTGTTGACGACCCTCTGGAGTTCCGAGGTGCCCACCGGAGATATCAGTCGATCGGGGGTTCAAATCCCTCCGGCCCCACTCTAAACTTAATCCTTTCGTAGGGTTTTATTTAGTAGCAGAGGCGCTGTACCACCGGTTTAGCAGAACCCGGGAGGTGCGTTCTCTGTGAGCGATTCTCCACCAGAGAAGAGCCACAGCGCCGTCGACGACGGAGACGGCGACCTCTGGTACGACGCCGAAGTCGACGAGTCGGAGCTTGCGAAGAAACGGGCTCACGAGTTCTCAGCGAAGCCGACTGAGCACGGCCGGAAGGTCGCGTTCAGCAGGCTCCCAGTCGAAGCGACTCGGTCCGGTGGTCGATACAAGAACTACTGGACGGACCCTGAACCACCCTACGAAGCGAAGACTGACGTTCAAGATAGTCCCTCACGCGACCCACCTGCACCAGAGAACGCGTGGCGACTCGTCGAGTACCGCTGTGGGCCCTGCCACAAGTGGTGCCTCGTCGATCACGGAGAGCGCGCCGCGAAACTGCGTCAATGCCGTGACTGCGCGCGGGTCCCTGCTGCGGAGGATGAAATCAAGGACCACCGAGTCACATCCTTGTTGTGGGCGCATTTGGCCGCCCGGGATTCCACCGCAAGGTCCGGAGAGGCGACGACCGTCTTGCCCGCGCCGAGCGCCCCGAGGCGCGGGAGGGAGGAGCCCGCCGGAAGCGAGGGCTCGCCCCTCGACCCGGAAGCCGGGCCGCACCGAGGGGTCCCCGACCCCGAGGGACGTGAAAAGCCCCAGCGGCGTCTGAGCGATTACGAAGTCGCGGACGACGGGGAGCGTGAGTAGCGATGGCGACCAGCCCACCGGAGGAGTTGAAGGGACTCAACCGGGGGCTGAGCCTTGGCCCTCCAAGGAGACTAACTCTGTAGAGGCTCAACGCGAGCGTTCACGGGACTCTGACGAACCCGACGAACTCGTACACGAACGAGTTCTAGAGTTCGCACAGAAGTACCCGGAACTGGCCGAGACGCCCCTGTGCGAAACACACGGGCGCAAGCTGAGACGCATCGTTACGGAAGCAGACTGGCGAGACCAGTGGGTCGAACCAGAACAGCCTACGGAAAACGCGTTCCAAGTGACGGAGCTAACGAAACGTGAAGCCTCGACGTGGGCGGACGCGTTGAGTGCCTTCCTCACCGCGCACGCACGGTACGACGGACTCCGCGCCCGGTTCGCCAACGAACAGGGCGACGAGTTCGAGATACCGCTGGTAGATGCGTGGGGAGAAGAGTACTCGAAGAAACAGTACGCACGGGCGATGGCGCTCCAGCGGCAGATGGCCGGCGGCGACCGACCGAGTGGCGGTGAATCAATCGCGGCGTGGGACTCGCCCGCGACCGCGATGCTCACCCTCACCGCGTCGTCGGTTCCTGACGGGACTCGGGTACCGCCGGTAGAACATGCTGACGCCGTACACGACTCGTTCTCGTACGACGGCGTACGCGACACACTCCGCAACACGATGGAGTATCATCTCGGGCTCGACGCCGACCAGTGGGGCTACTGGCTACAGGCAGAGCCGCACGGAATGGACGGCGACGGAACCGGGATGAACGCGTGCTACACGCATCTCCACGTGGGCGTGTACTTCGATACGGAACCGCTGGGACGCGACGACGACCTACACAGCGTCGGCTCCGAGTTCGAGCGGGTCATCGACAAACACGTCGAAGTGTGCGAGTACGCCGGTCGGTCGGCACACGACTACGATACGATAACCGACTACGTAGAGGAGTCGAACGGCTGTATCTCCCTGAACGCGAGCGTGGAGAACATGGGTTCGTACCTCGCGGCGTACATGGGCGGATACACCGAAGAACTCCTAGAGAAGCCAATCGAGTACCTCGCGTGGGGCTCGATTTACTGGTCGGCGGCGCGCCGTCGAACCTCACGCTCGAAGGTGCTCACTGAAGCGATTGCCGCGGACGCCTGCGAACAGCGGGCTGAGTCCGACGAGTCGAACCAGACCGATGCGCACGGCGATGCGGTCGTGTGGGACGACGGCCGTGGCCCTGATGTTGTCTGCGAGTGCTGTGGTTCTGGATGGGCGATAGACCAGTCACGGCTCGACGCGCCCGTCTCCGACGACGACCTGAGCGACGCCCTCGACGCCGAAGGACAGTCGGACGAGACTGAGCGCGAGCTGACGTTGGCCGAACGCTGGCCGACCGCGACCGCGGCGGCAAGCGTCGGAGAGTCGACCACGAAGACTCGAATACGGAAGCGCGTAGAAGAAGAGCTGAAATACTGTGACGAGACGCCCTCGGTGGCTTCGATGCTTGGGCGGAACATGATTGATCCGAAGCACGCCGAGTTCGTCGAATCGGTGATGCGAGGGGAGGACGACTCCGAACCGGAATCGTTCCGCCGGGCGTCGCTCGATTCCGAGTGGCACTTGGAGGCCATCGTCGACCGCGACGGCGAGGAGCACGCCCCGAACGGTGGCGGTGTCGATATGGTGTCACTGAAATTGCCGGTGCAGCGTATCCTCGACGAGACGAGACTGCAGTACGAACTCGAAAAAGGCGAGATGTGGCGGTGCTCGAAGTGTAACTTCGGGACGTACAGCAAGCGTGCGATGGCTCGCCACTTCGTCAACGATGGAGTAGACGACCCGAAGAGTGCGGAGCACGTGTTGCACGTAGAGGACTACTACGGTAGAGACAGGCGTTGCATGCGACACCCGTTGTCAAAATCGTGAAAACACGATAATGTGTTACTTGATGGAATGTACAATAACGTGACCTATTTTGTGCCTGCCGAGTTCTTACTGTGTAATGACGGAGAAATTGTTTGAACGAGTCGGAGATCTGCGGCCAAATAATACTGTACTTGCTGTTTTCTCTTTTTTCATCGTCGGTATTCTCATTACTGGTGTAGTCACTGCTACTCTTATTGGTGACATTAGCGGGAATGTTGCCTCACTAGTCATCTCCGCAATTCTGGCAATCGTGACGTTCGGTTACGTACTACTCACATTTGTTATGGCGAGTACAATGAAACAGCAGACTGAGCATGCAGAACAGTCACTGAAACTCCAACGAAAACCCGATATTGTAAAAATAATCGAAGAAGAAATTGATCCACGTATTTCTGAGATACATCAACATAGAATGTCATTTAAAGCTCAGTCCACTGATGCGTACGACCGCCACCAAATTGATGAGACCACGTTTGTTGAGCGGTACCCGAAAATTGAAACAGATTATTTGGATCCTCAACTCGCAGCGGTGATCTCTGAGGAGGTTGATGTGAACGCTGGTGACGTGTTCATGTACTATCACAAAGTAGACGAGTATTGTGATGTGTACGACCAGGCAGTTAACGACCTATCACATCTACTTCTCAAACAAGACGATCTGGGGATTGTATCAAATAAAGTCCATGAATATGCGAAGTCTGCTTTTGCATTAGAACCGACTGGGGATATGCCACAGCATGAATGGCGCGACTGTAAAGACGAAGTAATTCAACTTAGGTTAGAACTTGATGATGAGTACATAGAACAACTAAGCAAATTGAAAAACGAAATTAAGGAACGCGGGCACGAAATCCAGCAGGAGCTTGGTCGTGCGAAGGCGGATTTACGACAGGAGTATCATATCTCTAGAGCAGATCTATAACCTGCATACCGTTTCACCTGTTGAAATCCATCTAAACTTCCTTATTCGGAGACGTGAGTGCACAAGCAGAACGGGACGCACCACCAGCGAAACCACCGGTTTCGCCACCCATCCACCCGCCCCCTTTACGGGTCAGGGTGGTGGGTGCTCACTCGTCGGCGTCGAGTTCGCTGGCGTCGAGTTCGCCTGAAACGTAGGCCTTGCCCAACTCAGAAATCTCGTAGTAGCCTTCCTCACCGACCTTTTCGACGAGCCCGTACTTCTGCAGTCGCTGGAGTCGTCTCTTGATAGTCGAACGATGCGGAGAAGCGATCTCCCTACGTTCGAGGTTGAATAGAATCACCCGTGGTGGAACAGCGGCACCAGTATCGGCTAACAACTGGAGGATAGGGTCGTCGTACTTGCTCCACCAAGTGGGTTGCACGTCCACAGGGACACAGGTTAGTTTCTTAATGCTCACGGAAATGATAAGTTAGCCCTATCTGTTGCAGGATGCAACGAACAGGGTTAGGTTTATTGCGCAGTCCCACACAGAAGGAGAGTAACGGAAGCTACACGCGGACCTGACTGTGGTCGGGTCCATCCAGAATCAAAGCGGACCCAGTGTTGCACCACTGGCCCGCGGTGGCTCCCGTAAACAGGCTACGGAAGCATGTTCAACAACAATCCGAGGGGCCTTGAACCCCTACGAATCCCGGCAGAATCGACCTCGGCGGCACGCCCGAGTTTCACTTTCGCTAGAACCTTCACTTTCACTCCGGGGAGTGGATTTGCGGTTTATACGTCTACCCACCAACGTCTCTCTCGGTTGAAGGTCCGGCGCGGGGAGAACAAGTCTGACAGGACGCTCCCCGCGCGTATCGGCCCCGATACCGAAGCCATGAGCGACTACGAAAGCCCCCACCGTAAGCGTAGCGACCGGAGTGTAGCCGAACCGGAGGTGCGGCACGATGAGTAAGGAACTCACCGTGCTACAGCTGTCCGAGGAACAGCGGGAAGCCCTCGCCGATGGTCGAAGCGCGACCTTCGGTTTCGACGAGTCAATCATCTTCGTGACGCCGGAAGAGATCGACGCGGAGAGACTGGCCGACTTCCTCGACGCCGAGGTGAACACTCGGCGGGTGACGCGGGAGGTGCTGTGATGAGCGACGAACTGCGGGACCTCTCACCGCGTGAAGCGCGTGAGCGGTTCCTCGCTCGACGGGCGCAGACACAGGCGAAAGCGACGATTCGGTCGTACCGGAATCGGCTGAACGCGTTCGTTCACTGGTGCGAGTCGGAGAACGTGGAGTCGATGGCGGACCTAAACGGCTGGCTCGTCGACGAGTATCAGGCGTACCGTGAGAGACAGGGCGTGTCGCCGTCGACGGTGAAGGGCTCGGTTGTCGCGCTACGGCAACTGGTGAAGTACTGCCACCGCATCGAGGCCGTGGACCCGGACCTGCTGGACAAAATCAAGGTGCCGAAGCTCTCGAAGGCTCAGCAGACCAGCGACGAGACGCTGGCCGCTGAGGACGCGCTGAACCTGCTGTCGATGTACCGTGAGTCTCGTCGGCTCTACGGAACGGCGTGGCACGCGTTTCTGGAGGTGACGTGGCACACGGGCGCTCGGATGGGCGGCATCCGCGCGCTCGACCTCGGCGATTTCGATAGGGAAGAACGGTCGCTGGAGTTCCGTCACCAGCCGGAGACTGAGACGCCGCTGAAGAACAAGGAGGACGGCGAGCGTGTCGTCGGTCTCCCCCAGCAGGTGGTCGATGCCCTCGACGAGTACATCGTGCGGGAACGGTCGGACAAGCGCGACGAGTACGGGCGTCAACCGCTGTTCTCCTGCCGGCAGGGGCGGCCGTCGCGGACGACGATTCGGTCGTGGTCGTACCTCGGGACGCAACCGTGTCTGTACAGAGATTGCCCCCACGGTCGGGAGCGTCACGCGTGTTCGTACACGACTCGCGGCGCTGGGAGTAAGTGCCCGTCTTCTCGGTCGCCGCACGCGATTCGGACGGGGTCGATTACGTGGCAACTCGACCGCGGGGTTCCGATTGAACTCGTGGCCGAGCGTGTGAACGCGACGCCTTCGACGATTCGCCGGTACTACGACAAGGCGGACGAGCACGAGCGGTTCCGTGAGCGGCGTCGTGAACTGAGCGCATCTCTCGATATCCAGAACCATGACTGAGGGTGTGCGCGAATTCGACGGTCTCACGGGCCACCGTGCCGCTGTCTGCCGATTTTACTCAACCCTCCGGCCCCACTCTAAACTTAATTCTAACGCAGGGCTTTACCACGGAGTAGCAACGCTCTCGCGTGGATTCTTCATGAGCGATTTATCATCAACGAAGAGCCCCGGTATCGACGAACGTTGGCTGACCCGACGTTCCGAGACGTCTTCCGCGAGAGCCACGCCGCCCTCACAGGAGCACTGCGACGGCACCCAGTGCGACGCCTGCGGCCACGACGACCAGCAGACGCGCCGCCCGCCAGTCGGGCGCTCGAAAAACGCCGGCCGCCATCACCGAGACGAACCCGCCGAGGAGCGCGCCCCGGAGGAACTCGGCAGTGCCCGTGACCGAGTCCGCCGGAACCGACACGGAGAGCGCGACCAGTCCCGCGAGTCCGACGAGAACCAACGCGCCGTCGCGGCGGAGGTCCCGCGGCTGTTTCTCCATCGCGCTGAGTTAGTGTGCTCTGTTTGAAAACTATTGGTGTCCGTCCCGGAAGATATTACCACAAAAATACCAATCGATTATAGTCGCTCGGAGTGACGGCGCGGTATGGTACGGGACACAGCGCATCGACTCGCCGAGTATCTGAGCAGGCGCATCGGCGACGGGCTTCGGACGGTCGTCATCGCCGCCGACGACGACTACGAACTGGAATACATTCGCGACGACCTCTCGGAGCGATACACCGAACGGACGCTGGGGGAGGCCGTCTCCGACCTCAGCGTCGAGACGCCGTTCACAACTCCCGGTGCCGACTCGCATCCGGCCGGCGAGCGCCGCGCCGTCGTCTACTACTACGAGAACGCGTTCGTCCTGCAGTTTCCCTTCTCCGAGGCGGAGCGAATCATCATCAGCATCGGAACCGACGCGGGGACCGACCTCCTGCGGTTCATCGAGGACTGCCGGCGCATCGTCGACCGGAGCAACTGAGCGCCGGGGCGTTCGCGTCGCGGGCCCGCCGGCCGCGGCGACGTCGCCGGGGCACAACGATTTTCTCTCAGGCGGCCGAGGGGAGAGTGATGGAACTCGTCTCTGTCGCCGCGCTCGCCGAGAACCGCGTTATCGGCCGCGACGGCGAACTCCCGTGGCCGAGTATCCCCGCCGACAAGGAGCAGTACCGCGCCCGCATCGCCGACGACCCGGTCGTCCTCGGTCGGGCGACGTTCGAGTCGATGCTCGACGACCTGCCGGGGAGCGCCCAAATCGTCATGAGCCGAAGCGAGCGGTCGTTTTCGGTCGACACCGCCCGCCGCGCGGCGAGCGTCGAGGACGCGGTGGACATCGCGGAGTCGCTGGGCGCGGAGACGGCCTACGTCATCGGCGGCGCGGCCATCTACGCCCTGTTTCAGCCCCACCTCGATCGGATGGTGCTGAGTCGCGTCCCCGGCGAGTACGAGGGCGACACGTTCTATCCCGAGTGGGACGACGACGAGTGGGCGCTCGACTCGGAGGCGGACTACGAGGGATTCACGCTCCAAGAGTGGGTCCGCTCGGGCTAGCTCTGCTCGGTCGGCTCCGGCGAGGGTCGCTGGGGCGCGTAGCTTGATACGCCGGAGGGCCGTAGCGGGCGACGATGCGTCCGAACGTCGACACGCGGATTCTCGCGCTCGCGTTGGCTCGGATGGTCGACGCCCTCGCCAACTCGTTTCTGGTCGTCGTCCTCCCGCTGTACATCGGGAGCCAACTGGTGTCGATGCCGTCGTTCGTCGGGACGACGCTCTCTTTCGGTCCCGTTGGGATTCCTCTCTCGACCGAACTCCTCATCGGCATCGTGCTCTCGCTTTTCGGCTTTCTCAACAGCTTGAGCCAGCCGTTCACGGGATCGCTGTCCGACCGGACGGGACGCCGGCGGGTCTTTCTCCTGACTGGCCTCGCGCTCGTCGCCGTCGGGAGCGCCGGCTACCTCGTGTTCACGGACTACGGCTCGATACTCGTCATGCGCGCGTTGCAGGGCATCGGCGCGGCGTTTACCATCCCGGTCACGGTGGCGCTCGTGAACGAACTCTCCGGGGAGGACGAACGCGGCGGCAACTTCGGCCTGTTCAACACCTTCCGACTGCTCGGCTTCGGGACCGGCCCGCTCGTCGCCGGCGGCGTGGTCACCGCCGGCCCCTACTCGCTCGCCGGCGTCGAACTCTCCGGCTTCGACGCCGCGTTCCTCGTCGCCGTCGTCGGCGCGGCGGTCAGCTTCGTCCTCATCGTACTGCTCATCGAGGACCCCGAACGGACCGACAGCGAGGCGGCCGACGACATCTCGCTTTCGGTGCGGAACCCCGACGGGTCCGGCCTCGACCCCGTGTTCGCCCTCGGCGTCGCCACCGTCGTGATGGCGTTGAGCATCGCCATGTACGCCCCGCTCGCCAACGTCATCAACGAGCGCCTCGACCAGGGGACGTTCCTGTTTTCGGTGCAGTTCGGCGCGACCGTCCTCGCCAACGTCGTCTTCCAGTACCCCATCGGCCGGCTGAGCGACCGCTACGGACGGCGGCCGTTCCTCGTCGGCGGCTTCGTCCTCCTGCTCCCGACGACGCTCGCACAGGGGTTCGTCCAGACGCCGGGGCTGATGATTCTCGCGCGGTTCCTGCAGGGCGTCGCGGTCGCGGCCGTCTTCGCCCCCTCGCTCGCCCTCGCGGGCGACCTCGCCAAGGCGGGGCAGTCGGGGTCGACGCTCTCGATTCTCACGATGGGGTTCGGTCTCGGCGTCGCCATCGGCGCGCTGTTTTCGGGCGTCCTCGTCGGCTTCGGCTTCGCGGTCCCCTTCGTGGCCGCGACGGCGCTCGGCGCGGTCGGACTCCTCCTCGTCTACACGCAGGTCGGAGAAACCGTCGATGTCGACGGCGGTGGCGGCGGTGGCAGTCCCGCGCCCGCCGGCGGCGACTAACGCCGATTCGGCGGTGAGTGCAAAGTCGATCCCGCGCCCGAATCCCCAACGATATCGCACAGGAACGACCGAATCGCCGCCGCCGTCTCGTCCCACGTCGGATGCGCGAGGAATCGGTCGCGCGCCGAAAGCGACAGCGACTGCAGACGACGGCGATTCCGACACAGCGGCGACACGGCGTCGGTGATTTCGGCCGAGTCGGTCGGGTCGACGAGAAAGCCGTTTTCGCGGTGTGCGACGAGTTCGCTCGCGCCGCCGGCCGACGAGACGAGCGCCGGGAGGCCGAACCCCATCGCCTCGACCGCGGCGATGCCGAACCCCTCGTAGTGCGAGGGGAGCGCGAACAGGTGGGACTCTCGGAGCGTCGCCGCGAGGTCGGCGTCCGAGAGCCGGCCCGCGAACGTCACGCGGTCGTCGATGTCGCGGTCGACCGCGAGGTCGGAAAGCGAGTCGGCGTAGTCGGCGTCGACCGCCGCGCCGACGACCGTTAGCTCCCAGTCGCCGCGGACGCGGGCGAGACCGCGGAGCAGGCCGTCGACGTTCTTCCGCGGTTCGAGGTTGCAGACCGTGACGACTCGGAGCGGCCCGTCGGCGGCGCGCGCCCGTATCTCGTCGTCGCCGAGGGGCGCGCCGAACGACGAAAAGCGGTCGCCGGCCGGGTACGCCACGACGCTCGGGTCGGGGTCGGTGACGGCCGCGACCGTCCGTTTCGTCGTCTCGCTGTTGAACACGAACGCGTCCGCAGAACGGAGGTAGCGACGCTCGACCGCGCGGCGGGCGCGTCGTCGCCACGCCCACAACGGCTCCAGCGAGCTGAGGTGGTGGACGACCGAGACGACCGGAACGTCGTCGGCGAGCAGGGCGTTCGGGCCGACGAGCGAGGGGTGACACAGTTCGTCCTGCAGGACGACGTCCGCGTCGAGGTCGCGGAGGCGGCGGACGGCGGTGACGTTGTCTCGGAGCCGCTTTCGGTACGGCCGCTCGGGGAGCGAGACGACCGTCACGTCGTCGCCGGCGGCGCGGAGTCCGCGGACGAGTTCGGTGTCGTAGCGATAGCCCCCCGAGCGGTCGTCGAGCGGGCCGTAGACGACGAGGGCGACCCGCACGTCAGAGCGAGGTCTCGTAGGTCGCGCTCGCCACGTCGTCTTCCCAGACGCGGACCGAGACGTGCTCGGGCGCGTCGAGGGACGACGCCTCGACGAACTGCTCGCACACCTCGCGCGCGAAGCGCTCGACGCTCGGGTTCTGCCCGGCGAACTCCACGAGTTCGTTCATCGTCTCGTCGCGGTAGCGGGACAGCGTCGCGTCCAGTGCGGCCTTCACGTCGTCGATGTCGACGAGGTAGCCGTACTCGTCGAGCTCCGGGCCCGAGAGTTCGACCTCGACGGTGAACGCGTGAGAGTGCAACTCACCCTCCGGGCCGGGGTTCGGAACCGTCAGGTAGTGCTGGGCGATGAGGTCCCTGCGAACCGAGACGCGGTACATGAACTGTCAACCGTTCCGGTAGGTAAAGAGGATTTGGACGGCCTCGTCGGGGGCGTCTTCGAGGAGTCGGTACGCGCGCGCGGCGGCATCGACGTCGATTCGGTGGGTCACGAGGGGGTCCAGCGGGAGGTCTTCGAGGTGGTCCCACGCCAACGAAAAGCGCCGGTCGGCGTCCCAGCGCCCCCGCAAGTCGGGGTCGATGGTGCTGACCTGACTGCTCTCGACGCTGATGCGCGAGCGGTGGAACCGCCCGCCGAGGTCGAGCGTGGCGGGCTTCGTGCCGTACCACGACCCGACGACGACCCGGCCGTCGTACCGCGTCACCGACAGCGCGTCGTCGAGCGCGTCGGGGTCGCCCGAGAGTTCGAGCGTCAGGTCGGCCCCGTCGGCGGGCGCGTCCAGCGACTCGGGATGGACGGCCTCGTCGGCACCGAGGGCTTCGGCGATTCCCCGGCGCTCGGCCACGCAGTCGACCGCGGTCAGGCTTCCGAGCGGGAACTGTGCGAGGAGCGCGGTGGTCACGAGGCCGACGACGCCCTGTCCGAAGACGACGACGTGCTCGCCGATGAGCGGCCGGCCGTCCATCACGAAGTTGAGCGCGGTCTCCATCGTCGGCAACAGCGCGGCGCGCTCGTCGGTCACGCCGTCGGGGACGGAAATGAGTTCCGAGGGAGCGGCGAGAAAGCGGCTCTCGTGGGGGTTGAACGCGAAGACGCGGCTCCCGAGCCGCGAGTCGGGCACGTCGTCGCCGACGGCCTCGATTTCGCCGACTGCGGCGTAGCCGTAGCGGAGCGGAAACGAGAGGTCGCCGTCGAGCGCCGCGATTGACTCGTCGGCGGCGAGGTCGGTCGGGGCCTCGCCGCGGTAGACGAGCCGCTCGGTCCCGGAGCTCACGGCGGAGGTCAGCGTGCGGACGCGGACCTCGCCGGGGCCGGGCGCGGGCACGTCGCGGTCGCGGACCTCGACGCGTTCGGGGGCCACGAAGTAGACCGCGCGACCCTCCATCGCTCAGTCGTCTGCGGTCTCGACGGCGGCGTCGGCGAACTCGACGGTCGTGCCGCGGTGGCGGCAGTCTTCGAGCGCGTGCTTCGCCGCGAAGCCGGCCTCGTGGGCGTTCGACGCCGTGCCGACGCCGACTTTGAGTTCCACGTCCGCCTCGGCCTCGACGTGGTCGATGGCGTCGCGGTACTGGTCTTCCGTGAGGTCGGGCGTGACCGAGATGATGTTGTCGCCGCCGACGAAGAACGACAGCGCGCCGTGTTCCTCGCGCAGGTGGCGCATGAGCGACGCGTAGCCCTGTTCGATGTGGATGAACGTGTCGAACTCGTTGAGGCGGTCGGTGTACTTGCCCGTCGCGTCGTTCACGTCGAAGTGCGCGATTTGGAGGTCGGTGTCCGAGCGGTCGGCGTCCGCGAGGGTCTCACCGGAGAGGACTTCGCGGCGGTCGCCGTCCTGTGCGCTCCCGACGCGCTGGATGCGGTCGGTGGCGCGTTCGAGCGCCACCGCGGGCGACCGGTCGACGCCGATGCCGAGACTGAGCGTCACGGGATAGCGGTTCGCGATAGACTCCTGCAACAGTTCGTGGTCGTCGCGGTCGAGCCCGTTCGTGACCGCGACCATGTTGTCGAACCGGGTGAAAAACGCGTACCCGTCGCGAGAGCCGACGAACTGGGCCAAGTCGGCGAAGAGCCGCGACTGGAGCGTCTGGAGGTCCATCTCCCGCCGCGGGTCCGGAGTGACCGTCCACGGCCCGTAGTTGTCGATTTGGACGAGTGTCAACTGCGTGTTCGTCACGGTAGACGAGTAGGGCGACGCGCATATTGGTCTTTGGTTCTGTGACGGTTCCGCCGCAACCCCGAGCCGCTCAGTCACCCGACTCCCGAATCGTCCGGCTGGCGACCACGTCGAGGACCGCCCACGTCACCAGCCACACGCCGACCGACAGGAGGGCGATAGCCGTCGTCGACAGAAGCGGGCCGACGACGGAGACCGTGGCCACGATGGAGTACGTCAGAAACACCGCGACCATGGCGGTCACGAGCCCGTAGACGCCGACGGCGCTGTTGCCGGTCGCCGGGCCGCGAAGCCACCCGGTCAATCGCTTCGAAGAGACATCCATGCGACGACATATGTCACCAACGAACATAATGGTTCTCTCGGGCGAACGTTCAACAGCCCCGGCTCCCTACCGAGGACGATGGACTACCGAGGTGTCGTCTTCGACGTCGACGGAACCGTCGTCCGCGGTGACGAAGCGATTCCGGGCGCGCTCGACGGGCTCGCCGCCGTCGACGCCGCCGGACTCGACCGACTGTTCGTCTCGAACAACCCGACGAAAGCGCCCGTCGCCTACGAGGCGCGGCTCCGCCGGGCCGGCATCGAGGCGACCGCCGACGAGGTGGTCACCTCCGGCACGACCACCACGGCGTACCTCGCCGACCGGCATCCCGGCGCGCGGACGTTCGCCATCGGCGAGGCGGGCTTCCGCGACCAACTCCGCGACGCCGGCCTCGAACTCGTCGGCCCCGGCGACGACCCCGCGGTCGTCGTCGTCGCCATCGACCGCGAGTTCCACTACGACGACCTCCGCGACGCCAACCGCGCGCTCCGCTCCGGGGCCGCCTTCTACGGCACCGACCCCGACGTCATCATCCCGACCGCGGACGGCGACATCCCCGGGTCGGGCGCGATTATCAACGCCGTCGCGGGCGTCGCCGAGCGCGACCCCGACGCGATTCTCGGCAAGCCCTCGCGGGTCGCACAGGAGTACGTCCTCGACAAGTTGGGCCTGCCGCCCGAGGAGGTGCTCATCGTCGGCGACCGCCTCGACACCGACATCGCGTTCGGCCTCGACGCGGGCATGGGCACCGCGCTCGTCCGCACCGGCGTGACCGACGACGCGACGCTCGCGGCCAGCGAGTACGAACCCGACCACGTCCTCGACGGCCTCGGCGACATCGGGCGCATCGTCTCGGAATAGCCCGGTTCGACCGCGAGGGCGTTCGACCGCGAGGGCGGCCGAACCTCGACTTCCGAACCGCCGCCATCCCCACCTGCACAATCGTTATCGTTCTGACGCGACAACTACCGACTGGGTGATGCCCATGTCCGGAAAGAAGATTCTGCTCCTCGCCGGCGACTTCGTCGAGGACTACGAGATTATGGTACCGTTTCAGGCGCTCCAGATGGTGGGTCACGAGGTCCACGCGGTGTGCCCCGAAAAGGAGGACGGCGACCGGTGTAAGACCGCCGTCCACGACTTCCGCGGCGACCAGACGTATCTGGAGACCCGCGGCCACGACTTCGCGCTGAACGCGACGTTCGCCGATATCGACCCCGCGGACTACGACGCGCTCGTCGTCCCCGGCGGCCGCGCGCCGGAGTATCTCCGCGGCTACGACGAGGTGCTGGACGCCGTCCGGCACTTCTTCGACGAGGGCAAGCCGGTCGCCGCAATCTGCCACGGCCCGCAGATTCTCGCCGCCGCGGGCGTCCTCGACGGCTACGAGATGACCGCCTACCCGGCCGTCCGCGCGGAAGTCGAGCGCGCGGGTTGCTCGTGGGTCGACGAGGTGACCGTCGACGGCAACCTCGTCACCGGGCAGGCGTGGCCGGACCACCCCGAGTGGCTGGCGGCGTTCCTCGACGTACTCGGCACCGAAATCAGCCACGAACCGGCCGCGGCGGCCGCTGACGACTGATTCGCCGAACCGCTCACACGATATCGCGTGTGAGAATGTCTGACAAAGATTTTTATTAGGGGCCGCGAAGGGAGTGGTATGGAAGAGCCGAACAGCCCGTACTTCCGCGAACAGGTCGACGACGTCGTCGAATCGGACCCCCAAGACCGCGAGGTTATCATCGTGGAAGGCGAGGCTATGAGTCTTCGAAGCTATAAGAAGCGCCGCTACTGACCCGGCGGGGCGGCCCCGAGTCCGCCGCGACACCCGTCGCTGGCGGCCGTCGGTTTCTGCGAAAAATGCGAGTGCGTGTCGGCGCGAGCCGCGAGCGACGCTTAGAACGCGTCGCCGACGACGGTCACGTCGGCCTGAAGCTCGTCGCGGAGCGCGTCGTGGACGTGGCAGATGTCCTCGGCGAGTTCCGTGATCTCGGCGAACTCGTCGTCCGAGAGGTCGGACTCCACGTAGACGTCGAAGCTGATGCTCGTGAGGTCGTCGCCGTCGTCGAGGTCGGCGTCGGCGTCGATCTGGACCTTACCGAGGTCGTCGAAGCCCGTCTTCTGACCGCCGACGCGGAAGGCGGGGAGGAAACAGGAGGCGTACGTCGCGACGAGCGCGGCGTTCGGGTTCGGTCCCGTCTCGTCGGTGGCGTCGATCTGGAGGTCGAAGTCGCCGACCTGGCTCGTGCATGCGAAACCTTCCTCGCTGACAGTAGAGGTCTGGATGTCGGACATTCACTCCGAAGGAAGGAGCGACCGACCCTAAAAGTTCCTCAATAGGACAACGGTGTGCACAAGCGCCGACCCCAAAACGGGTCGCCGCCGACCGGGGCGCGGGGTTATTCGAGCGTGAACGACTCGTCGCCGTCGAGGGCGTGGACCTCGGCGTGACTGCCGGCGGCCTTGACCTCGCGCTCGAAGTCGCGCACGTCGATTTCGATGGCCGGGAACGTGTTGTAGTGCATCGGGAACACGTGGTCGACGTCGAGCCAGTCGGCGGCGATTGCGCCCTGCCACGGGCCCATCGTGTAGTGGTCGCCGACCGGGAGCGCGGCCGCGTCGGGTTCGAAGTACGCGCCGAAAATCTCGCGCATGTCGGTCATGAGCCCCGTGTCGCCGGCGTGGTAGAACGTCGTGGAGTCGGCGTCGGACTCCTGTGTCGGCACCGTGTCGCTAATCATGTAGCCGCCCGGCATGCCGGCCTCGTGCTCGTAGCCGGTGTTGATGCCGTTGGTGTGGTCGGCGCGGACCATCGTGACGAACGCGTCGCCGAGTTCGACCGTCCCGCCGATGTTCATCCCGATGGTGTCGTCGACGCCCATCTCGGCTTCGACGTAGCCGGTGAGTTCGGGCGTGCCGACGACCGTCGCGCCGTCGAACTCGCCTGCGTGGGCGATGTGGTCCGCGTGCCCGTGAGTGAGAAGCACGTAGTCCGGCGTCTCCACGTCGCTCGGGTCGAGAGACGTGGCGGGGTTGTCGAAAAACGGGTCGATGAGAAGCGAGGTGTCTCCGACCGTGACGTACCACGTCGAGTGACCGTGCCAGGTGAGTTCCATAGCGCCCGAAACTACACGCGAAATACACAAAAAGCTATTCGCAGGGGGCGGTGTGACCGCTTTTCGGCGGGCGCGCTCGTCGGCGGGTCGCGGCGATGCTCGTCGGATGTTTCACGGCGACGGTCGGCGAGACGGCCCCGCCGCTCTCGCGTCGAGTCCGACAGCAGAATCGGCCGCCGGAGTCCACTCGAACGAACTGTCCGGGGCGGCCGATACAGGTCCGTCATCCCACGGCTACAAAAGCGATGAGAATCGTGCAAGAATGTCGCACGCCACCGGCTGTCTCGCGCGATGTAAAAGCCTATCACGCCCCCCACCGAGGCGTGGGGCATGCATCACGTTCGATTCCGCGACCCCGCGGGCGCAGTGCGAACCGGCGAATGGCACGGCGATTCCGTCTCGTTCGGCGGCGAGGACTACGACCTCGGCGAGGTCGACGTGCTCCCCCCGTGCGAGCCGTCGAAAATCGTCTGTATCGGCCGCAACTACGCCAAACACGCCGAGGAGCGCGACGAGGAAGTCCCCGACCGGCCGCTTTTGTTCCTCAAGCCGCCGAACGCGGTCGCCGGCCACGGCGACACCGTGACGCTCCCCGCGGGCAAAGAGCAGGTCGAACACGAGGCCGAACTCGCGGTCGTCATCGGTGAGCAGTGCCGGAACGTCGCGTCCGAGGACGCCGAGGACGTCATCGCGGGCTACACCGTGATGAACGACGTGTCCAACCGCGACGACCAGGACATCGAGACGAACTGGGTCCGCGGGAAGGCGTTCGACGGCTCCGCCCCGCTCGGGCCGGTCCTCGCCGACCCCGACCACCTCCCCGACGACGCGAGCATCTCGCTTCGCGTGAACGGCGAGACGCGACAGGACTCCAGCATCGAACACCTCATCTTCTCGATTCCCGACCTCGTCGCCGAAATCACGACCTACATGACGCTCGAAGCCGGCGACGTCATCTCGACGGGGACGCCCGAGGGCGTCGGCCCGCTGGAAGACGGCGACCACGTCGAAGTCGAAGTCGAGGGCGTCGGCGTCCTCGAACACGACGTGCGACAGGACTGAGCGCGACCGCCAGCGCGTTTTTTCATCGCCGAGTCACAACCCGGCCGTATGCGTGCCCCTCGGTTGACACTCGTCGGCGTCGCGATACTCGCGCTCAGCGCCGTCGCTGGCGTCGCGGCCCTCCCCGTGCTCCCCTCCTCGGTCGCGATTCACTTCGGCGTCGGCGGCGACCCCGACTCCTTCGTCGCCGCCCCGCTCGGCGTGCTTCTCGTCCCGGTCACCGGCCTCGGCGCGCTCCTCGTCACCCGGTTCGCCCGGGCGGCGGGACGCGGAGCCAGCGTCCCGCCCGCCTTCGACTCGGTACTGGCGACGTTCCTCGCGTACGTGCAGGCGCTCGTCCTCGCGTACAACCTCGGCGCGCGGTTCGATATGCTCGTCGCGGTCGTCCCCGCCGTCGTCACGTTCGGCGTCGTCGCCGTCGTCCTCGACCGCGCGGGCCGAGAGGACAAGGCCTAAGATTAGGCTGACCTAATTCCCGTCGAATGCGACTGACCCGACGGGACGCGCTGGCCGTGCTCGCCGGTCTCGGCGTCACCGGTGGGGCCGTCTCGCTGACGCAGTTCGACCCGCCGACCGCCGATTCGACCGGCGAAGGGAGTGGTTCGGACGGCGACCTCGGTGGTGGCGGCGACGATGACACCCCACCGACCGCGGTGCGCGAGACGATGGTCGCCGCCGGCGAAGTCGTCTACCCGAGCGCCGTCGAAGGAATCCCCGAGTTCGTCGAGACCTACGTCGTCGGCCGCGCCCGCGACGACGCGCGCCGGGACGCGATGGTCGACGCCGCGACCGAGTTGGACGGCGTGGCCCGCGACTGGGAGAACGCGGCCTTCGCCGACCTGCCGGCGGGCGACCGCGACCGTCTCCTGCGCGAACTCGGAGTTAACACCGCCGACCCGGTTCCGGACGGGACGCTCTCGGAGCGCCTCCGGTTTCACGTCGTGAACGAACTGCTGTACGCCTTCTACGCCTCGCCGACCGGCGGCCGCCTCGTCGGCATCGAGAACCCCATCGGCCACCCCGGCGGGACCGAGAGCTACCGGCGGGCGACGATGGACGGGGGAGAGACGGCCGAGAGTGGCGGGACGGCCGACTCCGGCGGTGAGAGCGATGGATAGAACCCCCGTCTCAGACGCCGACGTGTGTATCGTCGGTGCCGGCCCGGCCGGCGGCATCGTGGCCCATCGACTCGCCGAGTCGGGGGCGTCGGTCGTCGTCCTCGAAGCCGGGCCGCGGTTCGACGGCGACAGGCGGGAGCAACTGGAACGGCACATCCGCCCCGGCCTCGGCGGGCCGTGGGAGATGGGCGGCGCGCGCGATGCGTTTTCCTCCTCCGGCGAGTCGTTCTACCCGCTGAACGCCGCCCGCGTGAAGGGCGTCGGCGGGTCGACGCTCCACTGGCAGGGGATGGTGATGCGCCTCCACGAGCGCGACTTCGAACTCGACTCCAGACACGGCGTCGGGGCCGACTGGCCAATCGGTTACGACGACCTCCGGCCGTACTACGCCGCCGCGGAACGCGAGTTCGGCGTCGCGGGCGCGGCCGACAACCCCTACGCGCCGCCGCGGGACGAGCCCTACCCGCTTCCCGCCTTCAGGCCGTCGCACTCGGACTCCATCTTCGCCGAGGCCTGCGAGCGCCTCGGCATCGACATGCACTCGGTGGGCAACGCCCGCAACTCCGAACCCTACGACGGCCGGTCGCCCTGCGTCGGCTACGGGACGTGCAAGCCGGTGTGTCCCTCCGGCGCGAAGTACACCGCCGAGTCCCACGTCGAGGAGGCCGAAGCCGCCGGCGCGCGGGTCATCGACCGGGCCCGAGTCCGGCGACTCGAACACGACGCGGCCGGCGAGCGCGTCGTCGCCGCGGCGTACACGACGCCCGACGGCGAGACCCACAGGCAGGCGGCGACCCAGTTCGTCCTCGCCTGCGGCGGCGTCGAGAACGTCAGACTGCTCCTGCTGTCCGACTCCGACCGCTACCCCGACGGCCTCGCAAACTCCTCGGGGGCGGTCGGACGGTACTTCATGGACCACCTGTTCGCCGGGGCGGGCGGCCGCCTCGACCGCCCCACGCGACAGAACCACGTCGGCTTCAACACCAGCGAGTGCCACCAGTTCTACGACGACGCCGACCCGGTCAACGGCCTCAAACTGGAGTTTCTCAACTACGCCGGCCCGTCGCCGGTCATCGACGCGCTCCACGCCGACACGTGGGGCGACGACCTGCGCGACCAGCTAGATGAGAGCTACGGCACGCACGTCTCGATGGGCGCGCTGGTCGAACAGCTCCCCCGCGAGGACAACTACGTCGGCCTCGACCCCGAGACGACCGACGACCTCGGCGACCCCGTCCCCGAGATACACTGGTCGGTTGACGAACAGACGGAAGCCGCGCTCTCGCGAGCCAACGAGATTCAGACGCGGGTGCTGGACGAACTCGGCGTCGAGGACCGCTGGAGCGTCGGCCCCGACGAGACCGGCCCCGCGTACCACCACATGGGAACGACGCGGATGGGCGACGACCCCGAATCGAGCGTCGTGGACGCCGAGTGCCGCGCGCACGACCTCGACAACCTCTGGATTTCGGGGTCGAGCGTCTTCCCGACCGGCGGCGCGATGAACCCGACGCTCACCATCGCGGCGCTCTCCGTTCGGCTCGCCGAGTCGCTTCGGGCGACACTCGGATGACGGCCGTCGGAGTCGCGTCTCCACTCCGACTCCCCCGCCGCCTCGCCCGACCCGGAGTACGCACGCTTAAGAACCGCGACCCGCATTTTCCGACCATGCAACCACGGGACCTCTCCGCGCACGCCCCCTACGTACCCGGCCGCGGGACAGAGGAGGTCGCCCGCGAACTCGGGATGGACCCCGAGGACCTGACGAAACTCTCCTCGAACGAGAACCCCCACGGCCCGAGTCCGAAGGCGGTCGCCGCCATCGAGGACGCCGCGCCGACCGTGAGCGTCTACCCGAAGACCGCCCACACGGACCTGACCGAGCGCCTCGCCGACAAGTGGGACCTCGCACCCGAACAGGTGTGGGTGTCGCCCGGCGCGGACGGCTCTATCGACTACCTGACCCGCGCGATGCTCGAACCGGACGACCGGATTCTCGAACCCGCGCCCGGCTTTTCGTACTACTCGATGAGCGCCCGCTACCACCACGGCGACGCCGTCCAGTACGAGGTGTCGAAGGGCGACGACTTCGAGCAGACCGCCGACCGCGTCCTCGACGCCTACGACGGCGAGCGCATGGTCTACCTCACGACGCCGCACAACCCCACCGGCTCCGTGTTCCCCCGCGACGAACTCGTCGAACTCGCCGACTCCGTCGAGGACCACACGCTCCTCGTCGTCGACGAGGCCTACGGCGAGTTCGCCGAGGAGCCGTCGGCCATCGACCTGCTGTCGGAGTACGACAACGTCGCGGTCCTGCGGACGTTCTCGAAGGCCTACGGGCTGGCCGGCCTCCGCATCGGCTACGCCTGCGTGCCCGAGGCGTGGGCCGACGCCTACGCCCGCGTGAACACGCCGTTCGCCGCCAGCGAGGTCGCCTGCCGCGCCGCGCTCGCCGCGCTCGACGACGAGGCACACGTCGAGAAGTCCGTCGAGTCGGCCCGGTGGTCCCGCGACTACCTCCGCGAACACCTCGACGCGCCGACGTGGGAAAGCGAGGGTAACTTCGTCCTCGCCGAGGTCGGCGACGCCACCGCGGTCACCGAGGCCGCCCAGCGCGAGGGCGTCATCGTCCGCGACTGCGGGAGCTTCGGCCTCCCGGAGTGCATCCGCGTCTCCTGCGGCACCGAAGCACAGACGAAGCGCGCCGTGGACGTGCTCAACCGCGTCGTCTCGGAGGTGCCGCCGGCGTGAGAGTCGTCGTCACCGGCACGCCCGGCACCGGCAAGACCACGGCGACAGAGCGCGTCGCCGCCGACCTCGACCTCGACGTGGTCCACCTCAACCGACTCGTGAAAGACGAAGGCCTCTGGACCGAGCGCGACGAGGACCGCGACACGCTCGTCGTCGACCTCGACGCCGCCCGCGACGAACTCGGCGACTGGGACGGCATCGTCGAGAGCCACCTCGCACACCACTTCGAGGCCGACCGCGTGGTCGTGCTTCGCTGTCGCCCCGACATCCTCGAACAGCGTCTCCTCGACCGCGGCGAGTCGGAGGCGAAGGCGCGCGAGAACCGCGAGTCCGAGGCGCTGGACGTGATTCTCGGCGAGGCCGTCGAGTTCCACGGCGAGGACGCGGTGTACGAAATCGACACGACCGAGCGCGACCCCGACGCCGTCGCCGACGACATCGCGGCGGTCGTCGCGGGCGAGCGAGAACCCTCGGCGGGGACCGTCGACTTCATCGACTATCTATGACGCTCGACCAGTACCGCGACACCGCCGACAAACTGCTCGCCCCGTTCGTCTCCGTCGCCGACGCGCTCGGCCTCTCGCCGAACGGCGTGAGCGTCGTCGCGTTCGGGTTCGCCATCGCCGCCGGCGTCGCCTTCGGCCTCGCCGACCCGCTTTGGTACGGTCTCGGCGCGGTGTTCGTCTTCCTCAACGGCTGGCTCGACCTCGTGGACGGCGCGCTCGCCCGCGAGCAGGGCGTCTCCTCGAAGGCCGGCGACCTGCTGGACCACGTGCTCGACCGCTACGCCGACATCGTCGTCCTCGTCGGTCTCGCCGCCGGCATCGACTCGTTCGCGCTGGGCCTCGCGGCCGTCACGGGCGTCCTCATGACCTCCTACCTCGGCACCCAGATTCAGGCGGTCGGCCTCGGGCGCGCCTACGGCGGCCTCGTCGGACGCGCCGACCGACTGGCGCTCATGGGCCTCGTCGGCCTCGCGTCCGCCGTCTACCCCGACGCCGTCGGCGGGCTGACGCTCGTCGGCTGGCTTCTCGTGTTCTTCGCCGTCGTCGGCCACCTCACCGCGGTCCAGCGCTTCTGGGGCGCGTGGGGCGACCTGACCTGACCTGACCTGCCCCGTCCAACTTCGACTCGACCCACCGAACCTCACTCGAATCGACGCGGTTCGGAGCGAGGTGACGCAATCCCGAAGCGGTCGCCGCGGCGCGCTCGTTCGGTCCGTTCTGGCGTCCGTTTTCGGCCTGCAACGAAGTGAGAACTTCCCGCGTCGAGTGTGGATGTTGCCCGCTAAACCAGATTTATATGATTGAAATTATCACCAGTTACTAACTTCAAATGATTCTGAATTACACCATACGTCGCCTGAATCAGGCACGATACCGACGTTCACTTCGGTTATATTCAGTTTTGAATCTGGGGCGTGTTCGGCCGTGACGCGCTCGGACGACGGCGCTCTCGGCGTGGCGGACGACCCGAGGCGCGCCGGCGGAGCCGACGTCGCCGGCGACGACGCGATGGTCGCCAACGCGAAGGGCGCGCTGGACGTGGTGCGCGAGATTTCGACCACCGTCGACGGCCAGCTCGACGAAATCTCTCGCCGGGCCGAGACGCAGGCCGACGACGCGGCGGCGGCCGTCGACGACGTGTCTGACCTCTCGGCGACCGTCGAGGAGATTGCCGCGACCGCGACAGAGGTCAGCGACCGGTCCGAGCGGGCCGCCGAGCGGGCCGCCGAGGGGCGGGCGTCGGCGCGCGAGGCCATCGAGGTGATGGAGGACGTCCGCGCCGTCAGCACCGCGGTCGCCGACGAGGTCGAGGCGTTCCGCGCGCGCGTCGACGGCATCGCCGACGCGCTGGCCGGCATCGACGACATCGCCGCGCAGACGAACCTGCTCGCGCTCAACGCCTCCATCGAGGCCGCTCGCGCCGGTGAGGCCGGCTCCGGCTTCGCCGTCGTCGCCGACGAGGTGAAGTCGCTCGCCGAGGAGGCGCAGGCGCAGGCGGACGAAATCGACGCCGTGCTCGGGGCGGTCCGCGAGGAGACCGACGAGACGGTCGACCACCTCGAATCCGCCGTCTCGGAAATCGACCGCGGGACCGAGCAGGTCGAAGAGACCATGGAGAGCCTCGACGCCGTCACCGAGGCCGTCGAGGAGACGGCGAGCGGGACGAAGTCCGTCTCGGAGGCGACCGACCAGCAGGCCAAGACGACCGAGGCGGTCGCCGGCCGCATCGAGCGCGTCGCGGAGGGCGCAGACCACATCGAAGACGACGTGGAGACGATTCGCGGCGCGCGCGCCGAGCAGACGACGATGCTCCGCGAGATTAGCGGCGCGCTCGACTCCGCGTCGCGGTCGCGGTCCGAGCGAATCGCGGACACGGAGCGGATTCCGACCGGCGTCGACGGCCTCGACGACCTCTGCGACGGCGGGTTCGCCGTCGGCAGTCGCGCGGTCGTCCAACACGACGGGGAGGTCGCGGTCGGCGGCCTCGTCGCGCAACTCGCCGCCGCCGCGCTCGACGCGGGGTACGCCGTGTCGGTTACGCCGCCGCCCTCGCTGGACCGACGGACGCTCGCCGCCGCCGTCGACGCGGTCGGCCTGTCGTTCGAGGCGGCGCTCGGCGACGACCGACTGTTCGTCCTCGACGCGTTCGGCGAGTGGCAGACGGCGTACAACGTGTTCGACCTCGACAGCGAGCCCCTCGACGCGGTCAACCGGACGACCGCCGAGCGACGGTCCGACCGGCTGTTCGTCATCGGCAACATCGCGGGCGAAATCGCCGTCATGGGCGAGTCGGCCGCGCGGGAGGCCCGGTACGCGAACGACGACGGCGTGCTCGACGACCGCGACACCGTGCTCAACGTCGTCGACGGGTCGACCGTCGCGGCGCAGTTCGGCGCGTTCTACGCGGGCGCGGCGGACTACGTCCTCCGGGCGTACCGCGACGGCGCGGCACAGCACGTCGAGTTCACGACCGCACCAGCCGGCGTCTCGACGGCGACCCGCCGGCTCCGAACGCGGGACCGACCGCCGTACGCGACGCTCGTCGACTGATGTTCGTCCTCGACGCGGCGGGAACCGTAATTCACGCGAGCGACGAGTTCGCGGCGCATCTCGGCGCGGACGCCGCGGCGCTCCGCGGGCGACCGTTTTCCGACTTCGTCGCCGACGAAGACCGGTCGGCGGTCCGCGGGACGCTCGACGCCGTGCGAAGGGCGACCGACTGGGAGAGTCACCGGTGCCGCTGTCGGCTCTCGGGGGGTAACGGCGGGACCGCGGCCCGAGCCACCGAGGTCGAAGCCGACGTCGAAATCGAGTTCAGCCCGTATCCCGGGGGCGACGACGGCGGTGGAGGTGCCGACGGCGGTGAGGGCGACGGATGCCAACCTCCCGGCCCCGATACGGAGCGGGTCGTCGGCGCGGTCTGCCGCGAGCCGTCCGAGCCGACGACCGCGCGACTGCACACCGAGCGCGACCGCTTCGACCACCTGTTCGACCTCATCGACGACGCGGTCATCGAGTTCGAAATCGTCGGCATCGAGCCGGTCGTTCGGGCGGTCAATCCGGGGTTCGAGACCGTCTTCGGCTACGACGCCGCCGAGGTGCGCGGCGAGTCGCTCAACGACTTCATCGTCCCGCCGGACGCCGACGACGAGGCCGTCGACTTCGACCAGCGGACCGCCGACGGGAAGGCGAACCACGCCATCGTCACCCGGCAGACCGCGTGGGGCAGACGGGAGTTCCTCTACCGCGGCATCCCCTACAGCCGCGGCGACGGGAGGCAGTACGGGTTTTCCATCTACTCCGACATCACCAGCCAGCGCCGGGCCAGAGAGCACCTACAGGTGCTCCAGCGCGTCCTCCGGCACAACCTCAGAAACGAGATGAACGTCGTGCTCGGGATGGCCGAGGAGATACGCGAGGCGACGGGCGACCCGCGCGTCGAGCACGCGGCCGCGCGAATCGCCGCGCACACCGAGACGCTCCTGCGAGTCAGCGAGAAGGCCCGAACCGCCGCGGCGGTCCTCGACGACCAGCGCCCCGACGAGGTGGTCGACGCGACCGAGACGGTCCGCGCCGTCGTCGAGCCGCGGCGGACTCGGTTCCCCGCCGCGACGTTCGACCTCGACCTCCCGCCGTCGCTCCCGGTGTCCGTCGGACCGAAGCTCGCGCAGGCGCTCGCCAACGTCGTGGAGAACGCGCTCGAACACACCTCCGAGGACGTGACGGTCCGCATCGAGGCGAAGCGGTGCGAGAACGACGCGACCCTCCGCGTCAGCGACGACGGCGACGGCATCCCCGAAATCGAGTGGGCCGCCGTCTTCGGCGACGAGGACATCACGCAACTCAGCCACGGCTCCGGGCTGGGGCTGTGGGTCGTCAAGTGGGTCGTCGAGTCCGCGGGCGGCCGAGTCGATTACGACCGACGCGACGGGTGGAGCACCGTCGAACTGACGCTTCCGCTGGCGGACGAGAGTCGGTAGCGACCCCGTCGCGTCCCGGGCGGTTCGGTGGCCGGTGGCGTGCCTTTTATACGCGGCGGGCGGGTACGTGAGTGTATGCCTCAGTGCGAGATGTGCGGCTCCGACCAAGCCTCTCTGAAGACTGTGAAGGTCGAAGGCGCAGAACTACAGCTGTGTGACGACTGCGCCGAGTTCGGCACGGAGGTCCGCACCGAGTCGACTTCCAGCGCGAGCACGAAGTACTCCACCTCCTCCTCGTCGGGCTCGAACTCCTCTCGCTCCTCGGGGTCGTCTTCCTCCTCGTCGTCGAAGCGCCGCCGCCGCGACATGTTCGACGACATGGACGAAATCGCGACCGACTACGACGACCGCATCCGGCAGGCGCGGGAGTCCCGCGGAATGAGCCAAGAAGAGCTCGCCCAGTCGCTCAACGAGAAGGCGAGCCTCATCCGCAAGCTCGAACGCGGCGACATCATGCCGCCGGACTCCGTCCGGAAGAAAATCGAGCGCAAGCTCGACATCTCGCTGGTCGAAGGCGAGAGCGACGACGACTCCGAGTGGTCCGGCGGCGGCTCCACGACGACCACCCTCGGCGACGTCGTCAAGCGCAAGGACTGACGCGGTTCGCCCCCCAGCGACCGACGACGACGCCGATTCCGCCGACCCGCCGCGGGAACGACGCGCCCGAGTCCCCGCCCCGTTTATCACGATTTTCCGCCCGCGAGACGCCGTCTCGTGGCAATCGCGCCCACGAAAACCAATCTATTAGTCTCGCCGGACGCGAGTTCGATTGTGTTCATCCTAGTCAACCTCAAGGCGTACCCGTGTGACCCCATCGAAGTCGCCACCGCCGCGCGCGACGTGGCCGAGGAGTCCGGCGTCCGCATCGCCGTCTCCCCGCAGGCGGCCGACATCTCCCGCGTCGCCGACACCGGCGTCGAGACGTGGGCCCAGCACGTCGACCCGAACGGCCACGGGAGCCACACCGGCAGTACCCTCGCCGAGGCCGTCGCCGAGGCCGGCGCGGTCGGCACGCTCATCAACCACTCCGAAAAGCGCCTGAAGCTCGCCGACATCGACGGCTCCGTACAGGCCGCCGAGCGAGCGGGCCTCGAAACCTGCGTCTGCGCCAACAACCCCGCCCAAATCGGCGCGGTCTCCGCGCTCGGCCCCGACTCGGTCGCCGTCGAGCCGCCGGAACTCATCGGCGGCGACGTCTCCGTCGCGACGGCCGACCCCGGCATCGTCACCGACGCCGTCGACGCCGCGGCCAACGTCGACGAGGACGTCGAGGTCTACTGCGGCGCGGGCATCTCGACCGGCGACGACGTGGTGACCGCCGAGGAACTCGGCGCGACCGGCATCCTGCTCGCCTCCGGCGTCGCCAAGGCCGACGACCCGCGCGCGGCGCTCGAAGACCTCGTCTCCGGGCTGTAAGCGCGTCGAAAAACCGCTCTGACTCCGGCCGACGGCCCGCGTCGCGTCTCGCGCCTACTCGCCGTCGGCTTCTTGTTCGACGAACGACGCCTCGATAGCCGCGACCGTCTCCCGGAGTTCGTCCTCGTCCAAGAGGTCCGCGTACTCGTCGCTCACGAGGTCGGGGAGCGCGTACTCGTATTTCCCGCGGCCGGCGTGCCGGATGAACCCCGCCCGGCGAAGCGACCGGTTCCGACCGTAGGCGAGGTGCTGGTCGCCGGTCTCGCCGGCGGCGACGTGGGCGGCGAGCGGGTCGGAGACGCCGCGCTCGCGGTAGTGCGCGAGCATCCCGTGGTGGGCGTCGCCCAGCGCGTCGACGATTGCCGTCATGCGGTCGACGACGTCCCGGCGGCTCTCCGCGCCCGGCGCGGGATGGAGCTCCGCCGGCTCGAAGTCGCCCATCTCGGTGGCCGCCAGCCACGACTCGTCGTCGGTCGGGTCGGCCGCCGCGTCGGCGGTGCTCGCGCCGTCGGCCGCCGCCTCGTCGCGTTCCGAGAGCAGTCCGTGGGTCGGCCACGGCGGCCCGGAAGGGGCTTCGAGCGGCTGTCGGGGCGGCGCGTCGTCCGCGTTCCCGGTCCCGCCGTCGCCGCCTGCGGAGTCGCCATCGGCCGCGACGCCGGCCGCCGCGTCTGCCGCCTCGCCCTCGGCACGCTCGTTGTACTCGCCGAGCGCGGCCTGCTTTTCGGTGGGGCGATTGAGGTTGCGGCCGCCGCCGCCGCGGTAGGGCGCTTCGGCCTTCTGGAACATCGCCTGCGCGAACTGGTCGGCCATCCGCGAGAGGTCCTGTGCCTCCTCTAACTCGCGTTCGAGCTGTCGAATCCGCGCGTCTTTCTTGTCTAGCTCCTGTCTGAGGTCGGCGATGCGGCTCTCCTGTCTCGCCTTCTCGTCGGATATCTCCTTGAGGTCCGAGACGAGGTCGCCGTCGACGGACTTCAGGTCGGGGCGCTCGAAGTCGTCGAGGCCGGGCGTCGCGCCCGCGTCGAACGTCTGTTTCTTGTGGAACTGCACGCGCCGAATCGACTCGGACCAGTCGGTGACGAGGAAACCCTCGCCGTTGCCCATGTCCTCGATGGCGTCGGCGTACTCCGAGCCGAGGATGCGCCCGACGACCTTGGTGTCGTTGCGCCACGTGAGCCGGTGCCAGACGAGCCAGTCGCACTGGGTGATGAAGTCCTTTTTCACGTCGGCGGGGCGCTGGGAGATGCCGACGACGCCGAGGCCGTGTTTGCGTCCGCGCTTTCCGATTTTGATGAGCATCTTGCCCGCCTCGTCCATCCCGCCCTTCTCGGGGATGTACTCGTGGCACTCCTCGATGAGCATCAAAAACGGCTTCTTGAGCTTCTTTTCCTTGGCGAAGAGGTGCTTTGCGACCTCCGTCACCAGTTCGTCTGAGGCCGCGTCGTCGAGGTAGCCGGACACGTCGAGGATGATGGGCACGTTCTGTTCGAGCGCGAGCGTGGCGAGCCGCTCCGCGTGCTCGGGACTCACCTGAATGTCGCACTCGTCGTCGGCCCCGGCGTGGAGCAGTTCGAACTCCTGTTTGAGCCCGTAGTACTCGCCGTCCGTGTCGACGATGAGCACCGGGAAGTTCGCCGACAGCAGGTTCTCGATGATGACCGACGCCGTGTTCGACTTGCCCGACCCTGACTTGCCCGTGACGAACCCCCGGCCGGTGAGGATATCCACCACCGGCAGGTCGACCGTCGTCCCCGGCTCTTCGGTTCCCTCTCCCCCTGGACCGTCGCTGATCTCGGCGACCGAGATGGTTTCCGTGTCCGAATCCGTCATCCGGTTTGGTGGACTCCCTCGGACGCCATAGTTCCTCCCCCTCGCCCCGTCGCCCCCGCGAAGTCAGTCGAACTCGACGAGCGACGACTGGCCGCCGCGCGAGGGGGTCTCGCCGCCGGTGTTCGGTGGCTCGTCGGCACCGTCGGCGGCGGCGCTCGCTTCGGGTTCGTCGCTGACGCGGCCGTCGCCGTCACCGTCGCCGTCTGCCCCGCCAGACCCGGCGGACTCCCAGCCGTCGAGGCTCGACTGGTCGGCGTCCGCGAAGGAGAGTTTCGAGACGCGGACGCCGAGCTTTCTGACGGTCGTCGCTTCGAACTCGGCGTCGAGCAGGTCGAGTGCGACCGACTCGACGAGTTCGGGGTCGTCCACGGGGCCGGAAAGCGACGTGGCCCGCGTGTTGATGTCGAACGGCGGGACGACCACCTTGATGCCGATGGTTCGGTACATCGCCCCGCGGGAGCGCGCGCGGTCGGCCACGTCGGCCGCGAGCGCGCGGACGACCTCCCGTTTGTCCTCGCTGTCGTCGGTCGGCTCGGTGAACGCCGACTCCCGCGAGAGGCTCTTGGGCCGGCCCGTCGGCGTGACCGTCCGGTCGTCGTAGCCGCGCGCCCGCTCGTGGAGTTCGCGGCCGCGGGAGCCGAACTCGGCTTCGAGGACCGCGGCGTCGGCGTCGGCGAGGTCGCCCGCCGTCTCGATGCCGAGCGACCCGAGCTTTCGGGCCGTCACGGGACCGACGCCGTGGACCTCCTCGACCGGGATGGGCGCGAGAAAGGACCGCACCTCGCCGGGGCGGACGACGACCAACCCGTCCGGCTTGTCGAAGTCGGAGGCGATTTTCGCGGTCGACATGTTGGGCGCGACGCCGATGGAGGCCGCGACGCCGACCTCGCGGGCGATGCGCTGTTTCACGTAGCGGGCGAAGCCCTCCGCCAGCGTCCGGTCGCCCGAGGCCGCGAGGTCCCACGCGGTCCGGTCCGTCACGTCGAGGTAGGCCTCGTCGATGCTCACCTCGCGGACCACGTCGGCGCAGTCGTGGAGAATCGCCTTCACGTCGGCGGCGACGCTCTTGTAGAATTCGAGGTCGACGGTGCGGTAGTGGCCCGCCGCCGCGGGGTCGTCGTCGGGGGCGAGGTCGTCGATTCGCGGGAGGCGTTCGAGCGCCGTCGAAATCGGCTGGGCGCTCTCGACGCCGAACTCGCGGGCCTCGTAGCTCGCCGTGGCGACCGCGCCGTGGCCCTCGCCGGGTTCGTAGCCCATGCCGACGACGACCGGCTTCCCTTCGAGTTCGGGTTCGCGCAGGCGCTCGCAGGCGGCGTAAAAGCAGTCCATGTCGACGTGAAGGACGATGCTGTCGGGTCCGTCGTCGTCGGCCGTTCCCGGCAACGTCTCCTCCGCCATGGTCGAGAGAACGGGCGCGACGTACCTGAAGCTTCAGATAGCGCGGCGAAAGTAAACGGGCACGGAGGAACGCGGCGGCCCGGTCGCGGTCAGTCGCGGTCGGTCGTGGTCGGTCGCGTTACTTCAGTCGCTCTTGGAGGAACGAGGGGTGTGCGGCCGTGACGCCGTCGATAGACAGAATCTCGTCGGAGATGACGTCGCCGAGGGAGTCGCCGTCGACGGCGCGGACCTCGGCCATCAGCATGTGGTCGCCGGAGGAGGTGTACAGCGCCTCAACCGAGTCGAGTTCCTTGAGGATGCGCGTGACTTCGACGTAGCGCTCGCTCGTCGCGTCGATGCCGACCATGGCGATGGACTGCCCGGCGAGTTTCTTCGGGTCGATGTCGGCGGAGTAGCCGATGATGACGCCGTCGTCTTCGAGTTTGCGAATGTACTTTCGAACCGTCGGCTTCGACACGCCCGCCCGGTCCGCAATCTGGGCGTACGACGCTTTCGCGTCTTCCTCCAAGACGGCGAGGATGCGTCCCTCCGTGGACGTGGTTTCCATGCCCGTTGATTTTTCCACGGAAGAAAAATATCTTGCGAATCCGAAAAGGGTTCTCGGTCACATCGAACCGGCGCGGCTACCGGCCGGAAACCGAACGCCGAGACGGCGTCGGCGGCGTTACTTGTGCTTGTCGAGGAAGTTGTCGAACGTCCGCTCCCACTCGTAGGAGTCGTCGAAGTAGCGCTCCGCGAGCGGCTCTTCGGGCATCTCGCCGATGCGCTGTTTCTCCTGCTGGTAGGACGGGCGGTCTTCGTCGACGTAGTACCGGCCGGTGAGGACGGTGCCCTCGTGGAGGGCGTTCTCCGTCTCGAACATCATCTCGGAGGCCTCCGAGCGGTTCGTGTTGTCGAACTCGTAGTCGTCGGAGTCGTTGATGTCGATGTACGGGACGTACTGACGGGCGTCCTTGTTCCACGTCGGACACTGCGTGAGGAAGTCGACGTGGGAGAAGCCGTCGTGCTGGATGGCTTCCACGATGATGTCCTTCGCCTGGTTCGGGTTGACGGCGGCCGTCCGCGCGACGTACGACGCCCCGGCGTTCAGGGACATCGAGAGCGGGCGGAGCGGCGTCTTGGCCGAGCCGTGGGGCTGGGTCTTCGACTTGTGACCCATCGGCGACGTGGGCGAGGTCTGGCCCTTCGTGAGGCCGAAGATCTCGTTGTTGAACACGATGTAGGTGATGTCGTGGTTCTCACGGGCGGTGTGCATGAAGTGGTTGCCACCGATGCCGTAGCCGTCACCGTCGCCGCCGGCGGCGACCACGGTCAGCCCGGGGTTCGCCAGCTTCGCGGCGCGGGCGATGGGGAGCGAGCGGCCGTGGATGGTGTGGAAGCCGTAGCTGTTGAAGTAGCTGTTGAGCTTGCCGGAACAGCCGATACCGGTCGTCACCATCATCTCGTCGGGCGAGAGGCCGAGTTCGGCCGCCGCGCCCTTGAGCGCCTTGAGGACGCCGAAGTCACCACAGCCCGGACACCACGTCGGCTGGGGTTCGAGTCCGGGGGTGAACTCGTTTTGGTCCTGCTCCGTTTCTTCACCGATTGCGCTGAATGCACTCATGATTTATTCACCCACCTTGGGGACGAACTTCGTGCGGTTGTCTGGGAGCTCCTCGCCTTCGAGGAGCGCCGTCTCGAAGCCCTCGACGATGTCGGCGGGCTCGAACGGGTTGCCGTTGTACTTGAGGAGACTCGACATCTGGTCGCCGTAGCCGCCGAGTTCCTTGGAGATGAGTCCGCGGAACTGGGCGGAGGCGGTCATCTCGACGACGAGCGCCTCGTCGACGCTGTCGAGGAACTCCGCGACCTGCTGTTTCGGGAACGGCATCATCTCGGAGACGCCGAGGACCTTGACCGAGTGGCCCTTCTCGTTGAGAACGTCGGCGGCCTCTTCGACGGTGCCCTGCTGGCTACCGAAGGTGATGAGACCGAGGTCGGCGTCCTCGTCGCCGTGGACCGTGTTGAACTCGCCGTCGGCGTCGAGTTCGGCGCGGATGTTGTCGACCTTCTGCATGCGGCGGTTCATCTGCGCGACGCGGTTCTCGGGGGACTCCGAGATGTGACCCGCGGGCATGTGCTCGTTACCCGTCGCGAGGTAGCGACCGCCCTTCTGGCCCGGCAGCGAACGCGGCGAGACGCCGTTTTCGGTGTCGTGCTGGAAGCGCTGGTACTTGCCGGAGTCGTCGTGCGGCGCGTCTTCGAGTTCCGCTTCCGTCAGGACCGAGCCGAGGTCGGCGTTCGGCTCCTCGTCGAAGACCGACGCCGGGACGTTCGAGAGCTCGCCGCCGAGCTTCTGGTCGTAGAGGACGATGGACGGAATCTGGTACTCGTAGGCGATCTGGAACGCCTTTCGCGTCTGGTAGTACGCCTCGGCGGCGTTACCGGGCGCGAAGACGATGCGGTGGGAGTCGCCCTGCGAGGTGTACAGGACGTGTTCGAGGTCGGACTGCTCGGGCTTCGTCGGCATCCCCGTCGAGGGACCGGCGCGCATGGCCTCGACGAGCACGAGCGGCGTCTCGGTGATCTCGGCGAGACCGAGCGGCTCGGACATGAGCGAGAAGCCGCCACCGGACGAGCCGGACATCGCCTTGACGCCCGCGTGGGAGGCACCGATTGCCAGCGCGGCGGCGGCGATTTCGTCCTCCACCTGCTCGGAGATGCCGCCGAGCTCGGGGAGGTTCTGGGTCATGATGGTGAAGACTTCCGTCCACGGGGTCATCGGGTACCCCGCGATGAAGCGACAGCCCTCGTCGATGGCACCGTACGCGATGGCGTCGGAGCCGGAGAGAAGCACCTGCTCTTCGTCGTGTTCGCCGGTCGGCGCGGACACGTCGGGAGCCTCGACGTCGTACTCCTCTTGGACCATCTCGTAGGCGTCGTCGAAGACGGTCAGGTTCGGTTCGAGAATCTTGTCGGGCATCGCGTCCGACATCAGGCTCTTGATGACGTCGGGTTCGATGCCGGCGATGGCGCACGTGACGGCGACGCCGGCGGTGTTGCGCATGACCTCGCGACCGTGTTCGCGGGCGATGGTGCGCAGGTCGATGTCGTAGACGTGCCAGTCGTTCTCCTCGACGCGCTCGTCGAAGTCCTCGATTTCGGAGGCGTCGAGCAGACCGGAGTCGTAGACGATGACGCCGCCTTCGTTGAGTTCGTCGAGGTTCTCCGACAGCGGCTTGATCTCCTCGTTGCCGTAGTAGGCACCCTCGCTCGGGTTGCGGGCGAAGGAGTCACCGAGGGCGAGGAGGAAGTTGTACCCGTCGCCGCGGGACTTGACGGGGTCGGCGCTGACGCGCACTTCCGTGTACGTGTGGCCACCGCGGATGCGCGATGGATAGTGTCGATGCGTGAAAACGTGTAGCCCCGCTCGCATCAGGGCTTTGGCGAAGTTCTGGCTCGTCGAGGCGATACCGTCACCGGAACCCCCTGCGATACGCCAGATAAGTTCGTGGTCAGTCATATGTTGAGCTCACGGCCCCGCTGGGGCGCTACCTGAAAAGTTGGGGAGGGTCCGATTAAAGACTTTGCTATGGATTAACAAGGAAAGATAATGAAGGACTTAATATTGTTAAACTGACTCACCCTCCCACCATCGAAAGTGGACGAACGGGCTGTCACGCCCGCCGAATAGAGTGAACGATAACTCGGAATCGCGTTCGCTACTCGTTGTCGGGACTCGACGGGTGGTACGGCGTGTCGTACTCGCCGGCCTGCCCGTCGAGGCGGTCGGGGTTGATGCGTCCGCCGAGAAGCATGAAGTCGAGGATAGTCACGTAGAGCATCGCCTCGACGACGGGGACGCCGCGGGGCGGGAGCACGGGGTCGTGACGGCCGACGACCTGAATCTCCTTTTCCTCGCCGGTCTCCCAGTCCACGGTCCGCTGTTTCTTCGGGATGGACGTGGGCGCGTGGAGCGTCAGTTCGCCGTACACCGGTTCGCCGGTCGTGATGCCGCCCTGAATGCCGCCGTGTTTGTTGCCGACGGGTCGGGGGTCGCCGCGCGCTCGCGGTTCGTCACCGCTCGCGTCTTCCGAGTCGCTCTGCGACTCGCTCTCGTCGAACTCCCAGTTCTCGTTGCGGTCGTGGCCGGTCCACTCGCGGGCCTCGCGGCCGAGGCCGAACTCGAACGCCGTCGCCGCCGGCACCGACATGAGCGCCTGTCCGAGCCGCGCGGAAACGGAGTCGAACCGCGGCGCGCCGAGGCCGCGCGGGACGCCCTGCGCCTCGAAGTAAATCGAGCCGCCGATGGAGTCGCCTTCCTTCTGGTACTCCTCGATGAGCTCCTGCATCTCCGCGGCCGTCTCGGGGTGCGCACACCGCACGTCGTTTTCCTCCGTGTGCTCGCGCAGGTCGTCGAACGAGACCTCCGGCGCTTCCACGTCGCCGATCTGGTTCACGTGCGCCTTCACCTCGATGTCGTAGTCGCTCTGCTCGATGACCTGCTTGGCCACCGCGCCGGCGGCGACCCAGTTCACCGTCTCGCGCGCCGAGGAGCGACCGCCGCCGCCCCAGTTGCGCGTGCCGAACTTCGCCGAGTACGTGAAGTCGCCGTGGGAGGGCCGCGGCGCGGTCACGTACGGCTCGTACTTGCCCGAGCGGGCGTCCTTGTTCTGGACGACCATCCCGATGGGCGTGCCCGTCGTGTAGCCGTCCTGCACGCCGGAGTTGACGACGACGGCGTCCGGTTCGCCGCGGCTCGTCGTAATCATCGACTGGCCCGGCTTGCGTCGGTCCAGTTCCGCCTGTACGTCTTCGACCGACAGCTCCACGCCGGCGGGACAGCCGGACACCGTGACGCCCATCGCGTCGCCGTGGCTCTCGCCGTAGGTGGTCATCCGAAAGAGACGACCGAATTCGTTGCCGTTCATTACCCGCCCCTCGGGGGGCCGCCCATTTAGTGTTTGTAGAAAGCCGCAATCGTGGGCGGGGGTTCGGCGACCCCACGTTCATGCTCGACGCCGACGAACCGGGCGTATGGACTCACCGCCCTCCACCGACCCCGCCGGCTCCGCCACCGACTCCGACCCCACCGACTCCGACGCGTCCGGCCTCCGCGACCGCTTCGAAGCCGCGTTCTGGGAGCGCCACGCCAACCCGTGGAGCGCCGGCACGCGCATTCTCGTCTACCCGGTGTTGATGTACGCCGTCTACCGGCGGGACCGCCGGCTCTTCCTCGCCGCCGTCGCCTTCACCGCCGTCAACCCCGTGTTGTTCCCACGGCCCGCGCGCACGGACAACTACCTCAGTCGAATCGTCCTCGCCGAGCGCGAGTGGCTCGACGCCGAGCGCGGGACGATGGGTCTCGACTACCCGAACGTGCTCAACGTCCTCAACGTCCCGGTCACGCTCTACGCCTTCGTCTCGGCGATTCGGCGCAGGCCGGTCGGCACGCTCCTCGGCACGCTCGGCGTGATGGCCCTCAAGTTCTGGTGGGTCGACGCCATCGTCAAGGAGACGGGCGTGACGGGTCGCGGCCCGGAAGAACCGGAGTCAGCGGAGTGAGTTCAACGTCGCCGCGGGGTCGCGCCCTCAGTTTTCGGTCATGTCGGCACCGAGGTCGCGCATCGCCTCGAAGAAGTTCGGGAACGACACGTCGACGTGTTCGCTTCCCGCAATCGTCGTCTCGCCCTCGGCGACGAGGCCCGCGACGGCGAGCGACATGACGATGCGGTGGTCGCCGCGGCCGTCGACCGCCGCGCCGACGAGGTCGGTCTCGCCGCCGTGAATCGTGAGGCGGTCTTGTTGTTCGGTGACGTTCGCGCCCATCTCCGCGAGTTCCTCCGCCATCGCGCTCACGCGGTCGGTCTCCTTGAAGCGGACGTGCTCGCAGTTCTCGATGACCGTGTCGCCGTCGGCGATAGCGCCGAGGACCGCGATGGTCGGAAGCAGGTCGGGCGTGTCGCCCACGTCCACGGTCGTCCCGGTGAGGTCGGCCGCGGAGACCACCAGTTCGCCGGCGTCCTCGTCCCAGTCCACCGTCGCGCCCATGTCGCGGACGATGTCGACGATGGCGCTGTCGCCCTGCGCGGACGGTCGCGCGCCCTCGATGACAACGTCCTCGCCCTCCGCGCCGGCGACCGCGCCGGCCGCGAGCAGGTACGAGATAGACGAGAAGTCACCGGGGACGCTGTACGCGCCGCCCTCGGGGGCGTACGACTGGCCGCCGGGGACCGAGAAGCCGGCGTCGGTCCGGGTCGCCTCGACGCCGAAGTCGGCGAGGAGTTCGAGCGTGATGTCGACGTACGGCGAGGATTTGAGCTCCGTCGTGAGTTCGACGTCGATGCCCTCATCCGTCACCGCGCCGGCCATGAGGAGCGCCGTGATGAACTGCGAGGAGACGTCGCCGGGAATCTCGACGGTGCCGCCGGTCATCCCGTCGCCGACGACGAGCGGGGCCTGCCCGTTTCGGCGCGTGCTCTCGGCGCGGCCGTCGAGGTCGAAGACGGCGTCGAGAAGCGGGCCGTGGGGCCGCGAGCGGAGCGACGCGTCGCCCGTGAGGACCGTCAGGCCGTCGCCGAGGGCCGCACAGCCGGTGACGAGGCGCATCGTCGTCCCCGAGTTCTCGCAGTTGACCACGTCGTCGGGCGTGCCCGGCCGGCCGCCGAAGCCGACGACCTCGACCGTCTGGCCGTCGCGGTCGACCGACCCGCCGAAGGCCTCGACCGCGCGCATGGTCGCCTTGGTGTCGGCGCTGACGAGCGCGTCGCGGACGACCGCCTCGTCGCTGTAGCCCGCGGCGAGGACGGCTCTGTGGGTGTAACTCTTCGACGGCGGCGCTCGGGTGCGTCCGGCGACCCGAGACGGGGAGACGTGCGCGTCCATACGCGAGGGGTCGGCAGGGTCCGGTATCAGGGTACCGGACGCGGCGACGTTCTCCCGGACGGCGACGGCGACGCTGTCGCTCGATTTCGTATTTGCCAACAAACATATGCCGCAATCGGACGTACTGTACGTCGGCGAAACAGCGCCGGGGGCACCAACACAACAGTCGCGACGCCGACTCGCACGGCGCTTGCACGGCGCTCGCGGCGAGTTCCGGCGGACAATCCGCGGCGCGTCTCCCGCCCGAAGGGGCGTGCCGCGGAGCCGATACCGGAACCCGCCGACCGCGACGCGAGGGCTTTACTACCGGCCGGGCGAACTCCGGCGTATGGAACCCGATTTCTCACCGCTGGCCGAGTTCCTCGGTGACGAGTTCGACGGCTATCTCATCTCGGCCGACGGGAGCGACTCCAACCAGCTGTACCTCTCCGGGTTCGACGCGCCGGACCCGTACGTGACGCTCTACACGCCCGAGGGAATCCACCTCCTCGTCTCGACGCTGGAGTTCGGCCGCGCGAAGAAAGAGAGCCGCGCCGACACCGTCTCGCGGCTCTCCGACTACGACTACCGCGACAACTACGCCGAACACGGCGCGGTCGTCGGCAAGGCCAAGACGGTCGCGGCGTTCCTCGCCGACCACGACGTCGCGTCGCTGGCGGTCCCCGCGGACTTCCCGCTCGGCACCGCCGACGCCCTGCGCGAGGAGGGCGTCGCGGTCGAAGCCGAAATCGACGACGTGCTCACGAACATCCGCGCGGTGAAGACCGACGAGGAAATCGAGCATATCCACGCCGCGCAGGACGCCAACGAGGCCGCGATGCGCGCCGCCGAGGGGCTCATCCGCGACGCCGACGTGGCCGACGACGGCACGCTCACCCACGAGGGCGAACCGCTGACGAGCGAGCGCGTCAGAGAGGAAATCGAGGTGACGCTCCTGCGACACGGCTGTGCCCTCGACGAGACAATCGTCGCCTGCGGGGCCGACGCCGCCGACCCCCACGACCGCGGGAGCGGCCCGCTCCGGGCCGACGAGGCCGTCATCATCGACATCTTCCCGCGCGACAAGGAGACGAAGTACAACGGCGACATGACCCGGACGTTCGTGAAGGGCGAGCCGTCGCCCGAAATCCGCGAGTGGTTCGACCTCACCGAGGAGGCGTTCGAGGCCGCCCTCGACGCCGTCGAACCCGGCGCGACCGGCAAAGACGTCCACGACGCCGTCTGCGACGTGTACGAGGCGGCCGGCGAGAACACGCTCCGCGCGGACCCCTCGGCGGAGACCGGTTTTATCCACAGCACGGGCCACGGCATCGGCCTCGACGTACACGAACTCCCCTCGCTGAGTCCGAGCGGCGAGGAGCTTCGGCCCGGCCACGTCATCACCATCGAGCCGGGGCTGTACGACCCCGACATCGGCGGCGTCAGAATCGAGGACCTCGTGGTCGTCACCGAAGACGGCTACGAGAACCTGACCGAGTACCCGGTCGAACTCGTCGTCGAGTAGCCGGCGCGATGGACGCGAAACCGGCGTGAAAACTTAGCTGTCGAGGGCGTTGTCGCCCGTCGGGCCGGCGGCGGCCGACGCGTCGGTCCACCCGGAGTTGGCCTCGCGCCACTGTTTCAGCAGGTCCTCCAGCGCGTCGGCCGTCTCGGACGTGAGAACGCCCGCGGCCTGCCGGACGACCGTTCCATCCTCGATGAGAAGCGCGTAAATGTTCCCCTCGCCGAGCAGTCCGAGGCGGCGCTGGAGCGCGGTCTTGTCCACCCGCGCGATGAGCGCGTTGTCGTGGGGGCGGCTCCGGGCCGCCTCCGGAGACATCCCGCCGCCGGCCATCGGCGGCATCATCCCGCTTCGCCCGCCGAGGACGAGCAGTTCGTAGTAGCCGAAATGGCCGTACGTCTCGCACAGCTCCTTCGCGAACCCGCGCCACGACCCGACCAGCGACTGCTGGCGGCGGTCGAAGCTGATGAGCACGAGCGTCTGTTCGCCCTCTAAGTCGTCCGGAAGGACCACCTTCTGGCCGCTCGTGTCTCGTGTCGGGAGGCGAGGGAACTCCATGCGCTATGCGATTCCCCACCGGTAGATAAGTCTAATTGCCGATTCGGTAAAGTGTCGCGCTGGCGAGCCTGTTTTCGCGGTATCGACGGCGCGTGAACTCATCGCGCGTGTATTCGGGTTTATCAGATATAAACGTCCGCCCCCGAGTCTCAGCGCCGATAACCGGGGGCGTCAGCGTTCGTAGTCGGGGTCGAACAACCGCGCCGACATCGGACCGGGGTCGCTCCCCTCGACGACCGCGTACGAAGCGAAGTCGTCGACGCCCGCCTCGGACAGCAGTTCCTCGTCGTAGAACGCGTTGCCGGTGCAGTCCCTCGGGTCGCGCGAGAACAGTTCGGCGACGGCGTCGCACATGATCTGCGGGGTGCGCCAGTCCTCGGGCGTGCCCATCCCGAAGTGCCGCGTCGCCTCGGACTCGATGGCGGCGACCGGCCACAGCGCGTTCACGCCGATGTCGTCGGCGGCGAGCTCGCCCGCCAGCGACTGCGCGATGAACGTCATGCCGTACTTCGAGAGCGCGTAGGCGACCTTCCCCGGCGCGGGCCGGGCGGGCATCGGCGGCGAGAAGGTGACGACGTGGGCGCGGTCGCTCTCGCGGAGGTGCGGGAGCGCGGCGTGCGTGGTCGCATAGGCCCCGCGGGCGTTCACGTCCATGAGGAGGTCGAACCGCTTCGGCGGCGTGTCCTCGAAGCCGGCGATGTGAATCGCGCCCGCGTTGTTGACGACGAAGTCGATGCCGCCGAAGGCGTCGACCGTCTCGTCGATGGCCGTCCGCACCGAGTCGTCGTCGCGCACGTCGAGTTGACACCAGATGGAGTCGCCGCCGCGCTCGCGTATCTCCTCCGTCGTCTCGACGATGGTTCCGGGGAGGCCCTCGCGCCCGTCGACGGTCTTGCCCGTCGAGACGACGTTCGCGCCCCGGTCGGCCAAGTCGAGCGCGATGGCCTTCCCGATGCCGCGACTGGTTCCCGTGATGAAGGCCGTCCGACCCTCGAAATCAACATCATCGAATGCCATGGTTTCCTATCGGCTAACGACCACTTGACGGTTCGGACACCGGGTGTCGGTTGAACGCGGTTTGCGGGTCGGGCGCAGGTGGGGGTCTCGCCGGGAGTCCTGCGCAGAGGTCGCTCAGTCTGACGCCGAGAATCCACGGAGGCCGTCCAGCGGGAGATTACCCTCACCGCTGGCACGCACCGTCTTCCCGGCGATACCGGGATGGGACGCCTGCACAGTAAACTGACAGTACAGCGTCTTCGGGAGCGACTCGGTCGTCGGAGCGAACACGGCCGGGACGATAATCGTCCCCTGCGTCTGCACGTCTCGGAGTTCGATCACGGTCCGCTTAGTGGTGCTCTTGCGGTCGTAGTACGTCGAAAAGCCCTTCCACTGTCCCGGCGGCTCGACGCGGGTCGCGTAGCTGGTCGCCTTCTCGTACGACGACGGCGGTTCGAACCGGAAGCGAAACCAGTCGGGGCGGTACCCCTCGTAGGGTTCGTCGGCGGCGAGCCCACCGATGGTCGAGTTGAACTGGAGCGATAGCGTCGGGAAGCGGCCTTCGAGGCGGTCGACCCGTCTCGCTTCCACGGCCGCGTACCCAATGCCGTCCTCGTCGCCCTCGCGCCGCGGGTACCGCCAGAGAATTTCGGGAAATCCCAAACCGCTTCCGTCCCGTACCGTCGTCTCAGCATGGACTCGTTCGGGGCCGAGTCCTGGCACTCGCCCGCTACAACCGGCGATACCGGCGACGACCGCTGACCCGAACCCGGCGAGGACGCGTCGTCGGGTCCGCTGTTCGGCATCGGAGTCTGAACTGGGGGAGGGCATCGTCGTTCGTTAGCATCTATTCTGTCATCGAAATAACTGGTGGTTCGGACGCCTCCAGCCGACTGGTCTCGCCACACCCGCCGCCACCGATTCCCTTTTGCCCGCCGCACCTCCACACCCGTACCGATGGACGTGCTCATCGTCGGCGCGGGCGCAATGGGACGCTGGTTCGGCCGCACCGTCGACGCCGACCTCGCGTTCGCCGACGCGGACCCCGAGAAAGCGGTCGCCACAGCGGACGCGCTCGGCGGCCGTGCGGTCCCGCTGGACGGCGACGAGCGGTTCGACGTGGTCTGTCTCGCGGTCCCGATGCGCCTCGCGGCCGACGCCGTCGCCGACAACGCCCACCGCGCTGACGCCGCGATGTGCGACGTGACCGGCGCGATGAGACCCCCGGTGGCGGCGATGCGCGACCACCTCCCGGACCGCGAGCGCCTCAGTCTCCACCCGCTTTTCGCCCCGCACAACGCCCCCGGCAACGTCGCCGCCGTCGCCGACGAACCGGGCGCGTACACTGACGCCCTGCTCGCCGACCTCGACGCGGCCGGCAATCGCGTCTTCGAGACGACGCCCGAGGAACACGACGCGGCGATGGAGACGGTGCAGGCGGCCGCCCACGCCGCCGTCCTCTCGTTCGGCCTCGCCGCCGACGACGTGCGCGAGGAGTTCGCCACGCCGATTTCGGCCGCGCTCGACGAGCTCGTCGCCTCCGTGTCCGGCGGCACCCCGCGCGTGTACGCGGACATCCAATCTTCGTTCGGCGAGGGGACCGACCGCGTCGCCGACGCGGCCCGCGAACTCGCGGCGGCCGACGACGAGGCGTTCGCCGACCTCTACCGGCGCGTCTCCCGCGGCGACGACGCGCCAATCGAATCGACCCCCGCGAGCGCCGACGACCGCGACCGCGACCAGACCGACAAGCACGACCCTGTCGAGTGACGAGTGAAGGGAGACGCCGACGCCGACGCCCCGCGGCGGGCCGACACCTCCCGCGCGGGCGACGGCGGCTCGCACCACAGCCCACCGATGATAGACAGAGACGCCGTCCGCGACAACGCGAAGTACCTCAGAAACGTCCGCCCCATCGACCCCGACGAGATAGCCGACTACATCGAGGGCGCGCCGCACCCCGCCGTGGTGAAACAGACGCTCCGCGAGGAGGCCCACGACCTCGGCCTCTTCGAGCGCGAGGACGGCACGTTCGTCCCCGCGAACGACGACCCCGCGCCGTTTGAGAACTGGTCGCCCGCGGCCTTCCCCGACGACTACTCCTTCGCCCTCGAAGACCTGCTCATCGGGCGCTACGGCGCGAACTGGCACGTCGGCGAGTCGGGCGACCGCCTCCGGGAGCGCGTCCGCCAACTGAAGGAGGACTACTACCGGGGCAACCCCGTCGAGTACGACGAGGACGCCGCGCTCGGCTACGCGATTTACCACCTCCCCGACTACTACGCGGCCGTCGGCTACGTCCTCTCGGACCTCGCCGAGCGGAGCCTGCTCCCGCGAAACCCCCGCGTGCTCGACGTGGGTGCCGGGACGGGCGGCCCCGCGCTCGGCCTCCACGACTACCTCCCCGACGATTCGGTCGTGGACTACCACGCGGTCGAGCCGAGCGCCTCCGCCGACGTGCTCGACCGGATGCTCGGCGAGACGCGCCGGAACTTCCGGACGACCGTCCACCGCGAGACCGCCGAGGCGTTCGCCCCCGACGGCGAGTACGATATCGTCCTGTTCGCCAGCGTCCTGAGCGAACTCGACGACCCCGCCGCGGTCGTCGAGAAGTACCTCGACGCCCTCGCCGCCGACGGCGCAATCGTCGCCATCGCGCCGGCGGACAGAAACACGAGCATCGGCCTCCGCGAGGTCGAACGCGAGGTCGCGCCGGCCGACGGCGACGTGACGGTGTACTCGCCGACGCTCCGCCTCTGGGACGGCTACGCGCCCTCCGACAGGGGCTGGTCGTTCGACGTGAAGCCCGACCTCGACGTGCCGGGGTTCCAGCGCCGCCTCGACGAGGGCCGCGACAGCGACGAAGACGAGGGCACTTTCGTCAACGTGGACGTGCAGTACTCCTACAGCGTCCTCCGGACCGACGGCGAGCGCCGCCTCGACGTGCGCGGGACCCCCGCGCGGTTCGCCAAGATGGCCGAGATGGAGCGCCACGTCACGAACCGCATCGACCTGCTTGCGGTCAAGTTGAGTCACGACCTCTCGGAGGGGAACAATCAGGTGTTCAAAATCGGCGACGGGAGCGAGGCGGTCGACCACTACGCCGTCCGCACCCGCGACACCGTGCTGAACGCCGATTTGGCTGACGCCGACTACGGCGACGTGCTCGTCTTCGAGAACGTCCTCGCGCTCTGGAACGACGACGAGGAGGCGTACAACCTCGTCGTCGACGACGAGACGCTCGTCGACCGGGTCGCCTGAGCGGGTCGCGTCGGCCGCCGCCGTTCTTCGGGGGATGTTACGCCCGACGGGTGGCTTTTTGCGGCCTCCGACCCCAGTCGGACCATGAGCGAACCCAGCATCCTCCTCACGAACGACGACGGCATCGAGAGCGTGGGCTTCCGCGCGCTCTACGACGCCCTCTCGGAGTTCGCCGACGTGACCGCGGTCGCGCCCGCGACGGACCAGAGCGCGGTCGGCCGGAAGATGTCCACCGACGCGGTCGTCTCCGAGCACGAACTCGGCTACGCGCTGGAGGGGACGCCCGCCGACTGCACGGTCGCCGGCCTGGAGGCGCTGTGTCCCGACGTGGACATGGTCGTCTCCGGCATCAACAAGGGAGCCAACATCGGCGCGTACGTCCTCGGCCGGTCGGGGACCGTCAGCGCCGCCGTCGAGGCCGCGTTCTTCGACGTGCCTGCCATCGCCCTCTCGCTGTACGTCCCCGCCGGCGGCGACCTGCCGTGGCACGAGAAGGCGACCGACCCGCGGGACTTCCGCGAGGCGACCCACGCCGCGTCGTATCTCGTCAAACACGCCGAACCCGCCGGCGTCTTCGAGCAGTGCGACTACCTCAACGTCAACGCGCCCATGCGCGACCCCGGCGGCGACCCGGCGGACATGCAGGTGACGGTTCCCTCGGAGCTGTACGACATGACCGCGGAGTTCGAAAACGGGACCGTGAAGCTCCACGACCGCGTCTGGGAGCGGATGCGGACCGGCGACATCCCGGACCCCGACGGCACCGACCGCCGGGCCGTCGTCGAGGGCCGCGTGTCGGTCTCGCCGCTGACCGCGCCGCACACGACCCACCGCCACGAGGCGCTGGACGCGCTCGCCGAGACGTATCTGGAGTGAGCGAAGCGGGCAACAAAGCGTATATCCGAGGGCCCTGAAACGCCGACGAGACCGATGAACGCGATTTTGCAGGCCGCGGCCGAGTCGGGGAGCGTCACCGGCTTTCTCGTCACCATCGCGGTGCTGTTCAGCCTCCCGCTCGTCATCCTCCTCCTCGGTCGGCTGTTCGAGCAGTTCTTCTGAGGTCGCGACTTCGGGCCTACTCCGCCCCCGCCCGCCGACTGTCGACCAGCAGTTTGTACGCGAGGCCGACGACCCCGGCGAACACCGCGAGCGCCCCGGCGAGCGAGGCGACGATTCCGAGCGCGAACATCAGTCCGAAGCCGTAGCCCGCGAGGGCGAAAGTGCCGATAGTCAGCAACACCCAACCGCCGACGATGACGCCGAACAGCACGACAGCGTCGTCTTCGGTCGCATAGCGGAGGGCGTCGCGGGCGGAGACGCGTGACATGTCGAACGCGTCGCCGGGGGCGAACCTGTTCCTTTCGGTCGGCCGACACCAAAGAGTGAACCCCGGGCCGGCCGACGGACGCGTATGTCCGAAGCAGACGCCATCGAGCGCGTGGCCGAACCGGGTACTGTGGATTCGCTCGCCGCTGACCTCCGCGCGCTCGGCGTCGCGGCCGGCGACACCCTCCTCGTCCACTCGTCGCTCAGTTCGCTCGGCTGGGTCGCCGGCGGCCCGCAGGCGGTCGTGGACGCCCTCCAGACGGTGCTGACCGACGACGGAACGCTCGTCATGCCGACCCACACCGGCCAGTACACCGACCCGTCGGCGTGGGAGAACCCGCCGGTCCCCGACGACTGGGTCGAAACCATCGGCGAGTCGATGCCGCCGTTCCGCCCCGAGGTGACGCCGACCCGCGGGATGGGCGCGATACCCGAGTGCTTCCGCAACTACCCCGGCGTCGTCCGCAGTGAACACCCGACGGTCTCCTTCGCGGCGTGGGGCGCGGCCGCCGAGGAAATCGTATCCGACCACGAACTCGATTACGGCCTCGGCGACGGGTCGCCGCTGGCGCGGGTGTACGACCGCGGCGGCGACGTGCTCTTACTCGGCGTCGGCCACGGAAACGACACCTCGCTCCACCTCGCCGAACACCGCGCCGACTTCGAAAAGGAGCGGACGACCGAGCGCGCGCCGCTTCTCCGAGACGGCGAGCGCGTCGTCGTCGAGTACGACGACATCGAGGTCGAGACCGACGACTTCGGGGAAGTCGGCGAGGCGTTCGAGAGGGCCGTCGGCGCGACCGAGGGGGCGGTCGCGGCCGCGACGGCGACGCTCCTCGACCAGCCCGCGCTGGTCGACTTCGCCGAAGACTGGTTCGAGTCGAACCGCTGAACCGGAGTGCGACCGACTCGGCCGGGTCACAAAAACAGCGGGCGACGCGCGCGCTCAGGCGAGCGTCGCGGTCAGCGTGATTTCCGGGCCGGCGAGCGCCTTCGACACCGGGCAGTTCTCCTTGGCGCGCTGGGCGAGTTCGGCGAACGTCTCCTCGTCGATGTCGGGCACGTCGGCGTCGAGCGTCAGGTCGATGCGCGAGATTTCGAAGCCGCCGCCGTCGGCCGGGTCGAGATGCACGTCGGCCGCGGTGTGCAGGCTCGTCGGCGCGTAGCCCTCGCCTTCGAGGAACGCGGTCAACTGCATCGAGAAACAGCCGGAGTGAGCCGCGCCGATGAGTTCCTCGGGGTTCGACCCGAGTTCGTCTTCGAACCGCGTCGGGAACGTGAACGTCCCCTCGACGGTCCCGCTCTCCGTCGAGAACTCGCCGCTCCCGTCTTTGCCACCGGTCCACGTCGTCTCCGCCTTGTGCGTGGGCATGACACGCACACCTACGGTCGCAAGCGATATGGAGGTGACGGCGAACGACGCGTTCGAGAGAACCGGACCGTCGGGACGCGGAAGTACCGGGACGCGGAGGTCCCGAGGCGGCGCGCTACAGGCCGCTCCAGAGCGCCGCGACCCCGAACCCGACGATGACGACGCCGGCGAGTTGGTTCACCCGGCGGAGGACCGCCGGGGTGACTCGCTCTCGGACGCGGTCGACGGCGGCGCTCAGGACGAGCCACCAGAGCGCCGAGCCGGCGAAGACGCCCGCGACGAGGACCGCCGCTCCGAGGTAGTCGCCCGAGACGCCGACGCCCAGGCCGGCGAAGATGCCGACGAACGCCAGTATCGTCACCGGGTTCGTCAGCGTCAGGATGAACGTCGACCCGAAGTCGGCCGCGAGCGACCGAGCGTTCTGGTCGGGCGACACGACGGCCGACTGCCCGGTCGCCGGTGCCGACTCGACCGACGCCGGGTCGCCCCGAATCGACTGGATGCCGATATACAGGAGAATCGCCCCGCCGGCGAGGGCGATTCCGTTGCGGTGGCCGAGCAGGACCGACGAGAGCGCGGCGAGGCCGAACCCCGCGATGGCCCCGTAGACCGCGTCCGCAGACGCCGCTCCGAGCCCGCTGACGAAGCCCGAACGGCGGCCCTTAGAAAGCGTTCGCTGGATGCACAGTACGCCGATTGGACCGACCGGCGCGGCTATCGAGACGCCGAGAACGAGTCCGCGGACGAGGATTCCGATTGTGGTGGTTAATAGACATCACCTCGTGACCGAGTCGATGCGTCACCGGGAGATAGCTCTATCGCCTGTCCTGACCGGCCCACCGGGGCAGTCGGCGTCGGTTCCGGTGGGCCGGAACCGATTAGAACAGCCCCGTGATGAAGCCGATACCCATCAGCACCAACACGGCCGCCGAGAACGCCGGGAGGTACGGGGTGTACTTCTCCACTTCGTCCTCGTAGTGCTGGTAGCCCGCAATCAGCACCATCGTCAGGCCGACGATGCCGACGATGACGGTGATAGCGTAGGCGCTCATCAGTTCGAGACAGTAGTTCGACCCGGCGCAGAGCGCGATTATCTCGAACTCCTCCTCGTGGGCGAACCCGAGGACGAACGCGAACCACGCGATACCGAGGAGGCCGCGCTCCGCGGCGTCGTCGGGGTCACCGTGCGAGTGGGAGTGTCCGCCGACGAACGGAACGAATCCCTTCAGGCGAGCGAACAGTCCGCTGTCGCGGTCGTGGCTATGGCCGTCGTGGTCGTGTGAGTGGCTATGGCCGTCATCGTGTGAGTGCTCGTGGTCATGACCACCTTCATGGCCATCTCCGTGACTGTGACTCCCGTGGCCGTCGTGCCCGTGAGTGCCGTGCGAGCGTCCGTGGGCGTACTCGCGGACGCCGAGCGCGATGAGCAAGACGCCGGCGACGAGACTGACCGGGCCGCCGATTTGGACGCCGCCGAGTATCGTAATCGGCTCGTTGACCTGCGTGAGGTCGAAGTACGACTTCGCGTAGAAGAACGCGCCCACCATCGCGATACTGCTGACGAGGTGGCCGACCCCGAGGATGAAACTCGCCGCGAACCCGTAGGCCCACTTGTTCGCTTGGTCGAGCGCGTACGACGCGGCGACGGGCCAGCCGTGACCCGGTTCGACGCCGTGGACGGCTCCGAGGAGTACCGCGCCGGCGACGAGACCCAGCAGTTCGTTCGAGGCCATGTTCCACCGTACCCGTGGCAAACGAGGGGTATAGGGGTTGTTAATACCGAATCGAGGGTATCGTCATAACGGGGACTCTTGTAGCTGTACGCGCCAGTTGGAGGTGATGCGGACGAGTTTCAACATCCCCGACGAACTGGTCGCGGAGTTCGACCGGGCGTGGCGCGACGAGGGCATCGAAAACCGGTCGCGGGCGGTCCGAGAGGCCATGCGGGAGTTCGTCGAGTCCCACGCTCGACTCGAAGACGTCTCCGGCGAGGTCGTCGCGCTCGTCGGCTTCGACTACCGCCACCACGACGTGATACGGGAGCTTCACGGGGCGCAACACGAGTTTCAGGACGTTATCCTCAACACGAGCCACACCCATCAGGGCGAGTGGTGCCTCGAATCGCTGTTCTGTCGCGGCCCCGCCGAGCGCGTCCGGGCGCTGACCTATCGGCTCCGGGACTTCGACGCGGTCCGGCGGGTGAAGGTGATGGTCATCCGCGAGTGACGCGGCGGCGCGTCTGTGAAACAGCGTGGGTCCGAGGGCGGAAGATGAGAACGCGTTGGGCTACCGATTCTGCCGTTGCTCCGCCTTGTTTAAGGCGGTGAAATCTAGCATACTGGTGAAAGAACGGATTCAATCGTCGTCTGCTGTGTACGCTCCGCCGCGACGTTTGATTCGAGCGACCACCATCCGCTGGTCGTTCCGACGAAAGGTCACGGCCAATCGGAATTCACCGACGCGGACTTTCTTGTGTGGGCTGTTCTGGAGCGGTTCGCCGTAATCCGGCGGGTCACGCCACGGTGAATCGACTATCTCGTCGAGTTTGTCGAGAATCCGGTCTTGTTCGTGCGCATCGAGCGCGGCGAGGTCGTCTTGTGCCTTCGGTGTGAGTTCCCACGTCCAGTCGCCGTCACTCATCGCCGTCCGTGCCGAATCTCTCTCGTGCGTCTTCGGCGCTCATCGTTTGCCCTTCGCGGATGTCTTCTTCCGCTTTGAGGAGCGCGACGAGTTCGTCTCGGTCGAACGTCGGGAACTCGGTTGCATCCCGCAGCGTGTATCGGATGAACTCGCTCCGACTGTTGAACCCGCGTCCCTGCCACGTGTCGTCTATCTCGTCGAGAAACGACTGGGTGGCTTTGAAGTTCACCGTGACGATTTCGTCGTCGCCGCCGTTGGTGTTCGTGGTTGCTTCAGACATACGTGCGTGTTACGTGCGTCTTACCAAAGCGGTTTCGCCGGTCGGAGGACGACTCTGAAAAGAGTGAGAGAAAATAACGCAATCGTGATTGATTCGGCGGCGAGAGCGGGGAGGGCGCGCCAGAACGGTCCGTAACCGAAGCTAGACGAAGGCGGAGAGAACACATTCATGTAGCCGAATCGAAGGAACGTGAATAGGGAGACTGGGCTCCCCCGGCCAGAGCAATGACGGTGAGAAGTGTTTGTACCCGATTCAGTGAACTATCTCGCGTTCGGAGATGCCACCACGATGCCACGGTGAAGGCCGTTCCTGAGAGAATAAAATCGAGTATCGGAGAGGGCGGAGTCGATATGCACCAAAAAAAGTGTATGCGTAGTTGTCTACTTTCTGGAGACCGTGGAACGTACCGCTCAGTGGTGAGGGATACCGCCCTTGACTATCTACTGACGAACCGACTGAACAGTAACCGGAAGAACGCGAGGGCCAAATCGGACGCTAAACGCCGATTTAAACCTGTTTAGTCTATCTAGACTGTCTTTGCTCGGCTTTGTTCATCTCGATGAGCAGGCGGAAAATCGCTTTCACGAGGTTCGAATCCACCTCGAAGTGGGCCGCGTTCTTCCCGGCGCGCTCCATCACGCGCTCTTCTTGGGACTCGTCGGTCGTCGGCAGGTCCTTCTCGGCTTTGACCTTCGCCACCGTGTCGGCGACGTAGGTCCGGCGGGCGATGAGTTCGACGATGCCGCGGTCGATATCCTCTATCTCCTCGCGGAGTTCGTCGAGGGACATGTCCTGAAACGGTTCGGCGGCGTCTGGGGTGTCGTCTGTCATTGGATTCGTGCTCCGTCGGTTCGGGTGGTCGTCAGTCGGGTCTCTCCCTCGCGGGCGTCCCACAGTTCCTCGACGCGTTCGAGGTCGGCGCGGTCGCCGACGGCGACGACGCTCGGGCCGGTCCCGGACAGCGAGACGCCGTCGGCGATGGGCATCGCCTCGACGGCGGGGTCGGTCGGGAAGTCGAGGGCGGCCGAGAAGGCGAGGCCGTTGACGGTCATCGCCTCGGCGTAGCGGCCTTCGAGCGCGAGGTCGGCGACGAGGTCGGCCATCGGGGCGACGTTCTCGCAGCGGCTCACGTCGGCGTCGGCGCTGTAGGCGCGCTCCGGTGGCGTCCACACGAGCACGTCCCAGTCGACCTCGTCGCGGGCGATGAGGTCGTCTTCAGTGTTGTCGGTGACGACGACGCCGCCGACCATGGAGGCCGCGGCGTCGTCGAACGCGCCGGTGGCGGTGACGCCGACCTCGCGGGCGGCGCGGACGCCCATCCGACAGGCGTCGAGCCGGGAGATGTCGGCGTCCGGGCCGGGACCGACCGAGCGGCCGAGCGCGGACAGCGTCGCCAGCACCGTCGCGTTGGCCGCGGCGCTCGAACTCTTGAGGCCGGCGGCCATCGGCAGGTCGCTTTCGGTCTCGACGGTGCCGCCCTCGCCGTCGCCGAACGCCTCGACGGCGAGTTCGACACAGCGTTCGATGAGTCGCGTGTCGGCGTCGGGGGCCTCCGCGATACTGCCGCGGACGTCGCCGGAGTCGTCCAGTTCGACCGACGCGGTCGTCTCCGCGTCGATGGCGAACGCGGAGCCGGTCGCCGTCGCTAGGGCGTTCAAGACGGTGCCCGCCCCGAGGGCGGTGGCTCGGCCGTGCATACTTCGGGGAGGTCGGCACACCGTGTTATGTGTGGCGGTCCGTGCCGTTTTCGCCCGGAGGGGCGGCGGCGCGGCGGGGGGTGCGACGCGCGGCGCGGGCCGCCCCGAGACGCGACGTTTTTGCCGTCCCCGAAGCAACGGTGAGCCATGAGCGCCCGCAACGACATCGCCCCGAGCACGCTCGGCGTCGAACTCCACGACTACGGCGTCGAAGTGGAGTACCTCGACAACCGAACCACGGTCTACCGAGGCGTCCCCGAGGCGGTCACGGGCACGCTCGCCACCGCCCCCGGCAAGGAGGTCCACGTCCTCGTCACCGACCCCACCGAGACGGAGGGCGTCATGATGTACGTCAACGACCTCACGAGCCACGACGACGTGCTCGAATCGAGCGGCGTCGGCCGCGTCATCCTCGGCGAGGACGACGAAGAGGAGCTGTTCCCCGGCGTCCTCGTCCGTCGGGTGCCCGGCCACCGCTTCGAAATCGAGGCCGACCCGGAGGTCGCCCGCGGCCGCGTGTTCGTCTTCGTCGAGGACGACTGGGGCGAAGACTCCTACGAGTTCGTCGCCGAGTGATGCTCCGGAAACGCTGGGAGCCGCTGGAAAAGCGGACCGTCGGCAAAGCGCCGGAGGCCTACGGCTACTACGAACTCGGCGACGCCGACGGCGACCTCGTCGGCCGCGGCGTCGGCGTCCTCCGCGACGAACTGAAAGAGGCGCTCGCCTACGGCGACGCCGAACGCGTCCGCTGGGAGCGCGCGACCTCGCTGGACCACGCCGAGCGACTCGCGGACGAACACGACCCGGCGTAGGGGTCGGCGTCGGCGTCGGCGTCGCCGAGTCGCCGCCGACGCTCCCGCTCCCGCTCCCCCGCTACTGCAAGTACGACGGGCTGTCCGTGTCGCAGTTCTCCTCGTGAGCCTCGGCGTCGGACCGCACGTCGAACAGCATCTCGCACTCTTCGCACCGGTACCACGTCGCCCCGTCTTTCTCCGTCGTGGTGACCATGACTAGTGTTACCGCGCCGTCCCGGAAAACGGTTACTCCGGGCGAACCCTCAAGGGTCGAGCGGGCGAACCGGGGAGTATGTCAGAAGATGGGGTGACGCTCGTCGTCCGCGCCGCGGAGAAACGCGACGCGGGCCGCGGCATCGCCCGCCTCCCCGAAGCCGCCCGCCGGGAACTCGGCGTGCTCAGCGGCGAGACGGTCGTCATCGAGGGCTCCCGAGAGACGGTCGCCAAGATGTGGCCCGCCCGCCCCGGCTCCTCCGCCGGCGAGATGCTCGTCGACGCCGACACGCGGGCCAACGCCGGCGTGAAAATCGGCGACAGCGTCCGCGTCAGGAAAATCGACGTCGAGGACGCCCGGTCGGTGACGCTCGCCGGCCCCAGCGCCTTCGAGCGGACCAGCGTCGACCGCGAGACCATCGAGGAGGTCGTGAAGGCGGAGCTTCGGAACCGCCCGCTCCGCGCCGGCGACCGCGTCCGCGTCGAGCGGCTCGGCGGGGCCGCGCTCGTCGTCAGCGAGACCAACCCTGAGGGCGTGGTCCGCGTCACCGACGCGACGGCGGTCTCCGTGACGGCGACGAGTTCGAAGGGCGCGAGCGAGACCGTCCGCGACGCCGTCAAGAGCGTGACCGGCGGCGACGACGACGACGGGAGCCGCGGTCGGGCGACGGGCGTCACCTACGAGGACATCGGCGGCCTCGACGACGAACTCGACCTCGTCCGCGAGATGATAGAGCTCCCGCTGTCCGAACCCGAGGTGTTCGCCCACCTCGGCATCGAGCCGCCGAAGGGCGTCCTCCTGCACGGCCCGCCGGGGACGGGGAAGACCCTCATCGCCAAGGCCGTCGCCAACGAGGTCGACGCGAGTTTCACCACGATTTCCGGCCCGGAGGTGCTGTCGAAGTACAAAGGCGAGTCCGAGGAGAAACTGCGCGAGGTGTTCCAGTCGGCCCGCGAGAACGCGCCGGCCATCATCTTCTTCGACGAGATAGACTCCATCGCGTCGAAGCGCGACGACGGCGGCGACCTCGAAAACCGCATCGTCGGCCAACTGCTGTCGCTCATGGACGGACTGGACGCCCGCGGCGACGTGGTCGTCATCGGCGCGACCAACCGCGTCGATAGCCTCGACCCCGCGCTCCGCCGCGGCGGCCGCTTCGACCGCGAAATCGAAATCGGCGTCCCGAACGAGGCGGGCCGCCGCGAGATTCTCGACGTCCACACCCGGCGGATGCCCCTCGCCGAGGGCGTGGACATCGACCGACTGGCCTCCCGAACCCACGGCTTCGTCGGCGCGGACCTCGAATCGCTGGCGAAGGAGGCCGCGATGACGGCGCTCCGGCGCGTCCGCCGCGAGGGCGGCGGTGGAAGCGGAGGCGGAAGTGGAAGCGAGGGCGGCGACAACCGGGTCGCCGTCGCGGACATGACCGTCACGCGCGCCGACTTCGAGTCGGCGATGGCGACGGTCGAGCCGTCGGCGATGCGCGAGTATGTCGCCGAACAGCCGACCGAGGGCTTCGAGGGCGTCGGCGGCCTCGACGACGTAAAGCGGACGCTCGAACGCGCGGTGACGTGGCCGCTGACCTACGCGCCGCTGTTCGAGGCGGCCTCGACCGACCCGCCGACCGGTCTGCTCTTACACGGCCCACCGGGCACCGGCAAGACGATGCTCGCCCGCGCCATCGCGGCCGAAAGCGGCGTCAACTTCATCCACGTCGCCGGCCCCGAACTGCTGGACCGCTACGTCGGCGAGTCCGAAAAATCCGTCCGCGAGGTGTTCGACCGCGCCCGACAGGCCGCGCCGAGCATCGTCTTCTTCGACGAGATAGACGCCATCGCAACGAACCGCGACAGCGCCGGCTCCGACTCGGGCGTCACCGAGCGCGTCGTCTCGCAACTCCTGACGGAGATGGACAACGCCGCAGACAACCCGAACCTCGTCGTCCTCGCGGCGACGAACCGCCGGGACGCGCTCGACCCCGCGCTCCTCCGCCCCGGTCGGCTGGAGACCCACGTCGAGGTGCCCGCCCCCGACATCGAGGCGCGCCGCGCCATCCTCGACGTACACGTCCGCGACAAGCCGCTCGGCACCGACGTGGACCTCGGCGACGTAGCCGCCCACATGGACGGCTACACCGGAGCCGACGTGGCCGCGGTCTGCCGCGAGGCCGCGCTCCGGGCGATTCAGGACGTGGCCGACGCCTACGACGGCACCGAGGCGAACAGCCACGCCGATGAGGTGCGCATCACCCGCGCGCACTTCGAGGCGGCGCTGGAATCGGTCTCACCGACGCAAATCTGACGGGCGGCGACCGGCGGCGAAGGCCGTTCCCGCTCACCTGCGAGATTATCTCGTCTCACCGCGTACTGTGTCTCATGTTCACTCGCAACAGAGGTGTGTCGTGAACGCGGCGTGGCGGCGGAAGGTCCGACGGGAGTGGGACGCGCTCACCGGCGGCCCACTGTCCGCGACGTGGTGGGTCACGAAGGCCGGCCTCCGGGTCGCGTTCGCCGAGGCGATATTCATGTTTCTCGTGTTGTTGAACAACGACGCGGCCGCCCTCTCGGCCGTCGCCGACGGCGAGGCGTCCGTGTTTTCGCTCGTCGGGCTCGTCCTCGTGACGCCCGAGTACCTCGCCATCGCGGCCATCGTCTTCGCCGTCGCGCTCTTGCTTCCGTTCCTCCCGCGGCGCAACGAGGCGACCAACCGCTGGGAGTAGGAGTCGAGAGGCGACGGCGGCCCCGCTCCCGAAGGCCACCGCGACCGCGACGACTCAGGCCAGTCGCGCTCGGTAGTAACTCGACTCGGGGTTCGGCACGGTCACCTCGCGCACGTCGAGGCCCGCCTCGGCGGCGACCGCTCGGAGCCGAGCGGGCGAGACGAGAAGGAAGTCGAGCATCGGCCCGCGGAGGTCGCCGTACTCGACGCGGAACGACCGCCGGGCGACGCCCTCTCGCGGGTCCGACCGGTAGCCGAAAAAGCGCTCGGGGTCGATGCGCGCCGGGTCGTACGAGTCGACGACGACTTCGCCGGACGACGAGGCGAGGGCGGCAAACGACGCGAGCAGGTCGGCGAGTCGGTCCAGCGACCCCGCGAGTCCGACCTGCGTCCCGTTGGCGAGCACCGTCTCGAAGCCGCCGGCCGACGACTCCGACTCGCTCGGTTCGACCGGTGAGTCGAACATGTCGCCGACGACAGCCGCCTCGACGCCGCGCTCGCGGGCCGCGCGAACCGCGTTCGGACTCACGTCGAAGGCGACGACTTCGCCGCGCTCCTGTGCGGCGAGGGCGTGCTGGCCCGCGCCGCACCCCACGTCGAGGAGCGGGGTTCGGAGGGAATCGACGAACTCGCGCTTCGCGGCGGGCCACCGCTCGGACGGGACGAGGTAGTTCTCGTAGATGTGCGCGTCGCCGGCGGCTCCCGCGTCGTCGCCGTCGCGGTAGACACAGGGGGCGCGCAGACAACCGCGAACCCGGTCCAACATCGCCAGTCCGAGGGCGTCGTCGGGCATGACGAGTCGTTCGTCGCACTCGTGTAAATTATATTTAATGTGCTCAACGATAGCGATTAACAGGGACAACGGGCGTCAGTCTAGCCGGTCCAAGTCGCCGTGTAGCTCGCGGTTCATCACGTCCGCGACGAACAGTCGGATGCGCTTGTGAAGCTCCGCCTCGGTGTCGTAGGTCTCGACGCGGAGGTCCCAGCGGGCGCGCGCCGCGCGAATCATCTCGCTCGTGACGCTCGCCTCGTGGACGAAGACGATTCTGTCGCCGTGCGTCTCGGAGAGCTGTTCGAGTATCGACCCCGCCTCCTCGCCGACGCCGAAGTTGTGGCCGAGAAACGGGAGTACGAACACGGTCGCGTTGCTCGCCTCGGCGAACGCCAGCGACTGCGTCGCGGCGTCCACCTCGTCGGTGCCGATGTCCACGTCGACGGCGAGAAAGGCGTTCACGCCCGGGTCGGCGCGGAGCGTTCCCTGTACGCGTCGGAGGAGCGCGAGCGCGTCGTCCACCTCGTCTCGCGCGGCGAACAGCTTTCGAATCGGCCCCGGAAGCTCCTCGATGTCGATGGCGGCGAGTTCCTCCTCCGAGAGGACGTAGTTGAGGTTGAACGACTTGTACGGACCCATCACGTAGACGAGAAACCGGTCGTAGGTCGTTCGCCCGAGCGCCGCGCGTATCTCGTCGCGCGAGACGGCGTCCGTCATGAGCACACGTACCGCGCGATAGTATATAAAATCCGGATTTTTCAGCGAAGCTCGACTCAAGAACCGTTAAACCGACACGCCGCGTCTCTCGAACCGAGATGGCGACGAACGACCCGGTCGATTCGGACGGCCTCCCCGAGGACCCCGCCGAGTTGCTTCCCCCGACGAGCGTCCTCACGCTGGACGAGTACCTCGACATGCAGGCCGCGCTCGGCGACCGGACGCGGTTTACCCTGCTGTACCGACTGGTCCACTTCGGCGAGCGGAGCCCGAAGGCGCTGGCCGAGGCGCTCGACGTGCAGGCGAACACGCTCCACTACCACCTCAACAAGCTCGTCGACGCCGGGTTGGTCGAGAAGCGAAAGCGGGCGCGAGCCGACGAGGAAGGGCTGTTTTCGTACTACCGCGCCACGTCGCTTGGCTCCGACATCCTCGAACACGGCGTCGAGGAGCTCATCCGGCGCGAGCGTGACTACCGGGACGCCTACGCGTCGGAGTAGCGGCGTCTCGGCCGGTCGCCGCGTCTCAGTTCTCGCCCCGTGACTGTCGAAGCCGCCGCCTATTTGGCGCTCGCTCGCACAGGCTGAAGCGATGTCCAATCTCCTCCCCGAGGAAGCAGAGGAAAAGCTCGTCACCGTCTGCCGCACGGCCGTCGGCGACAGCCTCCGCTCGCTCACGTACTTCAACCGCTTCGACTACGTGCAGGTGTACATCCGCGAGGACCTCGAACAGGAGGCCGACCTGAACTCCTTTATCGGCAACGAGTGGCACGACTTCAAGATGACACAGGACGCCTACCGCGGGTCCGAACTCGGCGACTACGAGTACACGATTCGCGTGTTCGAAAACGGCTATCTCGTCCGCATCACCGTCGAGGACTTCGGCGTCTTCGTCACGACCGACGGCATCTCGATGCAGGACTTCGAGGCGCTGGCGGCCGCGACGACCGAGATTCTCGACGAGTGGGCCATCGAGGAGTAAGGTTCGAACCCGGCGTCGGGACCGTCAATCCCAGAACGACTGGGTCCGGGCGTACTCGCGCTCCCGTTCGAGGATGTCGCGGTAGAAGTCGTCTTCGTCCTCGCGGAGCTTGTTGATGATGCGCGCGGCGTTGTGCGGGCCGACGCCGCGGGCCGCGAGCGCGACGACCGCCCGCTTGCCGTGGGCCTGCACCAGACTCGCCGAGCGGTAGGATCGCTTCGTCAGTCGCTCCTGTTCGTCGTCTTTCTCCGGCGCGCGGACGGCTTTCACCGTCTCGTCATCCCACGGGTTGAGCGCGGCGACGCGGGTCGCGCCGCACTCGGGGCACGTCACTGGCTCACGGACGCGCTTGACCTTCGTTTTCCGAGTCCAGTCCTTGCAGTGGAGACACGCCAACAGCACGCGGTCGTTCTGAATCCGGTCGCGGACCGTCTCGATGACGCTCGCGTCGGCGTTCTCTGGGACGAGCAAGTCGGTGCCCGACCCGCGGCCGCCGGTGCCGATGGCGGTCGGCTCGCGGGCGACGGCGAGTTCCACGTCGCCCTCGCGGACGCGGCGGAGCAGTTCGACCGTCTCCGCGACGGCGAGGTCGGTGTGGAACACCTCGCGGACGGCCTCGTCGTAGACGGGCGTGTCTTCTAACGCGGCGAGGAGTCGGTCGCCGCCGAAGCGGCCCTTCCCCTGATAGCGCTTGAGCGCGCCGAACTTCGCGGCCACCTGCGCGAGCGTGAACTTCAGCGAGTCCGACCGCTTGAGGGCGAGTTCGAGCAGGGCCTCGACGTGGTCGGGGTCGGTCTCGCGGAGCACCTCGGCGAACGTCGTCGGGCGGACCTTCCCCGGCACGTCGAACTCGACGCGGTAGGGGTCGACCTCCATGCCGACCGACGAGCCGGTGCGCTGGCCGATGAGCGCCGACAGGAGCCGCCCGAGCGTCTCGTTCACCCGGTGGCCGTACGGCGAGTTCAGCGTCACCTTCCGGGGCGAGCCTTCGAGGACGAGCCTGTTCGCGGTCGGAATCGGCGCGTCCGCCTCGACCTGTCTTTCGATGGGGCCGAGCGCCGACCTGACCGTGGCCTCGTCGGTCGGATAGCGCATTGCGATGTCGCGGGCGACGGCCTCGCGGTCGGCCCCGGACGCGAACTGCGGCGCGGCCACGTCGCGGAGTTCGCCCACCTCGCCGGCGACGGGCGCGGGCACCGGAATCTCCGAGCCGACCCACGACGGCACCTCGCCGCCGGGGTCCTCGATGGGCGAGACGTTCACCCGCGCCTCCTCGTCGTCCACGTCGTTGACGCGCCACATCTCGCCGCGCTGGATGAACGTCGCGCCCGGCGCGGCGAAGTTGAGGACGAACTTCTCGTCGAGCGTTCCTATCTGCCGGCGCGAGGAGATGTCGTGAACGTCGTAGGTCTCCTCGTCGGGAATCATCGAGAGGTTGGCGTAGAAGTACTGCCACGTGCCGCCGGACTTTTCGAGGAGGTCTTTGTCCTCGTCGAGCCAGAGCAGTCGGTTCCCCGAAAGCTCGCGGACGACCGCGCGGAAGTCGTCTTCGGCGAGGTCGCGGAAGGGGTACGCCCGCGTGATAATCTCGTAGGCGCGGCGGGCGGACACGTCGCCGTAGTCCATGACGACGCCGACGATTTGGTTGGCAACCGTGTCGAGGCTCCCGTGGTGGACGCGGGCGGGTTCGACCTCGCCGGAGACGGCCCGCCGGGCGATGGCGAGCGCTTCGAGCGTGTCGTCGGGGTGGTCGGTGACGACGGTCCCGCGGGAGACGACGCCGAGGCGGTGGCCCGCGCGACCGACCCGCTGGAGGAGCCGCGACACCTCGCGGGGGCTGTTGTACTGGACGACGTGGTCCACCCGACCCACGTCGATGCCGAGTTCCATCGACGACGTGCAGATGAGCGCGTCCAACTCGCCGGCCTTGAAGCGGTCTTCCACGTCGATTCGCACGTCTTTCGACAGCGAGCCGTGGTGGACCTCGATGGGGTCGCCGAGCGCCTTGAACCGCGAGCCGAGCGCCTCCGCGGTCTGTCTGGTGTTGACGAAGACGAGCACAGACTCGTGGTCGCGGACGATATCCCGAATCGTCCGGACGTGACTCGCTATCTCCGGGTCGGTGGCGAGTTTGCCCGCCAGCGACTCGTCCTCGTTCGTCACCTCGGGGCGGACCACCTCGAACTCGACGCGGTTGTCCACGTCCACCTCGATGACCTCGAACGGGCGGTCGCCGGTCAGGAACTTCCCGACCTCCTCGGGCGACCCGACCGTCGCCGAGAGGCCGATTCGCTGGAACGGCCCGGCCAACTCGCGGAGGCGCTCCAACCCGATTGTCAACTGCGCGCCGCGCTTGGCCGACGCGAGTTCGTGCACCTCGTCGACGACGACGTGGTGGACGTCGGACAGGGCTTTCCTGAGCTTCTTCCCCGTGAGCATCGCCTGCAACGTCTCGGGCGTCGTCACCAACACGTCCGGCGGGTCGTTCGCCTGCTTCTGGCGCTGGTACTGCGTGGTGTCGCCGTGGCGAACGTCGATGTCGATGTCGAGCCGTTCGCCCCACCAGTCGAGCCGCTCGCGCATGTCCCGGTTCAGCGCCCGAAGCGGGGTGATGTAGAGCGCCGAAATCCCGAATCGGTCCTCGGCGTCGGCGATGGCCGAGAAGACCGGGAGCATCGCCGTCTCCGTCTTGCCAGTGCCCGTGGGCGCGATGATGAGGCCGTGTTTCCCGTCCGAAAGCGGGGGAATCGCCCGGCGCTGGGGCTCTGTCGGCGTCGCGAATCCGCGCTCCGAGAGCGCGTTCCGAACGGGCGACGAGAGCGTCGCGAAGGCGTCCATTCCGGCGGCGGCCTCGCCGTCTGGCATCGCCCGAGGTAGCGGTTCGAGGCGATTAAGCGCACCGCTCGGGGCGGTCCCCACCGGGAGATTCATGTCGCCCGTGAATCAATTTCGGGCGTGTCCCCGAAACGTGTCTACTGGTCCGCGTTCCTCGTCTTCGGTCTCTGCGCCGCCGTCGATATCGCGCTCGACGTTTCGGCGGGAGACGTGGGTATCAACACCGCGGCGGCGGCCGCGGGCGTCGTTGCGGTCGGCTACGCGTCGGTCGTCGCCCTCCGCGACCCCGACCGCGCCCGAGTCCCGACGGACTGGAGCCCGCTCGTCTATCTCGTCGTCCTCGGCGCGGCGCTCTACACGTTCGGCGTCGCGCTTCAACTGTACTCGGTGGTGACGTGACTCCCGAACGGTCGTTCTGGCTGTCGCAGGCGGGCTTCACCGCCGGGAACCTCTTCATCGTCCTCGGCAACCAGTGGGGCGACCTCGCGGCGTGGCAACTGGTCTTCGCCGCGGTGCTGGTGCTTTCGACCCTCTGGTTCGTCGGCTACGCCGTGCAGGAACGAGAAAAAGGCGTCCCGGAGTTCTTCCGCGAGTGGACCGGCTGGCAACGACTCGCCCGCGTGGCCGCCGTCGCCGTGTTCGTGCTCGGCACGCTCACGTTCGGTTTCGGCTCGGGACTGTTCTGACCACCGCGACCACCGCGACCACCGCGACTGCTACTCAGACGTTCCGGTAGTCGCCCAGCCGCGTGCCGTCGAGCAGGTAGGCCTCGCCGTTCGCGAGGCCGTCGGGCAGGAACGGCGAGAGAAAGCCCTGCCCGGCGACGTTGACCCACGTCCCGCCCGAGGTGTCGTTGAACGCCGGGAACACCACGAGTTCGGCGTCGGCTTGCGTCACCTCGGCGGGGTCGACCCCGTAGTGTTCCGCGAACACCGCGGGCGCGAGGGAGCCGCGGAGCCAGACGCGCTCTTTCCGCGCGCCGCCGACCTCGTCTTCCAGCCTGACCGCCGGATGTTCGTGGGCCGAACAGACCACGTCGGCGGCGAGCACCTCCCGCGAGGGCCACGTGTGGCCGTGGCAGAAGCCCACGTCGCCGAGGCGGACGCCCGCGGGGTCGGTCACCTCCGCGTCGTCGCCGAAGAAGTCCGCGAGACCGCCGTCGTGGTTGCCGGGGACGACCGTCAGTTCCGCGCGGTCGGCCACGGCGGCCGCGAGGTCGCGCAGTTCCTCGGCCTCGTCTCCCTTCGGGTCGCCGATGCGGTGGCCGAGGTCGCCGAGGACGACCAGTCGGTCGGCGTCGGTGCGGTCGAGAAGCGACAGCAGACGCTCGCGGCGGACCGCGGCCTTCGACGGGAGTTCAACCCCGCGTTCGTACCGCAGGCCGGCCTCGATGCCGGCGTGGTAGTCGGCGACGACGAGCGAGCGCTCGGGGAACCCGCGCCTGCTCGTCCGCGCCACCGCGGCGGGATGGCCGGGAATCGGTTCGACGAGCGGTCCCGACACGGCCTCAGATGGCCTTCAGCACGCCGTCCTGCGGCTCGTAGCACCGGCCGCCGAGGAGCGCCTCCTGGATGGCGTCTTCGACCGCGCCGGGGTCCGCGCCGTACTCGTCGACGACGGCCGCGACGACCTCGTCGCGGGTCGCGCCGTCGCCCCCGTCGAGGTCGTCCATGGCGTCCACGACGACCGATTCGAGGTCGATGTCCTCGGCGGACTCGTCGGCGTCAGCGTCGGCCTCGTCTTCGTCCCCGGCCGACGCCGCGTCGGGCGTCGGCTCGGGTTCGGGTTCAGGCTCGGATTCGACCGCTGGTTCGGGTTCCGCGGCGGCGTCAGCCTCGGGTTCCGGTTCCGGCTCGGCGGCCGCGGCGGGTTCGTCTTCGAGCTGTTCGGTGAGGTCGTCCGCGTCCGGCACGTCGATGTCCGCCTCGCCGGCGGGGTCGACGTCCGCGCCGGAGGTGAACTCCGTGCCGAACTCGGACTCGATTTCGGCCCGCTCGTCCTCGTCGAGTTCGTACATCCCGTCGGGGTCGACCGAGTCGTCGGCGTCGGCGGACGCGGAGTCGGTGGAGGCGGTCGCCGAGTCGTCGGCCGGCGCGTCCGTCTCGGGTTCGGGGTCGGGGTCGGGGTCGTCGAAGCCGTCGTCGAAGTCGCCGAGGGTTCCGCTTCCCGATTCGTCGAGCGAACCGGCGTCGGTCGTACCCGCGTCGGGGGCGTCGTCTTCGAAGTCACCGAGCGCGCCGTCGTCGGCCCCGGCGTCGAAGTCTGGCTCAGAATCGTCGTCGAGCGAGTCGGTCGCCGGTTCGGGTTCGGACGTGAGGTCGGCCGCTTCGACCGGTTCGGACTCGGCCGTCGCGGACGGCTCGCTCTCCGGTTCCGGCTCGGACGCCTCCGACTGGCTCTCGGTCGCGGCCGTCGTCTCGGCGGCGACGGGCTCGGGTTCGGGTGCGGACTCCGGCTCGGATTCAGGTTCCGCGACGGGCTCGGATTCAGACTCCGGCTCGACGGCCTCGGACTCGGTCCCGTCGTCGAGTTCCGGCTCCGGCTCGTCGGCGACCGGTTCGGACTCGGATTCGGCCTCGAACTCGTCCGGGTCGGCTTCCACCTCGCCCGCGTCGGGCTCCGGCTCGCCGAGTTCGTCGCCCTCCTCAGCGTCCGCGTCGCCGACCTCGATATCGACGCTCTCTGCCGGTTCGAGGTCGAGTTCGGGGAGCGGACCGAGCACCGCGTCGCCGCCGTCGCCGGGGGCGACGTCGAGGTGGTCGACTTGGTCGCGGTCGCCCGCGACGAGTTCGAGCGCCTGCACGGCCACTTCGCGCAGTGCTTCGAGGTAGGTTCGGGTCGTCCCGTAGTGGTCGATGGCGCGGGGGATGCCCGCCGCGAGCGTCGGGTCGACGCCGCGGGCTTCGAGCGCGCGGGTCAGGTCGTCGCCGCGGTGGGGCATCGACAGCGCCTCGTCGAACACCGCGATGCGGCGGAGCGTCGCCTCGGCGGCCGAGACTATCCAGCGGTCGCGCACGTCGGCGTCGACGGTGTTGACGCTCTCGGGGCGGACCGAGGAGTACACCACGTCGGCGTCGTCCGGTTCGTAGGTGCGGGCCTTGCCCGCGAGCGAGACGAACGCCGGGGGCGTCGCCGCGTCGAGGTAGGCCATCGGTTCGGGCTGGTACTGCCCGGCGTAGGTGACGAACGCGCCCGTCGGGTCCGCGATGCGCCCGCGGAGCACCTCGTCGTTGACGTGTTCGACCTCGGTGAGCACGCCCGCGACGAACGTCCGGTTGAGCCGCGCGCCGGTGGGCGTGACCACGTAGTTCGGCGCGCGCTCCTCGTCGCTCTCGGAGTACGACAGCGACGCGTCGTCGAACTCGGCGGCGAAGACGCGGTAGGCGATTTCCCGCGTGCCGACGACCGGCGAGGCGCTCATGCGCGCACCTCCGTGAGGAGGGCGGCGGCGCGTTCGGCCGGGTCGTCGTCGGTCTCCTCGAACTCGTCGGCTTCGAGGTTCGCGCCGTACTCGTCCACCGAGAGGTTCCCGCGGACGCGGTACTCGCGGCCGACGAGCGTGTCGGCGATGTCGTCGGCGACGACCTCTTTGTCCATCGCCTCGCGGGCGGCCTCCATCGCGTCGGCCATCGTCCCGCCGTAGATTTCCTCGGTGAGGTCGCGGTCGAGGATGGCGGTCACCGTGCCGGTGCCGTCGTCGAGAATCGCCTTCACGCGCATGTCGTCTTCGCCGTCGACCTCGCCGTGCTGTCGGCACTGGCCGTTCTGGACGACGCGGCTACAGTCGGGACAGCGCTCGATGAGCCCGGAACCGTCGCGCACTTCGAGGACGTTCCCGAGCACTTCCACGTCGAACATCCCGCCGGCGTCGACGGCCTCGCCGACCTTCAGGCGCGGCGCGGAGTCGGTCACGGAAACGGGGTCGTCGAGCACGTCGAGCGTCGTGAACTCCGAGAGGTTCACCTGCGGCACGCCGCGGAACTCGCGGACGTACACGTCCGAGAGTCGCAGGCTCGCGCCCTCTTTCACGTCGGGACGGGGTGCCCAGTCGGTGAAGGGGAGCCGCCCGGACTCGTCGGCGACGACGCCCGAGAGGATTGTCGTCTCGCCGTTGCGGCCGTCGATGGTGCGCGAATCGACTTCGAGGACGCGGACCTCGACGGTCCGGCCGCGGTCGCCGGCCTGCAGGTCGATGAGGTCGGCCTCGCCGCCGATGCGGTCGTCGTAGGGCGTCTCGACCGTCTCGGACTCCACGCCGACCGTCGAGGACGCGCCGATGTTCAGTTCGGGCTTGCCGTCCCACTCGCGGACGCCGGCGTTGCCGATGACGACGGAGTCGCCCGGCTCGAAGCCGAAGTCCTGCCACGCCGTGTAGGAGATGACGCCGGACTCGTCGGCGAGTTCCCCCTCGCGGATGGTCTGTTCGTCGCCCTGATAGACGATAGAGCGGGTGCCCACGGTGAGCACGCGGACCGTCACCGAGACGTTGCCGCCGTCGGGGTCGATGTCGGCGATGCGCTTCGTCGAGGGCGCGCCGTCGCTCCCGCCGGAGCTTCCGCCGCCGTGTTTTCGTCGGACGCTCTGTTTCGCCTCGTCGAGCGGGACGCTGTACTGCAGGAGGTTCTGCAGGTCGGATTTGACCTCCTCTTTGTCGACACCGAGGGCGGAGGCAAGCTCCTCGGCATGCTGGTCGAGTTCCATCGAGTCGGGATTCGCCCCCGTCGGATAAAAAGTGTTGCCGGGCGGTCGGGCGACCGGACGGTCGGGTGACCGGCCGCGGGCGAATCACTAAGTGCTCGCGTGCCAGTTGGACTCGTATGTCGAACGACGAGGGCCCGGACGCCGGCGACGCCGACGAGGAGATCTCCTTCTCCGTGACCATCGAAGACGGCTGGACGACTATCGTGATGGAAGGCGACAAGGACAGCGCGGTCGTCGTCCGCTCGGCGTCCGGCGAGCGAATCTACCTCCCGCCGGAGGGGTTCGACGCCGAGGCGGCGGCCGACAGCGCGTACCAATCGTCGGACAGCCCCTACCAGTCGGCGTACGACTCGCCGTACCAGTCGGTCCAGACCGACGATTCGCCGTACCAGTCCGCCCGCGGCACGATGCCGCGAGAGGGGATGGTGCCGACCCGCGGCGGCTACCGGATTCGCCACCCCGAGCCGGTGACCGACGTGCGACTCCTCCGCTGAGTTCCGATACCGTCGATTTCTGAGCCGGCGTGCTGACCCCCGAGTTCGACGGTCAGTTCGCGTCGGACTCGGCGGCGTCCGCGTCGCCGGCGTCGACTTCGTTCTCCGCGCCGGCCGAGGGGTCGTCGTCCCCGTCGAGGATGCTGTGGTAGTACGCCACCGTCTCGTCGACGACGCGGTCCCACGTGTATGGTTCGTACTCCGGTTCGCCGTCGAGCGAGAGGCCGTACTCGATGCCGTCGGCGATGGAGCGCGAGTCGGGTTCGACCTCGATGACGCAGTCCTCGGGGAGGACCTCCGCCGCGCCGCTCTCGGTGGCGACGACGCGCGTTCCCGTCGAGAGCGCCTCGACGATGGTGATGCCGAACGGCTCGGACAGCGACGGCGAGACGAACAGGTCCGCCGAGGCGTAGTAGTCGCCGAGCGCCTCCTCGGGGACGTAGCCGGCCCACTTGATGCGGTCTTCGACGCCGAGCAGTTCGGCGAAGCGCTTGAGCTGAGCGGTGAGGTGGCCCGACCCGCCCATGACGAGCGTCACGTCGTCGCGGGCGAGTTTCTCCATCGCGTAGACGAGATGCGAGATGCCCTTCTGGTCCGTGTGCCGGCCGACGAAAAACAGCATCTTCCCGTCGATGCCGAGTTCCTCCTTGAGGTCGCGGCCCGTCGTCTCGCACTCCGAAAAGCCGTTGTAGATGACGTGGCAGTCGCCGCCGTACTCGCGTTTGACCTTGTCGGCGAGGAGTTCGCTCACCGCGAGCAGGTGGTCACAGCGCTCGGCGATGCGGCGCTCGGTCTCGACTTCCCGTTGCGGCGGGTCGATGTTGCGGTCCGACGAAAGCGAGTGGAACGTGGTCACCCACTCCACGTCCTCGTTGTTCGATTTCGCGCGCGACCCCGGCCCGTAGCCGAACCAGTCGTGGGTGTGGACGATGTCGGCGTCGGCGGCGCGCTCCGCGAACGTCGAGCCCAGCCGTCCGATTCGGGTGATGATGTCGCCTTCGCCCGTCGGGACCCCGACGATGCCCTCGCGGTCCGGCGCGTACTCCGCGGGGAGCACGAGTTCGATGTCGACGTCCTCGCGGTCTTCGAGTCGCTCGAACATCTCGCCGACGTGCGTGTCGAGCCCGCCGCTGACGTTCGGCGGAAACCCCCACCCCAGCATCAGGACCTTGGCAGTCATAGATGACACAATGTACCACAGAGGCCTATTTAATTCCTGTCCGGCAATACTCCGACGCCACTTCACCGAAAGGCGTTTTCGCCGCGGCGACGACCCGCGAGTATGCACGTCCACGTCAACGCCGCCGCGAGCCTCGACGGCAAGCTCTCCTCGCGCCGCCGCGAGCAGGTGCGGATAAGCGGCGACGACGACTTCGCCCGCGTGGACGAGATTCGCGCGGCCGCCGACGCCGTCGCCGTCGGCGTCGGGACCGTCCTCGCCGACGACCCGCATCTCACGCTCGACGACCCCGCCCTCGCCGCCGCCCGCGAGGACCGGGGCGACTCGCCGCACCCCGCCCGCGTCGTCGCCGACTCGCGCGCTCGAACCCCGACCGACGCCCGGATTCTGGACGACGCGGCGACGACTTACGTGCTCGTCTCCGAGGCCGCGCCCGACGCCCGCCGCGAGGCGCTCGAAGCCGCCGGCGCGGAACTCGTCGTCGCGGGCGCGGAGCGGGTGTCGCTCCCCGACGCCCTCGACGCGCTCGAAACCCGTGGCATCGACCGACTCATGGTCGAGGGCGGCGGCGAACTCATCTTCTCGCTGTTCGAGGCCGGCCTCGTCGACGAACTCACCCTCTACGTCGGCTCGATGGTCATCGGCGGCCGCGACGCGCCGACGCTCGCCGACGGCGAGGGCTTCGTCGCCGACTTCCCCCGACTGTCGCTCCGCGACGTGGAGCGCGTCGACGACGGAGTGCTCCTGACCTACGACTGCTGAGACTCGCTTTCGAACCGGCCGGTTTCGCCGCGAACGCGGAGTTTCGCGGTCGTGCGTCGGCGCGCAAACAGGCGCAATGGGTAAGAGTGTCGCGCCGGTACGTGGAGATATGAGCACTCCGAAGACAACCGACGTGCCCGTCCATATCGAGAGTTCGGACCAACTCGACGAACTCATCGCCGACAGCGCGGTCGTCCTCGTGGACTACCACGCCGACTGGTGCGGCCCGTGTAAGATGCTCGAACCCACCGTGAAGGAAATCGCCGAGGAGACCGACGCCGTCGTCGCCAAGGTCGACATCGACGAACTCCAAGAGCTGGCCCGCGAGCAGGGGATTCGCAGTGTCCCGACCCTCCAGTTCTACGCCGGCGGCGAGCAGGTGAAGGAGGTCATCGGCGTCCAGAGCAAAGCGGACCTCGTCGACATCATCGAAGCGGCCGCGTAAGCCGGCGTCAGCTCCCCTCGGCTCCATTCTTCGTTTTTCTATCACGGCGAGCGACGGCGCGGCGCGCGCTCGGGTGCGTTCGGGCGTCGTCGCTCTCGGGGGAGTTCGGTCGAAAAGCGATGTCAGAAGGCCGCTCAGAAGGGCGCGTCGGACACGTCGGGTTCGAACCCCGCGCCCGAGTCGTCGTCGTAGAAGCCGCCGGTCGAGGCGTGGACCGCGTCTATCTCCTCGAACTCGGCGACCATGCGCGCCTTCAGCGCCTGAATCGTCATCGGCGAGATACCGCACCCGGAACACGCGCCGGTGAGGGAAATCCACACCTCGCCGGTCTCCTCGTCGATGGCCTCGATACCCGCGTCGCCGCCGTGCATCTCGATTTGGGGGAAGTTCCGCCGCATGAACAGGTCGAGCCGTTCTTCGAGGGACTTCTCCGACGTCTGCGAACTCATACCGAGACGTGGGGTGCGGGCGAGCATAACGATTGCTCCGAACGGGGTCGCGGCGAATTTCGCGAGACGCTGTCGGGGAGGTCGGTCGGCGAGGGCTTTTTACCACGGAGAGAGTATCGGAACCTATGATTTCACTCGACGAGGCAGTCACGGCCCGCCTGGAATCCCACGGCGCGCGGTTCGAGGTGCTCATCGACCCCGACGCGGCGCTTTCGATAAAGCGCGGCGAGTTCGACGGCGACCTCGAAGAGGTCATCGCCGCCGAAGACGTGTTCGAGGACGCCTCCCGCGGCGACCGCCCCGCCGAGAACGACCTCGAAGAGGTCTTCGGGACGACCGACCCGCTGGAGATAATCCCTCAGGTCGTCAAGAAGGGGGAGATTCAGATCACGGCCGAACAGCGCCGCGAGATGCAAGAACAGAAGCGCAAGTCGCTCATCAACCGCATCGCGCGAAACGCGGTGAACCCGCAGATGAACGACTCGCCGCACCCGCCGGAGCGAATCGAGCGCGCGCTCGAAGAGGCCGGCTTCAAAATCGACCCGATGGAGCCCGTCGAGTCGCAGGTCGACGACGCCCTCGACGCGCTCCGCCCCGTGTTGCCCATCAAGTTCGCCGAGGTCACCGTCGCCGTCCAACTCCCCGCCGAGTACGCCGGGAGCGGGCAGGCCCAGATTCGGAGCTACGGCGACCTCGAACGCGAGGAGTGGCAGAACGACGGCTCGTGGGTCGGCGTCATCACGTTCCCCGCGGGGATGCAAAACGACTTCTACGACAAGGTGAACAACATCACGAGCGGCACGGCCGAGACGCGCATCGTCAAGGACGAAGACGAACTCTGAGACGGTCGGGGCGTCTTCGAGGCGCGGCGATTACCCCTTATTACCCCTTCTTGAAGCCGACGAGGAAGCCGCCGGAGAAGCCGGCGGAGACGGACAGCGTCGAGAGAATCGTCGAAATCCAGTCCGGCGGTGTGCCGGCCGCGGCGTCCTGCGTGGCGCTCACGAGTCCGCCGGTGAGGCGCTCCCAGTCGACGGTGAGGATGCCCCGCGATTCGAGGAACTTGAACACGGCGAGTTCGAGGCCCACGATGACGGCGATGAGCTTCGCGATTTTCTTGGCCGCGAAGCCGATGATGCCGCCGATGACGGCCCCGCTCCCGAACTCGATGCCGAGCTGTTGGGGGTCGATGCTCAGTTGTAAGGGGTCCATACGGCGAACAACCCGCCCGTCGATATAAGTGATTTGTGGGGAGACTGTCGCCGTCACCGAACTGTCAGGTCGCGGCCGGGCAACCTACAAGAGTCCCGGCGTCCAAACGCGGCCATGGAACGGGAGGTGACGGGACGCCATCTCGACGCGTGACCCCGGCCGAGCGGGGCTTAAGTGCCTCCGGCGGCTAGTACCGACTGACACAGTGCAGGCAACGTACCCCACAATCGAGGTGCGGCGATGAGCCGCGTCGTCGTCGCGAAGCGCGTCGACCGCGGAGACGCCGACCTCACGGAGATATCCGACCTCGCCCGCGCGGCGGGCCACGAGGTCGTCGGCGAACTCACCCAGACCCGCGAGGAGGACGCCGCCTTCCACTTCGGCGAAGGGAAAGTCGGCGAGTTAGCGTCGCTCGTCGCCCGCGAGGACGCCGCCGCCGTCGTCTTCGACAACCGGCTGGGCCCCTACCAGACGTACAACATCGCCCAGAAGCTCCCGGACGACGCGGAGGTCATCGACCGCTTCACGCTCATCCTCGACATCTTCGGCCAGCGGGCGAACACCCGCAAGGCGCAGTTGCAGGTCGAACTCGCCGAGCTACGCTACGAACTGCCGCGCGCCGAGGCGAAGGCGTCGCTGGCGAAGCGCGACGAGCGCCCCGGCTTCATGGGCCTCGGCGAGTACGACGAGAGCCGCGAGCAGGACATCAAGGCCCAGATTTCGCGCATCAAGAACGAACTGGACGCCATCGCGGACAAAGAGGAGACCCGGCGCGAACAGCGCCGCGAGTCCGGCTTCGACCTCGTGGCCCTCGCGGGCTACACGAACGCCGGGAAGTCGACGCTGATGCAACGGCTCGCCGCCGACCTCGAAGTCGGCCAGAACGACGACCTCCACCCGGACCTCGACCCGACCGCCGAGTCCCAGGACAAGCTGTTTACCACCCTCGGGACGACCACGCGCCGCGCCGAGACGGGCAAGCGAGACGTGCTTCTCACCGACACCGTCGGCTTCGTTTCGGACCTCCCCCACTGGCTGGTGGAGTCGTTCAAGTCCACGCTCGATTCGGTCTACCGGGCCGACCTCGTGTTGCTCGTCGTGGACGCCTCCGAGCCCGTCGAGGAGATGCGCGAGAAGCTCGTCACCAGCCACGACACGCTCTACGAGCGCAACGAAGCGCCCATCGTGACCGTGTTCAACAAGGTTGACAAGGTCGAGGCGGCGGAACTCGACGAAAAGCGCGCGGCGCTGTCGGCGCTCGCGCCCAACCCCGTCGCCGTCTCGGGGCTGACCGGCGAGAACGTCGAGGAACTGGCCGCCCGCGTCGAGGACGAACTGCCCCCGTGGGAGCGCGAGCGGCTCCTGTTGCCGATGGCCGACGACACGATGAGCCTCGTCTCGTGGCTCTACGACCACGCCCACGTCGAGACCGAGGAGTACGAGGGCGAACAGGTCCACGTCGAGTTCGAGGCGCGCCCCGCTATCGTCGAGAAGGCGCGGGCGAAGGCCGCCGACCTCTCCGTGCCGGCCGACTCGGCCTGACCCGAACCGGGCCGTCCGACCGGACGCGGGCGGCGAGAGCCGGGCCGCCGGTTCGACTCAGTCGAGCGTCGCTTTCTCCTTCGTGACGACCTCCACGTCCGAGATTCGCGTCCCCGGATACTGGCCGTCGTCGTCTTTCTCCGCGGCTTTCACCATGTCCCAGACGACGTTGAGGCCGGTCGTCACGCCCTCTAGCGCCTCCATCTCACAGCCCGTCTTGCCGGTCGTCCCGACCGTGACGGAGAGCGTGACCGACTCGTCGGCCACCTCGAACTCGGTGTCGACGTTCGTGATGGGTATCTGGTGGCACATCGGAATCGTCTCCCACGTGTGCTTGACGGCCTGAATCGCGCCGATTCGGGCGGTCGCCAGCACGTCGCCCTTCCCGATTTCGTCGTCGCGGATGGCCCGAACCGTCGAGGCGCTGAGGTGGATGGTCCCGCGGGCGACCGCCCGGCGGCGGCTGTCCGGCTTCGCGCCCACGTCGACCATCTGGACGTTGCCCTCCTCGTCGACGTGGGTCAGGTCGCGGTCGTCGCCGTCGGCCGACTCGTTCGACTCCGCACCGGCGCGCTCGTCGCTCATGCTTCGTCACCTCGCAGGGCCGCGGGCAGTCGTTCGAGCAGGTCCGTGGCGACGAGGCCGCCGCCGAACGCCTCGGCGGCGAGGTCGCCCGCGCGGCCGTTTCCGTAGGCCGCGACGGCGGCCGCGTCGAGCGGGGGCAGGACGGCCGCGAGCGCGCCGGCCGCGCCCGCCAGCACGTCGCCGGTGCCGCCGACGGTCATGCCGGGGTTCCCGGTTCGGTTGACGCGGACCGCGTCGCCGTCGGAGACCACGTCGTACGCGCCCTTCACGAGGAGCGTGTGGCCGAGGTCGGCGGCGAACTCGCGGACGAGGTCGCGTCGCGTCTCCCAGTCGGCGTCGGTCTCGCCGCCCATCTTCCGCAACTCGCCCTGATGGGGCGTGCAAATCAGGGTCGCCTCGGTATCCACCTCGGGGACGACCTGCAGGGCGTCGGCGTCGACGACGGCGGTCCCGCCGTAGGCGGCGAGGAACTCGCGGACCGCGGCGAGCGACTCGTCGGCGTCGCCGAGACCGGGACCGAAGACGACCGCGTCGCGGTCGGCGGCGAAGTCGAGGAGGTCGGGGACGTGTTGGAGCGCGAGTCGGTCGCCCGAAAAGCCGCGGACGATGAGGTTCTCGGAGTAGCCCTGTACCTCGCGGGCGACGGCCTCGGGGCAGGCGACGCGGGCGAGGTCCGCGCCGGCTCTGAGGGCCGACTGCGCGGCGAGCGCGGGCGCGCCGGTGTACGGGCCGCCGCCGACGACGAGCACGTCGCCGTGGTCGCCCTTGTGGCTCTGGGCGTCGCGGTCGAGCGCGAGCAGGTCGCCGGGACCGGTGAACAACTCGGCCGCCTCGGGAATGCCGATGTCGGAGACGACGACCTCGCAGTCGAGGTCGCCGAGGCCGGGCTTGTCGTCGTGGAAGGTGACGACCCGGTCGGCGTCGACCGCGAGTCCCGCCGCGTCGCCCGTGTCGGCGTCGACGCCGGAGGGCACGTCCACCGCGAGGACGGTCGCCGAGGAGTCGTTGATGGCGCGCGCGGCCGTCGCCTCGGGTTCGCGGAGCGCGCCGGTGACGCCGGTGCCGAGCATCGCGTCCACGACGAGGTCGGGGTCGCCGAGGTCGAAGCCGGCCGAGTCCGTGACGGTCCGGCGGTCGGCCTCGGCCGCGACGAGGGCGTCCCAGTTCTCGCGGGCGATATCGGTCGAAATCGTCTCGGGGCGGCCGAGCAGATGGACGGTCACGTCGTACGCCTTCAGGAACCGCGCGGCGACGAGGGCGTCGCCGCCGTTGTTGCCGCGCCCGGCGACGACTGCGACCGACGCGCCGGGGTCCGCGAGGTCGCGGCACGCCCGCGCGACGGCGTTCCCGCTCGACTCCATGAGCTGTTTCCGCGGCACGCCGAGCGCCTCGGCGTTCAGGTCGACCGCGGCCATGCGTCGACTCGTAATCATACGCCCCCGTTTGCCCGGCGGCGCGTTAACACATGTGGTCGCGGGTCGGATTCGCAACGTTTGACACGGCGGCGGCTGAATCCGCGGTAGTGACTCGCCGCCTCTTCGGAACTCTCTGCGGACTCGTCTTCCTCGTCAACTTCGGCCGCGTCGCGTTCCCGCCGCTCGTCGAGACGCTCCAGACGCAGTTCTCGGTCGGTCCGGCGACCATCGGCGTCGTGACGAGCCTCGTCTGGCTCGGGACCGCCATCCCGCGCATCCCCGTCGGCTACCTCCTCACGCGCATCTCGCGGTCGAAGGTCGTCCTCGGGTCGGGCACACTCCTCGTCGTCGCCGCGGCGTTCACCGCGAGCGCGACGTCGGTGCTGACGCTCCAAATCGGCGCGTTCGGCCTCGGCCTCGCCTCGGGGGCGTACTTCGTCTCCGCGACCCCGCTCGTCGGCGAACTGTTCCCCGAGCGCGTCGGCCGCATGGTCGGTATCCACGGCGCGGCCAGTCAGGTCGCCGCCGTCGTCGCCGCGCCCGTCGTCGTCTTCATCCTCGCGTCGTACTCGTGGCGCGAGACGTTCTGGGTGCTGGCGGTCGCCGGCGCGCTCGTGACGCTACTGCTCTACGCCGTCTCCCGCGACGGGAGCGCGGGGGCCGGCACGGGCGCGGACCGCGACTTCTCCGCCGCGCTCGGCCACTGGAAGCTCATCCTCACGGGCATCCTCCTCATCGCGCCCGCGGGGTTCGTCTGGCAGGGGCTTTTCAACTTCCTCGTGTCGTACATGACGCAGGCGAAGGCGTTCGACGCCGCCACGGCGAGCACGATGCTCACCATCGTCTTCGCGGCGGGCGTCCCCGCGTTCTCGCTTTCGGGCCGCCTCGCCGACAAACTCCCGCACGTCCCGTACATCTTCGGCCTGCTCGTCGCCTTCATCGGCGCGCTCGTCGCCCTGACGTACGCGCAGGGCTTCGTCGCCGTCGCGGTCGTCGTCGCGGTGCTCGGCTACGTCATCCACAGCCTGTTTCCCGCGCTCGACACGTTCATGCTCTCGTCGTTGCCGAGCGACGCCCGCGGGAGCGCCTACGCCGTCTTCAGCGGCGCGGCGCTCCTCTTGGAGGCCAACGGGAGCGGCGCGGTCGGCTTCCTGACCGAGGCGAACTACGCCTTCGAGGCCGTCTTTCGGACCCTCGCCGGGGGACTCGCGGTGTTCGTCGCCGCGCTCGCCGTCCTCTACGCGCTGAACCGACTGCCGGGCGTCGACCGCGCCGAGCCGTCGAGCGCCTGACAGCCGAAACGATTTACTTCTCCCTCCAGAGATATCATTCACGTGTCAGAGTTGCGACCGTCCGACGGAGCCGTCGATGCGAGCGGTGAGGCCGACCCTCGGGTTCACTGGCTCGACGACGACGAGACGGCGCGACTCCTCGGAAGCCTCTCCTGTGACACCGCCCGCGACCTGCTTTCGTGTCTGCAGGAGTCGCCCGCGACGGCGACCGAACTCTCGAAGCGGGTCGACACCTCCGTCCAGAACGCCCGTCACCACCTCGGAAACCTCATCGACGCCGACCTCGTCCGCGTCGCCGACACCCGCTACTCCGAGAAGGGCCGCGAGATGAAGGTGTACGCCGCCGCCGCGCCGTTCGTCGTCTGCGTCGGCGGCGACGCCGACGACCGCGAGGCCTTCGCCGAGGTCATCTCCGCCTTCCTCGAATAGCTCGGCGCGCCCCGTGCGCCTCCTCGCTCCGCCCCGCCCCACACCTCCTCGCCCCGGCGCGAACGTTCAAGTGCGACGCCGCGACCACTCACCGACACCCCTATGGCCGTCGCAACTGGACCACAGAGCGTGACCTGGCAGGAGGTGTTCGGCCACCCGGAGGCGTACCCGGAGCAGGCCGACGGAATCGAGACCGCGATACAGACCGCCCGAGACGACGGGTTCGCCGTCGTGGAGGGCGCGTGCGGGACCGGCAAGACGATGCTCGCGCTCACCGCCGGCATCGACCTCGTCCGCGACCCCGACTCCGACTACGAGCGCGTCTTCGTCCTCACGAGCGTCAAGCAACAGCTCCGGCAGTTCGAGGCCGACCTCCGAACCATAAACGAGAACCTCCCGACCGACTGGAAGCCCGTCTCTGGGCTCACGCTCGTCGGCAAGTCCGACGTGTGTCCCTACAGCCGCGAGGGCTGTGGCGGCATCGACGACGCGACCGTCTACGACCGCTGTGAGGCGCTCCGCGACCGGACCCGCGGGCTCGTCGGCGACGGCGGCCGAACCAGCGCCGAGGCGCTCGCCAAGGACGCCCGCGAGCAACAGACCGGCCTCCTCGACACCGGTTCGACGGCCGCGGGGCCGGACTACCTCGAAACCGCCGGCGACCCGACGCCGTACCCGACGTCGATGCCGGAGTACGAGGACGTGGAGTACTGCCCCTTTTACGCGAACTTCCTCGCTGACCTCCCCGAAGACGGCGACCCAATCGAGGCCGTCCCCTTCGAGTTCGACGAGCAGGGACTCATCGGGACCGAGGACCTCGTCTCGCTGGCCGCGGGCGCGGGGTCGTGTCCCCACTCCGTGATGGGCGCGCTGTTGCCCCACGTCGAGGTCGTCGTCGGCAACTACTACCACGCGTTCGACCCGACGACCGTCGGCACGTTCACCGGCGCGCTCGTCGACGACTCGACGTTCGTCATCTGCGACGAGGCGCACATGCTCGAACCCCGCGTCCGCGACCTCGTCTCCGTCGGCGTCGGCGACCGGACGCTCCGCGACGCCGAAAGCGAGTTCACGCGCGTCATCCAGCCCGTGAAGTTCGACGACGCCGGCAAGTCCACCGTCGACGCCGACCTCGTCCGCGGGGAGCTACAGGAGACCGACGTGACGCTCCGCGAACTGGAGGAGACCCGCGACTTCATCCGCGACCTCCGCGAGGAGCTCGACCGCCGCGTGACCGCCCATCTCGACCGCGAGTACGTCGGCTGGCGCGCCGACCTCACCGAACTCGAAGACGAGGAGCTACCCCTGCGGGACCCCGAAGAACCCGGCGTCGACGAACTCACCGAGTGGGCCGAGGAAAAGGGCCACGACGAGGGGACGTGGGTCCGCGCCGAGGCGACCGGTTCTGCGGTCGCCCGCATCCTCGATTCGGTGGAGGACGACGACAAGCGCCGGGCGGCCCCCGCGGCGGGGCGGGCGCTTTCGACGTGGGCCTACGCCGACCACGAAAAGCACTTCCGCGAAATCGAACTCGAACGGACGTGGGACGAGATGGAGCCGCCGGAGTCGTGGCGGCGCGCGTACAACGCCCGGCTGTCGGTCCACAACTGCGTTCCCGGCGAGGCCATCGCGGAGCGCCTCGGCGACTTCGGCGGCGGCGTCCTCATGAGCGCGACGCTCGAACCCATCGACGTGTTCCGGCGCGTGACCGGCCTCGACGCGCTCGCCGACGACGGCCGCCCGGTGGCAGAGCGGACGTTCGGCCTCGGCTTCCCCGAGTCGAACCGCGCGAGCTTCGCCGTCGACGTGCCGAAGTTCACCCACAGCAACCGCGGGCCGCCCGGCGAGGAAAACGAGACGCGGCTCGCGTACACCGACGCCGCGGTCGAGGTGTGCGAGCGGTCGCCGGGCAACGTCCTCGTCGGGATGCCGAACTACGCCGAGGCCGAGTGGATGGCGGGCGCGCTCGAAGCCCGCGTCGACAAGCCCGTCCTCCTCGACGAGTCGTCCGACGACGGGGCCACCGAGCGACTCAAGCGCGACTTCTTCGGCGGCGAGGGGAAGGTGCTCGTGACGAGCCTCCGCGGCACGCTCACGGAGGGCGTCGACTACAGCGGCGACAAGCTTTCCGCGGCGGTCGTCTGCGGCGTGCCGCTCATCAACACGTCGTCGCCGCGGACCCGCGCGGTGAAGACCGCCTACGACCGCGAGTTCGGAGACGGATTCGAGACGGCCCTCACGGTGCCCGCGGTGCGAAAGGCGCGACAGGCCATCGGGCGCGTCATCCGCGGGACCGACGAGGTCGGCGTCCGCGTCTTCGTCGACGCTCGGTACGCCCGCGACTCGTGGAACGGCGTCCGCGACTACCTGCCGGCACAGGAGCGCGAGGAGTTCAGACCCGTCAGTCCGGACATGCTCGGCTTCGGCCTCGACCAGTTCTGGTCGTCGGTCGAGTAGTCGCGCGAGGCGCCCGCCCCGCGGAGCGACCGTCAGAAAGGAGCTACCGCTCGTCGTCCCACGCGTCCCGGCAGTCGTCGTCGCAGAAGTGCCGCGCCTGCACAGCGTCGTCTTCGACCCACGTGACGACGTGGTGCGTCGGGCTGTTCACAATCGGTTCCCCGCACGTCGCGCAGGTCGGGGCGTCTTCTGGGTCTACGTTTTCTTCCAAATCGGACGTGGGATCGACCATTGACACCCAGATGGCGGTTCCGGGCACTTCAACCCGTCTCCGCCGGCAGAAGTCGCCCGACGGCGCGGCCGACGCCGCGAAACTGTGGAATCCACGCCTTCGCGTCGGCGAGCGCGGCTATGTATCACTCCGTACTCCCACTTGGTGCAACGTTTTGTAACCCTCGGGTATTGTCAATGCCTACCACACTTAGTGAAGGTTATGTAATCACCGTCGCGTTTGTCTACGTGACGGCGAATGTCCGAACTGCCCGCATCTCAGAACTCGGTTGCAGGGACCGCTGACCGCGCCGGCGCGGATACCACCGGGGAACGCTTCCTCCATAGCGTCGTCGTCTCCTATCGAGGGAGCCCGGACCAGGTCACCGTCTACCCCCGACGCGACAGCTGTTGCGACCGGATGGAGGCGTGGTTGACCGCCGACGCCGACGCGTTCGTCTCGCTCGACGAGATGTGCTGAGTCGCCGACGCCGACGCGGTCGACGCGCCGCCGACGAGAGCCTCCGCCGCCGCTAGCCCCCTCCGACGCCGCGTCGCGTCAGCCGACGAACTCGGCGTCGGACAGCGTCTTTTGTACCGCCTCTTCGCCCACCGCCGCCGCCAGCGCCTCGAAGCCGGCGCGCTCGGCGCGGTCGCCGGCGTTCGCCACCAGCCGCGAGACGATGAACTCCGGCGTGGACTTGCCGACCGTCCCGAACCGCGGCTGGTAGTCCACGCGCAGTTCCAGCTCGTCGGTCAGCCCCTCGGCGAAGATGCCGTCGATGCGGGCCTCCGGCGGGAGCGGGCTCAGTTCGTCCGCGAGGTGCGTGACGTAGACGCCGAAGGCGTCGCGCTCGACGGTGAGGTTCACCAGTCCGTTGAGCAGGTCGGCCGCGCGACCGGGTTCGGTGATGGCCTCGAACTCGTCGACGAGCATCAGCGTCCGCCCGTCGCCCGACAGCGGCGGGACGATGGACTTGAGCGTCGATTCGAGCACGCCGGCGTTGAAGCTCGCGTGCCGGCGGTGGAACACGACCGAGTCGAACCGGCCGACGACCGCCGACTCCGCGGGGACGGGGAGCCCCATCGACGCGAGGATGGCGACCTGCGAGAGCGTCTCCAAGAGCGTCGTCTTCCCGCCGCTGTTGGCCCCCGTGAGGACCGACACGCGGTCGCCGACCGGCGGCGTCGGCCCCGACGCGCACGCGAGTTCGTGGTCGCCGACGGCGTACGAGACGGGCTGTGGGTCGTCGAGAAAGAGGTTGCGCGCGCCGCAGACCGCCAGCCCGGTCTCGGCGATGTCCGGCGGCGTCAGGTCGTACTCGTCGGCGAACCGCGCGAGCGACAGCGACAGCGCCACCTCGTCGACGGCCTCGACCGCGAGGTCCACGTCGTCGCGGGCGGCCCAGATGCGGTCCCGAAGCTCCTCTGCGACGGTCTCCTCCCGGGCGGCGACGTCGGCTTCGAGGTCCTCGACGAGCGCCCGGAGCGACGCGCTCACGAAGTCGGTCGCGTCGCGGGCGTCCTCGGCGGCGACCGCCTCGACCTCGCCGCGCGAGAGGTCGGTCTCCTGAGCGACGTACTGGACGAACGCGGCGCGGAAGTCGTCCAGCGAGCGGACGCCCCGCGACTGGATGGTTTCGAGCACGTCGAACGAGCCGGACCGGAGTTCGTTCGCGGTGTCGAGCCGGCTCCGCAGGCTGTCGAGGCGGTCGTCGGCACCCGCCGCGACCGAGCCGTCGTTGTCGACGTAGCCGAGCGCCCCGAGCGCGTCGCGGAGGGCGTCGGGGTCTGCCTCCGCCAGCGCGTCGAACGGCTCGCCGCGGAGTCCGGCCTCGCGGAGTTCGAGCGCGGCGCGGACGGCGGCGCGCTCGGTCTCGCCGGCCTCGTCGTAGTCGCGGAACGCCGCCTCGATAGCGTCGCGGGCGTCGCCGTCGAGGTCGGCCCACGCCTCCCGCGCCGCGAGGATGCGGTCGAGGCGGTCGCGCCGGGCCTCGACGGTCGGAAGCGGCGTCAACACGCGGATGCGGTCGGCGGCGTGTTCGGTCAGCGCGCGGTCGCTGGCGAGTGACAACAGGTCGTCGTACACGTTCCGAGCGTCGCGGGTCGCCAGCGCGTCGATACCGGCCTGCCCGTCGGCCCGGCGGAGAATTCTGACCGCCCGCCCGCGGGTGACGCCGGCGTCGACGAGCGCCCGCACGTCGGCCGACTCGATGGCGGCGACCGCCCCCTCCCTGCCGAGCGCCGATTCCAGTCGGCCCGAGGTCTTCGGACCGACGCCCCAGTAGTCTTCGAGTCGCATACCGAGGGCGTCTCACCGGGCGCTCTTAGGTCCATCCGTCGGGCGGTGCCGCCGCTGTTCGAGGGAGACCGCGAAGAAAGGTCAGTACGACGTGGCGCGCTGGTCGGTGTCAGTGCCGGCCGTCTCGTCGGACCGGAGCAGGCGTCGGCCGGGCACCGCCTCCGCGTCGCGGTCGAGGTCGCGGGCCGCACAGACCGCGAGCACGGCCGTGAGCGTCCGGACGGCGCGCTCGTGGTCGGCGCGGCAGTCCCGGAGGGCCATCGGGCTGATTCCCAGTCGGTTGTACGGTTCGAGGTCGGCGCTCGTGACGACCCCGCTGTCGCGGTAGTCTGTGGCGATTTCCACGAGGAGCGAGTGGACGTGGATGAGTTCGTTTTTCTTCATGAGTTGCACATATGTGCTCATCGGGCGTAAATGGCGCGGTGAGGCGTCCTTTCGGTCTTGTATCTGCCTCCGCTAGAAATGAATGTACGAGTCGGGGACACGAACGAAACACCCGTCGCTCGTCGGTCGATTTCGCGGAAAGGGAGTTGGGGTTTGGGCAGGGACACGTCCCCTGGGCGGAGAGGGGGTGGGTTGTCGATTCCGCCGTGGGGGCGTGCGGGCACGACGAGTGACCCGGGCAGGTCACTGTGGCCACATAGTGGAATGGAACGGTCGGTAGTAATTCACGGCCCTACGTGGTTAGGGAAGAGCCGGCCCGACCGAGAAACGCACAAGTCGGTGGGGGTCAGAGTCGGGGTATGCACGCACGACTGGACGCCGATTCGCGGGGGGGTCGAGAGGGATGACCGACGGGTCTCGGCGGTCGGTCGGCGAGCCGTCGGCGACCGAGCGGGAACTGCGCCAGCGGCTCGACATCCTCGCGACGTTCAACGAGGTCGTCGCTGACGTGAACGAGACCATCGTCGACGCCGCCGGGCGCGCGGACATCGAACGGCAGGTCTGCGAGCGGCTCGTCCAGACCGGGGAACTCCGGTTCGCGTGGGTCGGCGTCGTCGACGAGACGACGGGCGACGTGGAGCCGACCGCGTGGGCCGGCGCCGAGGACGGCTACCTCGACGAGATTTCCGTGTCGGTGTCGGCGGACAGCCCCGCGGGAAACGGCCCAGTCGGGCGAGCGGTCCGGTCGAACGCGGTACAGGCGACCCACAGCATCGCCGACGACCCGGCGTTCGGGCCGTTCCGCGAGCCGGCGCTCGAACGCGGCTACCGGTCGGCGGCGTCGGTCCCGCTGGTCTACGACGACGCGCGCTACGGCGTGCTCACGATGTACGCCGAACACGAGCGGGCGTTCACCCCGGAGCTCGACGAGCCGATTTGGAACCTCGGCCACGCCGTCGCCCACGGCATCGACACTCACGTCCGCCGGGAGCGCGAGCGCGAGCTCGAACGCCGCGAGCAGGCGTTTTCGCGCATCGTCGAGAACATCGAGGAGTACGCGCTGTTCCGGCTCGACGCCTCGGGGCGCGTCGAGAGCTGGAACCGGGGCGCGGCGGCGATTAAGGGCTACGACACCGAGGAGATACTCGGAGAGCACATCGAGACGTTCTACACCGACGGAGACATCGAAGCCGGCCTCCCAGAGCGCCTCCTCGACCGAGCGCGGACCGAGGGCCGGGTCGAAAACGAGGGGTGGCGCGTCCGGGCCGACGGCACCCGCTTTTGGGCGTCAGTCACCATCACCGCCCTGACCGACGATACCGGCGAGGTCGTCGGCTTCGCCAAGGTGACCCGCGATATGACCGACCGGAAACGCCGCGAACGACAGCTGGACGCGGTGTTCAACAGCACCTTCCAGTACATCGGGCTGGTCGACCCCGACGGGACGGTCCTCCGGGTGAACGACGCCGCGCTCGACCTCGTCGACGCCGACCGCGACGACGTCATCGGACTGCGAGCGTGGGAGACGCCGTGGTGGCGCGACGACGACGAACGCGTCGCCGACCTCCGGGACTCGCTGGACCGCGCGGTCGACGGAGCGTTCGTCCGCCACGAGGTCGAAATCGACCGCGAGAACACAGACCGGACGGTCGTCATCGACTTCTCCGTCACGCCGGTCGACGACGACGAGGGCGAGGTGTCGTTTCTGGTCCTCGAAGGCCACGACATCACCGCCCGCAAGGAGCGAGAGCGGGCGCTCCGCCGGGAACAGGAGCGACTGGAGTTCGTCAACCGCATCATCCGCCACAACCTCCTGAACGGGCTGAACGTGGTCGGCGCGCGGGCGGACATCGTCGAGGACTTCGTGAGCGACGCGGGGCTGACGCACCTCGAAACGATACAGGGGCGCGTCCGCGAGATGACCGAGCTGGTGGGGACGATGCGGACGTTCATGAAGGTCATCGTCGAACGCGAGTCCCACGAGTTCCGCCCGCGCCGAATCGACGAGGCGGTCGGCCACGGCGTGGAGTCGCTCCGGCGGGAGTCCGACGCCGCGAGCGTCGCGGTCGGGCGACTGCCGGAGATTTCGGTCGTCGCCGACGACCTGCTGGACGAGGTCGTCGAGCACCTGCTGAAAAACGCCGTCCAGCACAACGACAAGCCGGCCCCCGCGGTCGAAGTCGAGGTGGCCGCCGGCGACGACGCGGTCGAACTCCGCGTCTCCGACAACGGGCCGGGCGTCCCCGACGAGGAGAAACACCGCATCGTCGACCAGCGCATCGAGGACCTGTCGAACCCGGGCAACGGCTTCGGGCTGTTTCTGGTCCGCGAAATCGTCGAGAGCTACGGCGGCTCGGTCGGAATCGAGGACAACGACCGCGGCGGGGCGACGTTCGTCGTCACGCTCCCGCGGGCGTGAGGCCGCCCCGCGCCCCGCGCACCGCTCGCCTTCCGCTCTGTTCTCCCCGTCTTCGGTCGGGGTAACTCGGCCGTCGGAGACCGCCGACTCGGGTCGCCGTACCGCCTAAATTCCACCTTCTGGGATGGGCAGATATATTACTGTTCGCCGTCACTGTGTGTTCGATACGATGGTCACCGAACGCTCGGCGCGCGAGAGCCCCGAACTTCGGGCCGCCGAGCAGGTCGTCCTCGTGGTCGACGACGACGAGGACCTCGCGGACACCTGCCGGTACTGGCTCGACGGCGAGCGGTTCGCCGTCGAGACCGCCTACGGCGGAAAAGAGGCTCTCAGTCGGCTGGACGACACCGTCGACGTCGTCCTCCTCGACCGCCGGATGCCGAACGTCACGGGCGACGACGTGCTCGAAGAGATTCGCGAGCGCGGCCTCGACTGCCGCGTGGCGATGATGACCGCGGTCGAGCCCGACACCGACATCGTCGACATGCCGTTCGACGCCTATCTCGTCAAGCCCGTCTCGGAGACGGAGGTCAAAGAGACGGTCGAGGAACTGCTCGTGCGGTCGGGGTTCGACTCCGAGGTCCGCGAGTACTTCGCGCTCGAATCCACCGAGGCGGCGCTCGACAGCCGCGACGTCGAGGAGCTCCGCGAGCCGGAGGCGCTTTCGGACCTCCGCAGTCGCCTGGAGGCCGTGCGCGCCGAACACGAGGAGGCGATTCGCAACCGCGAGGCCCAGCTCGACCGCCTGAACCGGACCAACGAGCTCCTCCGCGACGTCGACCGGGCGCTCATCGACGCGCGAACCCGCGACGAAATCGAACAGACCGTCTGCGAGACGGTCGCGAGCGCCCACGAGGCCGCGTTCGTCCTCAGGCGCACCGCCGCCGGCACGCTCCGGTGTACCGCGGCGGCCGGTCACGGCCTCGACCCCGCGGGCGTCGACATCGGGTTCGTCGACGAGGCGTTCGACATCGACGGGACGGTCGAAGACGGCTTCGCCTTCGACGACATCTCCGAGGCGCACCGCGCGGCGGTCTTCGGCGACGACGCCGCCGCCCTCGACGCGGTGTCGGCGCTCTGTGTCGCCATCGACTACCGCGAGACGATGTACGGCGCGCTCGTCGTCTACGACGAGACCGACGGCTTCGACGACGAGTCCGCCGCGCTGTTTTCCGACCTCGGGGCGACAGTCGGCAACGGCATCAGCGCGACTCAGAGCAAACAGCTTCTCAACGGCGACAGCGTCGTCGAACTGGAGTTTCAGGTCGGCGGCGACGCCGGCGACACCGGCGTGCTCGCCGGGCTCTCGGCGACGCTCGACTGCCAGCTTTCGCTCGACAGCGCGAGCCGCCTCGACGACGGTCTCACCTGCTTCGTCAGCGTCGCGGGCGCGTCGGGGGCGGACGCCGTCGAGGCCGCCGTCGACGCCGACGACGTCTCGCAGGCCCGCGTCGTCTCCGACGGAGACGAGGAGTCGGTCGTCGAACTCCGCACCGACGCCGAGGCGGTGCTTTCGACCGCTATCGACCACGGCGCGAGCGTCGAGCGGTTGACGCTCTCGGAGGGCTCCGGCAGTCTCGCGCTCCACGTCGCGGCCGACGCCGACCACGGCGCGCTGGTGGAGGCGGTGACGACGGCCGCACCGGGCGTCTCCGTCGTCGCAAAGCGCGAGGTCGAGCGGTCCGTCCAGTCGCCGGACTCCTTCCGGCGGGCGCTCGACTCGAAGCTGACCGACCGACAGCGGACGGTCCTCGAAACGTCGCTCGTCTCCGGGTACTTCGAGTGGCCCCGCGGGAGCACGGCCGAGGAGGTCGCCGACTCGCTCGGTATCTCGCCGCCGACGCTCCACGAACACCTCCGGACGGCGGAGCGAAAGCTCATCGAGACGTACTTCGACGAACTGAGTCCCGCGCCGGCGGACGACTGAGAGACGCGGATACGGCGGGAGAACGCGGATACGGCGGGAGAACGGTTACTCGAGTTTCGCTTCTGGCGCGTCGCCGACGAGCCGAGCGGCGGCGTCGAAGACATCGCGTTTAGTGACCGGCTTCGTGAGGACGTCGTCGACGGGGAGCGCGGTCAGTTCGTCGCCGGGCGAGGCGCTGAGCATGACGACGCCGAACGACGACGGGTCGACCCGGCGGCGGAGTTCTTCGAGGACGGACTCGCCGGAGAGACCGGGGAGGTTGCGGTCGAGAAAGACGAGGTCGACGTCGTCGTCGAACGCCTGAAGCGCCTCGCGCCCGGAGTAGGCGACCCGGACGCGGTAGCGGCGTTCGAGCCACAACGCGAGGCTGTCGGCGAGGGCGGCCTCGTCGTCGACGAGGAGGACGGTCGGCGTGTCGTCAGTGTGAGTCTGTGTCATGGCTCGGGCCGTGGTTACGTCGTCGCGGGCGTGGTCGTCCGGAGTCGGACGCGGGTGGAGGTCGGCCGCCGGTCGGGAGCGCCGCTCACGCGTCGTTCATGCGCTGGGACTGCGTGTCTCCACAGCGCGTACAGCGCGTGACGCGGTACGGTTCGCGGGAGAACTGACGGTTCTCGCGTTTCCGGCTCTCGGTCTTGATTTCGATGGAGACGTCGTGAGGCGTCCGCGACTCACACGACGGGCACTCTTCGACGAACTCGTTGTTTCGGGGACTGCTTTTACTCTTCGACATAGAGTGGTCGTAGCAGTAGCTATGGACTGTATGCGGTTGAATACGGAACCTAATCGATTTGGGACGCGCGAACCAATCGAGGGGCGACGGCCGCTCGTCGACCGAACGAACTCACTCTGCGGGGACGATTTTCTCGTCGTACTTGTCGCGGAACTCTTGGATGAGCGTGCCCATCTGGGCGTACCAGTCGTTGAGCATGCGTTGCATATCGTCTGCGACCTCGTTGGGGTCGGTCGGGTGGTAGACGTGGTAGTAGCCGCCGTGTTCGTAGTTGACCTGTTCCTTCTGGATGAGCCCCGCCTGCAACAGGCGCTGGATGGAGCGGTAGGCGGTCGAGCGCTCGCGTTCGACCGCGTCGGCGACCTCGTCGACGGTGAGGTGTTCCTCGGTCTCGACGAGCACCTCGAAACACCGCCGGTCGAGTTGCTTCAGTCCGTGGAGACACTCGAGGAGCCCCTCACACTCCATGTCCGATTGCAGGTATTCGACCATCGAGCTAGCCATTATCGGTTCGGGCTACGTGGTCAGCCCTCAAAAGGGTTTGTATAGTTTGCACAACACCGGGGGAGAAACGGCGGCCCGGTGTCGCGGATTCGTGTTCGATGCGAGTGCGGTTCGCGTGTGAGTCGTCGCCCTCAGTCGGCGGTCGAACTCCCGGTGGCCGAGGGCGCGCGCATGGACTTGACGGCGCTGTAGAGCACCGCGCCGGAGACCATGAGCGCCGAGCCGAGGATGAGCGCGAGGCTGACGTAGTCGAGGACGCCCATACCGAGGTAGTTCCCGGCCTGCCGCACGGCGACCGCGAGCGCGCCGAGGAGGAGCATCAGACCGAAGTAAATCTTGATTTCGTCCTCGTTGACGATGGAGGTCGCGGCGGAGCCGACGCGCGCGCCGAGCGCCGAGCCGGCGAGGAGCGGCGCGACGATAGAGAGGTCGACGCCGCCGGACTGGGCGTAGAGGAACGAGCCGATACCGCCCGAGAACATGATTTCGAACAGGTCGGTCCCGACCGCGATGGGCACCGGGACGCCGATGAGGTAGAACAGCGCGGGCATGCGGATGAAGCCGCCGCCGACGCCGAGGAACCCCGAGAGGAGCCCCGTGGCGAACGCGACGAGCAGAATCATCCACAGCGAGACCTTGACGCCGCCGCGAAGCGTTATCATCGGCGGGAGCGAGTAGCTCTGAATCTTCTTCGCCAGCTCGGGGATGTCGTCGGCGTCGACGTCGGCGTCGCCGTCCACGTCGTGGCTGACGCCGCCGCCGTCGCCGCCCTTCAGCGCCTCGTAGGTGACGAACAGCCCGATACCGCCGAGCAAGAGCACGTACGTGACGCTGATGATGTTACCGGCGAGTCCGAGCTCTTCGAGGTAGAGGACGATTTCCTTCCCGACTTCGAGGCCGACCGTGGTCCCGATAATCATCGAGATGCCGAGTTTGTAGTCGACCTGTCCGAGGTCGCGGTGTTTCAGCGTCGCGATAACCGAGGTCCCGAAGACGAACGCGAGGCCGGAGCCGACGGCCACGCGCGAGGGGTAGCCCATGACGAGGAGCGCGGGCGTCACGAGGAACGACCCGCCCATGCCGAAGAAGCCGAACAGGATGCCGATGAGGACGCCGAACGCGACGAAAAGCGCCAGCATCCCGGCCGACATGCCCAGTAGCTCGAACACGCTCACTCACCACCGATGGCCTTCCGCACGGACGGACCGACCGCGGCGGTCAGCGCGCCGTAGCCGACGTACAGGACCATCGCCTCGACGAGGACGATGCCGACGAGCGCGGCGGCCTGAACGTTGCCGCCCAACGTCTCGATTCCGAACATCTTACCAGCACCCCTCGGGGTGCCCGGTGTGTATTGTGCGAATCATACTTTCTTGTACATGGCTGGCTAACCGGAGTGAGGATATAACGCTTTTGGGAATACTGTACAATACCATATCTCCGTTGCATACACATAAGTTATAGAAACAGCATAGAAATACCACTAAATCGGGGCAAATTTTGTATCACGCGGCCTTACGAACATATTTGGCCGCTATCTATGACAAAATAGTATTTTATCTATTGTACAATTCTGCCGGCACACAGGTCGCGACCGAAAGAACGGCGTCGACAGGCGCTCACGGCGGCACATACGAGCGTCTGGGTGAGATTCGAACGCCACGCTGGGAGGGAACACGAGTCTCCGCACTCGACGGCGCGCGCGACTCGTTGCCTCGCGTTCGCGTTCAACGGAGCGGCCGTCGAGGGCGTCGCCGCCGCTTACGGTCGAGGTCCGAAAAGAACGAAATCGAAACCGGGTTGGTCGCGAGGCGGCTCAGTCGGCGGAGGTGCCGGTCGCGGCGCTCTCGGCGCGGCGGGCGCGCCAGAGCCCCTGTAGGTACGCGCCGACGAACATCCCGCCGATGGCGATGAGGATGGGGTAGTTGCCGATGCCGACGCTGGCGTAGGCCGCGCCGGGGCAGATACCCGAGATGCCCCAGCCGGCTCCGAAGATGACCCCGCCGACGACGACGTTCTTGTCGAACGACTTCAGGCGGCGGCCGTAGTCGCGCCCGGTGAGGGGCGCGCGGTCGCCGAACGCCTCGGCGAGCGCGAAGACGGTGCCGGTGACGACGGCGGCGCCGCCCATCACGAAGAGGAGGCCGAAGTCGTCGAACTGGAGGAAGTCGAGGACGACCTCCGGGCGGGCCATGTTGCTGACGGCGAGGCCGAACCCGAATATCAGGCCGCCCGCGATGACGACCAGCATGAATCCGAGTCCGCGCTCGTCGTCGCTCACGGCGACACCCCCAGCGCGCTCAGGAGCTGTGCGACCCCGATGGCCACGAGCATGAAGGTGGCGACGTTGACGAGCGAGGTCCGCGAGCGCGAGCCGACGCCGCAGACCCCGTGGCCGGACGTACAGCCCTTCCCGATGCGGGTGCCGACGCCGACGAGCACGCCGCCGACGGCGAAGCGCCACGGTTGCACGTCGGAGACCCACCAGCCGTCGCCGAACAGGACGGTGTAGAGCGCGGCCCCGGCGACGATGCTCAGCGTGAACACGACCCGCCAGTCCCGCGAGGCGACGTACTTCGCCTTGTTGAACCGCGGGAGGTCGGAGACGTACGACAGCGTCGATTCGAGGAAGGTGCTCGCGCCGGCGATGACGCCCGTCCCGAGGTAGATGACGGCGGTCCCGAGGCCGATGAGGAGGCCGCCGAGCGCGTAGTGCGCGATGCCGTTCGGGAAGAGCCCGTCGACGAGGAGCGGCGTCAGACCCGACATTTAGTTCGTCAGGGCTTCGTTGCTGGCCGCGCAGTTGTTCGGCCCGAGTTCGAGCTCGAAGGCGCGGTCGTCGTCGGACTCCTGCACGCCGAGGTTCGTCTCGATGATGTCGACGTAGTTGGCCGGCCGCGGCGGCATGTCCGAGAGAATGAACTCCACGAACTCGTCTTTGGGCATCGAAAGTGCGTCCATCGTGTCCTTCAGTTCCCCGAGCGTGGCGGTGTAACTGCCGTCGTCGGCGGGGATTGCCGCGTCGCTGAAGTGCGCGGAGGCGACGATGGCGTCGTCGTCGTGCGAGAGGACGCGCTCCTGCAGGGAGTCGTAGAGCATCCCGGCCGCGTCGGGCGCGCCCTCGTCCCCGTCTTCGAGGTCGGGGCGGGCGACCGACTCGATGAACAGGCCGTCGCCCGTGAACAGCACGTTGTCGACCTTGTAGGTCGTCATGCCGGTCGTGTGGCCGGGCGTGTGGATGGCCTCGATGTCGGTGTCGCCGACGGTGCGGGTCTCGCCGTCCGCGATGGTCTCGTAGGGGGTGTCGTAGTCGACGCCGCGGCCTTCAGCGGCCTCGGGGATGACGCCCGTGACGCCGTAGTCTTCGACCAGCGTGCGGACCCCGCTGATGTGGTCGGCGTGGATGTGCGTGTCGATGGCGTACTTCAGCTCCGCGCCGAGCGCCTTCGCGTCGGCGACGTACTCGTCGGCGAAGTAGCGAAGCGGGTCGACGACGGCGGCCTCGTCGCCGTCGACGACGAGGTACGCCAGACAGCCGCTGGAGGGGCGCTGGTACTGCGCGACGAGCGCGTCGCCGTCGGTCTCCAGTTCGGTGTACTCGTAGATGCTCGCCCAGCCGTTCATGCCGCGTTCGAGCGCCACGGCGTCGTAGCCCTCCTGGATGAGCAACCCGGCGACGTACTCCGAGGAGTGGCCCTTCGCACAGAGGACGACGAACTCCTCGTCCTCGGGCAGGTCCTCGAACAGCGACTCGTCGAGCTCCTCGTCGAGGAACTCGAAGTAGGGGATGTTGACGTGCGAGACGTTCTCGCCGTCGATGCGCCAGTCCTCGTGTTCCGACGGCACGCGGTTGTCGAGGATGGTGAGCGCCTCGCCCTCGTCGATGCGGGCTTTCAGCGCCTCAGGTTCGATGACTGGCACGTCGACTTCGAGTTCCGGCAGGTCTGGAACGGTCATGTATGCATCACCCACTATCGGGTGGTTCGACTTAAGCTTTCGGATGGTAGTTTGGATTTCATGCAATATTCACTCCGCCGAGACCGACCGAAACTAGTGCGATTTCGTACCTACACGAGCACACAATGGCTCTACTACCCGAGAAACGCCGATTCTGACGCCTATCGGCGATTTCGATAAGGTATTGTGGTGTCTCCCCAAGAACCGACACACTTTTACGAAGCACCCTTATATTGTGGAATACACCCAACACAGGTGACCTCGAAAATGAGTACATACGAACCCACCGAGACCCTCGACGTGAAAGGACTGTCCTGCCCGATGCCCGTCGTCAAGACCCGCGGCGCGGTCGACGACCTCGACTCCGGCGAGATTCTGCAGGTCGTCTCGACCGACTCCGGCAGTATGAGCGACCTGAAGGGCTGGGCCGACTCCACCGACGGCGTCGCCATGCTCGAACAGGAAGAGGCCGAGGAAGACGGCGACGCGGTCTTCCGCCACTTCATCCAGAAGGAATGAGCTCGGACGCCGACGCGCCCGTCGACGCGGGAGCCGACTCCGTCGAAGACCTCCGTGCGCAGGTCCAAGCCCTGCAGGAGGAGGTCTCCGACCTCCGGGAGGCGACCGACGACGACGGACAGAAGTCGATGACCATCATCGCGACCAAAGGAACCCTCGACATGGCGTACCCGCCGCTCATCCTCGCCAGCACGGCGGCCGCCTTCGGCTGGGACGTCGTGGTCTTCCACACGTTCTGGGGACTCGACATCCTCCACGAGGAGAAGTCGAAGAACCTGAAGCTCAGCGCGGTCGGCAACCCGAGCATGCCGATGCCGAACGCCGTCGCCGCACTGCCCTTCATGGACAACGTCGCCACGAGCATGATGGAAAAGAAGATCAAGGAAAACGGAACGGCGACAATCGAGGAACTCATCGAGACCTCCCTCGACATGGGCGTCGACCTCCAGGCCTGCCAGATGACCATCGAACTGATGGGCTACGACGAAGCCGAGTTCTACGACGGCGTCACCACCGGCGTCGGCGCGGCGACGGCCCTCCAGCACATGGCCGACGCAGACGTGCAACTCATGATTTAGGCCGGGTCGTCGTCTCCACCAGTAATCCAATCCCCCTACTTCCCCGCCCCAACCCCAGCCACACCACTCCACCTAACCCAACCCCACCCCACCCCACCCCACCCCACCACCACACCTGCGGTTCCCCTTTTCACTTTCTTCGGACGCGACGAGAGCGGTCGCTGTCGCCCGCTCGGCGCGTGAGACGAAAAGTCCGAGCCCGACGACCGCGCCGGTCGCCGGTTCAGACGTTCCAGCCGTCGCCGAACGACGAAAAGCGGTCGAGGTCGTGGCCGAACAGCACGTCGCCGCCGGTCCGGCGTTCGAGTTCCTTCACCGTCTGGAGGCTCTCGAACCAGTCGCGCTCGCTCCACAGCAGGCCGGGACCGAGCGGCACCTCGTCGGCGTAGTTGCCCTCGACGTAGCACTCGTCGCCCGCGACGAGCACGTCGCCGGCGGGCGTCTCGATGTGCGCGCCCAGCACGCCGGGAGTGTGACCCGGCAGGTGAATGAGCCGGAAGCCGTCGAACAGCGTGTGCTCGTCGCCGTGGACGACGTGCCAGTTCAGGTCGCGGTCGAAGTCCGACGCGAGGTACGCGATGGAGCCCTCGGTCGTCTTCGCCGAGTAGTACGCGAACTTCAGTTCCTCCTCGTGGACGTATATCGGGACGTCGGTGCCCTCGAACGCGGCGAGGCCGCCGGCGTGGTCGAGGTGCAGGTGGCTCATCACCACGGCGTCGATGTCGGCGAGGTCGTAGCCGACCGCGCCGAGGTCGCCTTCGAGCGTGTGTTCCGCGGCGTCGACGTGCGAAAACGCCTCGTACAGCGGTTCGGGCCAGTAGCCGTCGCCGGCCGCCGGGTTCGAGCCGGTGTCCCACAGCACCGTCCGGTCGGGGCCGTCGACGACGGCGTTCCAGACGACGAACTCGCTCATCTCGTGGTCGGGGTTCGGGTTCGACGCGCTCCCCATGGAGTAGCCGTCGAGGACGTAGCCGGTGTCGGCGTGGACGCGACCGCGGTCGACCAGGTGGACGCTGATGTCACCCATACACCGGGGTTAGGACGGCGCGGCCATAACCGTTCAGGCAGTCAATATATCACCGTCGGGCACTAGTGGTACGCGTCGTTTCGGCCCGCTCTGGGCCGGGTTGCGGGACGAACGGTCGATAGAAAGCGAGAACGGGAGCCGGGCGGGGCGGAGAAAACGACTACTCGCCGGGGCCGACTTCCTCGAACGGCTGGACGATGACGAAGCCGTCGTCGCCCGCGAATTCGAGCTGGTAGGACTCGCCCGACGAGCGGCCGAGCAGGCCCTTGATGTTGATGTCGCGGTTCGACGACGGCGAGACGTTGCCGCTCCACGCGACGGTCGCGTTGGGGTCGGTCTTGGCCGGCGTCTGGAGGACGATGGGCTCGCCGTGGGTCGTGATGGCGACGTGGCCGGGACCTTCGAGGAAGACGTTGAACAGGCCGCCCGAGGAGGTGCCGGCGATGCTCGTCAGCATCTTGATGTCCCAGTTCACGCTCGACTCGAACGCGAGCACGTCGTTGCCGTTGACGCTCAGCTCCTCGCCCGCGTCGAGTTCGAGAATCTGGACCTCCTTGCCCTGGTCTGCGAGATAGAGGTGGCCGGTGCCGGTCGCCTGCATCATGACGTCGCCCTCGCCGGTGGCCTTCTTCTTGAGCATTCCCGTCAGGCCGCCGGCGGACTTCCGCTCGAAGGAGATGTCGCCGGTGTAGCCGACCATCGACCCGGCTTTCGCCATGACGTTCCCGTCGAGGGCCACGTCGAGGAGCTTCGAGTTTTCGAGTTCGAAGGAGTCGCCGCCTTCGGACGGTGCGTGCGCGCTGACGAATTCGTCTAGATTCATTGGAGTCACCGAGTCGTAGCGGAGACGACTCTACCGGAGAGGCGACTGTCAGGGATATAGTTCTGTTTGCCGCGAAAAAACAGACCCGAACCGCCGGCGCGCTCAGTCCTGTCGGCTTCGGTGGCCGGGGGTCCAGTCGGCGTCGAGCGCCTCGTGGGTGAAGGGCACGGCGTCCTCGCCGGCGTAGGTGGCGACCAGTTGGCCGTCGCCTTCGAGGTAGTACTTGTAGGTCGTCAGGCCTTCGAGGCCGACCGGGCCGCGGGCGTGAATCTTGCCCGTCGAGATGCCCACCTCCGCGCCGAGGCCGTAGCGGTAGCCGTCGGCGAATCGGGTCGAGGCGTTGTGGAAGACGCTGGCGGCGTCGACGCCGGTCATGAACGTCTCGGCGCGCTCGGCGTCCTCGGTGACGATGGACTCGGTGTGTTTCGAGCCGTGGGCGTTGATGTGGTCGACCGCGTCGTAGAGGTCCGAGACGACCTTGATGGAGAGTTCGAGGTCGCCGTACTCGGTGTCCCAGTCGTCGTCGGTCGCGGGGTCGATATCGACGTGTTCGCGGGTCGCCTCGTCGCCGCGGAGGACGACGCCCTCGTCGCGGTAGCGCTCGACGACCGCGGGCAGGAAGTCGGCCGCGACCGCCTCGTCGACGAGGAGCGTCTCGACGGCGTTGCAGACCGCGGGGTACTGCACCTTCGCGTCGAGCGCGATATCCTCCGCCATGTCGAGGTCGGCCGCCTCGTCGACGTAGACGTGGCAGATGCCCTCGGTGTGGCCGAGGACGGGAATCTGCGTGTTGTCCTGGATGTAGCTGACGAACTCCGAGGAGCCGCGGGGCATCACGAGGTCCACCATGTCGTCGAGTTCGAGCAGGCGGTCGACCTCCTCGTGGGCCTCGATGAGCGTCGCCCAGCCGTCCGGCAGGTCCTCGGTGGCGGACAGAATCGTCTCGTACAGCACGCGGTTCGACTCGCTTGCTTCACTGCCGCCCTTGAGGATGACGGCGTTGCCGGACTTCAGCGCCAGCGCGGCGATTTGGACCAGCGCGTCGGGCCGCGACTCGAAGATGGTCGCGACGACGCCGATGGGGACGGAAAGCTTGTACAGTTCGAGGTCCTCGTCCAGCTCTCTCGCCTCCAGCGTCTCGCCGAGCGGGTCGTCCTGTTCGGCGACGGACTCGACCATCCCGGCGATGTCGTCGAGCTTCGCCTCGTCGAGTTTGAGGCGGTCGACGAGCGCCTGCGTGTACTCGCCCTCTGCGAGCATCGCCTCGGCCTCCTCGACGTCCTCGCGGTTGGCCGCGAGAATCGCCTCGCTGTTGTCGCGGATGGCGTCCGCGATGGCTCCGAGCGCGGCGTCGCGGTCGGCCGCGTCGACGTTGGCGAGGCGGAGCGCCGCCGACTGTGCCCGTTCGACCTGCGCGGTCGTGTCTCGCTCAGTCATCGAGTTCACCATCGAGGGGGAGGAACATTGTTCCCACCGATTCGCGCTCGGCGATCTTCGCCAGCACGTCGGGTTCGGTCGACTTCGCAATGACGGCGGGGATACCGTACTCGGCGGCGTCGCGCGCGCCGCGGACCTTCGTCTGGATGCCGCCGAAGCCGCCGGTCGAACTCGCGGTGACGACGTCCTCGACGTCGCTGTAGTTGTCGCCGACGACCTCGATGCGCTCGGCGTCGGGGTTCTCCTTCGGGTTGCCGGTGTAGACGCCGCCCACGTCGGTGAGCGTCACGAGCAGGTCGACGCCGATGCCGACCGCGATGTTCGACGAAATCATGTCGTTGTCGCCGATTTGGAGTTCCTCGGTGGCGACCGCGTCGTTCTCGTTGATGATGGGCACGACGCCCCACTCCAGAAGCGTCTCGACCGTGTTCCGGAAGTTGGTGAAGCGCTCGGGGTTCTCCAGGTCGTGCTGGGTGATGAGAATCTGGGCGACCTTCCGGTCGTAGCGCTCGAAGCTCTCCGTGTAGCGGTGCATGAGCAGGCTCTGACCGACCGTCGACAGCGCCTGCGACGCTTCGAGGGTGTCGCGGTCCGCCGTGGGATGGTCGAGGCGACCGATACCGGCACCGACCGCGCCCGAGGAGACGAGAAGCACCTCCTTGCCGCGCGAGAGGAGCGACTCGATGTCGTCGACGAGCTTGTCGAGCTTCGCGTCGTCGAGGTTGGAGTCGTCGTCGGTCAGCGAGTTGGTGCCGGCCTTGACGATGACGCGGTCCGCCTCGGCGGCGGCCTCGCGGGCGGCGGCGACCGCGTCGGGGTCGACGGCAGGGGTTTCGGTCGCCTCCGACGCCCCGGTCGTCTCGCTCAGTTCACTCATCGGCGAACTCCTCCGCGAGTTCCTTCGACCGGCGCTCGGCCGCGACGACCGCCTCGGTGACGGCCTCGTCGGCGTCGCTGTCCCAGAGGACCTCCATCCCCTCGATGGTCGTCCCGTTCGGCGAGCAGACCGCGTCGATGAGTTCGTCGGCGGTGCGGTCGTCCTGCACGACGGTCTCGGCCGCGCCCTTGAACGTCTGGGCGGCGAGAATCTCGGCGTCTTCCTCGGAGAGTCCGCCCGCGATGCCGGCCTGCGTGACGGCCTCGATGAGATAGAAGACGAAGGCCGGCCCGCTGCCGTTGACCGCGGTCGCGATGTCCATCTGCGACTCCTCGACCTCGACGAACTCGCCCACGTCCGAGAGGAGTTCGCGGACCTCGTCGGTCAGGTCGCCGGTCGCCGCCGCGGCCATGTCGCGGGTCTCGGCGGCGAGGTTCGGCATGATGCGAACGACGCGGGCGTCGGTGTGCGCCTCGACGAACGCGGTCGGGACGCCCGCGGCTATCGTGACGAGAGTCTGGTCGGGAGACAGGTCGAGTTCCGAGAGGACGGCCTCGACGATGTCGGGCTTGACCGCGACGAACACCACGTCGGCCTCGGCGGCGCGCGACACGTCGTCGGTCGTCTCTTCGCAGTAGTCGGCGACCGCGGCGAGGGCGTCGGGGTCGAGGTCGCAGGCGATGACCGAGTGGCCACCCGCCTTCCAGAGCCCGGTGAGGAGGGCGCTCCCCATGTTTCCACAGCCGATAACGCTCGTTCGTACCATTGGTGCTGACTCAAGGTACGACGCTCAGATAGTAACTGCGTTCCGGTCAAGCGATGCCAAACCGGAAAACGAGTTGTCAGTTCCGGGGGCTGTGTCGGGGGCTGTTCACAGCGCGCCCTGCCGGTAGATGAGGTTGCGCTGAATCTCGTTTGCGCCCTCGTAGATGACCGGGATGCGCACGTCGCGGTAGACCCGGGAAATCTTGTACTCGTTGAGGACCGACCGGCCGCCGTGGAGTTGCATGCCGCGTTCGGCCACGTCGACCGCCGTCTCGGTCGATTTCGTCTTGGCCGCGGCCGCCCAGAAGCCGGCGTCCTCGCCGTTTGCGACCTTCTCGGCGGCGCGCCAGTTGAGCGCGCGCGCCGCCTCGAACTCCATTCGCATGTCGGCGAGGATGTGCTGGACCGCCTGGAACTCCGAGACGGTGCGCCCGAACGCCCGCCGGTCGTGAACGAACTCCCACGCCTCCTCGATGGCGGCGGCGGCGAGGCCGAGGCTGTGGCCGCCGACGACGACCCGGCCGTGGTTGAAGAAGTCCGCGAGCATGTAGAAGCCGCCGCCCTCGGTGCCGATGAGGTTCTCCTCGGGCACCTCGCAGTCGTCGAAGACGATGTGTCCCTGCTTCGACGCGCGCATGCCCATCTTCTCGGGGATGTGTTCTGCCTCGTAGCCGGGCGTGTCCGTCGGCACGACGAACATCGAGTAGTTCGAGTAGCGGTCGTCGGTGTCGGCGGTCTTGGCGTACACCGTCAGCCAGTCGGCCTCGACGGCGTTGCCGACCCAGTACTTCTCGCCGTTGAGGACGTAGCCGTTTTCGGTCTTGTCGGCGGTCGTCTCCATGCCGGCCATGTCGGAGCCGGTCTGCGGCTCGGAGACCGCGAGCCCCGAAATCTGCTCGTTTTCGGCGACCGGGCGGAGCCACTTCTCCTTCTGTTCCTCACTGCCGTAGTCCTCCATAATCTCACAGCCGAACGAGGCGAGTTGGAGCGTCAGCGCGATGCCGGCGTCGGCGCGGTAGAACTCCTCGGAGATGGCGAGCATCTGCTGGAGGTCGAAGCCCTTCCCGCCGTACTCCTCGGAGATGTCCTGTGCGACGAGCCCCGCGTCCATCCCCGCTTGGAGCACCTCGTGGGGGTACTCGCCGGACTCGTAGTAGTCCGCCGCGACCGGGTCGATGTGCGCCTCGGCGAACTCCCGCGCCTCCTGCTTGAGGTCACGGGCGTGTTCGGGCACGATGGTGTCGTCGAGAAGTTCCATACCACGCCATAGAATTGTACAGTAAAAATAGTGTATGGAACCAGTCTAAACTTCAAACTCGTTTTTAGTTAAAACATCCGTCCGCCCCGCCGCTCACTCGTCCGACGGGGCCTCCGCGTCGGGCGTCTTGCCCTCGATGAGCGACGAGTCGTCGTACTGGTCGCGGAGCACCTTCTTGTCGAACTTGCCGGTCGCGGTCTTCGGCACCTCGTCGATGAACACGACTTCGTCGGGGGCCCACCACTTCGGGAACTCGTCTTCGACGAGCGCGACGAGTTCGGCCTTCAGCGCGTCTTGGTCTGCGCCGCCCTTCGGGACGATAAACGCCACGGGGCGCTCCTGCCAGCGCTCGTGGGGGACGCCGATGACGGTCGCCTCGGCCACGTCGTCGTGGGCCATGATGCTGTTTTCGAGTTCGAGCGACGAAATCCACTCCCCGCCGGACTTGATGACGTCTTTCGCCCGGTCGACGATTTGGACGTAGCCGTCTTCGTCCACCGTGACCACGTCGCCGGTCTTCAGCCAGTTGCCCTCGTAGTCCTCCTCGTTCGCGTCGGGGCGCTCGAAGTACTCGGTCGTCACCCACGGGCCGCGGACCCACAGTTCGCCGAACTCCTCGCCGTCCCACGGGACCTCGTTCCCGTCGTCGTCGACGACGCGCATCTCAAGCCCCGGCGCGAGCAGGCCCTGCTTGGCGCGCTTTTCGTACTGCTCTTCGGCGGAGAGCTCTTCCATCCCCGGCTTGAGGTGGGCGACGGTGCCGACCGGCGACATCTCCGTCATGCCCCACGCGTGGAGCACGTCCACGTCGTACTCCTCGTCGAACCGGCGGATGACCGACTTGGGCGCGGCCGACCCGCCGATGATGATGCGTTCGAGCGACGAGATGTCCGCGTCGTGCTCGTCGAGGTAGTCGAGCAGGCCGAGCCACACCGTCGGCACGCCCGCGGTCATCGTCACGCCCTCCTCCTCGATGAGTTTCGCGAGGTCCTCGGGCGTCGGCGACGGGCCGGGATAGACGTGTTTCGCGCCCGCCGCGGTCGTCGAGAACGGCAGGCCCCACGCGTTGACGTGGAACATCGGCACCACCGGCATGATGACGTCCTTCGCGCCGATGTCGAGGCCGGACTCGGGGAGCGTCGCCATCGTGTGCGCCCACAGCATCTGCTGGGAGTACTCGACGCCCTTCGGCTCGCCGGTCGTCCCCGAGGTGTAGCACATCCCCGCCGGCTGGTCCTCCGGGAGGTCCGGCCAGTCGTAGTCGTCGGGGAAGTCGGCGATGAACGACTCGTAGTCCGTCACGGGCGACAGCCCCACGTCGTCCGGCACTTCGGAGGCCATCACGACGAACTGCTCGACGGAGGCGAAGGCCTCGGCGTCGACCGCGCCGGCGAGTTTCGGCGCGAGCGACGGGTCCACGAAGATGATGCGGTCTTCCGCGTTCTCGACGATGTACTGGATGTGGTGGTCGGGCAGAAGCGGGTTGATGGTGTGCAACTGCGCGCCCATCGAGGGCACGCCGAAGTACGTCTCGAAGTGTCGGTTGTGGTTCCAGCAGAACGTCGCCACCCGGTCGCCGTCCCCGATGCCGGCGTCCGAAAGCGCCCCCGCGAGCCGTGCCACGCGTCCCTCGTACTCCGCGTACGTGTAACGTTCCAGCCCTTCGGCGGTCCGAGAGACGATTTCGCGGTCCGGATAGAGCTTGCCCGCGCGCCACAGGAACGGCCGAAGCGTCTGGTTGGTAGCACCTACCATAGTATCCTCTTGTGGTAAAACATAATGATTGTTTGGAAGCGACTCGGCGGGGCGCGGGCTGTGGATTCGGCGTCACCCGCGGGCGCGTTCACTCCTCGTCGCGGTCGGAAGCGAGTTCGTCGGTGCCGTCAGTGTCGTTGGTGCCGTCGCCGTCGTCGGTGTCGCTCTCTGCGCTCCCGGCGTCGCCCTCCGCGCGCTCGGCGTCAGCGTGTTCGTCTCCGTCGGCGCTCGCCTCACCATCGTCGTCGGCCTCGTCCTCATCGGCGTCGTCGCGGTCGGCATCTACGACGGCCGTGTCGTCCTCGGCGTCGTCGATGGCGTCCCCGTCGATGTCGGTGGCGGGCGTCGCCTCGCCGGAGTCGGTCTCGACTTCACCGGAGTCGCCGTCGCTGTCGTCGCCACCGCCGTCGTCACCGTCATCGTGATCGGCCGCGCGCTCCGGCTCGGCCTCCGCGACGGGCTTGGCCGCGACCAGTCGCTCGCGGACCGCCTCGCGGTCGACGGTCCCCGAGACGGTCCGCGGGAGTTCGTCCGCGGTCGCGACCAGTCGCGGGCATTTGAACCCGGCGAGTCGCTCGCGGCAGAAGTCGTCGAGGTCCTCGTCGTCCGGCGGGTTCTCCGGGTCCGCGGGAACGACGAGGGCGGCGACGCGCTCGCCCCACTCGGAATCGGGGACGCCGAGCACGGCGGCGTCGTCCACGTCGGGGTGGTCCCGCAGGACCGCCGCGACCTCGCCGGGGTCGACGTTCTCGCCGCCGGTGATGATGCGGTCGTCCTTCCGGTTCAGGACGTACAGGAGGCCGTCGTCGTCGCGATAGCCGATGTCGCCGGTCCGGAGGCCGGCGTCGGCGAAGGCGTCGGCGGTCGCCTCGGGGTTCCGGTAGTAGCCGGGCGAGACGGTCGGTCCCGAGACGACGAGTTCGCCCGGCGTGCCGGGTTCGACGAGGGTGCCGTCCTCGTCGACGACCCGGAGGTCGGTGAAGTAGAGCGGCCGCCCGACGGTCCCCACGTCGGCGAACGCCTCCCGCGGGGTCGCGGTGGCGACCTGCGACGCCGTCTCGGTCATGCCGTAGGTCGGGTGGACCGGCACCGAGTAGTTCCGACAGCGCTCGACGAGTTCGTCGGGGGCGGGCGCGCCGCCGAGGAGCACCACGCGGAGCGAGTCCGAGAGCGTCCCCCTGCTGTCGAGCATCCGCTTGAGCATCGTCGGCACGAGCGAGACGCCCGTCACGTCGTACTTGCCGATGTCGTCGGCCGCGCCGCCGGCGTCGAACCCCTCGCGGAGGACGACCGTCGTCCCGTACAGCGGGCCGCGGAGAATCGGGCCGATGCCGCCCATGTGGTGCAACGAGAGCGTGACGAGCCACCGGTCGTCGCGCGAGACGCCGAGTCGGAACGCCCCGGCGACGGCGTTCGCGAGCAGGTTGCCCATGGTGAGTTTCACCGCCTTCGGCGTCCCGGTCGTCCCCGAGGTGAAAAGCAGGAGCATCGTCTCCGAGAGGGACCAGCCCGCCGGTTCGACCCGCTTCGGCGCGATGGACGAGAGGTTGATGACGCCCTCCCACCGCGGGTCGTCCACGGAGACGACGGGCACGTCGGCCGTGGCCTCGACCGCCGTCGACTCGGTGGACTCGCCGCAGACGAGCGTGGTCACGTCCGCGAGTTCGAGGTTGCGAGCGATTTCGTCGGCGGTGAGTCGGTCCCCGAGGGGGACGAGCACGGCCCCGAGGCGCGTCGCGGCGTGGATGAGTCGGACGTAGTCGACGCCGGGGTCGAGAACGACGCCGAGGTGGTCGCCGGCCTCGACGCCGAGGGCGGCGAGCTGGCCGGCGGTCTCGTCGACGAGCGCGTCGAGTTCGCGGAAGGTCCACGAGTCGCCGGTCGGCGCGTGGATGAGCGCCTGTCTCTCGGGGGTCGCGGCGATTCGGTGGGAGAGCCAGTCGCGCATCGGCCCGGCGAAGCCGCGGTCCCCGTCGTCGGAGTCGGAACCGCTCGCGGCGGGGTCGTCGCCGCGTTCGGCCGAGCCGTCGGTGGCGGCCGTCTCGTCGGCCGAGTCATCGGTAACAGCCGTGTCGTCGGTGGCGGCCGTCTCGTCGGCCGCGTCGTCAGGAGAGTCCGTCATCGCTCAGTGCGAGACGAACTCGACGAGGACGCCGCCCGTGGACTTGGGATGCAAGAAGGCGACCTCGTGACCCCACGCGCCGGGGCGAGGTTCCTCGTCGATGCGGTCGATACCCGCGGCCTCGGCGGTCCGGAGCGCGGCCTCGATGTCGTCGGTCTCGACGGCGACGTGGTGGATGCCGCCGCCGCGCTTGTCGAGGAACTTCGAGATGGCACCCTCCTCGTGGGGTTCGAGCAGTTCGAAGTAGCCGTTTTCGAGTTCGAGGAAGACGACCGACATGCCGTCGAACGTCTCCTCGTGGGCCACGGGCGCGTCGAACAGCTCCGCGAACAGCGCGGCCAGCCCGGCGGCGTCGGGCGTGGCGATTCCGACGTGGTCGAAGTGCATGCCTCCAGTTCGTCGGGCGCAACGGATAAACCCAGACGGTTCGATACTCATGTCATGATAGTAACTACAACTGAGTCGGTCGTCGGCCGCGACATCGAGGAGACGCTGGGCGCCGTCCGCGGGAACACGATTCGCGCCCGGAACGTCGGCCGCGACATCACGCAGGGGCTCCGAAACATCGTCGGCGGCGAGCTCAAGTCCTACACCGGGCTGATGGCCGAGGCGCGCGACGAGGCGACGGAACGGATGGTCGCCGAGGCGGAGGCGATGGGTGCCGACGCCGTCGTCGGCGTCCGGTACGTGACCGCCGAGGTGGCGCAGGGCGCGGCCGAGATTCTGGCCTACGGGACCGCCGTCACGCTCGTCGGCGGTTCCGACGACGACGCCGAACCCGCGTCCGAGTCGAACGCCGACGTGGCGTGAGCCGACGATGACGACGACGACCCGACGCGCCGCCCGCGACCCACGGCGGCTCGCACGCGGGTTCGCCCGACTCGCCACGGACCGGGCCACGCTCGCCGTCTTCGCCGTCCTCGTGGCCGTGTGGGCGGTCGGCTTCTTCGGCGTGGTGCCGATAGAAGTCTGGGTCCTCGACTACCCCGCGCTGGTGGCCGCCTTCTTTTTCGACACGCTCGCGGCCAACGAGTTCGGCGTCCGCGAGACGTCGGTGTTCTACCCGGCGCTCGCCGTCTTCGGCTACCTCCAAGCGATGCTCGTCGTGGCGGTCGCTCGGTGGCTTCGGGGTCGGTTCCTCGAATCCGGGGAGTGACGGGACGGAGCGAAGCGAGTCGGGACGGAGCGCGGAGGGGCGCGTCAAGAGCGGGACGCGAGGGGCGAGTGGTCGCGGGGTGTGAGCGTCGGAGGTGCGCGAGCGGGGTCGGCGTGGATTCACGGCGTCGGGTCGGGCCTCAGTCGCGGGCGGTCCGGGAGACCGTGACCTCGACGGGGACGCCGGGCACGTCGACCGTCAGCATCGAGCGGTCGGCCCGGGTGACGATGACGCGGGCGACGGCGACGACGGCGGCGACGGTGACGGCGACCGCGAGCGACGCCACGGGAAAGGTGACGACCGCGACGACCGCGGCCATCGAGGCGAGCAGGACGGCCTGCGTCGCGAGCGAGGGCGCGGGACGGTGATGGGAGGGGTGGTAATCGGAGCCGGTACGACTGTCTCGGGAGCGTCTTCGTGACATTCGTCTGGTGAGGTGGACAATCGGATGCGATACCGGGGGCTCTCCGGTCGAAGAGCCCCGCAACGCGACGGCCGCCGCTCGAACGTCGAGCGACTGGTGGCGCGAACCTCGCGCCGACAGACGGCGACCGGGCGTGTGACGGGTTTAGAACGCGATAAACGGCATCATAAGCCTCGGTTGGCTCCACTCGGGGGGTGATAATAAAACTGGTTAGCCGGGTGAAATTATAGACTTAGTGACTTGTTGGCACGGGGCGGGGGCTGTCGTCGGCGCTGGTCGTTCGGGAGTGTCGGGGCCGCTTCAGGCCATGCCGGGTTCGTACTCGCCGAACTCCTCGCGGAGGACGCCGCATATCTCGCCGACCGTCGCGTAGGCCTTGACCGCCGTGACGATGAGCGGAAGGAGGTTCTCGTCGCCGTTGGCGGCGGCGCGGATGTCCTCCAGCGCGGCCTCGACGGCCTCCTCGTCGCGGTCGTCCTTCCGGGCGTCGAGCGAGTCGACCTGCTTGCGCTCGTCTTCCTCGGAGACCTCTTGGACCTCGACGGTCGGCTCCTCGTCCACCTGATACTCGTTGACGCCGACGATGACGCGCTCGCCCTCCTCAATCTCGCGTTGGCGCTCGTAGGCCACGTCCTGAATCTCCCGCTGGACCCACTGGTTCTTGACGGCGTCGAGCATCCCGCCGCGGTCGTCGACCTCGTCGAGCAGGTCGAACGCCTCGTCTTCGATGTCGTCGGTCAGCGCCTCGACGTAGTAACTGCCCGCCAGCGGGTCGATGGTGTCCGCCGCGCCCGACTCGTGGGCGAGAATCTGCTGGGTGCGGAGCGCCGTGCGGACCGACTTCTCTGTGGGGAGCGACAGCGCCTCGTCCTTCCCGTTGGTGTGGAGCGACTGCGTGCCGCCGAGGACGGCCGCCAGCGCCTGATAGGCGACCCGGACGACGTTGTTCTCGACCTGCTGGGCGGTGAGCGTCGACCCGCCGGTCTGGGTGTGGAACTTCAACTGCATCGACTTCGGGTTCTCCGCGCCGAAGCGCTCTTCCATGATTTTCGCCCACATCCGCCGGGCGGCGCGGAACTTCGCCACCTCTTCGAGGATGTTGTTGTGGGCGTTGAAAAAGAAGGACAACTGGGGAGCGAACTCGTCCACGTCGAGACCCGCCTCGACCGCGGCCTCGACGTACTGGATGCCGTTTCCGAGGGTGAACGCGACCTCTTGGGCGGCGGTCGAGCCGGCCTCGCGGATGTGGTAGCCGGAGATGGAGATGGTGTTGAACTTCGGCGTCTCCGCCGCGCAGAACTCGAAGATGTCCGTGATGAGTCGCATCGACGGCTCCGGCGGGAAGATGTAGAGGTTCCGCGCGATGTACTCCTTCATGATGTCGTTCTGGATGGTGCCGCGGAGCTCCTCGCGGGGGACGCCCTGCTTGTCGCCGAGGGCGACGTACATCGCCAGCAACACGGCCGCCGGGGCGTTGATGGTCATCGACGTGGAGACCTCGCCGAGGTCGATGCCGTCGAACACCGTCTCCATGTCGTGGAGGCTGTCGATGGCGACGCCCGACTTCCCGACCTCGCCGGCGGCCATCATCGCGTCGGAGTCGTAGCCCATCTGCGTCGGCAGGTCGAACGCGAGCGACAGCCCCGACGAGCCGTTGTCGATGAGGTAGCGGAACCGCTCGTTCGTCTCGGCGGCCGTCCCGAAGCCCGCGTACTGCCGCATCGTCCAGAGCCGCCCGCGGTGCATCGTCGGATACACCCCGCGCGTGTACGGTTTCTCGCCCGGGAAGCCCACGTCTTCGTCGTAGTCCACGTCGGCGTCGTCCGGGGTGTAGAGCCGCTCGACGACGTTGCCGCCCGTGTCGGTCGTGAACTCGTCTTTCCGCTCCCCGAAGCGGTCGAGCGTCGGTCCCAGCGTCTCCTCCTCCCACTCGGCTTTCGCCTCCCGAATCTCTTCGAGCTCGTCGGGGTCAAACATGGTCGAAGATGTGGTTTGTCTCTACTTAAGCGTACGCGGGTCGGCGAATAGCGGACGCCGTCGCCGACCGCGGGTGCGCCGACCGAGTGAGTGACGGCAGTCCCCGCGAACGCGGCCGCGGCGACCGATTTTATGTCCCTCGCGAGCGCCCCTCCGGCATGGACATCCTGACCGACGAGACGCGGCGGTTCCTCGCGGCGACCGCGCCCGAACACGACGCGGTGCAGGCCGAGATGGCCGCCTACGCCGACGAGCACGGCTTTCCCATCATCGGTCCCGAGGCGGGCGGCGTGCTCCGCGTCCTCGCGCACCTCGCGGACGCGAGGCGGCTGTTCGAGTTCGGCTCCGGCTTCGGCTACTCCGCGACGTGGTTCGCCGAGGGGATGGCCGACGACGCCGAACTCTACCTGACGGAACACGACGCCCACGAACTCGACATGGCGCGGGACTTCCTCGACCGCGCCGGCCTCGCCGACCGGACGACGTTCCTCGAAGGCGACGCGCTCGACCTGTTCGAGGGCGTCGACGGCGAGTTCGACCTCGTCCTCTTGGACCACCAGAAACACCGCTACGCCGAGGCGTTCGACCTCGTCTCCGACCGGGTCGCGGTCGGCGGGGTCGTCGTCGCCGACAACGTGATGCGCGGCCCGGTCGACTTCGGCGCGCTCACCGACTGGAGCGAAGGGCAGGCAGAGGCGCTCGACGGGGCCGACGCCGACACCCGCGGCATCGCGGCGTTCC
>NZ_AOLP01000006.1 GCF_000337795.1 Haloferax denitrificans ATCC 35960
TTGGTGAGACCGAATCGGTTGATATCCGTGAGTGTCTCCATGCGTCGTGGAGTAGCGTTGAGACACAGCAAGCGACGCTCCAACTAGACGATGATCTCGGAGTGATCGCCGCGGATAAGAGTCGTTTTCAGGAACTACTAGAGAACTTGTTCCGCAATGCCGTTGAACATGCTGGTGCTGGGGCGACTGTGACTGTTGGAAGCCTCCTTGACGATACGGGACTCTATATCGAAGATGATGGCCCCGGGATCGCTGAGCCGATTCGGTCAGAGATATTTACCCATGGATATTCGACAACTGCTGACGGAACTGGCTATGGGCTCTCGATTGTCTCTCAAATTGTCGAGGGCCATGGTTGGGATATTGCCGTTACAACGGGTTCTGAAGGTGGCGCACGATTTGAGATCACGTGGTGAGAGTTGGACGACGTCTGCTGAGTTAGTTTTTCGAGAGCATCTTTGGCGGCCTCGTACTGCTGCCATATTCGAAGCAAGCGTGAGATACTCCGTTGTTGTGTTTCATTTGGGATGGAGACGAGGGTCACGTCCTCAACGATCTGGATAGCAAGCTAGCGAGTAGAAACTAGCAATCTCACGTGTTTGGGAGGTGAGTTGTGTCGGTACGTTTGGGGGGCGACTGCTCGGGTTGTGCGCGCTCCGGCGGGCAGCCCGTTCCTGCCGGGCCCGGGCGTTTCGCGCTTCCGTTGCGTCTCCGACGGACGGTGCACGGTCGCGGGGCCGGGTCGGGCCGCGTGCAGCCACCCGATACCGGTCAGCCCCGAGGGCGGGTCTGCGAGCACTCGACCCGCATCCGGGCCGTGACCGAGACCGGGCTGGCTGCATCTTCACCAGCCGTTGCGTCGGCGCTCCCTCGATGCGGTCGCGCCGCCGGCCGGCTGGCTCAGACGTGGCCGCTTGCGCGGTCCGGGCGGGCTGCTCGCCGTTCGGGCACTTGCCCTCACCCCTCGTTCACCCGGGCTGCGGTGGCTACTGGGGGCTCGCCGTGCTCACCCCCAGTATGCCACGGTCCGGGGCTCACTCAGGGCTGGCTGTGCGGCCTGCCGGGCATGCGCTCAAACTCGGCCGCGACGAGCTGTGGGTCCGCGGGCGTCCAGCCCGCGCCGGGCTGCCGCACGAGGCGTTTCCGTTGCGTCTGCGACGGACGGGACAGGCTCGTGCGGGTCCGGGCGCGGTGCTGGTCCGGCGGGTCCTCGCTCTCTGCGGCCTCGCTGTGGCCGTATGCGACGCCGTTCACCACCGTATACCCCCCGGCCGTGCCGCCTCGGCGCCGCGACCGCTGCCGTTGCGTCTGCCGACGGACGGGCGTCGGCGCGGCGCCGACCCGCGGTGACCGGTTGGGTATATGGTGGTGACCGCGCGCTCACCTCGAGGTTCACCCCCCGCACTCGTCTGTGGGGGTGCCGTCGGTGCCGCGCCGCGCCGGACAGGGTCCGGCGTGAAGGCGCGGCGCGGGCACCTCGGTGACGGCGTCATCGGTCGACGTCGGAGCCGTGGCTCAAGTGTTGGTTCGTGAGAATCCCGCGAGTGAGGTCGCGGGAGTCGGCGCGTTAGCGCCTTCAGGAACTACAATGTCTAGTAACAACTCCAATCGCAAGGTAGTTTCGGTGGCTGAACAGGCGTTCGAGCAAGCGGATGAGACGACAGTCGACGAAGACGGCTTCGAGGTTGTCGACGAGACGCCGCAGTTTCAGGCGACGGTGCAACAGGAAATCCAAGCAAAGGTGGATGCGAACCACCCAGATGGGATCGCAGACACGAGCGACGAGCGGATCGACGGCGTGACGTTGGCCCAAGAAGAGCGCATTCGAGCGCGGGAAGCTGAACTCGAACGGATTAGTGCCCGTGCGGAACTGGGCTCGCAAGAGGGTCGTGAGGCGCGGTCGCGGATGATTGCGGCCGAGCGGAGCGCTGCGCGACGGCGGCAGTTCCAGAAGCGGGCGGCGAGTGTGAATCCGATAGCTGACCCTGACCGGGCAGACCCCCGGACGGAGCTGACCCAAGAGCAGTTGGGCGCAGTACACAAGCAGGCAACGCGCTTAGCGGAGAAGCTGGATGGCTGGTCGCGAGCGGCGATCAGTCGGCGGCTGAGCGAGGCGGTGTTGAGTGGGAAAGACATGCTGTCGGCAGCGGTGAGTGTGTTCGAAGAACTCGAAGGTGCCCCGGGGACGATGGTGCCAATCGGGAAGCTTGAGGGCGTGTCGCGACGCGAAGTGTGCGTTGAAGGGACGCTGACGACAGTGTGGGAGTCGGAGTCGCCGGCGATTCAGCAAGCGGGGCTCCTCGAAGACGAAAGCGGGCAGGTGAAGCTGACGAGTTGGAAGGCCTCGGACGTGCCGTGGATTCGCGAGGGCGAACGCGTGCGGGTTCACGGAGCGGCGCGGAACTGGTACGATGGGCGCGTCTCGGTGGCGCTGACGGGGTGGACGACCGTGATGTTCCCCGAGCGCGACGCTTGGTGGGACGCCTAACGGCGCGCGGCGGCCTTCTTTTTTGCTGGTGGCCGGGCCGACCCAGACCCCACCGCCCCACCCTCCGCTCCGTGCTCGCAGACGCTGCGCGCGCAGCCACGACCTCTAGAACTCTTTTTCGACGTCACGGTGAGGATTGGTGCCTTCGATATTCTCCAATGAAAGTGACTGTTAAACTGGGGTATCACTATCATGACTATTACCCTGTCTCCCCACCGACTAGCATGCTTCGGGGGAACCAACAAGGGCTGAATCGACGACAGGCACTCCGAATTTTGGGGACCTCATTTGCGATTGGAACTGCAGCTCTCCGCACGGGACGCCCCGTTGCTGCTCGTGCAGCAACAGAGCCGTCGTGGCCGACGTTCCAGTTTGACAATGGTCGGTCTGGATATAACCCGCATGGGAGACGGCCCACAGGCAAACTCACAAAAGTATGGGAGACGACCGACGGATCATTCTCGAGTAGTCCAGCCGTCGTCGGAGAACTACTTTACCACGGGACAGCCGCGAATGGTCTCTTCGCCTACGATGTCGCTGATGGGTGCATCGTCTGGAACAGTCCAACCAACGGGCGAATCGCCCCCTCAAGACCAACTGTAGCGAACGGAGTCGTCTATATTGGCGATTGGGAGCATATCTTCTACGCATTCGATAGCGCTACTGGGAGTGAACTCTGGCGCTACGATGCTGGTGCGATACTTAATCATGATTCAGTTGTTTCTGATGGGGTGGTGTATTTTAGTGACGCGAATGGGGTTATTCACGCGATTTCAGCAGCTGACGGGACTCCTATCTGGAGTCTCGACACCGGCTTTGGAATCACATCACTTGCGATGAGTGATGGGAGTATTTTCTTCGGGGGGTCTAATTCACGGATCTCTCGGCTCGACGCAGCAACTGGCGTGGTCGAGTGGTCTCACCCTGTTCCGTACTCTCCACGACACATTGTCCTCGTCGATGGGATTGTGTATGTTGGTGGCTGGCCGTATCTCGCGACCTACGACGCAGCAGATGGAACAGAACGTTGGCGTGTCTATGTCGGGACAATTACCAACTCACCAGCGATCTCTGATCGACTCATCTATCTTGGCTCTACCAACAACCAACTACTCGCATTTGACCGAGCGACTGGTGAAGAACAATGGGCCTTCAGCGTTGGTGACCACCCGATTCAAGGAATTGTCTCGTCGCCTGCTGTTGTCCAAAACCGTGTGTATTTCGGCGGCTACGACAGGTACGTATACGAACTCCATGCACGGACAGGTAAGCTGATGTGGTCATTCGACACCGGTACTGAGATCACAGGATCGCCAGCTGTCGTTAACCGGCGTCTCTATATTGGGAGCCGCTTGGGTGGTATGTACGCATTCGGTTGATGAACAACACCGACTCTATACTGGACTCACAGTTCACCACGGGTTTCATCGTGTCGGGTAAAGTCGACGATCTAAGTCTAGTGGGCTCTGTTGAAATCCTAAGCCCCTGATGGTTTGTCGAAGGCGTGCTGAATAGAGGGCGCAAGTCGGTCACGCAACTGTCACACCTTACAGTGGCCCAGACAACTAGCAACCCAGCCATTGATTCCGCTAAATTAGCGAATTGAGGTGGATTTGACCGTGGTTATATGATTCTTCACAGACAACATACTGACAATGGCTACCAAGATGGCGTCTCGGCTCGAAGAATATTTCGAGGAAAGGACAAACGGCAATCTTCGGAGCATCGTGAAGTACAACCAAGACAGTCACGACGTCGTTTACTTGCGAGATGACGTGGCTGTCCGATACACAGAGGACGACATTAAAAAAGCGGTTGACGAGTCACGGCTGGACTCGTTGACTGCACCGGTCTACAAGGACACGTTTGCAGAGGACCACGGCGAATTGACGTGCTTGGTCCAGTGCTTCGAGAACGTCATCGAGATGAACTTCGTCCTCCGAGATGGGGTCGGTGCAGCTGTCGCTTTAGACGCAGAGGCATTTGCGGAGACTCAAGGTATCGTAGCTGAGGCCCGGAAGATCGTCATCGAAGAGCGCGAGTAGTCTTCTGTACCCAAGAATGTGAACGATGTGAGAGTCGAGCTTCTTCCTTGCTTCTGTCGGCCTCAATTCCCGAGATGTAACCTATCTACTACTCTCGAATGCTGGCTTCACTCTCTGTATGTTGCACGCACTTCCTGTCACAGTCTGAGGATTTCAATGGGGTCGATCCAACGTAATAGGAGACGCTAGTCTCACTCGTACGGACAGTCGACGAAAACAGTCACTCGTCTCGTACAGTTAGGTGGTGAGTTCGCTTGTATACTGTTGTTCCCAGTCGTCACGGGCTTCGATTTCTCGGCGACCTCTGGCTGTGATCGCGTAGACGTTCGTTCGGCGGTCCTTTTCGCCTTTGTCGAGCAGTCCCTTCTCGACGAGTGTATCGAGATTGGGATACAGCCGGCCGTGGTGGATCTCGGTTTCGTAGTAGTCTTCGAGTTGGTCTTTGATTGCGAGTCCGTGTGGTTCATCCAAGCCGGCGGTGACGTACAGCAGGTCGCGTTGGAACCCGGTCAAGTCGTACATTTTGCTGTCCGCAGCTAGTTTAAGAATACATATACGTTTGTTGGCCATCGGCCGGGTTTCAGAGTGGCCTTGCTGGACGAACGTTTATATCCGAACGTACAGCCACGACGCGGTATGCCGCCCTACCGTGACCGGACCGCTGAATTTCGACCATATGGCGAAGCGACGCAAATCCCGGACCCACAGTTGGAAACTGACCATGCCGAGTACGGCGACGGAATCCCGGAGCGTGACTACCCTGCAGGTAACGACCGGGATACGGACACCTGCCAGACCTGTGAGTGGGCTATTCCTCGGACCGAGAGCCAGTGTCGGTTCTGCCTTGAACAGGACGTCTCGGTCCCAGACAGCACCTCAGCGCCCCGCGAGCAATCACTCCACGGCATCATCTGCCTGCTCGTTCCGTCACAGTCATCGCGGGGTGCACTCGCAAAAGGGACTGCAGCAGCCCGATTACTGCAGAAGTCCCACTCATCCCCTATCGACGAGTGTACACTCATTGCGGCGCTCGAACAGTCGCTCGGGGAGCCACTTCGAATGCGATGGGGTCACCTCCCGGACGTCGTCCCAGCGACTGGGTCGCGGGAGGATGGCTTCGTGGCGAAAGCACGGTCCGTCTCGCTGTGGTCCGCCTCTCCTTCGACGGAGGGTTCTTTTTCGCGATGGTACGACGCTGCTGGGACGCAGATTACTGAGGACTCCCGTCGTGAGCAGTTACTCTCGGACTCGGAGACGTGGGTTGTCCCGGCGATTGCAGTTCGACGAGCGTCTGCCGACTCCTCGCCACCACAATCGTCGTCAGCCTCGACAACACGGCAACTGCTCCGCTGTCAGTCGTGTGGCGAGCAGACACCGCATCGGTTCGACTTACGCGACGACGGTCCGCCCACAGTGTGGGCTGGAGAGCCGATCTGGCGGTGTTCCGTGTGTCGAACACCACAGTACGGACCTGATCCAGATACCTGATATTGGTACGGAGACGACTCAGAGGGCTCTGTTGAGTTCCGTAGAACTAACAGAAACCGTGTGACATAGAGAGGGTGCATTCATCATAGAAGGCTCGTTTATTCCATCTCACCCTCCTGAACTAACCGGTGAGTAGGACTGCTGTGGTTAGCAGTGGCGCGGTCTGGGACTGCCAGTTGTTTCACGCCACGGTTTCGATACCGAAAATCTCGAAGCGAGCACCGCCAGTGTCACTCTCGGTCACCTGTACTGTCCACCCATGGGCAGCGACTATCTCGGCGACAATCGCAAGCCCAAACCCGGTCCCACCCTCTCGCGTCGTATACCCCGGCTCAAACACCGAATCACGGTCCTCCAGGGGGATACCGGGCCCATCATCCGCCACGTAAAATCCCTCTCGATCAGGAAGCACCCCCACCGTAACCGTCACATCGGGCCCACCGTGGTCAAGGGCATTCCGAAACAGGTTCTCGAACAGTCGCTGTAGCCGTGCCGTATCTGCCTTGAACTCTACGTCGTCAGCCACTCGTAAGTCGGCGGTGGCTGTCTCAACCATCCCCCAACTCTCCGTTGCAACCGATGAAAGTAACACAGCGTCCCACTGCTCAACCGGTCGTCCCTCGCGGGCAAGCGTGAGGACTTGGCCAATCAGGTCATCCATCCGGTCAAATGCTCGCTCGACAGCTACTGCATGCTCATTTTCTTCCGCTACGCTTAGTTCCTCGCACAGTAACTCGAACTGGCCTGTGGCCACGTTGAGTGGATTGCGGAGGTCATGGCTCACTAGACTAGCGAACTGGTCGAGGCGTTCGTTCTGCCGTTCTAATTCCTCACGGTACCGCTCACGCTCGGTCACGTCGGTGAGGACGATGGTTTGTCCGAGCCCAGACTTCACTGTCCCATACGGCGTCTCAGTCACCCGGTAATAGCGTGTAAAATCCGACTGTTGGACCGGCAGAATTGGGTCGTCGCTGTTGAGACAGGCAGCCACATGCGGGAGTGCCTGCTCCAACTGAGCTCCCTCAGCACCGTTGAGCGTGGGGAATACGGTCCGCGCCGCGTGGTTCGTATCCCGGATGTGGTTGTCCGCGTCGAGTGCGATGATGGGTTCGTCCCGTTCGCCGGCCAGTTGGACGGCATCAAACTGGTCGATATAGGCAAACGCAACACCGACGGCGAACACAGCGACTCCCAGAGGCTCGTAGGTGATGTCGATGAGGTAGGACGTGGTGTACCCAATAATATCTAGCACGACTGGGAGGCCCGTGATTCCGACGAGTGCGAAGAGTGGGCGTGTGTCATAGTCGATTTGGGTAAACAGTTCTAGGAGCATGAAGTAGCCGACGAAGGCGAGTGCGTACGAGAAAGCCATCGCGGTCCAGTGGAGTGGCCCGGTAGCCACGGAGAGATGGGGGAAGGGGGTGGTGACGGCGGTGGTTATGAAGTATTCGTGGTGGAGAGGGTTGGTAATTTTCACCGCGACGAGGACGACGTAGACGCCGACAGCGAGGCGGCGATACGTCGGGTTGTGGTGGTAGGTTCGACCGGTGTATGCAGAACAGAAGTAGAGCCAAGCTCCGACAGCGGCGAGACCTACCACCAGTCCGAGCGTATACCAGCCGAGTTTGAGGGCCGGCGTGGGGGAAACAAGAAAGCCGACCTGTGCGGTCGCCCAGCTACCACTAGTTAGGAGGAGTGCCCACAGGCCGCGTCGCGTGTCGGAGTCGGTGATTTGGTGGAGGCGTGTGAGGCTTGCAAAACAGGCGAGGGCGGCTACAGTGAAGGTACCAACATAGAGGTGGAAGAGCGGTGATGTTGGTACGGCTGCCATAGCGGGCGTATCTGAGGAACGACTAATAGTCTACCGATATAGACGGTGACGTAGTGTGGATCACCTGCGAGACATGCGCTCTGTATTCAGCACGGGTTGAGAAATATCATCGGAAAATGACGATCTGATTGCGTCAAGTCTGCATATGTTTTGGGCGACTCAGCTTTCTCAGGCGGATATTATACCGGGGACCGACTTGCACCCTGAGTTCAGCATGGTTTCACCGATTTATCAGCGACTGTGGATTCAGCAGAGTCAGTGTGATGTATCCTCTACAGTAGTCCACGATTTTACTGGCTGTTGTTGCATCGGGTCGACGACGTTGTCAGCTCACTTGACGAATAGCGTGGCGTACTACTGGTTAGTAAACAACATTGTCACGTGCAACAGTCACTCGTGACATCGGGCCCTACTGTGTAGGAACCCAAGAGCACCCGAACACGTGATTTCTGGCGTGTCGTAGTGGGTTGTGTTTGTGTGCGCCGGCGATGGGCGCCGGCGCAGGGGGTCGGACAGACATCGACTCCTGAGTCGGCGAGGTGACGACGAATGCACCAAGTAATCTACGCACTCGTGACTGCATCGACAACAGACGACGCCCTCTCACGGGCCGCTGACGTGTTCAACCAACTGGTGGGTGCTGCCCCGCACGCCGAGTCGGTGTTTGACTACTATGTGACGTTCGATGACGATTCAACGACCGTCGCCGGCAGCGCCCGATGGGGTGACCTCCCAGTTGCAGTGCCCGTTGGCTCGGAGGACGGCCAGGAACTCCTCGAGCGTGGGTGGCAGGCGACGACACGTGAGTTCGAACGAAATCTCGAGCGTGTTCGAGAGGGTGTTGACGAGCTTGACGCCGCGGCGATTATGCGCGATGAGGACCTTGTCAGGCATGCGTGCCACAATCTCGGGGCATACCGCGGACCGGCGGTGTACCTCTACGACGAGTTCGCTGACGGGATTCGGCATCGCGAGCGGCTTGAGCAACTCGTTGGGCCCAACGACCATCTGTGGATCGTTCCCGCTGATGTCCATTACTGAGTCGACGCTGTGGCCAATGGCACTCCTGAGAGAGACACTTTCTGATCGTGGTATCGCTGTTCGAATCGTCGTCGACGACGTGGCTGACACCTATCGTGTCGAGTACACGCCGCTGTCCGGTGGTGTGGTGACCGACGAGTGGACTGTGTTCGGTGGCTCCGTCGGCTATGATGCGTCGGTGTTTGCGACTGACACTGCTGCACGTGCGTTTGTCGAGTGCGTTCGAACGACCTCACACGATGACGTCCTCGCGGAGTTAGCAGTAGACACAGAGTAAAGTCTTCCTGTGGTGTGTCGCACCGGGCTCATATTGGGATACTACTCTGCAATTGCCACAGGAAGACAGACGAAATGTACTCTCACTCTGCCACTTTCACGATTGTATCCGTGAACTCGCAACCTCACAGTCGACGGATTACCTAACTCCTACGACAGGGTACCTCATTCAGCTCTATTGCGCATTCAGCAGGTCTACACTACGGCGTTGTTTTTGCGCCGCCCGAAGGGGCGGAGGCACAGTAACAGATGTTGATTCCAACGTCAGCAGCCGAGTTGTCTCACTTCCCACACCAGCCGCTCGTGACACCTGCAACGGTGGTGAATGATCGATGAGTCTTGAGCGTGTGTGCCGCCACGACGACGCGCTGTTCGAGTTTCTGTGGTGTCCGGTGTGTGGCACGGAAGCGTTCACGCACATTCCCTTCGAGGGGGTGTTCTGCACAGAGTGCAATACCAGTGTGACGTGCCGTGAGTCGCCTGAGTCGCGGGGGTACGATGAGGCGGTCATCATCACATTCGACGCGACGACGACGTGGAATCTCCACGTTGACGAAAAACTTCGCCGGCCGCTCCCGGACGACGAAGCACAAGTTAAGATTCTCGGTGCACCGGGTGACTACCACGTCGATTGGTGGGCACCAACCACGACCGAAGACTGGACGCCAGTCGAGCGCAACGAGTTCGCTGACGAATCCGAACCGGAGGAAGTGTCGCACCTCGCATAGTGTCGGTTGAGAGACCCGTCGGTACTAGCGCGACATCGAGATTTTTTGCGCCCGTGATGGGTGCGGGCTGAAGACACAGTCCGTGTGACGTGATTTCCATGAGTCACCAACAAACAGAGTCAGACGTATCAATCGATCAGGTTCCGGTCGACCTCGAACTCGTGCATCGTTCGGAGTTCACCCGAGCCGACGTTCCCGATGAAATCGAGTCGATTTCGTGGGACCTTCTGAGTGAACAACCGCCGACGAATCCGCTCGTTGTGCTCAAAGCCGCTCGCTGGTGGTACATCCACGGCACAGGTGAGTCCGATCCCGTGTACTGCTGGGCGATTGAGTGGGTTCGCCACCTCACGACTGGCGAGGCGACTGCAAGCGGCCTGTTCGGCGAGTGTCGACAGTACCTTCGGAGCCTCGAGTGCGAGGACACCGACCAGTAGGTCGTCTTACCTGTTTTTTGTGCGCCCCAGAGGGGTGCGGCGCGTCCTAGAGAGACGTGTTAGAACTGAAACCAATGGCAACAACGAGTTCTCCGTCGGTGTCGTTCGACGAGACCGACACGCGACACGATGAGATGCATCGCACGATCGAACAATGGCTTGCGGACCTCGCTGACGACGTCTCCGACGCTCGGGCGAGCAAGCAGTTCCAAGCGTGGCTGGACGTCCAGAGCCAGTTCCACGACTACTCCCACCGCAACACACTCCTCATCACCCTCCAATGCCCCGAGGCGACGAAAGTCGCTGGCTACCGGACGTGGCAGGAGGTGTTCGACCGATACGTCCAGGAAGGCGAGTCGGCGATCTGGATTTGGGCGCCGATCATCACGACCCAATGCCCCGAGTGTGGGAACGCACCGAGCTATCACGAAAACAGCGAGTGTGAGTACGATGAGACGCCACCCGAAGAGTGGTCGGAGGGCCTCGTGGGCTTCAAGCCTGCACCGGTTTTCGACATTTCGCAGACTGAGGGCGAGCCACTCCCAAAGCTGGATACGGCGGCGACCGGTGAGCCTGATACGCTCGTCGATGACCTCACTCACATCGCGTCGGACCTCGGCGTGACCATCCGCATCGTCGATCCCGACGAGTGGCGACATGGGGAGGCGAAGGGCGTCTGCCAGTCGCGGAGCGTCCAAGACCTCACCCCACTCGTGGAAGTGAAGGACCGGCCGAACCGTGCCGATCTCGCATCGACGATCATCCACGAGTACGCCCACGCGATTTTGCACTTCGACATCACCGACGCAACCGAGCGGGCGAAACGCGAGGTCGAAGCGGAGGCCGTTGCGTACGTGGTCGGTCGATATCTCGGCTTAGACACGAGTGGGTCGGCGTTCTATCTCGCGGCGTGGCAGGGCGAGGAGACAGACGTGCTGCAAGAGCGACTGGGTCGGATTAGTGGGACGGCTGAAGAGATTCTCTCAACACTCGACGCGGTCTGAGATCTCTCATCTGTGGTTCTGCTGTCGCGGCTCTGTTGAACCTCTTTGTCAGCTATATCTTGCCCTGCGACAGAGGGTGTTGAGGAACACTTTACAGGGTGTTGTTTTCGTAGATTCAGCGGTGAATCACCTGAGACATCGAGAAAGCATGCTTATCAGCACCACCAATGGCACAGATATTCTTGAAAATTCTACACTAGAGTTGTATTGTCATCAAAAATCTACCCGCTGCAGCACAGCTATCTAAAGCCAATGTACTTCTGAAAAGTTGGGAAAGGGGACCCAACTAACCCTAAACCGGCCGGGCACCCGGATTAGGGACTTGCCGGTGTTAACACAGAGGCACCCCGGCATTGTGGAGTTCACACATTTATTATTAAATCTATTGATTGAACAGATGTCACTATAACATCTGGAGAAAACCAAACACAGTTGCTCGATACGGTCTCTGTATTGACTTCAGGACAATCAGGATAGGTCAGCACAAAGAATCCGACCTGATTCTGTGTCACCTGTCACTCCGTTCGACAGCGTAGTTTTTCATGCGCCCGAAGGGGTGCGCGCAGTGCGCGCTGGCTACCATGACTCCTGTACTCCCAGAGTTCGTACCTACGCGCGTCCTCAAGCGGGCGCAGTACGAGGCGTTCGCGTTCGAACTCCTTGATGGCGATGTCCGTGTTCGAAACGAGAGCTATGCTGACCCAACCGCGCACGAGTACCGCGTTCGAATTCGGGATGGCGTCCCCCATTTGTGTTCATGTCCTGCTGATGCGAGCGGTGACGGCCCGTGTAAACATCGGGTTGCAGTCGCGATTCGTCCCCAAGTACTCGAACTCGCCGTGCAGATGCGTGTCGTCGCAGATGGTGGGTCAACATCGAGCGGCGATGATGACACAACAGACCTGCCCTGCGAGTGTGAACAGCTATCTGAAGCTCTTCCCTGTTGGAACTGCGTCGACGCTGGGCGGCGTGATCTGTCTGAATAGTCGTTAGTGAGTATTTCGTACGTCACTAGTACTCGTTAGTCGTCGGACTGTTGGGACGCAGTGTACGCATCAGCAAACTGCTCGCGCATCTCTCGACGGAGCAGTTCGCTCATGACTTCGTAGACGACTGGCTGTGGGTACTTCTCGAGGAGGCGTTGGACGTCGGCTGCACATTCGCTTTTTTCAGTCGCAAAGTTCGCAGTCCATGGTGAGCTACTCATACCAGATAGTAATTTGTTGTCTCAGTTAACTGTTCGCCTGGTGAGAGATTCCTACGACCGCAGTCCGCGACTCGTGGCCCACAGATATCGATAACTCGAGTGTGCGAAACGCGGTGGGCACGAGGCCCACGAGGGAGTTATCAAGGGGTGGGCGCGGATGGCTTGGTACGCGATTTCGCACCCGTTGCAGAGCAGGGCGCGTCTTGTGTGACACGACGAGCCTGCAACGGCAGTCCACCTGCTAGCATGTTTGGTATTGTGGTTCAGTCATTTAATGACCGCCAACCGAAGCCAACCTGTCCGAGACGGCGGCGGCGTTTTTTGAGCCCCTGACGGGTGCGGGGCGCAGCGAGATGCGTCGCGCGGTGTTCGAGATGGCGACACGAGATGTCTACGAGCGACAGTTCGACGAATCGTGCGGGAAATCCTGTGGAAACGCCTCCTGTTCAGAATGTGGCGGGCAGGTCATTACAGACGCTGGTGAGCGGCGGTGTGAGTCCTGTGGGTTCATCATCGACGGGCACGGCATCGACCGCGGCCCGGAGTGGCGGTCGTTCGAACGTGACGAGTGCAAGCGAGTGGGTGCGCCGCGAACGCCGACGCGACACGATCACGGTCTCGCGACTGAAATCGGCCGACATGTCGACGCGAACGGGACACCGATCCCGGGCGAGCGCCGACAGCAACTCTCCCGGCTCCGGACCCAGCACAGTCGGAGTCGATACCAGTCGAGTCGCGAGCGCCGGTTGGCTCACGGGTTGGACGAAGTCCGGCGGCTTGCCGGCGCACTCGACCTTCTCGATAGCCTGCGTGACCAAGCCTGCCGGTGCTTCCGGTCTGCTCAGCAGGCGGATCTGTTGCCGGGGCGGTCGATCGAAGCAGTCGCGGCTGCAAGCGTCCACGCGGCCTGTCGATGTGCGGGGCTTTCGCGGACGCTCGCTGAACTTGCCCCACTCGCACGGGTGGCTGAATCGCGCGTCCGGTCGGCGTATAACGCACTCAATACAGAACTCGGGCTGTCTGCGAAGCCAGTTACATCGGTTGAGTTCGTTCCGCGAGTGGCGGATGCGCTTGATGTGACGGACCTGATTCGGCGACGAGCACGGTCGTTAGCCGAGGCGTCAAGCGACGAGTGGGCTCATCGGGGCGCGAATCCGCATGCAGTCGCTGCGGCGTGTGTGTATACGGCTGCAGCTGAGCGGGACTGGCCGCTCACACAGTCGCGTGTTGCGGCCGTGAGTGACACCTCAGTCAAAACGGTTCGAACGCATTACCAGACGTTGTGTGATGCAGATGGGTGAACCTCAACGCTGAGAGCAAAGATCACGCGTATCTGAGCGAGAAGTTCGAGTCGTTTGGACTCCTCGGTTGAATATCCGTGTTTTCTCCGGAAACGATGGGGTGTGTTGAGCACCAACTCGATTGTTTCTCTGTATGTGACGACACACTAGAATTTTCACTAAAGGTGCTAGTGGTCGGTCATGAGCAGCGAACCAGCAGACGCTAAGCACAATGTGTGCGGACTTGAATCGTAGTGGTGAGACAAGCACTCGAGTGTGCAGACTACTGGGGGCCGAGATACTGCTTGCACTCTGCAATCATTTCGTCGGCGAATGACTCGGTCACTTGTCCCTGTGGATTGACAACGGCGTCATGTTTGATTGTAGCGACGACCCACGGAGAACAATACGAGGTCTTGGTCGGGTCGTTGCCACTCACCCAATCAGCTCCAACTTCGAAGTTTCGCGGGAGATTACTGGTTGTGAGAGCTGCACACAGATACTCCTCGCCAGGATACGGGAGCGAGTCTGCAGCAAGAACGACCCAGAGGCGTGGATTTGACCCGCGTCGAAATGGATCCGGTGCCCAGAATACGTCGCCCTTCTGGAAGCGGTTGGTGTCAGTCACGCTGTTGTCGTGGGTCAACGGCGTGTTCTTGCCACTCGTCGTAGTCGAATGGTTCTTCTTCACGGCTCGCTGCTGTAGCAGCAGCATGGTTAGCTGCAGCGTCAAGGCTCAAGACGTGGTCACTCACGCGCCAGTATGTCCCCCGGTGCTCGACACGACCTCGTTCTCTGAGCCTGACGAGAGTCGGACCAACCGAGCCGGGCTTGACGGACGTCCGCTCGGCGATCTCGCTTTGGGTGAACGCTTGGTCAGCATTCTGAGCTAAGAACGAGAGGAGCTTGTAGGCGTTCGTCCCCGGTTTTGGGTTTTCATTGCCGTCGTCAATGGTCTCGAAGCGATCCGCGCTGATGGGCATAGTATATTAGATGTACTAAGATGTATTGAATGTATTGGACAGCAGCACCAGCGCTTATTCGGATAGCAGCGGGCATGGTGAGAACTGTCAACTCTGTTTCGCTCCTTATAGAACTGGACTCCAAATCTTCTGACGATATCTGAGGGGGCTTTGCGAGGGTAACCAAGCGACGAGCAGGCCGACAAAGTTTTGAATACGTACATACATTGTATGTACATGAGCACGAAACGGGTTAACTTCCGACTGCCCGAAGAGTTAGTAGCACACGCGGACATCGCTGCCGAAGTCACTCACAAAAACCGAACGGAGATTCTCATCGAAGCACTCCGACAGTATCTCGAAGAGAAAGAGTCTGATGAGAGTTTCCGTGAGGCTGTTGTCGAACTGTATCTGAATAACCACATCGAGTTCGAGAAACTGGCCGAGATTATCGGGCGACAGGATGCCGAAGCCGTCCGCGCTTCGAAAGAGGTACTTGATCGTGGTGAAGAACTCGCAGACAAACTCGCAGACCTCTAAATGCTCGTTGTAGACACGAGCGCATTCATCTCTCTTTCAGTCGGCGAAGTTCTCAACGTCTTCGTCACCGAGTTTGACGTCGCAACCACAGAGGCAGTTCTTGAGGAACTCCAAAGAACTGCTGAGTACGATGACCGCCATGGCAAAGCCGCCAATGCCGTCCTCGATACGGCCGACGAGTTCACCGTTGTTGCTGTCGCTGGTGGTGAGTTTGTGACGAGCCGAATCGACGATGGTGAAGCCAGCTGCGTAGCTGCAGTCCGTGAGGTGGATGCAGCGTTCTTGATCACCGACGACTACAGAGCTCTTCCTGAACTTCGAAAACTAGTGAGTGCAGAAGTTGCGCTATCTCCGATCGTTCTCCGGGCGCTGGTCAAGCGCGATGCCCTCAGCGAGGAGGAAGCAAGAGTCACCTTCGAGGCAATGGCAGAAGGACGTGATTGGCTCGGTGCGCCGATCTACCGGTACGCTCGACAGCTCCTCGAAGGTACCTCAAAGTAAGGCATCTCTTCTCAAACTCTCCTTCTGACTCTACTGCTACAAGATGATTGGTACGGAACTAGTCCATCCTCTGAAACTGTGTGTCGACACATCCTCGGAGAGTGGATGTGTGCGGGCCTTCTCAAAGACGATCTCGAGCTTAGATAAAATCTGATGGCGAATTATCTGCATTCTGACTTCGTTTCTCCGGAAGCAATGGCATGTGTAGTTCGAATATCAGCGGTTAGATTGACTAGTGCAATTATCGGTTTTTGTGACGGCTTAGGTGAAACAGATTGCGTCCAATGAAACTGCAGTCACACTCTGAGCCAGCAATATTGTATAATATGTGTACTATAATCTGGTAGATAGTGACTTTGTGCCGTGATTGTTGTCCGATAACAGACTAGTCAAATGATGTGATTTTTCTATGGGTAATCGAGGCATACAACTAAATAAGTGGAGTCTCTGTACAAATATATTGTAAATAAGATTCTATCTATCAATTATATCTGAGATGTGACGAGACCTGACTGTGGGATACAGTTATTTACGCTCATGACCGAGCGGATTTTATCAATTAAGTAACCAGGTAGTATTGTTAGTAAATTAGAATTGTGTCTTGGAGATATGACCTGGTTCCAAGTGTCAACATATTATATATTGTACTATACCACGCATATTCTATGACGGTAGTACTGTTGTAACTGTACCTCAGACTTGATTATTAGATGCCAAGTCTCGGTAGCTATACGATCAGAGAATTATTCCGGAGTATCTATCGAGTCTAAGGGTGTTACTCAGTTCTGTGGCACTTGTCTGCTACTAGCTTCGGTGTTAGATCACACAACCAATCACTGAACGCCACGCATCAAACCATCCCCTGAGGTTGTGGTAGTTGGCGCTCTAAGCCGAGCGAAAACCGAAATGTGTTGGGGTAATCCCTAAAACACTACTCCGAATCCGGAAGTGGGTGTTCGAAAAGACGTTCACCAGACTCCTCACAACTGACCGCAATGACTCTGTGAGAGCTACAACACGACTCGACGACTTCTTCACTAAGTTGAATGTCGCCACCCGTCGTCGGACACGTTTCGAGGAACATCCGCAAACTATTGAGAATCGGTCCTCGTTCCTCTGAGTCAAAACTGTTCCATCCTGAAACCCATGACTGAAGCACACGACTCGCTGCGATATCTGCGATAAGTGCTGCACGAGATGGCCACTGTCCGATCCATTCAGACTCGGATTGGAGAATCTGTACCTCGTCTTGCTTGATAAGTTCGAACCCCTCGTGAACGTCAGCCTCCATCCCGAAAGTATCTGCGACCAGTTCACCTGTGATATCCAAGTTGACTAGCGGCTCAGTCGCCGCAACCCAGTCTGCCTCAAAGTCGTCGGTTAAACAGAGGTCATCTGTATCCGTACAGGGTTCAAGGATGTCATGATTCAAAAAGAAGGCCTCGAGTTCCTCTTCCGAAGAATCGGACTTTGACTCAGGTGTGCTAGCCGCATCACCTGTCGACCCATCGGTTACCGATGGCGTGTTGTGAGTGGTTGACTGCGACTGGTTCTCTGAGGACGACTGTGTTGCCGTGTTGTCGCGTCCAAATCCGGATGCCAACTTTGGATCTGGGTCTTTTCCAAACCACCGGAGTACTGCTGGCGGGAGATAGCGCTTCGTTATCGTCGGTGTGCCAGGAACAAGGTACCCACGGAGGTAAATAAGCCCGATTGAGACGCCAACTGCGACTGCACCGCCAAGCTTTGATTTTCGTGCGATAACAGAGCCGAGTATCGCGGCGATGACGAGATTCAACAGCGTACACGGCTCACACCTGTTCTCGCCAGTATACTCTGGTTGTCGGAGTGTATCAAGTACAGCGATCTGCATACGCTCCCGAAAAGAGTCAATAAGTTATCTATTTTTTGCTTGCGGAATTGGTTCTGTTATCTCTCTCGCATGATTGTGGAATCAGTCAGCTAGCGCCACCAGCGTCCCGCCGCTCTCTCGATCGACAGCAAACGTCTCCACCCGCGCGTCGAGCTGTGGCTTCTCCGTGGTGACGACGACCGAGTGGGTGGTCACGAGCGGGCGCGTCCGGAAGAAGACACCCGCCTCGGGGGCAAGAGAGACACGCCAGCGATCGGTGCCATCCGCGGTGTCGAGCGCCACCAGCGACCCGTCGTCGACGGGGGTAAGCCGCTCCCCGTCGGTCGAGACACCAGCTGTCGCTCGCACGGGGGCCGTCCAGCGCACCGCCCCGGTCGCGGCCGACAACGCGTGGAGCCGCTCGCCAGGGATGTATACATCGCCGTCGACCACCGTGGGAGTCTCGAAGTTGGTCTCACCGGGTGCGTACCGCCACTCAGTCAGCGGGTCTCCAACAGCACCGGGCTGGATGGCGACGACGCTTCCAAGCACCCGAGTCGTGTAGAGGACGGAGCCGCCGCCAGCCGCGGGGACGGCCGTCGAAAACCAGTCATCATCGTCGTGTAGGTCCAGCCCTCTCGACCGCGCGTGTCGAGCGCCAGCAGCGTCTGACCGGTGGAGGCAAATACCCGACCATCGTGGCCGAGGACGGCCTCGTTCACCGATCCGGCAGTGACGCGACTCCACCGCGGACGTCCATCACGAGCAGCAAGTGCGTACACTCCGTCGAGGCCGCCGACATACACAGAGCCGCGGTGGACAATCGGAGGACACCCTGAGAAGTCGCCGCCACCCGGCAGCGCCCGCCGCCAGCGTTCGTCGCCGGACTCGGCCCGACCTGAACAAACACTCGGTCCCCGACCACGGCCGGAGAAGTCAGCCCCCATCGACGCGCACCGACTAGACCGTGTCAGGGTCATCGACCCGAACCTCGGATGCGAACCCCGTGTGACCGGGCGTGTGTCCAAACTGCGCCCAGTCGCGTTGCTCGCCGGGAAGCGGGTCGGTCGTCGTCTCGGCAGTCCGGGGCCACCTCCCGCAGAACCGGCTGGTTGAGCAGCCGGCCAGAGCGGCGCCACCGGCGGCCCCGACAGTCGCGAGCACTTGGCGTCTCGTATGGAGGGACACTGTCACTACTGCTGGAGCCGAGAAAATATGCTGTCGACAGCCTAGGTCGCTAGCCGACCGACTGCACCGCTCCATTCGGCACTGGTGCCCGTCCATTCGGACGCAAGAGCAACCACCCCGTCAGCGGGCGATTCAGCACAGCCGCAACAACCTATCCGTTCTTGTGGGTGTAACAGCATCCTGACGGAGTTAGGTCGGCGAGACAAGTCTGTGGCCGTGTCAAGGCGGTCGACATCGTCTAGAGCAGCAAAGGCATCGTCAAAAGCGAGATATTCAAGTGAGTATTCCTCGGAGGAGGTGTTCAATACCTCCAAAGACAAGGGCAACGACGAACGGTATAAACCACCACCCGAAAAAGAGCGGTGCCGGACTATCAACAACTGCAGTATAGTCCTTCCAGAGCACAAATCCGGTCATTGAGACTGTAGTGAGGAGCGGAAGTATGAGCGAGTATCTTAATAAGAGGTATATTGGAATTGCTAGGCTCTGTTGAAATCCTCAGAGAGTTACACGTTCATCCGGTAGTTTGATCGGATGCAGACCCTCCCGAAGTCGCAGTTACTCCAGTTCGTTGAGCAGGCATTCCACTTAGCTCGACGAGCTGTCGCCCGCTACTCCTCGAAGTTCTCAAAACGACGCTATACACTCCACCAACACATCGTTCTACTCTGCCTCAAAGTGCGAAAGAACACGACGTACCGAATGCTTCTCGACGAACTGATCGAGATGCCCCGCATTCGGAGCGCCATCGAGCTTGAGGAACTTCCGTCACCCTCGACGTTGTGTAAAGCGTTCAATCGGCTCGATATGGCAGTCTGGCGTGTTCTGCTCAACCTCTCAGCCACGCTTCTCCCGACCAACGGTGTCGTCGGGATCGACGCTTCCGGGTTCGACCGCAGTCATGCCTCGAAGCACTACACAAAGCGCACGAAGTTGACAATTCAGCAGTTGGAAGTCACGCTTCTCGTGGACACGAGAGCGAACGCTATCATCGACTTACATGTAACGACGACACGAAAACACGACTCGAAGATCGCGCCGTCGCTCATCAAGCGGAACACTGGAGAAGTAGCGGTTCTCCTCGGCGATAAGGGATACGACGACCAGAAGATTCGGGCGTTAGTCCGTGAAACAGGTGTTCGTCCGGTCATCAAGCATCGAGAATTTTCGTCACTTCATAAGGCGTGGAACGCTCGACTGGACGCCGACCTCTACGGTCAGCGTAGTCAGAACGAGACGGTGAACTCTCGCCTCAAACGCAAGTACGGAGCGTTCGTCCGTTCACGCCTCTGGTGGAAGCAGTTCCGGGAACTCGTTGTCGGCTGTCTCACTCACAACATCGACAAGACACTCTAAACGTGAGATATGCGGAACTACGTAACGCCCTTCTCCGAGAAGCTTATTGAAATGGGGTTAGAAATGACAGAAAGATGGCGATAGAGAGGATACCAATTCGACGTCTTGCGGTCATCACCATCGGTAGCCTCATCGGGGCTGCTATTATTTCCCAGATTCCTATAGCTATGATTGGGGGTTTCAGTCTCCAGACTAGTTTCCTATTCGGCATACTCGCTGGCATTCTCTCCCTTTGGACGAGCCAATCTGCTTATCGTAATGGGAACAAACGAATGGCAATTCAGTATGGTCTCCTCGGTCTCGGAGTTCCACTTGCACTGAGCGGATACGCTACGCTCGCCACACTCGGAGCAGCTATGACTGTACTAAGTGCAGGAGTAGCTTGGAGAATCGACCGTCGCATCCTTGAGCAGGTCACCGGATAGTAGACCTGTGAATCAATAAATACGCAGTCCTACCGAACGGCTGTTTCAGGGGAGACGTGTCGAACCAATAAGATTTCAACAGAGCCGTCCGTTTGAATCGGCCGAAAGCTACAGACGTATTCTTTTTGCTAGCAGCAGCAAAGTATAGCTCCCCAATTGTTTCTGGGATGGTCGCTGGACCATCATATTGACCGATCACTTTTGCGTTATCCCGGCCAGTATGCTTGCGTGGTTTCTTGGACGATTTCTTAGATCGTCTGCCTGAGCTCTCTTTTGCCGTTTCGAGGTGCTTCTTCATGTCGTCGATGTCGTCGTTCATAGCAGTGAGTGCGTAATGTGCGGTAGTATTCTCTAATCAGTCCCTGCGTTAGACATCGTATCTTCGATCTTGGACCCTGCCCGAAGTGATCAATGGGTCGTCAATGAATTTATTGCTGCTACGTCAGAGTCACGCGGTGTGAAATGATAACAACGATTTTTTACTTTCCCATTTCGGCCCTTGGTCTGCTGACTCGGTTGTTGTAAAAAGATTAGAAGCCGTTGTCGTACTCTTACAAGGCTCTTTAGATCACTTCAGAAACAATGCTCAATTTGTGAGGAGTAGCGCGGACCCTAATCGTTTCATATTGCCGGTGACCCTTGGGTGAAACAATGATCTCACTTTGAGCCGTTCGACCATCGGAACATTCGACATAGAAGATATACTTCCCACCTCGAACTGGTAAATCAGTGTTGGGCCTACTAGTCGCATTTTTCCCGGGGTTGATACCGGATTCTACCGTCTCTTCTCGTGAGAACTTGGATTTGCCTTTTTCAACACTCTCACCTCGAATGGCATCGAGTTTAAATTCTAGATCACCAGTCGTGTGGTTCACAAATTGAATATCGGCTTCGAACTGATCAGAGTGAATCTCAGGCGGAGCTTCAGAATCAGATTGATCTGCACTTGCAACCCCCGCAAATCCAGTCATTGCAGCGGCACTTGTCAGCTTGAGAATCTGTCGTCGGTTGATTTTTTTGCTCATTGTTAATCCAGGTGATTGGTCGTCTTTTCGAAGTTGTCCACCGCACAGTTGGGGTTGTACCACATTTTCTCAGCATGGTCATCATGCGCCGATGAGACACTATTACAGGATTGTTCCCCGATCTCATATCCCATTGGGGTGCGGTGATATTTCGATGTGCCAAAGCTAAAGAATGTACTGCCTGATCGGTGTTCCCAGTAAGGGCCCTTGTCTAACAGCGTATGTCCAGCTTCATGAAGTGCAGTTTGCATGTCATCGAAATTTTCTCCGACACCCTCTGAATTATAAATACTGGGGGTTGCTGCGATGCCTGGTCCACCTTCTGCCATTGCGTAGTAATTCTCAAGTGCGCTTCCTGCACCACTATCGTAATTAGTGATAAGCAGCATTGCGTCCTCTCTTTTCGTAAGGTAGGCATCAACAAAGTCGAGCCACCACTCAGTGAGCGTGTCGTAGGTCACTTGAAATTGATACCCAGGAACATTAGTAGTAAATGGGCCTGGCCTGAGCTCTTGTGGTGCACTGATCGACGTTGTAGGAGTATCAACCGTTATCGTATGCTGGTTTTCTGGGTGATCAAACGCTCCTTCCATGTACTCTTTAAATCTTCGCTCTTCGGAAGCAGATTGTTGGTCGGGTAGAGCTGGCGCTGTAGAAGCGTAGCGGGCAAGGGTGACGCGGGAGCGTCACCCGAATGCAATGTTCCCATTTGAATTGCTTAGCTCGGAGGCGAGCGCCGCGAACCTGCTGGAGCAGGTTCGCTGGCGCGAGGGCCTCCAGTGCCCGCGCTGCCGGTCTGAGTCAGTGATCAAACACGGCAGCTATCGGCAGTATCAACGGTATCTCTGTAAGGATTGCGACCGCACGTTCAACGACAAGACCGGCACGATCTTCGCGCACGCGAAGATCGGCCTCGACAAGCTCTTGTTCGCGTTCTACGCGTTCCTCCGATTCAACACGAGTATCCGCCAGCTAGACGCTGAACTCGACGTGTCGTATCGGTCGCTTCGGCGGCGCGTCGAGCAGTTCGCCAGAACGCTCGACGCGCCAACCATCGATCTCGTTGGCCCCGTCGAGATCGACGAATTCTATGTCTCTGCCGGGAAGAAAGGCCGCGAGCGCGACTGGGAGTCGCGCTCGCGTGCCCTCTCGAAACGCGGACGAGGAACGTACGAGGAGGACAAACCGCCAGTGTTCACGCTCGTAGATCGCGGCAGCGATCAGCGATACGTCGTCCCGGCGAAATCCGCCGACGAAGCGACCGTGCGACTCCTTCTCGACAACCGCGAGACGGAGTCGCTGACCGTCTACACCGACGGATTTCGGGCGTACGATCCGCTCGACGACGATGAGACGTTCCACCGAGAATCAGTGATTCACGGCGATGGTGAGTACGTCGATGGAGACGCGCACGTGAACACGTGCGAGAGCCACGCGTCGCTGGCGCGACGGTGGCTCTCGCCGCATCGAGGCGTCTCAAAAGACAAACTGACAGCGTATCTCAGACCGTTCCAACTTCGGCGACGAATCCTCCGCAAACCGGGCCGAGAAGCACTCAAAGAGATCGTCCAAGCAGTTCTCTGACTCGCCAACAATGTACTTCACAAGAGCGTAAATCTTTTTGCAGCTCTGTACTCGTCACCGTAATTTGAATCACAGTGGTCAGTCAGATCTGTTGTCTGATACACCGCTACTTCAAAGTCATATGATGGCATTACAGAAGTATCAAAATGGCAGATGTAAATAATTCTATGGGTTGATTTACTGTGATATTAAGTTTGTAAAAATAGAAGTAGAATATCTAATCCAGAACTTTGAGCCGTTCAAAGGCAGGATTACAGAAGAGTATTAAAAGAGATAATCATTGAGGTTGTTATACTTTTTACATGGAGAAGTGAGGGTCCCATCCAGGCGGGTAGTACTGTTTTGGGTTACAAGGTATGTTGCAATCGATCGGGAGTCAGCTTCTTCCTCATCCGTTCCGTACGTCAAAGGTAGCGTTACTTCGATTACAACACCACCATTACTCTGGTTCACGAGTTCTGCATCCTCTTCGATACCAGTAAAGGATGTCAGACTCCACGAATTCACACACGATGAATTGTTCATCACATCAGATATGTGCTTTTTTTCAGCATTGAGTGCGCGATCTTTTGCTTCTGGTATATTGACTGGAGGTCCAGAATTCGTTTGTTCAGTAGGGGTAGGGGTAGCGGTGGTGTCTGGAGTAGGGCTTGACGTGGTTGTAATCTCAGTCGATGTCTGACCATTACTCACGCACCCAGAAAACGTGAGTAGAGACATCACGAGAATGATTTTCATCAGCTTGTTATACATACAAAGAGTGAATCAGACATACTATGAATATCTTGTGACCGGCTCTGTTGAAATCATTAGTCACTGATAGTTTGTTGAGGCCGTACTGAATACAGTAGATTCACGTATCGGTTATTGCCGAACTGGGTTACCCAAGTTCGTACAAGTTCTCCCCAACGGGGTACCGATGTTTTTCGGTGAGTCTATACTCGTTATCCTCAAATAGGTCTTCGAGTTCGTAATCGAACAACTTGGCTCTGTTGAAATCCTTCAAGGTTGACATTGGAGAGAGCGCTCCTTCTGGCTAGTTTCCGTAGATCACAGTAGAACTAGTCTCTCAAGAAATCGCAAGGCGGCAAGAGGGTTTCAACAGAGCCAGCCGCAATCAAAAACTCACCACCATTCTCCACGTTCCAACTCAAGGATGAAACAGTTGGTACTTTTCATTGTTTGGACCCTGTACCGAAAAAGGGTTGATGGCTACCGAATAGCGTTTCAAGCAACCAGTTGGATACACACGCTGCCATCGCTGATTCTCCAGGAGTATTCATAACGGATGCTTCAAATCACTCAATAACTCATATTTAAAAACCACATGGGTCAATGTAACTACAATAATTTATTTACTCTAAAATATATGGTCACAAGGCTCTGTTGAAATCCTTCAGCGTTGACATTGAGAAGAGCGACTCTTCCCACCGGTTTTTGCCGATCCGGTGAGAAACTAGCCACTCAGCAAATCGCAAGACGTGAGGAGGTTTTCAACAGAGCCGAGAGCCATTGAACTGGTGGGACTTCTTCCCCTTCGACTTTATATAATGATTTTGGCCATTCAGAAGTTGAAAATAACGCTCCCCGTCGACACGAGGTCGAGTCCAATCATCGACTCACACGTGACGACGACACGAAAATACGACTCGCAAATTGCGCCCTCGATTATCAAGCACCGCAAGTATTCGTCGCTTCACATAGCGTGGAACGCTCAATTGGACGCCGATATTTACGTCAACGGTGTCGAGACAGTAAGCTTTCGGATCAAACGGAAGTACGGCGCATTCGTTCGCTCATGAAACTTGTGGACGCAATTCCGTGAACTCGTTGTCGCCTGTCTCACTCGCGACATCGACAAGGTACTCTGAACGTTAGATACAGGGAACTCAGTATTGGAGCTACGTATCCAAGAAGGGGTACTTCCCCAAATCACGGCACCAATACCTGCCACCAAGATAGCGATTCCAAGGAGAGCCAGCTCGTTTCATGACGTCAGTACCGTTGTAACTGTAACTCAGATTTGATTATTGGCTGTTGGGTATTGGCAGCTAAAGACCTCGTCGAAGGACTATCGAGTTCGGTTGTTCTATTTTGTCTTCGCCGTCCTCTTGTACAATATCTGGCGACTCACTGACTTCCTGTTGGAAGCTGGGACTGGTGATGAGATGGACTACGCGCCCGCGATAACCGCTGGTGAATGCGTCGAGTTGGTCTCTTCAGCGCTGCTTCCGCCGGACTGAGCTAATGAGCAAACTGGCTTGCCTCTCGTGAGCGGTGGCGCTATCTTTAGGTGAAGTATGTCGGCTGATTTCTGACAACTACAGGGAATAAACTGGTTTAACCGAATCTTCTAGCTCGCTTTTCCCATGATCTGGACTAATTCAGCGGCGAATCAACGCCAAAACTGTCCATCCTCCGAAACTGTGGGATCTTCAGGATACGAAAGTTAATATAGCGATATATGATATATCTTGTCTCACCATGCATGTGTGGCGTTTTTACTAATTTTTGTTGTGTATGGTCCACTCCCGCATAAGCCATAATGTTAACTCAATAGAAGAAAGTCAGTGAGTAATGAAAATCTGCAACTCAGAATTACCCCAACATACAGCGAGCGGGTTACTCGCCAATGAGCAGGCGTGAATCAGCAATCCAACTCCCAGGGTTTGGACGTCGAAGAGGAGGCTTCAGAGAACGAGACGAGAGAGCGCCGCTACAAGTGGTCTCAGATGAGCCTCGACGAACTTGCCAGCGTCGTCCACTGCGTCGGTATCCACAAGAACAGGGTGCCGTATCTCGTCTGACCCATTCGTTACTTGTTCTGGAAGACGCCATCGGTACTGAGCGTCTCCGCCTTCCGGACTGCCTCGCGTTCACGCTCGATATCCTCGGGCAGATCGCCGATGAGAATCTTTGCAACACCTTCGTCCAGTTCTCCGTCGAGGTACTGTTGGTGCAACTCGACTCGCTCTTCATTCGAGAGTACTTCCCGAAGCTTCTCCTTGAGACCCTCTCGAGCGAGTTCACTGATGTTAATCCCTCCCAGGCGCATCTCACTGAGGCGTTGACTTGCTCGCTTCTCGTCAGCCCCCCTAAACTGGATTTTGTCGTTAGATGTCGTCATGATAACCGGAGACAATCGCTCTAGGAACAATTTTGTTGTGACCAGCCATTCGTGTCATAACAAACTGCTCGGGTGACAGTCTTAAGATCAAGATAGAAAGAAGTACTCTGTCAGTTGCACGCAGTTTCTGACACTGAACCATTCGTTTCAGAGGTTGCGATTCACGAACGTATTTGATTGCACGGCTGGATCGTCTATCATGAACTCTGCTGACTTCCTCACCACTCTCGGAACGACGTGCAAACGGTACGGCCCGGGCCGGTTGCCGAGAGCAGAGCGTCATGACATCGGCGCGGGATACGCCCTCGCCTCTGCTGCAACGGGTGCAACACTGCTATTCGCGCTAATCTCGTGGAGTCTGTATACTCTCGGAGAACCAATCGGTAGTGACTGGAAGTTCTTGGGCACTTGGGCGCTGATTGCGCTTCCACTCGTCGTCCCGGCCTCATTCATTTCGGCGGTCATCGTCTGGCGTACTCTCCCCTCGGATACTCCGTACTTCGGTGCGAGCGCTGGCGTGTTAGCGGCATTGGGAACGTATATTCTCGCCCTACTCGCCCTCTTTGCGTTCAGTATGATCGCGCTAGTAATCAATGGGCAATACACAGAGATTCCGGAAGCGCTAGGATTTATGGTTGTTATCGGGTTCGTCGCACTGGCATCAACGTTCTGGCTCACATTCCCCATCGGGGCGATTAGCGGTATTATTCACGAACGCGTGACCCTCAACGGAACCAAGCGGACGTAGTGACTGTCGGCCCCAAACGCAACTCTCCGCACACGATACACAAGTACGATATCGTGATTAGTTCAATGATGATACGGTAGAATACCCGTGGTCTCAACGAGCGACATCTTCTGTCTGATTCACGCCGCTGCTGACAACGACTGGGTAGCTTTCAGTGGCCGTGCTGATTTCAGGGCACGAGTCTACCGACAGTCCCACCCAGTTACCTATGCAGAGTCGGTCTGTCACCCGACCCCGTCGAACTAGAGGATGACGGGTGGCAGGTATCCATACCACTGAACGCAGCTAGAATCTCCTCGCTGGTGATATCGAAGTGCACGTAGAAGCACTCGTTTTCGCCCCAGTCCTCGACTAATTGTTCTGCGTCCGACGTTGAGAAGGTGGCCTCAACTCGGGGATTACGAGCAGTTACCGCAATCTCGTAGGCAACATTCTGTCCCATCCACGCTTCAACAACTTCGACCATATCAACGCGATTCGCTTCCCTACCTTCGAGCGTGTGCGATTGTTCGTACACAGGGCGACCACCTCTGAGGACGGTGATGTCGGCAGTAGTCCGGGTGTCTCGACTATTGAGCACACTGATCTTCCCGAGGCCGACACGTGGTGACCCTGATTCATCACGAAGTGGGAGAGAACCCATACACCCTGCTCCGAGAGTAACAAAGGGGATAGTGGCGATGAAGTGGCGGCGCGTGGTGGAGGGAGCCATTGTCGAATGGTAGGAAGAGCGACGTATAGTTGTTTACTGGCCAAGCGAGGGATTCGATTGGCTGCTAGTTAGACCACTCCTGGGTGACACCCTGCCCACGGTAAGCGGCGGGGATTCACACAAGCCAAGACTCGTTGGTTTGGGAGATTCACGGGTTAACATCATTCGAGGGAATGCTGGCACTGCCACGCTGCCGTTACCCCTATCTCTCGTCGTGAGACAGGATTCAAGATTATCTTTTGCGTCCTGCAGCCTGGTCGTCTAATGGAAGGGATGTCTTCCAAGAAGAGAGGGCGAATCCCCGATATTGTCTCATCGGAGTAGGGCGGGTAGACCTCCTCGGTTAGCATTCTGTGTGTTGTATTAGCTGTTAAAACTACGTTCGGGCACTGTATCCCCGCCGTAAACGTCGAGGTTGTAGTACCCTGGCGCACAGAAGAAGCAGTCTGGAGGTTGTCCCCCAACACTTCAGTGGCTATTCATCGATATCGAATCCGAAGTAACTCAAGCCAGCACCTATACACCCGAGAACTCCTCCGCCTGTGAACGGTATCCAATATGAGCCAATCTCAGCCTGAAGGATTGAGGTCAACGGTGGGGCGACCAGTCCGGCAATTGCAAACGAAATTGATACCACCGCGAACAGACCGTCAATGTCGTTTGTTCCGTATTGGTCTGCGAGAACTGGTGCGAGGAGGGCACCATTGCCACCGTATGCAATCCCAAAGGTAGCAGCAAAGATTCCGACACCAAGTGTGTCAGAAACTACCGGGAGGAAAGCAATGGTGATACTTGCTAATCCCGAAGCCGCGACGAACAGTTCCATACGACCGACCCTGTCCGCTAGGGGGCCAATGAGCAAACGCGTGAGACTAGCAGAGACACCAAATGCGCCGAGGGCCCATGCACCGGTTGAGGCCGTGAGTGACGGTTGAGATGCGACAAACGGGACGAGATGAGCAAGGGCGGCATACACGGGTACGTAAATGAGTAGCCACCCACAGAATATCAGCACAAATGGTGGTGACTTCACGACTGGCCAGATAGTTCGCCACTTGTTTTGCGACGTGGTCCGTGTTTTATCGGTCGGTGCTCGGCCTGTATGCTTCAATAGCAGTCCGCCTATTAACAGAAGCACCAGAACCAGAACTACAATGACAAGGTACGCTTTTCGCCATCCCTCAACCGCGATGAGATGACGGCTGAGTGGTGAAATACCGAGCATCCCGACGCCGATCCCAGAGCTGGCGAGACCCGACGCAAACGCACGTCTGCCAGCGAACCACCGAGTAATCGTCGTCGAAGAGACGACGTAAATAAAGCTCATTCCCAACGCTGCAACTACACCGTACGAAAGCGTCAACATGAACAACGAGTTAGAGAAACTCGCACCGAGAAGTCCAACCCCGAAGAGCGTGGTGCCGAGAATCCACGTCCGAACGACGCTAATGCGGTCGAAGACTTCTGCGAACACTGCTGCGCCGCTACACATAACGAACGTCTGCAGCGCAAAGACGAGTGACGTTGACCCACCCGAGCGACTGAATTCGTTGAGTAGCCGGGTGAAGAAGACACTGAACGAGTAGGAGACGCCGAATACAGCGACAGTACCCAGAAAACTTGCCAACACGACGAACCAACCGTCGTATACCCCCCTTTCGGGAGAAACAAACCAATCTGGGTGCTTCATTGAGAGAAAGTCAGAATTGGGTGCCGCTCACGCGGATACACCGACTTGAACGTCGTGTCCACGGCCGACGTATCGTTCGACTCCTGCAAGCAGTAAATCGGCACAAATCGCAAGTAGTGCACCCGGAATCGCACCAGCCAACATCTGAGGTGTATTGAATAGCTGGATTCCACTAATCACCCAGAGACCAAGCCCACCGCCACCGATGAAGAATGCGAGATAGGCAGTCCCCACATTGATGACAGAGCTCGTCCGTATTCCAGCGAAGATGACGGGGATAGCAAGTGGAAGCTGGATTCTTTTCATTATCTCCCAGTCAGTCATCCCCATTCCACGGGCTGCGTTGACCGTCTCTCGGTCAACATTCTCGATGCCAGTGACTGTATTTGTGAGAATTGGAAGTAACGCGTAAACCCAGATTCCGAAGATTGCAGACTTGAGGCCGATTCCAAGCAAGGGGTAGACGAGTGCGATGATGGCGAGGGTTGGAATCGTTTGCGCAACGTTCCCGACGTTCAAAATCCATTTCTTTGCCCGGTCGGAACGTGTTGCAACTATCGCTGCAGGAACAGCAACTGCGATTGCAGCCAGTTCTGCAACAGCGACCATGAACAGGTGCTCTTGAAGCAGGGTCAGGAATTCCCCGAAATTAGTCAGGAGATACTGCCATCCCTCAATCAGTGCACCCATTCAGTCTCCCCTCCGCGCGATGTTGTGAATCGTGTCCTTCGTGACTGTACCAACGACAGCACTATCAGCGACGACTGGAAGCTTCTCTACGTCATGTTGAATCATCCGCGAGAGAGCAACTTGGGCCGAGTCGGCGGGTGAAAGCGTCACGTCCATTTTACCGTTTCCATCAGCGGCAATTGCAGTCCCTGTGTCTGCTTCCGCTCCAGGTTCGGACATGATAGTCTGGACCTGTGTGACTTGCAATCGTTTGAGCCCCCTATCGGCACCAACGAAGTCTTCGACGAACTCGTTCGCCGGGTTTTCGAGAATCTCCTGCGGTGTGTCGTACTGGACGACTTGGCCAACGTCGTAGATCGCAATTTTGTCGCCCATCTTGAGGGCTTCGTCGATGCTGTGCGTGACGAACAGAATGGTCGTGTCGATTTGTTGCTGAAGTTCCAAGAACTCGTCTTGGAGGTTCTCTCTGGTAATCGGGTCCAGTGCTCCGAACGGTTCGTCCATGAGCATCACGTCCGGTTCACTGGCAAGTGCACGAGCGATACCGACGCGCTGTCGTTGGCCGCCAGAGAGTTCACGTGGGTATTGGTCACAGTAGTCTTCTGGAGGCATATCCATCAGCTCCAACAATTCGTCGATGCGTTCGTCGATTCTCGACTCGTCCCATCCTTTGAGTTCAGGGACTGTTGCGATATTCTCACCGACAGTCATGTGGCCGAACAGACCAATTTCTTGGATGACGTACCCAATATCCCGTCGGAGGTCGATTCTGTCGAGTTCCTCGACGTCCGATCCCTCATAATAAACGGTCCCACCAGAGGGATCTTCAAGTCTGTTGACCAGTTTCATTGTCGTCGTCTTTCCACACCCAGAGGGCCCAACGAGCACAGTGGTCGTCCCCTCTTCAACTTCGTAGGAGACGTTTTCGATGGCAACGGTTCCGTCTGAGTACACTTTCGTCACGTCTTCGAATCTGATTGCAGTCATGCGATCACCTGCTGGAATATGCGCGTCAGTCGCGTCGATTGGATCTCTTCGCCATTTCGGGCTCTGAGGAGTCTCTCGCTGAGTCCGAACCCGTAGTCGAGTGCCAGTGCCAGTGCAGAGAGAATAACCGTCGTCACGACGATCATGTCCACGTTACGCTCACGAATCCCCTGGAAGAGGTAATCGCCAAGCCCACCTGCCCCGATGAAGGCTCCGATAGCAGCGATGCCAACAATGATGACCACAGCATTTCTGACGCCGGCCATGACCACCGGAAGGGCGAGTGGAATTTGCACTCTGCGGAGTCGAGAGAGACGTCCCATCCCAAGCCCGCGACCGGCCTCAATGGCTGCTTCGTCGACCTGCGTGAGTCCGATATGAGTATTCCGGACGATTGGCAGCTGTGAGTAGAGGACCAGTGAAATGATGACTGGTGGACTCCCGATACCGAGAAATGGGATGAGGAGGCCGAACAGTGCGATTGATGGGATCGTCTGCATGATTCCTGCAAACCAAAGGATGGGGGTTGCTGCCCACTCGTAGAGACTGATAAATGTCCCAAGGAGAACACCCATTGGAAGCGCGATGCCGATCGTAAGCAGAGTTATCACGAGATGCTCGACGATGAGCTGCGTGATTTGTGTAGAGTGGGACGCGAGGAACTCCAGATAACCCCCGATAACTGCTGGCGTAATCCCCGAACTGGCGAGTGATTCTGCTATCATCTCTAGATGAGACCGTTGGAAGAGAGGAATGACTTAGCGACCGTTTGCGGGTCCTTTTTGTCAATCGAGACTTGTTTGTTCAGGCCTCGAATCGCTTCCGTGGTGAGCTTCGGTGGAATCGGGTTAAGTGCTTCTTCGATTTCTGGATTCGATTCGAGTGTCTTCTGCTGGATGAGCGGAGCAGGATTGTACACTGGGAAAAACTGTTTGTCATCTTCGAGGACGACGAGGTCGTACTTCGGGATGTTCGGGTTGGTGTTGAACCCGAGGCCGACTTGCGCTTCACCTTTGCCGACAATCTGGTAGGTCAGTCCGATACCGACCTGTTTGATGTTTGACTTGAGGTCCGTGAGTTTGTCTTCGAAGCTGTAGTGGCTCGCAACACCCTTCCAGCCATCAGACCGATTGATGAACTCTGCTGTGTACGCCATTTGGAAGTCGGTGTTACCCTCGTTGACGTACTCAGCGAAGTCCGAGAGCGTTCGAACACCCGTCTTTTCCGCCCAATCCGGGTTGACCATCAGCACGAACGTGTTGTTCAATGGCGCGCGGTCGAGGAAGATGAGTCCGTGTTCGTTCTTGAACTCTTGTTTCACTTTCTGGTAGAGTTTTTCAGGGTCGTTGATCGTCTTCTCGTGCTTCGGTGGTTCAGTGTACCACGCAGTCCCGGTGTACTCCCAGTAGGCGTCAACTTCCGCATTTTGGAGGGCCTTGAAATTCTGCACTGACCCGCCAAGACCTGTCTTATCTTCAGTCGAGAGGTCGGTGTTGGCCTTCAGCGCCTCGAGCGCCATGTTCCCCAATATCTTTTGTTCGGCGAATCGTTTCGAGCTGACTGAGACTGTGGTTCCAGAACCAAGGACACCCGAACAGCCGGCTAACCCGGCCGTCGCTGCAGTTCCAATTGCTGCTGCAGTGTTGCGCAAGACGTCCCGCCTGTTACGTTGTGCCATGTCTATGCCACCCGAACGTAGTATCATATGCATTCGGTGGAACATGGTAGTCAATATATAACTGCATGATTTTTGAGCGGTTTGTCCCGAGAACATGAGCTATGGCCTTTTGTGATGGCTCCCCACGAGCAACGGCCCGCTGACTTGGGAGATTTACAGGCGGTCGAGGCGAATGCCTCAGGGCTTGACCCCGAGGTGGTTCACTGTCGGTATCCAACCTATCCTGAAGAGGATACCTCCGGTTCTCGGTTGGGAAATCCGATACTGTCCGATTGTCTCGATGTGGGCGCGGATGTACCGCGTCGGATAGCACCCATTACAACGACGAACACGTTACAGTATCATGCGCCGGTTCATCCTACGACTAATGTCGTAGGCTTTCTCGGCTGATTTCTGCGAGAAGTATACGACATTCCATACTACTCGTTCTGTGCAGTGGGTTCAGCGAAAGATGAAAGCGCCCCGCAGTAACCGTGTAGCGGGGGGGGGCCAGTGGCTCACGTAGAGGAGTCGATCAGTTTCCGTGGAAGGATGGTACCTCGTCGTCGCTGGGGAGTTCGCTCAAAATGGCGCTGTAGTCGAGATACGCGCGGAACTCTGTGATTTTATCGTCTGAATCAAATGTCATGATGTCGGTGAGGGCGATCCCTTCGAATTCACGCCCCGCAGCAGTCTCGCCGTCGAGCAATCCCTCACAGACAACGGTGTCGCCGTCCTCATGGAACTGTTGCATCACGTGCTCACCACCGACAAAGAACTCGCTGTTGGCTTCGTAGAACTGTCGAATCTCGTCTTTTCCTTCAATGACACCTTTCCGAGGCGATTTGACGACGGCGTCCTCTGCGTACAACTCAAGGACATCTTCGGTTCCAGCGTCAGAGCTATCCATCAGTTCGAAGTACCGCTTGGCAGTTTCAACGCTCACGACAGTGTATCCAATTCGGGTTGCTTGCTAACCTGTTCGGGCAAACATAGTGTCGGCTTTTAAGTAGAGACGACAGTGTGAGGCGCCGTCGTCGACACCTCACATCGAGAATTAGATGTTACCGCTGTTCGATGTTGGCACAGACGTTCTTCGTCTGCGTATACGAGTCGATTGCAGCGAGACCTTTCTCCCGCCCGAACCCACTGTCTTTGAATCCACCGAATGGCGTCTCAACGCCACCGGCAAACCATTCATTGATGAATATCTGGCCTGCGCGCACGTCACGGGCGAACCTATGTGCACGGCCGAGATTCTCGGTGAATACACCGGCAACAAGACCGTAATTCACGTCGTTCGCAAGTTCGATGGCTTCCTCCTCGTCAGCGAACGGAATGACCGACAGAACCGGTCCGAATATCTCTTCTTGAGCGATTCGCATGTCGTTCGACACGCCATCGAAGATTGTTGGCTCAACAAAATACCCGTCCCTGTCGATGACGTCCCCACCTGTGACCGGTTCTCCGACTTCATTGCGTCCGACCTCGAGATATCGCGTGACCTTTTCGAGGTGGCCCTCAGAGACGAGTGGACCCATATCGTTGTCGTCGATGCCTGGGCCAACAGACAGCGACGAGGCTCTGTCAGCGAGGCGGCTGACGAACTCGTCGTGGATATCTTCGTGAACCAGTAGTCTGGACCCAGCAGAACAAACCTGACCCGCGTTCGCGAAGATACCTGTTATCGCACCATCGAGAGCAGTTTCCATGTCCGCGTCTGGGAAGACCACGTTTGGACTCTTCCCACCGAGTTCAAGATGAACCTCGGTGATGTTGTCCGATGCAGTACGCATCACTTCCTGTCCTGTGGGGACTGACCCAGTGAAACTGATTCCGTCGACATCTGGATTCGACGAGAGCGCAGCACCTGCTTCGGCCCCGAATCCAGGGACGACGTTAAGAACCCCTGCAGGAATGCCTACTTCGAGTGCCAACTTACCGATTTCGACAGCTGTGAGCGGTGTCTGTTCGGCAGGTTTCACTACCGAGACATTGCCAGAAGCGAGCGCCGGTGCAACCGACCGCCCAAAGATATTCGTCGGGAGGTTCCACGGGATTATCTGGCCGGTGACACCGAGAGGTTCTCGTATCGTATAATCTGCGTATTCACTGGTCAGTGGAATGCTGTCGCCGTGAATTTTGTCGGCAATTCCGGCGTAGTACTCGAAGTACCGAGCACACACTTCGACGTCCGAACGAGCGTGTGAGATTGGTTTGCCGTTGTCCAATGTTTCTAACCGTGCCAACTCGTCTTCTTGCTCGCGAATTCGGCGTGCGAGCTCGTTTAGGAGTCGACCTCGTTCCTGCGGAGGGGTGGCTTTCCAATCAGGGAAGGCATCTCGTGCTGCATCAACGGCATCCACAACGTCTTCGGTCTGTGCAGCAGCAACCGTAGCAATCACTTCCTCCGTTGCTGGGTCGACAGCGTCGAACAGTTCACCGGACTGACTGTCGACGACCTCGCCATCAATTACTAATCCGTAGTCGGCAGTCGTGGTTGAGAGCGTCTCCTGCGTCATCGAACGGATGTTTCCAAGCTCAAGAGATGACGATTCGGGCAAACATGGTGTCCCGTATAAACCCACTACTATCGGGCACCATAGAATTACGAAGGCCCAGTGATTCCCTACGCTCATGCTCAACGTGAAAATTCGGGTCAAATACGAGGGAGATTGGACGGCGGAGTTACGCGACAAAGACGTCTTCGGCCAATTTCTAGCGACCACGTTCAGAAACCGCCAATATCTGGGCGTCGTGACACTCGACGTCGCGTCCGAGGACTGTGACGAAGTTCTCGAGACGATACGGAACCACAGACACACAGAGTCGATGGAAGTCATCGAAATCCGCGAAACTGATTACGGAAAGCGGTCCACAGCAACCATCGTGATCAACGGGTTGTACCACGAATACACTCCACTTCAAATTCTCCTCTATGAGGGATATCTCCCCTACGGTGCCTTTGGTGAGTTGGACAACGGTGAGATGACGTACGACTTGCTCGTCGAAGACCGGGACAGTATCTCCGACGCCGTCAGTCTCCTCCGTGAGTTCGGGCCCGTCAGCGTCGACCGAATCACACAGAGCTTCAGTAGTTACGTGGTTCCAAGTGTCACCGAGTGGCAGAGCCTGCTCAGTTCACTCCCACCGCGACAGCGCGAATTACTCGATACTGCACTTGAGGAGGGATATTACGACATGCCGCGCGAAATCACGCTCAAAGAATTAGCGGACGAGGTTGGTGTCGCAAAAACTACCGCTTCGCAGCATCTTCGGAAGGCGGAACGACAGATCGTCTCGTTCGTAGTTCGGTATATGAACCTCACACAACCCAACTGAGTTGACGACTACTTTTCGATCTCGGGCAGCGATTCTCTGTTAGGAGCGTACTCTGCAGCAGCATCGGCTGGAAGGACGACGATGGGGACATCTGCATTGAACAATAGATACTGGTTACTGCTGCCGAATACCGCCTTCCCAACTGGACTCCGTTTCCGACTGTATACGTACAGACGGTCGACGTCGTGTTCCTCTGCAGTTGATAGAATCGCTTTGCCTGGTTTGTCTGATTTTACGCCCTCAATGTCCGTAGTGAAGTCCGCTTCCTGAAGCAACGCTTTCGCAGCACTAACCGCCGATTTCCGAGCTGCGAGTTCGTCGAGGGATGGATCACCATCGATTGCGAGATTGTCTATCGTCGACTGATGCTCACCCTCGTCGAATACATGAAGGAGACGAACCGACATCTCGTCCGACGATTCCATCTCGATAACCGTCTTTGCGACCGAACGTGCCCATGGAGCGAAGTTATCCACTGGGACGAGTACCTGGCTGGACATATATTGTCTACTATCCTACAACCAGTTTACTATTCACCCAAACACAGTCCACGTTTAAAATAGGAAACGTCGGCTGATATTACGAGGGTTATTCGTGACCAGCGATTGGCAGCGGTTCGTACGGTTCTTCGAGCCACTCCATATCCGAGTCAGACAGCGAAATATCCAAGGCAGCGACCGATTGTTCGAGATGTTCGATGGAATTACAACCAATAATCGGGACGTCGACGTGCTCTTTGTGCAAGATCCACGCGAGAGATATCTGGGCCATCGTCACTCCTTTCTCCGCAGCGAGTTCTTGCACACGGCGGTTGATTTCGGAGCCCCCACCCTCGCGGTACGGATAATCGTGGGCCCATGGGTCTGAGTTCCCGCGTTTCGTGTCCTCGAACTCGTCAAATGGCATTGCGAGGTTTCCACGAGCTAGTGGGCTGTAGGTCATGACACCCACGTCCTTATCTTCAGTCAGTTTGTACATCTCGCGCTCTTCTTCCCGGTAGAGCAAGTTGTAGTGGTTTTGCATGACCTCGAACCGTTCGAGGTCGAGTTCTGAACTCGTGCGAAGCGCATCTGCGAACTGGTGTGCCCACATCGACGACGTGCCGATGTATCGGGTCTTCTCACGACGGACCGCATCGTCGAACGCTTTCAGAGACACGTCGATGGGAGTGTCGTAATCCCAGCGGTGTGCCATGAAAATATCGACGGTATCCATCCCAAGTCGGTCGAGTGAGTTGTCGAGCTCCTGCTCGATGGCCTTCCGAGAGAGCCCTTGTGAGTTGGGGTCGTCTTCGTCCATCTGGTAGTAACACTTCGTCGTGACGACCATCTCGTCTCGACGTCCATCCAAGGCCTTCCCAAGGACGCGTTCACTCTCGCCTTGAGAATAGAGGTTCGCGTTATCGAAGAAGTTGATCCCAAGGTCGATTGCTCGGTCAATAATCTCGAGGCTCTCTTCTTCGTCGAGAACCCACTCTCGCCAGTCGCTTGAACCGAAACTCATGCAGCCCAGCGCGAGGCGACTCACTTCCAATCCTGTGTTGCCAAGTGTCGTGTACTCCATTGACACATGGTTGCAAAGTTCAGCCTTAGGGTAAGCGTACTGCGAACCATAGTGTTGTTTTTATTATTCCCAAAGCATCTCCTCATCAACAGAATATTCAGTCACACCTGCATAAGCCAAAGTATTAACTATGTGTGAGATTGTCGTAGACCGATGAATATCCTGCATTCAAAAACACCTCAACACGCAGCGAGAGGGTCACTTGCCGGTGAGCAGGCGTGAATCAGCGGACTGATTACCAGGGATTGGAGGGCGAAGAGACGCCTTCAGAGAACGAGCCACGAAGTCGTCGCTACAACTGGTCGCGTATGGACCTCGACGAACTTGTCGACGTCTACTGGCAAGACATTGCGCCGAAACGATATCGCGATGGGTTCGATGAGGACCGCGACGTTCCGACCTACGAGTGGCTCACCGAACACGGATACAGTGGCATCGCGTACGCGCTACGCGAGCATCACGACCTCACACCCAAGCAGTTCTTCGTCGACGTCGTCGGCCTCGAAGACGATGCATCTGAGGAGTGGGAATGGAACGTTGACCACGACGACACGGTGAACGCGCTCAACGCGTACCTCACATCGATAGAGACTCGTGGTGGACGGGCAGAGAGTACCGTTGAGACCCATCGGACGAGGTTGGCCAAGTGGGTTCGGACGTACCGGGAGCTGCACGGGACAGATGCGTTGCTCGAACCACTGTCTGAGTTAGACCAGCAACCGCGAGAGATAGAACGCTGTCTCGCCGTCCTCGACGTCTTCGACGAGGAGCTATCGACCGATCGGTCGAAGCTCGAGTACCTGCACGTCGCAAGAGCGTGGTATGCGTTCGTGAAACGCCGGAAGTACGCGAAGTACAACCCACTTTCAGAGGCCGGCGAAGAGTTCGGCTGGGAAGCCAGTGAACCAGACCCACAGGCATTGTCCGCATCGCAAGTGCGTCGAATCTACGGCGAGGTAGATTCGCCCGAGGCGGAGTTACTCGTCGTTGCACTCGCTGGGTGGGGGTTACGACCTTCAGAGGTCGCCGCGTTGCACGTCGAACAGGTGGCCTTGGATGCAGAGGACCCCCATCTGTCGTTCGGGGATGGAGAGCGCAAGAACGGCCCTGGTGAAGTGACGCTGCTGTATGGCGTGGATGTCGTCGCTGATCGGATTGATTCGCTCTCTGACCGTGAGACGTGGAATGGGTATCTGTTCCCCTCTCGGTCATCGTCGACGGGGCACGTGTCAGTTAGCACGATACGTCGTCGGTTCAAGCAGCTCGCTGACACTGCTGGCGTGGTCGTCGATGGGGGTACGCCCACGCCGAAGATGGGGCGTCGGTTCTGGTACTCGGCGTATCAGGAAGCCGTTGGTGAGGTTCTTGAGGGGCTAGAGGGTGTTGCTGAAGACCAGGGGAGTTCGTCGACGGAGGTTGTGCTACGGAACTATCTATCGAGGGAGCAAGAGCGGAAGGCTCGGCGGAGGAGGATGTATGAGAAGTTGGAAGCAGCATTCGATCGATAGAATTGTTCTCAATTAGCTGGCTGATTTAGGGGCTATCAAGTCACCGGCCAGCGAGACGTATTAGCCCCTATTTTCAGCCCTCAAGCCATTGACACAGACGGCTCTTGATGAACCAGTGGCGGACCTAATGATGCTATCGAACCTGTGATTTTTGAAAATGAATTTGATAGTTAGTACTTAAATGAAGTATCATCATGATTACTTGAATCGGCAGACAGCGGCCGATTTTGAAAAATAGGGAGCCCTATGGGGTATGCCTGAGTAAGTTGTCACATGGCTGGCGACCGAACGCACTCAACAACACCCGCCAAGATTGCACGTCAACAGTTGGCACTCTTCGAGTCGATATCGGAAGCCGACTTAGAGCGAATCATCCCGCTCAGTACCATAGAGACCCAACACTACTGCGAGCAAAAAGCGCAATTCGAACGCGCGGAAACCCCGGATGAGGAATCTCTACCAGAGCGCCTAATTCGTGCACAAGAACAGCACAACGAACTGGTCGAGACGACGGGGACGACCAGTGGTGAGTACACACTTGCAGATGCCTGGGACGACATTCAATCGGAGGATGTCTCGTTGCTCTATCCGCCGCTCGCTCATGAGCTCGTGAACATGATCTTGATAGGGCGGCCGACCTTTCTACGGTTCGTAGATGGGCGGCCGGTCCAGTTGACACTCGTTCGTGGCGTGACGAAAGGTCGATATCTTGAAGAGCTCTTCCCGAACGAGCAGTTCCTCTTATGGTGTCATGGAAACCTGTTGGACCGAATCGGATTTGATGTTTCAGGCCTCTCCATTCGCTATCTCAAATATTCACAGTCAAAGTTCAACGCCGTCGAGGTGAGCAGGGCACAACTCTTACTCGCAGGCGAAGATGGCGACGACGTCGCTATCAAGCTCAACGAGAAGTCACCAATACACCCGAATATCCGCCAACATCCGCTTGCATACGAACGAGACACAGAGAGAGGTAAGCAACTTCGAGCATACGCAGCCTTCTGGCGTGACGGGGGAAAGCCATCAGGTGCCAATCACTGGAAGCAGTGTGTCAGTTGTCGCTTCAACACCGAGTGTGACCTAGCGCTGGCCCAAGGGGAAGTACGCAGGTAACCCACTCATGAATAATTCTAACAATAAGCCTCGAATGGGATCAAATCCAGAATTGTACCGAAGAGAAACCATGTGGGACACTCGGACAGGTGTCGATTCATGATTGGGTTGACGGTCCTCCCAGAGGTGACAATGCAGCGTTGTGGAGGGAACCAGCTCCAAGACATTGTCCGCTACTTCGATTCCGATGTCATCTTCACCCCCAACCGAATCCACGAGCCATTCTTGAGCACAGAACTTGACGACTCTGTGCATGTGATGACCCAACCGCTCAACTCCGGTGAGCCAATCGAAATAGCGGGGGACAATGATATTCAGCTGGTCTGGGTCTCCACTCCCGCAGACCTTGAGACGCTCATACAGAATACGCAACAGAACCTAAGACAGGAAAGCTCCGAGGTATATCTTCTGTCGGATCAACTTGCAGTTTCTGTCAACCTCATCGATTTGGAGGCGCGTCTCGATGGTCTTGCAGCCTACCGGGACACACTCGCCGAGCGCAATGCCGTTGGTGAATTCACCCACCTCACAATCAAAGCAAACCCAGAGTATCGTGCGGAGTGGCAAGGTGTCGATGTCCAGGGCGTTATGCCTAGTGCCAATGAACAGCAGGGAATAAGCTATGCTGGAATTGCACACTTCGAACTCCAGTCTAACGGTATTGTCGGCGGAAAAACTAGAAAACTAGAGAGGTTTGGTTTGCGGGCCGTTGACCAAGTTGGTGGGACACGCATAGAAACACTCCGCGAGGCCAACATACATTCCCGTCAAGACCTTTCGATGTCATCGGTCAAGAAAATCTCGAGCCTTTCCGGCTTTGGTCAGACAACAGCTCGAACAGCTATCGAATCGGCACAGGTGATTGAACAAGGGGAGATTCGAAAGGCCTCCGGTGCGAGCCTACCAGAAGGTAAGCCGATTTTCATAGATATCGAAACCGATGGTCTCAATCCCACGATTATCTGGCTTATCGGCGTCTACCTTCCAGACCAAGACGGCCGATATATGCCGTTCATTGAGACCGATCCAGACAAACCCGATGTGGCACTAGAGGCGTTTCTGTCTTGGCTCGCAGAGTTCGGACGTGATCGGCCAATCGTGGCCTATAACGGCTGGAATTTTGACTTCCCCGTGATCAACGAACATATCGCCGACCATTGCCCCAGATATCTCGAACTCTGGGAAAGCTCGTATCGTTTCGATCTCTACGACTGGGCAGTCAAAAAGAATAACGCGACCCTCCCTGGGTTAACAAACAAATTGGAAGATGTCGCGGAGGCACTCGGTTGGGAGCCATTCGATACCGGTCTAACCGGTGCTGAAGTCGCCCGGTTGTTCCAGCGTTATGCTGCGAATCCCTGCCCAGCTACCGAGCTAGATTGGGAGCGTCACAAACGATATTGCGAAGACGACGTCCGGGCGTTAGCACACATCTATAATCAAATAAAGGCATCCACCAACCGAATGACGTCGAGCGGGGGTCGATCCCGTTCGTCAAATAAAAACTCCACGTCACAAGGAACTCTTAGTGATTTCTAAACCATGAGCCAGAATACAACTCCATCACTCGACGCAGTCCTGAACGCCAACACCCTTGAAGAGACCTTCCCCGACTACGAAGGACAACTTATAGACACAATCGCAGACCCTCCTCGAAAGGCAAACACGGTTCCAGCAACGGATGTGTTACCGGATGAGCTTGGTGACCTACTCGAAAACGATCTCTACAGCCATCAAGCCGAGGCGATTCGCGAGTTACAGTCAGGCAATAATGTAACTGTCGCTACGTCCACCTCTTCTGGTAAAACTTGGGTCTACACGCTCTATTTTTGTCTTCAGAAAATGCAGAATCCGGATGCTCGCGCCCTGTTCCTGTATCCCACGAAAGCATTGAGTGTTAATCAAGAACGGAAAGTCAATGATCTCTTCGATCAGCTTGGTATTGACGCTGTTGCTGAAACCTATGATGGTGATACGAAAGATGACCGGAAAAAACTGATCAGAGACCGAGTTGACGTTGTTATCTCAAACTTTGCAGGCATCAACCAGTATCTTGACTCACACATGAAATGGCGTGATATCTTCAAAAACTGTGAACTCATGGCCATCGACGAATGCCACACCTATACCGGAGTTCATGGGATGCACGTCGCGTGGGTCATTCGCCGGCTCCGCCGTCTTCTTGACCACTACGGCTCAGACCCACAGTTGGTCTGTTCAACTGCCACAATCGGAAACCCCAGAGAACATTCGGAGCACCTGACCGGAGCCGAATTCGAAATCATCGACGAGGACGGTAGTCCCCACGGCCGACGGGAGGTTGGCTTCTGGCAACCACCACTCCAAGAAACGGGGGATTTGGTCGAGGAGTTGGAAGAAGACGAGATTCTTCCCTCTATGCGACGGAATTCCGATGAGGAAGCCGCAGGTGCTCTAGTCCACCTAGCGAAGAACGATGTCCAAACACTGATGTTCACTGATTCGCGCCAGGGGACCGAGATTGGCGTCAAACGCGCTATCGAAGCCGCCCGAAGTCATCCTGATGGAAAATATATCGACGTGGAGCCATACCACGCTGGGCTCAGTAAGCGGAAGCGACGTGCCGTAGAGAACCAGCTAAATGCTGGCCAAGTCGACGGAGTGATATCGACCAGTGCACTAGAGCTTGGAATCGATATAGGTTCAATGGATGCGACGGTGCTCGCTGGGTATCCCGGTACCCGGCAATCCTTTTGGCAGCGAATCGGCCGTGCAGGTCGGGGAACCACCGATTCGCTATCCGTGTTTGTTCCCCAATCGGACGCCATCGACCAGTATATTTTGAACAACCCCGACTACGTGCTTGAAGAAAACGTAGAAGATGCCGTCATCGACCTTTCAAATAACCCAGTGTACGCCAAGCACATTCTCTGTGCTGCATCTGAACGGCCACTTACTGAAGCTGACACCAAGTGGTTCGGACCAAGGGATCGGCTTTCACGAGCGATCAACATGTGGCAGGCAGCCGGGCAGCTAGTCGGAGACTTGGATCGGGGCGCACAGTACAACGGAACCGCTCGACCGCAGAGCGGGATTTCGATGTATGCGACCACCGATGAACAGTACGACGTGAGACAGGTAGATGGAGAGATCGACATGGAGCCCCTTGACAAAGAACGTGTGTACCGCGAGTATCACCCCGGCGCATTGGTGCTTTATGACGGGGACCAGTACGAAGTCCAAGAAGTCGTTGAGGACCGAATCAACCCGTACGTCACCGTTGAGCGGTCAAATTCTGCGAACTATACCCAGGCAATCCACAACAAACGGATCACTGACTTGGATGTTGAGAGGTCGTATGACCTAGGTGGCGGCTATCAACTCTGTGCTGGGATGGGGACGGTGCATATCAATTACAGCGCCTACAACGTCATCGACATGTACACCGGGGAAATCGTCGAACCGATGATTCCCATTGATCTTGCACCAATTTCGCTCCGTACACAGGTCATGTGGATTGCGTTCCCTCGGGAGATTGTTAGTAGGGTATTGAATGAGATCCCGCGGAGCTCATACCTCCAACCGGAGGATAGCGGTGAATTCGCATCGATGGGTGAAGAAGAGTATACCTTGGCTGGTGGCCTCCATGGGGGAGAACATGGTATGATCAAGATGGCACCGCTGGAACTCCGATTAGACAACAGCGATATGGGTGGGTTGTCAACACTCCACCACAACGAGGTGGGCTCTCCGGTGTGGTTCATTCACGATGCGGTTGAGGGCGGCGTAGGTTTCGCTCACAGCGTCTACGAAAACTTCCAGTCGGTTGCACAGCGTACTGTCGAGCGCATTGATAACTGCGACTGCGAGCGCGACGTTGGTTGTCCTGCATGCTTGATGAGCAGCCAATGTGGGAATCAAAACGAACCGCTCCATCGGCCGGCAGCGATAAGCTTCCTTCGTGCCGCTCTAAATAAAGTTGAAGACGCAACTACCGGTTGAATCACCGACTACTGAAGATAATACCCTTGTTGAAACCCTCAATCGGTGATGGGTTGCTGGCACTGTATTAACTGGTCTGTGTTCAAAGGAAATCGTTTCATGGGCGCTACACTGAATAGACGAATGCACAGCTTAGCCCCACTATTCTGGTCATCTACGAGTTTTCGTACTCGAAAATAGTAACCGGACCTCAAGGGTCACAAAAACAGACTTGATCTTGAGCTTACTCTTTCAAATTCACCCATTAATTTCGAGACAGACGTCTCAACGAATCACCAGACGTGAAGAGGATTTCAACAAAGCCAGCCAATTAGATGTAGGCAGGACCTTTTATCACCTTTCCAGGAGAAACATATTCCTTGCGCACATATTCTGCAGCTTTGTCTGCATATTCAATTGGAATCGGAAGTCGAGGACTCTTGGCTGGGCTACCGACGTGAACTTCTGATAGCCAGTAAGCCTGCCTTGCCAGGGTCTCGATATCAGTCGGTCCCGAGTGTCGAACGAGTTTGAAAGTCTGCGGTGTCCCAACAGGGTTGTCATCTCTAATCTCAGGTTTCCCAAATCCGTGAATAACTGCCTCGTCGCGGTCGGCGTCGACAAAGGCCATACCCTTATATGCGATTTTGAAGCGGGTTCCGTTGTAGTCTGCGATTCGGGGTTGCCCTCGCTTTCGAACTCCTACGATGTCGATCTCGGCATCAAGCTCGGAGAGTCCCTCTCGTACAGCGTCAATATCTTCATGAACCTTCCCGTCGCGCATGATACACACACGGTTAATCTCTCTTTCTTGACCCTCCGCAAAGTCAACGACAAGGTCACGAACAAATTGTTCAACGTGGCGAGCAGCAAACTTTTCACCTCCCTGTTGGGTTGTCGATTCTGCTGCGAAGGTTGTTCCATCCGCAAGTACAACACTAGCGCTAGCTCCGGAATGTTGTCCACTCTCTGAGTCGCGCGTCACGTCAAGACCCATGAAAGCATCAGTTTCACCGGGTAGAGAGTCAACTTGCCAAGGAGTACCACCTGCTTTCGCAACGATTGCGCTCAAGATGTTCAGGAATTTATCATTATTTGGTGTAGCTCGTTGCTTGATAAGTTCCTGAGCGCTAGACTTCTGGAGCATCTGAGTGGGGATACCTTTCCGCATCAATGTCCGTTTTAGCTCATGATGGGGGTCATCGATACCGAAATCATCTGCAGCCCCCTTATTAGGGACGACTGCAACAACAGCATCAGTCTCACTACGGATCTCATGCGCAACTGGCGTGTAATTCGAAATATCCCCGAGACCGTAATGGTAGCCAGTCACCCCGGCGGGCGCTCCGATATTATTGAGGCCTTTTACCAGAAGAGGTGTTAGTTTCTGTAGCGTCTCTTCCCACTGAGAAGGCATTAAGAGACCGACGCGGTACCTCCCTGGGGAAGCATACACCCCGTACTCGCGGAGTCCGCCGCTCGGGGTATTGCTCTGTTGGTCGTCAGAGAAGACAAGCCGTGTGTTCTGTTCTCGGACGTTAATTCGTTTGTATGGGTGATTTGTCGGGCCGGGTTCAAATTCTAAATCGATGACTGGCAGCCTCGAAAGTGACTCGAAGAATGATTTTGAATAATCATACTTCTCATCAGGCATCATCGCACGCCGTGAGATAAACTGGGAAAAGAAGTCGTAATCCTGCCTCTGCACTTGTTCCGGTCGTGGAGATAATCGGAGGAAGTGAGGTAGTTGGTTACCAACCATATTTCCATATTTGACCTTGACAAGCCGTGGATTTTCCTCAATGAGACGTTGCCTCCAGTCTTCGTCAGCAGTTCCCTCATGAAGTTCGGCGATGGATGAACCGACATCGCGGATATAATCAGTATAGTTGAACTCACTCCAGCCTTTTAGCCATCCTTGTCCTTCCTTAGCATAGCGGTCTGTATCATGGGCGACCTTCATGTTCGGCAACTGGCTACCGGGGGAGTACAAATTGTCAAGTGTCGATTTGGACTTAATAGAGTACCCTGATTCGACATGAGCTAATACAGTACCATCACTAGCTATCTGTACCTTGACCTCGTGTTTGGGATGTGCAGCAAATCCATCGGTACCGGTGGAGAACGCAGGGTCGTTTCTGACGATATCATTGATGAATTTGTATGCATAGGTGTCATCTGGGACCGCTCGCCGGAGACAAGATTGAACAAAAGCACGGAGGTGCTCTCGGTCACGTTTCTTTTTCGGATCTAACTGGACAGTCTCCGTTTTCACCGGTGTTACTCGTTTCCCCCAGACGTTCACCGGTTTCGAGAGCCCAGTGACGGAGATTACACTCAGCGGGCCAGCTGATGCAACAGGTGTTCCGTGAGTGCGGTCTAGGTAGTACGCCGCAGATGAGGTGAATGATTGACTGTCCCAGTGGTTTTCGACACCACCATCGACACGCAGTTCGTACCGATTCACCTTGACATCGGTAAGTCGCCGGTTCCCACGACCATGCAGTACGTACGTGCCCGGGTTGATGTCAGCCTGACGTTCAGGTGTTCTAGAATTCGTTTGAGGGGACCGATTTGTCATTACAAGTTATGTGTAGGAACTGATGGTAAATCCATCGTCGGCCAATGTAACGAAATAAATAAAGCCCGCAGAACCACATATTTTTAGCCAATCCAGACACGGTACAATCACTCCTGTTATCCTCCAGCTGCAACACGCCGTGTATATTCAGATCCGACAGGTGGTCATACACACGAGTTCGATGGTTAAGCAAACTTCCGGTTGTAAGCTAACCTCTGAATTGGTTCAGGCGAGTTCGTCGTACTTCTCCAGTACCATCTCGAAGTAGGCATCGTTCATCAAACGAGGATTCTGCACCTGGTGAAAGTCCGCCAGCACGAAGGCGGTCTGCTCCCGGTCGAGACCGTAAGCGTGGAACGCGGCGGCGTCGAGTTCGGCCTGTACCTCCCGACGCTCGTCCATGTCTGTCGCCGGTTCGATGCCACCCAGTCGCTCTCGCATCTCCTCAAAGGCGTCCCCGTAGCAGTTGAGCCGGGCCGCGCGAGTCCAGATGTAGTCGAACCAGTCATCGCCTTTGGTCAATTTCGGTACTTGTGACTCCTCGAATTTGTACATGACAACAGTTGTGTCAATTTTTGTCTTCATCAAGAAGTCGAACGGTATGCTGTTGATGAGACCGAGTGCAACGAACAGTTCTCGGTCATCAAAGACTCGCTCGTAAACGTCGTGGAGAGTAGGCTTATCGAGGTCTTGGTCACTGGGGTTCAGTGTATAGGGACGAATAGTGTGGAGTTTGTTGTGACACACTATTCCCTTTGGAATAACTGAGGCAACCAAGGTTCTCTCATTTGTTGCACTCGTGATGTCACGATACACGATACGGTACTCTGTACAGTCAAGGAGTACGTCTTTTTTAGAGAGGGGTTCTCCTCTCCGTTCCTCCAAGAGGCCGTTTACGAAGCCGACCTGTGAACCAGTTCCATCAAAAGCATCATAGACGGCTCGTTTTAATTTGGGGAGGCTCTTCTCACGGACTCGGTATTTTGCGCTCTTTTCAGGCGGGTTTTCAACACTCCAAAACTCTGGGCTATCAATATCGAGATACGTTGAGTCGTGAACGAATTGATAGATATTCTTCCCCCCAAGAACAGGATAATCTCCCGCACTTTCTGACTCAACAAACCGGTCTGCATCATTCGTTCGGTCGAGTTCACGATAGGGTTTCGCACTCCAATTCCCGGTTGATTGCTCACTAATTGATGGGTGCTGAATTATGGTTTCAAGTACTTCACTCTCTGATTCTGATTTCAGTAATGGGAACACTCGCGCCTCCGGAGAGTACTGTTCCAAAACAGCACGGGGCGTCCAGAACGCGTCTTCGTTTAGACTCTGGAGAACATCAACGTCGCCTTCCCGATACAGGCTTCGAATTTCTTCCGTTTGTCCTCTATTTTCGAACGTTATGACGGTGAACTTGTACCGAGTGTCGATATTATCAAAAATTCCGTGATTCATGAAGTGTGCCATCACATCGACTCGGGTGTTATCAAGTAAGTGAGTCCGGAGGTCTTTGCCAGATGAACCTGTGAAGATGGTTCCGGGAAGGATTTGAGCGACGTACCCATCATCTCGCGCAATCTGGAAGACCCGTTCCAAGAAGAGCGCAGACAGGTCGTTTTCTGTCCCTTCTGTTCGACCAGCAATAGTCGGTCGCTGGAGTTCGTAGGTTTCAGAATTGTTGAAGTAGTCTGCCTGAATCTTGATGTTCCGTTTGTAGTCTTCCCACCCCTCGGCGATTACCGGGTCGCCGAGCAGTTCCTCTTGGCGGGCGTCCTTCGCCTCGGGAAGGTACGTTCTGAACTCTCGGTCGTATCGAGAGAAGAAATCGTCTCGGAGCGGTTTGATTCTGTCCCATGGCGGGTTCCCCACAATTACATCGAACCCACCATCGGCGTACACTTCGGCGAACTCCAGCACCCAGTTGAACGGTTGCATGGCTTCGACCGCTTCAGGCGTGATGTCGTTGATTCCGGCGGCGACGAAGTCGGCGTGAATGTCGTCTATCAGTTCCTTACGAGCCTTCTCAAGTTTCTTCAGGGCACTCTGCCGGTACTCTTCGGCGGTCTCGCTGTCAATGGCCTGCTCGTGCTTCTGGATGTCCTCGATGATGTTCCGGTAGCGGTCTCGAACGGTGTCTTCGCTGAAACTCCCGAGCGTGTATTCCCCGTTGTCGGTCGTCTCGGGGAAGCCGGTGTACCCGATGAGGCTGTTTCCAGCGCGGAGGTTGAAGGCGATGTTCGGGAGTGCGAGGGCGTCGTCGTCGGCGAGTTCGTCCACGTTCTCTTCGGTCAGTTCGGAAATGACCGAGAGCCACAGACGGAGCTTGCCGATTTCGACCGCCGGGCCGACGATATCGACGCCGTAGACGTTGTTGAGAACGGTCGTCTTCTTCAGGCGATACTCGTCGGGATACTGCTCGTTGCGGGCGTACAGCGCCTTTCGGATGTTGACGATTTCTTCGAGAACCGACGTGAGGAAGTGTCCACTCCCCATCGCAGGGTCAACCACTCGGAAGTCGTCCACCGTGGCGAGAAGGGCGCTTATCGTCCCCCAGCGTCCCGGCAGTTCGTCGATGAGTTCGTACACCGACTCGAACCCCGTGACGGAGTGTTCGGGCCAGTCGCACTCTTCGACAAGCGTGGTCTGGAAGCGGTCTAACAGCGCCGGGCGAACGGTCTCTTCAGCGCAGAAGCGGGTGATCTCGCTCGGGGTGTAGTACGCTCCGAGTTCCTTGTTGGTGTCGGCGTTGTCGCTGGTGATGTAGTTGATCGTTTTCTCGAAGACGTTACCGAGGATACTGGGGTCGAGGTCAGTGGGTGCGCCGCCTGCGGAGAAACTGTACCCTTCCAGCAGGTCGATGATGGAGTAGAGAACGGAGTTCCGAACGTCGAAGTCGTCTTCGTCGAAGTCGTCGCCGTTGATGGTTGGTCGGAAGAGACCGCCGTTGAGGTACGGGATGCCATTGAACAGGTCGATGTTCTGGACGGTCGATGGCCGGTCTTCCGGCTTGTTGTTCATCACGTCGTAGAAGAGTAGTTGCAGGAACTCGTCGTAGAAGGTGCCCCCGTAAATGCCGTTCTCATAGGTATCTTTCAGCGTCCGAAGCAGGTTCGGCTGGACGAGAGATTTGTCTTCGAGGAACTTGATGAAGATGAGCCGGTTCATCAGTTCGACCGCGAACAGGCGGGTGTCCTCTTCGGTCGCCTCCTCGGGGGGCATGACGCCGTCGCCGATGAGCGAGCGGGAAGTCGTCTCGTCGTCGCTGACGACGCCGAAGACGAACCGGATGTAGTCGTCGTAAAACTCGTCGGTAATCTCCTCTTGGGTCTGCTTGATGACCTGCCGGGCGTCCCCCGCGATGGACGTGAAGTTCTCGAACTCGAAGGTGCGGATGAGCCGGACGACTCGCTCCCGGTCGGCGTCGAAGAGGGCTTCTGTCGGTGGTTCCTGCTTGCCGGTCTGGTTCTCGAAGAGGGCGACGAAAACCGGCTGTAAATCCACTTCCTCGATAATGTTGTGGGTATAGGTGTCCGGGTCGTAGCGGACGAAGTACCACCGGAGGCCGTCGGTGGCGAAGCCGAAGTCGGATTCGAATTCCCGTTGGCTCAGCCAGTCTCGGACCTGGCCGACGCCGTGTTCCCGGCTATCGAGGTCTTTGTTGATTGGTTCGGCCTCGATGAGCAGGCGTGTGGAGTCGATGTCAGCATAGTCCCGAAGGGAAACCGTGTAGTCTGCAACCATCGTCCGCCCGCCCGAGAGTCCACCCGCTTCGGTCGAATACTCGTGACCGAGCGCGTCAAGGAGCGGATTGATGACGGCGTCTTGGGTGAAGGACTCGGGTTGGAGACCGTCGCGGGTCATGCTTCCCCGAAGCAGGTAGGAACCGGCTCCGGCCCGGAGCATCTTCCCGAGCGTCTCGTCTTTGATTTGCTTCCGGAGATTCGCAATCGTCTCGTCAAGTACGTCAATGAGGTCGGTGACTTCGTCGTCAGAAACCTTCGTCTCGAAGGCCTCTTCGACGAACTCAGTAGGTGAGGGAGATGTTGTGGATGACATGAGTTGGAGGCTGTATCCTGAGTTGTTAGTATTCAGAAATCAACCTCCAATAAACCTGTATGGTCGCAGGAGAAAAAACGTCGAAGTTGGCTTCCAAGACGAGTCTTTACTCGGGACGCAAAACCACGGAATCTTTTCAGGCCCACCGACTACCAGATCAAGAATGTTGAAAACTGGTTTCGATCAATTTCGCGACATTCAACATCGAATTTATCGGAGACAGAATGCCACAACAGCACTATTTTATTGATTGCAGGCAGCCTTCACTGTCAGAATCTCCAGCACTGCCTCAGGGCTCCTTGACAGATCTATTGCTTCGTTTATTTGTTCGGTGTTTTTGAGGATGTCTCCTTTGTCTTTAGTAATGAAAACCCCAGAGCCGCCATTCCCACTCCAGTCGGACGCATCCACCAACACTTGTCTGTCCATCCGATTCCGGACGGCCCCCTGTAGATATCGTTTTAGCATGGCGTCCGAACTTGCTTCAAGTACTGAGTCGAGTTCCTCATAGATACCCTGCCGTCGGTCCTCGACTTGCATATGATATTCCCGAAGTTGCCGAAGAAGCTCTTCTTTATTACTCTCGCTCAGTTCGTCGACGACGCGCTGGACGAAGCTCCGGTCGTGGTTAGTGATATACTCCGGATTATCGCGATCATCAACCGGATACTCTTCGAGTCTACCGTCGTCGTACAAGATGTAGTCGACAATATCTGAATATATGAACTCGCGGGAATCACATCTCTCGTCGAACTCAGACTCAACGGTCGTGCTGATTAGTTTGCTACTATCGTGTTGTTCGAACAATTGCTCAGAGTAGTAACTTCTCTCGAGCCATGCTTGCACGTAATTGAGGAGAACACAAGTGTCTAGAAATAGTTCCGTTGCAGCCATCGGTTTACCTGATTAATTTGATAGATATCGATTTGTTAGTTCGGCAATTAGTTCCATCGATTGACTATTGTCTGGCTCGGGGTACTTCACATCGCCATCTAACAATCCGGCAGCTCGACAGTCCTCAGCTAAATCCTCCAAACCCCTCGAATACCTAGGTTCAAAATTGTCGAGTTTCTGACTCCTGTCGGCGATTATTTCATCACACCGGGGGCCACGTGCAGTATTTAATGATATTACGAGTGCAGGCAGTTTCCAAGCGTTGTGGTAGTGAAATTCGTCAAGCTTTGAGATACATCTAATCTGTTCATCACCCACGTCTGCTGCGTTCATATTTGAAAGCCCAAACAAAGCCCGTTCCAGCAAGTCCGTGTAGCGTTTGTACTGAGGCATCGCCTTTCGAAGGTCCGAGTCCGCAGAGAGTTCCAAGTGTATACGCGATATTTTCCTCCCAATATCCTCGTAGCGAACGTTTACTGACGGCTGTTCCTCTTCAAAGCTACTGAGCCCAGTTTGGAGTGTCGAATCAGATGAATCTAATTCGTTGACAGTCTCGTCGAGAAGCGTGCGGACACTGTGGACGCTCAGATACAATTCCTGGTACTCATCGGGTGCTTCGGAACTGTAGAAGTCCTCAAGGAACTCATATTTGCTTTTCACTAGCCAGTGAACATACTCGTCGAAGAATTCTGCATACTCCTCCTCTCGTTCTGTTGGCGAGTACGGTATCGAATCGTCCGCAAACGATTCGTTCACGTCTGGAGTTACTGTTTGTGCAGTGGTCTGGTACGACGGTTTGAACGAGCTCGAAGAACGTGCTTTGACGCCGGCGAGGTACCAGCTGTACGTGTACGGGCAGTCAAACTCGTCTGCCGCCATATACACGAGCTTCTCAAGTTTTGTTTTCGTGACGTAGCGGGGGTCAGCAGAGATATCATCATGCCGTTGGACAGCCAAGGCTAAGCCGGTTAATATGTCATCAACCACACTCACCTCTGGGCCTTCCGGCATATTCGTTAATATATTGTTATATTTCAACGGTATGAATCTTCTGTGACGTCTCGACAGAGGGATAGGGGTTCGACCACCAGCTTCACTGATTTGTTGTCATCCCTTATTGTAAGACGAAATCGGCCCCACCCACGATCTCACTCTTCACCGCATCGACGAGATGGGCACCATGTAAGGCAGGGTACGTACTTTGCGAAACACGGAGAGATGGAGGGCGTCAGCGGACGACCGAACCGCGGACTTGCTTGGGAGGGGTGCCTCTGACGACAGCAGTTTCAAATTGGTCAAGTCACTAACAACCAGTCTATTGTCTGGAAAGTGTCTGGCGGGATTACGACAATCCACACCCCAGGCGTCGAATGTAAAATCAGGCGACAGGGACGCTTTCAGGGAATCAATGGTTGCCCACCAAGCGGCTCGAATCGCGAGTCCCGAAGGATAACCGCCTGGACGATGTCTGAGTCCTCGAGTAGATGGTAGAGGTAGGGAGTGACGCCTCGTCCCCGTCCCCTCCCGACAACGCGTTCGGTCCGTCCGAGAATATCGAGAAACACGGCCTCGTTAAGCCGGTCATTCATCCGGCGTTGCGAGAGTGTATCCATGTCCAGTTGGTTTGTGATGTACCTGTAGACCTCGTAAATCTCGTTGCTCGAAAACTCGGCCTCATTCTTGGACTCAACGAGTGCCGCGAGCGCGAGAATTGGTGCTTTTGCCTGGGTTGGTTGGTCTTTGAGTAAGGCAGCAAAGCGGTCCATGTCAGCCTTATCGCGAGCGTCCTTGACGTGTTGATCAGTTACTTTCTCAGCATCGCTATTCTTCGCGAGTTCGCCCGCGTTTCGGAGGATGTCTAGTGCCTTCCTGGCGTCGCCATGTTCTTGTGCTGCGTACGCCGCACAGAGCGGGATGACGTCGTCAGTAATCACGCCCGGTCTGAAGGCGTCCTTACGATTCTCCATAATAGCACGGAGTTGATTCGCATCGTACGGGGGGAAGATGAATTCAGTATCTTGGAGACTACTCAACACACGTTCGTCGAGCGATTTTTTGAACGAGATTTTGTTGCTGATCGCGATGATCCCCAGATTGCACGAATCAATCTTCCCAGCCTCACCAGCACGCGAGAGTTGCATCAGAACTTCGTTCTCTTGCAGTTTGTCGATTTCGTCGAGAATGACGATCACGACATCATAGAGTTCGTCGAGGATTTGCCAGAGTCGATGATAGTACGCGTCGGTCGAGAGCCCTGTTTCGGGGATAGAGATACCAGTCCTCTCGGGGTTATTGAGTTCTCGAGCAAGGTTGACGACGACACGGGTTTCGGTAGACGATTGTGTACAGTCAACGTATGCTCGACCCATATCCACGCCTTGATTTCCGGCATAGCGTTGGGCACTCCGTGTGACGTGTTTCGTGACGAGAGACTTTCCCGTTCCAGTTTTCCCGTAGATAAGCGTGTTCCGCGGCGAGCCACCGCTGATAGCTGGATGAAGGGAAGACACGATATTCTCAATCTCCTCGTCCCGTCCGATGATGCGGTCCTCGTTAGGGATGTGGTCGATCTCGAGCAGTTGTTTTCGCTCGAATATCGGGTCCTCAGCAGCCCACATTTCATCAAGTGAGCTTTGTTCCTTGCCGCCTGAATCCATACAATCGACACCCGGTGGAGATCATATAAATATAGGGTAATTCACACCCCATGCGTCGAATGTAAGAACCACCATAGACGGTCGTTTGAACCTATTAACTGCGTATTCAAGAACCACTTAGACATCCAAGCGTCGATTGTAACACACACCCCAACTGTCGAGTGTAAACCTCGCTTCGACGCGGGTCTGCACCGGGAGTGCACCCTAGGTCTCGAATGTAAATCGGCCCATCCTGACGTTACAAAACACTCGCTTAGCGTCGGCCAAGCAGACACACCCCACCTGTCGAAAGTAAATACCCGGTGAATACGGTCGACAGAAGCTCTATCGCCCCGTAGGATGAGGCCCAACAAGCATAGTGTCTCGTCTAATTGGTATACGGAATTCGTTTTCGTGTATTCGACTTATACTTTCCGCTAATTAGATATGTCCGCGAGCAGAGAATCGAACAATCGAAGTGGGCTCAGGCACTTTCAACCGGCAATCTGAGTCCCCTTACCCCATCTATTTCGAGCGTTTACATTCGACACCTGGGGTGTGGGTGTCGTGGTAATAATTCAGACAAGAATACAACTCGTGCAATACGATTATTTCGAATGGCCGCATCAAGCTCTTGACGGACGAACGCCAGCCAAGGTGGTCCTAAACTGGACAGTGCCTCGGAAGCAAATGTGTCCTATAGATTATAATCACCGCGTGACATTACCGTCGTAGGACTATGCTCGGACTTTCAGCTCAAGAGGTTCTACGGGTTCTAACGGTACTGGTGTCGTTTGTCGTTGCCTCAGCACCTATACTCTACCCAGACTACTCATTCTTCACAAAGAGAGCAAACGGCACTGTCTAGTTAAGTCAGTTTGAGAAGCGAGCAGGTCGTTGAGTTAATTTGGGATGAAGCTCGCAGACCTGCTCAGCGAGTGCTTTGCGGTGGATTTAGAAGAAACTTGGGAGCGTGAGCGGACGGCAACGCCCGTCAGGGCGTTCGCCGTCCAGCTCCACGCGACCGGATGTTCACTCAGAGAGACAAAAGAAATTCTTCGATTACTCGGCGTTGAACGGTCTCATCAAGCTGTTTGGCAGTGGGTACATCGACTGGCTGACAGCGGTCACAACCCGCCTGAGGCGAAGCCGAAGCGGGTTGCAGTCGACGAAACCGCTGTCAAAATCAATGGCGAGTGGTCTTGGTTGTATGCTACAATAGACATCGAGACAAAGCTGATTCTTGACGTCGAATTGTTTGGACGACATGGTACCGATCCGGCTGCTGCGTTTCTCCATCGACTTTCCGAGAAACACGATCTCTCAGAGGCTGTGTTTCTGGTTGATGGCTACGGCTATCAGACTGCCCTCTCTCGGTTAGGATTGAGCGGTCGGCTTGACTACGTCGAGCGAAACCTCATCGAAAAATGGTTTCACACCCTCAAAATGCGAGTCGACCGCTTCCATAATTCGTGGGTGGGCAGTCACGGAAGCGTCCGCGAGTGGTTCATACAATTTGCGCAATACTATAACTTTCAACGACCGCATCAAGCGCTCAACGGACGAACGCCGGTTGAGAAAGTCACTAACTAGACAGTGCCGAGCAAACAATGGTATCGAGAAGTTGTCACGTATCCGTGAGAAACATGACGACGTGAAACTATCATACTTGGAGGTTGATGATAACGAGTTCCAAGAAATCGTTGAGGTCATTGAATTAGTCTACTCGTACAACGGTGACCCAGAGCGTATCTGTATGGCAGTTGGGCCAATTTCTTCGATCGGGGAATTCACTGGGTTTGGAATGGAGTATGGTATCGGTGAAAACGGAGTGATATATGTCGAAGAGAAAGACGGCAGCCAGGAACTTTTGCAGTGGCGGCCTTGGACCCCCAGTGCTACTCTTGGAATGAAGCGCTTGAAGAGGGGAATTAAACAGAGAGCCCAGGAACGGAGCCATACGATTACGGTAGAGTTTGCAGTGTTGTGGGCTACAATTTCGATTGTCCTCGTCGTTTGAATGGCGATACCAGGCTCTTCTCAGAAGTCCACAAATGGGATACCACCAGTAGATTCAGCATAGGTTAGTCTAATTTGACAACATAAGTCTGATAGAAACCTTCGTCAGCATCTTTCAGAACCCGGCATTAGGAAACCTGTTTTTGCTACTAGCAGCTGTGATTGGTGTTGCGGGGAATTACAAACTATATCGGGATCGGCAAAGCCATCGTCGTGACATCCTTCGTGTAGCCCTCCTCTCGGAGATCGTCAGTATGCAGCCAGCTGTTAGAGATCTTGACCACCAAAAGCCAGTTGATGAAATGGCTACGGGTTTCCCGGAGTTTTTCCGAAGACGAGAGAGACTCTACTTTCGATACCGGACTACGTAATCTCGACAAGGTAGATTGGGTTCCTCCAGAGTACCAATCCCATTTAGATGAGGCAAAACAGCAGTTACGCAACGGTAGCGTAGAAGCTTTAGCTGAGTACGAACGAAAATCCGCTCTCCGAATAGCATTGGATGAACTCGAAAAGATCGAGTGGGCACCACCGTCGGATGAGGAGAGCGTTTGATAATTGTATCTGAGCTGCCGGAATACGGTTTCTGAGAATACTCCTGAGTCGTGAGTCGACTTCTATATCAAGCCGACCAAGACGGTGTGACTGCTCGTCTGTTCGAACGAATTTGGGTGACCCACTAACGCCCAATCTCGACCGAACACAGCAGTTCTGAATAGAGAGTAACTACCCTCACACCCGACTGGCCAACCGATCTTCGAGGTCTCTGACCTCTGCTGTCTCATCAACGGCTTCCGTCCAACGGCGAGGTAGCTGTGACTGACCAAATCGAGCACCAGCGACTGCCCCAGCGATAGCACCGATCGTGTCTGCATCACCACCGCGGTTGACCGCGGTTACAATCGCGTCCTCAAGCGTCGCTGCACCAAGTGCGTCGTGAAGTGCAGTCTGCAGCGAGGACACGACGTATCCAGAGGTTTTCAATGCGTCCGGAGACTCTCCACAAGCAATCGGTTCGAGCGCATCAGTAAGCGCCACAGGAGCATCACTACCAACGAAGTCAAGTGCGTCACGAAGCGGTGTGTCAGCGTCCTTGAGAAGACCAGCGATTGTGAGGTTCAACACAGCACATCCCCACGTACATCGAGGATCAGCATGTGTGATTTGGGAGGATTGTCGGCTCACGTTTACTAGGGTGTCCCAGTCAGTCGCATACGGAATCGCCAGTGGTGGACATCGCATCACGCTGCCGTTCCCAGCGTTTTGCCCTTCCGGAATCGAATCCCAGACTGCCTGGCCAGCCTCGTCCCATACTGCACCGTGTTTGAGTCGACTGAGCGCCCGGAGAGTCATCCGTCCAATGTCGAATGGTTCGCTGTCGTACCACGTTACGAACCTATCAGCGATGTCTCCTGGAGAGAACTCGTCATTTTCTGCAAGACTTCGTGCGATACACAGGGCCTGCTCAGTGTCATCAGTAATTGTCCCGGCTGGTTGGTTCCAGGTCCCGTACCCAACCATGTCGGTAAGGCGCCCGTGCTCATTAGCAATTGCTTCTGCAGACGTGAACTCAACTGGTCGACCCAGTGCATCTCCACACGCGAGTCCCAACAACACGCCACCGGCCCGATTAGAATCCATGTGGAAGGCTCCGGTGACAAATCAGAAATATTTTCGCACAGATGACGTCACTGGCAAAGGCTTTGCCTTCGGGATTGATGTTCACACAACATCGTGGGGATGTACGACCCACTTCTCTTTGGAGACGTCTAACAGCGTAAGACCGTGCTTTTCGAAGCTTGGCTTCATCATCTCATCTGCGATTCTAATACTCTTGGCGGCTAGTACAGGGATTACTCTTTGTTCAGCTGCGATTGACGGATAGTCCTCAGTAAAGCAGTCCGAGTAAAATAGGGATTGGCCGAGATACTGGTAGACGTCAGAAACAGATTGAATGGGCTGACTCTCGGTTTTTAATTCGGTTACGTAGACTGCTTCTGGCCTAACGATAACAAGATCGCCCCGAGCAGCGCCAGAGGAAATACCAGAGCCGAAACTCTGTGCGATTTCTGCTTCTGTCCAGAAGCCCTTCGGAGTTTTTTTGGGACCGCTTGGCTTGAGGACTTCTGAGATAGTTCGATCAGTAGTAATTTCCCTATCTAAAGTCGCCGCGGATCGCTGTATTCCAACTGGAACCTCCTGTTGAGCGAATACAAAGTCATTCTCCTGCGTCTCTAACCATCTAAGCAACCTCCCAGCCAATGCGTCCTCCTCAGCAGTAGTCCCAGAGGCTGCACGGACTGTGATGTCACGTTCTTCAGACGTGAACTCGCTTTGTCTTTGTTCGTATCGCTCAATTAGTGCAGTGTCGAGAGAATCTACCTCTGCGTCTCGCTGAATCAGGTATTCTAGCAATTCACGAGCTTGTCCCAACCGTCCGTCTACAGCCTGAGTAAACGCAACATCACAATTGAGTGGTAGTTGTGCCGATGGAGTGTCTAGCGAAGGGGACTCGTTTTCACCGTAGCCACATAGTTGACCCAAGTAGAATTGTGGCTGTTCAGTGGGATTATCTCTGAGAACTTCAAGTGGATTATCAATATCAACATCACTCAATAATTGATCTTTAGATAACGGTGTCAGTATATGATGTGCAAGTGCCAAATCGTCCGACGTCAGAGTCTGGGAACCATTGGTTCTCTCGTACAGGAGGTGCAAAGGCACTTCAAATACTTTCATCAGTCTAGACGAGAGTCAGTCAAAGTAATAACATAATGGGGTGACTGCAGTATAGTGACCATCCTGATCGACACTCGTCTGTGTTTTTTACGATAACGAGCAATTAGACCGTTCTCTTAGATCCCGTTCGACAAGCCCTGTCCCTTAGAATTCAAAGAGCGCAATCAGTCCTGAAACATCCTCTCGTACGGACTAATGTCCAACTGTGAGTCCCGGCTGTTACAACAATCCCGTTGTACCATCACTTTTCCACCTAAGCGAGGCAATTTGGACACGCCCAATTTCTTTGTTGGACGCAATTCCAGTGTCACACTATTGTCCTTGAATACACTATTCTCTCTACCGCAGAGATCCATCGAATTTCTCAACAATCACCACCAAATGTCTCATATCCGATGTAGTGCTTTATTACAAGTACATCCAATTTGAGACACCATGCTAGAGGAGAATGAGTTGCGAATCATGGCGACACTTGATTCCCCTAAAAAGCGCCGAGCACTTGCTACTGAGCTCGGGTATGAGCCGGGGACCATCACGAACGCTGTGGTACATCTCGAAAAATTGGGATTGGTCACCCGTGAACGGGTGGGAAACGAGACGATAATACACCCAACGTCTGCGAAGTGCCTCGAGGTGTACCAAGACCTCACGGCAACCAACTCCCACGTTGACTTCCCGGAATTGCTGACGTCGTCGATGCTTCGCGTCCTCTATTATCTCCCCGCGGATGAACCAGTGTCGGCAGCCGAGCTTGCCCAACGAACCGAGGTGTCACGGGCAACTGTCTATCGGACGCTCAAGACGCTTACAAACCGGGCAATAGCTGTTAAGCAAGGAACGAGATACCACCTCACCGAACAGTTCTCAGGACTTCACAAGTTCGCCGTGGAGCTCCGGCACCAACACCACCGTACGCAAGTCCAGACCGACATCGGGAGTGGAACACTTCTGTGGGAATCTTATGACGAGTTCATTGTGCGAACAGACGAGGGTGTTGACGACAGTCAGTACCTGCTAACAGGACTCGATGCATTCAGCGAATACGGTCTGCAGTTTTTCACGCGCTCGGGGAACTATTACTTCTACTCAGAAAGCCGAGAGTCACTCTCACCGGCCGATTTGGTCTGTCACCCACTCCTCATCGAGAACGACGCTCGCCACCGAAAGTACGCTATACTTCTCATTACCGCAACCAACACATCCCACGAAGACGTTCACAAAGTCGCAACATCCTACGGAGTCGAAGACATCATCTCACCTCTCTTGACGTACCTACGAACAGAAGGCGAACAGTCCTCAGCCCAAACCCCACCCTGGTCTGAAATGGAATCGCTCGCTCGTGACTACGAGGTAGAGATATGACCCGCGAGTCGACGTTGGAATACACGGCGATCCGAGAACAGTTTCACGAACTCGCGAACCGTAGACCGTGAACGGGTCGCTCAGTGTATTCGACTACTTGCGGAAACCGAATACGATGACGACCTGTACGAAGGAGTTCCCGAACGGGCGGTTGAATCGAAGCTTGGTGAGGAGACAGCTACGTCCGATATTGAGTGGCTCCACTAGATCGGAGTCGTCAGATACGGTGAGGACGGCTCACTCGTCCTCCAAGAGAAAATTTGATACCCGAATGGTAAAATCCAAACATCGTTTCCTCGTACAATCAGTTAATGAGTGAGCCAAAAGACGCGGACACGAGACCAAAAATATCAGTTGCAGTTGTAGATAAGAGCCACACGAACGAAATCCCAGACAATATTGACTCTGAGTTATATACGACAACAAGGCCTGAGTCATCGTTGGTTGAGTTTGCGGCCGACCCTGACGGGGAACTGGCAGAGGCACTCAGGCGAAACGGATTCGACGTCTGAGCTAATCCACTTACACACCTACCTAACAGCTATTCCTGCAAAAAAGTCGTAGAATAATAGGATTTCAACAGAGCCGAAAAATGCTATCCCTACGCGAGAGCCCTTCATCACCAGCCTTCTCTTCCTCAATTTTTCATCTTTCACACGGGTGCTGAACCGTACTTGCGCGTGTCTCTCATTCACCTGCCCGAATTGACTGGCCCTTTATATTTCGACTTGATTTTGTCTCCCTCTCGCCACTGCCAGTAGTAGTATCGGTTGTCGTTGATCTCTTTGACAGTGATCGTCGCCTTCGTGGGGACATCGTCTGGAAGGTCGTCCGACCGTTCTTCGAGCTCGCCTTCCGGTGACTCGTCCTCAAGACGAGCCTCGCGCACCTTGTGTTCGGCCAGCTCTTCGGCATAGCGGCCAACGTCCCGAAGACGGTTCGGCGATGATCCATTGAGAGCGTTGACGACTTCCGTGGGGAGGTTCGGCGGCGGCGTTGGTGGTTCGTAGGACATCGGCTGCTGCCTCGTGTTAACCAACACAAGTCGCTAATCAAAAATTTTGTTGGTTAAGTCAGTGCCGCGAATCGTATCCAAGACTCAGAACAAACCCACACAGCCTCTTTTCAGCTCACCATCCACGGGTCAAAGCGCCAAACCAGGATTATCGTACAAAGTATCATACCCTAGAAGGTGTTATCGTAATTGCAAACATATCTTAGCACCCACAAACTAATATGAGCGTAATCCGTCTCTAGGACAATGACTGAGGATACGCCGTCTCCGCCGGACATGAATCTGACCGGTGAGTGGGACAAAGCAGTCGAGAGCCGGACGGTCAAAGATCGTGTGTATGAAGCAGTAACGACGCTCACGTCGCCGACCACTGTTGCAGATGTCGCAGAACGTGCTGACTGTACAAAAGAAGGCGCACGTCCTCATCTCGAGTGGTTCGTTGACGTCGGAGTGCTCGAAAAAGTCGCCGACAATCCTGCGCTCTTCGTTCGCAATGAGGCCTACTTTGAGTTCCGTCGTATCACGGAACTGACCCGGGAGCTCAATACACCAGAAGCGGCTGAGGAAGCAATCGACGAGTACCGAGCCCGAGAACAGGAGCTCTCGAGTTACTTTGAGGAATCCTCGCCTGAGGCAGTTGTCCTTTCCGAGACGACGTACGACGATCTCGATGAGGCGTACGATAGACTGAGTGAATGGCGAACTATCACTCGTCGCCTTCGCGAACTTCGTGAAGCCAAATTCCGCCTCGAGTCAAATCACGGTGGAAGTCCTGCCTCCTCGTTTCCCTAACCTCGATGGGACGCACAGATGACCTCAACGAAGAACGGATGCGAATTCTCGGTGGTCGACTCGCAGATCTCTCGGTAACCGAGACCGTCCAGTACTTCCCGTCTGGAAAGGAAGACCGTGTTGTTGCCACTCTTCAGTCGAGTTACTATCCCGACGTCGTGGATACTGCTACTCTCGAAATCCGTCTTCGACTGAATGGTGAGTTCAATATCCAGTATTTTGAGGAATGGGCTGGTGAGCGCTGGTCGTGTCGATGGGACCGCCACCCGAATACACACAACACACGCGACCACTACCACGTACCACCCCAGCCGCGAGAAGAGAGTGCGGTCGATGCAGTCTACCCAGAAGATCCGAATGACGTGCTTCGGATGGTTCTTGAGACTATAGAGAAACGAATCAACGATATCTGGGCGACAACAGATCCGATTTTCCCGTCAGAATACGAGTTCAAACAGGAGTACGGTGCAGACTACCTCGTGGACACGTAGGCAGTTTGTCACTCTGGGCGGACGACTTCATCGCATGAATAGCACTCTGCGAACACGCCAGTTGTCCCATCGCCATCCTCGAACTCAATAATCGACTGATAGGCTTCGATCTCTTCGCCGCAGTCAGGGCATCGACCAAGCGCCGTCGAATCACTCGTCATGGGGGATTGTGGAGACGCATGTGACACAGATTGTCTCCAGTAGTAGTTACATGGTGTCACAGCAAAGATGTTTGGCCAGTTCGCGCACCCCCCAAAGTCCCAATCTCCGGACCTGTGGTCGGCACTGGTTGTTGATATCGGACCAAGATAACCAATTTCAGAGTTGGCTATTTCGAGATAGGCTATTTTGCCTTCAAGCGCAACGGAGTCTGCTCGCATATTCCGAGCAGAAGGTTAGGAGCAAGTTAGGTACCTAAGGCAGCTAAGTCACCTAAGGTAGAGATGGTAGGATAGAGACATTTCTGGATACCATCCATAATCGAGAACAGCCTTAGTTAGCTTAGTTTCCACATTCACATTAGGTACCTCAGGTGCCTAAGGTGGCACAGGCCCATTAGGTGAGGTAGTTGAGCTAGGACCAATAGATAACATAGATGAATCAAGCTGTACAATGGTACCTACCTTACCTGCCTTAGGTACCTTAGGTGGCTTAGGTGAGGTAGTTAAGTCAGGAAATATTATATGATATGCGTGAGTCTATCCGCACAACCACAGGTACCTCAGCTACCTTAGGTGACTCAGGTGAACTCCAATGTCACAGGAACCCCAACCAAACGCTGTCGCACTGAACACGCTCAAGGGTGGCGTCGGGAAAACAACGATTTCGCTTAACACTGCCCGCGAGTTAGCTGAGCGAGGTCACGATGTTCTGCTTGTCGACCTCGACCCGAATGGTCACCTCACAGTTGGCCTTGACTTCCGCGAAGTCTATCTAGACGATGAGCACGCAGATCTCGGAGAGATCATCATAGATCGGGATGCAGAGCCAGATGACGCAATCGTTTCGACTGAGTTTGGGTTTGACCTCTTCCCATCAACAGCAGACCTCGAAGACGTCCAAGATCGTCTCGGGTCGGTGAACCACGGAACAGTCAGGATGCGACAGTTCCTTGTTGAGCCGCTCTTGGGCGAAACCTACGATTACATCATCATCGACACGCCCGGGAGTACGGGCCACCTCACGGACAACGCACTCGTCGCAACCGAGTCGATTCTTGTGCCACTCCGCCCAGGCCCTGAATCACTCGGAGGGTTCGAGCGAACGGTCGAGCGTCTAATCAAGCCACTTCGAGAGTTCATTTCGCTGGACTTGCTTGCAATTGTACCGACAGACCTCCAACGTCGTATCGATCAACAAACTCTTGACCGAGAGCTGATCGAGTCGTTGGTGACGCGTGAACATCTCGCTGCGAAGGTCCCGAACTTCGCGTATATCTCTCCAGCTGACCTGGAAAAGATTGATTCCGGAGAATGGGATGGCTCACTCCCAAAGCCAGGTATTCGCCACTCTGAGTCACTTTCCCGTGCAATTGGAGATCACAAACCGCTTCGAGACTACGCACCAGAAGATTCGATCCTCTCGTCGTTCGAAGAACTCGCAAGCATCATTGAACACGGAGAGGTGCGTCGCTAATGGGGGACTACACCGACCGCTTTGCAGGGTTGGATGAGGAACTTGCGGAAGTCGAAGACGATGACGAAGAGCAGGAGTCCGATACAGCCAAGTCTGAAACTACGGACACCTCTGGAGAGGTACGGGACGAGGTGACGGTCAAAGATGAAGACATAGAGTCAGACGTTGATTCCAAAAAGGAAGATGAAAGCCTCGAACGTGAATCAGAGGTGAGTAAGCAGTCAGGCACCGATGGATCAGAACAGGAATCCAATCAAGAAGTAAGGCCAAATACTTCTAGAGCGCTCGAAGACAGTAATCCCGGTTTCCCCTTCTCTGAGTCGGTACAAGCTCAGATATACCCACGGCGAACCACCCACGACGAGTTTGAGGACTTCATTCAATTCGACGTGAAACAAGCGCTCAGAGAGTACGGTATCCGGAATGACGAGAAGCGTGAGATACACGAAGCAATCCTTCAGTTCGTAATGGAACATCCTGACGCAATTGCCGACAAGGTGGTCGAACTTCGCGAGACATAGGACGAGAATTATTCCACAACCCGTTGACACTCCATGATGAAGCGAAGTTGGTCACTCACGGAGTCCGGACACATACACCGTCGTTCATCTGTTCTTTGAGTCGAGAGTAGAGTGGTGATGGAGTGACGACTATAGTTAGTATATAAAACAAGGATATTTCACTCAGTTTCATAACTCTGGATGAATTGATTAAACGTCATTAACACACGTTTGACGGCTTGATAAACTACCTAGGCGAACTTAGAATAGACGGTATAATTATCTTCTACCAGTAAATATATAATAATGCGAAGACAGTGATTTGTGGTAAAAATCATTCAATGGTTCTAGTTCTAGTCTAGTGTTGATTCGGTTTTGGTGGTACAAACACGATGAATCATGTTTTGCCACTTGCTGACCTCGGGTTCACGTGGAAGAACAGATGAAATGTGGTGTGTGTGTGTCGGAACCTCTGAAGAACAAACGAACAGATGAACAGGTGGTGTCTGACATAGATTCGAGACTTCCTTGCCGAGCTGACGTCACAGTAGTTCGCTAATCTACATCGATGAAAAAGGAAATTCGGGCGGTGACTCTGTAATGATCGCTTTGGCGAATATTTGGTGTAAGAGCGTGACCTCGACTATGTTTCAGAAGAAACAGATGAACAGCGGTGTCTGTTACAACATCAGTGTGTAGTTGAACAAGCGAATCAAATGAAATGTGGTGTCTACAAAAGAAACAGATGAACAAGCGGTTCTAGCACTCTCATCGTGAAATTCTGCAATAGATAAATTATTGATGCTTCAACCCGGTGAGATATGCCTGATTTCTCTAAAAGCTAATCGACTTTTGGACTTCGCTAGTATATCTTGGGAGTTGTCTCCGGGCAAAAGCTGGGGAACTAGTCTCGTCGACCGTGGACAATACGGACAACAACTCGAGAAACAAATGAAATACGGTGTGTACAAAAGAAACAGATGAACAAGCGGTCCGGGGGGTTTATATCATTTGGCAACACAACCCTCACCAATGGGTCAATTTGAGTTCAAGCGTGGGAACACCCCCTACGTCAACAGAGGGGCACTCACCGACGAGTATACCCCAAATTCTCTCGTCGGTCGCGATGACGAACTCGAAGAGTACCACTCGGCGCTTGAGCCGGTTATTTGGGGGGAGACTCCAAAGAACATCTTCCTCTACGGTAAGACCGGGGTCGGCAAGACTGCCTCAACTAAATACTTCCTCAAGCAGCTCGAAGCAGATTCCGAACAGTACGATGACCTTGTCCTGCGGACGGTATTTTTGAACTGCGACGGACTGGAGACGAGCTATCGTCTGTGTATTGCACTCGTCAACCAGATGCGCTCGGCCTCCCAACAAATCTCTGAATCCGGTTACTCGAAGTCTGAAGCATATGCGATGCTGTGGGAAGAACTGGAATCGAGAGCTGGAACTGTCCTCATCGTTCTGGACGAGGTTGATCACATCAAATCCGGTGAAGACAGTATTCTGTACCAGTTGTCTCGTGCCCATGCTAATGGGAACGTCTCCGATACGAAGATCGGAATCATCGGTATCTCAAACGACTTGACATTCACAGATGACCTCTCACCAAAGGTCAAAAGCTCACTGTGTGAACGCCAACTTCACTTTCCAACATACGACGCGACTGAACTCCAAGATGTCCTCCAACAGCGTGCCGATATCGCGTTCAAAGACGACGGACTCGATGAAGGAGTAATTCCACTCTGTGCTGCATACGGCGCCAAAGAAGCAGGTGACGCTCGTAAGGCTCTTGACTTACTACTAGAGGCAGGCGACGTTGCTCGCGAAAACAAACGCAGCTTAGTCACCGAAGACGACGTCAACCGAGCACAAAGCCGGCTGAAATCGAAGAAGGTCAGGCGTGGGATTCAGGGATTACACGAACACGACCACTACATACTCTATGCTCTCTGTGTGTTGGCTGCAAACGGCAAGATGCCTGCGCGTACACGTGTGATCTACCCACAGTATGAGCGAATCTGTGAAGCTGGTGATATCGACCCCCATACTTCTCGCTGGGTATCTGACCATCTTGACGAGCTCAAAATGCTTGGCTTGCTTTCGGTGACCGAAAAGAACCTTGGCCGGAAAGGTGGAAAATACCGGAAGTGGGACTTGAAGACTGACATCTCTAACATTCTCGAATCGATAGAAGAAACCCTGAAAGTAGTAGGAGTCCTTCGCAGTATCGAACCGTACATCCCTGATTCACTCGAGCTTCGGTCCAACTGACGGTGCGGCATTTTTTGCTGGGGCCAGATTCACTCCGATGTTCCTGCTGACACTGCCACTCGGTGGCTTCAGTAGGAAACTCATCAGTTGGCGCGGAGCCACCACACCTTGTACCGCCGTAAAATGCGGATACTGAGTCGTCTTTGTCTATCAACAATCTCCTTGCTGAATTAACTCGCCACTCTTTAAATACTCGGTCAGACACACCACTATTGCCAGTAAAAACTAGTATCCCCCAACGACCTCAGATTCATCACACTTCTATTGGGAGAACGCGTCAATCGAGACCTTCCAGCGTCCAAAGAGTACTCTGGAACAACTACTCCTCCAAGTCTATTACTCCCCGTTACATACTGTTACATATGCCCGTTGATTTCGAAAATTACCAGCCATCGGATCTTCCAGGACCGAATACGAATGGGCGGACCATTCTTCGCTTCCTCGCAGCGACTCCAGAAACAGGGTATCGAGCAGGTGAGATTGCTGAGGCGCTCGACATCCCACGAGGAAGTGTTGGGACGACGCTCAGCAGACTCCATAATCAGGGGTTTGTGCGTCACAAGGGCAAGTATTGGGCGATCACTCCCGACGCCTACGATGCACATACTGCGAGCTTGATTGGCTTGGCTGCCGTGAGCGAGCAGTTTGAGGGCGACTACTACGACGAGAATCCGGGCTGGGATGCAAATCTCCCTGATCTCGATGAGTATGAAGATGCAGACTCGGGTGCGGAGTAGATCTGATGTATGAGCGTGGGGTAATTGTCGTCGCCGCAGATCCGTTCTGGCATACTCCTTGACGTCCGTATCTCATCCTCAGCGACTCGAGTCATCCATTTGCCGGCAACCAGTATATTGCACTCGGGATCTCGACGAAGGAGTACTCGGACAGTCTTCCGCTTGCTGGCGCATACAAGACCGGAACGCTAGACTGTGTGTCGTTTGTTTCGCCGTGGGCCATCGTCTCGCTGATGGATAGTGATATCGAGCGTGCAGTTGCTCAGGTTACTTCAGAGTTCACAGATAGCGCTGCCTCTCGACAGACACGATATGTTGAGTGACATCCCTCTGCATCGTTAGGTAGGTGGGGTGTCGGTGTTCTAATTCGATCAGATAATTTAGCACCTAGTTTGGCATGCTAGCACACTTCGTGTCGGCCAGTAAATATATAATATTCCACCAATCTGATTGACATGTACGCACCGCAAGACAATCGGTGCGGAACGATACCGAACACATGATCTCCCGCTCAGTCACCGTCGAAGACATCGATGAGTTGTTCCTCAGGTGGAACGACCATCTCAACGCATCGGCCCTCTATCGGCAAGCCCTCCGCGACGAGATGCAACTTCGCGACGTTGAGCCGCACAAACTCCGCGCACAGCTCACCGAAGCGCGTGAGTTGGGCTACTCGCTTGATGAGATTGCAACCATGACGAGTCGCTACGCCGACCTCCAAGCGCTCGTGTACGACCACACCGAGTGACCTCATGTCTGACTCACACTCCCCGACTGACGCTCGCTCCGCCGACCAGCAACGGCTCTCCCGATCTATCCTCCGACACGTCGCAATCGGGAGCGTCCTGTTCGCGCTCGTTGCCGTCCAGCCAGTTGCCGCACAAGACAGCGTGGTCTGCAGCGCTGAGAAATTGCCGGGGATGGTTGAGGGCTTCTTCCAGATCACGACGACGCTCGGCTTCATTGGGTTAGCAGTCATCTGGCAGGCCGATTCCCTCGCTGAGATCTTCACCGCCAGCCCCGAACAGAAAAAGCGACTCAAAGTCCACAAGCGCGCGGCACTCAAATCCGCCCTCATCTTGGCGGTGCTCGGCCCGCTGTATACCGTTGTGGCGTCGATTATGGGCCTCCCACTTGGCGACTGCGTGAACCTCACTCCCTGGTAAGCCCCCCACCAATCCACCTTTGCCCTCCCATGAAGCATCGAGTGCCCTCCGTACTGGTAGCCGCGTTGCTCGTGTCGAGTTCCATTATCGGCCTCGCCACGGCACAGCCCCCGAGACCAGGGACTGAAACAAACGGCCTCACGGAAAACGAGTCGGCAACGCTCTGGTCTCGTGATAGCGACCGCTACGTCAGCCAACAAGACTACCAGCAGCAGTACGGCGACGACCGAACGGCACTCCACCAACTCGCCAACGGGACTGACATCACGTTCACGCGCCCGCCGGCAACGGCCGCGACGTGGACGCGCAACGACTTCGCTGATCTCGACGCCGGCGGACCCGACACGTCGACGTACCCGCCCCACGCATCACTCGAAGATGGGACGTTCATCGACGATGCGCACGCGACGATTTTCGCGGTCACGCCATCGACGCGCGGGCATCTCGACGCAGGTGAGACACCGCTCTATATCGCTCCCAACGGGACGGTTCGTGGACTCGTCGATTACCGCGTTCGCGTTCCAACCAGGAACGAAACGGGCAACCGGACTACCGACTGGGCACTCGTCTCCCATGAGATTGAGAACATCCGTCTGAAAATCGATGGCATTCCAGTCGCAACTGCTCGCGGCACTCACACGCCAGAATTACAGTATCACACCACTCACTCGTGGAGCGCGAACCTCACGCTCGAAGCGAACATCTCCGTTCGCCTCAAGAAGACCGTCGAGACAACGGTTGGTGGCGAATCTGAGACGACAGTCAGCTACCGGACCGAGACACGAACTGTCTCAGATACACTCGATGCCGAGATTTACGACCTCGCGGCGTACCCCTACTACGCGCAGTACCCGAACGGGGATACTGGCGTCGCGATTTTCCAGTCCCGCCCGTGGCAGGGCTATACGCTCACCGACGAGGAGACCTCCAGAGTCCGTGGTGTGTGGCGATTCTACACCGCTCGGAACACGAACTGGGACACACTCGTTACGTCGACCGCGTCAACGACGACCACGGCACAGTCGGATGCGATTCCCGTCCGAGTTCACGCGTATCCCTCACAGATTGGCCCGCGAGCAGAGCCGGTTCGCGATGGGCCGGATATCATCGACACGTGGGGGACTGACCGGGCGTCACCTCGCCGGACGATCGGCGAGAACGTGACTGTCGAGGTCGTCAACGAGTCGTACACCCCGACCTACGGGTTGGCCGTCCGTGCGGAGACCGTCGACCGGGAGGCGCTTCGGGTGGGTGGGATCGTTCGTGGCGTGAATGCCACGATTGTCGACCCCCAAGTCGGGTCGGCGCGACAGCTTCGCGAGAGTAACCTCTCTGTTGAGCTCGTTTCGCAGACGACGTCGAACGCGACGCTTCGAGTCGAGTTGCGCGATAACCAGACGGGTGCGCCAATCGCGTCGAATGGGAGTGACCGACAGTACCCGATTGGCGGGTCGTCACACAGCGGCTACATCACCGTTGGTGACCAGCGCGTTGAGACCAACGAGAGTGGCGTCGCAATCGTCACGCTGGACGAGCCGGGGATCTACACCGCCCGCTACCACCCCGGCACGTGGCTTGGCCACGACCCAGCATATGTGGGTGATACGGCGTCCGTTCGTTGGCATCCACTCGGGACTCTCGATGGGTGGGTTGCATTCGTGTTCGAAGTCGGCTGGCAGGCGATTCCGTTCGTCGTGACGTTCTACGCCGGTCGCCGACTCCTCCGTATGTTTGGACCGACAGATAGCTACTACCGAAACCAATGATTCCAACCGATTCACCGATTGATAGACGTACCGTTCTCCGAACCTTCGGCGGGGCCGCCCTCGCCAGCGTTGCCGGCTGCCTTGATGGTAGCCGTAACTCGGGCACAACGACATCTGACCAGACGTCGGCGGCGACTGAGCGTGCTGGTCCCCTCTCACGCATCGCTGTCGAGGGCCAAGCCGTCGTTGTTGAGGTTGATGCTGACGCACCCGTCGAACAGGTAAACCTCATTCAGCCGAATGGGGAACTCTTTGGGAAGCGCGGGCTTGCCGCCGGCGCACGACAGGTTTCGTTCGAAATCGGGACTGCCTACGAGCCCGGTGAGTACCATGTCGTCGCGCTGGATGGTGACGAAACTGTTGCTGAGGGTTCTCTCGAGATTAGCCCCCAGATTGAGATTCAGGACGTTGGGCTGTTTCGAAATGTACCGGATAAGCCGTGGGACGAGGTCTACGGTGAAAGTCCGACTGATGCAAAAAAGAACGGTGAGGCATTCGTCACGGTCAAAAACAGAGGGAGCGGACCGAATGCAATCGTTGAACTCCACTTTGTTGGTGACGTTCCTAATCCAATCGAAAACCCACGTGGGAACGGAATCTATGAAGAAAGTAGCGTCGTCGTCCCTGCAGGAGAAACAGTTGATATTTTCAGTAGCTCATTCCCATTCGGTTCAGCCATTGGTGAGGATGGGATGGGCTGTTCGACTGATGGTAATTGTGGCCAGTTTACTGTTGTCGTAGACACTCGAGTCGCAGCTCGGCAGGTCACAAAAGAGTACAACGTGGCATACACTGACGCCGAAGAGATGCAAAACTGCGAGATTACGATTAGCGAGGCATAGCGATGGTTGATCTCATTGACGTCGTATTAGAGGGTTTCAAAGACATTGTTGGTTGGATTATTGGTCTCTTCATGGACGCCCTGTCAACGGGGTACAACACTCTTTCCGAGGAGATGTTTGGGACCCCGACACCCGAGACAGATGGTGTATTCATTTTTGGAGAACCAGCCAGTGAGCCGTGGTTGACTATTCGAGATGCACTCGTTGGTGGTGAGATAATGCTCATTGCATTGTTATTGCTCGTCATCTGTGTTCAAGCACGGCACGCTATCCGAATATTCAATGTTGGTAGTGCCTACGAGGCCAGAAAAACGAAGAAAACTGCATGGGTTGGTGCATCTTTGATTGTTGTCTGGTATTGGGTTGGTGTCCTTTCGCTTTACCTTATTGACGGGTTTGCTCTCGCCTTACTCCCAACTATGGATTCGATTCGAAATGCTATGTTAGGTTTCCTTGGTGTAACGATATCTAACCCTGCTCTCTCTCTGGTGTTTGCGCTAATTGGTGGGCTCTCTATGTGGGCTCTAGAAGCACTATTCTACATCCGGAAGATCCTGGTCTATGTCTATCTCTACGGGATGCCGGTTGCAATTGCACTCGGGTACGGAAATGTGTCTGTCGTCTCTGACGTTGCAATGGGGTTCTGCAAGAGGTTCGTCCCTCTCGCTGTCCTCCCTTTGCCTGCTGCAGTCGTTTTCAAGGGTTATGACCTGATCTACGGTGGCGGAACAATGGTCCCACAGACCGACTTCCTGAAGTTCTTAGTTGCTACCTCGCTCCCGCTGGTTGCTCTCTACATTACGTGGAAGACGTTCACGTACGCGACACCCCTCACCGCGAAGGTGATCGGCGGTGCAACGCGAGGCGCAGCCCTGGTCGGCGGCGTTGCAGCCGGCGCGTACCTTGGCGGCGCTGGCGTCGCAACGACGGCCGCCCGGTGGGGACCGAAAGCCGCCGCCGGCCAAGCCCTCGCCCAGCGAGCAGCCGCACAGCGTGACTCGACTGATGACAGCGACGGACTGCCGTCGTACCGGCGGACCGAAAACGAACCCCGAACCCGCTAACAATGTCGACAGATCAAGACACAGCCGCTCGGCGTATCATGGACCAGTTCGGCGAAGCGAGTCGCATCCCCTACCTCAACATCGAAGAGGGCGACGTCGGCATCCTCATCGCTCTCCCCATCTGTGGGTTGCTCCTCGCCGGCCTCACGGGCATCGAATCACTCGCCGTCCCGCTTATCGCAAGCGGCCTCGGGATGGGTGCGGCCATCGTCTACGTCACCCCCGACCATCTGAACGCATGGACGTGGACGAAAGACGTCTATCGCTACGCCAAACGGCCCCGGATTACGGTGAGTGCGCCGGAACACTCGGAGAGCCAATCGAATGAGACCGTGCGCAACGAGGGCGGACTCGCGAACTACACGCCATTCACGCCAGACGAGCGAACCCAAGACCTCACGAATATCGAGCGAGCGTGGCCCGGAGCCGGCGCGATTCAGCGGACTGACGGCGCGATGGAGGCGTTCATCGAAATCGACCCGGGGAACATGGACTTCGCGATGGCCGACGACTGGGCCCAACTCCAGGACGCAGGCACCGAGTTCGCCAACAAAGAACTCGACTCGAAGCTCAAATTCCACGCAACAACCCGGTCATTCCCGGTCGAACAGATCACCGAGACGATCGAGGAGCGACTCACCGACGAAGACGTCACACAGAACCCAATCTTCCGGGAACTCCTCGAGGAGTATCGGGAGACGCGGCCCAAAGAGATGCGTGACCGCGGCATTCAGCAAGTTCGGTACTACATCGGCGTAGAAGTCTCGCCACTCGAAGTCTACGACCGATACCGTGACGAGGGAACGCCGGCTGAAAAGCTGACGCAGTTCCCCGTGGTCGGCATTCTGTTCAACCCCTTTGTCACGCGGCGCGCGGACCTCTCTGACGTGGAACGCCGCGCCCAGATGTTCGAGAAACTGGACGACCGTATCGCAGATGTCCGCTCTGAGTTTATCCAGCAGGCATCCGGCTGGTCTGCCCACCGACTCAGCACGGTCGAATTGTTCGTCCTGAACATGGACTTCTGGAACGGCGAAGAACACGACTTCGAGACCGAAGCCGACGTAATTCGCGAACAGCCGATTCTCGGTCGCTCACGCCGGGAGGAGGCGTTCGATGCGTAACCTCCCGTTGCAGGCGAGTCGTGATATTCTCACGCAGCTCAGCCGGTGGGCTCAACAGCCAACCTCCCCCGAAGGTGCAGCACTCTATCTGGGGACTATCGTGGTGCTCGGCGTTAGTGGAGCAGCTCTCTGGCAACGATATCGCACCGACGATGAGCCGGAAGTCGACTTTTCGGACGTCCTCGACGAAGAGACGCTTGAAGCGGGCGACGCAGAAGGCCAACTTCTCGACGATATCTCGGAGTCACACAAGACGGCGACGGCCCCAGCAGCGATTGAATGGGATACTCGTGCAGCTCGCGTCGGTGAGCAATGGACGACGACGCTGTACATCGCTGATTACGCCGACTACCCGAATGACGGCTACTTGAGTGACCTCTTCGAGTTGACCGACGTCGAGTTCGACCTGACGGCGCACATCACGCCGAAGAACCAGAAACGCGCACGAAACGAACTACAGGATATCGCGGACGACCTGCAGGTTGACGCCGATTTAGAACAGAGCGTCCGGAGTGAGTACCTCCAAGAGCGAGCCAACGAGGCAGTGGCGACGTACAAGGCCGTCGAGAGTGGTGCGAGTGTGTTCGACCAAGGGCTATTCGTCACCGTCCGCGCCGACGACACGGACAACCTCCGGGATGCTGTCAGAGCAGTCAAAAGTGCGCTCCGTGACGAACCGGCGAATCTCACGCCGAAGACGGCTATCTGCCGGCAGGACCTCGCACTCCAGTCCGCCGCGCCAATTGGCGACAACGTCTTCGGCCGGGAGTCGATTGCCCTCGGCGGTGCTGTTGGTTCCCTCTTAGCGTCGCCACACAACGCGACGATTCTCGAAGAAGGCGGCGTCGAGTTCGGAATTCACAAGGACAACCAGAGTCCGGTCGTCATCGACCCGTTTGCCCGCGATAACGGCTATGCGATGTTTACTGTCGGCGACACGGGCTCTGGCAAATCGTTCGGTGCGAAGGAGAACTTCATCCGGTCGATCGAACAGAGCAAGGACCGCATCGGGATCATTCTCGAACCGCTCAACAACTGGGCGGGCGTCTCCGAAGCGCTCGACGCCAAGCGCATTACCGTCGGTGGGACGCTCGGGTTGAATCCGCTCGAAATCCGCCAGACGCCCGAACACGTCCAGCGGGCGATGGGTGAGGACGCGAGTCCGTTCAACGAGAAACTCGACGACGCGATGAGCTTCCTGACGAATTTCTTCGCTCTCCGCGGCATCTCACTTGGCGACCGCCGAACGACGCTCGAACTCGGGCTCAGACACGCCTACGAGCGTCATGGCATTACTGATGATATCACGACCCACGGCAACCCGAGCCCGACGATTCGAGAGATGCTGGATGTCTTCGAAGAGATGGTCGGCGACCCCGAGTCGTTCGTGGTTCGGTCGGATGCGGAAGCCGAGAAAATCAGCGACGATGCAACGTGGTTGATCGATCAACTGCGGCCCTTTGAAGAAGCGGGCCGCTACGCGAACCTCGGGAAGGAATCGGAGTTCGACATCCGTGACGAGAAAGTCATCTATCTCGACCTCGCCCAGCAAGAGGGGAGCGTCGACAGCAGTACGGCGCTGACGATGCAGTTGCTCATCTCGCTCGTCTACGAGCGAGCGAAAGAGACGGACAAAGAGGTCGTGTTCGTCATCGATGAAGCGCGGTACATCATGCAGGACGCCGCGAGTCTAGCGTTCCTCGAAACGGTGTTCCGACACCATCGCCACCACGATCTCTCGATTCGACTCGTTACCCAGACCGTCGACGAATTCTTCGAACACGCTGAAAGTGAGGCTATCCTCGACCAGTGTGCCGTTAAGCAGTTCCATCGCTTGGATGGGATGGACAAGGAATGGGCCGACGAGTTCGGCTTGAATCACGCCCAGATGCGGTATGTGCAAGACGCGGTGCCCGGGAATGAAGACGCTGGTTTCTCCGAGGCACTCGTCGGCGTCGACGGCGAGTGGCGTGGTATCAGAGTCGAAGCGATGCCCAAGGAAACGGAGGTCATCGACTTCGATCCGACCGAGCAGCGCCGGGCGTCGCTGCCCGGTGCTGGTGAGACAGCGGTCTCACCCGAGATTGAGACCTTTCGGACGGAGTTAGCGCAGCAAGCAAACGGAGAGTCACAAGACATGCAGACTGATTCAACAGCAACTGACACCGACCAGCTTGGAGGTACCGACGATGCCTGAGCGTGAGTATCTTCGCGTGACGCCGACCTCGGAGGAACTCACGGCTCGTGGTATCCCGCAGACGCTCGAGAGTCTCCACAAACTGATCCCTGACAGTTCGGGGCTGTGGTCGAAACTCAACCCGTTTACATCCGCGACCCCACCGTGCTTCGAGTTCCTCGCACTCAGTACCGGACAAGACGCGCCGGTTGAGTTCTACTATGGTGCTGACGACTATCTTGGGACACTCGAAGAGCGACTTCGGTCGATCTATCCGAAGACGTTCGACATCGAGCGTGTCGAGGTGGACGTCGCGTCGAAGTTGATTCACCCAGTTGCCTTGTCTCACGAGGAGTTCGTTGAGCGCTACCAGCAGGGTGACCTGCAATATGAGTTTACCGACGATGAACAGTATTCGGCTGCAGATGTCGACGTGGACGTGACGCCTGACGCCGGCGAAAGCACCGTATACGAGTCTGAGGGTTCACCGACGGACGTTGCCGACGAGATTGGCGGCAGAACGGCGGACGGACTGGTGTCGATTGGAGAGACAGTTGTCGAACTCGAAACGACTGACTCCCTCGCTGACGAGGTTTCGCCCACGTCGGTCGAGAAGCCAACAGTAGCCGCAGACGGGACAATTCTCGCCCGCCTCGCGGCCGACACCGTCTCACCACAAGGCGTGCGGTGGTGTGGGTCGGCAGTTCGAAAGCAAGACTGGATGTCGTCGTTGACACCGCTGACTGCGACGCCCGACGAAAGTACGTTGCCGGCGGTCGACGAACCGGGAGCTGTGCTTGCGTCGCTGATCGACCATCTGAACGATGCACGCGAACCGCTCGCGTTCCAAGTCGTGTTTCAGCGCCGGGAGAGCTGGCAAGCGGATGCGGAACTCCGCAAAGAGGACTTGAATGATGGACGGGATACGCTGTCGCAGAAGATCCTTGGCGACCTACTTGACCCCGAACTAGAGTACGAACGTCGAACTCGTGACGAGTTGAGTGACATCGTCGTCAAGCGACTTGATGCGATTGATGCGGTCAATCCCAAGCGCTCGTACACGACGAATATCCGGGCGATTGGCGTGCCAACGAGCGAGGCTGGCCGCGACGCCCTTGATGACCGCCTGTCGTCACTCGCGCCGGTCTTTGACCCACTCGACGGCCCGTTCTACGAGATCGAAGCGACGCGACTTCGAGACCGTGGCTTCCGACAATCGAAGAAAGAACAAAACGCGCGAGCAGCGCTCCAGCGACTCCTCTCGCGAGAGGTAACGACTGGACGTGGTAAGACCCGGCCGGAGCTGGTTCTCTGTGGGGCCGAGCTTGCGAACTTCATCTTGGTGCCGTCCTCGGACCAACTGACGGTCGAAGGAACGCGAGGGACGCGTGCTGAACAGCAGAGTCGTGATCCGCTTCCGTGGCCCAATCCCGACTTAGTCCAGCAGTTCCGGGAGGGGATGGCCATCGGGTATGCACTCGATGAAAACGGCTCGCCGCAACAGCGTCCGATTCGGATTCCGCCGAAGCTCCTGACGACACACTACGGTCGGTTCGCCTCAACTGGAAGCGGGAAGTCGAAAGCAATCATCAACGATGCGCTGTCGCTCCGTGAGACGACCGGCGGCCCCGTCGTCATCGTTGACCCGAAGGGCGACGGGATGTGCGCCAACTATCTTCGGAGTCATTACGAGCGCTTCAACGGGCTGGGCGATGTCTACCAGTTCCGCGTCCCCGAGACGATTCCCGCGTTTTCCTTTTTCGATATTCGGCCGGCACTCGACGCTGGACGGAATCGGGCGGACGCGATTCAGGACAAGGTCGACCACTTCCACGATATCATGCGGATGATCATGGGCCGCGAGCAGTACGGGCAGGCGTTCGTCGCAAACGAGATTCTCAGCTACCTCATCAAAGCGCTGTTCGACGAGGAGTACGGCAGCGACGTCTTCGGGTTGGATGACCTCTTTGCGGCCGCCCTCGAGATGCAGCGGGAGCGAACTGTGCCACCGGTTTCGGCGGACAATCGGAGCGTCGAGGAGTCGCTCACGCGGCACTTCGCGAAGGATGACCACCAGTTCCAAGTGTCGATGGACGCTGTCGGGAACCGCCTCGATAAACTCAGAGAAGACGCCCACCTGCGACGGATCTTCAGCCACGTTCCGGAACGGGACGACAACGGCGAATACGTTGACAACCGATTCGACTTCCGTGAATTCCTCGACGAAGACGTCACGATCCTGGTCGACTTAGGCGACCTCCGCCCGGAGGCACAGCGAGCGATCACACTTCTCCTGTTGAGTAATCTCTGGGACGCGGTGCAGGTGCGTCGCCGTGACGGGAACACGGACTACGAGAACCTTACCAACCTCATCATCGAGGAGGCCGCTCCTGTTGCAGCAACGAAACTCGTCTCCGAGCAGTTGCTTCCACAGGGACGGTCGTTCGGTCTGAGCATGGGACTGGTAATGCAGTTCCCCGGGCAGGTTCGAAACCGCAACGAACGCGCCTACGACGAGGTTCTCAACAACATCAAGACGAAGCTCATCGGGAACATCTCGATTGAGCATGACCTCGCTGAATCGCTGGCCCACGAAGACCTGAGTCCGACTGACCTCCGAAATCGGATTAACACGCTCCCCAGCGGAGAGTGGATCGCCCAACTCCCGAGTCCATCATTCGGGGAGACCGGCCCAGCCCCGTTTTCGGTGAAGCCGCTCCCGATCGCGGCCGGTCATCCAGAGAGCGACGAGCCGTTGTCTGTCGAACAGGCGGACCATTTTGAGACTGTCGCTCTCCCACGACTGTCGGAGCGAACACAGGCTCAGTATGGGCTTGCTGAGACTCCCATCGAACCGGAGACAGCCGAAGATGAGGGCTGGGGGAGTAGACCAAACGATAAACAGCCGGCACCAGCTGATTCGGCTAACTCGGTGGACTCGCCGCAGTCGTCGTTCATCGGACAAGCAACCAGTGGTTCAGCAAGCGACGAAGAGAAGAAAGAGAACGGCGCTGACACCACCACCTCCCTGTTTGCGAATGCCGGAATGGCTGAGTCGGACAAACCAGCCGATGAAGAAGAGAAGGCTGCTGTCGACGAAAGTGGGTCGTCACCAGTCCAGTCTGGTGGTGTACCCGTCCCGGATGACGAGCTCCAGCGCCGTGGGCTTACTCATGATGATGTTCGGTTCTTGGCTCGCGTCTTGGACGTGATGAACAGAGATGCACCAAATCACACGCTCCTGAATCATATGAGTGCGTTCAAGAGCGATTTTGGGAATCTGGACGTACAACGACTTGCCGAGCAAAACCTGCTGGAAGAAGGGCGAGCCTGTAGTCGGAAATACTATACTGTCCTCCCGGCAGGGCGTGAACTCCTCGGTCAGAAGCTTAAGGTCGGTCCTGGTCAGGGGGACATCGGTGAGAAGACACCGCACAAGGTCGGTGTGAAGCTGCTCGAACGGTGGTTAGACTCCCGCGACGACGTCGCACAGGTCAAGCCGTACTACGAATACGATGAGGAGACGGTGTTCGACGTCGCCGGCTTCGACGCTGACGGGGAACTCGTGTGGGTCGGTGAAGCCGAACTCCAGAGTAACAACAAACACGCACCGGTTGACGACTATGACAAGCAGAGTGCGGTGGATGCGAACGCTGTCTGGGCGTTCAACAGGCGCGAGACAGCCGTTGAGGTGTTGGACTGTCTCGCAGAAGCCGACCGGATAGAGCATAGCGTAGGTGGGCGCGCCGCGCGTCGGTTCTCGGATATTCGGGAAGCCGTTGAATCGCTAACCGCAGAAGGGATGACGACGATTCGGAGCTTCAACAAGCTTGACGAGGAGTTCAATTCATGAGTTGGCGCCACGCAACCCGCGAGGAGATCTACAGGTACTACACGGAGGAGTTTCCCTCGTATGTCGACGAACTCCCGTCGTTCATCACCGCGAAGGGGCCGAAACAGTACGCACTCGCGTTTCGAGAACCACACCCGGTACGGAAAGACGGAATCCCAGACAAGGACTTCATCCGCCGGGACACATGGCAGACGAACGTCTCAGGTGACCGAACCACGGCAGCGTTCCACGATTTCGACGACGTCCTCGAGTTCATCCGCCATCCAGCACGGAACGATCCACTTGGGCGGAGCGACTTCGAACTCGTCGATCCTGATCTACTCGACAAACCAGACCCGCGTCCTGATGCGGTCTACTACGCCCTCGATCATTGGGAACGACCGTGGGTGCTCCTCATCGATATCGACGCGAAAACGATAGCCCGAGAGCGAGCAGCACAAGCTGTCTCGGATGAGGGTCCTACGGAAGACAGCGAAGAACTGCTCGATTCCGCGGGTATTCTCGACGCAGACCCGGCAGGCTACCCGTATGCCTTCGATGATATCGATCAGGCCATCGAGTACGGTTTCGAGGTGCGAGACATCTTCGAGGACGACTTCAACGCTGAGGAGACGATGGTAGTGTACAGCGGTCAGGGCGTTCATGTCTACCTTCTCGATACCGACCTTTCCCATCGATATGACGCCAAGAGCCGGGAAGTGCTGAACGACCTTCTGCAAGACACCTACGAGGTTCCCATCGACCCAGTGGTTACCGCCGACCGTCGCCGGGTTGCTCGGCTCCCCTACTCGTTGCATACTGACGTCTGTCGTATCGTCACGCCGATCGAGAGCCCGAACTTCGACGTTCGGTCTGCGAGACCGGAGGTGCTCAGGGAATGACTCAGTCAACACCTGTTGAGGACGAGCGGGCCGCCTATCGCGTTGCGACGCTTCCGCCCGAATATGGTACGACGCGAATCAACCAACTGTTCACCCGGGGCTACAATCGCTATATCGTCGACGGCGAAGAGCAACCAGGTGATCTACTGACCGACCTCGAACGGTTTGGGACGGCGGCATTCAAAGAAGATGTCAGAGCCAACGCCGCAGAGAAACCCTTCGTCGATAAACCTGGAATACTCGCTGTCCTCGCGACGTTGAGTGCTATCTGCGTTAAGGCGCACCCGAAGTTCGAGCACGCCCCGCCACGGAAGATACAGGTCCTCTACGATATTCGCGAACTCTACGTCAACAATCTCGCCTCCCTCCTTCGAGAATTCGGTGATGGGAGTCTCCAACAGGATATCGCAGAGGTGCTATACGCAAAAGACCCCGGAGAGGACGGACCACACCCCGGTCGCGTTTGTACGGGGATCAAAGAGATGCCCAAGTTCGGTGACAGGTTGTATCTCGAAATCCCGATGGCCGCAGCATCGAGGAAGTGCCTCGTTCATGCCGAAACTGAGACCGGAGAAGCCGGGGAGTTGCTCACTCGCGTCGAAAACAACTGCCTCTATGTGCCCGTCGGTGATTTCGACACAAAGTATCGCGAGTACGCCAGACGTGCGTTCAAGAAGCTCCTGCGAGTCCAGGAGGAGAATCTCTCTGAAGACCAGCTGACGTGGTTAACAACGAATGAGTCGGCCATCACAGAGCGTATCGACCGCTTCATCGAGACGGGACACCACGAACGAATCTGGCGAGATTGGAACCCCGGTGAACGGACCATCCGTGTGCTCAGAGACGCGATTCGAGACGCTCCAGACGAGGTCGTCTCACTGGGGGAGTCCCACTCGGCGAAGGAGTTGTTTGAAGCAGTGGAATCCTACGACCCGGAAGCGGACTGGAAGCGAGACGTGTGTAATCGCATCTCGAGTCCTCGGAGTCTCGGAAACCTTCTCGCATCCCAGCGCGACCACCGGTGCCTGACCATTCGAGAGCACGGAAATACGAACCACTATCGGGTTCAGGGGTCTTCGCGTGGCGTCCAGTCCATCGACGTCGAGACAATCGAGGACCTGTTCGAACTCCCCTGTATGGCCAATATGGCCGAGCGCCTCCACGAGAAGAAGCCAGTCCGAAAGGACCTGTACAACTTCGCCCGGATGGTGATGTGGCTGCCACAGTATCAGGACAGCGACCTTGAGACGATTGTTGCAGACCTCAAGGGCGTCTTCTCGCGTTGGCCTTGGTACGACGAACAGGTCACCGACTACCAGATACGCTACGAGTTCTCGAACACCATTGGAGGCGACACCCCGGTTCCGATGAACTGTGACAACGACGATATGCAGCGGTACTGCATCGGACAAGAGCAGTGTCCATACTCGATCTGGGGAAGTCTCCCCTTCCTAGACGAGATGTATGACCAACTAAGTGGAACGGAGGGTAACGGAAACGAGTTCTAACGCAGACGGATAATTATCAGCTATATTACTATTCTCGGCGGACAGCGATGTGACGGAGATTGAAAACCCGTCATGCACTTTTCAGGCTTTCAGTCGACCAATTTGGACAGGAATGGGTACCGTGCTGGAAGGATAGTCTCGCAACTCATCAGTTGGGGTCGGTCAGTTCTGCTAGGGCTTGATTCTAATTTGACTCCAATCCTCTCGAATACGGGGCTTTCAACACCTCGTCAAGCACAATCTCGCTGAATCACCATCTTTCGGAACCCGTCGAGGACATTAGTAACGCCTGAAAACTGCCCGACGGGCCTCTTGCTAAATCTAAGGCCGTTTCAACTCTCTCTGCACCTCCAAAATCATCCAAAGGAAGGCTAGGGTACACGGGTGCAAACGCCGCTGGCTCTCTCCGGCCGAAGGGCCATCAAACGACGACAGTCTCTAGCCGATATATCAGAAACCACTCATTAGATGAGGGTGCGATCCGCGGTGGAGTTTGTCACCCCGAGAGGGGCGAGGGGGGCTGTCGTAGGCCCCCACTCAACAACCATGTCTTCCGACTACGAGCAACAGCGATCACGACTTCATAGCGAGTACACTGAACAACCGAGCGACGAACCGTGGACAGATCTCGACCTGGCGCACCCTCACAACAGAAGTCCGACTGGCATCGTCTCATTTGTTGAGTGCGTACTCGTCGAACTTACCTACGAAGACGTCGGAGCCGAGTTCGTCTCGACGAGCGTAGCGGGCGTGAAGCGGACACAGTTCATCGCCGTCGACGACGTCGGCCAGCGGTTCCAGAAGCGGTATTTCGACGACCGTCTCGGCTGGGACGAAACAATAGTCAGCCGTGGAGCGGTTCGTGAGGAGTTGGTCAACCGACTCACACAGCGGTCGTCGTTGAATCGAACCAGTGAGACGCCGAACACTGACCCAGATACGTTCCGCGTGAGGCCCGTTCATCAGTTCTGATCCCCCCACGAGTTAACCAACACAGAATCGCAGTCTCCCGCAGTGTTGGTTAACGACGTGGCAGCGGAGTAGTTTGTCCGCGCCTGAGAGGCCGAGGCGCGTCAATACGCGCCGACGTGATTCCCATGCCCGGTACAGACGCACTCGACGATGCATCAGCCGACCACGAATGGTTTGAAGCGGAACTCGTCGCACAGGATCAAGATGCTGCCCGCGTCGCAGTAGCGGATATCAACGACAGGAGAGCCCATTCTCTGGTCAATGACCTCGTCGACGACGACGTCGTCACTCCCATCCCCGACGAACGCGTTCTCGTCCACGAGCCAAGCGACGAGGCATTCGACTCGATTCTCCAACTCGCGGTCTTCCATCGAGGCTGGACCACCGCTCGCGACACCGACGAGGGAGGAGAGTGACCCAAAACACTCTTTACTGATTCGCTGTAAACTGTAATCAAGAACGGCCCATGTCACGCACCTCAAATCGCGCCGACGGCGACATCGTCCGCGACTTCCTCTCGGTCGCGGACTTGCTGGAGGAGCCACAGCTAGCTCAGCTGTACGCGTATCTCGCCCAGGAGGGGGAGGCGACCGTCCAGGACGTGATGGAGGACCTCAACCTCGCCCAGGGGACGGCCTACAGCTACGTGAACCGGCTCGTCGACACCGGCGTCGTCGAAGTTACACAGGACGAGCAGCCCCGGCAGTACGCCGCCCGCGCAATCGACCTGACCGTGACGACGACTGCCGGCGACCGCGAGTACACGATCACGCCGGCGCTGATCGACGCCGTCGGCCGCCGCGAGACGGACGCCGACATCGACACCTACATCGACCGTCACGGGGTCGCTGGCCTCGCAACGGCGCTCACCTACGCGGTCGCCCGCGAACGCGGCGAGGTGACCCACCGGCTGATGGCGGAGGACCTCGACATCTCGCCGCTGGCCGCGGAGATGATTCTGCAAGCGCTCCGGCCCGTCGTCCACGAGCACTACGATATCGAGGGGGCTGGGGCAGGACTCGGTGAGTTGGACATCGGCGACGGCACTGACGACACGTGAGCCGGCTCCACATCGCCGACACCGGCCTGTTCGTCGCGATGGGCCAGCCCTCGAACAGCCGATACCAGGCTGTTCGGCGATTCGCCCGCCGAAACGACATCACCTTCGTCCTGCCCGAACGGGTGTACGAGGAGCTGACCCTCGACGACCCCAACATCGAAGCCCCGCCTGTCAACGACGCAATCGACGAGGGGTGGGCGACGGTTGCGGCGCCGCTTGAGTTCTCCGAGCCGATCGTCTCGCGGGCCATGGACGGCGTCCAGCGGTACATCGCGAACGCAGACGACTGTCCTGCTGACAGAGGTTGAACGGGCGGACCCCGCCCTCGCTGCGCTAACTGCCCAGCATCTCAGTGCGGGACCGCGACTGGCGTGTACATCTACACGACCGATATCGCGGCTGGGGAGGGCGCTGAAACCGTACTCGGGAGAGGGGTACAGTGACTCGGTGACGTTCGTGAACGGCTCCCGATTCATCGAGGACTTGGTCGCCGTCAACAGCTAATGCTATTCGGGAGCAAGGTCACGGGCGTCGAGCTCGCCGGCGAGATACTCTCCACCCTCTCGTGTGATGTCGTAGACGCCGTTTCTGAGGCGGACGAGGTGTCCATAGGTAACGAGGGTCTTGCACCGAGCGTTGATGGCGAGAAAAGCGCACACGGTTGCTGTCCACCATTTCCTTCGGGGTGTCGGGGCCGTCGTCAGCAAGATGCTTCAGAATGCGGTCATCGGCGCGAGACACCCAGTCGGCGTCAAAGCGCAGAATCGCTTCTGGTTGCGCCGACGCGATCCCGAACGCGCTATCCAATGTGGAAACGTATCGCTTCTGTGGGTGACTCCTAACGTTTTAAACGCTAGCCAGATTCATAGTAAGTGTACAGATGCAATCCCCACCAACAGGCAGTTCAGGTGGATCAAGCGACCTCCTCGTTGAAATCGTCGAGACACTGGAGGCATGTGGACTCGATGACGACGCCTATCAACTCCACGAGTACGTCGACCCCGGTGCGCTCGAACAGTTGATCGCTTCCGTCGATGAGATCATCGCTGTTCAGTTTACTGTCGAGGGGATTCCGCTCGGTGTCTCACCGGACGGTGTTGACGTCATCATCGAGGACGAATCGCAGTCCGTCGGCGAATAACGACTTGCGGTTCCGAGACAGGGATCGTTCCTAAAAGCCCTCGGCCGCTCGACGCCCCACGACCACGTGAGACTGCGTCTCGCTTGTTCCCGTTCGCTTCGTCGCCGGCGCAGAGCGCCGGCTTCCAGCGGGACCGAAGGTCACGCACGGCTCACGAGGACGCCGCTGCGCGCCTCACCCCTGCGGTGCCCTCCGGTTCCGCCTGAGGACTAGCGAGCGCTTCGCTCTCACGTCGCTTGCGGACCCCAGCGAGCATTTCGTTCGTGAAACCGTGTCGCAGTAACCGTTGCCCAGCCCGTTCAAACGGTGTTCCCCTACCGATGTGCAAGTTCTGCACATCCGACGAAACCGTTATGGGTCCATGTGCAGAATTTGCACATAGAATGAGCGCGAGTGACAAACCCCGACGGGTCCACTTCCAATCCCCGGAGTACCTCGTTGAGCGTCTCGACGCGATTGCGGCACTCTTCGACAAGGACCGGACAGACCTCCTCGTCGAAGCGATCCGCGAGTACATCGAAGACACTGCCGACAGCGAAACGTTCCAAGAACTTGTGGCAACGAAGTACTACGACGACCAGCTTGAGTTCGAGACGGTCAAGCAGTTGGTCGGCGCTGAAACCGCCCAACGGCTCCGCCTGCTCAAGGCAGACCTCGAGGGCGAGCCATTCGATCTCGTTGCGCCCACTGACGTCGACATCTACGGCGACGACGCGACGACGGTCGAGACTGGTGACGGCGACGAGCGATGAGCAGGCTGCGACTGCGGACAGTCGTCGCCGACACGAGTGCGCTGGTCAGTCTCGCCGTCCCACGAGCCGACGCAGCCTACAACACCGACACGGCTCCGGATCCCCTCCAGTATCTGCTCACCTCGTGTGATGTGTTCGTGCCGCCAGAAGTCGTTGCAGAGCTCCGTGACATCACGCAGTATCAGGACATCCACGCCGCGGCTGCCAACAACGTCCTCGCCGCTCGCACCCACTACACAGTCGAGGATCCGTACGAACGCGACGATACGCCGGATGCCCGGCCAACGTTCGGCCTCGACGACGGCGAAACCGACGGCATCGTTCTCGCGAACGCGCTCGACGTCGACGGGTTTCTCACTGACGAGTTCGGTGGGACGAACTTCCCACTGATTCACGCCGTGCTGCAGGGCCCGCGGATCGTCCCGACGCCGCGGCTCCTCGTAGATTACGCTCGAAACGGGCATATGAGCCACGAGGAAGCTGGAACGCTGATCACGACGATCAGCCCGCATCGGAGCTGGGAGAACAGCCCCTACGTCACGCAATTGCTCCAACGCCTTGACGTGTAGCCGGTCTCCAAGTGGGGACACCGAACACCCAGCGCCGGCGACGACTCCTGAAAGCCCTCGGCCGTTCACGGGCGGCGTCGCCGCCCGTTAGCTCGGGAGAGCTTTGCTCTCCCGCTGCTCGGCATCCTGCGACCACGCGAGACTGCGCCTCGCTTGCACCCGTTCGCTCCTGAAGACTCACTTCGCTCGTCTTCCGGCTCCCGCTCGCTACACTCGCGGGAACTCCGCTCACGGGAACCCCGCTGCACTCCTCGTGCCTGCGGTACTTGCGGGGCCGGGGGACGTTCACGGCGCGAAGCGCCGTGTGCTCGGGAGACGCAGTCTCCCGGTGACCGAAGCGACCTCGCCCTTTCTAAGTCCACCAGGAGTCCGGCCGTGTTACTGAGCGTCGAGAGTGGTTGAACGGTGGTTCTCTACGGTCCGCCCCGCTCGCCGCTGCCGCCCTCCGCGTCGCTCGCGACCGACCATTCCGGGCTGTCGCGGTCTCGTTCCTCCGTCACTCGACCACGTTCCGGGCTAAAGTGAATCTGGTCTCGACGCCAGCATTAAGCGCGTTTTCGGTTGCGCCCCTCGCGGGCTTTCGCGTTCCAGCGCTTTGGGCCGTTCCGCGCGGCGAGCCACCCCCGACTCGCCGTGCTCACGACCGTCGCCCTGGACACGGACCCGCAGTCCGGGCCGGACACGAGAAACGGCTTAAAGCTGGCCGCTCGCTCCGGGCGGCTTTCCGAGTCGCTCGCTTCGCTCGCGCCTCGTACCTCACCTCGCTGCGCTCGGTGAGACGGCGCGCGGTGCTGGTTGGGTGGCCTCCCTATGGCGCGCTCTCGCTCGCGCCCCAGGGGGCGCTCGCGAAGGCGCGAGCGAGAGCGCGCAGATGGTTCTGTCGGTCGGTGTCGTCGGAAATCCGCGATGTAAGGGCATCGCGGTGTCAGGCGCGTGAGCGCCTTCAGGAGCTGAACTCCAATGTCGAGTAAGAACGTCTTTGGTAATGAGGTTTCGGTCGATGAACAGGCATTCGAAAAAGCGGACGAAGCGGCGGTCGACGAAGACGGCTTCGAGGTCGTCGATGAGACGCCGGCGTTCCAGGCGACGGTGCAGATGGAGGTGCAGGCAAAGTTCGATGCGAACCACCCGGACGGGATGGTCGACACCAGCGACGAGCGGATTTACGGTGCGACCCTCGAACAGAAAGAGCGCATTCGGGCGCGGGAAGCTGAACTGGAGCGCATCAGTGCCCAGGCAGAGCTGGGGACGAAAGACGGTCGGGCAAAGCGGACGCGAGACATCGCAGCGAAGCGGAGCGCTGAGCGGCGTGCTGAGTTCCAGAAGCGGGCGGCGAGCGTGAATCCGATGGCTGACCCTGAGCGAGATGATCCTCGTGCAGAATTCATGCAGGAGCAGTTGGCGGCGGTGAACAGGCAGTCGATGCGGCTGGCAAAGAAACTGGATGGCTGGTCGCGAGCGGCGATTGGTCGGCGGCTGGGTGAAGCCGTGGTCGGTGGAAAAGACCTGATGAGCGCGGTCGTCGGGGTGTTCGAGGAGTTGCAGACTGTGCCGGGGCAGGTGGTTCCCATCGGAAAGCTCGAGGACGTCAATCGCAAAGAGGTGAGCATCGAGGGTCGTGTGACGCAATTGTGGGATCCCTCCCATCCGAGCATCGCTCAGGTCGGACTCATCACGGACGACAGTGGCCAAACGCGGGTGACAATCTGGGAAAAGTCGGATGCACCGTTGATCGAGGAAGGCGAGCAGGTTCGCATTCACGGGGCGGCACGGAACTGGTACGAGGGACGCGTCTCACTGGCCGTCACTGGGTGGTCGACCCTGCATTTCCCTGAGCGCGGTCGGTGGTGGGAAGAATAGCCAGCTGACGCTGCCCTCTTTTTTGCTGTGTGCCGGACCAACCCAGACCCCACCGCTCCGTGCTCGCTTCGCTGCGCGCGCAGCCACGACCTTCGTAACCAGCCAATCACGTCAGAACTCGTCCATGCTTCGACAGTCAAGGAGATGAGTTCGGAGGGATTGTTGTGGTTCAGTCCGTGTTTTGGTATAGCCGGAGGCCGCTGACAGCGCACCCGAGGAAGGCAATTCCTTCCCAGACTAGAACCTCGATTAGGCCAGTGGTGACAGCTCGCCGCACAGAGGTGATTCCCCAGAGAGCGGTAGTTCGGCGTAGACTTATCGCTCCCACTGTTTTGATGGCTTCTACCGGTGAGACACCGAGGAGTGCTGATCCGGCGAGGGCGAGTACTACGAGAAGAGCTAATTGCTGGCGGCCGAACTGGAAGAAGTTACCGACGGCACTACTGAGATAGGTGTTGATGACGTATCGAATTGTCCCGAGGACACCCACCATTCCTTACCTGTTCCCTTTCAGACGGAGTCGGATAAATTCTCTCACGGGTGTAGGGTTCTATTGGCCGCCGATCCCTCGCTTACGTGCGATCCAGAGAATCAGTGGTTCGGGCGGGTACTGGATTCGGAGGCGGATATTGTGAAGGAGTCCAGCATCGGATTCTTCCTTGACCTCGTCGAGTACGGATCGATACTGTGATCGTCCGATCTTGGAGATAGCAAAGAGTTCGGCCAGTGTCTCATCGATCCAGCAAACGGCTACGAACGGAAGTATGGCGGCGATAGTGATTCCGAGCCCTATGATCAGGTAGGCAGGCAGCATAACCGTGGAGGGTGCGAACTGGAAAGCTACAACGAGTGTGCGTGGTAAGGCCATTATCCCGGCGAGGAAGAGCAGGCCGAACGTTAGGTAGAACGTCCAGAATAGGGCCCTCCCAATGAATCCCATCTGGTCGTGGCCAACCTCATGGAGGAAAACGTAGTCGACGACATCTTCTGAGAAGTCTTCTTTGGCTTGCTCGTTCATCAGGAGGGTGCCGAGCGGAGAGTAGTCTCCCATCCGTTTACTCTCGTCGTGGAACCAGTACACGGTCCGTGAGATCCCGCTGGCAGAGTATTCTCCGGTGTCGGTAACTCCTCCTAGGTTCTTTGCGTAGAGTTGAGTCAGCCCGGACTGTATTTTCCCGAACACGGCCACGTAGCACCGTCTTGGCAAATATATATGTGAAGCTTGTATTTAAGCGAACTGACGGTGATAGTCACCGGATTCCTGAACCTTTGGTTACGGGAGCGGACCACCGTTGACGTAGAGATATTTACATGGATGGCCGAATTTCGCTACGAAGGGGGTAGGTCTGAGCTGGTAACCGATCCGGAGGATGTCTACTATTGGCATGACGGCGTTGATGTGGTGGTCCTGTCCTATTCGAAGGTGACCGTGCGCTGTCCGGTTTCTCATGTTGCCGTCGGCGGTTTCTCCGGTTTTCTCGTTGTACGCGTACTCGATGTATTCCTGAAATTCTTCTCCTGCGTGGGTGTCGATCTGGGAGATGAGTGGTGTGAGTGTTCTTGTGCCGGTGCCGCCGTCCATTTGCCGGACGACGTCGTCTCCGAGATCGTTCAGGAGTTCGTAGAGGGTTGATTCGAGTCGGGGGATGCTGATGTGGATGGAGGCGGCATATTCTTTGTCGAAAAGGTGGTTGACGGCATCCGTAAGGTACCAAATGGTGTGGTTTGAAAGCCCGGAGACCATGTTCAGTAGACGGAAGAAGTCCCGTTCTCGAAGCCATCCTTCTTCGATCAGTCTAATGACCGCTCCGGAGATCACTACATGGGATTGGAGTAGGTCTTGAGCGTAGTCCTGAGTGATGTCGTCGTTAGGACCGACCTGAGTGAGGTGGCCTGACAGCTGCGGGTGAAGGTTGTCTACGTGATCGATTAGCGAGAAGTGCTCCGGGTCCTGTTCTCCAAACGGTGGGAGCAGCTCGAACTCGTTTACAAGCCAGTAGAGTGCCTTCGTAGGGTTGTCGTGGACTGCGATATTTTTGAAGATATCCTGAAGAGTTTCTGACTGTGCTTTCAGCGTTCCTGGGGCTGCTTTCTGGATTTTCTTCCCGGAGTTCTTCAGCTCTCGTCCGCCTTCCCGGATCGAGTCCTGCATCTCGTTCTTCCACTCCACCTTTTCATCGTCGTCCAGCGTTTCAGATACGATCGGGTCACGAAGAGCCTCGTCGATTATATTGCCTTTCAGCAAGGCGTCTCGCTCGCCTTGTGTTTCGACGTATCGCCAGTATTCTTCCGTGTATCTCCGTTTGAGGCCGGCGTCGTCGATATCGAGTGCTCTTCCGATCTCGATGGCTTTTCCCAGGAAATCGCGGCAGGCGTTCTGGTCGGTGACATTCTCCCCCAGTTCGTGGTCTTCCTGTCTATACCGGTTCGCACGGACGATACAAATCACAAAGAGCCGTTGGAGTAGACCTCGGTCGAAGGATTTGTCAGGGTCCGTGTGTTCAAGTACGAGGTCTATCGTTTCCTCGAATCCGGTTCTCGTGCCTTTCTCCTCTTCGTAGTATCTGTCGTCTAAGAAGTCGACAGCGGTGGAGAGTTCAGACGAGTTGTCGTGAGATAGTTTGGCCTGGAGATCGACCAGTTCCTGAAGAGATCTGACGATGATCGAATCGTGCTCCTCTCTTAGTCCCTGCTGAAGCGATTTGCTGAGGAGGTGTTTCGCGGCTCGTGCGTGGTCGTAAGATCCATTGTTGATCTTCCACTGGCGCAGGGCTTCGATTGCTGCTATCAGAGGGTGGAAATGGGTTATCGGCCCTAATTTTTCTGGGATCTTCTCGTTCGCTGTCTCTGGGCTGTCGTCGATAAACCGGATAAAGATCTCTAAGTCGGAGGTGAAGCTAAAGGCTTCTCTGGGTTCTTTTTCAGCCTTCTCCCAATGTTCCTGTATCGTCTCTATAGAAGGCACGTAGACGTACATCAGCGCTTGATTCTCATTATATCTTCCGTAGGTGTTTAACACCTGACTCCGGATTCTTAATCCCTGAAACAATAAAGTGACATATGTCTTGAGTAGCAGACTGCTTGCTGTAAATGGTGTCTCGTGTTGAGGGAGGTCTTCTACGCCCGGTATAGGCACTTCACTCCCGCGTAGAGTCTATTGTCCCCTCAATGGGTGAGGGGCTCGCTGTACTGGCGAGTTCCCTGAACACGGTGAGAACGATGGCAACCAGAGACATCTACGAAACTGGCTTCGACGAATTCAAAAGACGGAACGGCAACCTCATCGCCAAATTCGACGACTCACTCCGCGTCTACAGCAGCGTCAGAAAATACGCCCGCACACTACCCAGCGAAGCACGCGCAACACAAGACGGCAACCACATCCAAATCAAAGCCGACGAAACACTCCAAAACGGGTTCCCCTTCAACATCAACCAAAACAAGGGTCTCCTGTCACGGATAGCTCAGCTCGGATGATATCAGACGGATACTCCGATTTGATCTTCCTCAGCTAGCCGCACGTATTCGTTCAGAGAAGCGTTGCAGAGTGCATAGAATGATATGAAGAAGTAGATCGAGAGCTCGCGGCTGTTCTCGATAATGTCGCCGTGGGCGATCTTGTTACGTCTCTGCCTTACAGTCTCATCTAAGAAAGTGCTGAATACGCCATCAAAGAAGTGCGATATCAGACTACCCAGATTCTTCGTCTGGGTCCGGCCTCTTCCCGGCATCTTGAATTTCGTCTCATGATCCTTCTCGATAATCTCCCCGCCTGTTTCTTCCACTAAATCTCCCAGCACCCCCTCAAATTGGAGAACAATACCAGCAAGAAAACCTCTGTAATGCCCCTGCTCAAACTCCATCAATAAGTCGTTCAACAACTCACTCCGATCCTCAAAAAACCCGATATTCTCGAATGTATTCCGAGCCTTGTCGAGAAGCTCTTCCTCAAACCGTTCAACAATGAACTCACGGGCTGCTTCCTCATCTGACTCCAGTAACTGTTGAAACTCTTCAAACTCAGATGGAGTCATAAACCAGGACCATGCGAAATCATCTCTGGACGCAAGGTACCGGCGGATTGATTCCTTCTCACTATCACTCTCACAGCTCTCTATCAAGAGCTGGTTCAAACTGACCAGGTCTCCGTCATCCTCGGGAGGGAAGAACGGCTCCATACGGTTGAACAGGTCCTGGCTCAGGGCACCCTTGATAACGGGGATATCTCGTAGAGATCCAAAATTGAGCCGGTACCAGTCCAAGTCTATCGGGTCGGCATACGTCTGGAAGAATTCCTTATACAACGGCGTATTCAATAGCCGAGCCAGAGAATCCCGTATCTCATCGGTCTCTGCCTGCAATCCGATCATAGCAGTATCAAACAACGCATCCTCAACCTCAACTCTGTAACAACGCTGGTTATCGAAAATCTTAGGGATAACCAGGTCTGGATTCTCGAACACACCCCGATAATCTACTTCGAATACCGGGCCCTCCTGGTTGTAGCGCCTTGGTTCATTTTCGATATACTCTGCCAATTCGTTGTGGCCATCCTCTCTCAATTCCTCTACTACATTAGCTTCAGTAATCTCTACTCCCTCTGATTCGAGTTCGTCCGTGTAGGACTGGAGATCTAGAAGGTACAGATCAATGTCATCAGAGGTGATAGCCCTGATTTCGCTGGATGGGTTCTTGATTACCGGTCGGAAGAACTTGTCATCGATACCGGAGTCCTCTCGTTCCTCTTCGCTGAAATAGAAGAAGTCGTTGTTTCCTGTACTGAGCCCGCTTCCTGCCTCGACACCTGAGAGATCGCCGAAACGAGTGAAGCCGTCAGAAGTGATGATATCATAGATAGGCGGGTTCGACAGGATCCGCACCACGTTCCTAGCTTCCAAATCCTCGTGGGACGCCTTTACCAACTCTACGTTGTAGGGGTTGTAGCGATTCTGGAGTATCATGTCGAGCGGTTGCTCGAACAATCCCCGAGCGTTCTCAGGTAACTCCGTCTGATTGAATTTCCCAATCCCTGTCTCACGTACATCTCGTGGTCTATCTTCCTTGATTACCGTGAGCAGTACCAACTCCGTGGAACGAGCACTGCCTATCGGACCAACAGGCAGTTCAATTACCCGGTGGATCCCGCAGCTTTCAGTCAACTCCTCTAATAAGCCCTGCTTCAATGCACTTTTCGGAAGCAAGAACGCCCCTCTACCACCCTCTTTCAGGTGTGAAACAGATTTAGTGACAAAGGCTGCTGAAGCGATCTTTCCTCTGCCAGGAGCCCATTTTTGGATCCTTTCACGTCTTTCTGGGCTGACGTGGAACAGCCTTCCCATGGGCGGGTCGCCAATGACCGCATCAAACTTCTCCGCCTCCTCGTCACCTGAAGATGTCCCAGGTAGTTGCCATTCAAAGAAGTCTTGAGTAACTATTTCGGCGTTCTCATTCTCTTTTAGCCTGTTACGGGCTAAATCAGCGTATAGTGGTTCGATTTCGATGCCTACCAATTTCGAGCCTTCTGTGTATTCAGCGGCTTTTTGCATTAGAGATCCTGTTCCCGCAGCTATATCGAGCACTGAATAGTCCTTCTCTGAAACGGCCCAACCCGCCATCAGTTCTCTCAGAGGCTCCGGAGTGTAAGGAGGCAAATAGCCTGCATCAGCAAGCAAATCCATCATCTCAAACGAATCTATCCCTCTGGAGCTTCCTTCTCCGGTAACGATCTGGGTTAGCAGTATGCTGTGGTCCGTGGAGTCCGAAAGTTCGTACTGAAAGAATCCCTCCTCACTGAGCTCGATAAAGCCGTTTTTAGTTGCATACAGCACATTGTCCGTGTCTTCCGGCTCTCCCTCCGCCGAATGGAAACGATCTGTAGGGATCACCCGGAGAGACTGGTCCTCCAGCTCGACGACTAAACCGCCTCTATCAAGCGTCGCAGATAGTACCTCAGAGACCGACTCCAATTCCTCAGAAACTGAATGAAGATCTATTTCCGGAGACCGCTCACGAATCATTATTGTCACAGTTTTCGACACCAACTCTCTTCAGCGTTAGGTCAATCAAGGGGATACGAACCAGCTTCGAACAACAACACCACGGGCTTAGAAAACAGGTCAGAAGCAGCTTTGACCGCGTCTCCTCCAGCATGTTCGTGCCCCGCCTTGCGTCGGACCTCGAGTGTCCAGACGAAATCCGACAGCGGGCCCGAACCCTCGCGGAGGAGGCCGAGGAGCGTGGCGTCACGACCGGCGTCCATCCAGCCGGATTTGCAGCGGCCTGCCTCTACAAGGCCGGTCGCGAGGAGGGGCAATGGCTGACGCAAAGTGACGTCGCGGAAACAGGGAACGTCACGCCAACGACTGTCCGGACGCATCACGAGACGTTAGAGGAGCAGGTAGCCTGACAACGCACCTGCACACCTACTACCGTTAGATAATTACCCCACAAAACTATTTGTTCCTAGACTGCGTAGCATCCAGTATGACCGAGACGTGGGACGACGTCAACGAGCAGGTCAAGGCGGACTGGAAAGACGACACTACTCCGTTCGAGCGGGTGTACGAAATCGTCGAACAAACCCACGATGGGCAATCGGCAGCCGAGATCGCCGAGCGGGCCCTCGTGAGCGAGCCGACGGCGCGTCGCCACTGCAAGTCGCTCGTGAACACCGGGTTCGCGGAGACGGAACAGGACGGCCAAACAACGCTGTACAAGCGCAACAGCGACCGGGTGTTGATGTCGCGGATCCGCGAGCTGCGTGAGGAAGTTACTCGACCCGAGTTGCTCGACAGCATCCAGGAGATGAAGGCCGAGATCCGGCGCTACGAGGACCGCTACGACGTGGTGTCACCGGAGGAACTCGTCCAGCAACTCGACGCCGGCGAGACGGACGGCTGGGACGACCTCACTGCGTGGCGAACGACACGACAGAACCTTGCCGTCGCCCAAGCCGCGCTCGCTTACGACGAGGCCAGCCACCAGCTCGCTGTATGAACGGTAACGACCGCGCCGGCGAGTTCGGGCCGATCTATCTTCCGGCACTCCAGCGGATTCGTGACCTCTGGCTCGAACTTGAGCCGCTCGTCGACGAAACGGCGTATGATGATGTCGTCGCCCCTACGGAACTGCAGATCAGTCTCAGCGATGGATTGGGCGACGCCGAGAACGCTCGGCTCGATATCCAGTGGAGCGAACTGGGGATGTATTCGTTCCACTACGTCGATAGCAACGACGTCAACTGGCGCTTCGATCGCCATCCGAACACACACTCCCCCGAGATCCATTTCCACCCGCCGCCCGAGGCCGCGACGATGGACGCGGAACCGTCCTGTATCGACGTGACCGAGGTGTCACTCGTGACGCGTGCCGTCCATGCAATGTGGCGAACAGCGTACGAGGATGATGCACTGGATCGGCTGAATAGTGCGTCAAACCCACCGTAAAGATGGATGTAACCGAGGACGCAGTCCGGGACATCTGCACGGACGCAGTCTTCGAACGCGGCGAACGATACCGTGAGGAGGGCCGTATCCACGGAATTCACCGCATCGACACCACTGTAACCGCAGTCGTGAGCGGCAGCCGTCAGTACGATGTCCGTGTTGACCTCGCCACCAACGGGTTTGCCCCGTGGTGCGACTGTCCGTACGACGGGCCGGGAGCATGCAAGCACGTCGTCGCCGTGTTGCTTTGGTGTGTCGACGACCCACCTGCAGACGAAGGCGATCGACTTGACGCCACACTTGACGGTGCCGACGCCGACCAACTCCGCGCGTTCCTGCGTGACGAACTCGCGACCAATACGGATCTCCGTGATCGGTTTCTCGCCCGCGTTGGCGAGCCGACGAGCCAGTCGGTCGACGAGCATCGCACCGCGATCGACCGGCGGTTCGAAGAAACGAACCCTGAGTACCCCGTCGTCTTCGAGCCCATCGACTTCACGCAGTGGTTCGATCTCGCGAGCGAGTACCGCGAGCAGGAGCGGGACGCGTCGGCGGCGACCGTCTACCGGGCACTCGTTGAGTCGCTCGACGACAACATGGAGCGCGTCGACGGCGCGTACGACCACTTCTCGCGTGCGTTCAGTCGGGCACTCGACGGGTATGTCGACTGTGTCACGACCGCAGAACGGGACGCTGATGCAATCACTGACGCCGTCGCATTCCTCGACGAGCGGGCGACATCGGGAACGCCGCTCCTCGCGGAACATTTCGAGAAGGCCGCGGTCGAGCTTCGAGAGAAGCTGGGCGAGCAGTCCGACGAATAGCTGTGTCGCCCTATGACACCCGCAGGTTCGACGACCGCGAAAATTAGTTTGTGCCACGGTCAGCCACATCGATCATCTGTTCGCGAGGGGCTTCGACATCCGAGTAGAGTGCCAACGCGTGCTTGATGAGTCGGCGGTCTTCCTGGTACTCCTCCCAACGTCCAATACCGTCGCGGCGTTCGCGAAGCTCGCCACTTGCGAGGTCGCCGTCGGCGAGCGACTGTTCGAGCTCTTCCCACGTCTCGACGTCGTAGGTCGCCTGCCACTCCTCGATCTCCTCGGCTATCGCGACCAATTCGTTCCGCAACTCCTCGCGCGTGTTCTCCTCGATGAGCGTGCGGATTTCCTCGAAGAGCAGTCGCGTGTAGTCCGGCTGGTAGCGCGTCGTCTCGCCGGCCTCGACGCGGCGCAGCTGGCCCTGGTCGACGAGCGCCTGGTGCTCCTCGTTGGTCGTGCTCCAGGCGGCGCGGCCTGCTCGCTGATCTAGTTAACCGACCGGGGTTCACGAAGTCTCGGTTCAAGGCCCACGAGTCGATCCCGGATGAGGCGTGGACGGGACAGCAGATCTGGAAGTGCCGGGTGTGTGGCTCTGATCGCTACGGCCCTAGTCTCGAGTAGCACTAGTACTGGGTATTGATTAACCAACAGCCTGCGGGTATCACCGAGTTTCGTTGGTTAAGATCTTACCTCCTCCAACCCCGACGCCAGTCCCGGTTGGGAGTCTTTCCGCGCCAGCGAGCGGCGACGCGCTTCCGATGGACCAACAGTTCAAGCAAGGGTACCGGATGCACCGTGTCCTCAGCAATCTCAACCGGCTCGACGTCGACCAGTTGGACGAGGCGGATCGAGAGCGAGTCGAGACCGCGAGAGATCTCTTGGAAGAGGTGAGCTTTCTCATGTGGCCGGGCGACGGAGCCGGGGCGGACGCCCACGCAGACTCCTGACTAGAGTCCCCGACCACGCCAAGCGAGGGGCTTCTCGCGTCTGTTTATCGCCCCCAAGAGGGGTACGGGGGCGACCCCGTGAAATCCAGATATGGCTACACTGCAAGCTGCGACGACGTCGACCGGCGCGATCGTATCGGATCCACAGGCAGTCCGCGAGCTCTGTGAGAGCTACTGCTTCGGGACGCTCGACTGGGAGGTTACCGAAGACGGAGAGCTCACCATCTGGGGATACGACGACTTCGAAGTGTACGACGCGCGCGAGAACGGCCTCCTGGACTACGAGAGCGGCATTGTGACCCACGAATTCTTGCGAGAACTTGCCGACCATCTCGAAGTCGACGAGGAACTCGATATCCAGACAGCGAGGTTCACGAAGTGCCGCTTCCCCGTGCTGGCGAAGCGATACGTCGTTCGGGACAGCGAAGTCCTCCACGCGGACCTCAGTTCCCCGGAGCCGATTGGGAGATAGAACAGCACGAACCGAATTTACCCAGCTCCCTGGAATTTACGTATCTGCTGCGTAATCCAGTCACTATGCCCTCTCATACACGTCGCCAAGTGCTCACAACGATTGGAGCATCATGTATCGCTCTTACTGGCTGTCTCTCGCAGTCTCCTCCCTCGGGAAACCTTGGCGACATCACAGGGGAGTGGACGATGGTCGGTCGAAACGTCGGTCACACCCGACGTATTGCTGCGGGTCCGACTGATCCGGAGACAGTCTGGATTAGTGAACTTGATCAGACCCGGGCAGCTGGAACGCCTACTGTCTCCAATGGGCAACTGTATGTCCCTGTCGACGGGATCTCCGACACGGCACGTCACCGATATCGAATCCATGCGCTGTCCGCAGCAACGGGTGACGAACGGTGGCAAGTGCCGCTTCGGTCGGAGCCGAACGCACCACCTGCCGTGGGTGGTGATCATATCGTAGTGACTGCACAGCGAGCGCTTGAACAGGGACGAATCGTCTGCTTCCAAACACGATACGGTGACGAGGACTGGCTCGTTGATATTGACGCCAGACTCACTGCCGCACCGACGATTGCAAGCGGTTTCGTCTACGTGCCCGACTGGCGCGGTCGCGTCCACGCACTATCGATATCGGACGGTTCTGTACGGTGGTCCCACCACGTAGATGCTGATACTGGTGGACGAACGTTCACGGAACCAGCTGCCGCCCTAGATGAGACGCTCTATCTCGGCTCCCAGTCGGGGAAAACTGGCGTGGTCGCACTCGACGCCACAACAGGGGAGACACAGTGGAAAGAATCTACACAGGCCGTGACTGGTGGCCCAGTCGCACATCCAAAGGGCGTTATCGTGCAGAGTCATCATCTCGTTACCGCATTCCATACTGATGGGACGCGTCAGTGGTCATTCAACGTCGTTGATGGACGGGTGCGACCGATCGCAGTCGATGACCAGCACGTGTACGTATCCGCCGGGAACACACTCTATGCGATTGACTGGAGCGGAGAGGAATCCTGGAGATACGAACCGACCAGAAAGCAGGTTGGAACACCGACTGTAACCGGCAGTACTGTGCTCATCCCGAGCGAGGAGCAACTTATCGCCCTATCACGAGAAACCGGAGAAGAACAATGGACAACGTCACTAGAAGGTGCTGGCCGCCCAATTGTGACTCCTGAGGCGATCTTCCTCCCTGGGTCAGACGGGACTGTGATCGCACTTGGTGAGACGTAACCGTCGCAACTCGAGTGGTGAACTTGGTGTCCCCCTATTCTCAGAGACACTATTCCGATCATAGCTGACGCAGTGCCGCTTTCCCGTGCTGGCGAAGCGGTACGTCGTTCGCGACGGCAAAGTCCTCCACGCGGACCTCAGTTCCCCCGACCTGATCGACGAGTAGCGTTGTTCGTCCCCCGGGAGGGGTGCGGGGCGATCCAGTCGCGGTCGCCTCGTGAGGTGATTGCTCGATGGGTTACCGCGCACTCGTTGCGTACGAACGCACAGACGGACAGTACACGCTCCACTACAGCCATTGGGGCGCAGTGAACCTGAAGATCAAGCACCGAATCTCGGCTGAGTCACCGTTCGGTGGCGAAGACACCGACTCCAAGTGGGCGAAACAGCTCCTCGCAGAGCTTGCCGATGGCCTCGAGACAGCCGTCGACGGGGAGACAGCATCTGAAACCGAAGCTCGCTGAGCGGGTCGGCGACCGACAGGAGCTGCTCATTTCGGCCGGAGAATCACCCTTCAGGAAGCGAGCCTGAACCACTCCGAGTTGGTTCTGTTGAAATCCTCAGGTGCTGATCATTTGCTGAGGCCGTGCTGAACAGAGGGCGCAAGTCAATCACTCGGACCCGCCTAACAAACAGCGAAATCAATGAACGCTCGTAACGCTAGTCGGGAGATCCGGGTGGTGGTTCTGGAGGCATCTCGAAGCCGGTCAGTTCGAAGCGTGCTCCGCCAGTACTTGACTCTTGAATACTGAGTTCACCGTCGTGGCCTCGGGCAATCGCTTGAACGACGGACAACCCTAACCCGATCGTTCCTGTGGTCGAATATTTTGCCCCGATTGCTTTCCTCTGCATGGCTTCCGGAATCCCCGTCCCGTCATCCTCTACGTAGAACCCATCCCGAAGTACGCCAACCCGCACCGTACATGTCGGGCCAGCGTGTTCAATCGCATTCCGAAACAGGTTCTCAAACAGTTGCAGGAGTAACCGCCTGTCGCCAATAATTCGATGTGAGTCTTCGAGCAGAAGCGTCGCCTCCTCTGTCACCATGGACTGCCACGCTGTCCGCGCTAAGTAGTCGACTGATACTGGTGACACTTCCGTGAGCGCGCTGGATTTGGAGAACGCAAACAAGTTCTCACTGATCTCGTTGATGCGTACAATCGCTTGGCGAATTATCGATATCTCTTCACGTTCGCCGATGTTGGCAGCAAGCATCTTGACGTAGCCGTCAATGATATTCAATGGATTACGGAGATCGTGTCGCAACACGTCGATGACGGTTTCGAGTTGCTCGGCACGGGCTTTGGCACGTAACTCCGCGAGTTTCTGCTCGGTGATGTTCGTATGAATGATTATGAGGAATGGCTGGCGGCCGTGGGAGAATCGGCGAGCGTCAAGCCGAAACCACCGCTGTTCGTCGGGAGAATGGCATGAGTACTCGTATTGGAGTTGGTCGGCGTCACCGGCAACGATCGCTTCTAACCGCTGTGCAAGGTCTGGAGCAGCTAAGACATCGTCTGCTTGCTGGGTGATCTGGAAGTAATTCTCCCCGACCCAGTATTCCGGATGCTCCCCGTCGTTTTGATCAGCAAATCGCTGCCATTCCTCATTGACTGCAACGATAATGCCATCAGCATCGACAATCGCCACTTCGTGTGGCATTTTATCGATACCAGCTTGCACCACTCCGTCACCCGGTGGATGTTCCATTCACTAGTTAGAGAGCAACACTCGATATATTAGCTTGGACACATTAGTGGCTAGTTTGCACGAACGCGGTACCAAACGTTCCAATGCAAGGTGGACAGAGTCGAACGACACCTCCTGCTGAATACACCCTCTCAATCTTGTTTAGACGCCGGGAAGGTTGTCTTCTACTTGTTTTCTCGGAACACCGATATCGGACTAAGAGACATTCACAGGTGGATTCTGTCCTCCCAACTCACCACTAATGGACGTCTTCTGAAGCGTCTAAACAAGGCTCACCCTTCATATTCAGCACGCAACATCTATCATGCCCTGAGGATTTCAATAGACCCTCCTATAGTAATCTCCAGAAGTATTTGCTCATCTCTCTTGACGCAAGGGTGAAAAGCGATGGATAGCAGCAGATTACGTCGTCATAGGGTGCAAAGACTTCCAAATTCTACTATAGTTCGATCTGTTTCGTGGCAGCCGCTATTTATCAGGGACAGAATGGGTGAGCCCCGCCGTAGGCTCGTGATTCGATGAACCAAGAAGCAACTGATAATCTATTCCATGATTGCGAGTTGGATTTCGAGGCGATCCTCGGGACACACACGTTCGAAGACGTCCTGTTCACCGACGACACAGAAACCTCGGTGAACGTCCTCACCGGCGAGACACCGGCACATTCGCAAGCAACCGTCGAGGAAGCGACGGAGTTCGCTGCGAGTATCGACACGGAGACGCCCCAGATCGCGCTACTGGCGTCTGCCGAGACACAGATTGAGGCGCAGAGCAAACCCTACACGTCGGCTGCATTCTTCCACTTCAAGCCGACTGGCTCGCTCAAACGCCATCGTGCCTATCACACCGCCTACGACTCAGACGCGTACACCGTCGACTTCGAGGCCGACTACGAATCGGGCGACTTGACCATTACAGTCGAACGAGCGGGCGAATCCCGAGAATTGACCGCCATGATGTGTGCTGGTAGAAGCATCGACGTACGTCGACGTGTTGGGGTGAACTCTCGACTGCGGAGAGTAACGAGCCTCGCGGCTCGCTTAACCAACAAAGTCGATGTTGATGGCCTTCGTTGTTGGTTAACTCGAGTTGGGTTATGATGTCTCCGTACCACCAATGCCCCACAGGGTTTCCTGCTAACGTCGTCGACACGCTTGACGACTACTCGTTAACTCCCTCAACACGTCGAAACGCACGTAACAGCGGTCACGAACCCCCGTGAGTGAGCGCTACGACCTGCAAAAATAAAGCACACACCGAGACTAACGAACGTCCAGCAGACCGTCCGGATGATGTCCCGTCGAAATCAATGCTTACCGTGAACGAGATCAACGACACCCGCTACTACTCGCAATGACGGCATGGTGGCCTCCCCCGATGAAAATATATGGCCCCAGTTGAGTCCGAGATCGTCTTTGCCCGGGCCAGAAGACCGAAACCGAGGTTCTTTACTGGAAATTGTGGTGTGTACTGGTAATACGAGTCTCAATCAAAATCTCCTATCGAGATCTCAGGGATAGCCCTGACAGATTAATTACATACTCCCGTGAACGACCAGACTCGTGCTGAGTGCCTCTCACCCACCAGCAGTGGCGTGTCTCAGGGTGCCTGGCCTGATACACGTCAGAAGGTTCTCTCTTCCCCTTTCACTCCGGAGTCGGATCGTAATCAACCCTCAACTGAGACATAGTCTGTCTCGCAGCAACATCCTGAAGAACCCATAACTACTGACTAGTAGTAGTAGTGATCTTATATGAAGGACGCTCAGCCACCACCAATTTCCGCTGATGATTTCTACCAGACACTTGTCGAAAATGCAGCCGAAGGGATGTTGACGATCGACTCGGACAGCAACATCGTGTATGCCAATCCAGCCGTTGAAGACATCCTCGGCTATGCACCCGCTGAGTTAATTGGGAGTTCAAAGATGAAAATCATCCCAGAGCGCTTAGAACCAGTCCACGTGGCTGCATTAGCCTCGTATGTGGCGACAGGAGAGCGCAATATCGACTGGGATGGTATCGAGCTCCCGGCGTTGCACAAGGACGGACACGAAGTTCCGACGCTTATCAGCCTTCGTGAACACGAACACAATGGTGAACAGTATTTTACTGGCATCATTCGGGATGTCACCGAGCAGCGACAGCGAGAGTCCCAACTTCAAGAGCAGAAGGACCGGCTGAATGAGTTCGCCGACATCTTAACACATGATATTCGGAACCCACTCTCGATCGCGTACGGATACACTGAGATTGCCCATGAACAGCACGAGAGTCCTGAATTGGAGCGGGTCTTAGCATCACTCACTCGAATCGATGATCTCGTCAGCGACATTCTTGCCCTCTCAAAAAGAGGCGAAGTCG
>NZ_AOLP01000007.1 GCF_000337795.1 Haloferax denitrificans ATCC 35960
GACCTCGTCGCCGACCACTTCGGCATCCGCCTCGCCGACTTCCCGGTCGACGGCGGCGTCGGCGCGAGGGGTGCGGACGATGCGGGCGGCGCAGTCGTCGCTCCGCTCTCTCGCTCGCTCTCGTCGCTTCCGGTCGCGCCGCTTGTCTTCGTCGCCCTTCTCGTCGCGGCGGTCGTCGTGACCGCCGGCCCGGCCGGCGTGCCGTTCGGGCCGGCGCTCGGCGGACAACAGTCACCGGTTCCGACGCCGGCCGCGACGACGACCGCAGAGCCGACGCCGACGCCCGAACCGCGGGCGGTCGCCCCCGGCGTGACCACCGCGGGCGTCGAGAACGCGACGCGCCTCGCGGCGGCCCACCGCCGGGCCGCGTCGACTCGGTCGTACCGCTGGACGCTCGGCTACCGCGAGTCAATCGCCGGCGACGAGACGGGCCGCGAGGTCGAGGTCGTCCTCGTCGAGGCCCCGAACGTCTACGTCTCCGAGGTGGATCGAACCGGCCGACTCCGGGCGTTCCCGCGCCCGACCGCCTCCGAGGACGCCTACGCCGACGGGACCACGCGCTACGCCCGCCGCCCCGCCGAGCCGGACGGCGTCGCCGCCCGCGTCCTCGACTCCGACGTGCGCGACGGGCCGGGGCGGCAGGCCTCGCGCGCCGCCCGCTACGTCGACTGGTATCTCTCGACCGACGAGACGAGCGTGACGCGCGTGGGGAACGCGACGAACGCGAGCGTCGAAAACGAGATGGCGCTGTATCGAATCGAGGGCCGCGGCACCGACTTCCCGCGGTCGCGCGACTATCGGGTCGAAGCAATCGTCGAAGAAGACGGGTTCGTCCGCTCGATGCGCGTCACCTACGAGACCCGCGACGGCCTCGGCGTCGAGGTCTGGTTCGCGTACGACGCGGTCGGCGAGACGACGGTCACGCGACCGGCGTGGCTCGACCGCGCCGGCGGGTCGAACGGCGGCCGGACTGTCGCCCCCGCGGCGAGCCCGAGCGGGTAGCGTCCGGCGCGCTCGGTCGCGTCTCGGTGTTCGCGGCGCTTACTGCTCGACGTCGACCGATTCGAGGACCACGTCGGACACCGGCTTGTCCTCGCGGTCGGTCGGGACCGAGCCGATGTCCTCGACGACGTCCATGCCGTCCGTGACCTTCCCGAAGACGGCGTGTTTGCCGTCGAGGTGGGGCTGGGCGTCGAGGGTGATGAAGAACTGCGAGCCGTTCGTGTTGGGGCCGCGGTTCGCCATCGAGAGCACGCCGGGACCGTCGTGGCTGAGGTCCGAGTGGAACTCGTCGTCGAAGGTGTAGCCGGGGCCGCCGCGGCCGGTTCCCGTCGGGTCGCCGCCCTGAATCATGAACTCCGAGATGATGCGGTGAAAGAGGATGTCCTCGTAGAGGGGTTCGCCCTCCATCGTCTCGTCCGTCTCGGGGTGGACCCACGTCTTCTCGCCCGTCGCGAGGCCGATGAAGTTCTCGACCGTGTTCGGGACCTTGTCCTCGAAGAGTTCGACCGTGATGTCGCCCTTGTTCGTGTGGAGCGTGGCCGTTGGGTTGTCGCTCATACTCGACCCGTCGGGCGGGCGAGTGAAAACCGTGCCGCCTCGGGGCCGGTCGCGGGGCTGACACGACCCGCTGGTTCACCGTCGGTGACATGACCGCGCTCGGCTCGGGTGTCCCGTTCGGCTCTCCTGACTGTCACACCGACAGACGTTTCTCTCCCCCGCGACCGAGTGGTGTGAGATGACATCACAATTCGACGGAGGGCGGTCGGAATGAACGTCCGCTCGACTCTCGAACGCCTGTCGGAACTCGCCAACACCTACTTCGTCGGCCTCGTGCTCCTCGCGTCGGCCGCCGCGTTGGCGCAACCGGACCTGTTCACGTGGATTGCACCGTACATCTCGCCGCTCCTCGGGCTCATCATGCTCGGGATGGGACTGACGCTCCAGCCCGTGGACTTCCGCCGACTCGCGGAGCGCCCGCGAGACGTGGCCATCGGCGCGCTCGCCCAGTGGCTCATCATGCCGACCGCCGCCTACGCGCTCACGGTCGTCCTGTCTCTCCCGCCGGAACTCGCCGTCGGCGTCATCCTCGTCGGCGCGGCCCCCGGCGGCACCGCCTCGAACGTCATGGCCTACCTCGGGAAAGGCGACGTGGCGCTGTCGGTCGCCATCACGACCGTCACCACGCTGGCCGCGCCGCTCGTCATGCCCGCGTGGGTCGTCGCGCTCGCCGGCGAACAGCTTCAGGTCGGCTTCATGGACCTGTTCGTCAACATCCTGCAAATCGTCTTCATCCCGGTCGTGCTCGGCTTCGCGCTCCGCCTCCTGCTCGACCGCAACGCCCCCGAGGTCGCCGAGGTCGGCCTCGACGTGTTCCCGCTCGTCTCGGTCCTGAGCATCGTCGCCATCGTCGCGGCCGTCGTCGGCCTCAACGTCGACACCATCCTCGGCGCGGGCGCGGCCGCCATCGGAGCCGTCGTCCTCCACAACGCCATCGGCCTCGGCACCGGCTACGGCACCGGCCGCCTCGCCGGGATGTCCGAAGACCGCGTCCGGACGACGACGTTCGAGGTGGGCCTCCAGAACAGCGGGCTCGCGGCGGCCCTCGCGCTGTCGTTCTTCTCGCCCGCCGCCGCCCTGCCGCCCGCGCTGTTCAGCGTCTGGCACAACATCACCGGCCCGCTCCTCGCCAGTTACTTCTCCCGGACCGCGAGCGACTCGTCGGGTGGCGCGCCCGCAGACGACTGAGTCGGCCGAAAGACACGCGACGCGATTTTTCGACTCGCCGGCTGGGAACCGACGCCACGTTAATGTATTGCGAGAGATAAGCACTACTGCATGGTACGAAACGTCGGCACGCTCGACCGGACTGTTCGCCTCGCGCTCGGTGCGCTGTTCGTCATCGGCGGGGTCGGAAGCTACGCGGGGCTGTTCTCGCTCGGACTCGGGCCGGTTCCCGCGGCGCTCGGAGCCGCGTTCGTCGCCGCCGTCGGCGTCGTCCTGCTCGCGACCGGGTTCCGCCGGACGTGTCCGCTGTATCTGCCGTTCGGCATCGACACGTCGGACGACCGGAACTGACGGTCGCACCCCGCCGCACCCCGCCGCGCCCCGCGCCGTCTGCTTTTCTCGCTCCCCTAACTACAAGACACCCCACCGCGATGCGTCGGATATGCACACCGCGGAGACCGTGACGCTCACCCGCCTCCCCTCCGGCGTCCCGGTACAGACGACCGTTCACACCTACGAACCAAAAGACGGGACCGACGGCCCGACGCTCTACGTGCAGGCCGCCCAGCACGGCCGGGAAATCAACGGCACCGAAGTGCTCCGCCGACTGCACGGCCGCCTCGAACGCGCGGAGCTCTCGGGGCGGGTCGTCGCCGTCCCCGTCGCCGACCCGCTGACGTTCGACCGCGTCTCCTACGTCACGCCCGAGGCGCTCGACTCCGTCAACTCCAACATGAACCGCGTCTGGCCGGGCGACGCCGGCGGCTCGCTCCACCAGCGCATGGCCGCGAAGCTCTGGGAGTACATCAGCGACGCCGACGCCATCGTCGACCTCCACACCGGGAGCCCGGACATGCTCACTCACACCGTCTACCTCCGGGGCGACGAGTCGTCCCGCGACCTCGCGCGGGCGTTCGGCGTCGACATCCTCCTCGCGGAGGCCGCCGGGGAGGACGCCGACGACGAGTGGACCGAACGGAGCTTCGACGGCAAGCTCCGCGTCGCGGCCACGAACGCGGGCATCCCCTCTATCACGCCCGAACTCGCCCACAACAAACAGCTCGTCGAGCCGGCCATCGTCGCCGGCGTCGAGGGCCTCCTCAACGTCTGCCGCGACATGGGCATCCTCTCGGGCGCGGTCGAGCCGTGGGACGGCCGCACCTACCGCAACCACCTCGGCCGCGTGCAGGCCGCCGCCTCGGGCCTGTTCGTCGCCCGCGAGGACGTCGAACTCGCCCGCGAGGTCCGCCCCGGCGACCACCTCGGCTGGGTGTACGACCCGACCACCTACGAGGTGCTCCAGGAGGTCGAAGCCGAGCGCGCGGGCATCGTCTACTCCATCGCCCGCGAGGCGACCGTCACGGGCGGCGAGACGCTCGTCGGCATCGCGCTCCCGCTGGACGACGGCGAGGGCGACACCGAAGGCGGCGACCCCTTCGACGAGGCCGACGGCGACCTCGACATCTAGAGAAAAGCGGGTCGGTCGAACTAGCGAGACCGACGCGTCGAAGCGAGCGCGTTCGAGTCGGCCGCGAGTTCAGAAGTCGCGCAGGTCTTCGAGCACGGCTTCCGCGTCGCCGGAGGCGATGGTCTCGCGGGCCATGTCGAGCCCCTCGTCGATGGTTTCCGCGTCTTCGCGGGCGTAGATGCGGAGCGCCGCGTTGAGGGCGACGGCGTCGGCGAAGCGGTCCTCGCGGTCGCCGGCGAGCACAGCCTCCGTGATTTCGGCGGAGTCGCCGGCCACGTCGTCCTCGTCGACGCCGAGGTCGTCGTACTCGAAGTCCATGCCGTACTCGGCGGTCTCGATGTCGAAGTCGTCGAAGGTGGCCTCGCCGTCGTCGCCGGCGGTCCACTCGGCGACCTTCGTGTAGCCGGGGCGGATGTCGTCGTAGCCCTCCATCCCCTGGAACATGAGCACGCGGTCGAGGTCGTGGTGCTCGCTCTCTTCGAAGGTGTTGACCATCTTCTTGGCGAACGCGAGGTGGTAGAACGACCCGAGGTGGACCGAGGCGTTCGCGGGGTTGGCGATGGTCTCGATGGTGTTGACGAACGTTCGGACGCCCATGTTGTCGCGGCGCTCCCAGAGGGCGTGGATGGCGGGGTTAAACCGCGGCTGGTAGTAGAAGCCGAAGCCGGTGTCGTCGACCATGTCGGCGGACTCCTCGGGGTCGAGTTCCGTGCGGACGCCGAGTTCGTCGAGGACGTGCTTGTAGGCGTCCTGTTTCTGCGTCGGGACGCGGTCGCCGGAGTGGACGACGACGGGCGTGCCGGCCGCGGCGGCGACGACGCCGGCGGCGACGCCGAGGATGGCGGTCTTGCCCTTGCCGTCGTAGTTCGCGCCGCAGTCGACGGGGTCGGCGTCGGGTTCGGCGTACTCGACGTGTTCGGCCATCACGTCGGCGTAGGCGGCGAGTTCCTCCGCGTTGTTGTGCTTCCAGCGGTTGGCGAGCCAGAACGCGCCGAGCGTCGTGTGGTCCGGTTCGCCGGCGAGGATGCGGCGCATCGCCTCGGACGCTTGCTCGCGGCTCATGTCCTCGGCGGACTTCGTGCCCGTGCCGACGACTTCCGTCATCAGACGCTTCAGCGGCCATTCCCCGAACTCGCTTTCGACTACTGACATGCCTCTGTGTTCGCGCGAGCGGTCAAAAAACGTCCCGTTCGGTCCCGTCGCCCGGGATCGACGCCGCCGTCCGAAAGCGATAGGCTTCCCGACTCCTAACGCCGGGTAATGAGCGCGTTGTCGGATGATTGGCGGGACGGCATCGACGAGGTCGATGCGGCGCTTATCGACGGCTACCAGAGTGGCTTCCCGGTCGAGCAACGGCCGTTCCGCGTCGTCGCCGAGGCGTTAGGCATCGACGAGGACGACGCCCTCGACCGCGTCCGTCGGCTCCGCGAAGACGGCATCTTCCGGCGGTTCGGCCCGGTTCTCAACCCGCCCGTCATCGGGAGTTCGACCCTCGCGGCCGTCGCCGCGCCCGAGGAGCGCTTCGACGAGGTCGCCGAACTCATCAACGGCTACCGGCAGGTGAACCACAACTACCGCCGCGCCCACGAGTGGAACATGTGGTTCGTCGTCACCGCCGGCTCCCGCGAGACGCGCGACCGCATCCTCGCCGAAATCGAGGAGCGCACCGGCTGTGAGGTGCTGAACCTCCCGATGCTCACCGACTACTACATCGACCTCGAGTTCCCCATCGTCAACGACGACCGCTTCGCCCGCGAGAGCCTCGGCGCGACCGACGTGAGCGCCACCCGCATCTCCGAGGACGCGACCGGCGACCTCTCGGCGCTCGAAGCCCGCTTGCTCGTGGAGATTCAGGGCGGCTTCCCGCTGTCGAAGACGCCCTACCGGGACGTGGCCGACGCCATCGACGCCGAGGTCGACGACGTGCTCGTCGCCGTCGAGCGCCTGCTCGCCGACGGCTGTATCAAGCGCATCGGCTGTGTCGTCAACCACATCGTCACGGGCTTTCGGAACAACTGCATGGTCGTCTGGAACGTCCCCGACGACGAACTCGACGCCCGCGGCGAGGCCGTCGGGAGCCTCCCGTACGTCACGCTCTGTTACCACCGGCCGCGCCGCCCCGAGCAGGGCTGGGAGTACAACCTCTTTACCATGATTCACGGCCGGGACGCCGACGCCGTCGACGAGAAGATAGACGAACTCGCCGCCGACCACCTGCCCTTTGACCACGAGCGACTCTACTCGACGGCGAAACTCAAGCAGACCGGCGCGCAGTACGAGGAACTCGTGGGGTCGGACGACTGAGAGGGAACGGACCAAACCCGACCGAACAGAACAGCACTCGTTTTCGACGCCTGCGCCGCCGTCCGCGTCACAGCTCACACCGAGTCGCTACCGCGAGAGCGGCGACATCCGGTAGAGCATCCGCGCGGCCTGCGCGACGCCGGTCTTCGCCAGCGACCCGCTTTTGAGCGCGCCGAGTTTCGCGTAGTAGCCGGACTTGAACGCGCCCTTCTTGGCGAGGAGCGCGCTCCCGAGCGCCCCGCGCTTGGCGTAGTACGCGGACTTCCGGCCGGCCGCGCCGGCGTAGTGTTTCGTGCTCGTCGGAATCGGCGTCCGGCGACCCTGCACCTCGGTCGAACCGTTGCGGACGGCGTCCAAGATGTCGTCGGCGGTGAGGGAGGCGCGGGACACGTCGGGGATGTCGATTTCCGTGTAGGCGCGGCCGACGTACCCGACCTTGTGGGCGTCGCTCCCGGCGACGCCGGGGTACTGGCGCTTCGCCGCGAACCGGCGGGCGCGGCGGTTCTTGTAGCCCGTAAAGAGCCACGAGTTGTACGTCTCGATGGCGTCGAAGGCGTCGCCGCCCGCGGCGTCGTGATACCGGCCGAGCCGACGGCGACCGATGCCGTGTCGGCTCCGCTGGAACGGGTGCGGGACGATGGCGACGCCGCCGCGCTCGCGCACCCAGCGGGCCGTCTCGTCCAGCGGGCGACGCCGCGGGGGAAGCTCCTCCACGCCGAGCGCGAGAAGGTGGCCGTCCGCCGTCGAGACTTCCACGCCGGGGATGCCGACGAGGCCGTACATCGGTGCGAGTTGCGCCGCTCGGAGCGACTCGTCGATGACGTCGTGGTCGGTGATGACGACGGCGTCCAACCCGATTTCGGCGGCCTGCTCCAAGATGAGCTCCACCGGGTCGTGCGCGTCGTACGAGCCTTCCGAGTGCACGTGGGGGTCGATACGGACGGTCAGCGCGGACACGACTCTTCGTTAGGCTTCGGTGAGGAAAAAGACACGCCCGAATCGTGCTAGCTCGAAGCACAGCGGTCGGGGGAGTCGGTGGCGTCCCGAATTCCACCGGAACCGGCCTCGATAGGCCTCAGCTACGGAAGATATGGGAATACATCACGTCGCGGACGTAAATTCGTTTCAGCGAATCTTTAGGAATTATCGTGTCGAACGTGTGCACATGGCATCCGAAGACCGCTTTCGCCCCGCCGTCGACCTCGCGGACCTCCGCGAGTCGGGCCGCGAACTGGTCGCGCTGGACGGGCGCTCTATCGCCCTCTTCGACCACGAGGGCTCCGTCAGGGCCGTCGACAACGCTTGCCCGCACATGGGTTTCCCGCTCGTCCGCGGCTCCGTGGACGAGGGCGTGCTGACTTGCCACTGGCACCACGCCCGGTTCGAACTCTCCTGCGGCGACACGTTCGACCCGTGGGCCGACGACGTGCGGACCTACCCCGTGGAGGTGCGCGACGGGACGGTCTACGTCGACCCGAACCCCGACTCGGACGAACCACCGGCGGTCCGCTGGTCGAACCGGCTGGAAGACGGCCTCGAACAGAACCTCCGGCTGGTCGTCGCGAAGTCCGTCATCGGCCTCCTCGACGCCGGCGTCGAGCCGACGGAGCCGCTTTCGACCGGCGTCCGGTTCGGCTGTCGCTACCGGCGCGACGGCTGGGGGTCGGGGCTCACCATCCTGACCGCGATGGCGAACGTCCTCCCCGACCTCGACCCCGACGACCGAAAGCGGGCGCTCTATCAGGGGCTCGTCCACGTCGCGGGCGACGCCTCCGGCGAACCGCCGCAGTTCGAACAGGACGCCCTCGGCGCGACCGACACCGACTTCGACCGCCTGCGGTCGTGGTTCCGCGAGAACGTCGAGGTTCGCGACCCCGACGGCGCGGAGCGCGTCCTCCGGACCGCAATCGCGGCCGGCCACGACGACGCCGAACTCGCCGGCATGGTCGCCGCCGCGGCCACCGACCACCGCTACCTCGACACGGGGCACGTCCTCGACTTCGTCAACAAGGCCTGCGAGGCGCTCGACCACGTGGGCTGGGACCGCGCCGACGAGGTCCTCCCGAGCCTCGTCCGCGGACTCGCCCGCGCCGACCGGGCCGAGGAGTCAGCCGAGTGGCGGCGACCAATCGACCTCGCGGACACGCTCGACGACGTGTTCGCTGACCTCGACGACCACGTCGCCGCCGGCGCGGGCGAGACGTGGTCCTCCCCGGACGACCTGCTCGACACCCTCCTCGGCGACGACCCGCACGTCATCGTCGACGCGCTGACCGAGGCGATTCGAAGCGGCGCGACGCCCGCCCAACTCGCCGATGTCGTCGCCTTCGCCGCCGGCACGCGGGTCGCGAGGTTCTCGACGACCAACGAGTTCAGCGACTGGAACACGGTCCACCACACGTTCACCTACGCCAACGCGGTCCATCGACTCGCCGAGCGGACGGGCGCGAGAGAACTCTACCGCGGCGCGTTCGACGCCGCCGTCAACGTCTACCTCGACCGGTTCCTGAACACGCCGCCGGCACCGCTTCCCGACCCGGACCCCGACGCCGACCCGTCGGAGGCACTCGAAACGCTGTCCGCGGCGTTCGACGCCGAGGGGCGGGTGAACGACGCCGGCCGGGCGGCCGCGGGGTTCCTCGACGGCGGGGGCGACCCGGCGAGGCTCCGGCGCGAACTCGGGGGCGCTCTCCTCCGCGAGGACGCCGGTTTCCACACCTATCAGGCGCTCGAAGCGGGGTTCGAACAGGCGGCGACGCGGCCGCCCGAGGAGGCGCGGACGCTTCTCGTCGGCGTCGCGCGCTACCTCGCGGCGCACTCGCCGACGCGCCGGGAGCGAGAACAGACGTTCGGCATCGCCGCGCGACTCCAGCGCGGCGAGTCGGTGTACGGCGAAGACGCCGACATCTGAGGCCGCGTCGAGGTCGTCGCATCGACCCTTGAGGCTATTGTCGTCGCCATCGGCTCTTTTCGCCTACTGCTCGGCGATTCGCTCGCCGGCGTCGACGCCGCTCCAGAGCGCGGCGTGGACTCGCCCCTCGCCGACCGTCCAGTCGCCCGCGAAGTAGAGGCCGTGAGACTCGCCGCGACGGAGTATCTCGCGGTCGGCGACGCCGTCGGGGAGCGCGTATCGCCAGCCCTGGTCGTCCACCCAGTCGGGGTCGCGCAGGCGCTCGTCGTCGAGGAGTTCGGCGACCATGCCGGCGACCTCGTCGGCCGCGTCGTCGAGGGGGTCGTCGTAGTGCGCCTCGGACCACTCCGGGCTCGGCTGGACGACGAGCAGGCTCTCGCCGTCGGGGACGTGGCCCTCCTTGCACTCCTCGCGGGCGACCCAACCGACCGGGTGGGTCTTGTCCGGGTTGACGAGGGCGTACCACGGCTCCTCTCGCTCGAAGGGGTAGTGGAGGACGACGGTCCGAATCGTCCGGTACTCGACGCTCCCGATGGCCTCGCGGAGCGCGACCATGCACTGGTCGCCCCAGCCCATCTCGGTGAGAATCCCGGCCGTCTGCGGGGCCGGCGGCGTCAGAAGCACCGAGTCGAACGGGCCGTGGCGCGTCCCCGCCTCGTCGACGACGGACCAGTAGCCGCTGTCGGGGTTGTGGTCGATTGCGGCGACGCGCGTCTCCCGCTCGACGGTCGCCTCGGTCTCCGCGAGCAGGCGCTTGGCCAGTTGGGTGATGCCCTCGGTCCACGTCCACTTGTGTTGGTCGCGGGCGTCGCCCTCGGAGATGACGCCGTCGCCGTCGAACGTCCAGACCGGCTCGTCCACGTCGACCAGCCCGTCCGCGCCCAGTCCGCGGACGAGCCGCTCGGTGCGGCGGTCGTAGTCTTTCACGTAGTTCGCGCCGTGGTCGTACCGACAGCCGTGTCGGCGGCGCGTCGCGGCGCGCCCGCACACGCCGCGGCTCTTCTCGAGAATCGTGACGTCCGCGTTCGCCTCGCGGAGCGCGTAGGCCGCGCCAGCCCCAGCGGCCCCGGCTCCGACGATGCACACGTCGCGAGTCATCTCGCCACCCCGCGTGTGAGTCCAGCCAGCATCGGCTACAACTGCGGCTTCGAGGCGCTAAAAGACTCGCAACGCGGCGGGATTGGGGACCGTGTTCGCGCCCGCGGCCGCGACCGGAGGCGAAAACGATTCACGTCGCGCCGCCGGAGTCGGGGTATGTACGACTCGGTCATCTTCGACCACGACGGCGTGTTGACGACGCTCGTCGAGCTTTCGCCCCTCCGCGACGCGACGTGGGACGCCTTCGCCGAACTCGGCGTTTCGGACCCCGACCCGGAACACGTCGAGCAGGTGGTCATCCACGTGTCGCCCGAGGACGTGCGCGCCGCCGCCGACCCCTACGACATCGACCCCGAGACGCTGTTCCGCGTCCGCGACGAACGCCAGTCGGCCGCCCAAAAGCGGGCCATCGCCGACGGGCAGAAGGTCCCCTACGACGACTTCGACGCGCTCCGCCGCATCGACGCCCCGATGGGCATCGTCTCCAGCAACCAGCAGGCGACCATCGACTTCGTCGTCGACCACCTCGACGCCGGCGACCTGTTCGGCACCGCCTACGGCCGCGAGCCCTCGATGACGAGCCTCCACCGCAAGAAGCCCGAACCCTACTACCTCGAACGCGCCATGGCCGACCTCGGCGTCGAGTCGCCGCTTTTCGTCGGCGACAGCGACAGCGACATCGCCGCCGCCGAGGCCGCGGGCGTCGACTCCGCGTTCATCCGCCGGGGGCACCGCGCCGACCACACGCCGACGCCCGACCCGACCCACGAAATCGCCGGTCTCGACGACCTGCTCGAACTCGACGGCGTCCCCGTCGTCGGCGACGCGTCCGCCGCGTCGGGTCCGGCGGCCGACGGCGGCCGCGAGGGCGAAGGACGGACGCGGTGAGCCTTTCGCTCCCCCGTATCGGGCTCGGGACGATGGGCCTCGACACGGCCGACGAGGCCGCCGCCGTGACGACGGCGCTGGAACTGGGCTACCGCCACGTCGACACCGCACAGATTTACGGGAACGAGGCGGTCGTCGGCGACGCGCTCGCGGCGGCGGACGTGCCCCGCGAGGACGTGACGCTCGCCACCAAGGTCTGGGCGGACAGCCTCGCGCCCGCCGACGTGCGCCGGACGACCCACGAGAGCCTCGACCGACTGGGGACCGACTACGTCGACCTCCTGTACGTCCACCGCCCCATCGACACGTACGACCCCGAGGCGACGCTTTCCGCCTTCGACGAGCTCGTCGACGACGGCCTCGTCCGCGGCGTCGGCGTCAGCAACTTCACGGTCGCCGAGTTGGACGTGGCGCTCGACCTGCTCGACGCGCCGCTCGTCGCCCACCAGACGGAGTTCCACCCGCTGTTCCAGCGCCCAGAACTCCTCGACCACGCCGAGGAACGCGGCTACGACGTGGTCGCGTACTCGCCGCTTTCGGGGGGCCGCGTCCGCGAGGTGGACGAGGTCGCCGCGGTCGCGGAGAAACACGGTGTGACGCCCGAGGCGGTGAGCCTCGCGTGGCTGGCCGCGAAGGGGTTGTGTCCGATTCCGAAGGCGTCGAGCGAGCGTCACCTCCGGGCGAACCTCGACGCCGTCTCGCTGGAACTCGACGCGGCCGACGTGGCGACCATCGACAGTATCGAATCTGAAGTCGAACTGTTCCCTGAGTAACGGGTCGAGCGCCCGACGACGCCGAGAAAATCTCAATTTCGATACCAGTCCCGGAACGATTATAATACGGCGGGCGAGTGTCCGACCATGCGGATTCCGAGTGGGGTAAGCGGGTTCGACGAGCTCATCCAGGGTGGTTTCCTCCCGCGCCGACTGTACGTGCTGAGCGGACCGCCGGGGAGTGGGAAGACGACGTTCACGGCGCAGTTCATGGCCGAGGGACTTCGCAACGGCGAGAAGTGCATGTACATCACCATGCACGAGACCGAGGACGAACTCATAAACGACATGTCGGGGTTCGACTTCGGGTTCGAGACGCTCGCCAGCTCCGAGGGCTTTCACTTCGTCAACCTCGTGAGCCCGAAGGGGAAACACATCCTCAACCAGTTCTCCCAGAGCGGGGGCTCGTCGAGCGTCCAGAGCCTCACCGACAAAATCGTCGCGTTCGTCAACTCCCGGCAGGTCGACCGGCTTGTCATCGACTCGACGATGTTGCTCCGGCTGTTTTTCGCCAACGGCTCCGAGGAGATGACGCGGTTTCTGACGGCGCTCAAGCAGGGCGACGCCACGACGCTTCTCATCTCCGAGATGACCGACCCCTCGTCGTACTCCGACGAGCACTTCCTCGCCCACGGCGTGGTGTTCTTCCACAACTATCTGGAGGCGACGGGAATGACACGCGGCATTCAGGTCATCAAGATGCGCGGGTCGAACATCGACTGCAACATCCGCTCGATCGAGTTCACCGACAACGGGCTGGTCGTCGACCCCCGTTCGAAGGTCGACCTCTGAGGAATCCATAACCATGTACGAACGGGTCTACGGGACGGACTGGCAGACGATATCGGACGAGGAGGCCATCCGCCGGATGTACGCCCTCGGCGTCTCCAGCGCGCTCGGCCACCCGAACCGGGGGGAGTTCGAGCGCATCCGCCGGCAGGCCGGCACCGCCTACGGCCGGAGCGTCCTCCAGCTCGCCTTCGAGGAGGGCAAACAGCGCGTCGCCCGCAACGAGTCGGAGTACGACTCGAAACAGGACGTCTGGGAGGCGCTCGTCGACGAGGAGACGACGCCCGCCACGACGGGCCGCGCCGACGTGACGATGCAGAAGCCGACGGACAAACAGGGCATCCCCGACGCCGTCGGCCGAGCGTCCGTCCTCGATGGCGGCGGCGGCGACGACTTCGCTCGGATTCGACTCCCGGAGTTCCTCCGGCGCGGGTAGCCGGCCACACCGCCGACGCGGGTAGCCGACGGGCCTTTGGGCGTCCGAGCCCTCTTTCGACCCATGAGCGACAGCGAATTCAGTCTCTCTGAGTCCGAGTGGCGCGAGCGACTTTCGGAAGACGCCTACCGCGTCCTCCGCGAGCAGGGGACGGAACCGCGGTTCTCCGGCGAGCACGTCGACCGGAGCGACGACGGCGTCTACCGGTGTGCCGGCTGTGGGACCGAACTGTTCGACTCGGAGACGAAGTACGACTCCAACTGCGGGTGGCCGAGCTTCTACGCCGCCGAGGACTCGAACATCGAGCTTCGGCGCGACCTGAGCCACGGCATGGACCGCACCGAAGTGGTCTGTTCGGCCTGCGGCGGCCACCTCGGCCACGTCTTCGACGACGGCCCGGAGCCGACCGGCAAGCGCTTCTGTATCAACTCGGTCGCGCTCGACTTCGAGGCGGACGAGGAATAGCAATCGCGGGCGACGGCGCCCCGACGAGCGCCGACCCGACGAGTCACACGTTCCTCACGCCGAACTCTGATACGTGAGGAACGTCACGGCGACGGCCGCAAAGAGGTCGGGCAGGAACGTGAACGGACCCAGCCCGCTCCCCCTGAACCCGAGGAAGAGCGACGCCAGCGGGTTCGACGTGAGGGCGTACAGGAGCAGTGCCGCCGTAAAGAGGAGCAGGCTCAGGGTAAAGCGGTTCGGAAGCTCCCGGTAGAGCATCGCGTAGGTGGCCGCGAGGAACCCGAGCACGACGAGGTTGTACGTCGAGACGAACAGTTTCAACTGGACGAACAGGTCCGGGATGGGCGGGCCGCCGGGGCCGCCCGGCTTGTGCGGGCCGAACAGGTCGGGGGCGAACCACGCGACGAGCTCGGGGGTGAACCACGTCGCGAGCGCCGCGACGGCGAGCGAGACGCCCACGACGACGGCGGTTCGTCGCAGGGGGTCTCGGTTGGCCGCGTCGCTCACGCGCCGTCACCCCCCGCGGAGACGTCGGTCAAGTTGGCCTTTCGAGCCACCTCGTCGAGCACGTCGAGGTTGGCTTCCATCCGGTCGGTCAGAAAATACGTCTTTCCGTAGTTGTCGCCCATTGTCATCAACACGTTGTTCTCGACGAGGAGTTCCAGGTGGTGCTGTGTCGTCTTGTAGTCGAGGTCGAGTTCGTTCGAGAGTTGGTTGGCGTTCATCGGCATGTCGTCGAGCGCGCGGATGATTCGCAGGCGGTTCCGACCCCCGCGCGATCCGCCGATTAGCCACCACAGCACACGTCGCATCCGGGTAAACCGACAAATCCGGACGTATTAAAACGGCGGGCCTCCCGTCCGCGCCGGCGGAGGCCCGCGGTGATTCGCACGTGGCGGGGTGAGGGGGCGTTCAGTGGGTGAGGGGTGTTTAGCAGGGGGCGTTTCGTGAGGGGTTCGGGGGAGTGAGCCGATTCACGGCGGGTGGTTCGACGATGGCGGTCTCGGTGGGTCGTCGCGGGTGAATCGACGTGGGGAGTGGTGTGCGTGGGGGGAGTCGTCAGCGGGGGGAACGCGGGCGTCAGTTACCGCGCGGCCCGAAGCCGCCGCGGCCGCCCGCGCGGACTTGGACACCGTCGCGGTCTCGGTCGCGGTCGCCGACGCCATCGCCGTCACAGGCGAGCGCCGGCGTGTCGACGCCGAACTCGTCGAGCGTCTCGTGGACGGCGGTTCGAATCTCGTCGGTCGTCGCGCCGTCGGCGCGCATCTCGGCGACGAGCGTTTCGAGTTCGGCGGCCTGTTCATCGGTCAGGTCGAGTCGCTCCGTGGCGTAGAGCGCCGGGTCGGGAAGCAGGCCGGCTTCGTCGACGCCGAACTCGGTGAGTTTCTCGTGGACGGCGGTCCGAACCTCGTCGGTCGTCGCGCCGTCGGCGCGCATCTCGGCGACGAGCGTCCGAATCTCGTCGGTCTGTTCGTCGGTCAGGTTGTAGCGGTCTTGCAGGCGGTCGCCCGGCGCGTACCGGGTTTCGTTGGCGGCCCCAGCGAAGGGGCCGTGCCAGCCGCCGTCAGCTCTGACGGCGGTCCCGTCGGTCGCTTGGACGGCGTCCGACGCGTGCGTCTGGACTGCGAGGCCGGCGGCGGCCGCCGTCCCCGCGAAGACGAGCGAGGCGACGACGAGCGCAACCCCGAGCGTTGTGAGTCTGGTCATAATCTGTTCCTCCGTCTTATCCGACGCTCAGCGGCTAAAAGAGGATTTTCCGAACTCGAACACGAGTCCACCGTGAATCCGCCCAGAGTTAGGCCCAAATTACGCCGGAAACCCCCCGCCAGACGCGGCAGACCGCGGGGCGCGCGCGGCGCTCCGAGAACACCGGTATCGGGGTGGTAGGACGTGTCTAACGGAGGTCTGTGGTGAGTAGCCGACACGTACCAAACTAGGGTGACGGCGTAAGGAGAGTATGTCTCGTAGTTACCCCGTCCACCGTCACTCGGCCCGAACACGGCGGCGACCCGCGCTCACGCCGTACGCGCTCGTCGTCGCCGGTCTCCTGACGTTCTGCATCGCCGTCGTCGCTCCCGTCGCCGACCTCTCGGCGAGCATATCGGTGATAGACATCGCCGGCGGCGGGTCAGCCCCGGCGTTCGACGGGGGAACGCTCGTCCTCAGCGGCGGCCTGCTCCTCATCAGCGCCGCCTCGACGTTCTTCGGCGTCCTCCTGTTGCTCCTCCGACTCTGAATCGGGCACAACGGCGGGCGACCCCGGACGACCGAGACCTACCGACGCTCGATAGGGGTGGCGAGCACGGGGACCTTCGACTGGACGACGACCGACCGCGAGACGCTTCCGAGGATGTTGTCCTCGAACCGGGCGTGGGTCCCCATCGAGATGAGCGCGGCGTCTATCTCCTCGGCGACGGCGAGAATCTCCTCTGCCGGGTCGCCGCGGCGGAGTTCGGTGGCGGCGTCGACGCCGTACTCGGCCATCGTCTCTGCGGCCTCGCCGAGCGCCGCCTCGCCCTGCGACCTGAGTTCCTCGTACACCTCGTCGACGCGCTCGTCGGCGAGCGTCAGGAAGGCCCGTTCGTCGACGACGTAGACTAGGGAGACGGCGGCGTCGCGTTCGGCCGCGAACGCCGCGGCGTCTTCGATGACCGGTTGCATCGAGTCACTGCCGTCGATTGGCACGAGGATTGTGTCGTACATCAACTGGGAGTTGGGTGGGGAAACTATCACTCTCTTCGCCGGTTCCCGGACGGTGGGAACTACGCGGGGCGTGGGACGCGGGCCGAGGCTCTCGGGGGACCAACCCGCACAACAGAAGCGACGGGCGGCTCATTCGACGCCGGTCGCGTCGTCGGCCGCGTCATCGGCGTCGCTGTCGGCCGCGTCATCGGCGTCGGCGTCGCGTTCGGTGTCGGTCGCGTCGGTCCCGGGTTCGCTATCGCCATCGCGGTCCGACGCCGGGCGCTCCGCGTACCGCTCGGCGCGTCGCTTCCAGTCTGCGACCCGCCGCGCCGACACGTCAGCGGCCGCCGCGAGTTCCTCGTCCGACGCCTCGCGGAGCGCCGACACGGTGTCGATGCCCGCCGCCCGGAGCCGGGTCGCGTACGCCTCGCCGATGCCGCGGATGTTCCGCGGGTCCTCGGGGTCGCGGTCCGCTTCGACGACCGCCGCGAGCTGTTCTGTCATCGCGTCCACCCGCCCGTCGAGGCCGTCCACTCGGCTTTCGACTGTGCCGATTCGCTCGACGAGGTCGGCGTGGGTGTGTTCGGTCTCCCCGTCGGCGGCGCCGGTCACGCCGGTGACTCCCGGGTCGACCCCGGCTTCGGCGGTGGTCTGGACGGAGCCGTCGCCGTCGGAGTCGGCGACTCCGCCGTCTCCGGCCTCGTCTCCGCTTTCGTCGGCGTCGGCTTCGGTTTCGCTCTCGTCGGCGTCGACTTCGGTTTCGCTCTCGTCGGCGTCGACTTCGGTTTCGCTCTCGTCGGCGTCGTTCGCGTCTCCGTTCCCGTCGGCGTCGTTCTCGCCGTTCGCGTCGTCGGGTCCGCGGGCCTCGTCGTCTGACTCGTCGGGCGCGTCGCCCGTATCGTCGTTTCCGTCTCCGTCTTCGTTTCCGTTTCCGTCGCCCTCGCCGGCAAGCGAGTCCCCCGGTTCCACGTCGTCGGGGAGGACGTAGACCAGCGCGTCGGCCGGCACGTAGCCGACGACGCGCTTGCGCTTCTTGTCGGCGGTGAGGACGACCCCGCCGGAGTCGAGCGCCTTGTAGCCGCCGCACTCGAAGCTCGTCCCGTCCGTGAGATATACCTTCACCATCAATCATTGTCTTTGGAGTGGGATGAGTGTTGTCGCTCCGCGGTCCGGGGTTTATCACCGCTCGCCGCGGCGAACCACGCATGGACGTGTTCGTCATCGGCGGCACCGGACTGCTCGGCACGGGAATCGTTCGACTGCTCGTCGCCGCCGGCCACGACGTGACAAGCCTCCAGCGGGGCGAGACGGACGACGACCTCCCCTCGGCGGTCGAGCGAGTCGCCGGCGACCGAGGCGACCCGTCGGTGCTTCGCGGGGCGATTCGGGACGCGACGCCCGACGTCGTCGTCGATATGGCGTGTTTCGACGCCGACGCCGCCCGCGACGCGGTCGAAATCTGCCGGGGCGTCGCCGACCGCTACGTCTTCTGTAGCACCATCGACGTGTACCACCGGCCGCCGCCGCGGAACCCCGTCGCCGAATCGAGCCCGCGGAACCCGCCGGTCAGCGACTACGCGGCCGGGAAAATCGCCGCCGAAGACGCGTTCTTCGACGCGCACGACCCCGGCGAGTTCGAGGTGGTCGTCCTCCGCCCGTGGAACACCTACGGTGAGGGCGGGACGCTCGTCCACACCCTCGGCACGGGCTCGTCGTACATCGACCGAATCCGCGAGGGCGAACCAGTCGTCGTCCACGGCGACGGCACCTCGCTGTGGGGGCCGTGCCACCGCGACGACGTGGCGCGGGCGTTCGTCGGCGCGGTCGAGCGCCCGGGCGTCGGCGGCCGCGCCTACAACGTCACGAGCGAGGAGACGATGACGTGGAACCAGTACCACGAGCGCGTCGCGGCCGCGCTCGACGCGCCCGAACCCGACCTCGTCCACGTGCCGACCGAGGTGCTTCGGGCGGTCGCGCCCGACCGGACGCGGATGCTCCGAGACCACTTCCGGTACAGCACCGTCTTCGACAACAGCCGGGCGAAGGCCGACCTCGGATTCCGCTACACGGTCGGGTTCGAAGAAGGCGTCCACAGAGTTGTTTCGTGGCTGGACGACCGCGACGCGGTCGAGCCGTGGGACGCCGACCCGCTCTCGGACGACCTCGCGGCCGCGTGGCGGGAGTCGACCGACGCGTTCGTCGCGGGGTTCGAGTCTGGCGGGTGACCCCGTCGGTCGTCGCGGCGACGATGCGAGTGTGAGGCGGCCGCTCGCTCCCGTGATGTGGGAACCGTCGGCGGTTTTTCGTCGGTCCCGCCCCGACATTCGGGCATGCTCCGAGCCCTGCTGGCGGCGTTCGGCCTCGTGGAACTGCTCTTTCCGGACAAACTGGTCGCCGCGATGACGCGACTCGCCTACGAGGACGGCGGCGAGATGACGGCGAAGCCGTGGGTGACGACCGCGGCGCGCGTCGAGGGAGCGACGCTCCTCCTCATCGCGCTCGTGGGACTCCGCGGTCGGTGCGGCGGTGCCGACGACGACGGCGACGAGTGACCGTTCGGTCGCCGGAAGACGACCCGCGGTGGGAGAAGAGAACGCCCGCGGCGAGAGAATATGAGACTGTGCGCGGAAGTCGGTCGCCGAGCGACTCGTGTTCCGCCGTGGGACCGATTCAGGCGAGTCGCGCGAACGCGAGCGACCCGCTCGTGTTCTTGATGTAGACGCGGACGGTCTGTCCCTCCTGTGCGCCGGGCACGAAGATGGTGTACTTCCCGCGCTGGGCGACGCCGTCGCCCTTGCGGCCGGTCCCGGTGATTTCGACCTCGTAGGTGCGACCCTCTTCGACGGCCTCGCGCTGGCGCTTGTTGCTCACGCTGGAGCGCTTCTGGACCGGGCGGAACGCACCACAGGCCTCACAGCGAAGCATGTCGACGCCGTCTTCGGTGACGAGGCGGGTGTCCGGCAGGCCGCACTCCGAGCAGATGACGTACTCCTCGACGTAGCCGTCGATGGCCTCCTCGAAGTCGTTGATGGAGAACGACCCGCTGTAGCGGGCGCGGTCGCCTTCCAGCTGACCGCTCGTCCCGAGGGTGCGCTGGATAGCGCTGTGGAGGTGCGCGGGCGTCCGCGAGAGCGCGTCCGCGATTTCCCCGAGGTTGGTGAGGCGGGTGAACGCGCCGTCGGTCTCGCCGGACGGGTCCGGCACCGTGAGGCGTTCCTGTTCGACGTTTCGTTCCGGTAGGACGTTGAGCGCTCGGTCGAGCGCAGTCTGATACTCCATAGGGGTTCGAGTGTCTGGCGACGTATAGCCGTTCCGTGACCGTCTTTGCCGCGGCACCGACGCGCCGACTTCGTTTCAGCATCCCCGCCGACGCAACCGAGCGCCACGCCTTCGGCGCTGGCCCTCTAACGACGACCCATGGGCTACACGTGGCAGTACTACGACCTCGTGCTCCTCGGCATCCTCGGGAGCCTCATCGCCGGCGTCGTCGTCGGCCGAGTCACCTCGATGGAGCCGCAGACGACGCTCGTCGCCTTCAGCGCCCTCGCCGCGGTCGTGATGGCGCACGGCCTGTTCGTCAACGGCCCCGTGGACGAGCCGACCGACCTCACGGACGAGGTCGACGCGCTGAACTGAGCCGGGCGACTCGGCGACCGTCGGCCGTCCGCCCACTTCTCGTCGCCTTGTTCTCGCGCCTTCTTATTCGCCGTCGACGACGCGGTTCGTGAGCGTGCCGACGCCCTCGTACCAGATTTCCACGTCGTCGCCGGGCTCGACCAGTCCGGGGTTCGCGGGACTGCCGAACGAAACCACGTCGCCCGGCTGGAAGGTGTAGCGCTCCGAGAGGAACGAGACCACTTCGGCGGGCGAAAACAGCATCCGCTCGGTGTTCGCTTCCTGCCGGAGTTCGCCGCCGACGTGGGTCGTCATGTCGATGTTCGACGGCTCCACGTCGGTCTCTATCCACGGGCCGAGCGGCCCGGAGCCGTCGAACGCTTTTCGAGCCGTTCGGCCGGGCTGGTCGAGCGCGTCGAGGTCGTTGAGAATCGTGTAGCCGCGGACCACGTCGTCCACGTCGGCCTCGGCCACGTCCGAGCACTCGCGGTCGATGACGGCCGCGAGTTCGCCGGCGTACGTCAACTCGTCGGTCCAGTCGGGGTACTCGATGTCCGCGCCGGGGTCGAGCACCGACACCGGCGGCTTGATGAACCAGTCGGGCTGGTCGGGGATGTCGTAGTCCATCTGGTCGACCGTCGCCGCGTAGTTCCGGCCCACGCAGTAGAGCGCGGTCGGTTCGCAGGGCGCGAGCAGTTCGGCGTCGACGCCGACTTCGTACTCCTCGCCGTCGGCCGTCACGACGCCGCCGTCGTACCGGCCCGAGACCACTCCGTCGTCGGTTCGAATCCGTGCCAGTCGCATTACTCGCCCCTGCGTCGGCCACTCACTTCAAGCGACGTGTCTCCACAAACGGGTGAAATGAAAACGTCAACGCGCGGGCCGCCGACGCGACTCAGTCGGACGCTGACTCCCGGTTCATCCGGGGCATCGACCGGTTCTCGCGGTCGACGAGGTTGTGGATTCGCTCGGTGCGCGTCGATTCGAACTGGCGCTGACACCGGGCGACGCCCGACGCGGAGTCGGCGGAATCGGCGTGGTCGGGGGTGGTGGTCTCGCTGTCGGCGGACTGTTCACGGGCTGTTCGCAGGGTCGGTTCGTAGGTCGGGGTGGCGTTTGTGCTCACGATTTCGGGATGAGTTCGGGTCGGTCGGACGGCTGTGCGGCGACGAGAAGAGTTAGCGACGTACGCGTACGACCGACATTGTTGTACCCGGCAGTACAGGCCAATCTATAATAAATATTCATGTTCGAACGGCGGGCGCGTTCTCACCACTGCGACCCGTCCGACGCGTCCGGAGACGCGCGTTCACTCCCGCGAGTCGTACTCCTGATAGATGACGTGGCCGCAGGACTTGCAGTGGGAGGCGTCGGCGTCGTGGTAGGCCAGTCCGCAGTTCTGGCAGGTGACGTTGACCTTGTCGCGGTGGCCCCACTCCTTGACGATTTTGCTCGCCTGCCACGGGATGAGGATGACGCCCGCGAGGATGGCGGCGACCGTCACCCACCGCCCCGCCTCGGTCACCGGGACGATGTCGCCGAAGCCGACCGTCGAGAGCGCGACGACGACGAAGTAGAAGGCGTCGCCGAACGTCCCCACGTCGGGGTTCACCCGGTGTTCGAACGAGTAGAACATCCCCGCGGCGACGAAGAAGATGGTGAGCACCGTCAACAGCAGTTTCATGACGCGGAGCGTGCCGACCGAGACGGTGCCGAAGAAGAACTCCTCGTCGCGCGTGAAGCGGTAGAACCGGAGGACGCGGACCACGCGAATCACCCGCAGGAAGCCGATGTTGGCGGCGACCGACGAGACGGGAAGCACGAGCACCGCCAGCGTCGGCAGGATAGCCAGCAGGTCGACGAACGAGTAGACGTTGAGCAGTTCGGCAGTCCTGTCCCGCGCGCCGTAGAGGCGGAGGAGGTACTCCGCGAGGAACACGAGAGAGACGGCGGCCTCGACGGACCAGAGCGTCGACTGCACCGACGCCGAAAGCGGGTAGGTCTCGACGACGAACACCCCGACGAAAAGCAGGTTGAGTGCGAGAAGCGCGATGTCGATTGCCTTGCCGGTCGGGGTCCGGTGGTCGAGCAGATAGAACCTGACCACGTCCCGCGGCGTCTCGCGGCGCGGCCCGCGTGCGTGACCGTCCATACCTTCGCCTTCGGCGGTGGGATACTTATACGGTCGTGCGCGCGGAATGCGTCTCGTTTTCGATTCTGAAACTATATACTCTCGAAGGACACTGCCGTCGACACCACGTCAGACGCGCCTCACCGGTCACTCGAACTGGTTCCGAGCCACCTCGACTATAATCGGGAATCGGGGGTAAATGGGCGCTAATCTGTGTGTTTCTCTCGTGATTACCTCGACGGTACCCCGGTCATTTTGGGTGTTCTATCCATGAGGATATTCGCTCAATTAGAACTATATAGTAGACGAATTTATCACAGATGAAATGAAATCTTCGTTCGATGGGAGAACGCTGGTCACGCCTTCGGGACGCGCTCCCCGACGGCCTGTCGGACAGACTCGGCGACCGATTCTCGCGGCCGTCCGTCTCGGCGGCGGTCCCGCGGGCGATTCGCCGCACCTACGCCCGGAAGTTCTTCGCGGCGGTCCTCGTCGCCATGGTTGTGATGGCGGGCGCCGGCGCGGTCACCTACGCGCAGGTCCGCGACACGCTCGACGCGCAGGTCGAACAACAGCTCACGGCGACCGCGGACCTGCAAGCTGACGGGCTCGAATCGTGGCTCGCCAGCAAGCGCCTCCAGACCCGCACGACCTCCTCGGCGTGGCAGTTCCAGCTCGGCAACTCGCAGGCGGCCAGTAGCTACCTCTTTCAGCGGAGCGGCGAGCTCGGCCAGTCCGACGTGACGGCCATCCACTACGTCGACTACGCGACCGGCGAAATCAAAGAGAGCACCGCGAGTTCGCTGGAGGGCGAGTCGGCCGCCGCGGTCGGCCTCCCGTGGGCCGACCTCGAACGGAACGTCAACCCCGAACCTCAGCGGGTGTACGTCTCTTCGTCGACGTTCCGGTCGCCGGTCGACGACGAGGTGTCCTTTGTCCTCGCGAGCAAGCCGCCGGAGAACGCCGAGTCGGTCGTCCTCGTCACCGTCAGCCTCCCGGCCCGGCTCGCGGCGACCGAACAGACGATGGCCGGAAGCGCGACCACGCTGTACGCCGCTGACGGCTCGACCATCGTCTCGACGGCCGAAAACGGGAGCGTCGCGCCCCCCGGCGACCCGCTTGCGAACGGGAGCGCGGCCGCCCTCGGCAGGTCCGGCGGCAACGTCGTCGCGTACACCGAACTCGACGGCGTGGACTGGACGCTCTCGACCGCGGTCCCCGCGGCGAGCGCCTACGGCGTCCGCGACCGCGTCGGCGGCGGCCTCCTCGCGACGATACTCGTCGCGCTCGGCTCTTTGGGTGCCGTTTCGGTCGTCGTCGGCCGGCGGACCACGCGGACGCTCGGCGAACTGACCGCGCGCGCCGAGGAGATGTCCGACGGCGACCTCGACGTGGAGCTCGACACCGACCGCATCGACGAGTTCGGCACGCTGTACGACTCCTTCGACGAGATGCGCGCGTCGCTCCGAACGAGTCTGAACGAGGCCGAGGCCCTCAACGACCACCTCGAATCGAAGGCGGAGGAGTACCGCGCCGTCATGGAGCGCTGTGCCGACGGCGACGTCGCCTGCCGGATGGACCCCGGCTCCGAGAGCGCCGCGATGGGCGACATCGCGCGGGCGTACAACCGGACGATGGACGAACTCGGGGCGGTCATCGCCGACGCGCAGACGTTCAGCCGGGCGGTGGCGGAGTCGAGCGCGGCGACGAGCACGGGCGTCGCCGAGGTGAACGACGCCGGCGAGGCGGTCGCCGAGTCGATGACCGGCATCCTCGACGACGCGGTCCGACAGGACGAACATCTCGACGACGTGACGGAGCGCGTCAACGACTTCTCGGCGACGATTCAGCAGGTGAGCGCCTCGGCCGCGTCGGTCGCCGACAACGCCGAGGCCGCCGTCACCCGCGGCGAGCGCGGCCGCGACGCGGCCGGCGAGGCGATTTCGGAGCTACGGGCCATCGAGACGGCGACCGACCGCACGGTCCAACAGGTCGAGGAGTTGGCGGCCGCCGTCGCCGACATCGAGGACGTGGTCGAGTTCATCGACGGCCTCGCCTCGCAGACGAACATCCTCGCGCTCAACGCCTCCATCGAGGCGGCGCACGCGGGCGAGGCGGGCGACGGCTTCGCCGTCGTCGCCGACGAGGTGAAGGGCCTCGCCGAGGAGACCCAGGAGGCGACCGGGCGAATCGGCGCCTCCATCGACCGCGTGCGCGAGCAGGCCGACGCGACCGCCGCGGACATCAGAGAGACGCGGACGCGCGTCGTCGAGGGCTCCGAGACCATCGAGGAGGCCGTCGAGGCCATCGACACCATCGTCGACGACGCGGCCGACACCTCCGAGGGGATTCGGGAGATTCGCCGCGCGACCGACCGGCAGGCCGAGGCGACGACCGAGGTCGCCGCCATGGTCGAAGACGTGTCCGCCATCAGCGACCGGACCAGCGCCGGCGCGCGCGAGGCCGCGGCGGCGACCGAAGAACAGACCGCGGCGCTCGCGTCGGTCGCAGAACGGGTTGACAGACTCGCCGAGCGCGCCGGCGACCTCCGAGTCGCGCTCGACCGGTTCGAGGTCGCGAACGAGGGGGAGGCACCAGCCACCGACGCGCTCCCGAGCGCGTCGGAAGCGCGGGTCGACGGCGGCGATACGGCGACGACCGCCTCAGAGAACGATAGCGCCCTTGGGGAGTAGCTCCCGCTCGGTTCGCCGCGCCTCCTCGCCCTCCTCGACGAGCGTCGGCTCGTCGACCGGCTCCGAAAACCGGTTGGGGTCCGGTTCGACCCGCTTGAGCATCGACGAGAACACCGGCCCCTTCCGGCCGCCGGCGGAGGTGATGCCGCCGTACTGCCGCTCTTCGAACGTCGATTCGTCGGGGCTGGGGAACTCCTCGCGGATTATCTCCGCGGTGTCTCTGATGTACTCGGCGGCCTCCTTCTGCGAGTAGAGGCTCTCGTTGTAGTAGCGCTCGGCGTACTCGTCGTCGAGTTCCTCGGTGGAGTGTTCCGGCGACTCGTAGAGGACCGACTCCGTGGTCGTGTAGCCGCTGGCGAAGCGGATGTTGACGGTAAAGCAGTCGGGGTACCGCAGGATGATGGGGAAAAACAGCATGTCGGTGACGGTGATTCGCTGTTGCATCCGCCAGAGCCCCTCGAAGTAGTAGGCCGTGAGCGCGCCGAGACGGTCGTCGCGCTCCCCGCGGTTGTACGCCATCGCAATCTCCTCGAAGTCGTCGCCGGCGATGTGGCGGCATCGCCGCTTGTAGCTCTCGGCGATGCCTTCGAGTTGCGTCTCGTAGGCTTCGAGCAGGGGGATGTCGGGGTCGGCGAGCATGTCCGCCTTCCGCTCTTGGGCGTCCGCGATGTTCATCATGTTCTCGTGGAACAGCCGCTCGGCGTCCTCGTCCGGCAGGGGCGTTCGAACCGCCTGTCGGTACAGCACCCGCGTATCCCCGTTGAACGTGACCCGCTGCTCGCTCATCTCGTGAAGATGTAATGCGGCGAGAAGAAATGAATTCGTTGGTAATCCGGACGGTTTCCCGACAGTCGTGAGACACGAAATATAAACCGCATATTGAAACCGGAACCAGTTACTCCCTGTTCGATGCGTGTCAGTCGTCGGTTGACGCGCGGTCGTCCGCGCCGTCGGCGGCGTCCGCGGCGACCGACCCGTCGGCCGCGTCGAAAAGCGGGCTCTGGTCTCCCGGCGCGAGCGTGTTGAGCACGAGCGCCGTCAGCGCGGTCACGATGACGGGCTGGCCGAAGAACGTCGCGGCGGCCTGCGGGAGCCCCGAGAGCGCGTCGGGGCGCGTGGCGACGCCGAGGCCGAGACCGAGCGAGGCGGCGACGACGACCATGTTGCGCCGGTCGAGGTTCGTGTGCAGGAAGACGAGGCGGAGGCCGCTGGCGGCGACCATCCCGGCCATGAGCAGGACCGCGCCGCCGAAGACGGCGCTCGGGATGGTCGCAACCGCCGCGCCGACCTTCGGGCTGAGACCGAGGACGGCGAGGACGACGCCCGCGACGCCGACGACGTACCGGCTCATCACGCCGGTGAAGTTGACGATGCCCACGTTCTGCGAGAACGAGGTGACCGGGAACGCGCCGAACACCGAGGCGACGGAGCTCATGAGGCCGTCGGTAAAGAGGCCGCCGCGGAACTCCTCGTCGGTCGGGTTGCGCCCCTCGGCGGCGGTGATGCCGGACATGTCGCCGACGGTCTCCATCGCGGAGACGAGAAAGAGGAACGCGAAGGTGACGATGGGGACGGGTTCGAACGTGACGCCGAACGCGCCGGGCCGGGGAACCGCGACCCACGCCGCGTCGGCGATGGGCGAGAAGTCGACCACGCCGAGCGGGACGGCGACCGCGTAGCCGACGGCGATGCCGACGAGCGTGCTCAGGAGCCGCGTGATGCCGTCGGTAAAGAGGTTGAGCGCGATGGCGACGCCGAGGACGAGCGCCGCGAGGCCGATGTTGTGGGCCGCGCCGTAGTCGGCGGCACCGACCCCGCCGGCGGCGTAGTCCATCCCGACCGGGACGAGATAGAGGCCGATAATGACGACGACGAGTCCGGTCACGAGCGGCGGGAAGAAGGGCTTGATGCGGTCGAACTGCCAGCCGATGAGTCCCTCGACGACGAAGCCGGTGACGAGAATCGCGCCGAACACCGCGCTCAGGCCGTAGTCGACGCCGATGGTCGTCGCCGCGCCGACGAAGGTGAAGCTCGTCCCCATCACGATGGGGAGCCGCGAGCCGACCGGCCCGACGGCGTACGCCTGTACCACGGTCGCGAGCCCCGAAAACAGGAGCACCATCTGCACGACGTAGGCCGTGTCGGCGACGCCGAGGCCGACCGCGCCCGCGACGATGAACGCCACGGCGGTCGCCGGGACGATCATCACCGAGACGTGCTGTATCCCGAGGAGAACCGACTCCAGCAACGGCGGCCGGTCGTCGATTTCGTATTCGAGGCCGAGTTCACCGCTGTCGTCTGCCATCTGTACTCGCCACGAGCGACCCCCGTTCAATAATAGTTTCGCGTTCGAGCGTATTTCACGCCGCTTGATGCGTCGTTATGGGCACGTTCGTGGACACTCGGTGCGGAAATACGAATCGCGGTGCGCCGGTCGGCGGCGGTCCGCTCAGTGAATCTCGACGCCCTCTTCGTCGACGCTGATGTCGACGAGGCTCGTCGCCTCGTAGTCGGTGTCGTCGAGGGCGGTCTCGCCGACCTTCCGGATGGCGACGACGATGTCGGAGATGTCCGCGCCGATGTCGTCGAGCGCGCCGCAGATGGCCGCGAGCGTCCCGCCGGTCGAAAGCAGGTCGTCCACGACGAGCACGCGGTCGCCGTCCTCGATGTCGTTGATGAACATCTCCGACTCGGAGTAGCCGGTCGTCTGGTGGAGCGCGACCTCGCCGTCGAGGCCGTACTCGCGCTTGCGGATGACGACGAGCGGCACGTCCGTCTGGAGGGAAAGCGCGGTGGCGATGTGGATTCCCATCGCTTCGGGCGCGACGATTTTGTCCACGTCGAGGTCGGCGGCGCGGGTGATGCCGACGACGACCTCGCGCAGGAGTTGCGGGTCGAGCATCGGCACGCCGTTGCTGATGGGGTGGACGAGATAGGAGTAGCCGTCCTTGTCGATGATGGGCGCTTCGTGTAGGGACTCCTCGAGTCGATGCATGGGGTCCGTTTCACGAATCGCCCCAAAAGTGGTTCGCTCTCTCGGGAACCGGGGTCGCCCGACCGCCGCCTGACCGCCGCCTAGAACACGCCGGGGGCGACGACGTAGACCAGAAGCGACCCGACGACGCCGGCGAACAGCGCGAAGACGACCGTCGGAACGACCACCTTCCGGAGGATGTCGCCCTCGCGGCCCGCGATGCCGATGACGCCGGAGATGGCGGCGATGTTGAGCACCGACACCATGTTGCCGACGCCGCCGCCGACGTTCTGGATGGCGACGACGAGCGCGCGGGAGATGCCGACGTCGGCGGCCGCGTTGTACTGCAGGGCGTTGAACAGGATGTCCGAGGTGGTGTTGCTCCCGGTGACGAACGTCCCGAGCGCGCCGATCCACGGCGCGACGAGAGGGAGCGCCGACCCGGCACCCTCGGCCAGCACCAACGAGAGGACGCTCATCATCCCGACGGTCTCCGCGGGGTTGATGTTCGACTGAATCATGACCTGCGTGAGCGAGACGGCGACGACGAGCGTCACCGCCGCCGCCGCGACCTGTCGCCCGGACTCGGTCCAAGCACCGACCATCTCGCCGGCGTCCATCCGGTAGAACAGGCCGGTCAGCACGGCGACGGGGAGAAACGGCATCGTCCCCGGCAGGTAGAGGTACGCCAGCGACCACGACATCGTCTCGTACCCGAATATCTCGTAGGGACCGACGGTGAACCCCTGTAAGACGGACACGAGGTCGAGGGTCGGCCAGCGCGTGACCAACAGGACGACCGCGACGGCGACGTACGGCACCCACGCCTTCCAGACCGGCATCCGCTTTCGGGGCTCGTCGGTGTCGAGCGACGACGGGTCGAGGCCGCCTAACCACTCGTCGAGCCAGCCCCGGCGGTCGGGGAACGTCCACCGCTCGGCCGGGACGAGCACGTCCCGGTCGGCCATCACGACCCCGACGGCGAGGACGGCGAAGCCGGCGGCGATATCGGGGAGCGCCGGCCCGATGAACCACGCGACCGCGAGCTGGACTCCCCCGGTCAGCCCGCCGAGGACGAGCGCGAACGGCGCGATGGGCGCGGCGGCTCGCGCGGCCCCCCGAACCGACCGCTCGTCGTCGTCGCCGAACCAGTAGACCAGCAGGAACACGCCGAGCAGTCCCCAGAAGGCGAACGTCAGCCCGGTCATGACGCCGGTCCACGCCGAAACCAACTGCCGGAACGGCCCGCCCGCCATCGCCGCCGGGAGAATCGACTCGATTTGACTGACGCCGCCGAGAATCGGCGTCCCCGCGGCCCCGAACTGCGGGTTCGGCGCGTTGAAGAACAGCCCGAACACCGCCGCCGCCAGCGGCGGGAAGCCGAGGCCGATAAACAGCGGCGCGGCCAGCGCCCCCGGCGTCCCGAACCCCGCGACGCCCTCGATAATCGTCTCGAAGCCGAGGCCGATGAGGAGCAACTGGATGCGCCGGTCGCGCTCCAGCCGGCGGAAGTACCACCGAATCGTCTCGATGGCACCGCTGATTTCCAAGTAGTTCATGAGCAGAATCGCCCCGAAGACGATGAGGACGATGTTGAGCCCCTCAAGCGCGCCGTACACCGCGGCTCCCGCCCACGCGGTCGGCTCCATGTTCCAGAGCGTGAGCGCCAGTGCGGTCGCCAGTACCCACCCGACGCCCATCGACCGCGCCGCCGACCACCGAAGCCCGGCGAGGAGGACGAACGCGACGACGATTGGGACGCTCGCCGCGAGCGCTAAGATTACGACTGAAGTCATTGTGTCTTTCTGCGTGTTCTTGACCGAGTTTGTTGTAGTATGCGTACCGTTCTCCGTCCCGTCGAACCGAAAGCAGGCTTAAGAGATTCGGGCAATAACGTCACCGGGTCGCGTGCCTCCGGCCGGAGGTTGTGGATTTCGAGTGAGAGAGTGGCCTCGGCACTCGAATCAGCAAATGTCACTGGATTGTAGGGCTATTTATATTGGTGTCCTCGACTCAGACTCAAACCGATAGACTGAGAAGAGATATCTAACCAGATGCGCCCTATGTATTGGAACTCCCCTCGATTGAAGGAAACCATCTGCGCTACCCAAACGAAGTAATGGCTCCAGAAATCGGATAGACTGATTATCCGATGTGTCCTTCTTCGGTTTGGAGGTTTGCTGTTTCGAGTATTTGTTGTATGTCGTTGACTCGGTTGTGTGCGTCTTCCGGCCTTTTCCATATTTTCTGTGAATCTTTCTTCAAAACCAGAAATGATATGTTACTGACAAATAACGAATTTTATATGATTAACTGGGTTGAGGGCTTCAGATCGATATCCAGGCCTCTACGAACTTTTGTTGATTGACCTGAAACACAGATGCAGAAGGTTAGAGTATGCTAGAGAATTTAGGCTCCGGCCAGTACTTGCTGGCTGAAGTCATCCATTTCTTCTCCTTCTAGGCTCGCATTGATATCTTCTGTGCTCATGCTGTACTCTGGGTTGTCTCGGAGGAACTGGTTGAAGTCGTCGTATTCTCCGCTACTATCCTCCCAAATATCTTCAATCAGAGAGTCATCCTCTACAACTGCATACTGTGGATTCTCTGTAGTTCCGTATACTACATGGTTTTTATCTTCTGTACGTACCAGTTTTTCAAGTACTTTGGCCTGATTGTATAATTTCTGAAATTTAACATCATTTTGATTGAAGTTCCTAAGCTTTTCAGTGAAATCTACCACGTACTCCGTTGTTGGAGCAACAGTTTCTCCATGACCAGGGTGAGGATCATCTTGATGATAGAGGGAGTTTGCCATTTCTCCAATTGTGCGGACAGCCTTACCTTTTTTGCTCTCAAATCCAAGTGAAGATGTATTCTCATCATTCTCCCATCCAAATCTCAATGGGTGCCAGTGCTCCTGGTAGCCAAGATTTTCGGGATCTAGATATCCAGAATCCTCAATTAATGGATGAAGCTGAATACCTCCTCCTCTTGAAGTCACTGGAGATGCTACAGTCTCCATGAATCTGAGTTCTTCTGAGCCATCTGCGTTCTTACCGTAAATAAGGCCTGTACCGTGACCTAATGTTTCAACGTCCCATGCATGGACTTCGAGGCCCTGATTAGTATTTTGCTCTATTGCTCTTTCCAAAGCAGGAGCATACAGTGCATCTTCGGTAGATACTGGTCCATCATTTGTTATTTTTGCCTGCCAGTTGAATAGGTAGGGGTGGACCCAATCTAGTGCTTCGCCTACTGTTTCGGCGTTGGAGAATTGTTCGAAGTCGAAGTTTCCTCCTCTTCTTTCTGCCATGCTTCCGTTTGGGTAGATTGCTGCGGGTACTTCTTCACCGCTCTTGATTGCTTCAATATCTGGGTTTCCTGTATCTGTTCCGATGCTGTCTACGAAGTTCTTTACTTCTGTGGGTTGGGCTTCTGCCAATCCGGTGTAGTCGTTGTCGTGTCTCCATTCGTATGCTGCTAGGTCGATTCCGAATTTGTCGAATCCTAGTTGTTCGTGGCTGCTGTAAGTATCTAGTACGGGGTCTGATGTAACGAATCCGCCACGATCCTCTAGGTAGTTGTCTTCTAGAGAGTTCTGACCTATCTGATTCCTTAATTCTTCATTCCTCTGGGGAACTACATCGACTTTGTAGTTTCCTGGTGTGGCCTTAACTGCAGGTGCCGTATCTTGGGCCTGGTTATTGCCTGAAGATGCTGTTGCGGTAAATTCCTGTTCACCCTTCTTCATCTGACCTGGCTGAACAGTAACCGTATTACCGTTCCATTGTTCTGAAGTGTTGTTTATCTCTACTCTTTCATTTGAGACTGTTACTGAGTCTGGCTGTCCCGTGGCTTGGACTGTGAACCGGGCCTGGAAATCCTCGATATTCTGGTCTTCCCAGATTGAAGGCAGTTGCTGTGGATCGGTCTCAGTAGAGATACTGACCGTAATCTCCGTTCGCTTGGTAGGGCTTGTTTCTGTGGCGTTGTTGGGGTTCGCTGTGTCTTCGTTGTTTTCGGTGATGGTGTTACAGCCTGCGAGTGCGGTGAGGAGTCCGGTGGCTCCAAGGAGGAGTTTTCGTCGTTTCAATGGGAGATGTCACCTGGATGTTGTGTCTACTTCGTAGTGTCACTGTGTTATAGGTTGAGGGAGATCTTCTCACCTGAAATTTTGAGTGAACCTGTTCTAAATCCGCCGCAGATTCTCTTCCGTCGGCTCCATAGCGAGGAACTGCTTTGCTTTGACAATGAGTTCCTCAGAGTTTGGTTGGCCGCTCCCCATCATCTCAGATACGCCAGACACCCCGAACACTAAATTTCCATCCACAAGCTCAACCAGCTTCAGAGACAGGTCCGTCTCTAGATCCAAAACCAGGACAAGATGTCCAGAATTTCATTTCTAAAATTATGAGGCCTCGGCACTCATAGGGCTCCGCATCACCGAGTGCCTAGTTCGGTTCGGAACGGTGCCGTCGTCATCGGCCACTTCGCTCTCGCCCCGCGACCGAGTAATCACCATCGGTCTCGCCCGCCACCGACTCGCTCACGGCTTCTCCAACACGGACACGTCGATGCGGGGGTACCGAACGCCGCCCGAAATCGAGCCCTCGCCGGCGACGACGCCCCAAAACCGGACGCGCTCGTCGGCGAGCAGTCGAAAGCCGATGTCGTCGTCGAAGAACCGACCAGTGGGCCAGCGGGCGACCACGTCGCCGCCGAGTCGCCCCCGGTCGTCCTCGACGGCGACGAGCGCCAGTCGGACCTCGTCGCGCTCTATCGTCTCCTCGACGCGGCCGGTGTAGGTGACGGCCGTCCCCGTAAGCGACTCGGGGTTCGTCCGGAGGTCGGCGTAGGGAATCGTCGTCGCGTTCGCCGGCGTCGCGACCGCGGTCGTTCGGTTCGGCAGGGTCGACTCCTCCGACAGCGGTTGCGGCGTCGGGACCGACCACTCGACGGTCGGGAGGCGCACGTCCGGGAGGCGGGCGTCGAGCCACGCCGCGCGGCGGGCGACCGCGGCGCGGAGTTCCGGCGACCGCTGGACGAAATCGGAGACCTGCTCGACGGCGAGGTAGGTGACGAGGCCGCCGGCGACGTAGGTGCCGGCCTTCTTGAGCGCCTCGCGGCGGGTGAGTCGGTCGGCTTCGTCGGCCTCGTCGTCTTCCGCGTCTTCCGACTCGTCGCCTTCGCTCTCGGAGTCGAGGGCCTCGCTGTCGCCGTCGCCGCCCGCCCCGCTCGCCCCGGCGGCGAGGTCGCGGACGAACGACTCGACGCCGGCCTCGCGGATTTCGACGGCGATGGCCGGCGCGTCGAGGACGACGAGGCCGGGCCGGTGGGCGTCGGAGGCGACTCGCCCGCCGCCGACCGCCGCCACGTAGGGTTCGATGCCGGCGCGCTCGCACCGCCGGACGAACGCGCTCGCCTTGTCCGCGGTGACGGTGCCCGTCGTCGTAATCCAGATTCGGAGGTCGCGCTTTGCGCCCTCGGGCGTCTTCCCGGTGGCCTCCACGTGCACGTCGGGGCCGCGGAAGCGGACGCGCGTCTCGTAGCCTCGCGCCCCCCAGACCCGCTCGAAGACGGCGGCGAGCTCGACGTCGGAGCGGTCCGAAACGACCGACGTGAGGTGGGGCGCAGTCATTGCTTCCGAGGTGCCGGGCGAGGCTGTTAGCTGTTTGCGCCCGGTTCTCGGCGTTGAGAACGCGCGCGGCGAAGCGGGGCCGAAGTCGATACGGGGGACCCGAACGCCGACCGCCGCCTCAGCCGAGGAATCGGACGGCGGCGTCGGCGACGATGTCGGCCACGTCGACCACGTCGTCGGTGAAGACGAACTCGCCGGCGGCGTGGATGTTCTCGCCGTCGGGGCCGACGATGACCGTCGGGAGGCCGGCGCGGTCGCCGAGGTAGTTGAAGTCGCCGACGCTGGAGAAGTAGCCGTAGGCGGGGTCGACGCCGGCGACCGCGCGAGTCGAGTCCGAGAGGGCCGAAACGAGCGGGTGGTCTTCGTCCGTCACGTAGGGGCCGTAGCGGATGCCCTCGTCGGGCGATTCGCGGAACCCCACGTCGACCTCGCTCTCCAAGCCGAGTTCCTCGACGACGCGTTCGGCGTCGGCGCGGGCGTCTTCGAGCGTCTCGCCGACGACGACGTGGCGGTCGACCATGAGGCGTGCGCGCTCGGGGACCGACAGCGTCTGGCTTCCCCCCTCGATTTTCAGCGGGCAGGTCGACCCCGACCCGAGTTTCGGGTGGTCGCCCACGTCGAGGTCGTCGAGCGCGGCCGCGAGTCTGCCGGCCTCGACGACCGCGTTGACGCCGGTTTCGGGTTTCGACCCGTGCGCCGCCTGTCCGCGGACGTCGATGTCGTAGAAGTAGCGACCGCGCGCGCCGAGGAGGAGCGCCGGGTTCTCGATGTCCTCCTGTGCGAGAATCGGGCCGGGTTCGGTGACGATGGCGGCGTCGCAGTCGTCGACGACGCCGTCGCGGATGAGGCGGTCGGTGCCGAGTCCGTAGGGGCCCTCCTCGTCCACGACGGCCGTGAGGAGCACGTCGCCGGCGAGGTCGCAGTCGGCGAGGGCGTCGAACGCGACCATGACGGCCGCGAGGCCGCCTTTCATGTCGCACGCGCCCTGTCCGTACAGTTTCCCGTCCTCGATGCGGCCCGAACACGGGTCTTCGTCCCAGTCTTCGACCAGTTTCACGGTGTCCATGTGGGCGTTCAACAGGAGCGTCGGCGCGTCCGGGTCCGACCCCTCCAGCCGGGCGACGACGTTGTCGCCCTCGTACTCCGTGATATCCGGTTCGCTCACGTGGTGGTACTCCGGGTCGTGCCCGCGGGCGTCCAACCAGTCGTAGACGAACTCGCTTATCTCGGCCTCCTCGAAGTACGGGCTCGGAATCCGCACGAGGTCCTGCAGGAGGTCGATGGTCTCGTCGGGGTCGACGCGGGGGGCGGCGTCGAGGTCGAGGCTGGTGTCCGGGTCGGAGTCGAAGTCGCCCGAGCGGTCACCGCGCGGTGTCGCGTCGTCAGTCATCGCTCACCCCGCGGACCGACGGGTTGTACTCGTCGGAGGGGACGCCGGGGAGCGTCCCGAGGATGGCCTCCACGTCGTGGTCCTTCCGTTGGCCGCGGTACCAGTAGACGCCGAAGACGACGAGGCCGACGGCGACCCACGGGACGTAAATCGACAGCGAGCCCTTGTACGCCTCGGTCAGGAGGCCGACCGCGCCGAGCGAGCCGACGAGCCCCGTCAGCGTGAGGAGCGCCGGGCGCGAAAAGCCCGCCTCAGCGCGGAGGTCGGTGCGGCTGTAGAGCACGTACAGCACCGTTATCGACACCGCGGCGTAGGCGATGAGGTAGCTGAACGTCGCGATGGCGATGGCCTGACTGAGGCCGGTGCTCCAGAAGGTGAGGCCGGAGGCGACGACGTACAGCGTCAGAAGCGACCAATGGGGCGTCCCGAAGCGGTCGGAGACCGCCGAGAACTTCTTGGGGAACACCTCGTCCCACGCCCACGAGTAGGGCATCTTGATGCCCGCGGCCATGACCGCGTGGACCGACGACGCGGTGGCGAGCAGGCCGCCGATACCGACGATGGCCGTGCCGATGTCGCCGAGGAACACTTCCGCGGCGGTCGAGAGCGGCCGCGCCGAGTCCGCGAGGACCGTGTAGTCGCCGACGACGCCGTAGATGACGGCGGCGGTCAGCACGTACAGGAAGATGAGGATGGCCGTGCCGCCGGCCATCGCCAGGGGGAGGTTCCGCGAGGGGTTCTTCACCTCAGCGCCCATCTGCCCGGCGACGGCGATGCCGATGTAGGCGTAGAACAGCGGGACCGCGGCGGCGACGAAGCCGTCGAAGCCGCCGGTGAAGAACGGCTGGTAGTTCGCGGCGTCGATGTTCAACAGCCCGGGGCCGACGAGCACGAGTATCGACAGGATGAGAAAGCCGAAGATGGCGTTCTGCGAGCGGCTGTAACTCTTCGCGCCCACGAGGTTGACCAGAAAGAGGACCGTCAGTAGGCCGAAGCCGGCGAGCGTCGGGTCCACCGAGGGATAGAACACCTGTAAGTAGCTCCCGAAGCCGATGGCGAGAACCGCGTCGGCGGCCATGTAGCCGAGCCACTTCGACCACGTCACCACGAACCCGGGGAGGCGGCTGTCGAACGCCCGCGAGACGTAGGCGTACGACCCCGCCGCGCCGGGGAAGATAGTCGCCATCCAGCCGTAGTTGAGCGCGATGCTCATCGCGAGCAGTCCCGAGAGGATGACGACGAGGATGACGCTCGGTCCCGTCGTCGAACTCGCCGTGCCGAGGGTGACGAACAGCCCGGCTCCGAGCGTGCCCGCTACCACGGTGCTCACCGCGCCGAACAGTCCGATGTCCCGCGAGAGACTCCGTCCGTCGTTCACGTCTACCGATGACATGTTATCACATGGGTCGGTTGTCGGGCAAAGTACCCCTCCCTCTCATGAGTGGGGCGGCGGGAGAGCGAGCGACGAACCCGCCGAAATCCCGCCCAACAACCCGAAAAAGCCGTTTCAGTAGTCGCCGAGCAGTTTCGACTCCGCCTTCCGGAGGTGTTCGAGGAGCGTCGCCTTCGAGATGTCCAGTTCCGCCGCCAGCGACGCCGCGCTCACTTCGCGGGGCCACGTGTAGTAGTCGCGGCGGCGGGCCAGTTCGTACACCTCGCGCTGGCGCTCGGAGAGCGCGTCGGTGCGGAACATACCGCCGCCGTTCTCGGGAGCCGTGATGAGCTCCACGTCGATGTCGGCGTTCCGCTCCTCGCGAATCTCCTCTAACCGCTCGTGGACGGTCTGCCGCGTCTCGTGGACGAGCACGGTCCAGCGCTCGCGGCCGCCCTGCATGCGAACCGGCTCGTCGGGGATGAACCCCCGCGAGACGAGGGCGTCGTTGATGGAGTTCCCGAGGTCGTAGCGGACGACGATACCGCGGGCCGCGCTCCCCGGCACCCCGGCGTCGCCGGCGTGGTCGTCGGTCTCCCACACCGACTCGGTCAGGTCGGACGCGCGGACGGCCGCGACGAGTTCGTCCACCTCCTCGGTCGTGTCGGCGTAGGCGGTGAAACGGCCGTTGGCGAGGCCGTCTATCTCGTGGACGCCGTGACCGAGGAGCCCCCCGCTCGTCTCCGCGGTCACCTGTAGCGTCCAGCAGTCCGGGTGCCAGATGTCGAGACAGACCCGAGCGCCCCGTCCTCCCTCTCGTGCCATTCGATAGCATGGAAGGGCGCTCGCCGGGTAAAAAGGTATCCAACCTGACTCGATGCGACGCGACGACCGGTCGGCGCGGGCCGTCTCGGCGGTCTCGGCAATCGCGGTCGGTCGGAGACCCTCGCGGCGCTTACTCGATTCGCTCGCGCGCCGCGGCGACGAGAAGCGGGAGCATGATGGTCGCGTCGCCGAGGACCGTCGTGTTGCGGGCGTCCTTCTCCAGTTTGCCCCACGAGCGCGCCTCGTCGAGCGTCGCGCCCGAGAGGCCGCCGGTCGCGGCGGGGTCCATCGTTATCTGGACGCCGTAGTCGTACGCGCCGGGCGTGACGAGCATCGTCTGGAGCGTGAAGTTCTTCGGGACGCCGCCGCCGACGAGGAGACAGCCGGCCGTGTCGGCGTCGTACGCGAGGTCGGTCAACGGCGTCATGTCGGCCAGCGCGTCCAGCGAGAACGACGAGGTCTGCGAGTACATCCACGCCTGTAGGCCGAGGACGGAGTCCTGAACCGCCGGGCAGTAGATGGGCACGTCGGACTCGTAGGCCGCGGCCGCGACGCCGGCGTCCTCCTCTACTCCCTCGCGGTCGTTGACCTCGCTGTTGGCCCGGCCGAGTTCGCGGCAGAGGTCGGCGATGCTGACGGTTCCCTCTGCTTCCAGCGCCGGGAACACCTCGTCGCGCAGGTGCGACTCGAACAGCGCGAAATGCTCCTGCGGGAGGTAGACGTTGTAGATGCGGTCGACCTCCTCGTCGCGGAGCGTCTCGTCGTGCTCGCGTTCGGTCTTCTCGCCGTGGTGCTCGGCTCCATGATGGTGCTTGCCGCCGATGGCCTCGATGGCGTCGTGTGTGAGGTTCGCGCCCGTCGTCACCAGCGCGTCCACGTAGCCGTCGCGGATGAGGTCGGAGACGACCTTGCGCATCCCGGTCGGGACCATCGCGCCGGCCAGCGACATGAACACCGTGCAGTCGTCGTCGGCCAGCATCTCGGCGTAGATGTCGGCGGCCTCGTGGACGTCGGCCGCGCCGATGCCCGCGTGGCCGTACTGCTCGACTAACTCGCCGACGGTCATGCCGCCGCGGACCTCGGCGTGGCCCAGCGGGTCGTGTTGGAACTCCTCGCGGTCCGGCATCTCGTAGCCGTCATCGTCGTGGTCGCTCATGCGAGGGAGTGCGTCGGCCGAGCGTTTGAACGCCCCGGTCCGGCGATGCCGTGCGGCGGGTTGGCAGACGTTCGGTCGCCCTTACAGCCCGGTCGGGTGGCTGACGTACTCTGTCTCCAGTCCCCACTCGTCGGCGAGGCCCCGCAGGCTCCGCACCCCGAACGTCTCGGTCGCGTAGTGCCCCGCGAGGAACACCGAGACGCCGGCCTCGCGCGCCTCGTGGTACGCCTTCTGTTTGCCCTCGCCGGTGACGAGCGCGTCGACGCCGCGGTCGATGGCCTCGTCCAGCCAGTCGACGCCGGAGCCGGTGACCACCCCGACCGAGGAAATCTCGTCGGGACCGAAGTCGAGGACGGTCGTGCCCGCGCTCCCGTCGAGGTCGTCGAGCGCCGCCCGAATCTCGTCGGCCGCCTTCGGCGACTCGAAGGTTCCCGTCTGCCCGATGTGAATCGGCCCGAGCGACCCGAACGGCTCGGTGTCCACGAGGCCGAGGTGGTCGGCGACGCCGGCGGCGTTGCCGAGTTCCTGATGGCCGTCCAGCGGGAGGTGCGAGACGTAGAGCGCGAGGTCGCCGCGAATCAGCGGCTCGACGCGGTCGAAGTCGCGGCCGGTCACTCGGTCGAGGCCGCCCCAGACGAGGCCGTGATGGACGACGAGCAGGTCGGCGTCGGCGTCGAGCGCGGCGTCGATGGTCGCCTCCGCGGCGTCGACGGCGAAGGCGACTTTCTCGACCGATTTCTCGTCGGGACCGACCTGCAGGCCGTTGGCGCTGGCGTCCACGTCGGCGAAGTCGTCGGTCGCGAGCGTCTCGTCGAGGCGGGCGACGATGTCGGAGAGTTGCATATCGGGGAGTGGTGACTCGGGGACTTGTAAGGAACGGGACGGCGCGCGGTGATACCGGTGGTGCGCGGCTCGGCGGTGCGTGGGCGACCGTCCAGCGGTCGGCGCTTCGCCCACCCGCCCGACCGCCAGTCGCTTACGACCGCCCGGCGGCGTGCGAGAAGACGAACTCCCGGAGGAGTTTCGCCGCCAGCGACGCGGCCTGTCCGTCGTCGCGGTCGTTGACCTCAACCACGTCGAAGCCGTCGGCGTGGGGCGCGACCGCTCGGACAACGTCTCGCATCTCCCGAGACGTGAGGCCAAACGGCTCTTTCGTGCCCGTGCCGGGCGCGAACGCCGGGTCCGCGGCGTCGATATCGACGCTCAGATAGACGGACTGGTCGTCGTCGAAGTCGGGGCCCCAGTCGGCGACGGCCTCGGGCTCGACCACGGTCACGTCGTCGGCGTCGGCGCGCTCCCACTCATCGGGCGAGCCGGTTCGCGCGCCGAGAATCACGACTTCGTCGACGCCGAGTTTGTCGAGGACGCGGCGGGTGACGGTGGCGTGGCTCCACTCGTTGCCGTCGTACTCCGTTCGCAGGTCGAGGTGGGCGTCGAGACAGACGAACACGTCGGGTTCGACGCCGGTGACGCCGGCGGCGGTGACGGTGTGTTCGCCGCCGAGGACGACGGGGACGGCGTCGTCCCAGACGGCGTCGCGGACGCTTCCGGCGAGCCATTCGACGTACTCAGGTGCGTCGTCCCACGCGCGGACGTCGCCCGCGTCGTGGACGCGCAAGTCGGTGAAAAACTGGTCGGTGCGCCGGTCGTAGTCGTCGAACGACTCGGCGAACCGACGGATTCGGTTCGGTCCGAACCGGGTTCCGGGTTGGAAGGACGTCGAGATGTCGAGCGGAGCGCCGAGAAGGACGTAGTCGGCGACCTCGCGGTCTGCGGTTGCTCCGGGGAACATCTCTCTCCCCCCGTTTAGACGATCTTTCGCTGGCCTTCGTACTCGAGGTACTCGATCTCGTCTTCGGGGTTGAGGTCTTCCTCCTCGGGGATGCGCATCGTGAACGTCTGGTACGTTTCGAGGTCCATAATCTGGGCGTCCTCGCCGGTGACGGAGACGACCTGGCCCTGCTTCCGCTCGATGATGGGCACCCACACCTTCGCGTCGACAGGCTGGGAGAGCGAGCGCTTCTTGCTGTCGAAGACGCCGCGGGCTTCGACGCGCGCCTTCGCGCTACCGTGCTTACCGGGCTTGGCGGTACTGTAGGCGTTGATCTTGCACGGCTTTTCTTCCATCATGACGTAGCTTCCTTCTTGGAGCTCGCGCACCTGCTTCTGCTCTTTCGCCATGTCTCTCCGTTATCGGATGGAGGGTATAAACGGTTTGGAACCGTCTTCGCACGCGAATCCTTGCCGTGAAAATCGCGGCCGTCGGGCGGTTCGGTCAGGCGTCTTCGACCGCGTCGACCTCGGCCATCTCCGGGTCGAACCACGTCCCCGTCGCGTCGCGTCTGGCGAGGCTCCCGAGCGCGCCGGACGCGACGTTCGGCAGTGCGAGCGCGAGCATGATGGCGGTCGTCAGCTCGCCGGGCGTCTCGACCAGCGGGATGACGTACTGGAACGGAAACAGAATCGGCGTCCGTTCGAGAAAGGTCAAAAGCACCGAAAGCGGCATGAGCAGACAGCCCCAGGCGACGCCGGCCATGAGGCCGTGCCACCCGCCGTCGGCGGGGTCCGTGCCGACGACGTAGCCGGCGAGCGCGCTCCCCGTGACGCCGCCGACGAGGGTGAACTGCCCCGTCATCGCGTAGACGAGCGATTCGGTGCACGCGGCGAGACACACCCCCACGAGCACCGGTCGCCACTCCGTCATGGCAGAGACCGTGTCCCCGCGAGCCGATAAAATTACGCGCCCGATTCTCAGCTTTGATTACTCTCTGCGGCGCTCTTTGAGGTTCTGTCGGGTGAACTGCGGCGTCGTCCGGATGCCCTTCCGCGAGCGGAACGACCGCCACAGGAGCAGGGCGACGACGCCCGTCGGAGCGCCAGCCGCGCCGACCGCGACGAGGTTCTCCGGGTTCAGCGCGTAGATGATGACCGTCGAGACGAAGCCGAACGACAGGAAGATGCCGTAGATGAGCCGCTTTGCCAGTTTGTCGAGGACGCCGCGGTTGTCCTCCAGCCGGACGTTGAGCGTCAGGTTGTCGCGGTCCGCCCGGTCGAGGACGCGTTCGAGTTTGGGCGGCACCCGGAACAGCGACTGGGCGGTCTTTTGGCCCTGCTGGCCGACGCCCTCGATGATTTTCTGGACGCTCTCCTCGCGGTAGCCCTCCTCGGTCAGGTAGTCGGTCGCCACCGAGATGAAGTCGAACTCGGGGTCGAGCGTGACACAAACCCCCTCGACGACGCCGGCGACCCGGAGCACGAGCGCGAGGTTCCGGGGGAGCCGAAGCGGGAACTCGTAAATCGTGGACTCGACCTGTTCGAGGATTTGATTGACGCGGTACTGCTCGATGTCGTCGCCGCGGGCGTCGGCGATGGCGAGTTCCATCACGTCGCCCATCACCTGCCGGTCGACGTTCGGACTGAGCGTCCCCATCTCGATGAGCGTGTCGAGGATGCCGTCGACGTCCTGGTTGGCGACGGCGATGTAGAACTCCACGATTTTCTCCTGGATGAACGGGTCGACCTCGCCGTGCATCCCGAAGTCGTAGAAGATGATGCGCCCGTCGTCGGTCACGGAGAGGTTCCCCGGGTGGGGGTCGGCGTGGAACACGCCGTCGTCGACGATCATCTGGAGGTAGATTCGCTGGAGGTTCGTCGCCAGCTCCGTGCGGTCGATTCCGCGGTCGTCCAGCGCCTCGATGTTGTTTATCTTGGTTCCGGGGAGGTACTCCATCGTGAGCACCCGGTCGTCGGAGCGCTCGGGAATCGGCTCGGGGATGACGAGCGTGTCGTCGTCCGCGAAGTTCTCCTGAATCTCGACGAGCGTCTCGGCCTCCTCGGCGTAGTCCATCTCCTCGCGGATGGTCTTGGCGAACTCGTCGGCGAGGTTCTCAAGCGAGAACGCCCGCCCCTCGCCGATAAAGCGCATGAGAAGCGGCATGGACCAGCGGATGACCCGGAGGTCGGCCTCGACGAGGTCCTCGATGCCGGGTCGGCGGACCTTGACGGCGACCTTCTCGCCTTCGTACTCGGCGACGTACACCTGCCCGAGGCTCGCGCCGCTTATCGGGTCGCTGTCGAACGAGTCGAACGCTTCCTCGACGGGGCCGAGCTCCGCTTCGAGGACGGCCTTCGACTCGTCCCACGGCGCGGGTGGCACGTCGTCTTGGAGGCTCCCGAGCACCTCGATGTACTCCGGGGGGAGGATGTCGGGGCGCGTCGACAGGAGCTGTCCGAGCTTGATGAACGTCGGCCCGAGCGTCAGTAGCGACTCTAAGAGGATGTCGGCGCGCTCGACGCGCATCTCGGTCGTGACGCGTCGGCCGCCGCCGAACAGGAGGTACTTCCGCTTGTCACGGGTGTACGCGACGATGAGCGGGGAGAACTGATACAGGACGACGAGGAACCGCCAGTAGGCGCGGAGGTTGACCAGCGTGACCACCCGCCTCGTCAGGCGTCGTCACCGGAGGTCTTCCGGTGGGCCGACGAGGTGCCCTCGTCACCGTCGCCGACTGCGCTCTGGGAGGCGGACGAGGCGTCCTCGTCGTCGCCGGTGGTGATGGGGATGGTCCGCTCGGAGGCGGCCTCGCGCTTGGGCAGGCGGATTTCCAGCGTCCCGCGCTCCATCGACGCCTCGGCCTCGTCGGCCACGGCGTCCGGGGGGAGCGGCACCTCGGCGTCGAGGAACAGCGGGCGCTCCTCGCGGACGTAGTCGAACTCGGCGGGGAGCCGCTTGTCGCGTCGCGCTTCGACGACCAATCGGCCCTTCTCGACTCGGAGCTCCGCCGTCTCGGCGGTCACGCCCGGGAGGTCGAGGACCAAGAGGTAGGACGTCTCGGACTCCAACAGGTCGGCGAACACCGCGTCCGGGAGGTCGGACAGCGCGTCGCGCAGTGCTGACATGAACGCTCATAGGGAGTCGGGGTCGAAAAACCCGGCGGTCTCGCGCGAGCGCGCGAGCGCGAGACGCGACCGCCCGGCTCGGGAATCGCCAGCCGTCGCGTCCGAGGCCGACGCTTTTTGCCCCCCGTACCGAAGGGTCGGTATGAACCACGACGACCGACGCACGGCCGGGTTCAAGCAACGAACGCGGCTGTCGGACGCCCGCGAGACGCTCCTCGCGGCGGCGACGCCGCACGACCGAACCGTGCGCCGACCGCTCGCCGAGGCCGACGGCCGGGCGCTCGCGGACGACGCGGTCGCGCCCGCCGACGTGCCCGGCTACGACCGCGCCGCCATGGACGGCTACGCCGTCCGCGCGTCGGACACCTTCGGCGCGAGCGGCCGCTCGCCGAACGTCCTCCGCATCGTCGACGGCCCGGTCGAACCGGGGACCGCGGCCCGCGTCCACACCGGTAGCGACGTGCCCGACGGGGCCGACGCCGTCGTGATGGTCGAACACACAGAGCGCCTCGGCGACGAACTCGAAGTGTTCGACGCGCTCGCCGAGGGAGAGAACGTCGGCGAACGCGGCGAGGACGTGCGCGAGGGAACGCCGCTGTTCGAGGCCGGCCACGAGCTTCGCCCGTCCGATATCGGCCTGCTTCGCTCCGTCGGCGTCGAGGAGGTGACGGTGTTCGAACGCCCCCGCGTCGCGGTCATCCCGACCGGCGAGGAGCTCGTCGAGTCCGACCCCGGCCCCGGCGAGGTCATCGAGACCAACGGCCTGACCGTCTCCCGGCTGGTCGAGCGCTGGGGCGGCGAAGCGAGCTACCGCGACATCGTCGTCGACGACGCCGACCTGCTCCGCGAGGCCGTCGAGGCCGACCTCGACCACGACGTGGTCGTCACCACCGGCGGGTCGTCGGTCGGCGAGCGCGACCTCATCCCCGAGGTCATCGACGACATCGGCGAGGTGCTGGTCCACGGCGTGGCCCTCAAACCGGGTCACCCCGTCGCGGTCGGCGTCGTCGAGGACACGCCGGTCGTGATGCTCCCCGGCTACCCGGTCGCCTGCGTCGTCAACGCCTTCCAGTTCCTCCGCCCGGTGCTGAAGCGCGTCGGCTCGCTCCCCGAGCGCCCCCTGCCGACGCAGGAGGCGACGCTCACGAAGAAGCTCCCGAGTTCGCCCGGCACGCGGACGTTCGCCCGCGTCAAACTCGACGCGTCGGGCGACGAGCCGACCGCCGAGCCGACCCGGACGAGCGGGTCGGGTATCCTCTCCAGCGTCGCGCTCGCGGACGGCTGGGTCGTCGTCCCCGAGGAGATAGAGGGCTACGACGAGGGCGACACGGTCGCCGTCGAGGGCTGGGAGTGGTCCGCATGAGAAAGCAGTTCCGCGACCTCGCCTCCCCCGAGGACGCCCGCGAGGCCATCGCGTCGCTCGACCTGACGCCCGCCGCCGAGACCGTCGCGCTCGACGCCGCCCGGGGCCGCGTCCTCGCCGAGCGCATCGACGCCGAACTCGACGTGCCCGGCTTCGACCGCGCGAGCATGGACGGCTACGCGGTCCG
>NZ_AOLP01000008.1 GCF_000337795.1 Haloferax denitrificans ATCC 35960
TTTGAGGGCGTCGTAGCCGAGTTCGTCGACCACGCGCTCTGCCTCGTCGGCGCACGCTTCGGGGTCGGCCTCCTCTTCGGTGTGGCAGTCGCAGTAGACTCGCACCTTGTCGCGGTACTTCCCGCCGAGAAGCTGATACGCGGGGATGTCGAGAATCTTGCCCGCGAGGTCGTGCAGCGCGATTTCGATGCCCGCGATGGCAGTGACGGTGACGCCCTCGACGGAGCCCTCGCCGGACATTTTTTGGATGAGATGTTCGTACAGGCGGTCGATGTCGAGGGGGTTCTCGCCGATGACGAACGGCTTCATCCGCTCGATGAGTTCGGGCACGCCCGCACCCCAGTAGGCCTCGCCGGTGCCGACGACGCCCGCGTCAGTGTAGATTCGGACGAGCGTCCACGGGAAGTTGCCGTCGACCATCGTCGTCTGCACGTCGGTGATTTCGACGTCGCGGCCGCCGCCGCGCTTGGCCGTCACGCCCATCGTCTCCGCCGACAGCTCTCGCATCGTGTACTCCGCGTTCGGATCGTGTAAATCCGCGTAGTTTACCGGCATAGTCAATTCGTGCTACGCATGCGTAGTAAGTCCTTCTATCGGCGTAATTTCATGGCCTCGTTGCAGACGCTATCTCAAAAGACACCCAGAAGCAGACTGCCCGTATCAGTCGGTCGTCACGCGGTCGAGAACTTCGTCATGCGCCTCGCCGTTGGACGCGACGAGGCCCTCACACCCGGGCACCCATTGGTTACCACGGATATCCGTCACAGTACCGCCAGCCCGCCTGACCAGAGAGACACCAGCGATGGTGTCCCACGGATTGGGGTCGGGTTGCTCCGAGGCGGCGACATCTAGCGTTCCACAGGCGACCATCGCTAACGTCACCTGCGCACACCCCAGTCGGCGCAGGTCCCCGAATCGAACGATAAGTCGCTTGAGGAGGTCGCCGAATTCGGCGTCGCGGTCGGGGCCGTAGCGCAGGATGGGAGCGACAACGAACTCATCGAGGTCAGTCTTCGAACTAACTGTAATCGGGTTATCGTTCCGGGTCGTACCGTCTGGGGTCGCCGCATAGATGTCTCCGAGTGCTGGGGCGACGGTCGCAGCCGCCACAGTCTGGTGGTCTCGAACACTAGCGACAGTCGTCGTCCACAGCTGTGAGCCGTGGACGAAGTTGGTTGTCCCGTCGATGGGGTCGATGACCCATGCGTCGCCGTCTTCGGGGACGGATTTGCGCTCGTCTTCCTCCTCACCGACGATGGTCGCGTCAGGGAACGACTCCCGGATGACCGAGATAGTCCGACGCTGTGTCTCCGTATCTGCCTTCGTCACGAGGTCTAACGTCGACTGTTTAGTGTCGACGGCAAGGTCGGTTCTAAACAGTTCGTGTGCGACTTCGGAACCCTCAGTCGCTGCGCGTCGTACGGTTTCGTATCGTGTCATTTCAGAGTACACCAGCGGCCTTGATTTGGCTTCGACTGACATAGCTGTTTGTGTGCGCGCGAGGGATTCGAAGAGGGAGTGGTATTCGGGCGCTGACGTGGTACGCGGCGGTCAGACGATTCGCTCGCCGTGCTCGTCGAACAGCCACGCCTCGTCGGTCTGCATGGCCACACTAACCTCGTTTCGGTCACGGGAGACCTCCCCTTGCGGCGTCACCGCCGACAGAGACGTATCACCGGAGGTCAGATGGATGGCGTCCCGATCACCGAGCGGTTCGACGACGTCCAGCCGAGCGGTGAACTGTCCGCCGTCGTCGCGCATACTCAGATACTCCGGTCGGATACCGTAAACGACAGTCTGCCCGTCCTGTACTGCGGCGGCCTGTTCGTCGGTTGCGGGAATCCGGCAGAAGTCACTCGCGAACGTGACACCAGAGGCCGTTCGCTCGACGGTACACTCCACGAGATTCGGCGACGGCGACCCGATGAAGTCGGCGACGAACCGGTTCGCTGGTTCGTTGTAAATCTCGTAGGGCGTTCCGATCTGCTGGACGTAACCGTCGTTCATCACGACGATTTTGTCGCCGAGCGTCATCGCCTCCTCCTGGTCGTGCGTGACGAACACCATCGCCGTTTCAAGGCGGCGCTGAATCTTTTTTACCTCGACGCGCATGTGGTCGCGAAGGTTGGCGTCGAGCGCCGAGAACGGCTCGTCGAGGAGGAAGGCGGCGGGCTCCATCACCATCGCGCGACCGAGGGAAACGCGCTGTTGCTGGCCGCCCGAGAGCGCCGCAGGCTTGCGGTCCAACGTCTCTTCGAGACCGAGTGTCTCGGCCGCCGATTCGACGCGCTCACGCTTTTCAGCTTTGGAGAGGTCGGTCTTCATGTCGAGGCCGAACCGGATGTTCTTCCGAACGCTCATGTGGGGGAACAGCGCGATACTTTGGAATACGAACGCCAAGTCCCGGTCTTTCGACTTCAGGCCGGTGATATCCTCGCCGTCGACGACGATTCGGCCCCCGTCCGGCTCTTCGAGGCCAGCGATACAGCGGAGCGTCGTCGTCTTGCCGCACCCCGACGGTCCGACGAGGACGACGAACTCACCGCCGTCCATGGAGATGTTCACATCGTCGCAGGCGACGATATCGCCGCCGTCGAACGTCTTTCTGACTCCTTCGAGGCGGATGTGGCCGCCCGAGCTGTCCGAGCTGTCAGTCTCAGACGAGGCGACGCTATCGGTCGCGTCTGCCGTCTGATCCGTCTCTTCCGTGGTCGCGTCTTCGAGTGCTGTCATGGTGTTTGTATCATACCGTGAATGCGTTTTCGAGGTAGTTGCGCGCGACGAGGTACAGTATCGTCGGCGGCGTCCCGATGATGAGCGTCTCAGCCATCAGTTTGCCCCAGTAGACCCGCTCGCCAGAGCCACCACCGATGGTGCCGTACAGGACCGGCACCGCTGGGACCGGACCGGTCCCAGTCGTCAGCAGATTGGCGAACAAGAAATCGTTCCACCCGGTGAGGAACGCGAGGAAGCCGACCGCGACAATACCGGGTGTCGCGAGGGGGAGGATGACTCGCAGGAACGCCGTGAACTGGGTGCATCCGTACACCTGCGCGGCCTCCTCAATGTCTGTCGGGAGCTTTGCGAAGAAGTCCCGGAGAATCCAGATGGCGAACGGCGTCACGAACACCTGGTAAGCGATGATCATCCCCGGGATGGTGTTGTACAGCCCCAGGTCGTTCCAGAGGTCCATGATAGGGATGACGAGCAGGATATACGGGAACATCATCGCCGAGATGATGGCGTAGAACCCAGCCCGCTTGCCGTAGAACTCCTTTCGGGCGAACGCGTACGCGCCGGGAATAGAGATTGCCAGCGCGACGACAGTCGTGCCGAGCCCGATGAGGAAGCTGTTGACGAGGTTGTCCTGTAGCTCTTCGAACCCGCTCGTCCACGCATCGAGCGTCGGGTTCTGCGGGATGATGTGCGGGGCACCGAAGAACTCGCTCGGGGGCATGAACGACACCGAGAAGATGAACGCCAACACGACGAGGTTGAACAGGACGAGGAACGAGATGACCCCGTAAGTCGTCGCCTTGAGCGTCACCGCCGTCACGTCGAAGTCGTCGGTACTCATTGTGGGTCCTCACTTGTCCGCTCGAACTCGCGGATGAATATGAAGACGAATCCGATAGTCATGACCAGTAGGATGACGCCGACCGCGTAGGCGACACCCATCCGTCCTTGTCCGTAGGCGAACCGGTACAACAACACCGCCAGTATGGAAGTGTCGTAGCCGGGGCCGCCGTTCGTCAGTTGCAGAACCTGCGAAATCTTGGTCATGTTCCAGATGATGCGGATACTCAAGGCGACGAGGATGGCGCTTTTCAGTTGCGGGAGCGTCACTCTGAGGAACGTCTGGACGCGGCCCGCGCCGTACATCCGCGCGCTCTCGTACAGTTCTTCGGGAATGCTTTCGAGGCTCGCCGATATGATGAGGAACATGAACGGCCAGAACGTCCACGTCGTCACGAAGAGGATGACGCCGAGTGACGCACCGCCGTCGCTTCCCCAGTATATGGTCTCTTCGAGGAGCCCCCATTGCGTCAGGTAGCCGAATATCGGGCCGAGGTCCGGCTGGAGGAGGTACGCCCAGATAGTCCCCGTGACAAGTGGCGGAACCGTATACGAGATGAGGAACACGCCGGTGACGAAGCTCTTGCCGCGGCGAATCTCGCGCACCGCGAGCGCCGCCACGAGAGCGACGCCAAGTTGGAGGACCGTCGTGAGCGAGAAGACGAGCGTGGCTCTCAACGAGGTGTAAAACGGCTCCCAGTCGAAGAGGAACCGGTAGTTCTCCAGACCGACCCAGGCGGGTTCGCCGCCGAATGGCCAGTCGTTGAAGCTCATGTAGAACCCCTGCGCGAACGGGAGCCACATGAGAAGCACCAGGAAAGCGAGGACCGGAAGGATGAGCAGATACGCGAACCAGTTCTCAGAGAGAGTTTCGCGGTAGCTCGACGCCCAGCCCCCGAGGTCGAAGCGGTTCTGAGTTGACATCCTTCTCAGAGCTCTATCTGGTTGCGTATCTGTTCTGCGGCGCGCGTGCAGGCCTCTTCGGGTGCGAGTTCCCCGCGAACGGCCTCTTGGAACAGCGGGCCAGCGATGTTGTACTGGATGGCGTTCATCTTCGGGTGACTCGACCAACCGTGTTCCATGCCGTCGACCGTCGTTCGAAGGCTGGAGATGTAGTTACTCGTGCCCAGTGCCGGGTCTTCACTCAGACCGTCCCACACGTCGCGTCGGACGGGAAGGGTCGCCAACGAACGAGGGACCTCTTTTTGAAACTCCGATGAGAGGAGCTTGTTTATCCACTGAATCGCCAGTTCCTCCCGCTGGTCCCACGCGTCCTGCGAGACGCCATCTGGTTTGCGCATGAGAGCGACACACTGCGTGAAGAACTCGCCGCGGTTCCCCGCCGCACCCTCCCACGGAGGTCCGAACACGATAGTCCCGTCTTCGAGCATCTCCGAGGCCCGGCTTCGGAACAGGCCGAGGTCTTTCGTACTGCCTTGATACATGCTCACCTTGCCCTGAATGAGCATCTGTGCGACGCCCTCGTTGGAGGCCGTCGGAGCCTTGTCCGACGAGAGGCCGTGTTTCTGGTAGAGGTCGACGTACTGTTTCGTGGCCGTCTTCCAGGCCTCGGAATCGTAGTTCACGTCGGACCAGTCCTCGTTCATGTACATCCCGTCGTAGCCGCCCTCGGACGCGGCCCAAGTCACGAGCGCCTCGTCGGTCACGTCACCCTGTGCGCCGTAAATCTGGAAGCCGTAGTCGCCGGGACCGTCATCCTGTAACTGGGTCGCAATTTCGACGAGGTGGTCGTAGTCCTTCGGGGGGAAGTCCTCTTCGATAGAGAGCCCCGCCTCCTCGAAGTGGTCAGCGCGCGCGATGAACGGTGCGCCGACTTCCATCCCGACAGGAATCTCGTAGAGGTCCTTCTCGAAGCCGCGGTAACAGCTCTGTGAGAGTTCCAGCGCCCACTCGATGTTCGAGAGCGCTTCGTCGTCGAGACGGTCTCGATACTCGCTGACCGGTTTCACCCACGAGGGGTCGATGAACTGCCCGTTGAGGGAGTTGGTCGAGTCGTAGATGACCGGTCGGTTCCCGTTTTGGATATTATTCTTCCACTTGCCGCCGTTGATATCGTCCCAACTCGCCCAGTTCATCTTCATCTGGACGTCGCGTCCCTGTTGGAACTCCTCGACGGTCGACTTCATCAGCTCCTCTGCGACCTGAGACTGCGAGTGGAAGTACTCCCAGTATTCGAGCGTGTTCGCGGCCTCGCCCGAGCCACCGGAGCCGCTGTTACTCCCGGTGACACTGCTGAGACATCCGGCCGATGCCGCAACGCCACCGAGCGCCGCTGCTTTGACAAACTGCCGTCTAGTGTGGTTGGTAGGCATCCCCAGTCGTGGGAATGGAGGCGCGGCATATATAATTTAGGTCCATTAGGAATGTTGCGGTGTCGTCAGCCGGGGGAGACAGTCGGTAATATAATCCTCAAAAGGACCACGTATATATCTCCCTCGGAAGCTATAGGCAACCGAGCGCTTGAGGAGACTCTCAGCCCTCGGGTCGAGAGGAAATTACAGTCATGATCGGAAATCCAGACGTGGTCGTCTTACGGCAAGGAACACACGGACTCCCAGCGGAAGCGTACGTCGAGGAACTCCGCGAACGGTTGCCCGACCGCACGGTCGCACTCGCCCGGACTCCCGCTGAGGAGCGCGAACTCATCAGTAACGCGACCGTTGCTTCCAGCGTCGAAATCGACGAAGACCTCCTATCAGAGGCGGAGAACCTCGAACTGTTCGCTGGAATCGCCGCCGGGTACGGGCACCTACCGCTCGACGTGTTCTCCGACATGGGCGTCGCCGTCACGACCGCCTCGGGCATCCACGCGCCGAACATCGCCGAACAAGTCGTCGGCTACATCCTCGCGTCCACGCGACGTTTCAAAGAGGGGTGGCGCCGCGAACAGCGCCACGAATGGCGGCACTATCAGGCGGGTGAACTACGCGGGAGTACTGTCACAGTCGTCGGTCTCGGCTCCATCGGGACTGCAGTCGTCGACCGATTATCGGGCTTCGAGGTGGACACTATCGGTGTCAGGTACACCCCCGAGAAGGGCGGGCCGACCGACGAGGTCATCGGCTACGACGAGCGTGACTTCCACGACGCGCTCGCTCGAACGGACCATCTCGTCATCGCGTCGCCGCTCACGGACACCACTCGCGGGCTCGTCGGCGCGGCCGAACTGGAGACGCTCCCGCAACACGCGACTGTTACCAACGTTGGCCGTGGACAGATTATCGACACCGACGCACTCGTGCGGGCGATTCAGTCGAACGATATCGGCGACGTCTCGCTCGACGTGACAGACCCCGAACCGCTCCCGTCGGACCACCCCCTCTGGCAGTTCGAAAACGTGACAATCACGCCGCACAACGCGGGTCACACGCCGGCTCATTGGAGCCGCCTCGCGGACATCGTCGCCAGAAACGTAGCGGCTCTCGAAGAAGGCGACGACGAGCTCGAAAATCAGGTCGTCCCGTAACCGACGTCGTACGAGCCGTTGCGAATTTTCGGGGACACTTGTTCAACAGTATCGAATAGTTGCGTCTCTGAAGATGGCCGTACGCTTATTACGATGGGTCAGAGACGGAATCGTATGGCTGGAAACCGCGGCGAAAACGGGTCGGAAAACAGGATTAATTCTATTGAACGCGCGTTCAAGATAGTTGACTTTCTCGAGAGTGAGCGAGGCGCGACGGTGACAGAGACCGCTACTGCGCTCGACACCCCGAAAAGTACAGTTCACGTGTACCTGAAGACGCTCGAATCGCTCAACCTCGTCGTCCGGGACGGAGACAGCTACCGGCTGGGGTTCCGGTTCCTGAAGTACGGCGGCGGTGTCCGGAACCGGTCGAGGCTCTACCGAACGGCGAAACTGGAAGTCGACAAACTCGCGCGAGAAACGGGTGAAGTGGCCAACCTCGGCATCGAGGAAAACGGCCTGCGCGTCCTCCTATACAAGTCCGAGGAAGCGGACGCAATCCACGATAACGCACCCATCGGTGAGTACACCAATATGCACTGGACCGCCCTCGGCAAGGCGATGCTGGCGCACTACCCCCCTGAGCGAGTCGAAGAAATCATCGACCAACACGGGCTCCCAGAAGCAAACGAGCACACGATAACCACGCGCGAGGAACTCTACGAAGAACTCGAAGAGACGCGAGACCGCGGCTACTCGATAGAGGACCAAGACCGCCGTCAGGGCGTGCTCACCATTGGCGTCCCGATTATGGATCAGCGTACGAACGAAGTGATAAGCGCAGTCTCGGTGTCCGGACCGGTAAGCCGCGTGCGCTCTCCTGAAACGATGGCAGAACTGGCCGACGCCGTGAAGAGCACCGCCAACGTCATCGAACTGCGATACGCCCACTACTGAACCCGAATCCGACTTCAAGTTCAGATACGTGACAGAAATCGACCGCGTTTTTGTTCAATACTGTTGAACGGTTCCTCGATTACCAATTTCACCTCACAGACAGCCACGCGGCCACTCACCCACCTCGACGTGCGACCTCTCGTTGGAGGGTTTCAAATTACAATCTTATCTTTGTAATTCTACTTCGGCGAAATCCAGAGCGGGTCGCATTCGGTCGACTTCGCCAGGTCGTCGCGCCTGCGTCGAAGACTCGTCGACGTTGTCCAGTCCGACCCCGCCGCGGCGGAGTACGTCGACCATCTCGATTGCCGTCTCGGTACCGACTTCGGCGCGCGGGCGAGTGGAAAGATGTCGAACACGGCTCGCGTCGCCCTCGGATTGCGGTGGTAGGGACGAGCCTGTCGACGGGGGACAATCTGTGCCGAGAGCGTCGACTCCGCGAGAAGCCGCGGCCGCGAACCAGACGTCGATGTGTCGTTTCGGTCTCGGTCGGTTTTCTATTTCAGTGGTTTTCTATTTCAGAACGAGATGGACTGACTTGCGCCGTATGATTACAAACGTACCCGTGTAATCCACACGTCCTCGCCGACGAATGCGCCGCGAGAGCGGTCGTTGCGGTCGGTTTCGAGGCATTCGATATGTTGTTCCGGCATAGTGAATCGTGCCAAGAGTCGGGGGCTAAGTTGGTGAAAGTGAATTGGACAGCGTTGGCCGCACTCGGGGCCATTCCGAGGGTCTCCATCGAAGTTCGTCGCCGCCGTCGCGACTACCCAGAGTCGAGAGACGAACCGTCCACAGAACAGTCAGAGTGCGTCGGAACGTTCGCCGCACGTCCGCCCTCTGTCGGAGTTGGTGATAAACTCGGACGAGCGGACGCCCGTATCCCGGCTCAGACACCATGGCGCGCGTTGTCCTCGGTTCCGGTATCGAGAACAACATCGTGGCCAGAGGGAACGGACAGAGCGAATATCACGGAGACCCGATAGACGCCAGTAGACTCACGGCTGGTTTGCGGCACGACTGGACACCGGCCGACGGAGGGTATCAAAACGCCGTTCAGGAGTTCTAACTCGGCACCAAAGTTTGCGGTGGCTCACTAAGTGAGGACAAAAATGATGGCAGCGGTGTGCTGAGCTCGACGTGGGGTGCTGTCAGGTGTTCATGAGTTTCGGTCGGGACAGACCTACTCTTCGCGTAACGCCACGTCTATGACATGACTGACACGATTGTCTCACGTTGGTCGGTTACGCGATCGACCATTTGGGCCGACGGTTGAATTCCGTATTATCTTTGTGTTCTCTGCAAATCTTTACACCGGAACGAAACACGACGACTCACCGGGTGTTTCGACAACCGTCGTGATAAGGGTTAAGTGACTATCGAATAGTTGACGAAACGCATGCGTTGCCCAAAGTGCGATCACAGCCTCGCTATCTACGATTCGTTTTACGACGTCGCCTTCGTCTGCGACTCGTGTGGACACGTCCTTCCGCGGGGAGCAGATTGAACAGACAGCTGAACCGACAGCTGGTCAACCACGCCTGTTAGCTGAATCACGGTCGCGGACCAAAGCGCCGGGAGAGGAGTCACACCCTCGGACGGCGAGTGGTCCCACTGTTTCGGAGGATGGATTTGATGCGTGCCTTCTGTTCTTCCGAAGTCGCTATGACGAGGAGTTGTCTTGCGGTTCTAATTTCTATCACTCAAAAATGTTTTCTGAGCGGTATAACTGTGGTGGTCCACTAATCACCAGATGAGAGCCTATCCATCTGGATCCAAGGTTAAAGTAAGGAACGCATTAAAAACCACACTCCGAGACTTTGTGACCGACCAAGAGATGGATATCGCAGTATATGATTTATCAGATTCGTGGGGCCCGTTCGATTGTGAGTAAGCAGAGGAAGCGAACGCAAACCGATGAGCCGAGTGCGTAGAAACACCGCATAGATGCTCAAACGGCAGTATCGGTGGACTCGGGCACAGCCGAGGCGGAATCAAGCGTCGGATTTGAAGCCGAAAGAGATCGTTCGACCACTCCCGAGTTGGACCGAGTTCACGATGCGAGCGGAGCGACCCCGAAGCAGTGAGTCTTCGAGTCGTGAAACCGGGGGTTGAACTCCCCAACCTCTGCGGATCGCCTCAAATCTGAATACCCGATTTTGACGAGCGTAACCAAATATATTGAATGCCTAAGTATACCACTTGTGTCGTTGTCTACTACAGACAATGAGTATTAGCAAAAAGCCACACTATACTCGAATCAATGAGATGAATCATATGCCGCGATATAAAATTCGCTTCAGAGCGAACCACGCACAGCGCTCAGAGAGTGACTGGAGCGCTGAGCTAAACACCGAGAACAGGCGGTACGCGAGTCCTGCTACTAAATGTGCGTTCCGACAAGCGTGGGGCAACTCGCGTATCGTCGATGAGAACCGTGAACGCATCCGTTCTGCGCACGAGACGTGAGAGACTGACTTCCGCATACACAATAGATAACATGTAACAGGTCGAACGTCACGACACATGTCTGAAAAACCAGCTGAAACACTCGAGGTAGACGAGTTCACGCTCGGACTCGTCGGGCCCGAACAGGAGTGGGCGGGAACGGTCCGCGACGGGGGGACGGTCAAGACGCACACGCCCGCCGGTTGCTGGGGGCCGATGATCACACCGTCGTTCCGCGGCGGACACGAGGTCACGCGACCGATTCGCGTCGAAAACGCCGAGCCGGGCGACGCGCTCGTCGTCCGAATCAAGGACGTCGAGGTGACGAGCGTCGCGACGAGCACCGGGAGCATGGCGGAGCGAGAGGGCGCGTTCGGCGACGACCCGTTCGTCGACCACCGCTGTCCGGAGTGCGGGACACCGTGGCCCGAGACCGTCGTCGAAGGGACGGGACCGGAGTCGATTCGCTGTGCGGAGTGTGGCGCTAACGCGTCGTCGTTCGGGTTCGAGTACGGTTACACCGTCGTCTTCGACGACGACCGAACCGTCGGCATCACCGTCGGCGCCGACGGTGCCCACCAGTTGGCCGAGCGCGCCGACGAGGCGATGGCGCTCCCCGAGAACTCGCGGCAACACCCGATTTTGCTGTACGAGCCCGACGAGATGCCCGGAGCGCTCGGTCGCCTGCGCCCGTTTATCGGAAACATCGGGACGACGCCGGCGGTCGAACTCCCCGACTCGCATAACGCGGGGGACTTCGGGCAGTTCCTCATCGGTGCCGAACACGACTGGGGGCTCCCGGACGAAGCGGCGCTCGAAGCGCGGACCGACGGCCACCTCGACTCGAACGAGGTGCGGCCCGGTGCGGTGCTCATCTGTCCCGTTCGGGTCGACGGTGCCGGGCTGTACGTCGGCGACCTCCACGCCAACCAAGGAGACGGCGAACTCTCGCTCCACACGACGGACGTGAGCGGACGGACCGAACTCGAAGTGGAGGTCATCAAGGGCCTCGACCTCCCGGGGCCGCTCTTGCTCCCGAACGAAGCGGACCTCCCGCACATCGCGAAACCCTACACCGACGCCGAGCGTGACGCCGGGGCGGCACTCGCGGACGAGTACGACGTCGAGACGCTTCACGACGCCCTGCCGCTTCAGGTTATCGGGTCGGGCGCGACCATCAACGACGCGACGGAGAACGCGTTCGCGAGGGCGAGTTCGCTGTTCGGTATCAGCGAGGGAGAAGTTCGGTCTCGCTGTACGTTCACCGGCGGCGTCGAAATCGCTCGCCTGCCGGGCGTCGTCCAGCTGTCGATGCTCGTTCCGATAGAACTCCTCGACGAAGTTGGCCTCACAGAGACGGTCCGCGAGCAGTACGGGGCGTAGTCAGCCGCCCCGCATCGCCGGAAAGAGCTTCACCGTTTCCCCGTCCGGTATCGCGTCGTCCAACGCCGCCTTGCGCGCTCCGACCATCACTCGGACACTCGGGCGGACGCCGCCGCTCTCGTCGTAGAGGTGTGTTTCCGCGTTCGGATGGCGTGCCACGAACGCGTCGAGCAGGTCTCGAACCGTCGCCCCGCTCGGTGCTACGTCGACCGTCTTTCCACCTGCCGCGGACCGAAGCGGCCCGTAAACGGTAACCTGCATACCGAGTGCAGGGAGGCAACGCACAAATCACTACGGATGCACAGAACACGGCCTGAATCTGCCACAGCGACTCGCAGAAGCCGGTTGCGAGCGGCCTGAAGAATGTTCAACGTCCGTGCGAAGAGATATTATTCTCACGGAGACTGTATCCTCGTGGGCGAACGCACGTGGATAAATCAATACAACCCGGGGAACCCGGCAGGGTAGTCTCACTCGAAGATATTCCGCTTCACTCGACGAACCTCCTCTCGCTACTCGACGAAGACGGCGTTATCCGCTATCAGAGTCCCTCAGTCGAGCGCTTGCTCGGGTTCGACCAAGACGAACTGGTTGGCGTTTCGTGTACCGACTGCTTCCATCCAGACGACCGCGAGAGAGTGTACGACGCGTTCAAAAACGTCGTCTCGCGTGACGAGTACGTCGTCGAGGCCATCGAGTACCGCCATCGACAGGGCGACGACACCTACACGTGGGTCGAATCGGTCACGTCCTCGGAGCCGACCTCCGGCGGCTACTACGTCATCAACACGCGCGACATCTCCGAGCGAAAGCAGAAACAAAAGGAGCTCGAACGCGCCAACGAGCGCCTCAAGGAGTTCGCGGACATCGTCACCCACGACCTCCGAAACCCGCTCAGCGTCGCGATCGGGCGGCTCAAACGAGCGCGTAGAGAGTTCGAAAGCGAGGAGCTCGACGCGATGGTCGAGCCGCTCAATCGGATGTCGCGGATGATAACCGAACTTCGAACGCTCACGATGGGCCGGCGCCAAGACGCGAAGACGATGCCGGTCTCGATAGCGTCGCACGCGAAGACGTCGTGGATGGTGACCGAGACGGGGGACAGCGAGCTACGGGTGGAGATAGACCCGGCGGTCGAGTACGAGGCGGACATCGGCCTCCTCGACCACATTTTCGAGAACCTGTTTCGGAACGCGGTCGCCCACAACCAAACCCCGGTGACGGTGACCGTGGGGGCGCTTGAGGGTCGGGCCGGCTTCTACGTGGCAGACGACGGGGACGGAATCCCGCCCGAGAAAGCCGACGACGTCCTCGAATACGGCTATTCGACCGCACGCGGCGGGACCGGGGTCGGTCTCACTATCGTCAGCGAGTTCGTGGCGGCCCACGGGTGGGAACTGGCGATCGAGAACGCCGAGGACGGCGGGGCGAGGTTCGAGATTCGCACGGAGTGACGGTCGTCTCGACGGACGTCTGTGGCGGCGACGGGGCCCGCTGAGCTCCCCGGACGCGGCGCCAAGTGCTTTGTATCGGGTGGTCGGATGTCTCGACCGCGGGTACCCGACGGACGATTCTGGTGGCGCGCGAACGAGATGCAGAGCAGAGCGCCCCGCCGACGCGAAACTCACGGGAGTCGCACGTTTCGCCCGGTCCCACCTACGCGTTCTCGTGTGATTCAGGGGATAGATTCTGTCACGCATTTAAATAATACTTGTAAAATTGTATCTAATTTTAGAATAAACTACTAGAATATAACTGTTGTGGAGAGAGTATATGTCATCTCAACTCATATTGTCATGGTAACGCATAGCAATCATGAGCCAGCCCGAACCACACTACAGAGAGCCATCTCTCGGCACCCATACGGCCGCTCGCTCGGTTGGGCGGGAGGAAGCGACGTCCGCCGTTCCACGGGTGTCTGTCATTATTCCGACGTACAACGAAGCCGAGAACATCCTGGACGCAATCGACCGCTGTCACGACGCCCTCGCCGACCACACCTCCGAGATTATCGTCGTCGACGACGACTCCCCGGACGGGACGTGGCGACTCGTCGAACGGCGGTACGACGCGACTGACAACGTTCGCGTCCTCCGGCGCGAGGGGGCGCGCGGGCTGGCGACCGCTGTCGCCTACGGGTTCGCTCACGCCACCGCCGACTCCTGTGCGGTCATCGACGCGGACCTACAGCACCCACCCGAGTTGCTACCCGACCTCGTCGATACGGTCGCCAACGACGTCGACATCGCCATCGCCAGTCGGTACGTCTCCCGCGGCGGCGTCGCCTACTGGCCGTGGCACCGCCGGGTCGTCAGTCGCGGCGCGACAGTTCTCGCTCGGCTCTGTATCCCGTCGGCGAGGGGCGTCGCGGACCCGCTCAGCGGCTACTTCGTCGTCCGCCGCGACCTGCTCCGGGAGGCGACGCTCAGCCCGACCGGGTACAAAATCCTCTTAGAACTGCTCACGCGCTGTGACGGGGCGGAGGTCCGAGAGGTCCCGTACGTCTTCGAGGACCGGCGAAACGGCGACTCGAAGCTCTCGTCTCGGGAGTACCTCGAATATCTGTTGCACCTCGCGAAGCTGTCGTACCACAGTCGCCGGCGAGCGCTCGTATGACTGACTTCCGACCCGTCCCGTTCGGTGACGCCCACCGTGCGTCGCACGCGGCACCCCACACTCACCCCGCTCACGCGAACCCCTCCGAGAAGCGCGTTGCGCTCTGTCCGCACCTCTCGCTCGAACACTACCGCGGCGGCGAGAAGTGGACCGCCACCCTCGCGAACCGGCTCGCCGCCGACGGCGTGAACGTCGCCGTTCACGCGCTCCCGTACGCGCCCGGGAACACGCGCCGCGTCGCCGTCAGAGACGTTCTCGACGCGGCCGTCCCGTACCGCGAAGCGTGGCGACACGACCTCTCGGCGTACGACACCGCGTACGTGTTCTACGCGCCGCTTTCCGAACTGTTCTTCACCGGAGCGAGTCGGGCCATCGCCGGCATTCACTCGTGGGTTTACGTCTCGCCGCGGCTGTTCGAGTCGCATTACGGACTGGTGCCGACGGTCGTGAAAGCGCTCTACCGAACCATCGGTGCGACCGACCTCAGACGGTACGCCGCCGTTCACACCGTGACGCCCGCGTTCAGGTCGCCGCACCCGAACACGGTGTACATCCCCAACTTCGTCGACACCGACCGCTTCTGTCCCGGGCGGGCCCCGCTCGACGACGAGTTCACCGTGCTCGTCACCGCCGCGCGCATCCGCGAGAAGGGATGGGACACGGTGCGAGCAGTCGCCCGTCGCCTCCCGCCGAACGTTCGGTTACTGGCGACCGGAACGGGGAGCGACCCGCACGTCACGGACCTCGGATTCCTGACGGAGGACGAACTCGCGGACGCGTACGCCCGAGCGCACGTCGTCCTCCACGCGGCCCGCGTCGACACCGATAGCATGGTGATAAACGAGGCGTGCGCCTCCGGAACGCCGGTCGTCACCACGTCGCTACCGACCCACGACGTCGAAAACGAGGCGGTTCTCCACCGGGACACACCCGACGAGATGCTCGGCGCGATAGCGATGCTGTACGACGAGTGGGAACGCGGCGACGGCTACGACGAGCGGTGTCGCGTCGCGCGCCGCGAGGGCGAGACGCACGGGTTCGACGTCGTCTACCCGCAACTCAAGGGCTTACTGCTCGGGGAGTCGGTCCCGGCGTCGCGCGCGGAGGTGGTCGGATGAGCGGCGACCAATCGGTCGCCGACCGGCTCCGGTCGCTCCCGCTCACCGGGCGTAACAGGCGGTTCGTTCAGTACCTCATCGTCGGCCTCGTCGGCATCAGTATCAACGAGGGGTTACTGTTCCTCGTGAGCGGTGTCGGCGGCCTCTCGTACGTGATTGGGGGCACGGTCGGTCGGGTCGTGAGCACGTTCGCCAACTTCGTCATCAACGACCGCTGGACGTGGCGGTCCTACGGGGGCATCGGACACCGGCCGTGGGCGTGGCGGGCGACGAAATACGGGATGACGCGGGTCGTCGGTATCGCCATCGGCGTCGTCGCGCTCGTCGCGTTCGTCGAACTCCTCGGACTGCACTACCTCGTGGCCAACGTCGCCGCTATCGGCGTCGGCGCGCTCTGGGGCTTCACCGCCAGCGACCGGTTCGTCTGGCAGGCGAATCGGGACGGCGCGGTCGTGAGCGACTTCGATTGGCCCGCGCTACAGGACCGACTGGCGAAAGTCGACAGACCGACGTGGTCCGTCGTGGCCGTCTCGGCCGGGGTGTTCGTCGTGTTCAGCCTCCTCACGGTCCAACTCTATCGGGGGTACTGGACGACGGGGTCCGACTTCGGCTCGTACGTCCACATGCTCTCGACGACCCTCGACGGACAGGGGTTTCTCATCCACGGGAAGTACCGCGTGAGTCACCCGGAAGGCTCCTACTGGGGTGCGCACTTCTCGTTGACGCTCCTGTTTTTCCTCCCGCTTTTCGCGGTCGTTCGGTCGCCGATGACGCTCCTCGTCGCGAAGTCGTTCCTCCTCGCGTCCAGCGTGCTGGTTCTCTGGTTCGTCGCCCGAACGCATATCAAGAGCGACCGTCTCGCCGGGGTGGTCGTCCTCTCGTACGTGCTCAACCCGTTCCTCTGGTCGGCGTGGTTGTTCGACTTCCAAGAGCAGTCGTTGCTCCCGGTGTTCATCTTCGGCGCGTACTACGCGTACGCCCGCCGCCGATACGTCGCGTTCTTGGGCCTGCTCGCGCTCGTGCTCCTCACGAACGAGTTCGTCATATTCATCGTCATCGGCGCGCTCTCCGGCCTCGCTGTCGCGGCGTACCGCGGCGGCCGACTCGACGACGAGCGCTGGGTGCTCCTCGCCGGCTTCCTGTTCGTCCTGTTCGCGCACGTCCTCTCCGGGGCGGTCATGGACCGATTCAGCCTCTACGGCGGTATCCCGATGGCGTCCATCGCCGGCCCGCTCAAGCCGTACGTCGGTCCGCGGGTGGGCGTCGGCGAGCTACTCGCGCTCGGCGTGAGCGACCCGACGCTCATCGTCAGCGCGTTCGGCGTGAACCTCTCCGACAAGTTGCTCTACTTCGTCGTCTTTCTCGTCCCCGTCGTCTTCCTCTCGCTGAACGACGAGGTGTCGCTCGGTGCGCTCGCTCCGTACCTCCTGTTTTCGTGGTTCTTCGCGGGGCGGTCGATTTACTACATGTTCGGCGCGCACTACCCGCTTTACCTCCTGCCGTTTCTCTACATCGGAGCCGTCCGCGTCGCGGGCCGGGGCGCGGTTTCGATACCGTCTCAGGAACTCCTGTTTCGGTTGTTCGCGACCGTCATCGCCATCAACATCGTCACGGGGGCCGTCGTCGGGTTCGACCTGAACGTCGTCCCGGTGCCGACGCAGAACGAACACACGGAGACGCTCGAACGGGCCATCGACGGCATTCCCGCCGACGCGTCGTTGCTCACGCAGAACGACATCTACCCCCACATCGCGATGCGACCGAACGCGACCTACGTCGTTCGGCCGGACATGTTCCACCAGTACCAACGGGAGTACGGGGCTATCACGCCGGAGTACGTCCTCTACGATACCCGCCTCACCGGCCGGCCGTACGACTGGTCGCAGGCCGTCCAAACGGCGTTCGGCGACCGCCTCGGAACCGAGTACGGTCTCTATCAGTACCAAGACGGCATCTACGTCTACAAACGGGGGTACAGCGGGCGGGTTGCTCTCATCGACGACGCCTACGAGTTCGACGAGCGGTTCGACGCCGGCGAGTTCGAACTCAGTCAGGAGAACGCGCGGGTCGTCGACGACGACATCGTCGGCGAGGGCGGCGGCGAGGGCAACTTCTGGTTCGGTCCCTATATCGAACTCCCGCCGGGGAACTACACCGCGACGTACCGCGTGAACGTCGAGAGCGCCGGCGACGACCCCGTGTTGCGGCTGAACGTCGGTGCGGGCCACAACAGCCGAGTCGTCGCCGAGCGGACCGTCGGCGCGACCGACGGCTGGGAGAACGTGACCCTCCCGTTCACGCTCGACCAACCCACCACGGGCGTCGAGTTCCGCGGGGCGGGGGCGGGCGGCAACGGGACGGTTCGGTTCGACGCCGTCCGCGTCGTGTATCAGTCGGCCGACGCCGACGCCGGCGGCTCGGAGAACGGAACGACCGCCGCGGGGGGCGCGGTCCCCCCCGAACTGTGGATGGAACTGAACTCGGTCCCGACCGAGGACGACCCCGCTGTCGGCTCGAACGAAAGCGACACGCCTGCCGACTCGACCGAGCGGGACACCCCTATCGACGCGAACGAAAGCGACGCCGACACCGACGGTGCCGACCCCGCCGAGACAGGCGGGTTCGGCGTGGCGCGACTGGCGGCGTTTCCGGCGGACCTGACTATCGGTCCGCCGGTCGCCGCTACCACTCGGCCGTCACGAATCGACGGCGACCACGCACCGTCCGCCGAGGTGACCACCGAATGAAAACGCTCCTCATCACCGTCGACGCGTGGCGCGCCAGCCACGCGTCGTTCATGCCGAACAGCACAGCGTCACGAACGCCGGCGTTGGAATCGCTCGCCGAACGCGGCGCGGTCTTCACGCAGGCCGTCAGTCACGGCCCGGCGACGCCGTACGCGTTTCCGGCGCTGTTGACATCGACGTATCCGCTCGATTTCGGGGGGTACGAACGGATTCGGGAGGACCGGACGCTCCTGAGCGAACGGCTCGCCGACGCCGGATACTCCTGTACGGGGATTCACGCGAACCCGTGGCTCGGCGAGAGATACGGCTACGCGCGCGGCTACGAGACCTACCGCGATGTCGGGGCGTTCAGCTCCCCGACGCTCGATAGCGCCCGGGAGTTCCTTATCGACCGATTCGGCCTCGACCACCCGGTGTACCGGGCGGCACAGTACCTGTTCCGGTTCGGCAGTGCCCCGCTGTATCGCCTTCGCGGCGGGGCCGACGAGGTGTCGCTGGCCCGGCGGGCGCTCACCGATGCGCCGGCGGACAGTTTCGTCTGGGTCCATCTCCTCGACCCGCACGCTCCCTACGCGCCGCCGAAGCGACACCGCGAGGCCGTCGGCGTCCGGTTGGGTCGGTCGTCGGCGACCCAGTTGACGACGCGGGCGCAACACAGCCCGGACGGCCTCAGCGAACGCGAACGCGAGTCGGTACACAGACTCTACGACGCCTCGGTCCGGCACGCGGACGAGCGCGTCGGAGCGATTCTCTCGGCGGTCGGCGACGACGCGCTCGTCGTCGTCACGGCCGACCACGGCGAGGCGCTCTTCGAGCACGGACAGGTCGGTCACGAACCCGCGCTGTACGACGAGTTGGTTCACGTCCCGCTTTTGGTTCGGCCGCCCGCGAGCGAACTCGCCGGCCCGCTCGTCGTCGACACGCAGGTCAGGCACGTCGACATCGCGCCAACCGTCCTCGATTACGCCGGCGTCGACGCCCCGCCGTCGTTCAGGGGGCAGTCGCTCCGACCCGCAATCGAGGGGAGAGCGATTCCGGAACTGCCGGCCGTGACGGAAGTCGCGTCGACCCGGCAGACGCCGGGTCGCATCGACGAGTCCGCGTTACAGATCGGCGTCAGACTGCCCACGCACAAACTCGTTTCGCGGGGAGACGAGCTGTACGGGTTCGACCTGCGGACCGACCCGGGTGAACTCGCCCCGGTTCCGAACCCCGAGGGTGCCGACTGGCGGCCGCTATACCGTCAGCTACGGGAGCGCCGCGACGCCATCGACTTCACCGGGGCGGTCGCCGCCGAGCGCGACGCGACCGTCGAGGAGCGACTCCGCGAACTCGGCTATCTCGATTAGGCCGCTGTGTGTCCTCGGCGTCGCCCGGCGAGCGCGTGGCGCGGTCCACGTTCGCCGACCCTATCCCGTGCGAATTCACCGTCTCCATATCGTGCGAAAACGACGGTCACTCGTGGACTACACGAAATGTGGCATTTAGCCACCACTGAGAGTATTAACATTAAATTTATGCTGTGAATATGAGTTGCATCACGAGCACTCAGTTGTTGGATTGATGCTAAGGAATAATGTCGGATACGAATCTCGAACGTCGAAATTTTATAAAACACTAGTCGGAACGTCAGGAGTAAAGACAGTATTATTGGCAGTTTGTGAAGGTGAGAGCGGTTCTACTCAAACGACCGTGGACAGCGATCCAACGGAGAGACAGAAGCGCTGTCCGCTGTCCGAGGCTTTTTCTCGCCGTGTAGTGCATAGCCGTCATGGACGCAGACCCCCGCGAAGCAGTCGCAGTCGCCGCCGCGGAAGAGGGAGCCGAGCACGCGTCGGCGCGGTTCCGGACCCAACTGGACATCGAACAGAAAAGCGACGCAATCGACCTCGTGACCGAGGTCGACCGCGAGACACAACGGCGCGTCATCGCGGCGATTCGAGAGCGGTTCCCCGACGACGCGGTCGTCGGCGAGGAGGACGACGAGCTGAAGACCGTCCCCGAGTCGGGCTACGCGTGGATTATCGACCCCATCGACGGGACGCAGAACTACACGCGGGGGGCCCGCGAGTGGGTGACGAGCGTCGCCGTCGTCGAAGACCAGACGCCGATTGCGGCGGTGAACGTCTCCCCCGAGACGGGCGACACGTACGTCGCCACGGAGGCGCGAGTCGAGCGGAACGGACGGCCCATCTCGGTCAACGACGAACCGAACACCAGCGCGTTTCTCGTCTCCTCGACGCTCCGGTACCGGGAGGGCGACAGACCGGGAATCGAACGGCTCGCGGGAGACATCTTCGGCAGGTTCGGCGAGATGCGAAAGCTCGGGACGACGCAACTGACGCTCTCGCGGCTCGCCGACGGGTCGATAGACGCCGTCGTCGGACTCGACGAGCACCCGAACGCGTGGGACACCGTCGCCGGAGCCTACCTCGTCGAGCGCGCGGGCGGAACGGTGACCGATATTCACGGAAACGAGTGGGGGCCGGGACAGCCCGGCCTCGTCGCGTCCAACGGGCGCGCACACGACGAGGTGCTCGACGCGGCGCAGGCGGCGTTCGAGGCGACGCGATAGCGGCGTCGCCGGCCCGGTGTCTGCCGAGACGACTTGCAGTGGCGTGACTGTGACTGTGACCCTCAAAATTACACAGTTATGCCTGTAATGAGAAGGCGCGTGCGACACCGACGACAGCGAGACCACAGCGACGGGCGGACGGCGACAGCGGGAAACAGTCAGCGACACGAACATATGTCAGTTTGAAGATGTATAGGGCGTTGGGGCCGCACGGCGGACCGACGACAAACGGGTATCACGACTCCGGCACGCCATCGGGCGGTACGGCGAGCGAATCGGTCGCTTCCCCCGCTCCGACGAGCCTATTTAAACGTTCGCGCCTCCGAAAATCGAGTCGAAAGCGGACGTTTCAGACCCTCGTTCGCCCGTGAGACCGAACCTCACGCGCCTCGGAGAGAGTCGGCGTTCCTCGCTTCCGAATACGTATAAAGAGATGCGGCGTTCACCCCGCCGAAGAACGGATAATTCCAACGAGGGGGCTCCGTAACCAGCTTAGAGAGCCATGTTAACTATTGCCAAATTCGAGTGTTTAACATAAAGGTTCGACTCTGCGGAACGGTTGGAACGCCCGTTCGTCGGGTGGTCGCTTCCAGTCGAGCGACCGGCGTCGCAGTTGCGGTCGCCGGCCGGCACGGCCGCACCAACAAACGGAGGTACATCTTTAACCTCGGACCGTGGATTCCTCTCCATGAATAGACACGACCCGTCCGGCGTGCTCAAGACGACCGCCGCCTCGTTGGCGCTCGTCGACCACATCCTCGAACTGGAGGGGGCGACGATGAGCGAGCTGGTCGAGGCGACGGACCTCGCGAAGAGCACGGTCCACGCCCACCTCAAGACGCTCGCGGAGTACGGCTACGTCGTGAACGTCGACAACGAGTACCAGCTGGGAGCGAAGTTCTGTCACCTCGGCGACTACGTCAGAACGCGAAAGGACTACTACCGCGTCGCACAGGAGACCGTCTCGTGGCTCGACAGCGAGTCCTCGATGGACGCGGACTTCGCGGTCGAAGAACACGGTCGCATCGTCTCGCTGTACGGCGACCTCGAGTTCGCGAACTCGCCGCGCTTCCTCATCGACGGCAGTCCGTTCCACGTCCACACGACGTGTTCCGGCAAGGCGATTATCGCCGAGTACCCGGAGACGCGAGTGCGGGACATCATCGACCGCTGGGGACTGCCGGCGGCGACGGACGACTCCATCACGACCGAAGAGGAGCTGTTCGCGGAGTTAGCGACCGTCCGCGAGCGGGGCTACGCCGAGAACAGCGGCGAGGCGGTCGAGGGGTTTTGGGCCATCGGGAAGGCCGTGAAGTCGCCGCGCGGCGAGGTGTACGGGTCGCTGAACCTGAGCGGTCCGGCGTACGTCGTCGACGAGGAGACGCGGGCGACGCAGGTCGAACTGCTCGAACGCGCCGCCGAGCGGTTCGAACAGGGCGTCGCGGAACTGTATCAGACCCAAGCGAGCGAAACGAGCGAAGAGTGAGAATCGGGGATGAGACGTGAGAAATGAAAAGCGAGGAACGGTCGTCAGACGCGTTACGCCGGGACGTTTCCGGACGGGACGACCCCGTCGTCGGTCCAGCCGCGACGCTCGTAGTAGGCTTCGAGCGCCGCCTCGAACCCGTCTAACTCGTCGGCGTACGGGAGCGTGTCGTCGCCGCGGTCGAAGCCGCGCTGGTTGTTGAAGTGCCGTTCGAGCGTGACGATGCGGTCGCCGACGGCCAGCAGGTCCTCGAAGTCGGCACCGAACAGCATCTCGTAGCGCTCGGGGGTCATGAAGTCCCGCGAGAACTTACAGACGATGCCGCTGTCGTTGAGCGCCATCTGGTTTTCCTTCTCGATGAGGCGCTTGGGCTTGCCCTCGAAGCCCTCCGGCGGGTAGGCGTCGTCCTTGCCGACGAGCGGGTACTCCTGCGAGTAGAACACCGCGTACATGTGGTCCGCGCCGCGGTTGGCGACGGCGTACGACAGGCCCTGCCCGTGGAGGACGCGGCCCTCGTGGGCGGCGAAGTCCATCCCCTTGACCGTCCAGTTCTCCACGCCGAGGTCGTCGTGGACGCGGGCGATGCCCTCGGCGAGGTCGTCGCCGACGCCCTCCCGGAGGGCGATTTTCTCCACGAGGTCGTGGATGAGGTCGGTGTTGCCGAACTCGTCTTCGCTGGCGAGGTAGGCCGCGACGGTGTTGCCGGCCGAGATGGCGTCGAGGCCGTAGCGGTCGCACAGCTCGTTCGACTTCATCACCTCGACGATGTCGTCGACGCCGGAGTTCGACCCGAACGCCATGGTGACCTCGAACTCGGGTCCCTCTGTCTCGACGCCCGCCTCCTCGTCTCTCGTGGGGAGTTTGCACGCGAACGCGCAAGCCGAACAGGTGCCCTTCTTGTACTTCTTTTTCTCGATGGCGTCGCCGTTGATGCCCTCCGCGCCCTCGAAGTGGCGCTCGGAGAAGTAGTACGACGGGAGGCCGTCCATCTCGTTTGCGAGGTCGAGGACGGCGACCGTCCCCTGTCGCTTCATGATGTGGTCGTCGGTGGCGGCCTCGCGGTGAATCTCCATCTGCGACGCCGGAATCTCGATGTCGGGCGCGGAGTCGCCGCCGAAGGTGAGCGCCTTCACGTTCTTCGACCCGAGGACCGCGCCGAGGCCGCCGCGGCCGAACGCGCGCTCCTCGCTCGTCATGATGGAGGCGAAACGCACGAGGTTCTCGCCGGCGGGGCCGACGACCATCGTCCGGTCGGCCTCGATGCCGTGTTCGTCGTCGAGGTACGCGACCGTCTCGGGGACCGTCGCGCCGGCGAGGTCCGGGACGGCCTCGAACTCGACGCCCTCGTCGGTGACGTGGAGGACGACCAACTCGTCGCTCGCGCCCGCGAGTTCGACCGCCGAGTAGCCCGCGTCCGCGAAGTTCCGCGAGACGAACCCGCCGGCGTTCGACGAGCAGAGACCGCCGGTCAAAGGCGAGACGCTGGTGCAGTTCGTCCGGCCGGTGAAGCTCATGTTCGACGCCTGCATCGGACCGGTGCTGAAGTAGACCCGGTTTTCCGGGCTAAACGGGTCCACGTCGAAGGGAACGCGGTCGTGGGCGAGTCGGGTGGCGACCCCGCGCCCGCCGACGTAGGATTCGAGAATCCCGTCGATGTCTTCCGTCCGACTCGTCTCGTCTCCCAAGTCGACCGTGAGAAGCGGACCTTTCGAGTGTAACATTGGAAAAAGAAGGAGTTGCCTCGCACAAATCCATTGTGGTTACTGTTGCGTCGCTAACCAAATCACCACGGGAGGTCGGTTCCGAAACCGGATACTGTGTACGTTATCAATAGGAATCGTGGACAAATTATTTATGACTGTTCTGCATGGGTTGAGGCATGGTCGCAGGTCCACCGATTCACGAGTTGCACTTCGACGACGCGCCGAGCGTGGACGACGTTCCGGGGCCGAAGTCGACGCGACTCCTCGAAAAGCAACGGCGAATCGATAGTAGCGCCGTCTCGTACCCCGAAGACATCCCCATCGCGTTCGACAGCGGGAAGGGCGCGACGGTGCGCGACGCCGACGGCAACACCTTCATCGACATGTTCGCCGGTATCGGCGTGCTGAACGTCGGGCACTCGAACCCGTACGTCCTCGACGCGGTTCACGAGCAGACCGACAAGTTCGTCCACACGGTCGACTTCCCGACGGAGGCCCGGCTCGACCTCATCGAGAAACTGGACGAAATCGCGCCCGAGGGACTGCGCGGGAACAACCGCGTCGTCTTCGGCGGCCCGACCGGGAGCGACGCCATCGAGGCTTCCATCAAACTCGCCAAGTACAACACCGGGGGGACCGGTCTCGTCGCCTTCCGCGGCGCGTACCACGGCGCGACGAGCGGCGCGATGAGCCTCACCGGCAACAAGAAGTTCAAGGGCGACTACTCGCCGCTCCTCCCCGACGTGGTCCACGCGCCCTATCCGAACACCGTCGAGATGGGCAAGGGACCGCAGGAGGCGGTGGACCACTGTCTCGAAGAGGTCAAGGCCATCTTCGAGGACCCCTACGGCGGCCTCGCCAACCCGGCGGGCATCTTCGTCGAGCCGATTCAGGGCGAAGGCGGCGTCGTCACCCCGCCGAAGGGCTTCCTGAAGGGCCTCCGCGACATCGCCGACGACAACGACGTGCCGCTCGTGTTCGACGAGATTCAGAGCGGTCTCGGCCGCACCGGCGAGTGGTGGGCCAACGAGTGGTACGGCGTCACGCCGGACGTGATGACCTCGGCGAAGGCGCTCGGCGGGACCGGCTTCCCGCTGTCGGCGACCATCTATCACGAGGACCTCGACACGTGGGGGTCGGGCGACCACGCGGGCACCTACCGCGGTCACGTCGTCGGGATGCGCGCCGGCACTCGCGCCATCGAGTACATCCAGGAACACGACCTCCTCGCGCACGCCCGCGACCTCGGCCAGTACATCCGCGGTCGGCTCTCGGAGGCCGCGGAGGACAACCCCCGAGTCGTGGACGTTCGCGGGAAGGGGCTGTTCATCGCCGCGGAGTTCGCCGACGCCGAGGGCGAACCCGACGGCGAGGCGGCCGACGCGCTCCAGCAGTACTGCTTCGAGCGCGGCGTGCTGGTCTGGAAGGCCGGCCGGCACGGCAACATCCTTCGCCTGCTCCCGCCGCTCGTGCTCACCCGCGACCTCGCGGAGACGGCGCTCGACGTCATCACCGACGGTATCGAGGCGGTCACGGCCGAGAAACAGCGGCTCTGAGTCGCGCGCGCCGAGCGCACACCACGCGACTCACACCCGATACAATCACACTCACCAACGATGCCACCGGAACGAGTCATCACGGACGACGCCCCGCGCACGGACAACCCCTACTCGCAGGGCGTCGTCGCCGGCGACACGCTCTACGTCTCGGGCTACGGCCCGGTCGACCCCGAGACGGGCGAGGAGGTCGACGGCGATATCGAGGCACAGACCGACCGCGTGCTCGACAACATCGCGGCCGTCGTCTCCGAGGCCGGCGGCGACGGCCTCGACGACGCGGTGAAACTGACGGTGTACGTCGCCGACCTCGACGACTACGAGCGGGTGAACGAGGCGTACGGCGCGCGGTTCGACGAGGTGCCGCCGGCCCGCGTCTGCGTCGAGGTCGCGCGACTGCCCGGCGACGTGCGGGTCGAGATGGACGCGATAGCGTACCTCGGGTAGGTCGCGACGGGCGCACCCCCGCCGCGTCCCGGCCGCACGGCCGCCGTCCCATGGTGGCCGACGAACCGCCGTTCAGTCGTTCAGGTCGTCGACTCTGCGGTCGCGCCGCTCGTTCGCGGCGTCGATTCGCTCGACGAACTCGGACATCTGCGCTTTCATGTCGGCGCGCAGGTCGGTCGCCGAGAAGTCGTCGGACTCGGCGAGGAGCCTGACGAACGCCTGTAGCTCCTCGTCGGTGAGCTGGTCGAACGCGCCGCGTTCGAGCTTGTCGATGACGGCGTCCACGTCGATTTGGCCGACGGGTTCGACGTTGAAATCGACCGTGACCATCCGGTAGTCGGAGCCGGCCAGCTCCTGTTCGGCCTTGTTGACGCCCTCGGCGAGCATGTCCTTGAACGGGGTGTAGTAGCCCATCGTCCCGAGGTGGAGGAAGGCGAGCATGTCGGTGATGCCCCGCGTGTACGCCTCGCGGTCGGCGGCGTCGGGGTTGAACACCGTCTCGCGGTCGCGGTCTTCGAGCGACTCGAACAGGATGGTGAAATCGAGAATCGCGTTGCGGAGGCGGCGTCGAATCCGGTTTCGCTTCTGTTTCTTCGAGTGGTCGGTGTAGTCGGTCTTCCGGCCGAGCAGGAACTCGCGGTCGCTCGGGGTGAGGATGCCGCGGCCGCGGTCGGCGGCGTAGGCGAGGTCATCGGTGCCGTCCGTTCCGTCGGCGTCGTTTGCCATATACAGAACGCGTGTACGAATTCGATTAAGCGTTACGAACGGACCGAAAGTTCGGGCGAAACGGGCCGAAAATCCGGAAATTCTCGGAGTTCGTCTACAGTTCGTGTGAGCGCGCCGGGAGAACGCAAGCGAGGAGGCCACGGAGGAGCGAAGCGCCCGACTGCGACGTGACAATCCGCCGAAGGCGAAGCCGGCAGATTTTTCGACCGTTTGTAAACGGATTTCGTTCTCGGCGTCACCGATAACCACAAATTTTATGGTAATGTTTGCACTTGTCGTGATGTGAGACATCACGTAGCATGGTGTCCGTCGGAGCGATAGCATGACAGACCACATTACAGCACGCGGGTGCAACGGTCATCGTGGCGCACAGTTCGGGGCGCGGGCCTCGACCAGTCAGTCGGGAGGTGGCGGTCCCGTTCGGACGGAGTCGAACGGGGCGATTACGCACGGGGGGTGGCGGCGGTGAGTTCCTCGAACGGCGCGGTCAGCGAGTTCCTCGACGAGATCGAGCCGGTGATATTCGCGTTCGGCGCGGCGATAACCCTGCTCTTCGTCGGCGCGTTCAGCCTCAACCCCGATGCCTCCTACGAGTTCGTCCTCGGCATTCGCCGGTGGATTCTCGCCACGTTCAACTGGTTCTTCCTGATAGCGATGCTCGGGTTCGTCCTGTTCTTGGGCTTCGTGATATTCGGGCCGTGGGGGAACCTGAAGCTCGGCGACGAGGACCCCGAGTACAGCTTCCTCTCGTACTTCGCGATGATGTACTCCGCCGGACTCGCGGCGGGCATCGTCTTCTGGGGGCCCGCCGAGGCGCTGTTCCACTACTCGACGGTCCCGCCGCTGTACGGGGCCGAGGCGCAGTCCGCGGCGGCGATGCCGCTCGCGGTCCAGTACTCCATCTTCCACTGGAGTCTGACCCAGTGGTCGTGTTTCACCGTGATGGGCCTCGCCATCGGCTACTTCGTCTACAACTACGACGCGCCGCTTCGCGTGTCGGCGGTCCTGACGCCGATTCTCGGCGCGGACAACGTCGACGGCGCAATCGGGAAAGTCGTCGATATCCTCGCCGTGTTCGCGACTCTCGGCGGCGTCGCCACCTCGCTGGGCTTCATCGGGAGCCAGTTCATCACCGGCCTGAACTTCCAGTGGGGCATCCAACTCGGCGACGTGGGGACCATCCTCGTCATCACCGGCATGGTGGTCATCTTCACCGTCTCGCTGGTGTTGGGCGTCGACAAGGGGATTCGCCGGCTCTCGAACTTCAACATGGTCGTGTTCGGCCTGCTGATGCTCGCGACGCTGATATTCGGGCCGACCTTCCGCATCCTCGAACTCGGCACGCAGGCGACCGGCGGCTTCATCGGCGACTTCTTCCAGATGAGCCTGTTCACGCAGGCCACCGCGACCAGCGCCAGCAAGTGGGTCAACGCGTGGACCGTCTTCTACTGGCTCTGGCCGCTCGCGTGGTCGCCCTTCGCGGGGCTGTTCATCGCCCGCATCTCGCGCGGTCGGAGCGTCCGTGAGGTCGCGTTCGCCGGTATCGGTGCGACCTCGCTCGCGACGGTCCCGTGGTTCGCCATCGTCGGCGGCGCGGGCGTCATCATGCAACACAGCGGCGCGGCGAACGTGCTCGGGCCGGTCTCGGAGTACGGCGAGGCGGTCTCGGGGTACGTCCTCTTCGGCAACCTCCCCATCGCCGGGCCGCTCCTCCTGTTCGCGTTCCTCGTGCTCGTGACGACGTTCTTCGTCACCTCCGCCGACTCATCCACCCTCGCGGTGTCGATGATGACGACCGGCGGTAAAGAAGAGCCGTCCGCGCTCAACCGCGTCTTCTGGGCCGTCCTCCAGGGCGCGGTGGCGTCCATCCTGATGGTCGTCGGGGGCGTGAACGCCCTGCAGTCCGCGGCGATTATCACGGGCGCGCCGTTCGCCGTTATCTGCGTGATAGCGACGCTCGGACTCATCCGGACCTTCCAAGACGACTACGGGAGCCTCCTCCTCCAAGACGAGACGAGCCTCTGGGGGAGGTCGGAGTCGACCGGCGGGCAGTCGCCGGCCGCGAACGTCTCCAGCCACGACGACGACTGACGCCGAATCCAGCCGAACGTCGTTCCGTCCCCGTCTCTGTCCCCGTCGCCGTCCGTCTCCGTTCTCTGCGGCCCGGTTCCGTCCGACCGCGAGCGTCGCCGTCGCGGCCGATGCGGCCGATGCGGCCGACGTAACCGTTGCGAACGGACCCACACGGTCGTTCCTGAGATACCAAGTTTTAATGTACACCATTAACAAATCCTGTGTATGGATAGGGATACCGCAGAGCCGGACGCAGCAGCGCTTCCCGGGCCAAACGCCGAGAAGTGGGTCGAGTTCCACCACGAGCACGCCGCGCCCAGCGAGTACTCCCACGAGTTCGTCTGGGACGTGACCGCCGAGGCCGACGGCCCGTTCGTCACCGACGTGGACGGCAACGTCCTCTTGGACTTCACCTGTCACATCGGGGCCGCCCCGCTCGGCTACAACAACGAGAAGGTGCTGTCGAAGCTCCGGGAGTTCGACCTCGTCGAGCCGATGAAAATCGCCGGGCAAGACATGTACTTCGGAGCCGGCCCAGACCCCGAGACCGCCGAGTTCCCCGGGTCGAGCCACCTGATGGACAAGCTCACCGACGTGTCCTCACACTACGGGATGGACACGGTGTTCCTGTCGAACTCCGGGGCCGAGGCCGTCGAGAACGCGATGAAGATAACCCACGACCGCAAGGCCCCCGCGAAGTACGGCTACGCCTTCGAGGGGAGCTTCCACGGGCGGACGCTCGGGACGCTCTCGCTCACGAAGTCGAAGGAGGTCTACACCCGCCACTACCCGGAGGTCGCGGGCATCGAGACGGTTCCGTTCTGCGCGGACTCGGGCTGTTCGGCGGACGCCTGCGACTGCGGCTTCTTCGCCGGCGGCGGCTCGCAGTTGCGGAACTCCCTGTCGCCGGAGGGCGGCCACGTCAACCCCGACGAGGTCGCGTTCGCGATTCTCGAACCGATTCAGGGCGTCGGCGGCTACCGCTTCCCGAGCGAGGAGTTCATGGCCGAGGTGGGCGACGTCTGCGACACCTACGACATCCCGCTCGTCGTGGACGAGATTCAGTCGGGCGTCGGTCGTACCGGCGAGATGTGGGCGGCCGACCACTACCCCATCGAACCCGACGTCATCGCCAGCGCGAAGGGCCTCCGCGTCGGCGCGACCGTCTCGCGGTCCGACGTCTTCCCGGCCGAGAAGAACCGCCTCGGGTCGACGTTCGGCGGCGGCGACCTGCTCGCGTCGATGCAGGGCGCACTCACCCTCGACGCCATCGAGGAGCACGACCTGCTCGACAACGCGACCGAGCGCGGCCGGCAGGCGAAGGAACTCCTCGCCGACGACGCGCCCGACCACGTGGTCGACGTGCGCGGCAAGGGCCTCATGCTCGCCGTCGAGTTCGACACCAAACAGCGCCGCGACGCCGTCGTCGAGGCGGCGCTCGACCGCGGCCTGCTCACCCTCGGCTGTGGGAAGAAGACGATTCGCTTGCTCCCCCCGCTCGACTCCACCGAGCGCGAAATCGAACTGGGCGTGGGCATCTTCTGCGAGGCGATGGACGCCGTGGCGACCGAAGCGGTCGCGTGAGCGTCGGAGGCCGAAGACGGACAGCACAGAAAAGACACAGACCCGAGACGGGCCGTTCCCGTTTTTCTGGACCCGTCAGGATGACTCGAACGACTCAGTAGACTCGCCGGCAGGCTTGTCCAGCGAGTGCGAGACGACGTCGACGCCGTCGAGCGCCGAAAGCGAGTCGAGCGCCTCCGCGAGGTGGTCCGGGCCGCTCCCGTCGAGTCGAATCTCGACCGGAACCCGGTTCGGCGCGTCCGCGGCGGTTCGGGCGGCGCGCTCGACGCTGTCGAGTTCGGCTCCCGCGTCGGCGACGGCCTCGGAGAGGTCGCCCAGCACCGCCGGCCAGCCGTCGAGTTCGAGGCGCGCTTCGACGGCGCGCCCGAGCACCTGCATCCCGACGCGAGTCAGTTCGGCGTGTTCTGAGAGGCCGACGTTGCCGCCGGAGACGACGGCCGCGACGCGCTCGCCCTCGACGTCGACCGCGCCGGAGAGGAGCGCGGCGACCGGGGCCGCGCCGGCCGGTTCGGCGACCGTCTTCGCCCGCTCGGCGAGGACCGTCGCGGCGACCGCGAGGTCCGTATCGTCGACCGAGACCACGTCGTCGACGCGGTCGCGGACGACCGCGAACGTCCGCTCTAACAGCCGCGCGTCGGCGATGCCTTCGGCGACGGTATCGACCTCCGAGAGCATTCGAATCTCGTCGGCCTCCAGCGAGGGCTTTGCGTGGGCCGCGCCCTCGGGTTGGACGCCAACGACGCGCACGTCGGGGTCCCGCGCCTTCATCGCGGTGGCGATACCGGAGATGAGGCCGCCGCCGCCGATGGAGACGAGAACCGTGTCCGCGTCGGGCGCGTCCGCCGCGATTTCTCGTCCGACGGTTCCCTGCCCGGCGATGACGGCCGCGTCGTCGAAGGGGTGGACGAACTCCAGCCCCTCCTCGTCGGCGAGTCGCAGGGCGTGTTCGTACGACTCCTCGTACAGGTCGCCCTCGACGACCACGTCCGCGCCGTAGCCGCGGGTGGCGTCGATTTTGACCGCCGGCGTGATTTCGGGCACGACGATGGTCGTGTCGATGCCGAGCAGGTCGCCCGCGAGCGCGACGCCCTGCGCGTGGTTGCCGGCGCTGGAGGCGACGACGCCCCGCTCGCGCACCGACTCGGGGAGTTGCGCCATCGCGTTGTACGCGCCGCGAATCTTGAACGACCCCGTCCGCTGGACGTTCTCCAGTTTGAGGTCGACCCGCTCGGCCCCACAGCGGTCGGCTATCGTCCGCGAGCTATCGAGCGGCGTCCGGTGGACCACGCCGTCGAGTCGCTCGTGGGCGTCCGCCACGTCGTCGGCGGTGACGACGTCCGACGCCGGGGGAGCCGACTCGCCGGTGACGCGCCCGTCGCTCATCGGTTCGCGCCCGCGAGTTCGGGGACCGACTCGACGCCGGCGACCGACAGAATCGACCGCGTGAGCACTTCGACGCCGGTTTCGAGGCTCCGCTCGTCCACGTCGAACGTCGCGGTGTGGTGGCTCGTCGGGTGGTCGGTGCCGACGATGGAGTAACACGCGAGGCCGCCGTCGCGCTGGACGCGCTCCATGAGAAACGTCGCGTCCTCGCTCGCGCCGAAGTCGGCGGTCTGGACGACGCGGTCGACGCCGGGGACGCCCTCGGCGGCGTCCGCGACCGTCTCCACGAGTTCGGGGTCGCTGTCGGCGCGGGGGCTCTCGCTGACCACGTCGACCGTCGCCTCGCACCCGTGCAGTTCGGCCGCCTTCTCGAACCGCCGGCGGAGTTCGGACTTCGCGTACTCCATGAGTTCGGTCGTCTCGCCGCGCGCCTCGGCGACGGCCTCGACCTCGTCGGCGATGACGTTACTCGCGGTGCCGCCTTCGACCCGACCGACGTTGACGCGGGTCATCCCGTCGGAGTGCCGCGGGACCCCGTAGACGCTCTCTATGGCGGTGCCGAGCGCGTGGATGGCGTTCGCGCCGGCCTCCGGCTCCTTGCCGGCGTGGGCGGTCGTCCCCTCTATTTCCGCGTCGATGTGGCACATCGCGAGCGGTTTCTCGATGCCGGCGACGACCTCGCCCGTCGGGTGGTCGAGGCCGACGTGGACCGCGAAGAAGTAGTCGATGCCGGCGGCGTACTCGCTTTTCGCCATGGGCGCGCCGCCCCCCGAAATCTCCTCTGCCGGCTGGAAGAACACGACGAGCCGACCCGAGAACTCGCTGTCCTTGACGGCTTCGAGCGTCGCCAGCCCCCACGTCATGTGGGTGTCGTGGCCGCAGGCGTGCATCGTCTCGCCCGTCTCCGAGCGGAAGCCCTCGGCGGCGGGGTCGTGGCCCGCGTCGTCCGACTCCTCGATGAACAGCCCGTCGATGTCGACCCGGAGGCCGACCGTCGGCCCCTCGCCGCGGTCGAGGACGGCGACACAGCCAGTCGTCCCGCCGCGGAGGGGTTCGAGGAGGTCCGGGTCGACCCCGCGGTCGAGCGCCCGCTCGTACCACTCGTCGAGTCGGTCGTCGCTCGGGACGGCCATCCGGTCTGCGGGGTCGTAGGCGTCCGCGCCGACGGCGAGTTCGTCCACGCCGATGGCGCGGAGTTCCTCGACGAGCCGCGCGGTCGTCCGGAACTCGCACCAGCCCGGTTCGGGGTGGCGGTGGAGGTCTCTGCGAAGCTCCGCTAATCGCGCTCGAACGGCGTCAGCCATGCGTACACGTACCATCCGCCACCCACTTAAGTATAAACGGTATCCGTGGACACCGGCTACACAAAAAGACTAAGGGAGCGTCACCCAATCGGTGAAGCAACCGCGCCCGCGACGCGCGCGACTCACATCATGACCGAGACAGACATCGTCGTCCTCCGCGAGGGGACCGAGGGCCTTTCGATGGAATCGTACGCGAACGCGCTCCGCGAGCGCCTCCCGGACCGGACCGTGACGCTCGCCCGGACGCCGAAACAGGAACGCGAACTCGTCGCCGACGCCCGCGTCGTCACGGGCATCACGATAGACGAGGACCTGCTCGACCGCGCCGACAGACTCGAACTGTTCGCCTGCACGTTCGCCGGAACCGACCACGTCCCGATGGACGCGCTCGCGGAACACGGCGTCGCGGTCACCAACGCCGGCGGCATCCACGCGCCCGGCATCGCCGAGCAGGCCATCGGCAACATGCTCGTGTTCGCCCGTCGCCTCCACGAGGGCTGGCGGCGCAAGGAGCGCGCCGAGTGGCGACATTTCCAGTCCGGCGAGTTCACCGACAGCACGGTGACGATTATCGGCCTCGGCTCCATCGGGCAGGCCGTCGCCCAGCGGTTGCAGGGCTTCGAAGTCGAGACTATCGGCATCCGCTACACCCCGTCGAAAGGCGGCCCGACGGACGAAGTCGCCGGCTTCGAACCGGACGCGATTCACGACGCGCTCTCCCGGAGCGAGTACGTCGTGGTCGCGTGCCCGCTGAACGACCTGACTCGCGGACTCATCGGCGAGGCGGAGTTCGCCACGATGCCGACCGACGCGGTGCTCGTCAACGCCGCCCGCGGCGGCATCGTCGACACCGACGCGCTCGTGTCGGCGCTCCGGTCGAACAAGATTCGCGGGGCCGCCCTCGACGTGACCGACCCCGAACCCCTGCCCTCGGACCACCCGTTGTGGGGGCTGGAGAACTGCCTCATCACGCCTCACACGGGGGGCCACACGCCCAAACACTGGGACCGCCTCGCCGACATCGTCGCCGGGAACCTCGGGCGGCTCGACGAGGGCGAGGAGTTGGAGAACCAAGTGCTGGCCGCCGAGTCGAACTGACCCCCGATGGCGACGCAGGAACGCCCCGACGGCTCTCGCGGCGACCGGCAGGCCGACACGCGCGGCGACCAGCGTGCTGACCCCAGCGACGACCCCCGCGCCGACTACGACTACGTCGGCGGCGACACCGACCGCGAGGCGCTCGTCTCCGACCTCGAACGCCTCGTCGACGGCGACGTGCGGTTCGACGAGTACACCCGACAGCTGTACGCGACCGACGCCTCGGCGTACGAGGTGCTCCCCGTCGGCGTCGTCATGCCGACCTCGACCGCCGACGTGGCGGCCGTCGTGGAGTACTGCGCCGACCGCGAGATTCCCGTCCTCCCGCGCGGCGGCGGCACGAGCCTCGCCGGACAGGCCGTCAACGAGGCGGTCGTCCTCGACCTCTCGCGACACATGGACGGAGTCGAATCGGTGGACGCCGAGGCGGCGACGGCGACCGCGCAGGCCGGGGTCACGCTCGCGGACCTCAATAACTCCGCGGCCGACCATGGTCTCACGTTCGGCCCTGACCCCGCGGCGGGCGACCGGAGCGTCCTCGGCGGCGCTATCGGCAACAACTCCACCGGCGCGCACTCGCTGAAGTACGGCAAGACCGACTACTACGTCGAGGAGTGCGAAGTCGTCCTCGCCGACGGGAGCGTCCACCGGTTCGGCGAGGTGCGCGTTGACGACCTCCGGGAGAGAGCCGACCCCGAGAGCGACGCGTGGGGAGCCGACGGCCCGGAGAGTCCGCTTCTCCCCCGAATCTACGCCGAAGTCGTCCGCGTGCTCGACGAGGAGCGCGAGGAGATAGACGCCCGCTACCCGGACCTCAAGCGCAACGTCTCGGGCTACAACCTCGACGCGCTGGTCGAGGAGGCCCGCGGAGAGCGCCCGCTTGCCGACGGGACGGGCACCGACCCGGACTGCGAGGCGGGGACCGTGAACCTCGCGCGCCTGCTCGCCGGGAGCGAGGGGACCCTCGCCGTCGTGACCGAGGCGACCGTCTCGCTCGAACCGCTCCCGGAGACGAAGGCCGTCGCGCTCCTCACCTACGAGGACGTGTTCGACGCCGCCGCCGACGTGGCTCCCATCCTCGACCACGACCCGGCGGCGGTCGAACTCATCGACGACGTGCTCATCGACCTCGCGCTCGACACCGCGGAGTTCCACGACGTGGCCGCGTCGCTCCCCGACGGCACCCGTGCGGCCCTGCTGGTCGAGTTCTACGCCGACTCCGACGCCGAGGGCCGGCGGAAAGTCGCCGACCTGCTGACGGCTCGCGCCCCCTCGGTGACGCCGGAGGCGACACCATCCGACGGCGTCGGCATTGCCGCCGACGCCCGCGCGTTCGACGCGCTCGAAGCCCACGACGAGGCGGCCCGCGCGGGGCTCTGGGAGATGCGCAAGGCCGCCGCGCCCATCCTGCTCTCGCGGACGACCGACGAAAAGCACATCTCGTTCATCGAGGACTGCGCCGTGCCGGCCGACGAGCTACCGGGGTACGTCGAGCGGTTCCGCGAGGTCATCGACGACCACGACGCCAACACGAGTTTCTACGCCCACGCGGGGCCGGGCGTGCTCCACGTCCGTCCGCTCGTCAACACGAAGACGCTCGACGGCCTCGACTCGTTCGAGACCATCGCCGACGAGGTGACCGACTTCGTCGTCGAGGCCGGCGGGTCGGTGTCGGGCGAACACGGCGACGGCCGCGCGCGGACCCAGTGGAACCGCAAACTGTACGGCGACCGCCTCTGGAACGCCTTCCGCGACCTCAAGACGGCGTTCGACCCCGACTGGCTCCTGAACCCGGGGCAGGTCTGCGGCGACGTGTCGATGACCGAGAACCTCCGCTTTTCCCCCGACTACGAGTTCGACGCCGGCTTCGACCCCGAACTGAACTGGGACACCGAAAACGGCTTTCAGGGGATGGCGGAGCTCTGCCACGGCTGTGGCGGCTGTCGGGGCGACCAGTCGACCACCGGCGGCGTGATGTGTCCGACTTATCGCGCCACCGAAGAGGAAGGGCTGTCGACCCGCGGCCGGGCGAACATGCTCAGACAGGCGATGAGCGGCGACCTCGACGCCGACGCGACGGACACCGAGTTCATGCGCGAGGTGCTGGACCTCTGTGTCGGCTGTAAGGGCTGTGCCCGCGACTGCCCGAGCGAGGTCGACATGGCGAAGCTCAAAGCCGAGGTCGAACACGCCCACCACGAGTCTCACGGCGCGAGCCTTCGGGACCGCCTGTTCGCCGAGGTGGACCGCCTGAACGCGCTGGGGTCGCGGCTCGCCCCGCTTTCGAACTGGGCGGCGAAGGTGCCGGGCGCGCGGACGATTATGGAGAAGACTGTCGGCATCGCCAAGGAGCGGTCGCTTCCGACGTTCCACCGCGAGTCGCTGGAAGACTGGTTCGAAGCGCGCGGCGGCGCTCGCGTCCCCGAGGCCGAGGCGACCGACAGGGTGCTTCTGTTCCCGGACAGCTACACCAACTACAACCACCCCGACGCGGGGAAGGCCGCGGTTCGCGTCCTCGAAGCCGCCGGCGTCCACGTCTCGATTCCGGACGACGTGACCGCGACCGGCCGCCCGGCCCACTCGAAGGGCTTTCTCGACCGCTCGCGGGCGCGCGCCGAGACGAACGTCGCCGCGCTCGCGCCCCGCGTCGAAGCCGGCTGGAGCGTCGTGCTCGTCGAACCCTCGGACGCAGTCATGCTCCAGTCGGACTACCTCGACCTGCTTTCGAGCGAGGCGGCCGAGACCGTCGCCGCCGAGACCTACGGCATCATGGAGTACCTCGACGCGAAGCGTCTCGTAGAGAGCCTCGACCGCGACGCGGCGGCGGGCGCGGACGACGAGACGCTGACGTACCACGGCCACTGCCACCAGAAGGCGATGCGGAAGGACCACCACGCGGTGGGCGTGCTCAGGCGCGCCGGTTACGACGTGGACCCGCTCGATTCGGGCTGTTGCGGCATGGCCGGGAGCTTCGGCTACGAGGCCGAACACCACTCGCTGTCGGAGGCCATCGGCGAAATCCTCGCCGACCAACTCGGCGAGAGCCGCGGCGACACCGTCGTCGCCCCCGGCGCGTCGTGTCGGACGCAACTCGAAGACATGGACGGCGCGGCCGACGACCCGCCGCACCCGATAGAGAAAGTCGCCGACGCGGTCGCTGACTGAGAAGCGCGCCGAAAAAGAACCGCGAGTCGCTTCAGGTTTCGCTCGCCGCGCGGGCGCTCAGGGCCAGAGGCCCCGCGTCTCCTTCGCGCCGCCGATGCGAGAGAGCGCGACGACGTACGCCGCGTCGCGCCACGTCAGGTCGCGTTCTTCGACGTGTTCGCGGACCGCGTTCCACGCCTTGAGCATCTCCGCTTCGAGTTCCTCGTGGACGCGTTCGAGCGACCACTGGCGGCGGTTGATGTCCTGGAGCCACTCGAAGTACGAGACCGTCACGCCGCCGGCGTTGGCGAGGATGTCGGGGAGGACCGGAATCCCGCGCTCTTCGAGGACGGCGTCGGCCGCGAACGTCGTCGGCCCGTTCGCGCCTTCGACGACCATGTCCGCCGAGATGGCGTCGACGTTCTCGGTCGTGATGACGTTCCCGATGGCCGCCGGGATGAGCACGTCCACGTCGAGTTCGAGCAGGTCCTCGTTCGAGAGCGACTCGGGGGCGTCGTAGCCCGACACCATGCCGGGGCGCTCGTCGTGGCCCTCGACGTCCTGCGTGTCGAGGCCGTCGGGGTCGTAGATAGCCCCGTCAACGTCGGAGACGGCGACGACCTTCGCGCCCCACTCGTCGAGGAGGCGGGCGGCGTTCGCGCCGACGGAACCGAACCCTTGGACCGCGACGGTGGTGTCTTCGATGTCCCAGTCGTAGAAGTCGATGGCCTCGCGGGTGACGATGGCGACGGAGCGACCGGGGGCCTCCTCGCGGCCGTACGACCCGCCGATGACCGGCGGCTTACCCGTCACGACGCCGGGCGTCGTCTCGCCCTGTTGCATCGAGTAGGCGTCCATGAACCACGCCATCTCCTGCGGGCCGGTGCCCATGTCGGGCGCGGGAACGTCCTTCTTCGGCCCGACGACGTTCCGAATCTCCTCGGCGAAGCGGCGCGTGAGTCGCTCGCGCTCCTCGTCGGAGAGCGTCTTCGGGTCGACCGCGACGCCGCCCTTGCCGCCGCCGAAGGGCAGGTCCATCACGGCGCACTTCCACGTCATCCACATCGAGAGGCCGATGCACTCGTCGGCGGTCACTTCCGGGTGGTAACGGAGGCCGCCCTTGTACGGCCCGCGCACGTCGTCGTGCTGGGCGCGGAAGCCCGTGAACACGTCGAGGGAGCCGTCGTCGCGGCGGAGCGGGACCGACACCTGCTGGACTCGGGTCGGGTGCTTCAGTCGCGCGACGACGCCGTCGTCCACGTCGGCGTGGCTCGCCGCGCGTTCGAGCTGTCTGCGCGCCGTCGCCAGCGCCGTTTCGGGTTCGGACTCCGCGCCGCCGTCGGCGACCGCCTCGCCGTTTCGATTTTTGCCATCTTCGTTCATTCTATTAGGGCTGTGACCCGGAGTCATAATTAGGTTGTGAATAGTCGCCGGGGGAAGTCGGCCAGCGGCTCCGCCCCGTCGGACGTGACGACGAACGTCTCGCTGAGTTCGACGCCGAAGTCGTCGAACCAGAGGCCGGGGATGGTGTGGAACGTCATGTTCTCTTCGAGGACCGTCTCGTCGCCGGGGCGGAGGCTCGCCGTGTGCTCGCCCCAGTCCGGCGGGTAGCCCAGCCCCATCGAGTAGCCGATGCGGTCTTTCTTCTCGATGCCGTACTCGGCGATGGTGTCGCGCCACGCCTTCTCGACGGCCTCGCAGGTCACGCCGGGTTCGACCGCGTCGAGGGCGGCCTCCATCCCCTCGACGACGATGTCGGCCCGCCGGGACAGCTCTTTGGGCGGGTCGCCGACGAACGTCGTCCGCGCGAGCGGCGAGTGGTAGCGGTGGCGACAGCCGGAGAGTTCGATGATGACCGGGTCGCCGTCCTCGAACTCGCGGTCGGTCCACGTGAGGTGCGGCGTGCCCGTGTGGTCGCCCGAGGGCATCAGCGGGACGATAGACGGGTAGTCGCCGCCGTAGTCGTCGGTGCCCTCGATGAGCGCCGAGTAGATGGCCTCGGCGGCCTCGTACTCGGGGACGCCCTCGTCGATGACGTCGAGACCGGCCTGCATCGCGTTCTCGGAGATGCGGGCGGCCTCGCGCATGTAGTCGAGTTCGGCGTCGGACTTCTTGACGCGCACCCAGTTGACGAGGAGCGTGGTGTCCTCGAAACTCGCTTCGGGGAGATTCTTCTGCAGGCGCGTGTAGGACTTCGCGGTGAAGTAGTAGGCGTCCATTTCGAGGCCGACGCGGGCGTCGTCGACGCCGAGGTCCTCCAAGACGGCCGCGACGAAGTCCATCGGGTGGAGGTCGTGCGGCGACTGGACGTGGTCGTCGCTGTACGGTCGGATGCTCTCGTCGCTCAGCGTGGTCGTCGCGCGCGCGCCGTTGGCGTCCATGTCGCGGCCGACCCACACGGGTTCGTCGCGGTCCCGCGTCACCACGACGCCCTGATGGACGTAAAAGGACCACCCGTCGTAGCCGGTGAGGTAGTTCATGTTCGCGGGGTCGCTCACGAAGAGCGCGTCCAGCCCCCGCTCGGCCATCCGCTCTTTCGTCCGGGCGATGCGTCTGTCGTACTCGGCGCTGTCGAACACGGCTCTTGGCATGGGAACCTCTATCGAACCATCGGATAGGTCCCGTAAAAATTTTTTGTGGACCTCGGACACGGATTCTGTGTAGCAGACAGCGTGGAAGAAGACATAGTTGTATAATATGTGCAAGAGCATATCCCAGATCGGATTATCAAAGAGATCTCTGCTCGGTATCGCCAATAGAGTTGTTCTAACACTCGAACCGTCCGGAGTATTTGAATAATTCACGTAATCTAGATTTTTCAAATTATAGTGATGTTGTTTATAGACAATCTCGGTGTCCGCGGCTCACCGAGAACAGTACGCGTCTGCTGGGAGCCCAATCGTTATTCCTCGCAGTCTCGGAGCGGGGGTATGGACCTCTCTATCGTCGACCTCTCGCCGGTCCCAGAGGGTGGGACCGCGACCGACGCGTACGCGAACACCGTCGAAACCGCCGCGCAGGCCGAGCGACTGGGCTACTCGCGCTTCTGGGTCGCCGAGCACCACGGCATGGCGAGCACCCTCGCGGGGACGACGCCCGAGGTGTTGCTCGGCCACCTCGCCGCCGAGACGGACTCGATTCGACTCGGTTCGGGTGCGGTGCTACTCAACCACTACAGCCCGTTCAAGGTCGCAGAACAGTTCGGCGCGCTCGACGGACTCGCGCCCGGTCGCATCGACGCCGGCCTCGGGCGGGCGAACGGGTCGCCCGCGTCGGACCAGGCGCTCGGAACGGACCGGCACGTCGAGGACCCCGACGGCGACCACGCCGAGAAGGTCGAGGCCGTCGTCAACCACCTCTACGACGACTACCCCGACGAACACCCCTACGCCGACCTCGAAATCCCGCGGGGGAGCGGCGACCCGCCGGTCCCGTGGGTGCTCGGGTCGAGCCCGTCGAGCGCGACCATCGCGGGCGAGCTCGGGTTGCCCTACTGCTTCGCGGGCTTCATCAGACCGCAGTTCGCCGTCCACTCCTTCGAGGAGTACCGCGAGAGCTTCCAGTCGTCGCCGCTGGCCGGCGGCATCGACGAGCCCCACGGCATGGTCGCGGTGAACGCCGTCTGCGCCGAGACCGACGAGGAGGCGGCGCGACTCCGCGCGGTGGCCGAGGCGACGTACAAGCGGATGCGACGCGGCGAGGTCGGCACGAGGCCGACCGTCGAGGAGGCGATAGACGAACTCGGCGGCGTCCCCGAGCCCACGCCCGCGACCCTCGGAGCGAACGAGTGGCCGCGCGCGATTTCCGGCAGTCCCGAGACGATTTCGGGGCTGTTGGACCAGCTCGCGGAGCGCGTCGGGGCCGACGAGATGATGATTCAGCACGTCGTCGGCGACCACGAAGACGGCCTCCGCTCGCACGAACTGCTCGCCGAGGGCGTCGGCCTCGTCTGACGCGTCCGTTTCCGCGACAGTCTGTCTGCCCGGATAATTCATATTGCAGTCCCCGGAATAGGGAGTGTGTCACGCTTACGGTATCTTCGGCTCAGGGACACGCCCTTCGAGGCCAGAGAGTTCTCACTGCTCTGGCTCATCGCGCTCGCCACCTACGGCGTCGGCGACATCGTCACGACGCTCACCCTCCTCTACTACGAGCGTCGGTTCGACGAGGCGAACGCCCTCCTCGTGGCGAGCACGGACGCCCTCGGGCGATGGGGGCTCGTCCTCCCGAAGCTCGCCGTCTTCCTCCTCTGTCTCGGAATCTGCGTCTACGGCGCTCGCGTCGGCGACAAGGTGCTGTACTACCTGCCGCCGGTCGCGCTCTCGGTCATTGGGGCGTTTGCAACGGCGTTCAACCTCCGGCTCTTCGTCGGGTGAACGGCGGAAAATCGGGGCGGAGCGCGCTCAGTCGGTCGCCTGTTCGAGCGTGAAGACGAACTCCACGTCGACGCTGTCGGTCTGTATCTCGTTGCCGGCCGACTCCCGAATCTGCCACTCGACGACGAGCGACAGGGACTCCCCGCCGTCGAGTCTGCCGAGCGAGACGGACTCGTTCCACACGTCGGCGAAGTCGAGATACGTCGTCTCGTTTCCGAGCACGTAGGTGCTCGTCCCGTTCGCCCGCTCGACGCGGAGTCGGACAGCGAGCGCCTCGTGGAGTTCGCCCTCGTCGGCTCCACCGGTCGAATCGACCGATAGTTCGGGACCGGAGCGACCGTTCTCGGCGGACTCGAACGGCATCGAATCCAACGTCAACACGCCGGGGTCGCGCCCGCGATTGGCGAGCGTCCCCGTCGAGTTGCCCGCGGAGCCGGGCGCGACCGACTGCGTGTCGAGAAGCGAGACGCCCGCCCCGCCGGAGCCGAGTTCGAGGTCGACGCCCGCCGGGGCGCTCCCGGCGGTGTTCTCGACGGTCGCGTCGAACGACGCGGTCTCCTCGATTCGGGCGACTTCGGTCGAGTCGCGGAACAACACCGCAGTCACGGAGACGTAGCCCGTCGTGACGGTCGTCTCGCCGTCGTCGGTGGCGGCGAAGCCGGCGGTTCGATTGCCGTCGGCGTAGGTCACGTCGGAGCCGAGCGCGGCGGCGATATCCACGGGGCTACGGCTCCCGGAGCGTGACGCGGCGCTCCTCCTGCCAGCCGTCGTCGGGGACCCACGTGTTCACCACGAGCACGACGCTGTCGACCGTGCCGGTCCACGAGAGCGTCCCGGTCACGGGGCCGCTGAGCGACCCGACGGTCCCGTCGGCGCTTCGGACCGTCGGCGGGTCGGCGGCCTCGACCGAGAGCGTCGGGTCGGGCGACGCCGACGATGCGGCCGTGGTCGTCGTTTGACTGCCGCCCCCACCGCCCCCGCCACCCCCGCCGCCACCTCCTCCACCGCCCCCAACGCCACCGCCAGTGCCCGAGCGCGCCGTGGTGGTCGGCTCGGGACTGCTCGTCGGCGCTGGTGTCGACGTGGGCGTCGACGACGGGGTCGGGTTCGGCGTCGTGGTCTCGGTCGGCGTCGACGCGGGCGTCGGTGTGTCCGGGTCCTCGAACTGGTTCGTTTCCTCGGGCGGGGCATCCGGCGTCGGCGAGGGCGGCGTCACGGTGACGTCCGGCGGCGACGGCTCGGGGTCGCCGCCCCGGAGGTCCGAAATCGCGTCGTTGATGCCGCTGTCGTCGAGGAAACGGTCGATGCTTCCGGGAGCGGCGAAGCCGGTTCCGACCAGCACGATGCCGACGACCACGAAGACGACGAACACCCGACCGGCAATCTGCGAGAGCCGCGGCGAGAGCGTGCCGAGGAGCTTCGCCGAAAAGAGCGAGGCGAGCGACAGCGGAATCGGGAACAGCCCCGCCCGCGGCGGGCGGTACTCGACCACCAGCGCCGTCTCGGTCGGCCGGTCGCCGGGTTCGACCTCGTCGCCGACAGCGACCGAGTACTCGTCGGTACGGGGTTCGCCGTCCTCGTCGGGTGAGGGTCGCTCGCGTTCGACGAGCGCGGGTGCGGCGTCAGCTTCGGTGCCGGTGCCGACGAACGACGCCGACTGGGCGTCCCAGCGCCGGACCGCCCGGACGACCCCGTTGACGGGCAGGCGCTCGCCGGGAAGACAGAGGACGCGGTCGCCCCGTTCGAGACGCTCGAAGTCGACCTCCTCGAAGTCGTCTGCATTGTTGTCGTTCGCGTCGCTGTCGTCCGCGTCGACGTCAACGAGGCGTCGACACCGGGTCGCGTCGGCGAGCGCCAGTTCGGGCGACTGCTCGGGCGTCCAGTCGGGCGCGTTCGCGTCGTCCGGGGCGGTCACGAGGGATTCACCGCCCGTCCCCGGAGGTCTCGTCGGTCGGCGCGTCAGAAGGGCAGTCGACGGGGTCGGTCACCCATTCCATGCCGTCGGCCGAGCCGGAGGGCGCGGCGTCGGACGGCGAGGGAGATGGGTCGACGACGGCGACGGGGTCCGAGAGGCGGACGCCCGTTCGCTCCGGGTAGAGCGTGACGCCACCGTCCGAGGCGCTGACGTAGCCAGTTCCGGTCTCGGACCCCACGTCGGGCGAACCGTCGCGTCCGGCGCTCCCGTCGGACTCGTCGGGGTCGACCTCGACGAGCGCGTCGGTGTACAGCGAGTAGAGCTCGGTCACGACGAGGAGCGCGCCGGGGAGGATGACGAACAGGACCAACCCGAGTCCCGACTGGACGAACTGCGCGGCGAGCCCGAGATACGGCACGTGGAACCAGACGCGACCGACGACGCGGTCGGCGGTGACGGGGTCCGAGTCGACGTCCTCGTTGGCGTCGCCCTTCGTGCGGAACACCGGACTGTCGCCGCTTCGGTCCACCGCGACGACCCGGTGGGTCACGCGGTCGGTCCGCTCGTCGGTGATGGCGCTCCCGGCTTCCCGGTAGGTGATAATGTCGCCCTCCGAGATGTCCGCTGGCGGCACGTCGCGGACGACCACCACGTCGCCGGCGTCGAAGGTCGGCGACATGCTCCCGGAGAGGACGGTATAACTGGCGTCGGCACCGAAGGCCTGCGGCGCGGCGAGCACGACGACGAGCGCGACGGCGACGAGGAGCACGACGCCGCCGAGGACGCGGGCCGCCGCGGCGAGGCGAGACCAGTTCATCGGTCAGGCGCCCCCGTCGGCGTCGTCTCCGGTCCCGTCGTCACCGCTGGCGTTCTCGGGGGCGGCCGGTTCGGTTTCGGAGTCGGAGTCGGAGTCAACCGATTCGGTTTCGGAGCCGGGGTCAGCCACATCGGTTTCAGAGTCGGCGTCGGAATCGGTCGTTTCGTCGCTTCTCCCGACGTCATCGTCTTGGACGGCTTCACCGTCACCATCGTCTTGCTTGGATTCAGCTTCGTCGTCATCACCGTCTCCGCCGTCTTGCTCGGATTCGGCTTCGGCGTCTTGCTCGGAATCGGATTCGGTGTCTTGGTCGTTCTCTCCGGCATCGTCCTCGACATCCGCTTTCTCGACGCCGTCGTCTTCTCCGTCCTCGGATTCGCCGTCTTCCTCGGTCGTCTCGACTTCGTTCGTTCTGACTGCGTTGCTCGTCTTGACGTCGATGCGCATCACGAGGTCGTCGGGGTCGACGTGCGCGTGGTGGTGCCACGAGAACCGGAGCTTGCCGGTGAGCGAGAACGACCCGTCTATCTCGCGGGCGATGCGGACGTGGTTCGTGCCGGTCGCGTCGACCGAAACGTCGGCGAGGGCGCTCGTCCGGCCGTCGGCGGTGAGTTCGAGGTCCGAGACCGCGACCGACGTCCAGGCGGCCGAGGCGGAGACCGTGACGCCGAGCGCGACCACGTCGTTCGCGCCGACGCCCTGTCCCTTCCGCCCGTGTTTGTCCGGGTACTCGGTGCCGCCGACGGTCATCGTCACCTTACTGCCGTCGAAGTCGACGCGGAACGACTCGGTTCGGCCCGACCTCCACGCGTGTTGCCAGTCGTTGTTCTGCTTGTGGAGGCGCGTCTCGGAGCTTCCGGAGCGCTTCAGGACCGCGACTTCGTAGTTCTCCGGCTCCGAGTTGCCGTGAACGAAGCCGTCGTAGGGCTCGCCATAGCGGGCGAGCGTCGCCCAGTCCCAGCCGCCCATCGCGTCGCGGGCGTTGCCGGAGCCGGACGACGAATCCTCGTCGTCTCCGTCGTCGTCGGCCTCGCAGGTCGCGCCGCCGTCGTCGTCGGCCCGCTGGTCGAGCGCGAACCGGAGGTCGACGCCCGCGATATCCGAGGCGACTTCGTTGCCGGCGCTCGACGGGAGCCGCCACGCGATGACGAAGTCGACCGACTCGCCGGACGCGAGTTCGTAATCGAGGTCGAACGTCTCGTCCGCGACGAAAATCGAGTCGAGGGTCGCGTAGTCGGAACTCCCGCAGAGGTACGTCTTCGACCCGTCGGGGGCTTCGAGCCACGCGCGGACTTCGAGCACCTGCGCGAGTTCGCCGTCGCCGACGCGGGGGTCGTTCTGCGACGGAGGCTCCGACTGCCCGTTTTCGTCGTCAGTGACGCCGAGCACGTCGATGTCGAGGAAGCCGGTGAGCGACCCGCGGTTGCGAAGCGTCAGCGACGCGGTGCCGCTGTCGCCGGGCGCGAGGGCCGACTCTTCGAGGAACGTGAGTTGCTCGTCGTCGCCGTCGACCGTCAGGTCGAGCGTGCCGACGCCGAACGACGCGTCGGCGCGCTCGGCGTCTGAAAACGCGGAGTAGGTGCCGACGCCCGCGGCGGCGCTTCCGGCGCTAATCGTGAAGAGCCCGCCGAGGAATCGGCGTCGGGTGAGCGTCAGCGTTGGTGTCTGTTTCGGCATCGAGAGGCGTGAAGTCGTCGTGCGCGTTCGGAGGGGCGGAACGAAAGAGCTGGACGCGGTCGGTTCGACCGGGTTGGTTCCGGGTCGAGTCGGCCGGGTCGCGTCGTCTGCGTCGCCCGCGAACGCGAGGTGTAAGTACTGGCTGTCCCGCTGGTTCTACTGGCTGTCCCGCTGGTTCAGTTCGAAGTCGAACTGGATGTCGAGCCCGTCGGCTTGGAACTCGTTTCCGGCGCTCTCCTGCATCTCCAGCGCGAAGGAGAACGTCTTCGTCTCGCCAGACGCGAGGGCGATGTCCCGGACGTTGGAATCGTCGTCCTCGCCGTCGTTGTTGTCGACCACGTCGGCCAGCGTGGCCGAGCCACCGAATCGGTCGGCGAGCACGTCGAGGCTCCCGACTTCGAACGTCGTCACGTCGAGGACGCCCGCGAGGTCCGCCACCGAGGCGTCCGCGTCGCCGTCGTCGCCGGCCGTGGCGTCGCTGTCGTTTTCGGTCAGCGTGAGGTCGATATCGAGGCTCCCGTCGAGCGTGCCGTCGTTTTCGAGGTCGACCTCGAAGGTGTCGGTCTCGTCGCCGGGCGCGAGGCCCGTGGCGCTGAAGCTCGCGGAACTGGCTCCGTCGGCGAGGCTCAGCGTCCCCGCCTGAAGCGTGTTCTCGGTGCTCGATTCGGTGTCGTTGAACAGGGCGAACGTGCCCACCCCGGCGGCGGCGCTTCCCGCACCAATCGTGAGGAGGCCTCCGAGGGCGCGGCGTCGTGTGAGTTTGAATACTTTGTCTGCCATTTGATTTCTCCGTGCGGCCCACCGTACACCCACTCCCTTCCGTGATATTCTGGGTGGGGTGACCTTCAGATATCTCTACTCGATTACGCGGGAATAACCCGATACCACCATTATGCGGTATCCGGCAAAAACCGAGCGACGTGGTAGCGCTCGGCACGAACTCAGCGGGACGAGCGCCACCCGGACCGCCTCGGGTCGGCGACGCGCCGTCTCACTCGGCGTCGAACAGTTCGGCGAAGACCTTGCGCTGGGCCGCCCGGAGGTGTTGGGTGAACGTCGACCGCGAGACGCCGATGGCCTCGGCCACCTCGGCGGCGCTGTGGCGCTTCGGCCGCTCGAAGTAGCCCGTCCGGTACGCGACTTCGAGCGACTCGCGCTGGCGGTCGGTCAGTCCGTCCAACACGCTGGCACCGATATCGGACTCGACGGTGCGGTGGCTCCGCGCGGTCATGACGACGCTGTCGAAGGCCGCCGCGAGCGCCTCGACGAACGGGCCGGCCGGTCGCCGCCGGGGGAGGTCGACGACGACGGTCGCCTCGCCGTCCGCCACGACGACGCGGTGGAGGACGCCGCCCGCGTCGGCGATGGTCGTCCCCAGCGAGGGCGCGGCCGTGTCGAACTGCGCCCGGACGACCCCGTCGCCGGCGGTCACGGCTCCGGGAGTCACGCCATCGAGACCGGCCAGCGCGTCTGTCACCGCGGCCTCGGACGCGCCGCGGACCGTCACGAAGTAGCGCTCCCTGTCGCCGCGGGGCAACACCGTGTGGACGACGACTTCCGCGTCGCGGCCGAGCGCGTCGCCGACCGCCAGAAGCCCCGCGTCGGCGTCGCGGACGCTGAGGCGGACACGGACGACCTCGTCTGCCACGAGCGCCTCGCGGCTCTCGGCGGTGCTGAGGGCGTAGCCGAGCGTCTCCGCCAGCTCTTCGAACCGGCGGCGCTCGCGGTCGTCGTCGGCACCGCGGCGGTACACGCCGAGGACGCCGTAGTCGACGCCGCCGTGCCGGAGCGCGACGGCGACCGCGGTTTCGATACCGTCGGCGGCCGCGGCCGCCATCCACCCGGCGTCGGGAGCGGTCGTCGGCGCGTCGGAGTCGATATCGGCATCGTCGGCGGTATCAGCGTCGGTGTCGGCGTCGGCATCGACGTCAGTGTCGGCATCGAGGCCGCCCGCGTCTCCGACGGCGCGGACGACCGTCGTCCCCTCGCGGAAGGCGGTCAGGCTCGGTTCGGTCGAGCCGCGCCGGACCGCCGCGTCGGCGTCGAAGACGCCCGCCGCCCGGAGGTACGACTCGTCGCCGACGACGGCGAGCGGGTCGAGTCCGCCGCCCGCGGTGCGCTCGCCCACCCACGCCGCGACGGTGTCGGGGTCGCTCCCGATGTACCGACAGAACGACTCCGCGACTTCGACGCGCGACGACTGTCGGACGAGAATCTCCCGAATCGCCTCCTTCGTGTCGCGCTCGCGTTCGAGTCGGCGCTGGTGGTTGACCTGCGCCGTGATGTCCCGGAGGACGCCGATGGTTCCCGGCAGTCCGTCGTCGACGACGTGGTCGATATCGAGGATGCAGTGTCGCGTCTCGCCGCCGCGGTCGCGGATGCGGATGTCGAGCGACTGCGGGACCGACAGGTCGAGCGCGTCGCGGACGCGCCCCCGGTCGTCGGGGTGGACGACCGTCTCGACGATGTCGCCGTCGGTGAGCGCCGCGCGGTCGTACCCGGTGAGCGTCGTCGCCGCCTCGTTGACGAGGACGACGCCGCCGTCGCGGGCGACGAAGATGGCGTCGCGGACGTTCTCGACCAGCGTCCGGTAGCGCGCCTCGCTCTCGGCGAGCGCGCGCTCCGTTCGGTGTTTGTCGACCGCCGTCCGAACGCGGGTGGCGAGCGCCGCGGCGCTGTCGTCGACGCTCGTCTTGACGATGTAGTCGTCAGCGCCGGCCGACAGCGCGCTACTGGCGAGCCCCTCGTTTCCGGCACCCGTAAAGAGGAGAAACGGGATGTCGGGTCGGACGTCGCGGACCGCCGCCAGCAGTTCGATTCCCGTCCGGCCGGGCATGTAGTAATCGCTGACGACGCACTCCACGTCGTCGGTGAGGCGGGCGAGCGCGCCCTCGGGGCTGTTGGCCTCGTACACGTCGAAGTCGGGAGCCACCTCGCGGAGTCGATGCACCACGAGCGTCAGCCAGTCGCGGTCGTCGTCGACGAGGAGAACCGTGACGGGGTCCGCGCTCGTTCGGTCTGTCGTCTCGGTCACGGCAGTTCGGCCGTCCGTGGCGCATCGACCGGCATAAACTGTTCGGGTGCGAACATCGGGGGCGCTCAAGGAACCCGGAACGCCGGTCCAGTTACGCCGACAGCGGGGCGGTGAGAGCGCTCGAACATATAGTTTAAATACAAGAGTGAGCACAGAACACGCACCGATGGACGCGAACAGCGGTCGGGTGCAGTGAGCGATGGGCTGGCAGTACACCGTCTTCGCGCTTCCGACGCTCTTTGCGATGATTACCGCGGCTCTCCTCGGCGTGTACAGCCTGCGGTACATGCGGGCCCACGGCCGGTCGTCCGAACTCGTGGCGTTCTTCGCCGTGAACGTCGGGCTCGTCCTCTGGACCGGCTTTTCGACCCTCAAGCTACTGCAGACGGACCCGTCGCTGAAGCTCCTGTTCTACCGGTTTCTCTACTTCGGCGTCGCCCCGCTCGGCGCGCTCGCGTTCCTCTTTACGCTCCTCCACACCGACCGAGTCAGCCGAATCACGCCCGGGCTGGTCGCGGCGGTCATGGCCGTCCCGGTCACCTTTCTGGCGCTCCTGTTTACGAACCCGAGCGGCCTCGCCATCGAGGCGACGCGCCTCGTCGAGACGGGCGGACTCGTCGTCATGCGGGTCGACGTCGGCCTCGGCCACGTGGTGTTGGAGTTGCTCTACAACGCGGTGCTCTGCGCGCTGGCCGTCGCGCTCATCCTCACCGAGGCGGGTCGACTGGGACGACCGTACATTCCGCAGGCGGTTTTGGTGAGCGTCGGCCTCGTCGCCCCGTTCGTCTTCACGGCCTGCACCGCGCTCGGAATCCCACCGTTCGGGAGCGACGGCGTGAATCTCGTGCCGACCTCGGCCGCGATCACGTCGGCCGCCATCGGCGTCGCGCTCTTTCGCTACCGGTTTCTCGACCTGCCGCCCATCGCCTACACGACCGCGATGGAGGAGTCGCCCGACGGCGTGTTCGTCCTCGACGCCGACGAGCGAATCGTCCACGTCAACACCCGCGGCGCGGAGCTCTTAGAGCGCTTCGGCGCGGCCGTCGGCGACCCGGTCACGGCCGTCTCGTCGGACCTCGACCTGACGACCGAGAGCAACGACAGCGTCAGAACCACGCGAGCGGACGGCGAGACGGTGTATCTCAGCGCCCGGTCCCAGCGGCTCGAACGGGGCGACCAGACCGTCGGGTGGGTCATCGTCCTCCGCGACGTGACCGAGTTGCACCGTCAAAAACAGACCATCCTCTCCCGAAACGAGAAGCTCACGCTCCTCAACCAGATAATCCGCCACGACATCCGAAACGACGTGGCCGTCATCCTCGGCAACGCCCGGCTTATCGAGGAGTCGGTCGAAGACGAGGTGGTCCGCAAGCGTCTCAACACGATACTCAGAAACGGGGAACACGCCTCCGAGCTCACGGTGAACGTCCGGAACCTCATGGCGACGATGCTCGACGACGAGGAGACGACCCGGCCGACGGCGCTCGCCGGGCCGCTCTGGGCGGAGGCGAGCGCGGTCCGCGACGGCGCGTCCGACGCCGCGGTTTCGCTCCCCGACGAGCCGCCGGAGGTGACCGTCGTCGCCGACGACATGCTGGGGACCGTCTTCCGCAACCTCCTCACGAACGCGGTGCGACACAACGACGCCGGCCGGGCCGAAATCGACGTGTCGGTCGGGGTGCGAGACGACGACGCGCTCGTCCGCATCGCCGACAACGGACCGGGCGTCCCCGACGAGCGCAAAGAGGAGGTGTTCGGCCGCGGCGAGAAGGGCCTCGAAAGCCCCGGGACCGGCCTCGGGCTCTACCTCGTCGACACCATCGTCAGCGGCTACGGCGGCGACGTGTGGGTCGAAGACAACGACCCCCGCGGCGCGGTCTTCGTGGTCCGCCTGCGGAGAGCCTGACGGGACGACCGAGCGCCCGAGCACTCAAGTCATCAACACACAAACACGTCGAGCGATGCCCTCCACCGTTCTGCCCGCCGGCGTCAGCCGGTGGCGAGTGGCCGTGTTCGCGGCCCTCGCGGCCGTCATCTCGGCGCTCGGTGTCGTCGTCGAGGCGTACAACTACCGGCACGGAACGAGCTATCTCCGGTTCGGTGTCGGATGACGGGGGTGAGCGACACCGCCGTCGTCGGGGCGATAGCCGCCGCGTCGCTCATCGTGGGACTCGTCGTCGCCGTCGACGGCCCGCAGGTCGACCTCGCGGCCGGCGTCGTCTGGACCGGCGCGACCGGCATGGTCCTCCTGCGGGTTCGCGGATGGGTCCGCGAGGCTCGGAGCGACGAGCCGCCCGAACCGGGGCCGCTCGTGCGTCTGGCCGAACTCGACTACGACCCGCGATACGACCGCTATCTCGGGGTCGCCCTGTTCCTCCTCGGTGTCGGGGCGTTCGCGTCGCTCCTCGTCGTCGACACGTCCGACTCGAACGCGTTGTTCCTCGTCGGCGTCGGACACTTCTGTCTGATTGCCGCGCTCGGGGCGGTCGCGCTCGCCGAGAGATAGTGCGAACAAACGGAACGACCGCGCCGCCGTCCGCTGTTTTTTGAGAACCGGGCCAAAAAGACTACTTAGGGGGCTGACAATCTCCAGGTGTCCGCTCGATACTGTCTGGTCGGCGGACTTGTGACATAACATCGCAGGCAGGCGGCCCATCCCGTGCCACCGGTACTCCGACCCTGCCCCCTCGGACTGCCGCCCGATGGTCCGCCCCTACATTTCTACCCTCTCACCGCGTGTTCCGCGAGCGACCGGTCCGCGACCGGTCCGCGACTCAGTCGCGCCCCGGAGCGCCGGCCCCGTCGAGACCGGCCACGCGGGACTCGATTTTGCCGTAGGCTCGGGCGACCGTGCCGCGGAGCGACTCCGTCGCGAGGACGGCGAAGCCGGTGAAGATAGTCGCGAAGCCGACGACGGTGAGCGTCGAAATCGACTCGCCGAGGAGCGCCGTTCCCCCGAGCGTCGCGACGATGGGCACGGCGTAGAAGACGAGGTTGCCGCGAATCGGGCCCACGTCGTCGAGGAAGCCGAAGTAGGTGAGGTAGGCCACCGCGCCGGCGAAGACGCCGACGTAGGCGAGCGCGAGGAGCGCCGTCGGCGACCACGTGGCCGCGGCGAGCGACTCGCCGGAAGCGACGCTCATCCCGTGGGTGAGCGCCGCGCTGACGGGGAGCGCCCACGCCGTGCGGACGGTGCTCGAAAGCGACGTGTCGGCCCAGCGGATGAGGACGGTCCCGAGCGCGCCGCTGACCGCGCCGAGGAAGACGACGCCCTTCCAGAGCGCCTCGCCGCCGAGCAGGTTCGCGGGGTCGACGCCGACGACGAGGCCGACGCCGAGGAGACCGATGAGCATCCCGAGCGCGCCACGGGTGGAGAGTCGTTCGTCGGCGAGGAGCGCCATGGCGAACACGGGCGTCAGAATCGGGTTGAGACTGAAGATAATCGACCCGACGCCGCTGGAGACGTGCTCCTGTCCGACGAACAGGAGGGCGTTGGCGAGGCCGATGACGAACACGCCGGTGGCGAGGATGCCGACCACGTCGCGGACCGACCGCGGGAGCAGTTCGGCGCGGGGGCGGGTGGCGACGACGTAGCCGACGAGGAGCACCGCCGCGATGTCGAACCGGAGCGCGACGAACAGGAGCGGCGGCAGGTAGTCGAGACCCGCTTTCGCGGCGACGAACGTCCCGCCGAAGAAGAACGCCGTCAGGGCGAACAGGACGAACCGCCGGCGCGCCGCCGTCACCATACCGCACCTCCGACCGAGAGACCGAACGCAGAGTGAAGTGAACGCATCTTGGATACACGTACGACTCCCCCACGTATAGTTTGATTCAGAAATTAATTCAGGGTAAGAAAAAGGCGTGCGCGGCGAGCATGATTCATTATGTGAAATTCTTTCACGACGCGAAAGACGTTTACCGGGGCACGCACAACCCCGATGCATGGAGTCGGCATTAGACGAGATAGAGTTCCTCGCGCTCTCGCAGAACCGCGTCGACGCGCTCAGATACCTCGCCGAGCGGCCGCACTCCAGACGCGAACTGGTCGAGCGGACCGGGGCGTCACAGCCGACGATGGGCCGGATTCTCAGCGATTTCGAAGACCGGTCGTGGCTGGTCCGCGAGGACGGCGCGTACCGGGCGACGGTGACGGGCGAACTCGTCTCTCGGGGCTTCGACGACCTCGTCGACATCCTCGACACCGACGCCAAGCTCCGGCCGGTCGTCGAGTGGCTCCCGACCGACGCCATCACGTTCGACCTCGAACACCTGACCGAGGCGACGATTACCACGCCGAGTCAGGTCCGACCGAACGCGCCGGTCAAGCGCGCCGTGACCCTTCTGAGCGAGGCCGAAGACGTGCGAATCTTCTCCTACGCCTTCAACGAGCAGAACCTCGACATCGTCAGGGAGCGGACCGCCGCCGGCGACCAGCGGTTCGAGGGCGTCTTCTCGTCGGCCGCCATCGACGCGCTCGCCCACGACTCCCAACTGCGCGAACAGCTCCGCGACCTCCTCGACGCCGACGCGGCCGCCGTCCGCATCACCGACGAGCCGATTCCGATGGCGGCGACCATTGCCGACTCGACCGTTCATCTGTTCCTCCGCGACGACACCGGTATCCTTCAGGCCTCCATCGACGTGACCGAACCGGAGGTGCTCGCGTGGGCCGACGAACTGTTCGAGCGCTACTGGGAGGCGGCGGAGCCGCTCGACCTCGACCGGCTGTAACGGGCGGGCGTCGCCGAGAGTACCCCCGTTGCCACCCGTCAGCCGACCCACAATACATATCGGCGACCTGCGAGAAGCCGACGTATGCCCTCGCCTTCGTTCCCTCCCTCCAACGATTCTACTGACTCTCCCGCGAATCCCGACGCCGGCTCCGACTCCCCGTCGCGTCGCGCGTTTCTTGCCACCGCCGGCACCGCCCTCGTCGGCGGGCTCGCCGGCTGTTCGTCGCTTCGGCGGTTCCAGTCACCCGACGGGACGGACTGGTCCGCCTCCGTGCCCGAACCGAGCGTCCTCTCGCCGCCGTCGGCCACCGACGGGGTCGTCGCCGTCATCGGCCACCGGAGCGACGACATCGACGACGGGCGCGTCGTCGCGTTCGACCACGAGAGCGGCGAGCGCCTGTGGAGCCACGACTTCGGCCGGGCGACAGGCCTGCTCGCCGACGGCGGCTCGGTGTACGCGGGCGAGAGACTCGGGTCGGGTCGCGGTCGAATCTACGCGTTCGACGCGGCCGACGGGAATCAACGATGGACCCAGACCGTCGGCAACATCGGCTCTTCGATGGCCATCGCGGGCGACACTCTCTACACGGCGAACGGGACGCTCGCGGCGCTTTCGACCGACGACGGCGCGGTCCGCTGGGAACAATCCGAAGTCGACGGCGTCGGGTTTACCGTCGCCGTCGCCCCGCAGGACCAGCTGTTCGCCGACGAGCGAGCGGTCTACTACGGCGACGACGAGGGCGTCTTCGCCATGTCGCCCGGCGACGGGAGCCTCCGGTGGGCGTGGCGGCCGGACCGCTGGGACTGGGCCGACGTGGGCCCGGTTCCGGCCGGCGATAGCGTCTACGCCGGGAGCGCAGGCGATATCGCCATGCTCGACGCGGACGACGGGTCGCTCCGGTGGCGCACCTCGTTCGGGGACGACGCGCAGGTCGTCGGTGTCCACGAGCGGGGCTCGACGGTTCTGGTCGCGGAGGGGACCGACGAGTCGCCGTCGGACACCTTCGGAACGCTGTACGAACTCGCGGTTCGAGACGGGTCGGAGCGGTACGAAGTCCGCTTCGACAGCCCGGTCGAGCGAACCGCCTCGACCGACGAGGCGTTCGTCGTCGGGACTCGCGCGGGGCGGATTCGGTGGTCCCGCGGCGCGTCGTTTTTCGAGCCGTTCGAGACGACGCTCTCGGCCGACGGCTATCTCCTCGGCGCGGCCGGGACGCAGGCGTTCGCACAGACGGGCGAGGGGACGCTCTGGGCGCTCTCGCCGGACCGGTAGAAGCAGAGCTCAGAGCTGTCGCCGTGAAAACGCTCGTCAGAACGAGCCGCGCCGTGCGCGCGGTGCGCCGGCGTCAGAAACCGCGACCGAGCGATGCCCTCGCTCCCCGCCCGTCACTCGAGGTCGTCGAACGAGTCGACCTCGTCCCAGCAGGAACACGGCAGGTCGTCCAGAGAGGTGACTTCGTCCGGGAGGCTCGTGATTGGAATCCCGGAGCCGGCCTCGTCGCAGTCCCGCTGATGAACGCTGAAGTCGTCGCTGGACATCGTGTACATGGTCAGCACACGCTGTTCGCCGGCTTCATTGAAACAGTTTGTGAGTGCGACAAGCGAGCGCGGGGCGTCAGAGAACCCGGAAGACGCGAACCGTGTCGCGCTTGCCCGGTTCGCAGAGCAGTTGCGCGAGACCGAGGTCGGAGAACTCGTCTTTCCAGTTGCGGTGATACAGCGGGAAGTCGTCGTTGACGTAGCTCACCTCGGAGCCGGAGCGCCCGCGCGTCGGCCCGTTGCCCTCGTTTTCGGCGGTTATCACGAGGTCCGACGAGACGCGCGCGATCTCTTCGAACACCCACGTGTCGTCGGGGTGGACGTGCTGGAGCGTCTCGACGGAGTAGACCACGTCGAACTTGTCGTCGGGGAAGTCGGGGAGCAGGTCCTCGATTGCGCCGGTGAGGAACGTGCCGGTGTCGACGAGTTCGGGGAAGTACTCGGCCATCACCTCGAAGGAGTCGTCGTTGATGTCGATGCCGGTGATGTCCTCGTAGCCGCGGTCGTGGAGGTGCGCGAGGTGGCGACCGGAGCTACAGCCGAGTTCGAGAATCGACGCGTCTTCCGCCGCGTAGTGCTCGAACACGGTCGCGAGCGTCTCGCTGACCTCGTTCGGGCCGATTTGGGCGTAGTACTCCGGCGAGAAGTCGCCGGAGCGCTCGGCCCACCCGCGGTGGTTGTCGTCTGCGTCCATACCCGGAGTAGCGAACGGGCGGGTAAATGTTCCGCGGAGTGCGCGCCGCCGGGGCGACGCGCGAGGAGAGTCGGAACATCCGGCGACTGCGCGGGGCTCGAGTGCGCTGGAGGGCGCGATGGGGACGTGCTGGAGGGCACGTCGGGGAGGTGTGCGTCAGGGGGACCGAACTGGAGGGTGCGTCAGGGGGATTCGGCGTCCCGCGAGGGGACAGGGTGCGAATGTGCCGTGGAGGGCTGGAGGGGGAGCGCCGCCGCGGGCACGAGCAGTCGGGTGTACCAGTCGAGCGTGCCGGTGCCTCGCTCGCGGCGCGTGCGTCAGCGGGTCGTCGACCGCGGCCTCACATCGAGTCGTCGGTCGTCGTCTCGTTCTCGGTCGTCTCGTTCGCTGTCGTTTCGTTCGCTGTCGTCGTCTCTTCTTCTGTCGTCTCCATCTCAGTCGTCGTCTCGTCTTCCGACGTCTCGTCTTCTATCGTCTCCATCTCGGTCGTCGTCTCGTCTTCTTCAGTCGTTTCTTCTGTCGTCTCGTCTTCCGTCGTTGTCTCGTCCTCGGTCGTCGCCTCGATACCACCGGACTCCGCCGTCGTCTCGGTGTCGCCGACCGCGGGTTCGCCGTCCGTACCGTTCGTGCCGTTCACGGGACCACCACCACCGCCCGTGTCCGTACAGCCGGCGAGTGCGACGGTCGCTACCGCGACTCCGACACCGAACTGCCGTCGAGTGAGCGTTTCGCGCATCGCAGTCAGCAGTCTCGCTCGGCGGATGATAATGGGGGAGAGTCGTCCCGACCGTTCTCCCCGTGAACAACCGTTTCGACCGACTGTTTCGACCGTTTCAGTCGGATTAACGGAACGTTTGCCGGTCGTTCGCGGGCCGGCGAAGACGGCACGGTACGGCACAGTACGGCGATTATCACGCATCTACGGCGGGGACCGACGAGAAGCAACAGCGGGCAGTCACGAGCGGCGACCAGCGCCGTTCGAAGACGTCGAGACGCGACGTACCCGCCGCGAACCGCGGCGTCGACGACCGGAGGTGACGTCGAGCTCGCGCGCGCCGGATGAGCGAATAAAATTTCTAATTTTGAAACATTCTCCGCATATTGACAGTCAAAAGAGTTGTAAAAATGTCTAACGAACAGATAAACAAAACATTATACACTAGCAGAGTCGACAAATAGAGAACGAACAATGCCTGTCAAACGCATCTCTCCGTTCGTGTGGGCGCTCGTCGCGACGCTACTCGTCGTCGCGGGCGGCGTCTCGCCGGTCGTCGTCGCCGCGGACGGCGTCGAGGTGCGTGCGGTCGACCACACCGGCTCGGGCGTCGTCGCCACCGAGAACGGCCGGACGTACGTCGCCTCGTGGCGGCCCTCGACGGTTTCGGTGGCCGTCGCGGCGGACGGCGGCGACTACGAGGTCTGTCTCCGGACCGACCTCGACGACGGCTCGACGATGCAGTTGGGGTGCGAGCCGCTCGGGGCGGGGGCGAACGCGACCGGCGACCAGCGCGTCGACTTCGAGTTCGAAACGTGGCCGGCGAACGCGACCGGCGACCGCACCGTAACAGCCGTCGTCAGACCCGGCGGCGGCGAGCCGGTCGCGCAGGCGAGTCACGGCGTCACGGTGCTCGCGCCGGCCGGGGACGCCGACGGCGACGGTCTCGGCAACCGTGACGAACTCGACCGCGGCACGGACGTGCTCGTCGCCGACACCGACACCGATGGCGTGCCCGACGGCGAGGAAGTCAACCGCTACGAGACCGACCCGACGAGCACTGACACCGACGGCGACGACCTCAGCGACGGCGTCGAAATCAACGAGCAGGGAGCAACCCGACCGAGACGGACACCGACGGCGACGGCCTCGACGACGGTGCGGAGGTGACGACCCACGGCACGGACCCGACGACCGCCGACACCGACGGCGACGGTCTCGACGACGGCGCGGAAGTCAACGACTACGAGACCAACCCGACCGCCACCGACACCGACGGCGACGGTCTCGACGACGGGCCGGAGGTCAACGTCCACGAGACGAATCCCACCGCCGCCGACACCGACGGCGACGGCCTCGACGACGGCGCGGAAGTCAACCGCTACGAGACGAACCCAACCGAGGCCGACACCGACGGCGACGGTCTCGACGACGGGCGCGAGGTCAACGTCATCGGGACCGACCCGAACCGCGGCGACACCGACGGCGACGGGCGCGGGGACGGCGCGGAGGTCGAAGCGGGGACCGACCCGAGCGCCGCGCCGGGGTCGGTCGTCGGGTCGCTGGAACTCGGCGACGACGGCTGGTTGCTCGTGCTCGCGGTCGCGGCCGTCGCGGTCGCCCTGCTCGTCGTCGGCGCGCGAGTCCGGAGGACCGACGCGAGAGCGCGACTATCTGACGTTCGCTCGCTCGCGACCGACCGCGTCGACGAGGCCGCCGCCAACGGGGAGTCGGCGGACGGGGTTCGGACCGGCGGGAGCGGCGGCGCGGCGCGCCCGGAGTCGGCCGCCGACGGCTACCCCGACGCCGAAGAACTCCTCGACGACGAGACGCGCGTCCTCAGGCTCCTCGACGACAACGGCGGCCAACTCCGGCAGTCGAAGGTCGTCGAGGGCACGGGGTGGTCGAAGTCGAAGGTGAGCCGCGTCCTCTCGCGGATGGCCGAGGAGGGCACCGTCACGAAGATAAACCTCGGCCGGGAGAACCTCATCGCCCGCCCCGAGGACGTGCCCGAACACGCCCGGTCGCCGTTCGACGAGTCCTGAGCGGGTCGCGGCGCGGCCGACGCGGCCCGCGAGTCTGAATCCCGAACCGCGGTCGGAGTTGGAACATACCAACCAAGGCTATAGGCCTCGGGCGACTAGGTGAGAGCCATGCGAGAGTTCGTCTTCACGGTCGAGTACGAGCGGGGCGTCGACGAGGTGATGGACCTCTTCATCGAGAACCCGGACCTGCACTCCAAGACGATGGCGATACACGCCACGAGCGAGTCGATGTGGCGGCTCGACCGCCTCACCGGACCGACGGAGGCGCTCGAAGCGTTCGACGAGGTCATAGAGCAGGCCACCCGGTGCAACGGCGTCCTCGGGATGTGCGGCGCGCCGGTCGTCGAGTGGGACTACGAGGTGCTCTCGGAGACGCCGAACGGGCGCATCGTCTACTCCTGCCGCGAGGAGGGCGACGGGATTCAGTCGATTCCCCACGTCGCCGCGAAGCACATCGGCGACGGCCTCCTGATGCAGGCCGAACGCCGGGGCGCACAGAACCAGTGGCGACTGCTCATCTCCGACGACGACACGGTGAGCGAGATTTACGAGGAAGTCAAAGACAGCCTCAGTGAGGGCCTCTCGCTGAGCGTCCAGCGCATCAGCGAACCCGAGTGCTGGCTCGAAGAGGGCGTTTCGGCCGACGGGCTTCCGCCGGAACAGCAGGCCGCGCTCGAAGCCGCCGTCGAGTTCGGCTACTACGAGACGCCGCGGCAACACACCGTCCAAGAGATTTCGGAGGAGCTCGACATCCCGAACTCGACGCTCCAGTACCGCCTGACCCGCGCCGAGGCGTGGCTGGCCCGGCAGTTCGTCACCGAGACGCTCGGCACCGAAGTCGAAGAGCGCGTCGACCCCGAAAAGCTCGAAGCGAGCGCCTGACCCGCGAACCGCGGCCGAAAGCCCGAGAGGACGCGTCCAAATCCGGGTTGGAATATTCCAACCACACCCTGATATGCCGTGGAAGCGTACGCAACGACGTGGGAAAGGACACTTTCAGCGACATCACCGGCCTCCCGGACGACCTCGGAATCGGCGACGACCTCGCGCGGGCGGACCAGCGCGCGTCGATTCGCGTCGATACCCGACGGTACGGCAAGCCCGTGACGGTGGTCGACGGCCTCGACCTCCCGGCCGACGAACTGGACGCCCTCGCGTCGACCCTGAAGCGACGGCTCGCGGTCGGCGGGACCGTGACCGACGGGCGCATCGAACTGCAGGGCGAACACGGCGAGCGCCTCGAAGCCGCGCTCCGCGACGAGGGCTTCGGCGTCGAGCGCTGACCTCGTTTTTCGTCCGCCCGATAGCTCTCGCGGCCGAAAGAGGCGGATAACTGACGCGGCGACCGACGAGCGAGCGGCCGGTGTCTCCCGGTCGCGCGCCCCGGTGGCGGACGCGTTTGGCATATTCCAAACGAGGTCCCATTACCCTGTGTCCGGAATACACTGGTACTCAATGGACACGAAACACGTCGACTGGCGTTCGATGCGAGAGGAGTCGGCACCGACGGCGGGGCCCGAGTCCCGACAGTCCGGCGACGAGCGCGTCGAGGACGAGGCCGAGGCCGAGGCGTCCGAGGCGGCGGTCGCGGAGCGGACCGACCTCGTCTACGACGAGCAACACGGCGAGTGGGTCGACCCCGAGACGGGCGAGATTCTCCGCGAGGACGAAATCGACCACGGTCCCGAGTGGCGCGCGTTCGACGCCGCGGAGCGCGACCAGAAGTCCCGCGTCGGCGCGCCGACGACGACCATGATGCACGACAAGGGGCTGTCGACCAACATCGGCTGGCAGAACAAAGACGCCTACGGCAACTCCCTGTCGACGGGCCAGCGCCAGAAGATGCAACGACTCCGGACGTGGAACGAGCGGTTCCGCACCCGCGACTCGAAAGAGCGCAACCTCAAGCAGGCGCTCGGCGAAGTCGAGCGGATGGGCTCCGCGCTCGGCCTGCCGGACACGGTCCGCGAGACGGCCTCGGTCATCTACCGTCGCGCGCTCAACGAGGACCTACTGCCCGGTCGCTCTATCGAGGGCGTCGCCACGGCCGCCATCTACGCCGCCGCTCGACAGGCCGGCGTCCCCCGTTCCCTCGACGAGGTGCGGCGCGTCTCCCGCGTCGACAAGATGGAACTCACCCGGACGTACCGCTACGTCTCCCGCGAGCTGGGGCTGGACATGAAGCCGGCCGACCCGGCGCAGTACCTCCCGCGGTTCGTCTCCGAACTCGACGTGAGCGACGACGTGGAGCGCCGCGCCCGGTCGCTTCTCGACAACGCGAAGCGGCAGGGCATCCACAGCGGGAAAAGCCCGGTCGGGCTCGCGGCGGCGGCCATCTACGCCGGCGCGCTCCTCGCCGACGAGGAACTGACGCAGTCCGAGGTGAGCAACGTGACCGACATCAGCGAAGTGACTATCAGGAACCGCTACCGCGAACTCCTCGAAGCGACCCAGAAGCCGGGCGAACGGACCGTCGGGTCGACCGCCTAAGCCGGCGTTTCGGGCGCAAGAAGCAGTTTTTCTCTTCGATTCGGTTCGTTTTTGTTTTCGTTTTCAGTCGCCCCGTCAGTGTCGCGAGCGACTCGGTGCCCAAGCGACGCGGCGACGGTCTCACGGCCGTCAGCGGTTGCACGAACACGTCGAGCGGGTCGCACCGTCGCGTCCCGGCCGAGCGTCGCGGACGCAGTCGAGGAGTTCGCTCGCGGTCTCGCGAACGGCGCGTCGGGCGCTCGATTCGGGGCGTCGCTCTCGGTAGTCGAGGTAGAGCGCCGTCGGCAGGAGAAGCGAGGCGTACACGCCGCTGACGGCGACGGCAATCTGCACCGGGTGGTCGGCGGGGACGACCGCCCACCCGACCGCGATGAGCGCCCACAGCCCGATTCCCTGTCGAACGGTCGGACGCCATCGGTTCGTTCGCGCCGACTGCGCCTGCACGTCGAGGCTGGGGTCAACGTCGACGGCGTCGGCGTCGATATCGATGTCGGCGTCGGCGTCGATATCGATGTCGGCGTCGGCGTCGATATCGATGTCGGCGTCGGCGTCGATATCGATGTCGGCGTCGGTGTCGGCGTCATCGCCCGAGTCGGACGCCGAGCGGTCGACTCGGCGGGGCTCGGTCCGCGTGTCGTCACGTGGAGAAGCGGCGTGACGGGACCTTTGTTCGGACATAGAGTGGTGTCGGCGGCTACGACTCCGAGCCTAATGGGAACACGGTTGGAATGTGCCAACCGAGGAAAGCAGAGCGCGGCGGTCGGCCGCGGGAACTCAGTTACCGCTCGCGCCGTCGACCGGTTCCGCGAACGCGACGGTCTGTTTCACGTCGGTGACTTCGACCTCGACGCGGTCGCCGGGGTCCGTGCCGGGGACGATGATGACGAAGCCGCGTTCGACCTTCGCGATGCCGTCGCCCTGGTCGCCGAGGGTGTCGATGATGACGGTCCGAACGTCGCCCTCCGCGACGGGGGGTTCTCGCGGCTGTGAGCGCGCGTCGCGAGGGTTCGACGGCGAGTCGTCCGAGTCCCGGTCGTCGGAGCCGATGTCGCGGTCGTCCGCCGAAGTCGCCGAAGTCGTCGTCGCCGGCGTCGATTCGACCGGGGGCTCGGCCACCGACGCGGTGCCCGGACTCGAAAGCAGTGCGACGCGGTACAGCTCCCCCGCCGAAATCGACCCGCTTTCGACGAGTTCGCTCGGAATCGACACCACGTAGCGGTCGCCGTCTCGCTCGACCGAAGTCTCGAAAAGGAGCCGAAGAGAATCTGAAATATCAGTCACTCCCGCTACTTCGTCTCGGACCAAATAAAAGGTGGTGAAACCGACACACCCGTCTCGGCCGACAACGACCGACAGAACCCGCCGAACACCGGTTCCGTCGGACCGCGGGCGCACCCGAAGACACATGACAGCTCGGTTTCTCTTTCCGGCATGGCACGCGACACGCTCGTTTCGTGGCAGACGTTCGCGCTGTTCGTCCTGTTTCCGCCGGCGGCGCTCGTCGCGCTCGTGTTCTTTCCCGTGACGTTGCTCGTCTTCGGATGGCTGTACTACCGCGGCAAGTACGAGGCGGAACTGGAGTCCGACGACGAGCAGACGGATGTGAACTCGACCGGCTCGGCCCCGTGAGGCGACGCATCCCCGGGGGCGAACTCAGTCGGCGCACTCGTCGAGGTCGGTCACGGCGTGGATTCCCTCGTGGGTCAGTTCGAGCGACTCCGTCGCCACGGCGGCCGCGTCGGCGACGAGGTGCGGGCCGGTCCACCTGACCGGCGTCGCCGCCCGGCACACCCATCCCCAAACCGGTTCGCCGGTCGCGTCGAGCAGGCAGATTCGAACGTCCTGCGGAGTCGTCTCGCCGTCGGCCCACGCCCGGAACCACGCCCACAGCGACCGGTCGTCGGTGACGCCCCGGCGGAGTTCGAGCGGCGGCGAACTGGTTTCTCGACGCGGCGGCGATGGCGGGCGTGGTCGCGGTCGACGTCGCGGCCCCGGTCGCTTCCGTGCGCGGCGGCCCCGGCCGTCGGTATCAGGCGGGCGCGGCTCGGACCCCGACTCGTCGTCGTTCGCGGACTCGACCGCCACGGAGAGCCCGCGGACCTCGGAGAAGCCGAGCTTCGGGAGCACGTCGCACCGCACCCGAAACCGGTGTGCGCCGTAGGGGTCAGACTCGGCGGCGGTCACGTCTCGTCCGACGCCTCGTCGCCGGCGCGGGTCGCCTTCAGTCGCGGTTCGTCGATGCCCTGCGGCAGTCCCTCGCCGACCGGGAAGTCGAGGTCCGGAAGCGACGGGGTCGAACCGCCGTCGCGCTCGCTCTCGGGGTCGTCGGCGTCGTCGGTCTCGCCTTCCTCGTCCTCGTCCTCGCCCGTCTGGACCGCGATTCGCGCGAACCCCTCGTGGACGACGACGAGGCGCTCGACGGCGACTTCGGAGGCCATCGCGTCCAACCGGGGCGCGTCGTACCGCGAGGGCCACGCCTCGCGGAACACCCAGCGAGCGGCGGGGGTGCCCGTCGCGTCCAGCAACACGACCGCGGCGTCGCGCCGTGCCTCGTCCATCCGGCCCTGTTCGACGAGCGTTCGCCACTCGGACAGTTCGAGCGAGCGGTCGGTCACGCCGACTTCGAGCACGAGCGGCCCGTACTCGTTCAGCCCGGGGAGCTTCCGCGGCGTCGGCGGGTCCGCGCCCTCGCGGTACTCGACGACCGCCGAGGTCGCCGACGGGAGGTCACAGCGGCTGAAGCCGGCGGTCACGAGTCCCTCGATTTCGAGGATGAACCGTAGCTGTCGGTACGGGTCTGTCCGGGCGGCCATCGTCAGCGACCTCCGAGGGGAACGAGCGCCGGTGGCCGGGGCGCGACCGTCGGTGCGGCAGTGTCACGTGAGAGCATAGCAATCGAGACTCGCGGCGGCGGCTAATGAGCGTGTACCCTACGTGCGAAAGCGCGCGGGGCTTCGAAGTACGCGGCGTCGTCACGCCGAGAGGTCGACGCCCCGGAGCCGGCGGGCGTTGACGGCGACGATAATCGTCGACAGGGACATGAACACGGCGCCGACCGCCGGCGACAGGAGGATACCGACGGGCGCGAGGACGCCGGCGGCGAGCGGGAGCGCGAACACGTTGTAGCCGGTCGCCCAGACGAGGTTCTCCTGCATCTTCCGGTAGCTCGCCTTCGAGAGCTTGACGAGCCGGACGACGTCTACGGGGTCGTTGTCGACGAGGATGATATCGCCCGATTCGATGGCGACGTCGGTGCCGGAGCCGATGGCGATGCCGACGTCCGCCCGCGCGAGCGCCGGCGCGTCGTTGACGCCGTCGCCGACCATCGCGACCCGTTTCCCCTCGGACTGAAGTTGCGCTACTTTGGTGTCTTTCTCCTCGGGCAGGACCTCCGCGAAGTACTGGTCGATGCCGAGTTCCGCAGAGACGGCGCGCGCGACGTCCTCGGAGTCGCCGGTCAGCATCGCCACCTCGATGCCCATCGCGTGGAGCGCCTCGATGGCCCGCCGGCTCTCCTCGCGGACGACGTCGGCGAGCGCGAACGCCGCGACGACCTCGGAGTCGCCGCGAATCAGATAGATGACCGTCTGCGCGTTCGAGCCGGCCTCGTCGGCGAACGACGCGATTTCGTCGGGACGCTCGATACCGAGTCTCTCAATCAGGTTGGGGCCGCCGAGGTGAACCGTCTCACCGTCACCCGACCCCGAGTCGGGTTCTGGTTGGCTCGACAGAGCGCCGCTCTGTCGAACGTCGACGGTCGCCCGGACGCCGAGCCCGCGGAGGTTCTCGAAGTCCGAGACCGGGGTCGGTCGAACGTCGCGTTCGGCGGCGGCGTTCCGAATGGCGCGAGCAATCATGTGCTCGGAATCGCCCTCGACGCCCGCGGCGACCTCGAACGCCCGCGTTTCGTCCCACTCGCCCGCGGTCTCGACGGCGACGACCCCCTGTTCGCCCTTCGTGAGCGTGCCCGTCTTGTCGAAGATGACGGTGTCAAGCTTTCTGGCCTCTTCCATGGCGATTCGGTCGCGGACGAGCATTCCGTTCTGGGCGGCAGTGGACGTGTTGATTGCGACTACGAGCGGGACGGCGAGGCCGAGCGCGTGCGGACACGCGATGACGAGGACCGTCACGACGCGTTCGAGGACGCCGACGCTGAATCCGACCGCGAGGACCCACGCGACGGCCGTGACGCCCGCGACGGCGAGCGCGGCGTAGAACAGCCACCCCGCCGCGCGGTCCGCGAGGAGTTGCGTGCGGGATTTGGACTGCTGGGCGTCCTCGACCAGCCGCATGATTCCCGCCAGCGCCGTCTCGTCTCCCGTCTTCGTGACCCTCACGCGAAGGCTCCCGTCCTGATTGACCGTGCCGGCGATGACCTCCGAACCGGAGTCCTTGTCGACGGGCCGCGACTCGCCCGTAATCATCGACTCGTCGACCGACGACTCGCCCTCGACGACCTCGCCGTCGGCGGGAACCGACACACCGGGACGGACGAGCACGACGTCGCCTTCCGACAGTTCGGAGACGGGGACCTCCTCAGTATCCCCGCTCTCGGTGATTCGTTCGGCGGTGTCGGGCATGAGTTCGGCCAGTTCGTCGAGCGCCCCGGAGGCCTGCCGGACCGACCGCATCTCCATCCAGTGGCCAAGGAGCATGATGTCGATGAGCGTGACGAGTTCCCAGAAGAACGGCGTCGTCCCCTCGATGAACAGGCTCGCAATCGAGTAGCCGAACGCGACGGTAATCGCCAGCGAGATGAGCATCATCATCCCCGGTTCGCGGTTCCCCAGTTCGGTCCGAGCCATCGAGAGGAACGGCACACCGCCGTAGGCGAAGACCACGACTGAGAGGACGGGCGTAATCCAGACGCTTCCGGGGAACGTCGGCGCCGCGTAGCCGAAGACGCCTTGGACGAACTCGCTGAAGAAGACGACCGGTAACGAGAGCGCGAGCGACACCCAGAACCGCCGCCGAAACATCTGTTCGTGACCCGTGTGGTCCGTGTGGGCCCCGTGATGGTGATTCGACGAAGCGTCGTGGTCGTGGTCGTGGCCGTCGTGGTCTGGGTGGGTGCTCATGGATGGATAGTGGTGCCGTTTCCCCATTATTCTGTCCGGCGGCTGACACGGTGCGTCACGGTCAGGCGACTTCGGTTATCTGTTCACGGTCAGCGGGCTATCCCCCAGACGGAGACAGTCGCCGACGGACACGGAGATATACGCTCCCCGACCTTATGCGGATTTTCCCTTCGAATCAGCGGCTCCGAGACGGTCGATAGCTTGGAATCGAAACAGCACGGTGCATCCCAAACCCCACCGGGCGCACGCGGGTGTGGACTCAGCAATCACAACTGGTACACCGGTGTCGCTCCAATCACCGAGCATGAACGAGCACCACGGCAAACCGAGGTGGGATGGATGAATCGGCGACGAGCCGACGCGGTCGTCGGCGCGCTCGTCGCTGGCACCGTTCTCATCGGCGGGGCGCTCAGTTGGCAGGCGTACCAGCGACAGCGGGCGTTCGAGCAGATGGGGTCGATGATGGATATGGGAACGTCGATGGGAGCCGTTCACGGAGCGGACCCGCTGTGGTACGTCCTCGGGACAGCCCTCGCCGCGGCCGTCATCGGCGGCGGCTACCTCGCGGTTCGAGACGCGCTCAACGGTGCGGACGCGGGCGAGCGCGTTCAGGACCAGACGGCAAATCCGACCGACCGCGAACAGTCCGAACCACCGGCTGAAGTCGGCCAATCGGTGGAGACGAGTCCCTCGGCGTCACACCCGCGGACTCGCGTGCTGGACCTCCTGCCGGAAGACGAGCGTCGGGTGCTCGAACCGGTTCTCACCTCGCCCGGCATCACGCAAATCGAACTCCGGGACCGCTCGGACTTCTCGAAGAGCAAGGTGAGCCAGACGGTGAGCGCCCTCGAAAAACGCGGGTTGCTGTACCGCGAGCGCCAGGGCCGGACGTATCGAATCTATCCGAGTGACGAGCTACAGCAGAACCAAGCGCCGTAGCCGACTGCCGCGGCGTCTCCTCGCCCACGGGTTGCCCAAGCGAGACGGATTGCGAGTACGCGGGAAAGCTCGACACCGACACCGACGAATTCGGCGCGGATGAACGGTCTCGTTTCTGAAAAACGATTAGAACGATGTATAAACGTTCTCGAACGCTCTCAGAGCAGGGTTCACACCCAGCGAGATAACCCCAGAGCGGCCCTACGACCAACCGAGGAGAAAGACAATGACCAACTTCGAACTCGGCCGCTGGCTACTCGTGGCGCTCGCAATCGTCGGACTCGCGGTCGCCGCGCCCGTCGTCAGTGCACACGGCGACGAAACGACTGCAGACGACGCGGCCCCGTCCGGCGGAACCGCCGCCGAGTGGGCGGCGTGGATGGAATCGCAGATGGCGGAACACATGGGGTCCGATAGCGTCGAGTGGATGGAATCGCACACGGGCGTGACCGTCGACGGGATGGCCCGGTACATGGCTGACAACCACGACGACGGGACGTACGGCCCGGGCGGCGGAATGTACGGACAGGATGGATGGGTGTACGGACAGAGCGGCGGGCCGTACGGACAGGGCCACTGCTGAACGGCCCTGACCGGCCGAATCGCCTCGACAGAACACCGCAACTCACTACTTCGAAATGATAACACAACGTGACACGCACCTCGGACGTACTGCTCGCCGACTCGCGATGCTTGCGGTCCCGCTACTGGTCGCGGCGACCGGCACGGCCGCCGCCATGGGCGGCGGATACGGCGGCGGCACGATGGGCGGTGGCTGGGGACTCTTCGGCGGCGGGATGGGCCTCTGGGGACTCCTCTGGATGGGGCTACTGCTCGCGGTTCCGCTGTACCTCGTCTTCGCCCTCGGGAAGCGGCGGGAGAGCGAACCCGACGAACGGCCGCTGTCGGTCCTCCGAACCCGTTACGCGCGCGGCGAGTTCTCCGACGAGGAGTTCGAACGGCGGCGCGAACGGTTGAAGCGCTCCGAATAGCTCGGTCGAGGGCTATCTCGACACCGTCGTCTCGGCTCGGACGTCGCGGGACGAGCGGCCGACCTCGACGGCGTAGTCACCGGCGTCGACGGTCCAGCCCTCGGAGTCGTCGTATCTGCGGAACGCGTGTTCGGACAGCGAGAGTTCGACCGTCTCGGTCTCGCCGGCGGCGACTTCGACGGCCGCGTAGCCGGCGAGTTCTCGCGTCGGGCGCTCGACGCCCGCGACGGCCGGCGGGCGGACGTACGCCTGCACGACCTCTCTGCCGGCGCGGTCGGACGCGTTCGTCACCTCGACCGCGACCGCGTCGTCGCCGCGCGCCTCCGCCTCGCCGTACTCGAAGGTCGCATACGAGAGGCCGTGGCCGAAGGGGTAGGTCGGCTCGTCGTCCGCGTCGGCGGCGTCGAAGTGACGGTAGCCGACGAAGACGCCCTCGTCGTACTGCGCCTCGTCGTCGACGCCGGGGAATCGCTCCTCGGACGCCGTGGGATACGACTCCTCGGGCGCGAACGTGACCGGGAGACGGCCGGAGGGGTCGGCGTCGCCGTAGAGGACCGACGCGAGCGCGTCGCCGTCGGCCTGTCCGGGGTACCACGACTCGACGACGGCGTCGACCGAGTCGCGCCACGGCAGTTCGACCGGGCCGCCGGACTGGACGACGACGACGGTCCGGTCGGCGGCGTCGGCGACGGCCTCGACGAGCTCGTCCTGCTCGCCGGGCAGGCGGAGCGTCTCGCGGTCCGCGCCCTCCGTGGTCGCGTCCCTGACGACGACGACCGCGACGTCGGCCTCGCGGGCGCAGTCGACCGCCGCGTCGATGTCGGGCGTCTTCCCGCCGGGGAAATCGTCACCAGCGTCCTCGTCGTCGCCCGCGGCGTCCTCGCTCTCGTCGTCGAAGAACGAGGGCGTGACGACGCGGGCGACGCCGGGTTCGAACGCGACCGAGCCGTCGGTTCGGGCGCGGATGCCCGCGAGCGCCGAGACCTCGCGGGCGGGGGTGACTTCGGAGGAGCCGCCGCCGCCGAGCATCGCCTCCGCGACGCCGGGGCCGACGAGCGCGACGTCGGCGTCGTCAGACAGCGGGAGCGCCCCGCCGTCGTTCTTCAGGAGGACGGTGCCGCGGGCGGCGAGCGTCTCGGCGAGGTCGCGGTGTTCGGGCGCGTCGAGCGCGCCGCCGTCACCCCAGTCGCCGTCAAGGAGGCCGATGCGGGCCATCTGCCCGAGGATTCGCGCGACCATGTCGTCGAGGCGGTCGGCCGGGACCGCGCCGGACTCGACCGCGGATTTCAGTTCGGTCGCGAACTTGGGCGTCGTCGTCTCGCCGGCCGGGATGCTCTCGTCGTCGCCCTCCTCTAGCATCTCGGCGTCGGGGTCGAGCCCGAACGCCTCGTGGAGCGCTTCGAGCGAGATGCCCGGCATTTCGAGGTCGAGGCCGGCGGTGGCCGCGCCGACGGCGCTTTCGGTGCCGAACCAGTCGGAGACGACGTAGCCGTCGAAGCCCCACTCGTCTTTCAGTACCTCGGTGACGAGCCGCCGGTGGTCGCTCATGTGCGTCCCGTTGACGCGGTTGTACGCGGTCATGACCGACCCCGCGCCCGCCTCGACGGCCGCCTCGAACCCGGGGAGATAGAGCTCTCGGAGCGCCCGCTCGCCGACTTCGGCGCTGACGACGAGTCGCTTCGTCTCCTGGTTGTTGGCGACGTAGTGCTTCGGCGTGGCGAGGACGTCCTCGGACTGGAGACCTTCCACGACCGCGGCGGCGAAATCGGCCGTCACCACGGGGTCCTCGGCGTAGTACTCGAAGTTGCGCCCGCAGTTGGGGACGCGAATGAGGTTCAGCCCGGGGCCGAGGACCGCGTGCTGACCGCTGGCTTTGGCCTCGCGGGCCATCGCGACGCCCTGTCGCCGCGCGAGTTCGGGGTCGAACGTCGCCGCCACGGCGATGGAAGCGGGAAAGGCGGTCGACGAGCGGTCGGGGATGCGAATCCCGAGCGGCCCGTCGGCGAGTCGGAACTCGGGGATGTCGAGTCGGGGGACGCCGGGGACGTAGCCCGTCGCCGTCCCCTCGGGGTCGGCCGCCCCGCGCACGAGCGAGCACTTCTCGTCGAGGGAGAGCGAGTCGACCAAATCGGAGACGTCGGTGTCCGGGGAAGCCATAGGACTGGCTACGGGTTTCGCCAGTAGCTCGAATAGTGTTGTGATGCCAGCAGGGCAGACTCCTTCTCGGAGCGGGCGGGCCTCGAACCGAGCCGCGCGGTCAACGACTTCGACGTGGACGCCGTCAAGCGCCGGGAAGCGAGAGACGACTGAGGTCGGCCGAGTCGGAGCGACCGAGGTGATGTCCGCGGCTGTGACCGGACTGCCGCCCGCTATGAACGGCTACGTGATACTATTGTGAACACAAAATTTCAATTTAGTTATATGTTCAAAAGAATTAAATTTGGAGCCGATAACCGGCCGATGTCGAATGACACGAAACACGCGACGCAGGTTCGTCAAGACCGTCGGTGCCGCCGGAATCGCGGGGCTGGCAGGATGCACGGGTGGACAGGACGGAGGGCAGTCACCGGACGAAGGCGCGGGAGGTGACTCGGCCGAGACGACGACGGCCGGTGAGACAACCGGGTCGTCCGGGACGGAAACGACGACCATCAAGTTCTGGCACGCGATGGGCGGCGACATCGGCAAACTCATCGACTCGCTGGCGAGCGAGTTCGAACAGCAGGCGGACGGCATCCGGGTCGAAGCGACCCAGAAGGGGAGTTACCGCGAGACGCTGAACGCCACGACGTCCGCGGTGCAGGCCGGGAACCCGCCCGCCATCGCGCAGATTTTCGAAATCGGGACGCAACTCGCCATCGACAGCGGCGTCTTCGCGCCAGTCGAGGACATCATCCCGGAAGACCGGGTGAACTTCGACAACTACCTCGACTCCGTGCTGAACTACTACCGCATCGACGGCACGCTCCACTCGATGCCGTTCAACTCCTCGAACGCCATCTTCTACTACAACAAGGACGCCTTCGAGAGCGCCGGCCTCGACCCCGAGGCCCCACCGACGACCTTCCAAGGCGTGTTGGACGCCTCGACGGAACTCACGGACGCGGGCGCAGTCGACACGGGAACGACGTGGCCGAACCACTCGTGGTTCGTCGAACAGTGGCTCGCAGAGCAGAACCAGACGCTCGTGAACAACGAGAACGGTCGGGCAGGGCGCGCGACCGAGGCCCACTTCGAGAGCGAGGCCTCGAAGACCGTCTTCGACTGGTGGGCGAACCTCCACGGAGAGGGACAGTACCTCAACCCCGGCATCGAAGCGTGGTCAGAGGCCCAGCAGGCGTTTCTCACCCAGAAGACGGGGCTCCTCGGCTACTCCACGTCGAGCATCGCCCCCATGACCGAGGGCGCGCGGAACAACGGCTTCGAACTGGGGACGATGCGACTCCCGACGCCCGGGGGACAGCGACAGGGCGTCGTCATCGGCGGGGCGTCGCTGTGGACCCCGAAAAGCCTCGATTCTGCCAAGCAGGACGCCGCCGGGGAGTTCCTCGCGTGGCTCACGGAACCCGCCCAGCAGAAGCGCTGGCACACCAACACGGGCTACTTCCCCGTCCGCGAGGAGGCGATTACCCAGCTCGAAGACGAGGGGTTCTACGACGAGAACCCGAACTTCCGCACGGCCATCGACCAGCTCCGCGAGACGGAGGACTCGCCGGCGACCCGCGGCGCGCTCATGGGGACGTTCACGAAAGCCCGAACCATCGTCGAGGAGGGCTACGTCAGCATGATTCAGAACGACGACCGGAGCGTCGACGACGTGCTCGGCGACATCGACGCGCAGGTCGAAGACGCCCTCGCGGGCTACAACCAGAAGGTGAACTGAGCGGCGAAGCGAGGCCTCGCCCGCGCGAAACCGCGTCCCGACACCGCCCGTCAACACTCATCACACACCACTCACTATGAGCGATTTCACCAAACCGTACCGTTCGACGACGCAGGCCGGCCTGCTTCTGGTCCCGACGCTGGTCGTTCTCGTGGCCTTCCTGTACTACCCGGCCGTCGAGACGTTCCGGCTCAGTTTCTTCCAGACGCTCCTCTTGGGAACCGGCCAGCAGTTCGTCGGCATCGACAACTACGTCGCGCTCGCAACGTCCGCCGAATACCGACAGAGCCTCTTCGTCTCCGTGCTCTTCGCCGCCGCCGTCGTCGTCGGCACGCTCGCCGTCTCGCTTTTCATCTCGTACCTGCTGTTCGAGGTCCGCGCGGGCGCGTCCGGCTACCTGCTCGCGGCCATCTGGCCGTACGCGCTCCCGACGGCGGTCGCGGCGACCATCCTCCTGTTCATGCTTCACCCGACGCTGGGCATCGTCACGCACTACCTCGAGGCCCTGACGGGGCTCACCCTCGACTGGTTCACGAGCGGTCCGCTCGCGTTCGGCGTCCTCGTGGCCGTCGCGGTCTGGAAGCAACTCGGCTACAACATCATCTTCCTCGTGGCCGCGCTGAACAACGTCCCCGAGACGCTGACCGAGTCGGCGCGACTCGACGGCGTCGGCCGACTGCGGATGCTCGTCCGCGTCTACCTCCCGCTCATCTCGCCGACGCTGACGTTCCTCGTCGTCATGAACACCATCTACGCCTTCTTCGGGGCGTTCCCGCTCGTTGACCTCATGACGAGCGGCGGCCCGAACAACGCGACGAACCTGCTCATCTTCAAACTCTACCGCGACGCCTTCTCGTTCAACAGCCTCGGGTTGGCCTCCGCGGAGTCGACGGTGCTGTTCGGCATCGTGTCGATTTTGATGTACGTCCAACTCCGGTTCTCCGACCGGCACGCGCACTACGGGGCCTGACATGGCGACGAACACAGACACGGCGACAGAGACAGCACCGTCGCGTCGGCTTCGAACCCGGCTCGAACGCGCCTTCAACGGCGACCTGTTCGTCCACGTCGCGCTCGCGGGCGCTATCGCGCTGGTCGCGCTCCCGCTCGTCCTCGCGGTCATCATGAGCACGCAGTCCACCACGGAGGTGTACGAGGTGACGAACCTCGGACTCGGAAGCGCCGGACTGTCGAACTACGAGACCGCGCTCACGGAGTACAACCTCACGCGGTACATGATTAACTCGGCGGTCATGTCGGTCGTCATCGTCGTGGGCAAGGTCTCGTTGTCGCTTCTCGCCGCGCTCGCGCTCGTCTACTACCGCTTCCCGTTCGAGCGCGCCGTCTTCACGTTCATCCTGCTGACGCTCTTGGTCCCGGTCCCGGTCCGCATCGTACCGCTGTTCCAACTCATGGCCGACCTCGGGTGGGCGAACTCGCTTCTGTCCATCACCGGCCCGTACATCGCCAGCGCGACGGCGGTGTTTCTCTTCCGTCAGCACTTCATGTCGATTCCGGAGTCGCTTGTGGAGAACGCTCGCCTCGACGGCGTCGGCCCGCTTTCGTTCCTCGTCCGCGTGCTGATACCCATGTCGAGAGGGATGATTGCCGGCGTCTCCGTCATCACGTTCATCTACGCGTGGAACCAGTATCTCTGGCCCCTCATCGTCGTCAGCGACCAGTCCAAGCAGGTGGTGCAGGTCGGTATCAAGTTCCTCCAAGGCGCGAGCCAGTCCGGCCTCACCCAATGGGGGCTCATCATGGCCGGAGCCGTCATCGCGCTCCTCCCGCCGCTCGCCGTCCTCGTCGCGTTGCATCGCCCGCTCCTCGAAACGTTCGCAATACAACAGAAGTAATCCATGACACACCTCAGACTCGACTCTCTCACGAAGCACTTCGGCGACGTGAAGGCCGTCAACGGTATCGACCTCGCGGTCGACGACGGCGAGTTTCTCGTCTTCGTCGGCCCCTCGGGGTGCGGCAAGTCGACGACGCTCCGAATGCTCGCCGGGCTCGAATCGATCACCGACGGCACGCTCTCTATCGGCGGCACCGTCGTCAACGACCACCCGCCCGACGAGCGCGACGTGGCGATGGTGTTCCAGAACTACGCGCTGTACCCGCACATGACGGCCGCGGAGAACATGACGTTCGGCCTCGACTCGGGGCTCTTCGACCGGTCGAACCACGACGAAGCGGTCGCGGAAGTCGCCGAGACGCTCGGCATCACCGACCTCCTCGACCGCAAGCCAAAGGAACTCTCCGGCGGCGAGCGCCAGCGGGTCGCAATCGGCCGCGCACTACTGCGCGAACCCGAGGTGTTCCTCCTCGACGAGCCGCTTTCGAACCTCGACGCGAAACTGCGCGTGGAGATGCGGACCGAACTGCTCGAACTCCACCGAACGCTCCGGACGACCACCGTCTACGTCACCCACGACCAGACCGAGGCGATGACGCTCGGCGACCGCGTCGCCGTCCTCAACGACGGCCGAATCGAACAGGTCGACCCGCCGCAACGGCTCTACGACTACCCGGAGACCCGGTTCGTCGCCGAGTTCATCGGAACGCCGGCGATGAACGTCCTGCCCGTCGAAATCCGCGACCGAGGGGACGCCCTCGTCGTGGAGCGCGAGGGGTTCGAACTCGCGCTCCCGGACGCTGACGGGAACGACGTTCCCACCGGGGGCGCAGTCGGCTCCAGCGGCACGTTCGGCGTCCGGCCCGAGGACGTCTCCATCGTCTCGGGGCGCGCCCGCGACGCCCCGGCTATCGAAGCGGAGGTCAACGTGACCGAGCCGTTGGGCGACGCGCTACTCGTCCACTGCACGCTCGGCGGGGCCGAACTCAAAGTGAAGGCCGAACCCCGGAGCGCGGTCGAGCCGGGCGAAACGGTGGCACTCGCGTTCGACGAGGAACGCCTGCACCTGTTCGACGACGACGGGAACGCGGTCTATCACTCGTCTCACCCACCGGACGACGACCGCGGCGACTCGAACCCGCACGAGCCAGTCGAAGCCACCGGGTCGCAGTAGGGCCCAGCGCGCGCCCGTGCTACCGCTCGCCGAACAACGCCGGCGACGGGGCGAGTTCCGCCCGTTCCTCATCGGTGAGTTCTTCGAGGACGCTCGTCCCGGAACCCGGCTTCGAGTCCCACGACCAGTCCTCGTGGAGGCGGAGGCGACCGTCTTCCAGTCGCTCGATACGGTCCGTCGAGTGGCCGGTCGCGGTGGTCCCGTCTTCGGTGACGTGGGAGTACCGGAAGTCGAGCGTGTCGCCGAGGTGGCGGCCGACGAGGTGGCCCAGCCTGACGGTCCCGCCGCGGTACGTCGCGTGAAGCAGGTCGTCGGACTGGTCGAACCAGAAGTAGGTGTCGCCGCCGACGTCGCCGCCCTCGTCGTTGGCGACCGATTTGAAGACTCGTCCGTCGAGCGACGGCGCGTGAGATTCGGACATACTCGACGTGCGGGCCCGACCGTTATGAGTGGTCCGCGAGAACTGCGAGCGACCGATTGTCTCCCAGTCGACCGCCCGTCACGACCCGTCACACACCACCACTACCACCACTACCACCACCAATCAGTAGCTACTCCGGTCTCCCGAACCGGAGTCAGAGCCGTTTTTGACTGCGTCAGTCGCCTTTTCGATGCCTTTCTTGGCCTTCTCTTCGCTCACCTTCGTTCGCTTTCCGACCTGTTTGGCGACTTCGTCTTCGTGGCCCGCTACGAGTCCGAGCAACCGTCGAAGCTTGCTCATCACGCCCATGGCGTCGGCGATAGCGACTCCTCGGACGAAAAGGTGGTGGCCGCGTACCGGGGAACCGACACCGGAGAGGAGACGGCGGCCGGCTTCGAGTAGGCGGCGAACCAACAGTCGTTCGACGCGGTTCACTTATGAATCCAGTATATAATAAAATTCTGATAAATATGCGCGGGATTCCGTCATATGTCTCCACGCAGGATGAGAGTGAACGGGTCGGTCGATACGCCCGACTCGACGGGACCAGCAGGCGAGGAAGAACTCAGAATCAGTGTTCGAGACCGTGAGAGCCGGAGTGTCAGATACGTATGCGTTCGAAGCGATTCTCGCGTCGTCGGTACGAACGGCGGCACGAGTGACGACACCTCAGTGGTGTTCGAATCGGTCGCGTCAGTGCGGTCGTTTTCGTCGAGTACGACGGTTGAGAGCCGTTTGTGTCCGAATAGCGCAGTCTCGGCACCGGTGGGAGTCCACCGACGCTCTCAGCGACGCGTGCGTCCGTTGTCCAGCCGCGAAATGGGTATTTAACCTAGTATGTTCGTTATACTCTAAATATTTTGGTAGTTCGTTCTGGCGTTCGTGTCGGGGCATCGAACCATCGCCCCAGTCGGCGTTCTCAGCTTCCCCGGTACGTCGTGTAGCTCCCCGGCGACAGCAACAGGGGAACGTGGTAGTGCTCGCTGGCGTCGTCGACGACGAAGCGGACGGGAACCGCCTCCAAGAACGACGATTCCGTGGGGCCGTCGCGGTAGTACGGACCGACTTCGAACAGGAGCTGATAGGTTCCGGTCTCCATCGCGTCGCCCGACGCGCGGGTCGACGAGATTATCGAGCAACGCGGGCTTCCGGCACAGACGAAAAACACCGTCACCGACCGGGACGCGCTGTTCGAGGAACTCGAACAGATACGCGAGCGGGGCTACGCGTACAACGACGAAGAGGAGATCAGAGGGTTTCGCGCGATCGCCGCGCCAATCGAAGACCCGAGCGGGGAGGTGCTCGGCTCGGTGAGCGTGTCGGGGCCGACCAGCCTCCTGCAAGGCGAGCAGTTCCAAGAACACGTTCCGAAACTGGTCACGCAGTCGGCGAACGTCATCGAGGTCAACATCAACATGAACACGCAGTCGTAGTCGTCGAAATCGATTGTTTGTAATGTCCGAACGCCCTCTCGCCCGGAGCGTGGACGGGGAGAATAGAACGAACCGTACAATAGCGCGCCCTCGTTGCGTCGAACAGACCGAATCGAACAGTCACAGATTCCACGACAGCAACGTCTTCCGTGTCGTCCGCGCATCCGCGGAAACCCACCACTGAATCACGACTCGGCGGGCATCGACACGGTACGCGGCGGACGGCCCGTCGTTTACACCCTTACGGCCGTAATCCGCTGTGGGACCGCGAGGAGATTGGCGAAGTTGGCGAGACCGGACGGACGGTATCGGCTTTGGTATAAGGTTCGAGCATGACGAACGCCGCAGTCGACCGGGTCGGTTCCGCGAGCGAGGCGTATCAGCCGGTCCGCGTCGACCGCGCTCACGCCAGCGCGAGTTCCAGTTCGAACTCGCTGACGATGTCCTTGACCGTGTGTGCGAGTTCGGATTTCCGGTCTTCGCCGGTCACCGAGTGGGCCGGTCCCGTGACGCTGAACCCGCCGATAACGTCGCCCGAGCGGCGCGTCGCGGCGACACCGATGGCGTAGAGTTCGTTGAAGTTCTCGGCGCGGTTGACGGCGTAGCCCTGCTCGCGGACGCGTTCTAACTCCTCGAACAGGTCCCCGCGGTCGGTGGTGGTGTTTTCCGTCTCCTGCGGGAGGCCCCATCGGTCGAGTATCTGTTCGATGCGCGGTTCCGGGAGTTCCGCGAGAATCGCCTTCCCGACGGCGGTGTTGTGCAGGAACAACCGGTTGCCGAGTTGCTCGTGAGCCCAGCCCATCTTGCTCCCCGACGCGGTGTGCAGGAAGACGGCCTTCCCGCCCATCTCGACGGTGAAAATCGAGCGGAGGCGAGTCTCTTCGAACAGGCGTTCGGTGAACTGCCGCGCGAGCACGAACGCCGGCTCCCGCGTTCTGACCTGATTGCCCAGTCGGAGGAGTTCCGGCCCGATGAAGTAGAAATCGCCCTCCTTGATGACGAACTGCTTCTGTTTGAGCGTCGCGAGGTGGCCGTGAATCGTGCTCTTGGGCTTGTCCATCCGCTCGGCGATTTCGGAGACTCGCGCGCCGTCTATCTCCTCGAGTTGCTTCAGAATCTCTATCGAGGTGGCGGTCGTCCGGAGCGTCTTGGGCGAGTCATCCGTTGCCATACACCAATATTTCCGTCTATATATTTAAAGTTCATGATGGTCGAACGGCTGGGCGGACGCGGGCTCGGCGAGACGGCGACCGGGAGGCGGCGACCGGGGGGCGGCGACCGGAGTCATCCCTCGACGTCGACCCAGCCGCCGCGCTCGCCGGACTCGTAGGCCGCGTCGAGGACGCGGAGGAGTTGCACGGCGTCGTCGACCGTCGCGGGCACGTCGCCGGTTTCGTAGCCCGCGAAGTAGTCCTCGAAGTAGTCCTGCACGAAGTCACCCCACGCCGGGAACCGGTCGTAAGTGAACTCGAACTCGACGGTCCGCTTCGGCGCGGCGGTCCAGTCGGGATGCTCCGAGGTGATGTCGAGCGGGACCGTCGGCTCGTGCTGTAGCGAGTCGTGGTGGAGCGGCGTCAGCGCCTGCGCGTCGGTGCCGTAGAGACCGAGGTGCGTGTCCTTGCCGCGGTCGCTCAGGTAGTAGCCGGTGTGGTACGTGCCGAGCGTCCCGCTTTCGGTCTCGAACTGGAGGACGGCCCCGGCCTCCACGTCCGTCTCGACCGCGTCGTGGAACCGGGCGTTCACCCGCGCGATGGGGTCGTCGAGAATCCACGGCATCACGTCGACCCAGTGCGGGCCTATCCACTGGAGCGCGCCGCCGCGGCTCGTCTCCCGGTCGTAGAGGTAGTGGTCGGTGTCCCGGTAGGAGAGTTGGCTGGCGTTGAAGCGGCCGTCGAGCGTCCACACGTCGCCGAAGAAGCCCTCCGAGACCCGGTCGCGGAGCGTCATCGCCACGGGATTGCGCCGGTAGTACATCGTCGGCGAGACGGTCACGCCCCTCTCGTTGGCCCGCTCGGCGATGGCTTCGAGGTCGTCCGCGGTCCGACCGATGGGTTTCTCGCTGATGACGTGGACGCCGTTCTCGACGGCGCTCTCGATGATTGCCGGCGTCTCGTCGCTCCGGTAAGTTATCCACGCCACGTCGACGTCGGCGTCGGAGACGAGTTCGTGGGGGTCCTCGTAGACCGCCGCGCCGCCGACGAGGTCCGCCATGTCCTGTCCCTCGGTCGTGATTTCGTCGGGCCGGTCGTCCATCGCCGCGATGTTCCCCACGTCGACCCGTCGTCCCGGTTCGCAGACCGCGGTAATCGTCGCGTCCAACTCGCTCGCGACGGCGAAGTAGGGGTCCCGGTGGTGGTGGTCGATACCGATGTATCCGATGTTCGCACCCATACACGTAGTTCACCGAAAATGATGTAAAAAGATGCGGGTACAAGCAATATAGTCGGCGGACGGTGCGTCGGTCCCGCGCGGTCAGTGTCGCGGCGTCTCGACCCGCCGAGCCCACGACCGAAGCCACGGCCGAGTCCCGCCGTTCGGGACGTTCAGTTCGTGGCTGTTGACCGGGAGGTCCGGGTAGCCGCCGACCTGTGTTTGGCTGTCGACGAGATAGCTCGCGCCGAGTTCGACGTGTTCGAGGATGCGCTCGTCGGTCGCCGTCCGGTCGGCCGGGCGCGCGCCGACGTTGGCGAGGCCGTGTTCGAGCGTCCGGTCGGACGGCATCGCGGCCAGTCCGTCGGGCCAGAGTGGGCGTTCCTCGACGACGGTCACGTCGTCGTCGTCGACCATCGCGACGTCGTCGTCGTCAGTGACGTTGTCTTCGAGGTACGCCACGGCCGTGTCCACGCCGTCCTCGGCGAAGACGTTCGCCTTCTCCGAGTTGGGCCGGAGGTAGGCGTTGCCGACGATGCTCGCCTCGGTGTCGGGGTCCAACCACGTGCCGTCCTCGAAGTCGTACATCACGTTGTTGACGACGACGCTCTCGGTCCCCTCCTTGAGTCTGGGGTGGCGGTCGGTGTTGAACGCCCAGACGTTCCCCAGCATGGCGACGTTCTTCGCGTCGTTGCCGATGAGGGAACCGTAGCCGTGTTCGCCCTTCGGGTGGACCGAGTCGTCGAGCGCCTCGGCGACGAGGCAGTTCGAGACGGTCGTGTCCGCGGTCTCGTAGCCGACCGAGAGACACTCGTCGACGCTCCACGAGGCGGAGACGTGGTCGATGACGTTGTTCTCCGTCTCGTCGGCCGTGTTGACCGTGTCGAGCGCCCAGTCCTCGGTCGGCTCCTCGATTCCCGCGTCGCCGAGACGAACCCGGACGTGCTGGAGGACGCAGTCGCTCGCCGCGACGTTCACGCGACCTTTGACCAGCGTGACGCCCGGCGAGGGCGCGGTCTGCCCCGCGATGTAGCACTTGTCGTACGGAATCGGGAGGTCGCGCACGCCGAGGTCGACCGTCCCGCTCGTCTCGAAGACGACCAGTCGCTCGCCATCGACGGTGACCGCCTTTTCGAGTTGGCGGCGCGTCGGCTCGGTTATCACGATGACCGGGGTGTCGTCGTCGAGCCACGGTGCCGCGTCCGCGAACCCGTCGCTCGGCCCGAACTGCGACGCGCTGTCCGGGCCGGCGTGGGCCGGCACCTCGCTGTTCGACGGGTTCGGCGTGCTGAACGTGGAGACCGCGCCCCGCGCGGTGTCTCCGTCGGCCGTGTCGGCCACCGCGCGCACCTCGTAGTAGCGGCGTTCCGTCAGGCCGGCCGCCTCGACGCTGAACGCGCCCGTCGAGGTGCGTTCCGTCGCGTCCGTGGTCCGCCACGACTCGGTGGGCACCTCCCGGTACTCGAAGTAACACGCCGCGGAATCGGCACCGCCGAGGTCGCTCAGTTCGCCGGTGAGCGTCGCGGCGTCGGCGTCGAGGTCGGCCACGTCGCCGGTCGAGACGAGCGGGACGCCCGTCGTGTTCTCCACGCTCCCCGCGACTTCGACGTCGCCGACGTCTCGGTTCCGGTCGAGGTCGACCCCCGAGAGGCTCTGGAACGTCGCCGCCGCGAGCGTCCCCGAGCGGTGGCTGGTGACGGCCAGTCCGACGTAGACGCTGTCGCCCAGCGAGATGTCGTCGCCGTCGAGCGCGTTAATCGAGGTCCACGTCTCGCCGTCCGTGGAGCGGTACGTCTCTATCGTGTCGCCGCGTCGCGTGAGACGGAGCCAGTCGGCCGACGTGCCGCCGACGCTATCGGTCTCAGCGCCGTCTTCGGGGCGGTACTGCATCGACGCCTCGCCGTTGGGACGGCGGCGGACCATGACGTTCTTCGAGTCGGGGTCGAGCGACCCGCGGAGCATCGGGCCCGCCTTCGTCCAGCTTTCGACGTTGTCGATGCCGGTGTTCTGGACGGCGACATCGAAGTCGCCGCTCAGTTCCGTGTAGTAGTAGTGGAACGCGTCGGCCGTCCCCCAGATGTCGTCGCCGCCGCCTCGCATCGAAATCACTGTCGCGGCCGCAACGCCGCTACTGAAGAGGCCAGTCGCCGTCGCGCCGATACTTCCGGCACCGAGCACGCGGAGGAACGTCCGCCTATCGGGTCTCATGAGCGTATCACTCGAACAGATAACATATTCAACGATTGTTATATTTTACGGCAACCCCGAACTGGGCCCGGCGAGAGTATATAAAGTTCGAGAGAAGCGAACGTCTGAGACGAAGTCGGAGACGAGATGACGAGGTGAAACCCGATATATTACAAGCATATGTTTGTAATTTGCTGGCAGATATACATAAAGTTCGGTATGTTCGAATTAGGAGCGTTCCGCCACGTACGTCGTCGGTTCCGCGCCCTCGTTCGGAGTCGAATCGGTGGGTCACGGGTTCAGACGACCGTCAGGCGCGCGAACCGTTCGACCGTGGAACCCGGAACCATGCAAAAGGTTATTACACTCCGACCAGCAGATTGGTGCAGCGAGTCAGCCCATGCAAGAGCTAGGTATCATCATGAACGGCGTGACCGGCCGGATGGGGACGAATCAGCATCTCATCCGCTCTATCGTCGCGCTACGCGAGAAGGGCGGCGTGGAACTCCCCAGCGGGGAGCGAGTCATGCCGGACCCGATTCTCGTCGGCCGCAACGAGCGTAAACTCCGCGAACTGAGCGAGGAACACGGCATCGACCGCTGGACCGTCGACCCCGACCTCGAAACGTGTCTCGACGGCGACGACGAGGTGTACTTCGACTCGCAGATAACCCCCCGTCGGCCGGACAGCGTGATGAAGGCAATCGACGCCGGGAAGCACGTCTACTGCGAGAAGCCGCTGGCGAGCGACCTCAGCGCCGCGCTCGACGTGGCCGGGATGGCCGAGGAGAGCGACGTGAAACACGGCATCGTCCAGGACAAACTCTGGCTCCCGGGACTGTTGAAGCTCCGGCGACTCATCGAACAGGACTTCTTCGGCGACATCCTCTCGGTGCGCGTCGAGTTCGGCTACTGGGTGTTCACCGGGCACGGACAGGAGGCACAGCGCCCCTCGTGGAACTACCGGGCCGAGGACGGCGGCGGCATCGTCGACGACATGTTCTCCCACTGGAGCTACGTGCTGGAGAACCTCTTCGGCGAGGTGGAGTCCGTCCGCTGTCTCCAGAAGACGCACATCGACGAGCGAATCGACGAGGACGGCGAGCCGTACGAGGCGACCGCCGACGACGCCGCCTACGCCATCATGGAACTGGAAGACGACGTCGTCGCCCAGCTCAACTCCTCGTGGACCGTCCGCGTCAACCGCGACGACCTCCTCGAAATTCAGGTCGACGGGACCGAGGGAAGCGCGGTCGCCGGCCTGCGCGACTGCAAGACGCAGGGCCACGCCAACACGCCGAAACCGGAGTGGAACCCGGACACGCCCAAGGAACACGACTTCTACGAGGACTGGACGGGCGTCCCGAACAACCGGGTGTTCGAGAACGCGTTCAAGCTCCAGTGGGAGAAGTTCATCCGCCACGTCGTCGCCGACGAGCCGTTCCCGTGGGACTTCACCGCCGGGGCGCGGGGCGTCCAACTCACCGAGGCGAGCTATCGGTCCTCCGAAGAGGGCCGCCGGGTCGTCCTCGACGACTTCAGCGTGTAGAAAAGCCCCCCGACGAACAGTTTTATGTCGAACTCGGCCGTCGAGTGTCGCATGCACACAGACGGCGACGAGAACCCCACGGACTGGCTCTCAGTCCCGGAAGACGTTATCCTCGAAGCGTGCGGTAATCCCCCGCTCCCCGAGTTAGGTATCATCGAACAGGTCTGGGAGACGGACCCCATTCCGGAAGCCGAGGTTCCGAAGGCGGCCGCGAGCGCCGTCGCGGCGCTGTCGTTCGCGGACGTGCCCGACGGCGGCGAAGTCGCGCTCGGCGTCGGAAGCCGCGGTATCGCGAACCTTCCCGCTATCGTCGCGGGCGTCGTCGACGCCGTTTCCGAGGCGGGCTACGAACCGTTCGTCTTCCCCGCGATGGGGAGCCACGGCGGCGCGACCGGCGAGGGACAGCGGGAGATGCTGAACGAACTCGGCGTCACCGAAGAACGAATCGGCTGTGAGATTCGGTCCAGCATGGAGGTCGTGGAGGTCGGGCGCACGCCGGACCGCGACGTGCCCGTCGTCGCCGACGCCAACGCGGCGGGCGCGGACGCCATCGTCCCCATCAACCGCGTCAAGCCCCACACCGACTTCGACGGCGAGGTCGAAAGCGGGCTGTCGAAGATGCTCGTCATCGGGATGGGCAAACAGCGCGGCGCGCAAATCGCCCACAAGTGGGCGGTCGACTGGTCGTTCCGGCGGATGATTCCCGAGATAACCGAGCAACTGTTGGACTCGCTTCCCATCGTCGGGGGCGTCGCCATCGTGGAAGACCAGCACGACGACACCACGCTGGTCGAGGGCGTTCCCCCGTCGGGCTTCCTCGACCGCGAGCGCGAACTGCTCGAAACCGCCTACGAACTGATGCCGAAACTCCCGTTCGAGGAGCTCGATTTGGTCGTGTTCGACCGGCAAGGCAAGGAGATTAGCGGGCAGGGGATGGACACGAACGTCATCGGCCGCCGACCGTTCTCCATCAACGAGCCGGCTCCCGAGAAGCCGAACGTCAAGCGCATCTACACCCGCGGACTGACCGAGAAGACCCACGGCAACGCGATGGGCGTCGGGTCGGCGGACGTGATTCACGAGGACGTCGTCGCCGAGTTGGACGCGGGGACGACGCTCATCAACGCGCTCACCGCGAGCACCATCCGCGGCGTGAAGCTCCCGCCCGTCGTCGAGACCGACCGGGCGGGCGTGGTCGCGGCGCTGTCGACCATCGGCGTCGTCGACCTCGACACGGTCCGGGTCGTCCGCGCCGCCGACACCATGCACCTCCACCGGCTGTACGCCTCGCCGGCGCTCGTCGAGGAGGCCCGCGACCGCGACGACCTGCGCGTGGTCGAGGAACCCTCGGCGATAGCGTTCGAAGACGGGCGGTTCGCCGCGCCGTCGCTCCGGGACTGAAGCGCGCAGGAGCGTCTTTTTCGAAAAAACGAGGTTGTCGGGCGTCGCCTACCGCTCGACCGGTTCGGACTGTGCCGAGACGACGGCCTCGGCCATGTCGCCGTAGTTGCCCGCGAGGAGCACCGACGACTCGCCGTCATTCGCGTCATCCGCGCCATCCGCACCGTCGCGGACGCGGGCGAACGGTTCGCCGTCCTCGGGGGCGACACAGCCGCCGATGCGGAGGTGTTCGACGCCGTTCGCCTCGACGGCCGGGCCCTCGTCGGCCTGGGCCTCGAAGCCGTCGAGGACGACCGTCGAACTCGCTTCCGCGGTCAGCGGGGTCCCGCTCCCCTCGGGGACCGTCACGCGAACGTCTCGGAACGAGACCGTCCCGAGCGACTTACAGAAGACGCCGTGCCGCTGGTCGTAGCCCTTCGCCATCGCGGGCGAGAGGTCCGAGGCGTCGAAGGGGCGAGTCGCGTCGATGTCCACGTCGGTAAAGGAGATTCCCTCGAAGCGCCGTTCGGGGAGGCCGGCGAGGAACGCCGCCGACTCGACCTCCTCGGCGGTGATGTGGTGGAAGTCGACGTTGCGGACGTTCGGCGTCGCCTCGGTGACGGGCTCGGGGTCGCTGTCGATGTCCGTCTGGTAGTAGCCGTTGATGACGAACGGGCAGGCGACGCGGCGCATGACGATGGTGTCGAATCGGAGGTCTTCGACCGTCCCGCCGCGGCCGCGCTTGGACTTGATGCGGATGCCGCGGTCGGTGTCGGTGAAGGTGCAGTTCGTGACGGTGACGTGCCGCACGTCGCCGGCCGTCTCGCTCCCGATGACGACGCCGCCGTGGCCGTGTTCGACCGTGCAGTTCGTCACGACGACGTTCTCCGTCGGGCGACCGACCTCGCGGCCCTCCTCGTCCTTGCCGGACTTCAGGCAGATGGCGTCGTCGCCGGCGTCGATGTGGGTGTCGCTGACCCTGACGAAGCGCGAGGAGTCGATGTCGATACCGTCGCCGTTCGGGGCGTCCGGCGGGTTCTGAATCGACACGTCGTGAACCGTCACGTCCTCGGAGTAGACGACGTGCGTGTTCCAGAACGGGGAGTTCCGGAGCGTCACGCCCGAGACGGTCACGTTCTCACAGCCGTCGATTTGGAGTAGCGGCGGGCGCACCGTGAACGTGCTCACCGCGTCCTGTTTGTTGCCGCTCCGAATCTCTGCGAGTCGCTCGGCGAGTGCGGGTGGGTACTCCTCGGGCGGTACCGACACGAACTCCCACCAGTAGGAGCCGCCGCCGTCGATGACGCCCTCGCCGGTGATGGTGACGTTCGCGGCGTCGGCCACGTGGAGACACGGGTGGAAGCCGTCCTGGTTCCACCCCTCCCAGCGGCTCTCGACCGTCGGGAACTCGGTGAAGTCCTGGACGAACCGGAGTTCCGCGCCGTTCGCCAGCCTGAGGGTCGTGTCGTCGCCGACGCGGAGCGGGGCGCTTCGGTACGTCCCCGGCGGGAGGTACACCTCGCCGCCCTCGCCGGCGCAGTCGTCGAGCGCCGCCTGAATCGCCGCCGTGTCGAGCGAATCGTCGTCGTCGGTCCCGTAGTCGCGCACGTTCCGCTGTTCGAGAGTCACGACTCAAGCATCCGCGAGCGAATTGATAAACGTTGTGCCGGGGTACCACGACGCACCGAAGCCGACGACGCGAGACGAGAGACGAGAGGCGAGACGAAAGCAGGACCAACGCGGCGGCTCAGAGTCGGTCGCGCAGGAAGGGCCACGCGCCGGCCTCGAAGAAGCGGTGGCCGCCGTCGCCGACGAAGAGACTGCACTCGCCCTCGGCGTCCGCGGCGCAGTACCGCCCGCGAATGCGGTCGAACGCCCGCCTCGTCCCGGCTATCGGGAAAATCGGGTCGGCGTCGCCCGCGACGACGCGGAGCGGCCGCGGGGCGACGAGGCCGGCGACGTCCCACACCTCGCCGAGGCGTCGGAGGCCGGGGACGTAGTTGCACAGGCAGTGGTCGATGGGGACGATGGAGTCCTCGAACGGGCAGACCGACGCGCAGGCGACGACGGCCCCGAGTCGCTCGTCGAGCGCGCCCGCGAGGAGCGCGACGGTCCCGCCGCCGGAGTGGCCGCAGACGGCCAGTCGGTCCGCGTCGAGGACGGGGTGGTCCGCGGCGAAATCGACCAGCCGGCACACGTCCCAGACGCGCTCGCCGACGAGCGACCGGCCGACGAGTTGGGCGCGCTTCTGCCAGTACGTACACGCGCTGACGGCGTCGGACGCGTTCGATTCGTCGGCCGCGTCGGGAGATAGCTCACCGAAGGCGCGCATGTCGGGAGCGACGACGGCGAAGCCGCGGCGGACCGCCTGCCGCGCGATGTCCCGTCGGTCGTCGGTGATGTGACGGCCGGCCGCCTCGCCATCGGCGACCCCGGCGGCGAGGTCCTTGCCGTGTTCGGTGTGGCCGTGAAGCGCGACGACGACGGGATACGGCGGGTCCACCGAGTCGGGGACGAGCAGGTAGAACGGGACGCGGAACCCCCGTTCCGTGCGGACGCTCCACGTCTGTCGCTCGTACCGCCGGTGTCGAACCGTCGCTCCCGGGCGCTCCCGCCGCCTCGGGTCGATGTCCTCGACGGCGCGGTCACGCATCGCCGGAAACCCGAGGACGTCGCGCAGTTCGCCGCGGAACGACGCCTGCCACGCCGCGAACGCCCGGCCGGGGTTCCCCGGAGACGCGACCGGACTGTCGCTCTCGTCGCTCGCTCGGAGGACGCCGTCGAACCAGTCGTCGTAGTCGAAGCCAGTCATTCGGTGTCGTTCCGACGAACGCGACGGGTTCACAAGTGCGTGTCGACGCCGCAGACCGGGGTGTTCGTTCCCCGTAGGCGAACAGAACTGGAGGGATAGATAAATCGAATCTAAGGCCGTCTACGACCCGTTTTCGGTCGTCTCGGGGACTGACGAAACGAGTAGAACGCGGGGAGACGAGCATTACGGTTGTAGCGGCGTCACGGCAACTGTCTGATTCCCACCTGCCGCAATTCGACCGATAGAAGTCCTGAAAACAGACATTCGACGACACGGGGCGCTGACAGAGCGTCCGTCCGGTGAGGACGCCCGCTCGGTCGACGCGTCGGAGTTCCCCGTACGCGAACGAAAACGGCCGTCTTGGATGTGGACTCGGCGCTGAAATCGACGGACTGTGGCGTGTTGGCGGCGAAAGTGACACCACGATATGAAGAACGCGGGGGAGCCGAATCGAGAGCGGCGGCGAGAACGGAAGCGGGGCGGACCGACAGCCGGTCAGTCGAGGGCGTCACTCAGGTAGCCACAGCGCCAGAAGACGACGCCGACGGTCGCGAGGAGCACGCCGGCGAGGGCGAAGTCCATCATGAGAACGACGTAGGAGGCGGTCCCGCGCTCGATGCCCGTCATCGCGAGCAGTCCGAGCACGACGATGAGAAGCGTGAACGAGAGCACGCTGGTCCACAGCATCTTCTTTCGGCAGATCCAACATTTGAAGTACGACCGTTCTGAGGTTCCCATTACCGACGATTTCGCAAAACGACATAATAGTCCTTTGGGGCTGCCGCCTCGCGTTTCGCCCGCGCGGGTCGCCCATCGCGGGTCGCGGGGGCGGTCGCGTAGACGGTCGCGCAATCAAACAAGTGTCATTAAATAATCAGCATTATCGATGGGTATATATAGAATAGTCGTAATGGGTACTGTGTGATGGATTCGCAAAGCAGTGCTGAGTCCGACAAGTGGATCAGCGACGACGAGTGGGAAGCCGTGTCGCCACAGACGCGACGTCGTCTACTTCGAAACGCGTTCGGTGCCACGGCCGGCGCCGCCGCGCTGGCCGGATGCAGTAGTGGCGGGAACGAGGACACGCCGACGCCCCTCGAAAACGAGGGCGGTGGCGGCGGGAGCACGACGACCGACGGCGAGTCGGGCCAGTCGTCGGGACAGACGCTCGACCACATCATCTCGCTCGCGCCGACGAACGCCCGGTTCAACCCCTACGGCAACGCCGCGAACTTCTCGTTCCGGTGGTACTGGGCGATGTTCGACCAGTTGGCCGTCCACGACAAGGTGTCGAACAAGACGAAGGGCATGGTCATCGAGGACTGGGAGTACGCCGACAGCGGGCAGGTCGCGTGGAACATCCGCGACACCTACACGTGGCACAACGGCGACGACCTGACCGCGGAGGACGTGGCGACCCAGCTCAAAATCGGCCAGCTGATGCAGACGGTCCACAAGGGCTACGGCGCACAGCCGCTGTACGAGAACGTGGAGACGACCGGGAAGTACGAGCTCACGTTCGACCTCGTCGAACCCGACATCAGTCGGGAGATATTCGAGTTCGGCCACATGAAGCGCCGGGCGTGGCTCTGGGCGCACCGAGACATCTGGGGGCAGTACGCCGAGATGTTCGACGACGCCACCACCGAATCGGAGCGGACCGCCGCCCAACAGGAGATGATGCAGGCGGTTCAGCAGGACGTCTGGGACAACGCGAACGTCCCGGGGAACTCCGTCTGGGAGTTCGTCAGCGGGGAGGAGAACGTCGCGCATTTCGAGCCCTACGACGACTACGTCAGCCCCTTCAGCGACGCCGAGTGGTCGAACGGCGAAATCACGGGCGACATGATAGACTACAGCCTCGACTGGCACCGCTACCCGAACCAGCAACAGCGGACCAAGGCGATGCAGGAGGGCGTCATCGACGTGAGCTACCCGCCGGAGTCGCAGTCCGCCCGGGACCAACTCAAAGAAAACGGGTGGGGGCCGGCCGACAGCCTCTCCGAGGACCAAATCACGCCGCAGATGCGCAGTGGGGCGATGGGCGTCCTGCTCAACTGTCAGAGCGACATCACCGGCGACCCGCGCGTCCGGAAGGCGATTCACCACATCGTCCCCCGGAAGCCGCTCGTCGAGTGGGTGCCGGACTACGGCACCTACTGGGTCGAAGACCGCATTCCGTCCGGCATCGGACAGGACAAGGAAGTGCCGTGGTTCGGCGGGAACGCGAACTGGCCGAGCGGCGACCTCGCGAGCCTCGAACGGTACGCCCACACCGAAAGCGACGTGGACGAACAGCGGGCGACCGAGCTCCTCGAAGCCGCCGGCTTCTCGAAGCCGGGGAACCGCTGGAAGGACCCCAACGGCGAGAACGTCACCCTACGGTTCTACACGGCGACCTCCGACGAGGAGCCGATGGCCCTGCGGTTCGCCCAAATCGCGAAGTCCTACTTGGACAGCTTCGGTCTCCAGACGGAAGTGACCGCACAGGAGGCGACTATCCGCGCCGGGAAGACGATGGAGTCCGGCGACTGGGAGTTGCTGTTCGACAACTGGGGCGGCGCGAAGTCCGGGCCGCCGTTCCTCGGCTTCACGAACTCCTTCCGGGTTCAGGAGTCGCTGTCCGGACAGCCGCTTCCGAGCAACGACAGCTGGGCGATGGACCGCGTCGTCGAGGTGCCGTACCCCATCGGCGACCCGACCGGCGACCTCCGGGAAGTCGACGTCATCGACAAGCTCAACGAGCTCCGGACGCAGATGTCGGAAGAAGAGCGCAAACAGAAGGTCGCCGAGGTCTCGTGGATATTCAACCAGTCGCTCCCGATGATGCTCATCAACGAGGAGGGCGGCACGGGCGGCTACTGGCTGAATCACGACAACTGGGCGACGAAGCCGCCGAACGACAACCTGAACCCGGCGTACCGCTACGAAATCGTCGAAATCGGCCAGTACTCCTACTGCCAGTACATGGCCAAGATGGGAACCGAGTACTTCCACCCGGCGGGAGGGCAGTAATCGGACCGAGCGCCGCCGCCTGAACGCGATTCCGTCGTCTCACCGAAACAGCCATACGTACCAACCATGCGGTGAACTCCCCGTCCGGAGGCCGGCGCGAACGCCTCCGGACGAGACGACGGCGAGTCGGGTCGGTCGAGTGCGGTCGAAAGTAGCCCTATTCATAATGATTAAGTGCACACATGAGAGGTAAGAACTAGCAAGGATGGTCGAGAAAAACTACTACGTGCGCCGGATAGCGCAGGCCCTGATAACGGTCTGGGCGGCGATCACGTTCTCGTTCGTGACGGTTCGGCTCATACCCGGCGGGCCGATGGATTACATCGCCGCGCAGATTAGACAGCGGTCCGGAGGGGCGGTTTCGTCGACCCGCCTCAATCAGATGGTCGAGATGTACTCGAACGTCAACCCGGACAAGCCGATGCTCCAAGCGTACGTCGAGTACATCGTATCGGTCGCGCAACTGGACTTCGGACGGTCGATCTTCTACGCGGACCCGGTCTGGAACGTGCTCGGACCGGCGATCCCGTGGACGATGTTCGTCTCGCTTTTCGCCCTCGTCATCGGCACCATCATGGTGTTTCTCATCGGCGGCTTCCTCGCCGTCCACGAGGGCGACACCTGGGACGTGGTCGGGAGTTACTTCGTCATCTTCTCCGACGCCGTCCCGTACTACATCGTCGGCCTCGTACTGCTGTTCACGCTCGGGTTCGGCACCGAGTTCTTCCCCAACGGCGGGCGCTACGACAACGCGCTCACGCCCGGCTTCAACATCGAGTTCATGGCCAGCGTGTTGCGACACGCGGCGCTCCCCATCATGTCGTTCGCGCTGACCTCGTGGGGGGGTCTCGAATTCCGGGCCCACTGTACTCGCATCATCGGCGAGGACTACGTCGACGTGGCGGAACTCAGGGGACTGCCCGACAGCCGGATTCAACTGCGCTACATCGGCTGGAACTCGATGCTCCCGATGTACACCGGTCTCATGGCCGGCCTCGCCAGCCTCTTCGGCGGGTCGGTCATCATGGAGCAGATATTCCGCTACCGCGGCATGGGCTTTTACTTCTACGAAGCCACGATGGCGCGGGACTACACGACGGTCATGGCGGCGGTCATCCTCTTTACCCTCGTCACCGTCGTCGGACTCCTCATCGCCGACTTCACCTACGGCTTCATCGACCCGCGCGCCGGCCACACTCAGCGCGAGTCCTACTCGCGGTCGTACCGCGAGCGCCTCCAGCGGTTCCTCAACCGCCTTCGGGGGGGCGCGGACGAATCCGAGACCATCGACGACCGCATCGAAGGGAACCGCATCTCGGCGAGCGGCGCGATGAGCTTCGACGTCGATAGCTCCGACTTCTCGCGCGGCGAGTACATCAAGGAGCGAATCGACCAGAGCCTCCTGACGCCGTTCCGCATCATCTGGACCTCGCCGCGGGCGCGGGTCGGCGCGATAATCCTCAGCATCTTCGGCTTCCTCGGGCTGTTCGGGCCGTACCTCGTCCCCGAGGTCAGGCCGATGCAGGGCCCGATTCTCCTGCAACCGCTGGAGAGCATGCGCTACCCGCTCGGCACCGACGACATCGGTCGCGACCTCCTCGCACAGCAGGTGCTCGCGACTCGTCCGATGCTCGTCATGATGCTGTCGGGGGCCATCGTCACGCTCGGACTCGCCATCTTCTTCGGCGTCACGTCCGGCTACCTCGGCGGCGTCATCGACAAGGTGCTCATGACGGTGACGGACGTGATGATGAACATCCCCGGGCTGGCGCTCGTCATCGTCCTCGCCGTGATTCTCGAACCGAAGAGTCCGGTGTTCGTCGGGTTCGTGCTGGCCATCGACAACTGGCCACGGTTGGCCCGACAGCTCCGCTCGCAGGTGCTCACCATCCGCGGTGAGTCCCACGTCGAGGCCTCGCGCGTGCTCGGACTGCCCACGTCGAGCATCCTCTCGAAGAACGTCATGTCCCGGCTCATGCCGATGCTGACGATGGGGACCGTCGGCTCCATGCGGAACATCCTGATGGAGTCCGTCGGCCTGTACTTCATCGGCGTACTGCCGTTCACGACGAGCAACTGGGGCGTCGTCCTCAACATCGCCCGCAACGGCGGCGCGCTGTCGGGCATGGACCGCTTCCACTGGTTGCTCGCGCCGATACTGTTCATCGTCACGATGACGTACGGCCTCCAACTGTTCGCGCAGGGGACGGACCGACTGTTCAACCCCCGTCTGCGCGCCCGCCACGCGGCCACCGTCTCGACCGAAGACATGGAAGGCGGTCGCGGCGGCTCGGAAGGCGGCGACGGTGCCGCGTCCGCCGCAGACTGACCAACTCGACCCGGACGGTCGATTTCGCGTCGCCGTTTTTTCCGTTGTCTCGACCCGAGAGCGGCCGTGCTACGCCGTCTCGGGGAAAAGGTTAACACACGCGCTATCGACCTACCAAACGGACTTCAACCATGAAAGTGGAGAAAGAAGGAAATACGACGCGGTACCTGCTCGGCCTCGTGATACTCGTTATCCTGCTCGTCGGGGTGTACTACGGATTTACCATGATGTGATCAGACCAGTCGGTACGCCCACAGAACCACCCGGAACGCGACGGCGACGAACACCAGTAACCCACCGATTATTCCGAACATCCCCGCCCAGACACCGGTCTGAAGGGCGGCACCAAAGAGAATCAACAGCGCGCCGAGGAGAATCACCGTCGAGGTGATGCCGCCGATTTTGGAGCGAACTGTCCGCAGTACGTTCTGTCGCGTTTGCGCTTGCGCCATGTCAGCACGGACATCGCGGACGAACTTATAGTTTGCCGGTATCGCTGGCTGAACCGTCCGAAGTGGCCGAAATTGGTCGAACCCGCTTGCACCGGCGGAAAGTATTAAGTAGGATTGAACGTGATAGTTTCCTACTACGGTCACATGTTGACGATACGCACGCGTAACGGGCGGGGCCGCTCGCCCGCCGCACGAACCGACGAGAGAGACTGACCATGGCGACACAACACACCAAACAGCAGATGCCAGACGAGCCGTCGGCCGAGCACAACGTCTTAGAGATAACGAACGCGAGCGTCGCGTTCGCGATGGAACGGGGGGACGCGCGGGTCCTCGACGACGTGTCGATAAACGTCCGCCGCGGCGAGGTGCTCGGCGTCGTCGGCGAGTCCGGCTCGGGCAAGTCGATGCTTGCGGACTCCATGCTCGACGCCATCGACTCCCCGGGGACGCTCACCGGCGACGTGGTGTTCAACCCGCCGGAGGGCGGCGAACCCATCAAGGTCAACGACCTGAGCAAAGAGGAGCTTCGCCGGTTCCGCTGGGAGCGCGTCTCGATGGTCGTACAGGGAGCGCTCGACTCGTTCAACCCGACGCTCAGCATCGGCGACCACTTCGTCGAGACGCTCCGCGCGCACGACTACGACATCCAAGCGGGGATGGAGCGCGCCCGACAGCTCATCTCCGACGTGCACCTCGAACCGGACCGCGTCCTCGACGCGTACCCCCACGAGCTCTCGGGCGGGATGAAACAGCGGGCGCTCATCGCGCTGAGCCTCATCCTCGACCCCGACGTGCTCGTGATGGACGAGCCGACCGCCGCGCTCGACCTGCTGATGCAACAGTCGATTCTGAAGCTCCTCTCGGAGCTGAAAGCCGAGTACGACCTCACCATCGTCATCGTGACGCACGACCTGAGCCACGTCGCGCGCATCTCCGACCGCCTCGCGGTGATGTACGCCTTCGAACTGCTCGAACTCGGCCCGGTGCAGGACATCGTCATGGACCCCGCCCATCCCTACACGCGGGAGCTACTCAACTCGATACCCGACATCGACGCCGACCTCGACGAGATGGCGTCCATCGAGGGGACGAGCCCCGACCCGCTGAACGTCCCGAAGGGCTGTTCGTACCACACCCGGTGCCCGCTCGCCGACGAGCAGTGTCGGGCGACGAACCCGGACCTCATCGAGGTGTCCGACGGTCACGGGGCCGCGTGCTTCTACACCGACGAAGCCCGCGAGACGATTCCCCTCAAGAAGGAGGTCTCGAAATGAGCGACGACCCCCTGCTCCGCGTCGACGACCTGAGCGTCCACTTCGGTGGCAACGAGGGCATCCTCGACCGCCTCCTCGGCGACGACAAGGGCGTCGTCCGCGCCGTCGACGACGTCTCGCTCGATATCGGCGAGAACGACGTGGTCGCGCTCGTCGGCGAGTCCGGCTGTGGCAAGACGACGCTCGGAAAGGCCATGATAGGCCTTCAGCGCCCCACCTCGGGGACGGTCCGCTTCCGCGGGCAGGACATCTGGAAGTCCGACCTCGAACCCGGCGACATCCCGTACAAGGAGATTCGGAAGTCGCTCCAGATGGTCCACCAGGACGCCGGGAACTCGCTCGACCCCAACCGGACGATATTCAAGAACCTCAATCCGGCGCTGAAGAAGTGGCGGCCGGAACTCAACCTCGTCGAGCGCCGCGAACTCGTCCACCAGATGCTCGACACGGTCGGACTCACGCCCGCGGACGACTACGCGTCTCGGTACCCCCACCAACTGAGCGGCGGGGAGGCCCAGCGGACCGTCATCGTCCGGTCGATGCTCCTCGAACCGGACCTCATCCTCGCCGACGAGGCCGTGAGCGCCCTCGACGTGTCGCTTCGGGTGAACCTGATGGACCTGCTTCTCGAACTGCAGGAGATGTTCAGCACCTCGTTCGTCTTCATCTCGCACAACATGGCGAACGCCCGGTACCTCGCCGGCCGCGCCGACGGCCGCATCGCCGTCATGTACCTCGGTCGCATCGTCGAAATCGGCCCGGCGGACGAGATTATCAAGAACCCCCAGCACCCGTACACCAAGAGCCTCCTGTGGGCGACCTCCGGCCTCTCGGAGATAAACGACCCCATCGAGACGCCGCCGGTGCGGAAAATCGACATTCCGGACCCGGAGAACCCGCCGAGCGGCTGTCGGTTCCACACCCGCTGTCCCGAGGCGCGGGAGTACTGCACGTCGAACACGCCGGACCTCTCGGGCATGAGCGGCCCGTCGGACCGCCACGAGGCGGCCTGCTTCGACGCGCACGACAGAATCGATTACCGGAACAGCGACCCCATCGCCGACGACTTCGACATCGACGTCGCGGACGACGCGGAACAGCCGGCCGACTGAGAGAAACGCCTCGATTGGAACTGTCGTTCAGACGCCGTCGCCGACGCCGAAACCGGTACGGACACCGACACCTGCGTTCGCTCCCGAGTTCACTCCGCGTCATCCGCCGGGCCGACGTCACGCGGGAAACCGTCGGGGACCGACGGCGGGCGCTCGCACTGCGCCGAGAGTCGGACGTACGCGCCCTTCTCGGCTGACTCGCGGATGCCGTCCATCGCTTCGAGGACGTGGAACCCGAGGTCGCCGCTGGTCCGGTGGTCCCAGTCGGCGTCGAGCGAGTACGCGAGGTCGACGAGGCCGAGGCCGCGCTGTTGGCCGGGGTGGTCGCGCTCGACGGGAACCTCGCGCCACTCGCCGTCGTCGTCGTCGCTGAGGTGGACGCGGGGCGTCCCGTCGAACCGATTGGGGTTGGTGACGCTCAGCGTCCCCTCGGTGCCGTAAATCTCGAACCCCGGCAGTTCCGACTCCCAGACGTCGAAACTCGTGAGGAGCGTCCCCGTCGCGCCGTTCTCGAAGGTCACGACGGCCGTCTCGTGGGTCGGCACCGACACCGGAATCCGCTCGCCACGGCGCGGTTCGCTCGTTATCTCGCGCTCTGCGAACGGCGTGTTCGCGGTGCCGGCGACCGACTGAATCGGGCCGAGGAGCGTCACGAGCGACGTGAGGTAGTACGGCCCCATGTCGAAAAGTGGGCCGCCGCCCTCCGCGTAGAAGCCGTCCGGGTTCGGGTGCCAGTGCTCGTGGCCGTGGTTCGACCAGAACGCCGTCGCGCCGACGGGGTCGCCGATGCGCCCCTCGTCGATGAGGTCGCGGCAGGTCTGGATGCCGGTTCCGAGAACGGTGTCGGGCGCGACGCCGACGGTCAGTCCCCGCTCGGCGGCGGTCTCCAGAATCGCCTCGCCTTCGGCTTTCGTCGCCGCGAGCGGCTTTTCCGTGTAGACGTGTTTGCCGGCCCGAAGCGCGGCCGACACGAGGTCGCCGTGGGTGCCCGCCGGCGTGAGCACGACCGCCACGTCGATTTCGGGGTCCGCGAGCAGGTCCTCGGTCGGGAGGACGCGGGGGACGCCGTACTCGTCCGCCTTCGATTCCGCGCGGTCCGCGTCGAGGTCGGCGCAGGCGACGATATCGAGGGCGTCGAAGCGGTTCCCCGCCTCGAAGTACACGTCGCTGATGGCTCCACAACCGATGATACCGAGAGTCACGCGCTCCATACCGTGGGGGACGCGAGAGAGAATCAAATAGCTGTTGACGGCCGCGGGCGCGGGGGAGTCGTCGGGCGAGTCAGCGCGCTCGGTCGCCCGCGTCGCCGAGGTCGCCGAGAGGGGACACCGACACCCACTCGCCGCGGCTGTCCGAGGCCTCGGCGGCGAAAATGATGTCCAGTCCCTTTCGGGCCTCGTCCGGCGGCACCATCGGCGGTCGCCCCTCGGAGACGGCCTCGACGAAGTCGCGTATCTGGGCGACGTGCGGCCCGTCGGGGCGGGGGTCGGGGAGTTCGACGGGCTGTGTCTCCCCGTTCACCTCGAACAGTTCGACGCCCGTCTCGGTGACGCGGAGCGTTCCCTCCGTCCCGTTGAATTCGAGGCTGATGGGCTGTTGGGGCCGCGTCGCCGTCGTCGCCGACACCTGCCCGAGCGCGCCGTCCTCGAACCGAAGCGAGAGCGCGGCGGTGTCGGGCGCGTCGATGTCGTGGTACAGCGCGTCGCCGGTGCCGGCGACCCGCGACACGTCGCCGGCGACCCACTGGAGCAGGTCGATGCCGTGGAGCGCCTGCGTGAACAGGACGCCGCCGTCGAGGGCGGCGCTCCCGTGCCACGACGAGTCGTCGTAGTACGACCGGTCGCGGTGCCACTTCACCCGCACGTCGGCGAACACGAGTCGTCCGAGCCGGCCGTCTCGGACCGCCTCGCGGGCGAACTGCATCGTGGGGAACAGCCGCCGCTGGAGGATACACGCGAGGGTGACGCCGGCGTCGCGGCAGGCGTCAACCATGTCGTCGACGCGGTCGGGCGTGATTTCCAGCGGTTTCTCGCAGAGCACGTCGATGCCGTCTGCCGCGGCGTCGACGACGATGTCGCGGTGGGCCCCGTTGGGCGTGCAGACGCAGACGGCGTCGAGCGCGGCGTCGGCGAACAGGTCGGCGTGGTCGGTGTACGACGGACAGCCGTGCGTCTCGCCGAACGAGCGAGCGGTCTCTGCGGTGTGGTCCGCACAGCCGACGAGTACCGCGCCGTCGACGTCGGCGAGCGCCTCGGCGTGGGACCGACCCATGCTCGAACAGCCGACGATGCCGACGCGGACCGGCGTCTCGGTCATCGGCGCTCACCGTCGGACGAGGGAGTGACTGTGACTGTAGGCGTCATCGACTCGAACGTCAGCGGGCGGCGTGATAAGCGTTTACGGGCGGCGGGTGGGGTCGCGAAGTTGTGCGGTCGCGCGGCCTCAGTCGGGCGAGAAGCTCTCGGTGAGCGTCCGTCCGACCAGCCCGGCGGCGACGAACGCGAGGACGCTGGTGCAGACGAACGCCGTCGCGTAGTCGAACCGGGTGGCGAGCACGCCGACGACGAGCGGGCCGAGGACGCCGCCGAGGCCGCGGGCGGTCGAGCGGAGGCCCATCAGCTCGGACTCGCGGTCGACGGGGGCCACGTCGGCGACGAAGGCGATGGTTCCCACGGTGAGCATCGAGAACGTGACCGCGTGGACGACGAAGGCGGTGCTACTGATACCGATGCGGGCGAGTCGCCCATCGGGGACGAGCGCGAGAACGGCCACGAGCGCCTGCACGCCGCTTCCGGCGAGGCCGCCGACGATGAGCTTCTTCCGGCCGATGCTGTCGCTCAGGCGGCCGAACCCGTACATCGAGACGACTCGAACCGCGGGACTGACCGCGAGGACGGCACCCATGACGACGTTCGAGAGACCCACGTCGGCGACGAGGAACACCGGAACGACCGAGATGAACCCCTTCTCGGTCATGTTCCGGAGGACGATGCCGACGTACAGCCAGCCGAGGCCGGTCCGCTCGAACAGTTCGCGCCGCGCGCCGCCGGGGAGGAGTCGACTCCGGACTTCCCGCAGGAGTCGGCCCGCGGTCAGCGTGGCCCCCGACGGCGGCGTCGGGTCTCTGACGCGGAGCGTGAGGAGCGTCGCCACGAGGCCGAGCCCGACGACGACGAGATAGAGGTCCGTCGGCACGAGCAGGCCGACGAGATAGCCGACGAACAGCCGACCGCTGATGGCTCCGGAGGAGCGGGCGCTACTGTAAAAGCCGATGGAGCGCCCGCGGCCGGACTCGCCGCCAGACTCGCTCACGATTGTGAGAATCACCGACTGGAACCCGGCGGTGAACACCGCGAAGAGGCCCCGACAGGCGATTTGGAGCGGGACCGACGCGGTGACGGTCAGCGGGACGACAGCGAGCGTCGAGAGGAACGCGGTCCCGATGAGTATCGCCCGCCGGCGACCCGTGATATCTGCGATTGCGCCCCAGACCGGGGCGAACACGAACAGTCCGAAGGAGAACGCCGCGTACGCGAGGCTCACCGCGAACGGCGACCCCTGTTCACCGATGTAGAGCGCCATCGCCGTCCCGAAGAGCGACCCGCACGCGACGCGCGAGAGACCGATGAGCGCGAGTGCGCTCCGCTGTCCTCGACTCGCTGGTCGAGCCTGCTGATTGACTACCACTACGACTCGGTGTGGCACTACCACCCAATAAAGATTGGCGAGACGTGCGACGGCGCGGACTCGCTACGAGCGACGGCGGCGGTCCGGCGCGGGCGGAACGCTCTTGCGGGCGGGTCGAGTGAGTGAGTCGTATGCGAACCTACGAGGTCAGCCGCATCGACGCGGCCAGAGCGGTCCCGCTGACCGGCGCGGTCGGCGGAACGGTGTGGGAGCGGGCGAACGTCGCCCGGCTGGACGAGTACGCGTGGGGCGACGACCCCGGCCCGGAGACGACGGTCAGGGCGCTGTACGACACGGAGGCGCTCTCCCTCCAGTTCCACGTCGAGGACGGCGAGATAACCGCCGACGTGACGGAGCTGAACGGGCCGACGTTCGAGGACAGCTCAGTCGAACTGTTCGCCACGCCGGCCCCCCCAGACGACGGCTCGACGGCCCGGTACTTCAACTTCGAGGCGAACTGTTGCGGCGCGTTCAAACTCGCGTGGCAGGAGCCGAACTGGCGCGAGCGCGACGTCGGCCGCGACCTCGTCACGCCGACCGACGCGGCGGCCGTCGAGGTCGAGACGTCAGTTCCCGGCCCCACGAAGACCGCGTCCCCGGACGACGACTCGTGGTGGCTCGCGGCGCGGCTCCCACTCTCGACGCTCCGGTCGCTGACCGGCCTCCCAATCGAACTCGACTCGGGCACGGTCTGGCGCGGGAACTTCTACCGGAGCGGTCTCCCCGACGCGCAGAAGGGGACGTGGAACCGAATCGACCTGCCGGAGCCGACGTACCACTCCCCCGAGTTCTTCGGGCGCATCGAGTTCGAGTGAGCGGTCGCCCCGGTCGGGTTCAACGAGTGGACGCTGGTCGCACCGAAACGGCTTTTCGCGCGGGTCGTGAACGGCAGTTCATGCAACAGCCGTCAGCGTTAGTCATCGGAGAGACGACCTTCCCGTTCCACGACTTCGAGGAGATGCGACCGCACATCGAGGCCGCCATCGGCGACGCCGCGAAGCTGACCGCGACGACCGACAGGGACGCCCTCGCCGACCTCGGGGGCTACGACCTCGTCGTGGACTACCTGACGGACGCCACCCTGACCGACGAGCAGTCCGACGGCCTCCTCGGGTTCGTCCGCGACGGCGGGGCCTATCTCGGCCTCCACTGCGCCGCCGACCTCGTCAACGTCCACGACGGAAACGGCGGCCTCGACAAACGCGACGAGCCGTTTCCCGACCTCCGCGACCTCCTCGGCGGCCACTTCCTCACACACCCCGAGCGGTCGACGTTCGGCGTCGAAATCGTCGCGGACCACGACGTGACCGACGGCGTCGACGACTTCGAGGTGTTCGACGAGCCGTATCAGGTCGACGTGGACGACGACGTGACCGTGCTCGCGCGCATGGACCACCCCGACCTCACCGACTACCCGGTCGCGTGGGTCCGCGGGTACGGCGCGGGGCGAGTCTGTTACGCGTCGCTCGGCCACACCGCCGAGGCCTTCGAGAACGACGACTACCGCCGACTGCTCCGCAACGCCGTCGGCTGGCTGGTCCGCGACTGAGCGGGTCGGCCGCGGCATCGCCAGCGGCGTCGACGGCCGGGGCGTGTGAACGTTTATCCCGGTCGGTTCCGAACGTCGGGACATGAACCTTCGAGCCGCCGACCTGACCGTGTTCGTGTTCGTCCTCGGCGTCATGCTCTCGGGAATGTGGCTGGCCCAGCAGTTCGGCATGGAGTGGTCGCCGACGCTGTTGGCCATCGTCGCGGTCGTAGCGGCCGTCTGGACGGTGTACTACCGGTTCGGCGTGGAGCCGCGAATCGACGCGAGCAGAGCGGACGAAAACGCCCGAAACGAGACGGGGGTCAGCGACGGCGCGGGGGAGTAACTCGAGTCGGACGGGCGAAACAGGCGGTCCGGAGCGGCGAACGAATAGGTGGCACCGGCCGGCCGGTGGGAGGCAGTGTGAGTCCGAGCCGGCCGCTCACGCCCGCAAGACAGACGCGTCGAGGTCGTAATCGGCGAAGTACTCCCGCTCCAGTTCGATGAGTTTCGCGAACAGCTCTTGGGCCTCGTCGCGCGAGACGGTGACGAGCGGTTCGTTGAGGAACGCCTGAAACGCGAGGTCGAGGTCGCCCTCGAAGCCCGCGCGCACCAGCGTCTCCTGGTTCGTGACGTGGGTTTCGACCATGCTCTCGACCTCGTCGGGCAGGCCGCCCGCACAGAGGGGCGTCACGTCGTCGCCGGAGAGGAGCGCGTTCGTCTCGACGACCGCCCCGTCTGGAAGGCCGTCGACCTGCCCCTCGTTGGGGTAGTTGAGGTGCGTGACGAACGTCCCCTCGCCGGCGAGCGCCCGCATGATGTCGACCGCCTCCTCGCCCGACTCGCGGAACTCGAACTCGGCGTCGCCTTCGAGGTAGCGCTCCATCTCGTCGGGGCCCTCGTCGTCGGAGACGCGGGCCGAACTCGGTGTGGTCCGAATTCCGTAGCGCTGGACCTCCTCGGGGTCGTCGATGCTCAGATACCACGGGACGAACTCCACGAGGTGGCGGTCACCCGCCGCGCCGAGGACGCCGAACCGGTCGTAGAGGTCGAAGGCGACCTCCCCGTTGTTCACCCAGTAGGACTCGGCGTCGAGGTCGCCCGGCTCGCGGTCGAAAAGCGGCTTCCGGCGTTCGAGTTCCTCGTCGAGGTACTGGAACAGGTCACGGTCGCGCCAGCGCGCCTCGTCGACCCACGTGAAGTGGTTGACGCCCTTGACGTTGACCCGGACCTCGTCGCGGGCGACGCCCTCGGCCTCGTCGATGTGGCGCTCCGCCAGCTCGGCGAACAGCTCCTGCGTCTTGAACACCTCGTGGCAGAGCCCGATGGCGTTGATGTCCGGGAACTCCTCGTAGAGCGCCCGCGTGCAGACCGTCATCGGGTTCGTGTAGTTGATGACCCACGCGTCGGGACAGCGCTCGCGGACCGTCGCCGCGATATCGCGGTACTGCGGAATCGCTCGCAGGGAGCGAATCGCTCCGCCGGGACCGACGGTGTCGGCGACCGTCTGGTAGATGCCGTACTCCTGCGGCACGTCGATGTCGTGGACGAACGTCTCACCGGGCGGGTCCTGAATCGAACAGATGACGAAGTCGGCCCCGTCGAGCGCCTTGTCCATGCTCCGGGTCGCCTCGAACGACCAGTCGCCGACCGCCTCCTCGCGGTCCATCACGCGGTTGCCGAGGAGGGCGTTCTTCGAGGCCATCTCGTAGTCGACGTCGTACAGCGTGACGCTCCCCGCGAGGTCCGGACACTGCGCGAGGTCGTTGATGAGCGTGTGTGCCCACCCCTGACTCCCGCCGCCGATGTAGCCGATGTCGATGGTTCGGGACGGACCCGACGGTACAGGCTCCGCTTGCTCCGACAGCTGATACATGTGATAACACGTGACGAGACGAGGTCGCAAATAGCTGTCGTTTCGGGGGGACCGGTCGCGCCGTCACTCGGTCAGGACGGTGACCGGCCCGTCGAAGTTGAGGACGACGCGCTGTGCGGTGTCGCCGAACAGCGCCTTGCCGGTCGGCGAGCGCTGTCGCCCGGCGACGTAGACGTGGTCACAGCCGCGCTCGTCGGCGACGCGAATCACCTCGTCGGCGAACTCGCTCTCCTCGGCGACGACGCTGACGGCGTCGTACTCGACGGTCCCGTCGAGCGATTCGAACGCCTCGTCTGCGGCCTGCGACGCGAACCGGTTTGCGACCTCCCGCGCGGAGTTCGACTCCAGCGACGTGTTGGCGGCGTCGCTCATCGCCTGCAACGTCTCGGCGTTCTCGACGAGTTCGTCCTCGGTGACGCGCGTGAGGAGCACGAGCGGCGTGTCCGTGCCGGCCGCGATTTGTCCCGCCTCGGCGAGGAGGCGTTCGTTGGAGTCCGCACTGTCGACTACGACTAACGATGACTGCATACCGGTGCAACGGTGCTCCGGCGCATAAAACTATCCCGCGAGGCGGGACAGAGCGGGGTCGGTTCGACGGCGCAATGAGCCGAGAAGCGAGTCAGCGACCCGAACTCAGCGGTCGGCCCGGTACCGCTCGACCGCGTCCTCGTCGATTTCGACGCCCAGACCGGGGGCCTGCGGCACGTCAACCTCGCCGCCGGTCGGGTCGAACGGGGTCTGCAGAATCTCGTCGCGGAGCGGGTTCTCGCTCCGGTCGAACTCGACCATCATCGGCTCCGGGACGTGCCGCGTGTGCGGGTAGTCCGAGACGGACGCCGCGAACTGGACCGCCGCGGCGAGGCCGACCGCGCTGTTCCAGATGTGGGGTCGGACCGCCACGTTCTCCGTGCTGGCGAGGTCGGCGATGCGGCTCGCCTCCGAGAGCCCGCCGCACCGACCGAGGTTCGGCTGGACCACGTCGACCGTCCGGTCGTCCACGAGGCGCTTGAACTCGAAGCGGCCGTAGTGCGCCTCGCCGGCCGCCAGCGGCACGTCGACGCCGCGTTTGACCTCGCGGTAGCCCGAGAGGTTCTCCGGCGGGACCGGCTCTTCCATCCACGTGATGTCGAACTCCTCGATGGCCTTCGCGGTGCGAATCGCCTGCCGCGGCCGGTAGTTGCCGTTGATGTCGACCATCAGCCGCGCGTCGTCGCCGAGGAGTTGGCGGGCGGTTCGAACCCGCTCCACGTCGGAGTCCGTGCCGGTGCCGATTTTTATCTTGGCCGCCGAGAAGCCCTCGTCGACGGCGTCCCGAATCGGCTCGGCGATGTCGCGGTCCGCCTCGGTGAAGTACATCGTCGAGGCGTAGGCGGTGAGCGTCTCGCGGGGCGTGCCGCCGAGGAGCCGGTGGACGGGCTTGCCGGTCGCCTTGCCGACGAGGTCCCACAGGGCCACGTCGATGCCGCTGAGGGCGCTCTGGACGAAAACGCTCCCGCCGAAGTGGTACGGGTCGGTGTACGACTCCTCGGCGAGCCGTCGCACGTCGAAGGGGTCCATGCCGACCACGTCGTCGCGGAAGAACTCGTCGACGACGGGCGCGACGACGCTCCCCGGCGCGAACGCCTCGCCCCAGCCGACCTCGCCGGTGTCGGTGTCGACGCGGATGAGCGTCGTCGCCCTGTCGTGGCCGAACCCGCGGGCGTCGCCGAGGCCCTGCCCGTCGGGGAGGCGGTGCGATATCGGGATGACTTCGATGTCGGTTACGTGCATGGAAAGTGTACCACGGAGAGACGCATTATAGCTTGTGCAGACGGCGAACGCGGCGAGGCAAACGAGGGCGGCGAAGCAGACGAGGCGCTTCGAATCGCCGGCTTAGTCCTCGTCGTAGTGGAACTCGGTCCACGGCCCCTCCTCGAAGGGGTAGTCGTCGAGCACGTCGAGGTTCACCTCGACACCGAGTCCCGGCGCGTCTGACAGCGAGAGGACGCCGTCTTCGACGGCCGGGCGTCCCTCGATGATGTCGAACGCGAGGTCGAAGGGGTACATGCCGGGGTCGGTCTCGGCGTCGAGGAGCGGGTCGTCCTCGAAGACCGGGTATTCGAGGAGCGACACCTCGGGGGCGGCCGCGACGAGGTGCGCGTTGGCGAGCAGGCCGACCCACGTCCCGAAGTTGTGCGGGACGAACTCCACGTCGCGGCCGACGCAGGACTCGACCGCGGGGCGACAGCCGGTGTAGCCGCAGTGGTGGCGAACGTCGCCCTGCAGGAAGTCGACCGCGCCCGTCTCGCCGAGCGCGACGAGTCCTTCGGGCGTCGGTTCGCTCTCGCCGCCGGCCAGCGGCGCGCCCGTCTCCGCGAGGTCGACGTAGCCCGCGTGGTCGTCCGGCGAGACCGGCTCTTCGACCCAGTAGCAGTCCCGCTCGGCGGCGAAGGTGACGATGTCCTCGACCGTCTCGCGGTCGTAGCCGTCGCGTATCTTCCACCACGTGTGCACGTCGAGCATCACCTCCATGTCGCCCGCGACATCGGCGAGGAGTTCGATGGTGCGGCGGTCCCCGTCGGGGCCGATACCCGGTCGGTATTTGTAGCCGAAGAAGCCGAGGTCGCGGATGGTCGCGGCCTGTTCGGCGTAGCCCTCGGGTTCCATGTACATCCCGGCGCTCGCGTACAGGGGCATCTCCGTCGTCGGGTCGGCGCCGTAGTCGTCGGCGAGCAGTTCGTAGATGGGCGCGCCGACCTCCTTCCCGCGGATGTCGTACAGCGCCACGTCGAGCGCCGAGATGGCCTCGTGGCGGAGTCGGTCGGGGAGGTCGGTGTCGCGGAGTACCGCGTGGGCGTCTTCGACTTCCTCGAACGACTCGCCTTCGAGCGCGTCGGCGACCGCGCCGTTTACCACGTCGGCGAAGGTCCCCTGCGAGTCGCCCTCGAAGTACTCCCGCATCGCGGAACTGCTCGCGCCGGCGGTGGCGATGCCGCGGGTGCCGTCGGCCGATTCGACGACGACGAGCACCACGTCGCGTTTGAGGAGACGTCGGACGCCGCCGTGGAAGGGGCGGTCCTGCGGCGGTTCGATGGGTGACGAGAGAGCGTAGCCGCTGACAGTCGCAATTCGCATACCTCTACAGACTCGGCCACCACGATAAAACTCCGCTTCGCAACAGGAGACGCGGGGAGGAGACAGCCGAGAGCGGAGAGGAGAGGGAAAACGAGCGCGCTACTGGAAGGCGTCGGACGCGAACGGGTAGAGTTCGTCGAGGGCGACGCGCTCGTTCCGCCGGCCCGACTCGTAGGCGGCCATCGTGATGAGCACCGCCTTGAGGCCATCGCGGGCGGTCGCGGGCGGCGTCTCTCCGGTCTCTATCGCGTCGAGGAACGCGGTGCCCTTGCTCAGCCAGCGCTCGTAGCCGTCGTAGGGGTGGTGTTCGGTCCCCTCGTCGTCGATGACGTAGCCGGTGCGGTCGTCCCACTCGTGGCCTTCGAGGTATATCGCGCCCTCGTCGTCCCAGATGTGGACGTGCTCGCGGGTCCGCGCGACGACGCCCGTGTCCGAGACGTTCGCCACCGCGCCCTCCGCGAACTCGATGATGATGGAGGACTGGCGGTCGAACACCTGCTCGTCGTCGTGGAAGTCGACGTAGGCGTTGACGTGGGTCGGGGTGAGGCCGGTCGTCCAGAGGATGGCGTCGATGACGTGCGTGCCGACGTTCAGGAGATGGCCGCCGCCGCTCAACTCGGGGTTCATCCGCCAGTCGTCTTCCCTCTCGTAGTAGGACTGCCAGTCGTGGGTCACCTCGCCGGTGATAAACCGCGGGACGCGGTCGCCGTCGGCCCACTCGTCGCGGGCGCGCTTGTAGGCCGGGTTGAAGTGTCGCTGGTAGCCGACCATCACGGTTTGGTCGCTCGCCTCGGCGCGGGTCGTGAGTTCGTAGGCCTCCTCGGCGTCGGTCGCGAGCGGCTTCTCGCAGAGGACGTGCAGGCCGCGGTCCAACACGGCCGATGTCTGTTCGTAGTGCAGTCCGTTGGGCGTCGCGACCGCGACGGCGTCCATCGGGGCCGAGTCGAGGAACGCCTCGAACGACCGGTAGCGGTGCGCCTCGGGAACGTCGAATGAGTCGCCGACCTCGGCGAGGCCGTCGGGGTCCACGTCGGAGATGGCGACGAGTTCCGACCGGGGGAGTTCGACGAACTGTTGACAGAGCCGGCGACCGAGGCTACCGAGGCCGACGACGCCGACGGCGATTGGAGACGAGTCTGTCTGACGCGGCATGAGTTCGACTACAGAGATGGAGCGGATAACTGTTTTGCCGACTCCCGGGCGTTCGGCGTCGCGGCGACCCCCCTGTCCGAAGATTTTATGCGCGAGTGCCCGGTGGTTCGGGTATGCCACTCGCAGAGAGCGGTGTGCGCGAGCACCTGCGCGGCGTCGCCGCCGGGCTCCTCACCCCGTTCGACGACGACCTCGACATCGAACACGACGAACTGGCAACGAACGCGACGACGCTCTACGACGAGGGAATCCGAACATTCCTCGCGTCGGCGAACATCAGCGAGTACCACTCGCTGTCCCAGCAGGAACGCGTCGACGTGACCGAGACGGCGGTCGACGCGCTCCCGTCCGACGTGTGCGTCCTCGCCGGCGTCGGCGGGAGCACCGCTAGCGCGCGCGAACTCATCGACGCCTACGACCGCATCGGCGTCGACGGGATGATGATTATGCCGCCGGACCACACCTACGTCCACGAGCGCGGCCTGCTTCGCTACTACGAGAAGCTCGCCGAGGCCTCGACGGCCCCGCTGGTGCCGTACGTCAAGGGGTTCGACCCGTCAATCACCTACCTCCGCGACCTCGCGGCGCTCGACGGCGTGGTCGGCATCAAGTACGCCATCGAAGACGCCGTGAAACTCGGCGCGGCCGCCAGCACCACCGGCGACGACGTGGTCTGGGTGGACGGCCTCGCGGAACCGTTCGCCGTCTCGTTCTGGAACGAGGGCATCGAGGGCTTCTCCGCCGGCGTGAGCAACTTCCGCCCGGAAGTCGGTCTCGCGCTGTTCGACGCGCTCACCGAGGGAGACTGGGAGCGCGCCCGCGAGCTTCGGAACATCTGCCTGCCCTATCAGAACTTCCGCTCCGAGACCGGACAGGACAACAGCCTCGACGGGGCCATCAGCGTCCCGGCGGTGAAGAAGGGTCTCGAACTGGCCGGCCTGCGCGGCGGGTCGGTCCGCGAGCCGATTCGGTCGCTGTCGGCCGACGACGAGCGCCGCGCCGAAGAACTGTACGACCAACTCGACGACGACATCGAGCGCCTCATCGACTGAGCGCGACCGACGGAAGACGAGACGCGCGACCGACGGAAGCCGCGAACCGCGGACGGCCGGCAGACGACCAACGACCGACCGAGGACCGCGAGAGCGACGGCGACGGCGACGGCGACGGCGACGGCGACGGCGACGGCCCACCACTGAGAGCGCCGCGGCCGGCCGTGCTCGGCCGCCGCGCCTCGCGCGACCCGAATATTCATCACCCGAGACGCGGGGTATGTGGGCATGCGCGAGTTCGAAGCGACCGCGGAGGCGACGCGACCGCCGACGTGGGCGCACAAACAGAGAGCGCTGTTCGACCTGATGGCCGACGCAGTCGACCGGTTCGTCGCCGACTACACCGGTCCCGACGGGGAACCGTTCTGGCCGCCGGACGACCACGTGGGCGTCGACGGCTTCGACGACGTGGTCGAGGGGTTCTACAACTGGCCGCTGTTGTACGCGATGGGCGGCGACGAACGCCTGCTCGACCACGCCCGCCGCGTGTACGAGGCGGCGCTCGAACGCGGCGCGGCGACGGAGACGCCGTTTGGCCACCCGATGGTCGTCGACGAGTTCGAACAGTGCCGCGACTGGTTCCACCTCGGCGAGGGCAATCTCTACACGTACAACATGGGCCTCGCCGCGCCCGACGACGACGCGGTCGTCGAGCGGGCAACGAGGTTCGCGGACCTCTACACCGCCGACTCGGAGACGGGGAACTACGACGCCGAAAAGCGGGTGGTCCGCGGGCCGATGAACGGGAGCATGGGCCCGGAGTTCTGCGACTTCTCCGCCTACGAACACCACCCCTACGGCGCGGACTACCGCTGGGCCAGACACGGCCTCCCGTGGCGGGATTTGGAGTTCGACGAGGCCGCCGACCTCCTCGACCCGGCGAACGAAGAGCGGCTGTTCGAGGTGCTGAACGAGCGCTGTGCGAAGGGCGACATCCCGCTGAACCTCAACGTCACGAGCCTGATGACGAACGCCTATCTCCACACGGGCGACGACCGCTACCGCGAGTGGGTCACCGACTACCTCGACGCGTGGCGGGAGCGGACGGCCGAAAACGGCGGCATCATCCCCGACAACGTCGGGTGCTCCGGCGAGATCGGCGAGTACACAGACGGCTCGTGGTACGGCGGCTACTACGGCTGGTCGTGGGGTGGCTGGCACTACGTCGGAATCGGACCGACCGTCGCCGCGGAGAACGCGGTCCTGCTCGAAGGCGACCGGGAGTATCTCGACTTTCCGCGGTCGCAACTCGACGTCCTCATCGAGAACGGCATCGAAGTCGCCGAAGACGACGTACACAGCACCCTCTACATCCCGCACAAGTACGGCGGCGAGGGCGACTACCACTACGACGCCTCGGGCGTCCTCACGGAGGACGACGGGGAAGTGCTGTGGCGGGACGGCTGGTACGAGTTCCAGCCGCACACCGACGACCCCTACGCGGTCCACCTCTGGTACATGTCGATGCGCGACGCGGACCGAACTCGGGTGCGTCGGCTCCGCGACTGGGGGAAGCAGGACTGGCGGCGGGTCGACCCGCGCGCGAAGACGAAACACGGCGACGGCCACGAGTACGCGTGGCTCGCCTACCTCGACGGTGAGTTCCCGGACTACCCGGACCGAATCCTCGACGCGACGCGCGAACACGTCGACGAGCGACTGCGACTGTTCGACGCCGAGGAGAACGAGCCGACGACTGTGGACGAAGACTACCTTCGAGACCGAAATCCGGCGTTCCACAAGGCCCTGCTCCAACTCACGATGGGTGCGCCACAGCCGGTCTACTACGGCGGCCTCGTCATGGCCCAAGTGCGGCACTTCGACGCCCGAAGAGAGCGGCCGGGACTGCCGGCGGGCGTCGCCGCGCTCGTCAAGTCGGTGACGAGCGACGGACTCGAACTGACGCTCGTCAACACCGGAGCAAGGGAGGAAGAGGTCGTCGTCCAAGCGGGTGCGTACGGCGAACACCGATTTACTACGGTCGAGACCGACGGGGTGGAGCGTGGTGTCGGCGAAGGCGGAGCAGACGCCGATACGGCCGACGACGAAGGTACGGACGCGCTCCGGGTGCGACTCCCCGCCGGAAGCCGGATGTCGATTCGCGCCGGCCTCGACCGCTTCGTCGACGACCCGAGTTACGACCATCCGTGGTCGGAGACGGGGTCGTAAGCGGGACACCGGCCGGTCGCGCGGTGTTCGGAAGACGAGTACAAGGATTCGAAAACCGCGGATTCGTTCCCATCAAGGGAACGACAGTATTCGGCGTGTGAACTCTCGCTATTCGAGAGAGCGACTGAGAAGCCTCGAAACCAGTGATTAGCTATCAGACCGTTTCGAGCCGGGAACTCCGAGCCGAACGCTGTTCCCGTGTTGGGAATTATTAATCAGAGAGTATCATGTGAGTGCGGGACAAGGGCCGTGAGAGAAGCCCACCAGACCGACATTACATACCTAATCCTGTAACGAAATCGGGTCGAAAATATCGGGGCGACAGCTCGTAGTTCGTCAGCTATGATAGCTGAAATTCGATATTCGTCGGCGATAGCCGGTCTTCTTTCTTATTACACGTTGTTCCCGATTGGGGAACGTATTTTGCGAGTGAACGAGGACCGCCGTCACGCTCGGGGTGAGAGAATTTATCAACGGGGGCGAACAGTATGGCGCATGCCGACACGAGTCACCGTCTGGAACGAGAACGTCCACGAACGGGAGGAGCCGGCCGTCGCGGAGCGGTATCCGAAGGGAATCCACGGGACCATCGCGGAGCATCTGGAGGGACCGGACCGCGAGGTGCGAACGGCGACGCTACAGGAGCCCGAACACGGGTTAGACGCGGAGACGCTGGACGCGACGGACGTGTTGGTCTGGTGGTCTCACTGCGCCAACGACGAGGTGACAGACGCCGTCGCGGAGCGCGTCGTCGACCGCGTCCACGAGGGGATGGGCTTCGTCCCGCTCCACTCGGGGAAGAACTCGAAGCCGTTCACGCGGCTGATGGGCACGACCTGCAACATCAAGTACCGCCACGGTGGCGAGCGCGAGCGCGTCTGGGTCGCGGACCCCGGCCACCCCATCGCCGACGGCCTCGACGAGCAGTTCGTCATCCCGGCGACGGAGACCTACGGTGAGCCCTACGACATCCCGGAACCCGACAGAACCGTCTTCATCTCGTGGTTCGAAGGCGGCGACGTGTTCCGCTCCGGCGTCTGCTATCGCCGCGGCCGCGGGCGAATCTTCGCCTTCCGGCCGGGCCACGAGGAGTACCCCATCTTCCACCAAGACGAGGTCAAACGGGTCATCGACAACGCCGTCGAGTGGGCGACACCGACGGAGGGCGCGTCGGCGCGGTGGGGAAAGACCGACCCGCTCGAACCCGTCGACGAGTGAGCGGAGCGGCGCGCGTCATCGCGGAGGCGGTTCCCCGCTGAGGAACGAACCGCACAACTGTTGCTGAACGAGTTCGCAATGTCTCGCTGTGAGAACTGGTGGCGTTCGAACCCAAATCGAGTATCGATGCTCAGTATATCAGTTCCACACATATATTTATAATATGATACTTCTGCGTGGACTACCACAGGGTGCTACGACGTACTCGCGGTGGGGTTCCACCGCGAGGCAACGGTTCGTACTACCCACCCGCCGACTCGACCACATCCCAGACCGAAGAGTGGGGCGAGACACAGGACTGCTCCGGCGGCGAATGCGAAGAACGCGAGTCTGGACAGCGGCCACGCCGCCGTCGTGCCCGCCGTCACCACAAATACGAGGAGTTCGAGAACGCCACCGAGAAGTCCGGCACGGAGTCCGGCGGCGCCCGAATCCGCCGAGCGAACCGCGGCGACAGCCCCCGCGACGAACGCCCCGAATATCATCATGCCAGCACCGAGAGTCGCCTCCGAGTTCGGGAGCCAGTTTACGAGGATACTGACGGGTATCGAGGCAAGCACTCCGATGAGCGCGGCGTTCCATACCGGGGAGAGAGCTCTGAAACGGGGAATCGAGACCATACTCGCGTATGTAAAACGGCTGAGGAGTCATATACTTTGGCGGGAGTTGACGGCGGACTTCGAACTGTACTCCGCGTCTGAGCAGTTCGTGATATGTTCGCAGACTGTGGAGCTGTCAGGTCGGCGGGCTTCCGGTAATCGGTAGCTATCTGAATTACTACATTAACTCGGTTCATAAAACTCTCTTACACTTTGTGAGCGGATTTCGGTACCGACGAAAGTGATACTACCACGCCCGGGGTACGTGTCCTATGACAGACAGTACCGGGGCCGACGAGCTAGTCGTCACGGAGCTTACCGCCGCGAAATCCGCGGCGTCCGAAGCCTGCCACACGGAGTCCGTCGAACTGAGCGGCGTGGCGGTCACGCGAGCGACGCTGGAACCGGAGTGGGGAACCGACGACGACCGCGGGAGCGCGGAGCCGGACTACTGTCAGAACGCACACGACATCTACGTCGTCTCCGGGACGCTCGGCCTCGAACTGGACGACGGGACGCGGACGGAGATTGCCGCCGGCTGTGCCGCGACCGTCCCGCCGGGGCACCACGGCTGGACGGTCGGAGACGAACGGCTCGTCTACCTGGAGTTCGACCCGAGGGAGTAACCGTGACTACCATACCGTCGGTCCGCGTAGCGTTCCGACGAGATGTCCCGATTCGTGGCGGCCGCGTGCCAGCTAGACTCGCGAGACGACAAGGCGGCGAACGTCGAGCGGGCGCTCGAACTCCTCGACGAGGCCGCGGCCGACGGCGCTGACTTCGTGGCGTTCCCGGAGATGACGACCTTCATCGGCCCGGAGGAGCGGTTCGCCGAGGTCGCGGAGTCGCTCGACGGACCGACGATACAGCGGTTCTCGGAAAAGGCCCGCGAACACGGCGTCTTCGTCCACACGGGCAGTTTCTTCGAGCGGATCCCCGACGACGACCGGGTGTACAACACGTCGGCGCTCATCGGCCCGAGCGGCGAGGTGCTCGACACCTACCGGAAGGTCCACCTGTTCGACATCGAACTCGACGGGAGCGTCGAACACCGGGAATCGGAGTACGTCGCGCCCGGCGACCGGGCGGTGACGGTGGACACCGACCTCGCGACGTTCGGCCTCTCTATCTGTTACGACCTCCGGTTTCCGGGGCTCTACCGGACGATGGCGCAGTCCGGCGCGAACGTCCTTCTCGTCCCGTCGGCGTTCACGATGCACACCGGAAAAGACCACTGGGAACCGCTCCTTCGCGCCCGCGCCATCGAGAATCAGGCGTACGTCATCGCGCCCGGCCAAATCGGCGACAAGCCGTCGTGGGTCGAGACGTACGGCCGCACGCTCGTCGTCGACCCGTGGGGGAACGTGATTTCGAAGGCGCGGGACCGCGAGGAAGTCGTCACCGCCACTATCGACCTGTCGCATCTGGACGAGGTCCGCCGCGACATGCAGACACTCCAGCACGCGCGCCCGGACGTGTACGAGCGGTCGGACGAGTGAGGACAGGACGCGGGCGACTCGGCTCGATTAGCTCCCGCCGAGGACGCGCTTGAACAGCGTGAACGTGAGCAGGGTGAAAAACAGCCCGTTCAACATCCCCTGACTCGCCGCGAGCACGCGCGCCGCCGGGCCGAGCGGGTTGACGTCGCCGTAGCCGACCGTGCTGAAGCTGATGTAGCTGTAGTAGACGTTGTCGAAGAGCACTTCCATCGTCGTCTTGTCGACCGCGGCGGGGTCGAAGACGCTCCCGGCCTGCGTCAGAAACGGCCCGCCGAGGGCGTAACACAGTCCGAACAGCGCTGGGAGGAGGAACGTGAACGCCGCGATTCGGGGGAGTCGGTTGCCGTAGCCGCAGGTGACCTGCATGAGCGTGTTCAGCCCCACGCTGGCGACCTTCTTGCCGCGGGCCCACGTGTTCAGCGAGTACTCGTTGAGGATGATGTCGAAGTTCTTCTGTCGGTTGTAGTAGTAGCGCTTGAACTCGAACTCGCGGCTCGCGGGGGTGTCGCCGACGGCGTTGGCGCTGTCCTGGGCCTTTCGGTACGTTTCTTCGATGATATCGGGCGTCAGTTCGACGGCGAACTGACCGGTCGCGCCGTTGCCGACGAAGTCGTGGATGGTCCAGTCGTTGCGTTCGAGATAGCCGTGGTGGTCGCTGAAGTCGAAGCGGTCGAACTCGGTGAGACAGAAGCGGAAGTGGTCGAGAAGCTCGTGTTCGTTGCCGTCGCCCTCCAGCGTCAGGTCGCCGATGGTCGCGCGGGTGAGGTCGTACGGCGTCGGCTCGCCGGAGCCCTGCGAAATCGTGCCGCCGTCGAGCGTCGCGTCGGTGAAGTCGAGGTAGGTGTCGCGGTCGCCGACGAGCACGCGGAAGCGGGCCGTTTCGAAGTCCGACTGCCGGAAGTCCGCGCGGTCGCGGAACGTCGTCTCCCAGAACGACGCGCTCGTGAAGTTCGCCGCCTCGAACTCCGCGCCGGCTTCGAAGGTCGCCTCGTTGAACGAGGCGTTGGCTTCGAGGTGCTGTAGTTCGCCCTCAAAGAACGTCCCGCGGAAGGAGGCGAGGCCGTGGAACGTGGCGGTCTTGAACGTCACGTCCTCTTCGAACCGCGCCTCGCCGAACCGAGCGTTAGAGTGGAACTCGACCGCCTCGAACGAGGCGTCACAACCGAACGACGCCTCCTCGGCGACGACGGCGTCGCGGAACTCGCTCTCGTCGAAGTTCGCCTGCCCGCCGAACGACGCCAAAGAGAGGTCGAACGCGCCGTCGACGCGGAGCCGATAGCAGTCGGTGCGGGCGGTGAACGTCGCGCGGTCGAAGTTGAGTTCGCCCTTGAACACGGCGTCTTTGAAGTCCGAATAGCGGAACCGCGCGAGTTTGTAGTCGGCTTCGCCCTCGAACGTCGCGCCCTCGAACGTCACGTCGTCGTGGGTCGTCCGACTCCCTCCGTTGAACTCGACGCCGCGGAACTCGGCCAACTGCATGAACCGGGCGTCCGCGAAACTCGCGTCGTCGTGGAACCGCGCCTCGTCGAAATCGGCCATCTCGTCGAAGCGGACGCCGTCGAACCGCGCGTCGCCCTCGAACTCGACGTGTTCGAAGTCCGAACCGGCGGTGAACCGCGCGCCCTCGAACGTCACGTAGTCGAAGATGGCCTGCCTGAAACTCGCGTCGTCGCGGAACGTCGCGTCCGCGAAGGTGATGTTGTCGTCGAGGACGTGACTGCTCCCGCTGGTCTCGGCGTCGCGGAAGCGCGCCGTGCCGTGGAACGTCGCGTCCGCGAAGCTCGTGTCGCCCTGGAACGCCGTCTCGTCGCATCTGACCTCGCCGCGGAAGGTCGCCGCCGAAAAGCGAACGTCCTGTTCGAACGTCGCCTCGTCGGCCGTCACCGCGCCGGTCACGGTGACTTCCCGGGCGTCAACGTCGCCGGTGACGACCGCCTCGTCGAGCTTGAGGCGACCGACCGTCGCCTCGCGGAGAATCAGCCCCTGGTCGAGGTGGCCGTGAGTGAGGTCTAACCCCTCGATATCGGCGTGCTGGAAGTTGAGGACGTGGTTCGTCGCGCCGTTGACGTCCTGGTAGGTGAGCGAGAGGTGCGGGAGGTCCGCGCCGACGTACTCGTTGACGCGGGTGTCGGGCGACTGGAGGTTCGCCCGGAGTTCGTCGACGATGTCGTCGCCGGTCACGTCGAGCGAGGCGCGCTCGTCGCGGCTCATGTGGAACACGCAGAACTCGCTTTCGGGGTGGGCTTCGTGCGGACACTCCCACGTCGTCTGGAGGTGGGCGTCGGTCTGGACCGACGGGTCGAACGTGTACCGGCACGACGAAGAGGACATCAGCGCCGGCGTGGACTCATTTCTCGACATGGCTGGGGAGGGGCGGACGGATACGCTGTGGACAGCGGGTGTGGCGGGAACTGCGAGTGAGACGGGCGGGTCGGGGTCGGAGTCGGCGAGCGCGCTCGGGCGTCGGGGCGACGCTCGACCCCGCGGACAGTCGTGTATGCAACAGTGTCTGGTGATTTGATATATATCTTCGGACGACCGCCGGCGTCAGTCGAATATCTCGCGGCGCTCGGACGCCGAGAGCTCGGCGTGAATCGCGTTGGGCGAGCAGTGTTCGCACTCGCGGGCGGGGTTGGTGCTCCGCTCGAAGGTCCAAAGCGGCCACCCGAAGAGGAAAAACGCCTCCATCTGGTGGCGCTCGATGATGGCCTCGGCGGGCTTGCCGCAGTTCGGACACCACTCGTCGCCGTCGGCCGGCTCTTGGAACGTCACCTTCCGACGGCCGAACCCGGCGTTCGAGTAGGCCTCGCTTCTGGACATCTCGACGAGGTCCTCGGCGGGATAGGGGTCGGCGTCGACGGCGTTGTCGAAGCCGGTGTCGGTCTCGACGCTCGACGCGAGGTACGGGCCGACGCTGACGGTGTTGTCGTAGCCGACGAAGTGAACCGAGACCGCCGCGCCCCGACCCTCGACCCGCACCTCGTGGCCGTGGCCGACGAGGTAGAGTTCCACGTCGGAGGAGACCTTCGTGAGGTCGATGTCGTGGGCCATGCCGACCGCGTAGACGCCGGTGTCGGGGTCGGTCGCGCTCCCCGACTGCTTCCAGCCGAAGGTGGACACGTCGTAGTCGTCGGGGGCGGCGGCGGGCGTCGCGTCGCCCGCGTAGACGTTCTCAGCGCCGGGCGCGGAGACCGCGCCGTCGGCGGCGTCCGCCGCAACGAACACGTCTTCGGCGTCGCCCAGAAGCACGTCGCCGTCGACCGACTGGACGTAGCCGTCTTCGAGACTGCCGCGAATCTCGGTCTCGACGGCCGCGTCGCCGACGGCCGCGTCGTCGGTCACCGGCGCGTGGGTGAAGACGTACTCTGCGTTCTGTACGGTGAGGTCGCCGGCGACGCTCGCGCCGCCGACGAACACGTCCGCGGGGTCGCGGAGTTCGACCGGGGGTCGTTCGGAGCCGTTGAGCGTCACGTCGCCGTCGTAGGTGGAAGCGTTTCGGGTCATCGGTGGGTCTGTCGTTCGGGAGTCATCGCTGGGGAGTTCGTTCGGGAGTCATCGCTGAGCCCCTCGTCTGGGGGTCATCGTCGTCTCGGTGTACAGCGCGAGGTCGTACTCCGGATAGGTGTGGTACGTCTCGTAGCCGCCGTCGCCGACGCGGATGGTGGTCCACGCCTCCGGGTCGAACCGGTAGGCGACCGTCGCCGCCTCCGGACCGGGGAAGGCGTCGAGCGGCCGACCTTCGACGACCGTTCGGGCGTCGAGTCGGTCGCTCTCGAAGCGGAACTCGCGTTCCGCGCCGGCCGAAAGCGGCGTCCGGTGCGTCCGCTCGTGCGGCAACGGCTTGCACGAACACAGTTCGTGGAAGCCGAGCGCCGGCAGGCCGACGTAGTGGGACTCGCCGATAACGGTGAGAACCGCGGGTTCGCCCGCGAGCGTCGCCGGGGCGACCGTCTTCACGTCCACGGTCGTCAGGTCCGGCGCGTCGGCGCTGTAGCCGAAGTACAGTTCCGTCGGTGTCTCGTCCGGCTGAGACGGGTCGGTGCCGGCTGGCGGTTCGGTTCCGGCGGGCGATTCGGTGCCAGCGGGCGATTCGGTCGTCGGGGATGAGTGAGAGGGCATGGGTGGTCAGGTATCGACGAGGATGTCGTAGTTCGGGTGGAAGATGGAGTTCTCGCGGACGCCGCGGTAGTGCGGGACCGCGTGCCACTCGACCGAGTCGTAGTGCTCCTCGCGGGCGCGGACGTACCGGGTCGCGCCGTCGCCGGTGAGTCGCGGGCGCTCACCGGCGGCGAGCACGTAGAACTGCTCGACGCGTTCGGTCTCGCCGTCGTCGTCGAGGTCCTCGCGCACCCAGTAAGACAGCTCTCGGGTGAAACCCGCGGCCCCGACGGTGTTGACGAACGCCTTGTGATGTTCGGGGTAGGCGTCGGGCGAGTAGCCCCACGTCACCGCGACGCCGTCCTCGGAGAGGTGGGTCCGGACCGAGCGGTAGAACTCCGTCGAGTAGAGCGTGAGCAGGTCGTCGTCGGTCGCTCCGGGGATATCGAGCAACACGAGGTCGTACGTCTCGTTCGTCTCCTGGAGGTAGTGGTAGCCGTCGGCGACCGTCGTGTTCAGTCGGTCGTACTCGTAGGCGTCGTCGTGCCAGCGGCGGAAGAACGGGTCCGTCTTCGCGTCGCGCATGAACTCGCCGTCGAGGTCGACGTGGTCGACGGTGACGCCGTACTCCCGCAGGTGGTCGATGGCAATCCAGTCGCCGCCGCCGACGACGAGCACCTTCGTCTCGGGACCGGGGTCGACGAGCGACATCGGCACGTCGACCAGCCCCTGATGGTAGCTGTCGGCCCAACTCTCGCAGAGTTGGACGGCCGCGCCGAGGCGGAGACACTGCTCGGTCCGCCCGTCGAAGTACGGGTTCGGCCCGGTTCCGGTCCACGTGCGGTCGTACCGGATGACGTGCTGGTAGGCGGTCGTCTCTTGGGAGGTGACCGTCGCGCGCATCGCGCCCGGCGAGTACTCGTTTTCTATCTGCTGTTCGAGGTAGAGTTGCGACAGGCGCTCGTCGGCGACGTCGTGTTTGGCGACGACGCCGGCGTAGGTCGCCGTCAGGAGCAGACAGACGACGAGGAGCGTCTTCGAGACGCGAGCGGCCGAGAGCGAGCGGTCGGCCCGAGCGCTGGCGGCCGCGTTCCCGGCGGTGGCAACGCTGTCGGGTGAATCGGCGTACTCGCCGCCGCCGAGGGGCCACCACGACCACTCGCCGAAGTGGGCGACGAAGACGAGCGCGGCGACTCCGTTGAGGAGCGCCAGCACGAATATCGTCGGGATGAGGCCGAGGCCGGGATAGAGGACGCGAGCGTAGACGACGGCACCGGCGAGGCCGCCGACGTAGTCCATCGCGAGGATGACCGACAGCCCGCTTCTGCGGCCCTCAGTCCGCTTGACGGTCCAAAGGGTGCCGACAGCGGCCACGACGGAGTCGTGGATTCGATCGCCGGCGGTTCGGAGCCACGAGGGCGTCGCCGACCCGTCGTCGTCGAGGTCGTCGAACATACGGGTCAAAAGCGGGAGTTCGAACCCTGAGAGGAACCCGACGGCGACGACCGGCAGGCGGGCGACGGTCCAGACGAGTTCCGCGGGCACCGCCTGCGGGATGCGGACGCTGTTGAGGCCGACGATGAGCAGGAAGCCCGCGGGCGCGGCGGCCGCGAGCAACACCTCGGTGCGGAAGAAGTTCCCGCCGAGGGTCGCGCCGTCGAGGTCGTCGGAGAGGGCCGCGCCGATGCCGAGGCTGAAGAAGTACAGCCCGACCGTGATGACGTACTGGGTGACCGTCCCGCCGTACATCACCGTCAGAAGCTCCGAGTAGACGAACTCGTAGGCGAAGCTACAAAACGACACCACGAAGGTGAGCGTCAGGAGCGTCGCCGTGTCAGTTCGTTCGTGAGACATCGATTGCGGGCGAGTGGGTGCGTGATGGAGGGCGGAGGGCGCGCGCCAGCCGCGCTCAGATGCGCGGGGAGACTTTCCACTCTTCTTCGATGGAGTACCCCGCGTCGCCGACGCCGTCGGTGACTTCGAGGTCGTAACACTCCCAGCGGAAGTCGTGGTTCACGTCGTCGCCGACGACGTGCGCGCCGACGCGGTACCAGCCGTCCCGGCCGAGTTGGCTCCCGTCCGACAGGTCGTACTCGACGGTGTCGTTCGGGTCCTGAATCTCGCGGTCCCACGGCACCGGGCCGGCGTCGGGCGCGTCGTCGCGCATCGCCGCGGTCGACCCGAGGTAGGCGATGCCGAGCGCGGCGACGCCGACGGGGAACCGACTCACCTGGTTGGCGTTGTTCTCGTACCAGTCGTCGGCGTAGTCGCCGCCGTGGTACCACGCGTGGCCGTGGACCGTCCGCGGGGCGGAGGCGTAGCCGCCCGTGCCGCGGCCGGTCGCACCGCGGCCGCCACCGCCGCCGCTCTTGCCTTTCGCGCTCGCGACCCCGACGGGGCTGAGCGCGGCGAGCGACTGCGGGTCGAACCCTGACAGCGACGACTGGTCTGTGGCTTCGTAGCGTGACATCACCCACGTCTGGTCGGCGAGGTCGACGACGAGCGAGCCGTCGGACGCCTCGAAGTCGGAGACGACGCTCGACTTTCGCGGGGGAGGGGAGTTCGAACCGAGACAGCCGGCGAGTCCGACGGCGGCCCCGAGGCCGGTCAGTCGGAGGAACGTGCGACGCTTCATGGGGACTCTCGTCTCTGTCAATCAGAAAACTAGGATAACAGTCTTGTGGTTCGATACGTCTCGCGGGAAAGAAAATCTCGTCTCCTGACGCGTCCTACGGGAGGACCACTCGGAACGCGACCCTGACGCTCCCGACGACGAGCCTGTCGAGCGAGCGCGATGCCGCGCCGAACGCGACGAAGAAGACGACCATCGCGAGGAACTCGACGAGCGGGAACGCGCCGGCTGGAAACGCGCCGACGCCGAGGCCCGCGACGAGTCGGATAAGTGCGATGCCCGCGTCGACGGCGCGGTCGAACGTGACCGAGGCGATGAACCCGCCGACGACGGCGACGACAGCGGAGACGAGGAGCCACGGGACGGACGGAACAGCCCGACCCGACCACGCGCCGTCGGTTCGGCCGCTGTCGCCCGTTACGACCCCGAGAACCGCGAGTTGCCGGCGGAGTTGGTCGAGCGTCGTCAGCGCGAAGACGAACCACAGCATCGCCGCGAGACCGAAGCCGACCGCCGACGCCGAGAGCCCGGGGACGACGCTCGTCGCGATTTCGACGATGGTCGGCGTGGCGCGCTCGACGAACAGGTAGAAGACGGCGAACCCGAGCGCCGCGTCCACGGGCCCGTACGCCGGGAAGGGCTCGCGTCGCCGGGTGCGGTCGGGACCGGTGTTCGCGTGCGCGCTCATGCGCGAGAAGACGCGCCGTGAGCGCATCAATCGGCGGTTCGATTGTCACCGTGCGGGAGCCAGCCCCCGCCGGGTCGTCGGCGACCCAGACCGGGGGTCGAGTGCGGACGCGACGCGAGAGAGAGAGCGCCCGACTGCGGTGGGTTTGCGGCCGTGTCGCCCCGTACAGCGACATCCTCAGCGCTACGCGGCGAGCGGGATGACGAGGACGAGGAGCTTCGCGTAGACGACCATGAACAGGAGCGCGAAGGGGTAGGTGTTGCCGTAGCCCGCCGCGACTTCGTCGGCCCCGGTGGCGTCGACGGCGGCCGCGAGTCCCTTCGTGTCGGTGTGACCGCCGGTGATGCCGCCGGCGGCGCTAATCCAGTCCATGCCCCAGACGTATCGCGTGAGCGCGAGCCCGGCGAGGATGGCGATAAAGCTCGTCAGCGCCGAGGCCGCCACGATTTGGAGGCCGTACTCGGCGATGGTCGCGAGGAAGCCGCCGCCGGCACCGATGCCGACGACCGCGAGGAACATCGCGAGCGTGAACGCCCGAATCTCCGAGAGGATGCCGGTGTCCATGCGCGTCGGCACGGGGCCGACCCGGCCGAAGTAGCCGAAGACGAGCGCCGCGACGAGGACGCCGCCGGTCGTGCCGAGCGAGGGCGTGCCGAACGGACCCATCGGAATCGGAATCGACCCGACGACCGCGCCGGCGACGATGACGAGCGCGTAGCCCATCACGCTGAACGTCACCTCGGTGACCGACGAGCCCGATTCGTCGTCGTCGGTGCCGCCGATAGCCTCGTCGAAGCGGCGTTTTTCCTCATCGAGGTCCAGCCGGGCGATGACGGGGTACAACTGCTGGAAGACGACGATGACGAGCACGCCGACGACGTAGCCGACGGAGTGACCGATTTGGTAGTCCTGCCGGGCGGCCGCAGGGAGGGCCTCGATGGCCGACCCCAGCCCCGGACTGCTCGTCAGCGCGCCCGAGAACGACCCCATGATGAGCGGCGTCGACGCGTTGGGGAAGACGAACTGCGTCCAGACGTAGGTGAGCGCCAGCGCGACGGTCGGCATCAGCACCGCGACGGCGACGAAGTTGAGGCCGTACGCCTTGACGGTCCCCTCGATTTCGTGGGCCGCGATGAGGCCGACGGCGGCGACGAAAAGCGCCAGCGTGAGCCCGCTGTACGCGTCGGGGACGGTGAAGCCGAAGTGGCCGAGCACCAGCCCCGCAAAGAGCGGGCCCGCGACGCCGAACTTGACGCCGCGGACGCTGATTTTGCCGAGCCCCATCCCGACGAGCACCGCGAGGAACAGGACGAACAGCCCGTTGCCGACGAGCGACTCGACTATCGCCACGGGCGTTCACCCCCGGTACCGAGACGGTGCACGCGAGGGGTCGGGCCGCCCCCGACCGAGCGGCGTGAACGATGATGACAGACTTGTTTTCTCGGTGACATACAAGTGGGAGTTCGCGGATGCGACGGATAAGGCTTGATTCGATTCTCACGGGATGGCGACGCCGGAAAATCGCTGTACTGCAACGCACGCACTGTATTCTACGGGATATTATCAGCCACCACTGCGAGACGGGTCGAACGGCCCACAATCAATCATCAGGGATGTGAAATGATTCCCGAAGTTCGCTCGTGAACCGATTCACGTCCAACTGTTCCGGCAGGTCGTTCCGCCCGTCGTGTTGCGTGAGCGAACCGGGTTCGAACGCGGGGTTGCGCTCTTCGACCGTCTCCAGGGGGTGGTCGTGACGGCGAAGTGTTCGACCGGGGAGACGAACCCCCAGAGCGGTGCCGAAATGTGAGAACCAGCACAACCCACTTCCCCGGTGTTGACCGACTGACTACCGATGGCTGATTCCACGAGCGGCGTCGCGGAGGCGGGAGCCGACACACCGCGGGAACAACACCTCCAGCTCCGACTGGAAATCGAGCCCGCGAAGCGCTGTTCGTGCCCGTTAGCCGGCCCCGACTCGGCGGTCGAGGACGTCCACACGCACCTCGACGGCGACACCTGTCACGCCGAGGTGACCGTCGACGACGGGACCGACTCGAAGGTGGTTCACACGACGACGAGCGTCGGCGACGACTGTCTCTGTCGGGCGTTCGGGGAGTTCGGATGCGTGCCGCGTATCCGCCGCGCCGACGGGCGGCACATCGTCGTCGAGACGTATCTCTCGGACCGCGAGACGATTTCGACCCTCGTGGGGCGGCTCGACGAGGTGGCCGAGCGCGTCTGTCTCAGGCGGCTCACCTCCGACGGGCGCGGCGATTCGGCCGAGTCGAAGACGGCGACCATCGACCTCTCGTCGCTCACGGCGAAACAGCGCGAGGCGGCGCTCATCGCCGTCCACCACGGCTACTACGAGACGCCGCGGCGGACGGAGCTAGCGGCGCTCGCGGAGGCGCTCGGCATCTCGAAGTCGGCGCTCTCCCAGCGGCTGAACGCGGTGGAAGCCAAGCTCGCAACGGCGGTGTTCGACGCCGAATGACCGCCGAGCCGGCCGAGCGAAAATCGGTAGACAGCTGACGTTCGAGCCGGTCCGCGCGCCGGTGAGTACATAAACTGCTTCATTATCCAGCGGGCGGCCTACCGGGGGAGGCCTCCACAGTACGTGTGTACTTATGACCGACCCACAACAGCCGCGACTGACTCCGCTCGACGAGTGGGAGTCGGAAGCGGCCACCATCCTCGACGGGGGCGACTACGACGCCGAGTTGGGACTGCGGATGGCCCGCGACGCGATTCGGGTCTCGAACGGCGAGCTCTCCGACGCGGCGTTCCACGAGAAGTATCACGAGGTGGTCGTCGCGGAGTTCGGCGAGGACCGCCGACCGACCGAACCGGAGGGGTTCGATGAGTGACGACCGGCGCGGCTCGAAAGGAGGTGACGGCGACGGCGTGTTCAGACGCGACGTGCTGAAGGCCAGCGGGGCCGCGGCCGTCGCGCTCGGACTCGGGGGCGGCGGCTACGCCTCCTCGCTGGCCGAGACCGCCACCGAGCCGGCGTCGAGGCAGAACCCCGGTATCGAGAGCTACGTCGGACAGGACGAGGTTATCAGGACGGCGTGCGCGCCGAACTGCCGCGGGAAGTGTCCGCTCGAAGCGCACGTCCGCGACGGGCGCGTCAGGAAAATCGAGCCGCAGATTCCGGCCGACGAGCGGTACAAGCGCGCCTGTACCCTCGGGCTGTCGCACACCCAGCGCATCTACAACGCCACGCGGCTCAAGTACCCGATGAAGCGCGTCGGCTGGGAGCCGGGCAGTCCGAACCCCGAGGGCCGCGGCGAAGACGCCGAGTTCGAGCGCGTCACGTGGGACGAGGCGCTCGACTACATCGCCGGCGAGATGGAGCGCGTCCGCGACGACTACGGCCCCGAGAGCGTCTACTTCGAGACGGGGTCGGGGAACAACGGCGTCAGCGGCACCATCCAGAGCCGGCTGTCGTCGCTGTTCGGCGGGACCCAGAAGTCGTGGTCCATCGACATCAACGTCGGGCTCGGCTTCCGTCGGCTCGCCGGGGCCGGCTTCTTCAACGTGCCGACCAACGAGGTCGTCGACTGGCGGAACGCGAACACGGTCATCGTCTGGGGGTCGGACATCTTCGCCAGCAACCTCCAACAGGACGCCTCGAAGCTCCTCGACGCGGTCGAAAACGGCGCGAAGCTCGTCTGCGTGGACCCGGTGTTCACGAACACCGCCGCGAAGGCCGATCTCTGGCTCCCGATCAAGCCGGGCAAGGACACGCTCCTGACCCTGTCGATGATTAAGACGGTCCTCGACGACGGGACCTACGACACCGAGTTCCTCCGGAAGCGGACGCTCGGGCCGGCGCTCGTCCGCGACGACACGGGCGAACTGCTCGACGCGAGCGACGTGTTCGACGACGTGACCGAGGACCTGCCGGTCGCGGTCGACGAATCGACGGGCGAGCCGGTCGCGCTCGAACCCGAGACGTACGGCGAGTACGCGCTGTTCGGCGAGTACACCGTCGCCGGCGTCGCCTGCCACACGGCGCTTTCGCTCCTCGAAGAGCACGTCGCCGACTACGACGCCGACGCCGTCGCGGCCGAGGTCGGCATCAACGCCGACAACATCCGCACCGCGGTGCGCTGGCTGGCGACGCGCGGCCCCGGCGGTATCGCCTCGGGCTACGGCGTCGACCGCTACAAGTACGGCCACACCTTCGGGCAGGCGTACGCCATCCTGCTCGGACTGACCGGCGACTTCGGTCGCCACGGGAGCATTCAGGGGAGCCACCCGCTCGGCGGGTCGTACGACAACGGCGGGTATGACGCGCCCGAGGACGGACCCGGAACGACCTCCCTCGCGCAGACGGACATCCTCACCGCGATGGAGTCCGGCGACCCCTACCAGCTGAAGGTGATGTACTCCCAGGAGTCGAACTTCATCGCCAATCAGATGCCGGACAGACAGCGGTGGCTGGAGGCGTCGAAGAGCCTCGACCTCATCGCCGTCGCCGACATGCACCACACGCCGTCGGTCCAGCACGCGGACATCATCCTGCCCGCGTCCCACTGGTTCGAACGCGAGGACGTCGTGGACACGTGGGGCGGCCACCCGCACATCATGTACCGCCAGCCGGCCCACGACCCGCTGTGGGAGTCGAAGTCCGACCACTGGATGCTGGTCAGGCTGGCCGAGCGCCTCGGCTTCGGCGACTACTTCAATCGCGACAAGTCGGCGACGCTTCGGGAACTGCTCGCCCACGACGACGAGGTGGACTACGAGACGCTGAAAGAACAGGGGACGGTGAAGGTGAGCACGCCGGTCGTCAAGTTCACGGGGCCGTTCAACACCCCGTCGGGCCGGCTGGAACTGTACGACGAGGACGCACCGACCGAAGGCGGCATCACGCTAGAACTGCCGAAGCACATAGAGAGCCGGACGGCAGACGACTGGGACACGGCGGAGGACTATCCGCTGATGTTCATCCAGAAGCACTCGAAGTGGCGCATCCACTCGCAGTACGAGTACCAAAACTGGCTCCGCGAGATAAACAACGAACCGCAGTTGGACATCAACCCGAAGGACGCGGCCGCCCGCGGCATCGAAGACGGCGACTACGTCCGCGTCCACAACGACCGCGGCGAGATGGTCGTGAAGGCCAAGGTGAACGACGGCATGCAACCCGGGCTGGTGAACACCGACCAGGGCTGGTGGGGAAGCGACTACGTCCGCGGCCACCACAACGACCTGACGCACACCGACGTGTGTGAGGTGACCGGGAACTTCGCGTTCTACGACACCAGAGTCGAGGTCGAACCGGCCCCGAGCGACGTCGACACGAGCAAGTACACGAGCAATCAGCCGACCGGTTCGGGCGCGACCAGCGCCGGGGCGGGAGGTGACTGAACATGACTAACTACGGCTTAGTAATCGACCAAGAGCGGTGTATCGGCTGTCACGCCTGCGCCGTGACGTGTAAACAGGAGAACAACGTCGGCCTCGGCCAGTACTGGAACCGCGTGCTCACCGAGGGCGGCGACAAGATGGACACGCCGGCCGGGACGTACCCGGAGAACGGCGAGGACGGCACGCTGGAGATGTCCTACCAGCCGACGGCCTGCCAGCACTGCGAGAACGCGCCGTGCGTGAAGGTGTGTCCGGTCAACGCGACCTACACCCGCGAGGACGGCATCGTCGAAATCGACTACGACAAGTGTATCGGCTGTCGCTACTGCATGGCCGCCTGCCCGTACAACGCCCGCGTGTTCAACTGGGACGAACCGCAGACGGTCCCCGAAGACGGGACCGGCGACGTGCCGGCCCGCCCGCAGGGCGTCGTCGAGAAGTGTACGTTCTGTTCCCACCGCGTCGAGGAGGGGCTCGACCCCGCCTGCGTCGTGAACTGCCCGGCGGACGCCCGCATCTTCGGCGACCTCGACAACGAGGAAAGCACCGTCTCGAAGTACATCAAGAAGTACCAGACGACGCGACTGCTCGAAGACCGCGGCACCGACCCGAAGACGTACTACATCCGCGGCGAGATGAGTCCGGGTCGCCCGCAGACCTCCGACAAGATGGAGAGCGAACTCGACGACGTGTCGGTCTGGTCGGAGCCGAAGGACAACGGTCCGGTCGAGGAAAGCGGCGGAAGCGGCGGCGGCGGGTCGCACAGTTCGCTGTCGAACGACGCGCTTCCGCACGTGCCCGCGTTCGAGGGGGGTGACGACTGATGTCGAGAGAGACCGCCTCCTCGCGGTTCGTCGTCCCCGAGTTCGGGAGCGCCGGGAAGCTCTGGGTGGGCTTTCTCGCCGCGCTCGTCGTAGTCGGCGTCGCCGCGTGGGCCTATCAGCTCACCACCGGCCTCGTCGTCACGGGGATGCGCAACGTGTTCTCGTGGGGGCTGTACATCATGATGTTCGTCCTGTTCGTCGGGCTGTCGGCCGGCGGGCTCATCATCTCCAGCGCGCCGAAGTTCTTCCACTCGCACCGCTACGAGGGGTTCGCCCGCCTCGGCGTGCTGGTGAGCCTCGCGTGTATCACCGTCGCCGGGCTCCTCATCCTGCCCGACATCGGCCGCCCCGAGCGCCTCTACCAGTTTTTCACCTCGCCGGACTTCCGGTCGCCGATGGTGTGGGACTTCGGTATCGTCATCCTCTACGGCGCGCTGAACCTCTGGTACCTCTGGCTCCTGACCCGCCGCGACCTCGCGGCCCGCGGGTCGCGGCTGGCGCTCGGCGTCGAGGACACGGAGGCCGGCCGCGAACGCGACCGGACGCTCATGTTCTGGACCGCCGCCGTCGCACTGCCGACCGCGGTCGCGCTCCACTCGGTCACCGGGTGGATTTTCGCGACGCAAATCGGCCGCGGCGACTGGTTCAGCCCGCTGGTCGCGCCGGTGTTCATCGCCAAGGCGCTCGTCTCCGGCCTCGGCCTGCTGTTGGTCGTCTCCGTCCTCGTCTCGCGGTTCACCCGCTTCAGCGTCGACCGCGAGGAGCTCACGAGCCTCGGGAAGGTGCTCGGCATCTTCCTCGCGTTCCACGTCGTCTACCTGCTCGCCGCCGAGCGACTCCCGCACGCGTGGGCCGACCATTTCGGGTTCTGGGCCATCACCGGGAGCTTCCTCATCGGCGAGTCGGCGTACTTCTGGCTCTGGACGGTCGTCGGCGGGGCGGTCCCGCTGGTGATGCTCGCGCTCCCGTCGTTCCGCGAGCGCGTGTCGGTCATCTTCACCGCCAGCGCCCTCGCGGTGTTCGGGACGACGTTCGAGGGGGTCCGACTGGTCTTCACGGGCTACGACGCGGCCAACATCGACGCCGCGCCCGGCATCTCCGTCGGCGGCGAGTACGCCGGCGTGACGACCGACATCTGGGCGAGCGCTGGGTCGTACACCCCCACGCTCGTCGAGCTGGCGGTCACCGCGGGCGTCATCGCCATCGGCGCGCTCATCGTCACCTTCGGACTCCGGTACATCCCGATTCAAGCTGAGAACGAATCGACAGCGGTGGCGACCGACGGCGGCGAAACCCGGGGGGAAGGCCGATGAGCGAACCCGCCGCGCGAACCCCGACCGAGGGGAACGACGCGACCGGCGACGCCTTCGAGTCGGCCCGGACGGCGACGTACGCGGTCCTCGCGGCCTGCTGGCGCGAGCCGACCGAGCGGCTGGTCGAAGTCGCCAACGGCGGCGAACTGTCGGCGCTGTTCGGGCCGCTGGAGTCGCTCGAACTCCACGGGCTTCGGAGCGAGTACGCCCGGCTGTTCATCGGCCCGGCCGGCCCGCCGTGTCCGCCCTACGAGAGCGTCTACCGCGACAGGGAGGACGACGACGAGTTCGGCGAGGTGCTGGGGCCGGCGACGATGGCCGTCGAGCGCTGGTATCAGGCGTTCGGCGTCGAGCACCGACCCGAACAGCGCGACCTGCCGGACCACGTGGCGACGGAACTGGAGTTCTGCGCGTACCTCGCCGAACACGGCCGCGACGACCGCCTCGACCAGTTCCGCGACGAACACCTCACGCGGTGGGTCGGCGACCTCTGCGACCGGGTCGAAGCCGAGACCCGGTCGCCGTTCTACGCGGCGCTCGCCCGGACGACGCGGGAGGTGGTCGCCGACTGACTCACAGCCGAGTTGAAACCGCCGAACCGAACACAACCGCCAGTTCGCTCCCGAACCGAGTCGACCCGACTTTTCCGGCCTCTTTAAAGGCCTTAATTATCAGAGGTTACATACACCGTCAGAGTCAACCAATATCGAACTAGTGAGTACGCATGCACGCACACCACGACCGGTCGCGGCCGGCGACCCCCCTCTCCGAGTCGATTCTCGTCCGCGGCGACAGCAGAGTCTCGTTGTCCGGGGCGGAGCTACGTGGGTTGCCCGCCGAGGACCGAACGGTGACGGTCGCGTGCGCGTCGGGGACGCGGCACACCGCGACGTGGACCGGAGTTCCGGTCTTCGACCTCTTTGCCGACGCCGGCCTCGACGACGAGACGACGCACCTCGTAGTCGAGAGCGCCGACGGCTACCGGGTCTGTATCGACGTGTACGCCGCGTTCGACGCCGTCGTCGCCTACGCCCGCGACGGGACGCCCATCGGCGAGGAACACGACTACGAGACGCGCTTTATCGCGCCCGACGTCGACGGGTCGCGGACGGTGAAAGGCGTTCGCGCCGTCGAAGCGCGCGCGCTCGACCCCACCACCGACCCCGAATCGCTCGAAGACATCTTCAAGAAACCCTGACCAGATGACGCGAGAGAGACAGGACCGACCGAGCCGGACGGACCCGCCGACCGCGGCGAGTGTGTCGACCGTGTCGGACACGACGGACGCGTCGGACGCGCCGGATGCGACAGCCGTCGTCCTCGCCGGCGGCGAGAGCACCCGCTTCGGACACGGACACAAGGCCCTCGCGACGCTCGACGGGGAGCCGCTGATTCGGCGCGTCGTCGGGACGCTCCGAGCCGTGACGGGCCGCCCACCGATAGTCGCGGTTCGGACCGCAGACCAGCGCGAGCGCCTCGCCGCGGCGCTCCCAACGACGTGGGACGTTCGGTTCGTCCGCGACGACCCGAGTCTGTCGGGGCCGCTCGCCGGCGTCGCCGCGGCCGCCGACGCGGTCACCACTCCGTGGCTGTTCGTCGCCGGCTGTGATATGCCGCTTCTCGAACCGCACGCGGTGGCCGCGCTGTTCGAGCGCGCCGCCAGTCGAGACGGCGACCGCGGAGACGGCGAACACGCCCGTTCGGTCTCCTCGAACGACGACCGTGGCCGTCTCAAACCGCCGGCCGTCGTCCCCGTCTCCGGGCACGGCCGCGAACCGCTTCACGCCCTGTATCGTCGTGCCGCGGTCCGAGAGAACGTCTCCGAACTCGCTCCCGACGACGGCCTCGGGGCGCTTTTGGACCGCCTCGACGGCGTCGAGCACGTCGGGTTCGACGCGCTTCCCGAGAGCGTCGACCGGTCGGTGACGAACGTGAACACGCGCACGGAGTTGGCGCGGGTCGCCGCCGGGTGCGAGGTGCGGCGATGAAACGCGGCGCGTCCGCAGGGCGGTCGAGCAGACGAGCGTTCCTCGCGGGCGTCGGCGGAGTCGCGGCGACCGGCCTCGCCGCGACGGCGGGCTGTCTCGGTCGGGCGGGGTCGACACCGACCGTGTCGATTCTCGCCGCCGGAAGCCTCCAGCGGGCGCTCACCACCGAGTTCGAAGCGCCGGAAGGGACCCGCGTCGAGGTCGAGGCACACGGCTCCGCGCGCGTGGCTCGGATGGTCGCCGACGGCCAACGCGACCCCGACATCGTCGCGCTCGCGGACCCGACGCTGTTCGACGCGCCGCTTTCGGTCCCGTGGTACGCCACGTTCGCCAACAACGCGCTCGTCATCGCGTACAACCCGCAGACCGACGGCGGAACGCGAGTCGCCGAGGCCGCGTCGTGGCCCGACGCCCTCCTCGACGACGCGGTCAGCCTCGGCCGGACCGACCCCGACCTCGACCCGCTCGGCTACCGGACGCTGTTCGCGCTCTCGCTCGCGGCCGACCACTACGACCGACCGGCGCTCGCCGACGACCTGCTCCGCCGCGACCAGATTTACCCCGAGACGCAACTGCTCGCGCAGTTCGACGCCGGCGGCGTCGACGCGGCGTTCGTCTACCGGAGCATGGCCGTCGAACGCGACTACCCGTACCTCGAACTCCCGGCCGCAATCAATCTGAGCGACCCCGAACACGCGTCTGCGTACGAGACGGCGTCCTACACGCTCCCGGACGGCGTCACCGTCCGCGGCGGCCCGATTCGGTACGCCGCGACGCGCCGCACCGACACGGCGGCGGCGAAGTCCGTGTTCGAGGCGCTCGTCGGGACCGCCGGCGACCTCCTCGAACCCTCAGGGTTCACGGTTCGCGAGAGCCACCCACACTACTTCGGAGATGTCCCACCGACAGCCTAATCGCCGCGAGCGCGGCGTCACGCGACTCCTGCCCGAGACGTGGCGAGGCCTGACGCTGGTTCTCGCCGGGATGCTCCTCGTGTACTACCTGCTTCCCATCGGCGCGCTCGTCCTCGCGCAGTCGCCGGCGTCGCTGGCCGCCGACGTGACGAGCGAGGTCGTCCTGACCGCCGCGACCAACTCCGTCGTCGCGGCGGCGCTCAGCACGCTTGTCGCCGTCGCCTTCGGCGTCCCCTTGGCCTACTGGCTCTCGCGCACGTCGTTCCGCGGCCGGGACGTGATTCTGGCGCTGGTGATGCTCCCGCTCGTGCTCCCGCCGGTCGTCAGCGGGATGTTACTCCTCAGACTCGTCGGTCCCGCGGGGCTCGGCCAACTGACGAGCGTCCCGCTGACGCGCTCGCTCGCCGGGGTCGTCCTCGCGCAGACCTACGTCGCCTCGCCGTTTCTGGTCGTGACCGCGAAGACGGCCTTCGACGGCGTGGACAGGCAACTCGAAGCGGCGGCCCGCTCGCTCGGCGAGGACCGAATCGGAAGCGTCCGGCGCGTGACGCTCCCGCTGGCGAAACAGGGCATCCTCGCCGGCGTGACCCTGACGTTCGCGCGGGCGATGGGCGAGTTCGGCGCGACGCTCATGCTGGCGTACTACCCGCGGACGCTCCCGGTGCAAATCTGGGTGTCGTATCTCTCGACCGGTCTCGACGCCGCGTTCCCCGTCGCGCTCGTCCTCGTCGGCATCGCCGTCGGGGCGATTCTGCTGGTCCACGCGCTGGGGACGAACCCGTGGGAGTGAGGGCGGGCGAGACCGCGGCATTACAAAACCGCGTCGCACCCGAGGATTGAGTTCGGCGGCCGCCGAAGCGACCGTATGCCAGTCGCGACCGTCGGCGACCGCGCGGTATCGGAGCGCGCCGTGACCGAGGAGACTATCGACCGGTTCGCCGAGGTGTCGGGCGACGAGAACCCGATTCACCTCGACGCGGAGTACGCCGCCGAGACGACGTTCGGCGGGCGCATCGCCCACGGGATGCTCGCCGCGTCGGTCGTCAGCGCCGCGCTCGCGCGGCTTCCGGGCGACATCGTCTACCTCTCGCAGGACCTGTCTTTCGAGCGGCCGGTCCGGCCCGGTGACACGGTGGTCGCCGAGGTGGCCGTGGTCGAGGAGGTCCGCGGCGACCGACTCGCCGTCGAGACGACCGCGAGCGTCGGCGACGAGACGGTCGTCTCCGGCGAGGCCGTCGTGTTGTCGCTGGCGCACGACGGGACGGGAGAAACGGATGACTGCGGTGGGTAGTTACGACTCCAAGGACCGCAACAACTGCGCGACGTAGGGGCTGTTCCCCCAGCTTCGGTGCGGGGAAATCGCCGTGAGAAGCGTCCGCGCCTCGGCGCGCGTCATGTGGCCGTTGCGGGCGTAGTCGCAGACGAGCCGCGGCGTCGGGACGATTCGCGGCCCGCGCAGGACGGCGTGAACGAGCGCGAAGTTCGTTCCCCCGAACTCGTCGGTGAGAAAGCCGTCGACGGCGAGCGCGTTCGCGAGAACGATGCCGTCGGTCTCGCCGTCGTCGAGGCCGAACGTCGGGCGCTCGTCGGGCGTGTCCGCTCGTCCGTACGGATCTTCGACCGCGTAGTAGTCTCGCGCGGCCAGCACGTTCGTCGCCGCCGCACCGTGGATGTCACGGTACTGCGCGATGTCACGCAGTTCCGCGACCACTTCGGGCGGCACGGACACCTCACACGACGTGAGCACGTACTGAAGCGGGTCCGGAGCGGCGGAGCTGTCGTAGTCGGGGTCCGCACGGGGAACCGCGAGGCTCACGAGCGCGCTCGTGTCGGCGACCGCCGTCCGGAGACGTGGGCCGCTCATCACTCGTCGGTATCGCTCGAATCGGCCGTCGTCGCCTCGCCGCCGTAGATATCGACGTTCTCGGGTGCGGCCAGGTCCAGCGGCTCGCCTTCGAGGTCCGCTTTGAGCAGTCGGAGCCGCTGGGCCGTCTCGGCTCCGACGAGCTGTTTGACCGTCTCGAAGTCGAGCTGGTCGTCGTAGTACTTCGTCGCGACCAACTCTTGGACGGCTTCGCTGTGGGCGGTGTCCTCGATGTAGTCGCGGATGGCCTCTACGAGGAGGTCGGTCCGGTCCTTGTCGAAGAGGTCCGCGAGCGCGTCGAGACGCTCGACGAGGTACTCGGGCGACTGAAAGTGGACTCGACGGGGGTCGTCGCTCGCGCTCATCTCGTGTGCAAGTTCTGCACACAGACGAATAACGGTTTCGTCGCGTTGCACACGGCTTGCACATGTGGTTCGGCGCGGAGGGGGCTCAGGGGACCCAGTCCCGTTCAAACAGAGAGACGCAAGGAGAAGGTCCACGACTTCAGTCGTGGGTCACCGACCGCGGTTCGCTCTCAGGCCGGCGTCGTCCGGCTCACAGCGGGTAGTCGCGGGGTTCGTGCTGGAGGGAAATCCATTTGTCCTCGGTGATTTCGTCGAGGAAGGCGTCGCTGTTGTAGGTGCCGACGCCGGAGGCTCCGATACCGCTGAACGGGACGTGCGCCTCGTCGTTGATGGGCTGGTCGTTGACGTGGACGTTGCCGGTCTCCATGCGGAGGGCGATTTCCTTGCCCGCGGCGAGGTCGCCGGCGTGGACCGACCCGGAGAGGCCGTACTCGGTCGCGTTGGCGAGTTCGACCGCCTCGTCGACGTCCGAGAACGGAATGACGGGCGCGATGGGACCGAAGTGCTCGTTGCAGGCCGCGGCCATGTCGTTCGTCACGCCCGAGAGGACGGTCGGTTCGACGACCAGCGAGTCGTCGACGCCGTCGAGGTCGGCCGTCGAGCCGCCGGTTTCCAGCGTCGCGCCGGCGTCGACCGTCTCCTCGACGTAGCCCAGCATCTCGTCGCGCTGGGACTCGTCGATGATGGGACCGACGACCGTGTCGTCCTCGTGGGCGGAGCCGACGGGTAGCTCCGCGGCCCGCTCGGTCAGCTTCTCGACGTACTCGTCGTAGACCGACTCGTGGACGATGTGGCGGTTGATGGAGATACAGACCTGCCCCTGGTGGACGAAGCTCCCGAAGACCGCGGCGTCGACCGCGCGGTCGACGTCCGCGTCCTCGGTCACGATGTGGGCGTTGTTTCCGCCGAGCTCCATCGCGGGCACGGCGAGGTTCTCGCCGGCGATACCGGAGACGCGCTTGCCGACCTCGGTCGACCCGGTGAACGCCACCACGTCGCTCTCGGGGTGGCCGGCGACGCGGTCGCCGATTTCGGAGCCGCGGCCGGTGACGACGTTGACGACGCCCTCGGGGAGGTCGGTCTCCTCGAACAGCTTGGCGAACAGCAACCCGCCCGTGATTGGCGAGTTGGTCGACGGCTTCAGCACGACCGCGTTGCCCGCGGCGACCGCGGGCGCGACCGCCCGCATCGACAGGTTCAGCGGGAAGTTCCACGGCGAGATGACCGTCACCACGCCCTTCGGGTTCTTCTGAACGATGTTTTCCTTCCCGGGGATGTTGGAGTCGACGTACTCGCCCCGCATCCGACGGGGAAGCGTCGCGGCCTCGCTCGCGTGGTCGGTGGCAATCTGGATGGACGTCTCGCCCATGATGCGCGAGCCGCCGACCTCGTGTGCGAGGAGGTCGACAATCTCCTGTTCGTACTCGCGCAGTTTCTGGAGGAACTGCTCGACGACCTCCTGACGTCGCGCGGGCGGCGCTTCGGCCCACGACTCCTGGGCTTCGGCGGCCGCCTCGTAGGCGGCGTCGACGTCGGCCTCCGTCCCGCGAGGGACGTGCGCAATCGTCTCGCGGGTCGACGGGTCTTCGACCGCGATGCTCTCACCGCTCTCACTGTCGGTCCACTCGCCGTCGATGTACAGCGCGTTCCAGTCGGCGTCGGTGGCGATGTCGTCGACCATGTGCAGTCGTGCGTTGGTGACTGCGGGATAAATGGGGCCGTAATGGGGAGAAGGGCTTGGGTTGCAACAACCTCAAAAGCGTCTGTCCCTATGACGCCCGACCGACGGTGCGGGGTTCCACAGTAACAGCGTACGAAAAAGGCGGGTGACAGCGTACAAAAAAGGAGGATAACAGCGTACGAAAAAGGTGGGTAAACGAAACACCCGAACCGACACCACCTTCTTTACCGAGCGTTCCGTGGTCGCGAACAGAGGACTCGATGACATCGAAACAGGGTGGACACACACCGCTTTCTCCTCGCGCGACGCGAGCGTTCGAGCACCTTCGGCCCCTCGTCGCCGACCGCGACGCCGGGATGCCCGTGACCGACGCGCGCCGCCGGGTGCGCTCGGCGGGCGAAGACCCCGAGGCCGTCGACGAACTCCTGAACAAGGGGTATCTCTACGAAGTCGAAGGCGACGTGTACGTGACGTGACGGCCAGCGCACCGGCCTGACCGGAACCCGGCGGCGGGCCACCGAACCGGCCCGGACGCGAAGGAGTGCGAGCCCGACCGCCCCGTGACTCGATTACGGGGGGCGGATACCCTGCGACACGCGAGCATTTTCGACTATATAGCTCCCGTTCGACTCGTGAGACCCACGTATTCGGCATGAGAACCGCGGGGTGCCACGAGAGACGCGCACCGAGAGCGAGACCCGCGACGTGTATCGTGAAGAGCGACGAACTGGTCGCGCCAACCGCTGATTCGCACCAACGCTGACGGCGGAACGCGGGGCGAATCACCCCGGCTCACTTCCGGCTACCCAACGTTTTTGCGTCGATTCGGCGTATCTGTGCGGGCATGACGACACTCGAAGACATCGACCTGGACTTCGTCCCGTTCGGGGAGACGGGCCTCCAGACGAGCGAACTCCAGTTAGGGACGTGGCGGTTCGGCAAGGAGACCGAACAGGGGAACGTCGAAATCGACGAGGAGCGCGCACACGAGCTCCTCGACGCCTACGAGGCGGCCGGCGGGCGCTTCATCGACACCGCCGACGTGTACGGCGGCGGCGCGAGCGAGCGCTGGATCGGCGACTGGCTCGAAGACCGAGACCGAGAGCGGTTCACCATCGCGTCCAAAATCTACTGGCAGATTCGAAGCGGCGACCCGAACAGCCGCGGGACGAACCGGAAGAACATCCGCCACCGCATCGACGCCCTGCTCGACCGCCTCGACACCGACTACGTGGACGTGCTCTACATCCACCGCTGGGACGACGAGACGCCCACGCGCGAGATGATGAAGACGCTCAACGGCCTCGTCGAGGACGGGAAGGTCCACTACCTCGGCGCGTCGACGCTCCGACCGAACGCGTGGAAGGTGGCGAAGGCGAACGAGATCGCCCGCGCCGAGGGCTGGGAGCCGTTCACCGTCGCACAGCCGCGGTACAACCTCGTCGACCGGGAAATCGAGGGAGACTACTTGGAGATGACCCGCTCGTACGGCATCGCGGTCTGTCCGTGGAGCCCGCTCGGACAGGGCTTTCTCACCGGGAAGTACACCCGCGAGGACGGCCTCACCGGCGAGTCTCGCGCCGCGGAGTCCAGTCGGTTCGAGGACTCCTACCTGACCGAGGAGAACTTCGACGTGCACGACGAACTCGACGCCGTCGCCGAAGAAGTCGACGCGACGCCCGCCCAGACGGCGCTCGCGTGGCTCATGCACCGCGACGGCGTCACGGCCCCCATCGTCGGCGCGCGCACGGTGGAACAACTGACCGAGAACCTCGAAGCCGCCGCTATCGACCTCACCGACGAGCAGGTCGACCGCCTGACCGAAGCGAAGCCCGACCCCTACGCGGGGCTCTAACTCGGGGCTGGCTGGGTAGTCACACCCCCTCGCGAATCGCCTTGTAGAGGTGCGCGAGCGTCTTCATCCCCGCCGCGTTCCGTTCGAGGCTGTAGAAGGGGTGGAGCTCGGGGTTGAACTTCGCCTTGTATCGGTTGATGCGGCGGTTGTTCGCGCCGACGAGGTCGTAGGTCGTCCGCCCGCGGTCCATCGCGTCGCGCATGATGCGCCAGTCCAGCAGGTCGTTGATGGCGAGGTCGGAATCGACGTCCGTCCGGACGCCGCCTTGCCACCGCGAGACCGTCTCCTTGTAGTCGATGACGAGGATTCCGCCGGCGAACTCGCCGTCGATACGGAGGACGTAGGGGCGAACCTGCCCCTCCGGGAGAGTGGTGTAAAGGTCCCTGACGAACTCCGATGTCGACCGATAGGAGATGCCTTGAGACTCGTAGCGCGAGGCGACCTGTTCGACGATTTGCTCGATTTCTTCGAGTCCGCCCTCCTCGATGGTGTACGCGTCGTCGGGCGCGTTCCGGATGTTCGACCGGGCGTCACTGCTGAAGCTCATGAACACGTCGTCGACGCCGGGCGAGAGGTCGACGTGGTAGGTGTACTGCGGCGTTATCGCGTAGTCGTTCCACGAGAACGCTCTGAGGTCGTCGTATCGGCCGTCGAGGCGGATGTGAGTGTAGCGCGGTCGAATCTCCTCGCGGACCCAGTCGAGACAGTCGTCGATGAACTCGTGGTGTCGGCCCTCGCGCTTTCGCTGTTTCATGTGGTCCATGTTCAGGAGGACCGGACCGAGGTACGCGACTCGAAGCTCCGGCGGCGGTGAGAACACCGTCGCTATCGGTCCCTTGTTGATGCGAAACAGCGGGAACAGCCCGACGACTTCCTCGCCTTTTCGTCCGACGAGCGGAACCAACTCCGCGCCGGCGTGTGCCGCCTGAATCTCCAGCGCGTCGTACTGATGGAACGCGTTGCCATGCGGGGACTGTTCGACGAACGCGTCCCAGCCGTGGACGTCGTCTCCAGTCGCCCGCCGAACCTCGATACTCATGAGTAAGGTGCCTGAACTGTCGCGTCTGACCGCTTTGTTATGCACCCATTATACGGGTGATTGCACCCGATTTGAACGCGTCACAACCGCGTCACGGCGGGCGTTAATGGAATATTTCTGATAAGAAAGCGAAGAAGGCGAGCGTTCACGAGTCGAGAGTCGGCGGGGCGGGAGGAAACCGTCGGAGCAGGGACTACCCTCGCGTTTGTAAATCTAGGTCGGAGCCACCGTTTTACCCCGAGAGAGCCATATCTAACCATGACCGGCCTCTCCGAACGCGCCGCGGCGCTCGTCACGAGCGAACCGCTCATGGCGCACCTCGCGACCAGCGTCGACGACCGCCCTCACGTCGCCCCCGTCTGGTTCGACTACGCGGCCGACCGCGGGGTATTCGAGGTGCTCACTTCGGGTCGAAAGCTCGACAACGTCCGCGAGAACCCGCGCGTCGCGCTCTCCATACAGAAAGACAAGCGGGGACAGGCGCAATGGAAGGTGACGGTTCTCGGGACGGCCACCGTCGTCGCCGACGACGACGCCGTGCGAGACGCCACGCGGCGAATCAACCGGAAGTACGGGGCCGAGGAGTCGGCGTGGCCCGAAAACGAGTTGGTCCGAATCTCGGTGGGGACCGCGACTGTCAGCGAGTACTGAACTCTTTCAGACGGACAGCCGGAAGGCACCGAGTCAGTCGGACGACGGTGTCTCAGTCGGACGACGGCGCGTCGGTTCGGCCGTCGTCGAACCGCCGAATCTCCCGCGAGAGTCGATTGAGGTCGAACCCGGCGTCTGCGAGTCGGGCGGCGACGAGCGACGCCGCCGTCGACACCACGAACGCCCCGCCGAAGGAGGTGAGATACAGCGGGTCGGCCGCGGGGAGCAGGCCGCCGACGACCGGAATCGACGTGATGACGCCGCGGAGGTCGGGGAAGAACGCGAGGCCGACCGCGAGCCCGGTGAGACTGCTCGCGAGCGCGCCGAGCCCGGTGATTCGCGTCGAGTACAGCCCGTAGACGAGCGGGAAGGCGACGGCCGCGCCGAGCAGGTCGGCGAAGAAGAACAGCCGGAGGACGCTCTGAGCCCGGAGGCTGACGTAAATCGCGGCGACAGCGACGGCGATTGTGAGCGCCCGCGACCCGAACGCGAGACGGCGGTCGCTCGGTTCCGCGAGCAGGCGGGCGAGGTCCGCGGTCACGAGGCTCGAAAGCGCGTTGAACAGCGTGTCGATGGAGCTCATCACGAGCAGGAGCGCGAGGAGGACCGCCGCGAGGACGAGCCACTCGGGGAACGCCTCGCCGAGGAGGACGAAGAAGGCGGCGTCGGCGTTGTAGCCCGCGCTCGCGGGGTCGGTGACGACGGCGGCGTTGCCGACCGCGACGACGCCGAAGAAGGCGGTGATGAACACGATGGCACCGTTGGCGAGCGCCGCGGTCCGGAAGCTCCGCCCGACCGTCTCCGAGGAGTCGGCCGCGTAGATGCGTTGCCACCACGTCTGGTTGATGAGTTCCGCGCCGAGAATTGCGAAGGCGAGCGCGAGCCCGAACTGCAGGCCGGCGACCGCACCGAGGTCGAGGAGCGCGGGGTTCGTCGCCGTGATGCCGTCGATGGTCGCGGCGGGACCGCCGAGCGCGACGAGCGCGCCGACGAACGCGAGCAAGAGGAGTGGAATGACGACGACCGCTTGGACCGCGTCGGTGGCGATGCTGGCTCGGAGGCCACCGTAACTCGTGTACAGCAGGACGAAGCCGCCGACGAGGAGCGCGGTCTGCCACTGCGGGACGCCGGCGACGAGCGAGAGCGCGCCCGCGATGCCGGTCAGTTCGGCGGCGAGGAAGATGAACATGTAGAGCGCGCTCACGAGGAGGACGAAGGCGTACATCGCGGTGCCGTAGCGGGCGTGGGCGTACTCGGTCAGCGAGTGGCCCTCGGGGATGAGGTCCCGAATTCGCGGGCCGAGGCGGGCGTAGACGAGCATCGGAACGGCCTCGCCGACCGCGTAGCCGACGACGGCGGCGATACCGAAACTCGCGCCCGCTTCGGGGGCCGAAAACAGCACCCAGACGCCCATGACGGACGCGACGAGCGTCGCCGTCGTTCGCCGGCTCCCCGTGGAGTCGCGAGCGCTGATGAGGTCCTCGACGGAGCCGACGCGGCCGCGGGAGAACCACACGCCGACGCCCGTAAAGGCGACGAGCGTCGCGACGGTCAGCCCGAGCGCGACGGTCGAACTCACCATCGGCCGTCACCCGGTCGCGAGGAACCGCGACCCAGTTCGTACGCCTCGTCGAAGAACGCGACCTCCAGTTCGACCGTGCGGCGGAACAGCTGTTCGAGCCGCCGTTGTCGGCGCGGCGAGGCGGCCGCACCCTCGCGGTCGAGTTCGGTCCGGAGCCACTCGACGAACGCCGCGAAGTCGTCGACGGCGTGGAGTTCGACCCACTCGGAGAGGTAGAACCGCGAGGGCGATTCGTCGGGGTGACTGCCGGCGTCGGCCGCGTCGGTCGCCCACGACAGGTAGACCCACTCGGCGGGGACGAGCACCGCCAGCGTCTCGGCGTACCCGCCCTGCCCCGCGGCGCGTTCGAGGAGGTCGATGAAGGCGCGCGTCGCGGGCGTGGTCTTCGGGTCCGAGTAGACGGACTCGGGCACGTCGAGCGCGTCGAACGCCCGCAGGAAGTAGTCGTCTTCGTCGTCGGCGAGGACGCCGAGGAACGAGACGAGTTCCGACTTCGACTCCATGGTCGGCGCGGTGCCGACGGCGTGACCGAAGACGCCGACGAGCGTCTCCACGAAGGCGTAGTCCTGTACGAGATACTGCCTGAACACGTCGTCCGCGAGTTCGTCGGCGGCGAGTTCGCGCGTCAGTCGGTGTGCGGTCGCGTCGTCCCACGAGTCGCCCGCGCGCTCGCGGAGCCAGTCGGTAAAGCGCGGGTCCGACCGCGACGCGGCGAACTCGTCGTACGTCTCGGGGGCCGACGGGTCGGTGTCGGGTGAATCGGACGAGCCAGCCGAGTTGGGCAAACCAGTCGATTTGGGCGAATCCGCGCCGGTCATAGCGGCCACTCCTCTCGCCGCCACGCGGCGTCCCAAAACAGGTACTCGTACTGCGCCGACGTGCGGAACAGGTCGCGGAAGCGCTCGCGGTCCGATTCGGTGGCGCTCGCGGCCACGTCGTCCATGAGCGACTTACACCAGTCGGTGAGTTCGGTGAACTCGTCACCGGCGTACATCTCGACCCACGCGGCGTACTGGTCGTGGTCCGGAACGCCCGCGTCGGCGAGTCGGCGGCCCGTCTCGTTGAACCCCCACATACAGGGGAGCAGGGCGGCGACGATATCGCCGAACGAGCCGAGCGTCGCGGTGCGAACGAGGAAGTCCGTGTAGGCGCGGGTCGTCGGCGACGGCGTCGTCGCTTCGAGGTCTGCGGTGTCGATGCCGAACTCGGCGGCGTAGCTCCGGTGGAGGTCCATCTCCTCGTTGACGGTCGATTCGAGGAGGCTCGCGAACGTCCCCATCGAGTCGAGCGTCGGGGCCTTCGCGGCACCGAGCGCGAAGAGGCGGCTGTACTCGACGAGGTAGACGTAGTCCTGCCGCACCCAGTAGCGGAACGGCTCCTCGCCGAGGCTCCCCTCCCCGAGTCGGGCGACCATCGGATGGTCGAAGATGGCCGACCAGAACCCGTCGGCCTCGTCGCGAATCGTGTCTGTGAACGCCATAGCGAGTAATCGGTGAAGACGCTGAAAAGAATTATGATGAGGTGGTATTCATTGGTTGTTCAGTGCGCAAGAAACCCGACTTCCCGGTTTTCGTATCGCGGGCCAGCCATCGACTTCGTCGTGCGTTTCGATTGTTTCGCAGTTGTCCGGTGAGTAACGCGGGTGAACGACCCTGGTAGTTTAACACGACAGAGTGTCAACGAGTTCACAATATGTCGCACGTGAACGCCGTCGGGTCAATCGAGATTCAGAACGTCGTCGCTTCGACGGAAGTGCCGCTCGAACTCGACCTCGAACGCCTCTCACTCGATATGGACGGAACCGACTACGACCCGGAGAACTTCCCCGGACTCGTGTACCGAACCCGTGACCCGAAGTCGGCGTGTCTCGTCTTCCGGTCGGGGAAAATCGTCTGTACCGGCGCGAACAGCGTGGGCGACGTGAGCACGGCCATCGAAACGCTGTTCGGCGAGTTCGCCGACCTCGGTGTTCCGATTCCCGACGAGCCGGATATCACGGTTCAAAACATCGTGTCGAGCGCCGACCTCGGGGCGGCGCTCAACCTGAACGCGTTAGCTATCGGTCTCGGTCTCGAAGCCGTCGAGTACGAACCCGAGCAGTTCCCGGGACTCGTCTACCGCCTCGACGAACCGAGCGTCGTCGTCCTGATGTTCGGAAGCGGGAAAATCGTGATTACGGGGGCGAAGCAGGTCGCCGACGCTGAAGCGGCCCTCGAAACCGTCGACGAGGACGTCCGCGAACTCGGACTACTCGGGTGAGCGCTCGGCAGGCACTCGGTGGGTACTCGGTAGGTACTCGGGAGATGTTGCGGGACGGAGTGCCGTACTGACGTGGTGGCGTGGCTGGGTAGGTGGCGGTCTGGAACCCGGGAAACTAGTCTCTGATTCGTTGTTTGTTGTTGTGTTGTGTTGTGTTGAGTAGTAGAACTAGTAGTCTAGCTACACTACTAGTCTAGCTACTAGTGATAGCTTGGTGTCGAGAACCATGGCTGTTCTTCGAGAGACGTGTATTCTCACGATTTGCCCGTCTGCGCTCGGGAGCACACACACACCCCCCTCGCGTTTGTAACGGCTACGCCAGTCCCTAGGGGAATTCGACACACCCCCCTCGCGTTTGTAAATCTAGGGGCAAAATCAACCGACAATCCCCCGCTCTCCGACCTCCCCCCACACCGATTCGCGTTACATTCGCGAGGGTGGTGTGTCTGCACGGCCGCTTCCGTCGCTCAACGTTACAAACGCGACGGTACTCCCCCGCTCAATTACAAACGCGAGGGTGGTCTCTCGAAGACCGAGTTACAAACGCGAGTGTACCCCCACCCACCGCGTGTTCCTCGTGGCTGTCTCGCCCGTTACAAACGCGAGGGTGGTGTCTGACGGTCTTACTTGCGCGATACTACTCGTTGATCGTCGAATACAAAATCAGGACCGAAATACCGCTCAAACGCCCGTATTTGTCGCTGTTACAAACGCGAGTCCACCCCTTCACCTTTATTAGGGGTGAGTATGAATACCGAACTCACATGACATCGGACGAGAGCGAGGGTGGGACTCGCGACCCGCTGTTCCGGTACGACCAACCCATCTTCGCGAACGAGGATATCCTCAAAATCTCTCATCTCCCCGGTCCCGACAAGATTGTCGGCCGCGACGAGCACATGTCGAAAGTCGCACAGGCGCTCAACCCCGCCATCTTCGGACGCGAACCGACCCACCTGTTCATCTTCGGGAAGACGGGGTCGGGAAAGACGCTCACCGCCCGCCTCGTAAGCGAGCGACTCCAACACGAGGCGGTCCGCGAGGACGTCGACGTCCGCATCGCCGTCATCGACTGCGGCGAACAGCACACCGAGGCGTCGGTCATCAAGACGCTCGCCTCGCAGGTCAACGACCCGTCGAAAAGCGGGATGACGATTCCCGAGCGCGGGCTGTCGACCGGCGACTACTACAACCGACTGTGGCAGGTGCTCGACACCTGCTCCGACGTGACCATCGTCATCCTCGACGAAATCGACATGCTCCGCGACGACGAGGTGCTTCGTAAACTCTCGCGCGCGGGCGAGAATCAAAAGATTGTGGACTCGCGCATCGGCATCATCGGCATCTCGAACAAAATCGACTACCCCGAGGAACTCACGGAGCGCGTCAAATCGAGCTTCGCCCACGACGAACTCGTCTTCCCGTCGTACGACGCGAACCAACTCCGCGAAATCCTCGAAAACCGGAAGGACGCGTTCAAACCCGGCGTCCTCACCGACGACGTGATTCCCCTCGCCAGCGCGCTCGCCGCCCAGGAACACGGCGACGCCCGGAAGGCCATCGACATCCTCCGGAACGCCGGCCGCATCGCGCGCAACGAGAGCGCCGAGACCGTCACCGACGACCACGTGCGGGCGGCCAAAGAGAAAAGCGAGGCCGACCGCTTCAGCGAACTCCTCGAAGGGACCGCCACGCAGTCGAAGGCCGTCCTCTACTCGCTGGTCCTCCAGACCGGCGGCCGAAAGACCGCCGAAATCACGACGAACAAGATTTACCGCCAGTATCTCACCGTCGCCGACGACCTCGACATGGACCAGCTCTCCGAGCGTCGCGTGCAGGAACTCCTGCAGGAACTCGACTTCCTCAACGTCATCCAGTCGGAGGTCCGGGGCCGCGGCCGCGGGCAGGGCGTCCACGGGACCCACCGCCTCCTCGAAGACCCGGACATCGTCAAGCGAGTGCTCCTCCGGGACAGCCGTATCTCTACGCTCGAATAGCGACGCGCGACCCGCAGGTCCGCGCAGGCTCTCGGACGCTGTCGGCCGCGTCGGAAAAAAGCTACCGCACGAACCATTATCCCGCGCCCGTCTCTGTCGATAGACGACCGAAACCATGGACGAGGAGTTACGCTCGTTGCTCACGAGTCTCGTCGAAATCGAGACGGAGAACCCGCCGGGAGACGAGGCGGCGGCGGCGAACTTCGTGTACGACTGGCTCGAATCCCGAGGCGTCTCGGCGACGCTCGTCGAGGAACCGTATCCCGACCGACCGCAGGTCGCGGCGCGCGTCGGCGACGGCGAGCCCTCGGTCGTCCTCAACGGCCATCTCGACGTGGTCCCGGCGGGCGACCGTGACAAGTGGACGCACCCGCCGTACGAACCGACCGTCAGAGACGGCAGACTGTACGGCCGCGGAAGCGCGGACATGAAGTGCGGTGTCGCCCTCGCGATGCTCGCGACGGTCGAGTTCGCCGACGCGCTCGACGCAGGCGACCTCGACGGCTCGCTCGTGTTCCACGCCGCCGTCGGCGAGGAGACGGCCGAACCGGGGACGAAGACGCTCCTCGAACGCGGCTACGACGGCACCTACGGCGTCGTGCTCGAACCCACGTCGTTGCGGACCGCCACGAGCGCGAAGGGCCTCGGTTGGTACGAAATCTCGGTCGGCGGGGACCCGTCGCACGCCAGCCGGCCGAACGAGGGTGACAACGCGATTGGGAACGCCCGGCCCGTTCTCGACGCGCTCGAAGCGTACGACGAGGAGATTCGAGCGCGCTCCGACTCGCTCGTCGGTCACCCGACCGCGACGGTCACGCGGTTCGAGGCGGGGACGAAGGAGAACATCGTCCCGGAGAGCGCGACGATAACCGTCGACAGGCGGTTCGTCCCCGCGGAATCCGTCGAGGCGGTCGACGCCGAAATCGACGCGCTACTCTCCGACGTCGCGGCCGAACACGACCTGCGCGTCGAGTGGACGCGAACGCGGGTCTACGAATCCGCGGCGGTTCCGACCGACAGCGACATCGCGGCGCGCTTTCGGGACGCGGCCGCCGAGCGGGCAGATATCGACCCCGAACCGTGGGGGATCCGGGCGGCGACCGACGTTCGAAACCTCGTCAACGACGCCGGGATGGACGCGGTTACGTGGGGGCCGGGGTCGATGGCGCAGGCCCACGCCTACGACGAGTACATCGAACTGTCGGAAGTCGAAGCCGGCTACGACATCCTCTGCACGGCGCTCCGCGAGCTGTTCGAAGACGGCGGAGACTGATGCCGACTGTCGGTCGATGGGCTGAAAAAAGCGGCTGACGGCGACGCCGACTATTCGATGAGTTCTTCGAACCGCTCGACTGCGGCGCTCGCGACCGCCATGTCTTCGGACACCTCGCCGCCGCTGACGCCGACGGTTCCGACGATTTCGCCGTCGACTTCGAGGGGATAGCCGCCGCCGAAGACGACGAGTCGGTTCTCGTCTGTCGTCTGGAGGCCCCAGAGCGATTCGCCGGGGGTGGTCGGCTCCGCGAGTTCGTGCGTGGGCGTCTGGAGCGCGGCCGCCGTGTACGCCTTGTTCCGAGAGATATCGACGCTCGCGAGCCACGCATCGTCCATTCGGTGCTGTGCGATGAGGTTACCCTCCGGGTTCGCGACCGTAATCACCATTCGCAGTCCCATCGACTCGGCCTCCGCCTCGGCCGCCTCGATGAGTACCTTCGCAGTCTCGAGATTGATTGCATCGGACATATCGCTTCGTCGAAACCGGTCTCGACGACCCTACTTATACGTGCGCCGCGGGTCCCGGACTCGGCGACCGAATCCGCTTCTATCCGACGATTTCGGGCGTCTGAGGCTTCTCGAACGTATCTCCCCGGCAAAACAATAGTGTTCTGAATTGTGATATTTCGTGTCGGCGACGACGGGAGCGACCCGGGGACCTGTCGCGTCGAGGTGAGTCGCTTGGACCGACTCAGTCGTACAGCGGGTACTCCTCGGTCAGTTCGTCGACCTTCTCGTCGACGAATCCCTTGACCGACTCGTCGTGCGGCGCCTCGACGACCTCGTAGATGAGGTCCGCGACGGTCCGGCAGGCCTCCTCGTCGAAGCCGCGGGTCGTCAGCGCGGGCGTGCCGGCGCGAATCCCGCTGGGGTTGAACGCCGAGCGACTCTCGCCGGGGACCGTGTTGGCGTTGAGGACGATGCCGACCTCTTCGAGCGCCGCTTCCACGTCCTTGCCGGTCGTGTCCGGATGCGACGGGCGGAGGTCGACAAGGACTAAGTGCGTGTCAGTTCCGCCGGAGACGAGTTCGAGACCGCGCTCCTGTAGCCGCTCGCCGAGGGCCGCGGCGTTATCGACGACCTGCGAGGCGTACTCCTCGAACTCGGGGGAAAGCGCCTCGCCGAAGCCGACAGCCTTGCCGGCGACGTTGTGCAGTATCGGCCCGCCTTGGAGGCCGGGGAAGACCGCGGAATCGACGTCGTCGGCGTGTTCCTCGTCGCACATGATGATGCCGCCGCGACCCGACCGAATCGTCTTGTGGGTCGAACCGGTGACGAAGTCCGCGATACCGACGGGAGACGAGTGTTCGCCCGCGGCGACGAGCCCCGTGATGTGGGCGATGTCGGCAAGGTGGTAGGCGTCGACCGCCTCGGCCGCGGCCTGCACGCGCTCCCACTCGACCTCCCGCGGGTACGCGGAGTACCCCGAGATGATGATGTCCGGGTCGAACGCCTCGGCTTTCTCGGCGAGTTGCTCGTAGTCGACGTAGCCGGTCTCGGCGTCGACCTCGTACTGCTCGACCTCGTACGTCTTCCCCGCGACGTTCACCGGGTGGCCGTGGCTCAGGTGGCCGCCGTGGGTCAAATCGAGCGAGAGAATCTTGTCGCCGGGGTCGAGCACGGCGAGGAACACGCCCATGTTCGCCTGCGACCCCGAGTGCGGTTGCACGTTGACGTGGTCGGCACCCCAGAGTTCCTTGGCGCGGTCGATGGCGAGCTGTTCGACCTCGTCGGCGTACGCACAGCCGCCGTAGTACCGGCTCCCCGGGTAGCCCTCGGCGTAGTTGTTCGTCAGCTCCGAGCTCTGGGCCTCCATGACCGCCTCGCTGACGTGGTTCTCGCTCGCTATCATGGCGAGCGTGTCGTTCTGTCGCTCGCGTTCGCCCGTCAGCGCGTCGGCGACGGCCGGGTCGGTCTCTCGAACGGTGTCGTAAGGCATCGTGGATGCATCTCGACTCTGCGGTATAACGCTTCGCCGACCCCCGGGACGAGTGGGAACCGACCGAACGGAATCACAACGTGACAGAATCAATACCATCTGTGGTCGGGTGCCACGGGCGCGGTGGTGGCTCCTCTCACCTGACGTCGAACTGTCCGAATCGGGTTTCTAACGGGTCAAAGCGGTTGATTCGGCACACAGGTCATATCGGACTCTTCGCCGACCGTCGATAGCTCTATATTGGAACTTCGTCACGTCTCTCACACACCGTGCTAAGAACTATCACAGTCTGCGAGCAGTCCCGAACCCGAGGCGACGCGCGCGTGCCGTCCCGTCCGTCCCGTCGCGCCGGTCGGCCGACCGCCGAGGTGAGCGCCGATGAGTGAGTCAGAATCCCTGCCGGTCTCGTACGCCGACATCGAGCGCGCGCGCGAGCGACTCGAAAACGACCGCGTCGTCAAGCGGACGCCGATAGAGCAGAGCACCTCGCTCGGCGACCTCGTCGGCGCGGACGTCTACCTGAAGATGGAGCACCTCCAGTGGACGGGGTCGTTCAAGACGCGGGGCGCGTACAACAAGATTCGACAGGACGCCGACCGCGGAATCGACGAGTTCGTGGCCGCGAGCGCCGGCAACCACGCGCAGGGGGTCGCGCTCGCGGCGACCGAGTGCGGGGCCGACTCCACGGTTGCGATGCCGGAGAACGCCCCGCAGACGAAAATCGACGCGACGCGCGACTACGGTGCGTCGGTCGAACTCGTCGGCGAGGACTTCCAGGAGACGATGGCGTACGCCCAGTCGCTCGCCGAGGAATCGGACGCCGAGTTCGTCCACGCCTACGACGACCGCGACATCGTCGCCGGACAGGGGACCCTCGGCGTCGAGATGTACCGCGACCTCCCCGAGATGGACACCGTGGTCGTCCCCATCGGCGGGGGCGGGCTCATCTCGGGCATCGCCACCGCCATCAAGCACCACGACCCCGAGATTCGCGTCGTCGGCGTGCAGGCCGCGGGCGCGGAGACGGTCCACGAGAGCCTCGACAAGGGCGTCCCCGTGACGCTCGACGACACAAACACCATCGCGGACGGCATCGCCACCGGCGGCATCTCCGAGCTGACGCTCCGAACCATCGAGGAACGCGTCGACGAGGTCGTCACGGTCTCGGACGGGGAAATCGCGGAGGCGATTCTCCTGTTGCTCGAACGCGCCAAGCAGGTTGTCGAAGGGGCCGGTGCCGCCTCCGTCGCCGCCGTGCTGAGCGACGACCTCGACGTCGAGGGCGAGACCGTCATGCCGCTTCTCTGCGGGGGGAACCTCGACATGACGATGCTCCAGACGGTGCTCGTCCACGCGCTCACGGGCCGTCGCCAGACGCTCCGACTGCGCGTCCGAATCCGGGACGAACCCGGCGAGATGGCGCGGCTCTCCCGGCTCATCGCCGACCGCGACGCGAACATCCACGACGTTCGCCACGTCCGCGCCGTCGACGCCCTCGACGTCGGCGAGGCGCACCTCCTGTTCCGTATCGAGACCAAGGGGGCCGAACACGCGGCGGCAATCGTGGACACCATCGAAGACGCGGGCTACGCGGTCGACGACGTCTCCGCGGAACGCTGATTCCGGCCGCTTTCACGTCTCGGTCGTTGCCGGTCGTCGTCGCCGCGGCGGGGGAAACCAGCGCCGCTAGTTCTCGCCGGCCGACTGTCTGATTCGCGCGACGACGTCGTCACGACCCACGTCGGGGTCGTCGTCGGTCGTGAGGCGTCCCATCACGAACTCCAGCAAGTCGAGGGTCTGGAGCAGTTCGAGCGCCTCGGTTCGGTCGAGGTCGATGGCTTTCCCGAACTCGCGAATCGTCTTCGCGTCGTTGGCGGCGTCGGCGAGTCGGTCTATCGTCACGGACTCGGGCAGGCCGATTCCGTCGGCGAGCGCCTCGGGCGACCCGCCTGTGTCGTCCGCGGCCGCCGGTCCCGGAGTTTCCACCGGCGACTCGTCGGCGAGCGACGTCTCGTAGGAGTCCGGTTCGTGGACTCCCTGTGCGATCATGTACCTGCGGACCGTCTCGTCCGACACGTCCATCTCGAACGCTTCGGCCATCCGTTCGAACGTCTCGTACTTGGCGTACACCGCTTCGAGGTACGGCGTGTCCTCGAACGCCGGCACGTTCGGACTCCGCACGCTTTCGAGCGATTCGGCGTCGTCGCCCCCGGTGGAACCCCCCGTCGGGGACGCGTCCGTCGCGACCGTCACGACGACCGTCGGCTCGGCGTCGAGCGAGAGGTCCGCGGCGTCGACGTCGACGTGTTCGTGGTCGCTCGGAACGACGTCGTCGATTTCGACCGTGAGCCCGATGGTCCCGTCGGACTCGATTGCGGGTCTCCGGGTCCGCACGGGCGACCCGACTCCGTCGCTCGACGAGAGTGCGAACTCGACGTCCGCCGATACCCTCGTCTCCGTGACCGCCACGGACGAGTCCCGGACGCTCGCGGCTCCCGTCCGTTCGCACTCTTCGAGGAATTCCCCCAGTCGCCGAAGCGATGTGCCCACGCTCATTGTACGGTTCTGCAGACGTCCTGAAGGCCCCTGTAAAGGGGTGTGGAATACTGAGTCGGTTTATATAGTCCCACAGAATATGCGGCGAAAATTATAAACGAGAATCTGCCATTTCGATTACTGTAATGCGCCATCGGAAATCGATTCTTTTACAAAGACCACGCTCGCCGCGAGTGACCCGACCGAACCGCTCGACCGGACTGTCGGCAGTCGAATCTCCCCGAGACTGAGGTGTACGTACGATGAGCCTGATAACCGTCGCCGACATCGCTCACGACGACCTCGCACTGACGCCGACGATTCAGTCGGAGGCCGCGGGGGAAATCGATGTCGTCTCTCAGTCCGGGACCGACCCCGAAACGGGCCAGTTCTTCTTCGCCGTGAAGAACGCGAACGTCGCCGCGTTCGAAGAGGCGTTGGAGGCCGACCACACGGTCCGCGACTGGTGGCTCGTCTCCGAACGGGAGGACTCCGTCGTCTATCGCATCGGCCACACGAACGACGCGATACTGCTGTCGCCGATGGTCACGGAACTCGGCGGACTCATGCTCGACGCGTGCAGTAACGAGACGTCCGGGTGGCGGGTCCGTCTCCAGTTGTCGGACCGCGAGGCGCTGTCGGAGCTCTGGGAGTACTGCGAGGCGAACGACATCTCCTTCGACCTGAATCGGATGTTCCAGCAGGACGGCTGGATGAACGGCGAGCCGAGTAAGCTGACCGACGCACAGCGCGACGCGCTCGTGGCCGCCTACGAGCACGGCTACTTCGAGGAGCCGCGAGAGGCGGCGCTAGACGACCTCTCGGACGTGCTGGGCATCTCGCCGACGGCGGTCAGCGGGCGTATCAGGAGGGGGACCTCGGAGCTGGTCGAATCGATTCTCGTCGAGGAGTGACCGCCAAAAGGGGTACGGGAGTCAGACCGCGAGCACGTGGTCGTCCCGCGGTTCGTAGATTTCGCCGCTCATCCGCAGGTCGCGGACGGCGTCGAGCGTGTCGCCGATGGCGACGCCGGCGTCCGCGAGCGCCGCGGCGAGTCGGCCGAGTTCGACCCCGTCGGGGTGGTTCTCGCCGAGTTCGACGAGGGCCTGTTTCACGTCGTCGGTCTCGACGTCGGCGTCGAACGCGACGCGCTCCCACTCGACGTCGTGGCCGGTGACGTTCGCGTGTCGCCGGTACAGTTCGACGGCGTCGTTCGGCTCTGCGACCGCGACGTGGAGGTCGCACGACGGGCAGGTGACGACCCCGGCGCGGGGCTTTTCCGCCAGTTCGGCGTCCCCGTCGTCAGGCATTGTAGGCGTCCTGCGCGAGCCGGTGGAGCTTGTGGACGGTGTGTTCGTTCGGCCCGAGCTGTGCCTGCCCGAGCGCGCCGGATTTGAGTCCCTCGTACTGTCGTTCGACGAGTTCGAAGTCCTCCTCCTGAAGCTGTCGGCTCGTCTGGACGAAGTTCTCTTCTTCGTCCGACAGGTCGGCGTCGCGGAAGTAGTAGTCCGCGATGAGCTGGAAGCGCCCCTCGTCGATGGGGTCGATGATGTACGTGCCGTAGCCGTCGGCGGTGCCGTACATGTTGACCGTGAAGTTCGGCCAGAAGTAGTAGAACTTGGCCTCGTGTTCGGGGTGGATGCGCATCTCGTCGTCGACGTCCTCTCTGTGCTTGTAGTGGAGCACCCAGTGGTAGTCGTTGACTTCGAGTTCGGACTCCATGAGTTCGAGCCCCCGCACCCAGTCTTGGTGGTTCGCCTGACAGTGGTCGCACTCCGAGTAGTTCCCGCTGAACGTCTTCCAGTTGCACTCGACCTCGGAGACGTAGCGCCGGGCGTGTTCGTACTCGCCGAGCGGCAGGTCTTCGAGTTCCGTCTTCATCGACCCGGCCTGCTCGGCAAGCGAGAGGCTCGGTTCGTCCTCGAAGTTGACGAACACGAGCGGCCCGATGGCGTCGGTGTTGACTTCCATGAGGCCGTTTTCCTCGGGGTCGAGTTCGCTGACGGCGTCGTCGTCGAGGTCGGGGTTCAGACTCGCCTCCTCGAAGCTCTTCGGAGTGCTCTGGAGCGACCCGTCGAGTTCGTACGCCCAGAGGTGGTACGGGCAGGTGATTCGACTGAGGCTTCCGGGGTCGGTCATCGGCGTCTCGTCGAGCATCTTCGACCCGCGGTGGGCACAGACGTTGTAGAACGCCCGCACGTCGCCGTCGCCGTCGCGGGTGACGATAATCTGCTTGTCCCCGATGGTCCGCGTGAAGTAGTCGCCCGCGTCCGGGATGTGGGTCTCGTGACCCGCGTAGACCCAGTACTGACCGAACACTTTCTCCTTTTCCATCTCGTGGACTTCGGGGTCCGTGAAGTACTTCGCCGGTAACGCGTTCGTTTCCGCGGTGATGTCGGCACTTACCGCACCGATTTCGTCACGACCGTTGTTCCACCGTGTCATGGGAGGAAGAAACACACATCCGAGGAAAAGGATTCGTCGGAAATAGTGGACCCGTATAAGTGGCAGTGGATAGTCGGCCGCGAGGACGACAGCCGCCCGTGACCGCCGCTGTCGGCCGAACGGGAGCCGTCTCCCTGAAAAAGGGGCTCCGTGATACAGGTCAAGAGTGAAGGGGGGACGTTCCGAACCGCCGGACACCATGAGTGTCCGTGACAACCGATACGACGTCGCCGTCGTCGGGGTCGGCGGGATGGGAAGCGCGACCGCGTACCACCTCGCCGACCGCGGCCTCGACGTCGTCGGTCTCGAACGCTACGACATCCCTCACTCGCAGGGGTCGTCCCACGGTATCACGCGCATCATCCGTCGCGCGTACTACGAACACCCCTCGTACGTCCCGCTCATCGAGCGGGCGTACGACCTCTGGGACGACCTCGCCGACGAGACCGGCCGCGAGGTCATCCACCGAACCGGCTCTATCGACGCCGGCCCGGAGGACAACGACGTGTTCGCCGGCTCGAAACGCTCCTGTGAGGAACACGACATCCCCCACGAGGTGCTGACCGGGGCGGAGGTCAACGGGCGGTTCCCCGGCTACGAACTCCCCGAGGACTACCGCGCGGTCTACCAGGAAGACGGCGGGTTCGTCGTCCCCGAGCAGGCCATCATCGCCCACACCGAGGCCGCACAGGCCCGGGGTGCCGAGATTCGCGCGCGCGAGCGGGTCGAAGACTGGGCGGAGACGAACGACGGCGGCGTGCGCGTCCGCACCGACCGGGGCGTGTACGTCGCGGACGCGCTCGTGCTCGCCGCGGGCGCGTGGAACTACAAGCTCGCCGACGCGCTGGACGGCCTCGCGGTCCCCGAGCGACAGGCGCTCGCGTGGTTCCAGCCCGAGTCGCCGGCGACGTTCGCGCCCGAGGAGTTCCCCGTCTGGAACCTCAGCGTCCCCGAGGGGCGGTTCTACGGGTTCCCGGTCCACGACGTGCCGGGGTTCAAACTCGGCAAGTACCACCACCGCGACGAGGAGGTCGACCCCGACGACTTCGACCGCGAGCCGAACCGCGCCGACGAGGCGATACTCCGGGACGTCACGGAGAAGTACTTCCCGGAGGCCGCGGGGCCGACGATGTCGCTTTCGACGTGTATGTTCACGAACTCGCCGGACGAGCATTTCATCCTCGACACGCTCCCCGACCACCCGCAAGTCGCCGTGGGTGCCGGCTTCTCGGGACACGGCTTCAAGTTCGCAAGCGTCATCGGCGAAATCCTCGCCGACCTCGCCGTCGACGGCGACAGCGACCTGCCGCTCGACATGTTCTCGCTCGACCGGTTCGAGTGACGACGGGCGGTCGAGCTTGTCGCTCGTCAACTGATTCGGCGATTTAACCTTCGTAACTTTTCTTCATTTGCGTATAAATGCCACTATTATCGAAGACCACTCGTTAAGATGTGTAATCCCAATGGGTTGGTTGAATCGTGAGGGGTGTGGACTCGTGTCACGGGACGGGTGGCCGCGTCGAAGTCGACATCGGCCGTCCTCGGCGGTGACGACGGGTGGCCCCGAAGCGGGGACAACGACATGAACGTACACGAACTGCAGTGGCGGTCATCCACGGAGGGTGTATCGTATGGCGAATAGCAACGACTCGGCCGACCAATCGACGAGCGACCTACAGGCGGACGTGTTCTACCCCGAGACGGAGCGCGAACCCGGCGACGGGAACATCCAGCGGTGGGGGTTCGACATCCATCCCGTCGTCTTCCCGGTCGCGCTCTTGATAATCGGCGTCTTCGTCGCGGCGACGCTCGTTCTCGGCGAGCAGGCGGCGAGCGTCTACTCGGCCGTCAGGGGCTTTTTCGAGGGCAACTTCGGGTGGTTCTATCTCCTGTCGGTGAACCTCTTTATCGTCGTCTTGGCGTACTTCGCGCTGAGTAAGTTCGGCGAGATAACCCTCGGCGGCGTCGAGGCCGAAACGGAGTTCAGCGACTTCTCGTGGATGGCGATGCTGTTCAGCGCGGGCATGGGCATCGGGCTCATGTTCTACAGCGTCTCGGAGCCGCTGTACTACTTCACTAACGTCCCCGGCTTCTTCGACGCCGAGGCCGGGACCGGTGGCGCGGGCATCGCCGCGATGACGCAGACGTTCTTCCACTGGGGGTTCCACCCGTGGGCCATCTACGGCCTCGTCGGACTGGGGCTCGCGTTCTTCTCGTTCAACAGGGGGCTCCCGCTCACGTTCCGGTCGATTTTCTGGCCGCTCCTCGGCGAGCGAATCTACGGCTGGCCGGGCCACCTCATCGACCTCGTGTCGGTGTTCGCGACGCTGTTCGGCCTCGCCACGTCGCTCGGCCTCGGCGTCGCACAGATAAACACGGGCCTGTCGTACATCCTCGGCGAGAGCATGCTCGGTCTCGTGAGCGTTCCGAACAACACCGGGATGCAAATCGCGCTCATCGCCGCGATTACCCTCATCGCCACCGCCTCCGTCGCGGCCGGCCTCGAAGACGGTATCCGGCGTCTGAGCACGGTGAACGTCAGTTTGATGTTCCTCCTGTTGGCGTTCGTGCTCGTCGCCGGCTCGACGATGAGCATCTTCGGCGCGTGGGTGCAGGGCCTCGGGAACTACTTCAGCGACTTCCTCTCGCTCGCGTTCTTCACCGGGACGCTCGGCGACGGCGCGTCCACGGTCAACGGCTGGACGGTGTTCTACTGGGCGTGGTGGATCGCCTGGTCGCCGTTCGTCGGTATGTTCGTCGCGCGCATCTCGAAGGGGCGGACGGTCCGCGAGTTCGTCCTCGGCGTGTTCGTCCTTCCGTCGCTGTTCTCGACGCTCTGGCTCTCGGCGTTCGGCGGGAGCGCGCTGTTCAACTCGCTTCAGGGTAACGGCGCGGTCCTCGCCACCTACGGCGAGGCCGGACAGACGGTGGCGATGTTCGCGCTTCTCCAACAGTTCCCGTTCAGCGCCGTCTCGGGACTGCTCGCCGTGACGCTCGTGGTGACGTTCTTCGTGACCTCCTCCGATTCGGGGTCGCTCGTCGTCGACCACCTCACGTCGGGCGGCAAGCACAACGTGCCGCGGACTCAACGCATCTTCTGGGCGGTCACCGAGGGCCTCGTCGCGTCGCTTCTCCTCTACGGCGGCGGCCTCGGCGCGCTCCAGACGGCGGCCATCGCCACGGGGTTCCCGTTCGCCGTCGTCCTCGTCGTCATGTGCTACACGGTGTATCTCGGTCTCGACAAGGAGTACGAACTCCTGCAGTCCGAGGAGTTCGCCGAGCGAATCGAGGACTTGGCGGACGAGGACATCGACATCGACGTCGGTCGCTCTCGGACGTCGGTCGTGACGAACGTCCGGGAGAACCCCGGCGCGTCGGACGATTGACGACCGAATCACCGAACGATGACTCGACGCTCTCGATGAACGCGCTCGCTGTCGGTTCGGCGGCGTTCGCGGTCTCTCTTTTCGTCGTTGCGCTGTTTGCGATGACCGTCGGTGAGCTACGGGGCGCGGGGCTCGCGTTCCTGAGCGCCAGCCTCGTCATCTACCTCAGAGAGAAGTACCTCGTCGGCGACTGACGCGCGCCGGCGAACGCGACTCGTCGTCACGCGATTCTCACCGGCGCACAATTCTCGCTGGCGCACCATTCTCACCGGCGCACAACTCTTGCCGAGACCGGCGTTCGTCCGCGACGAGACCCGGCTCTCGTCACCCCCCGGTACGTATACACCTCAGATAGTGGACCCGGAGAGATATCCGGGGGCCGCAGTCACTACTGTTTGGTACATGAACACATGGTCTACGTTTCCCGAACGCGCCGGAACGGTCGTCGTCGGGGCCGGCTGTGTCGGCTGTAGCGCGGCGTATCACCTCGCCGAGTCGGGCCGCGAAGACGTCGTCGTCCTCGACCGCGGACCGCTGTTCGAGACGGGGGGTTCGACGTCTCACGCTCCCGGACTCGTGTTCCAGACGGCCGGGAACAAGCTGATGACGGAGATGGCGTCGTACACGCGCGACCTCTACGACGGGTTCGGCGACTTCCGGACGTGCGGCGGCATCGAAGTCGCCTACTCCGAAGCGCGCTGGGACTTCCTCAAGCGCAAGCGCGAGTGGGGACAGTCCTACGGCATCGACGAGGGCGAACTCCTCACGCCCGAGGAGGTCGAAGCGCGCGTCCCGCAGATAAACCCCGACGTCATCTACGGCGGGTACTACGTCCCCTCGGACGGGAAGGCTGACGCCGTCAGCGCCGCCGAGTCGATGGCGGAGGAGGCGCGCGAGGCCGGCGTCGAGTTCTACGGCCACACCGAGGTCACGGACATCGACGTCACCGACGGCAGTATCGACGCCGTCGACACCGAACACGGCCGCATCGAGGCCGACGAGGTGCTCGTCGCCACGAACATCTGGGGGCCGCTGTTCGGCGAGATGGTCGGCACGGACATCCCGCTCGTTCCCTGCGCGCACCAGTATCTCGTCTCCGACGAACTGGACGAACTCGACGGCGCAGAGCGCGAAATCGAACAGCCGCTCCTCCGGCATCAGGACCACTCGCTGTACTACCGCCAGCACGGCGAGCGCTACGGTATCGGCTCGTACAACCACGAGTCGCTTCTCGTCGACCCGGCGGACATCTACGGTCCCGACAAGCTCGACGACCTCGGACTCGAATACCCGTCGCTCCGGGAGTTCACGGAGGAGCACTTCTACGAGAACACCCACCCGGACCACGACCGGTCGGCGTTCGACGCCGCGAGCGAACTCGTCCCCGGCTTCGAGGACTGCGAGTGGACCTCCGCCATCAACGGGATGTTCTCGTTCACGCCCGACGGCATGCCCATCCTCGGACCGGACGAGGACACCGAGGGACTCTGGTGGGCGCTCGCCATTTGGGTCACGCAGTCCGGCGGCGCGGGCGACATCGTCGCCAGCTGGATGGAAGACGGGACGCCGCGGCTCGACGGCTCCCGCGTCAACGCTTCCGGCGCGCACGTCTCTCGGTTCCAGTCGCACACGGGCAGTCGAGAGTACACCTACGGGCGCGGCGCACAGCAGTACCGCGAGGTGTACCAGCTCATCCACCCGCGCGAGCAACCGAGCGGACAGCGCGCCCTCCGCCGGAGCCCGTTTTACGACCGGCAGGCCGACCTCGGTGCGGAGTTCTACGACAGCGACGGCTGGGAGGTCCCGCAGTGGTACGAGTCCAACGAGACGCTCCTCGAAACGTACGACGTGCCGGACCGCCCCGACTGGCTCTCGCAGAACTGGTCGAAGGTCCAGGGCGCGGAACACCAGCATCTCCGCGAGAAGGTCGGCATGGTCGACATGACGACGTTCACGCCCATCGAAGTGACGGGGCCGGGCGCGCTTGAGTTCCTGCAAGGGCTCCTGACGAACGATATGGACGTCACGCCGGGCCGGATGCGCTACTCCGCGATGCTCAACGAGGACGGCGGCGTGCTCGCCGACCTGACCGTCGCCCGCCTCGGCGACGACCGGTTCGTGCTGTTCACCGGCGGCGGAAGCTCGGCGACGCTCCACTCGCGGTGGGTCACGGAGCACGCGCCCGACGACGGCTCCGTCGACGTGACCGCACACGTCTCCAGTCGGACCGGTATCGGCGTCTTCGGACCCGACTCCCGGAAGGTGCTTTCCGACCTCGTCGAGGCCGACCTCTCGAACGACGAGTTCCCGTTCTACTCCGCACAGGAGACCTACCTCGGAAGCATCCCCGTGACGATGCTTCGACTCTCGTACGCCGGCGAACTCGGCTGGGAAATCTACGCCCCGACCGAGTACGGAAGCCAGCTCTGGGACGCGATTCGAGAGGCCGGCGAGGAGTACGACATCGCGCCGGTCGGCTGGGCCGCGCTCGACTCGACGAGCATGGAGAAGGGATTCCGACTCTGGGGGACGGACCTCACGCCCGAGCACAATCCGTACGAGGCCGGCATCGGCTTCGCGGTCGACCTCGACACCGACTTCGTCGGGAAGGCGGCGCTGGTGGAGGACAAGGAGGGCGACGGTCCGAGCGACCGAATCGTCCCGATAACGCTCGACGAGGAGGAGACCGTCGTCGACGCGGGCCATCCGGTGGTCGCCGACGGCGACGTCGTCGGCTACTGCTGTCGGGCGGACTACGGCTACACCATCGACGCCGGAATCGCGTACGCGTACCTCCCCGAGCAGTACGCCAGTTCGGGGCAGGACATCGAAATCCGGTACGAGGGCGACGCCCACCCCGCGACGGTCCGGTCCGGGCCGCTTTTCGACCCCGACCGAGACAAGATGATTCGGTGACTGCCGGATTTCGACGCGTCACCGCCTCCGTCTCCGCCTCTGCCTCCGCCTCAGTTTATCGGCGGTGTCGAACCGCAGTCGCTGATAGTCTGCCGAGACCGTGCTGAACTCGGCAGATCTGTTGGGAATCAGGACTGTCTGAAGAATAACTGCCCTACCGCTGTCACTCGTCTTCGACGGCCTTCAGGTCGAGCCGCGGGGCAAACGACTCGTACGTCTCGTCGCTCGACACGATAGTGTCGCCATCGGACTCGACGAGATGGAGCGCGTCGAAGGGCGTGAACCCGTGGTCTTCCACGTAGGTCGCGGCCGTGAGAACCGTGTCCACGTCCCCGCGCACTTCCAACAGCGCGGCGACGTTCGCGACGACCCGCTCCGTGTCCCGCTCTTCTCGATACGCGACCATGAGGAGTTCGATGAGCGTGAACTGCGACGTCCACAGCTCGTCTCGGTGGTTTCGGTAGACCGCCTCTGCGGCGTCGCCGAGCCAGTCCTCGTCCTTGATGAGCGCCAGCAGGAAGTCCGTCTCGGCGTACATTCAGCGCCCGGCCTCGTCTATCGCCGCGTTCCGGGCTCCGTGGCGGAGTTCTTCGGCCGTCTTCTCGACGTCCGCGAACTCGGTGCGGAGCGCATCGAGCGGGTCGTCCTCGATTGGTATCAGCTTGATACCGTCGTGCAGTTGGACGATGCGGTAGTGTTCGCCGTACCGCTCTCTGACCTCTTTGGGGAGCGTGAGGCGTCCGCGACCGTCCAGCGTCGCTTCGGACATACGTTCTACTATGATGGGTAGAAACAAGAGTTTTCCCCATATCTCGATTCACGACCCACTCGGATAGAACCCTCCCGCTCCCGAACGCTCCCGCTGTCGGTGTCACTCGGCTTCTGTCCGGCGCTCCGAGTTTTGACGGAGGCAGATTATCCGAATTATTCGGTGTCCTCGTCGTCGACGCCGCGCTGTTCGAGGACGCGTTCGACGATTTCTTCGGGGTGTTCGGTCGCCACGGCGAGCGCGGCGTTGTGGAGTTCGCTCTTCGTGACGCCCTTGAGTCCGTGGTCGCGGGTCAGTTCGCGCTCCACGTCGTAGGTGATGATGTCGTCGAACTCGTCGGCGACCGCTTCGAGCACGTACAGCGCTTTGTGGACGGTCTCGTCGAACTCGAAGGCGGGGCGCTCGCGGGGGTCGAGCGGCTCTGTGGACGCCGATTCCGACGCTGACTCGGCTTCCGATTCGACCGCGTCGTCGGGCTCGGCGTCTTCGGGTTCCGGTTCGGGTTCCGGCGCTGGCTCGGAGGCGGCCTCCCCGCTTCCCATCGCGGCGTCGAGGTCGCCGAAGGGGTCTTCGCTCATCGGGCCACCTCGCCTGCTTCGACGATTTGGGCGAGTTCGTCGTAGCACGCCAACTGGTCGCAGGTGCTGTCGTAGTCCCGCAGGGGCATGTGCTCGCGAATCGACGCGTCGATGGCCGACCGGTGCCGAATCCCCGGCTTCGGCAGGTCGCCGTCCCACTCGCCGTCGTCGATGGCCTCGAACACGTCCGGGTCGGTGTACGCGAAGTTCGGGAGCTTCGAGGCGATGTTCGGCTTCGAGACGAGCGCCTCCACGAGGCGTCTCGTCGGGCGGTCGTGGTCGATTCGGTCCCGGAGGTCGGTCGGCACGACCGCGAGGATTTCGAGGTCGAAGTGTTCGCGCGCGGGCGTGATGAGTCGTTTGACGGTCTTTTCGAGTCCCGAGAGCGCCCCCGACTCGGGGCGCATCGGCAAGACGAGGTTCTGCGTGGCGTACAGCGCGTTGTCGTTGAGCTTCCCGCGCGCCGCGGGGCAGTCCACGACGACGTAGTCGTAGTCGTCGCCGAGGAGCGGATCGATGACGCGCTGTTTGAGGCGCGCCGACCCCATCATCACGCCGCCGAGGTCGGACTCGACCTGTTCGATGCGGTCGTTCGACGGGAGGAGGTCGATTTCGAAGTCGGTCTCCAAGATGAGCTCACGCGGCTCCAACTCGGCGTCGTCGAGGAGCACGTCGCCGAGGTGCGCTTCCGAGTAGAACTCCTCGCCGAACCCGAGGCCCGTCGTGGTGTGTCCGTTCGGGTCGAGGTCCACGAGCAGGACGTCGCTTCCCCGGTGTGCGAGTTCGCGGGCGAGGTTGATGGAGGTCGTCGACTTGCCGATACCGCCTTTGAGGAGACAGACGCTGACTGCACGTGACATGATGGGGATATCCGTGCTAGCGAGATTCTCGGCACAGTTGAAATAATTATGGTTACCTCCGCTCTTTGGGAAACCCACCTATTCTAAATAATTCGAGCAATCCAAATAATCTACAGTCGGCGAGCTGTGTCGACTCGGTTCGCTCTCGCCCGACTGGCGGCCCGAATTGTCGCCGGCAGTAGCTATTTGGGGCCGTTGTGTGCAGGTAAATTCGTGACAGATTGGTTGCCCGACCGGGGTCTGCGCACCCCCGAACTCTCGTCGCAGACGGTGACGCTCGCGGCCGCCGCCGCCCTGCTCCTCGCGGTCGTCGGCCTCCACCCCGTCTCCGTTCTTCCGGTTCGGTCGCAGTACGCGCTTTCGGTTTTCGTCGTCGCGCTCCTGCTTTGGCTGACGAAGCCGGTTCCGTACGCGATTTCGAGTCTGGCCTGCGTCTCGCTGTTGTACGCCCTCGGCGTCGTGGACTCCTTCGAGGCCGCGGTCAGCGGCTTCACCTCCTCGCTCGTGTACTTCCTCCTCGTGTTGTTACTCCTCGGCAACGCGGTCCGGTCGGTGGGGCTGGACACCCGGTTAGCGAACCGACTGCTGTCCCCGGACAGCACGCCTCGCGGGACGTTTCGCTCCATCGCGCGGAACGTCCTCGTGCTGGCGCTGTTCATGCCGTCGGCGATGGCCCGTGCGGTCGCGTTCATCCCCATCGTCGAGGAGGTGACGGCGGAGTTCGACCTCCCGGCGGGAAGCGGGTTCGAGCGCGCGACGTACCTCCTCTTGGGCCACGTCAACCCCATCGCGTCGATGGCGCTCATGACCGGCGGCGGGATGGCGCTCGTCACCTCGGGCATCCTCGCGACGAGCGTTCGACCGCTCTCGTGGGTCGAGTGGGCGGTCTTGATGGTCCCGCCGACGGTGGCGCTCTACGCGCTGGCCGCCGCGGCCGCCGGTCTCCTCAACGCCGTCGATGGCGACTCGACCATCGACTCCGGAGGGTCGGAAATCGCGGACTCGTCCCCCGCCGGGAGCGGTGAGTTGACCCGCGAGCAGGGACTCGTCGCGGCGGTGATGGCTGGGACCGTCCTCGCGTGGGTCGTCGGGTCGTTCGTCGGGCTTCCCGAGATTCTCCCGGCGGTCGCCGCGGTCACCGTCCTCGCGCTTCCGGGCGTCGACGTCATCGACGCCGACGACGTCAAGGGACTCAGTTGGGGCGTCCTCTTTCTCATCGGCGCGACGCTGTCGATTCTGGACGCGCTCGAAGCGACCCGAACCATCGCGCTCGTCGTCGACCTCCTCGCGCGGTTCGTCCCGTTCGAGGCGTTCAGCCACTGGCAACTCGTCGGACTGCTCCTCGGGTTCGCGGTCGCCGTTCGCGTGCTCTTTTCGACCGGGTCGGCCGCCATCGTGGTGATTCTCCCCATCGTGCTCCGGTTCGCGGAGACGTTCGGCGTGACGCGGCTCTACCTCGGACTCGCGGTCCTCCTCGTTGTCGGGTCGACGACGATTCTCCCGTTCAACACGACCGCCGTCCTCGTCTCGCTGGACCGCGGCCCGCTGACGAACCGGGACGTGACGCTGTTCGGACTCGTGACGATGGGCCTGTCGCTCGTCGTCGTGACCCTCTCGTGGCTCTTCTACTGGCCGCTCGTCGCCTGAACCGGCGACCGGTCTCTCGTCCCGTCCCGTCCCGTCCCGTCCCATCCGGGCGACCTCGGCTTTCGGTGTCGCCGCCCGTTGCGACAACCACCGGGCTATTTGTAGGTGAACGGTATCTGCCCGGTACGGGTGAGTTCGCATCTTACGGGTTGAGTTCACGACGGCCCCGACCGGCGTCATGTCGAAGATAGACCGCCGTCTGCGAGACGCCCGGAGCATCGAGTTGGACAACGCGTTTTACGTCGAAGACGGGACGTGGATCGAGTCGCTCACCATCGCCTCGAACGGCCCCTTCGACGTGGAGTCCCTTCTCGCCGATATCTCGGGCGTGACCGTCTTCTACGACGAGGAGATTCCGACCGCCTCGACCGACGTGCAGATACGCCGAGTGACGATTCTCGCCAACGAGTCGTACCCGTTCATCCTCGGACTGGTGCTCAGACAGGAGACGATTCCGAACCGCATCGTGCTCCAAGACGGCGTCTTCGAGGTCGTCGCCACCGCGCAGGACTGGGACCACTTCAGGGAACTCGCCGACGAGATTCAAGAGACGCTCGGGGAGTTCGAACTCCGCTCGGTCACGCAGGACGAAGCCCCCGGCGAACCGCTCGACAGCGGCCGGTTAAAGGAGGTGTTAATCTCCAAACTGACCGACGACCAACTCGCGGTCCTGGAGACGGCGTTCAATCACGGCTACTTCCACATCCCGCGGGAGACGTCGGAGACCGAACTCGCCGACGAACTGGGCATCGCCCAGTCCACGCTGAGCGAACGACTCCGGACCGCGGAGCGAAATCTGCTCGAACTCATCTACGGCCCGCGACAGGAGTAGCAGTACACCCGCTGGAGAATGTTGCCGCTTTTCGACGACCGAGTATATAAAGAACGATAGATATCGGGCCGTATCGGGAACAGCACCATGGAAGATACTCCATAACAAGCGGTCGCAATGTCGGAGAAAAATCGTGATAGTTCGGGTGTCGAACGTGGAACTGGCCTTACGCGACGCGACTACGTGGCGGCGACGGCGACCGCCCTCGGCGTGACCGGACTCGCGGGGTGTTCCGGTGGCGGCGGCAACGGGAGCGGCGGGAGCGACGGCGGGTCGAGTCTCACTCCCGACGTTCCGTCCGGGACCCCGGAGACGGTCGAGACGAAGTACTGGCGCGAGTGGGAGACCATCGACGCCGACGAACCGCCGCTCGACTACAGCGCGACCGCGGGTGCGGTGTTGGACCCCGTCCCGCTCGAATTTTCGAGCGAGGACGACCCGTGGATGCGGGAACACGCGCTCATGGTCCAACGCGGGCTGGACGCGCTCGGTATCGAGACGCAACTCAACGACCGACCGCTGAACCAACTGTACGCCCAGAGCTGGGAGACGAAGGGGCTCGAAGCCATCCTCTCGATGAGCACCCACGGCCCGGACCCGCAACGCGGGCTGGACCCGAACCCGCTTTTGATGCGGCGGAGCGAGACGAGTCTCTCGAACTACGACAACTACTACCACCCCGACCTGCAGGAGGTGCTGACCGAACAGAGTCGGACGACCGACCGAACCGAGCGCGAGGAGCTCGTCGCCGAGGCCCAGCGCATCTTCAGCGAGGACGTGGGCGCGCTCATCACGCTGTTCCCCGACGTCATCACCGCGGTCAACACGGAGCGCTGGAGCGGCTACGTCCAGACGCCGGGTAACGGGCCGACGAAGGACTCGTTCGTCTGGTCGGAGGTGAACCTCCAACCCCAGACCGACGACCGCACCTACATCAAGGGCGTGACGACCTCGATGAACTCGCTGAACCTCCCGTGGGCCGCCGGGGGCGCGGAGGCGAAGCGACTGACGTTCATCTACGACGGCCTCTTCGACGCCACGCCGGACCTCGAAGTCGTCCCCGCGCTGGCGACCGGCGGCGGGTTCGTCGACGACACCACCGTCGAACTCACCCTCCGCGAGGGCGTCGAGTGGCACGACGGCGAGCCGTTCACCGCCGAGGACGTGAAGTTCACCGTCGAACTGTACAAGGAACACTCCTCGACCAGCCAGACGCCGTTCTACGAGCCGATCGAGTCGGTCGAGGTGCTCGGCGACCACGAGGTCCGGTTCAATCTGACCGGCCCCGACGCGGCGTTCATGACACAGCGCGTCGTTCGCAGTGTCATCATCCCCAAACACAAGTGGGAGGACGTGGAGAACCCGTCCCAACACAACCCCGAGTCGCCCGTCGGCACCGGGCCGTTCGCGTACGAAAACTGGGAGCAGGGGACCCGCTTCGAAGTGTCCAAAAACGAGGGCCACTGGATGTTCGACGACGACTGGCGGGCCGACGTGCTCGGCGATCAGGCCACGACCGGCGAGGGCGTCGACCGCGTCATCTGGATCAACGTCGGCAACATCGACTCGATGATCGGCTCGCTACAGGGCGGCGAAATCGACGCTATCGGGACGACGCTCTCGAACTCGCAGGCCGACCGCGCCGCGAGCACCGCCGGCGTCGAGAAGATGACCTCGGGCAACTTCGCGCCGCTCGACACGAAGCTGATGTTCTCCTGTCCGCTCGTTCGCGACAAGGAGTTCCGCGTCGCCCTCGCGAAGTCGGTCGACACCGAGAGCTTCGCCGCCGACGTGTTACAGGACCGCGCGACCGTCCCGAGCGGGGAGAACCCGATTTCGGACCTCACGCCGTGGCACACGTCGGACACGACTAACTACGAGTTCGATATCGACGGGGCGAAATCGAGCCTCGAACGGGCCGGCTACACGTGGGACGACGACGGGAATCTCCGGTTCCCCAACGGGGACGCGTGGGCCGCCTTCGTCGAGCGCATCCAGCCCGGGAACATGCACCAACGCCGCGACGAACTCGGACAGGCGGACTTCTCATAAGGTGACGAACATGTCGAACACTACCCACTCGCGCCGTCGGGGGGCCCGACCATGAGCGAGTTCCAGCGCTTCCTCGCGAAGCGGCTCGCCATCTCTATCGGGCTCACTCTCGTGGCCGTCTCGGTCATCTTCGTCGTCCTGCGGTTGCTTCCCGGGAGCCCGTTCGAGTCGCTCGTCACCGCGGGCAACCTGAGCCAACAGCAAATCGCCGAGATTCGGGCGATGTACGGCCTCGACCAGCCGATGTGGCGGCAGTACCTCAGCTACCTCCAGAGCATCCTGCTGTTCCAGTTCGGCTACTCCATCCTGCGGAGCCAGCCCGTCTGGGGTGTGTTGGCCCCGCGGCTCGTCAACACGCTCATCCTGCTCGTCCCCGCGTTAGTGACGACGGCGGTTCTGAGCTCCCTGCTCGGGATGTACGTCGGTTGGAACCGCGGGAGCAAACTGGAGAAGCTCAGCATCATCGCCACGACGTTCCTCCGGTCGACGCCGGTGTTCATCACGGGCATCCTGTTCGTCATCGTCTTCGCGTACAACCTCGAACTGGTGCCCGCCTTCGGGATGCGCTCTATCAGCGCCTCGCCGGAGGGCTACGTCGAGACGTTCGCCTCGCTCGACTTCCTGCACCACTACGTCCTGCCGTTTACCGTGTCGGTGCTGTACTACAGCGGCGACTTCCTGCTGTTGGCGCGCAACGGCGTCGTCGAAAAGCGGGGCTCGGAGTTCCTCAAGCTCCACCGCGCCAAGGGGCTCTCCGAGATGCAACAGCTCGCGCGGGCGGGTCGGAACTCCATGCTTCCGATTCTGACCTACTTCGCGCTCCGTCTCGGGATGATATTCCAGGGGCTCATCCTGCTCGAAGTCGTCTTCGGCTGGCCCGGCATCGGCCGCGAACTCGTGCTCGCCATCCAACAGCAGGACTACCCGCTGGTGCAGGCGGCCGTGTTCATCATGGCGCTCGCGGTCATCGTGGCGAACCTCGTCGCCGACGTGCTGTACGCCTACTTCGACCCGACCGTCTCGACCAGCGGAGGTGGTGCCGCGTGAGCACCGAGACGAAGCCCGAGGCCGAACTGAAAAAGCGCGTCGAGGGTGTCGCGGAGACGCTCCGCGACCAGTTCACGTTCCTGCGGCGCGACCGCCTCGCGTTCGCCGGCGTCGTCATCGTCGCCGCGTTCGTCTTCCTCGGCCTCCTCGGGCCCGCGCTCGCTCCGCACGACCCGATAGAGTACACCGTCCGCGACGACGCCGGGTCGATGCTACGGCTGTCCGAACCGACCGGTGCGGCCCCGTTCGGGACGACCGCGTACGGGAAAGACGTCCTGAGTCAGTTCCTCGCCGGCGCGCAACCGACGTTCATCGTCGGCCTGTTCGGCGGCATCGGGACCGGCGCGCTCGGCTTTCTCGTGGGGCTCGTCAGCGGCTACTACGGCGGCTGGGTCGACGAGGTCCTCATGCGCCTCACGGACCTCACGTTCTCCCTGCCGTTCACGCCGATGGCGCTGTTGCTCCTGACGTTCGTGACGCCGAGCGTCTGGCTCATGACGGGCATCATCGTCGCGTTCCTCTGGAAGATGCCCGCGCGCGTCGTCCGCTCCGAGGTCCTCTCCGTCAGGGAGCGCACCTTCGTGAAGTCGGCGCGCGCGAGCGGCGCGAGCGACCTGCGGACGATGCTCTACCACGTCGCGCCGAACGTGCTCCCCATCGGCTTTCTCTACACGGCCTACGGCATCGCGTGGGCCATCGCCGCGCAGGCCAGCCTGGCGTTCCTCGGGTTCGGCGACCCGACCGTCACGAGCTGGGGCCGGATGCTCCGACAGGTGTTCGAATCGGGCAACATGCGCGTCGCCTGGTGGTGGGTGCTCCCGCCCGCGCTCGGCATCGCGGCCATCACCACCTCGGTGTTCCTCATCGGCCGCGCCTACGAAGAAGTCATCAACCCGGAAATCCAGACCGAACAATGAGCCTCCTCGACATCACAGACCTCACGGTCACCTACTCGACCGACAGCGGAACCGTCCACGCCGTCAACGACGTGTCGTTCAGCATCGACGAGGGCGTCAACTACGGCCTCGCCGGCGAGTCCGGCTCGGGGAAATCGACGCTGGCCGAGGCGGTTCTCGGTCTCCTCCCGGGCAACGGCTCCGTCGAATCCGGTAGCATCGAATTCAACGGCCGCGACCTGACGGCCCTCAGCGAGCGCGAGCGCCGCGACGTGCTCTGGGAGGACATCGCGTACATCCCCCAGAGCGCGATGGACTCGCTCGACCCGGTGATGTCCACCGGCGCGCAGATTCGGCAGGCGATTCAGACCCATCGGAACGTCACCGACGACAAGGCCCGCGCGCGGGTCCGAGAGCTGTTCGAAATCGTCGGGCTCGACCCCGACCGCATCGACGACTACCCCCACGAGTTCTCCGGGGGGATGCGCCAGCGCGTGACCATCGCCATGGCGCTCGCGCTCGAACCCGACCTCATCATCGCCGACGAGCCGACCACGGGGCTCGACGTCATCGTCCAGGACAAGATTATCGACAAGATTCTGGAGATACAGGACCGGATGGACAGCTCGTTGCTTCTCATCACCCACGAAATCGGCGTCATCGCCGAGACGTGCGACGAGCTTTCGATACTCTACGGCGGGAAAGCCATGGAGCAGGGAAGCGTCGACAACGTCCTCGTGAACCCCACGAACCCGTACACGATGGGGCTGAAGAACTCCTTCCCCGAGATAGAGGAGGGCGACCAGGACCCCGTCTCGATTCCGGGGTCGCCGCCGAACCTGAGCGAGGCACCCAGCGCCTGCGTCTTCAAGGACCGGTGTCCGTTCGCGACCGAGGAATGCGAGGCGTCCCATCCGGACCTCGTCGACCTGCCGAACCGCAACCACCGCTCGGCGTGCCACCACGTCACCAAAGCCGCCCAGATGCGGCGCGACGCCACCGACCCGGAGACGTGGGGCATCCCCGACAGCCACGACGAATCGGGCCGCGGCGAGGTGCTCCTCGAAACCGACGGCCTCGAGAAGTACTACGAGCAGAGCCAGCCGCTCTTGGAGAAACTCAGGGGCAACGACCCGAACTACGTCCGCGCCGTCGACGGCGTCTCCCTGCGCGTCAGGCGGTCCGAAATCCTCGGCATCGCCGGGGAGTCGGGCTGTGGGAAGTCGACGCTCGGCGAGACCATCGCGCTCCTCAAACAGCCGACCGGCGGCGAGTTCGTCTTCGACGGCGAGCCCTACGAGCACTACGCGGACGGGAACATGCGCGAGTTCCGCCGGAAAGTCCAGATAATCTTCCAAGACCCCTTCGACTCGCTCAACCCGAGACAGACGGTGCGGCAGTTGGTCGGCGAACCGCTGACCATCCACGACTACCGGACCGAGGAGGGCGAACGGGCCGTCGTCGAGACGCTGGAGAAAGTCGGGCTCACGCCCGCCCGGAAGTTCCTCGACCAGTACCCACACCAGCTCTCGGGGGGCCAACGCCAGCGCGTCGCGGTGGCGAAGGCGCTCGTTCTCGACCCCGACTTCCTCATCTGCGACGAGCCGGCGTCGATGCTCGACGTGTCGCTGAAGGTGAACCTGCTGAACCTCCTGCGAGAGCTCGCGGACACCGAGGACATCGGCATCGTCTACATCTCTCACGACCTCGCCAGTCTGGTGCAGGTGTCGGACCGCCTCGCGATTATGTACCTCGGGCGGGTCATCGAGGAGGGCGACGTCGAGTCCATCGCGGCCGAGCCGAAACACCCGTACACGACTTCGCTCCTCGCGGCCGCCCCCGAGAAGGACCCGACGGTCGACCGCGACCGCGTCCTGCTCGACGGTGAACCTCCGGACCCGGTGAATCTCCCGTCCGGGTGCGTCTTCGCCCCCCGGTGTCCGAAAGCCGAAGACGAGTGCCGGGAGAGCGAACCCGGACTCGACACCGTCCGTGACGGCGAGCACCGCGCGGCGTGTTACTTCCCGGACGGCGAAACTCCCGGCGCGGACGGCCTCGCCGACGACCGCTCGGACTCTACGTACGGAGACCCCGAGTTCTCGTCGCCGGCCAGCGGCGATTCGGCCAGCGACTGACGCCGCCCTTCGACTCTCCTCGCTTCGTCTCTTCGGCGACCTCCCGGTAGCGCCGCGTCCCGATTCGGATTCGAGGTTCGACTCGACGCATTAGTATTGTCTGAAATAGTAACTTCTACTGAGTAAAATCCTCGAACAGTTTTTGAATTATTGGGTTGATCTCCTATATATGCTCTTATTGCAAGCTTTCAAACTCGGGAAACTGCTATTAATTCGTAGAATATGGGGGATATCTGCTTTCTACTCTCTAAGAATGGGTTCAAATGCGTATTATGTGGCGTAGACGTTGGTTACTGGTTGAATCGACGTCTTCGCCTGTCCACAGTATTGCTTTAAATTTGATTTACTACTGCGGGTTGAACTGCTCTCGTCCGAACCTCCCCTTACGCCAACTCCGAGATATCGAACACCGGCTTGCACGTCCCGCCCTCGATGAACGTCTCGAAGGCCTCGTCGGCCTCGAACAGCGAAAACCGGGTGTCGACGAACGTCTCGCAGTCCACGTCGCCGTCGCGAATCAGCCGGAACGAGCGCTCGAAGTCCTCGTACATCGAGGCGTACGAACACTGCAGGTCGATTTCGGCCCGGACGAGCGGGGAGTACGGCATCGTAGTCTCGCCGGTCTGGCCGACGAGGACGATTTGGCCGCCCTTGCGGACCTCGTCGACGGCCGTCGTGAGCCCCGAGGGGTGGCCGGTCGTGTCGAACACCACGTCGTAGCCGACGCCGCCGGTGTGGCGCTCGCGGCGTGCCTCGGTGTCGTCGTCGGCGACGTTGACCGTCTCGAAGCCGAGTTCCTCCGCGAGCGGGAGCCGGTAGTCGGCGTCCTGTCCCACGCCGGAGACGACGACGGTGCCGCCCTGCGCGGCCGCGATTTGGGCCGTGAGCAGGCCGATGGGGCCGGGCCCCTCGACCAGCACGCGGTCGCCCGCGCCGACCCGGGAGTTCTCGATGACGGCGCGCGCGGCGATACTCGTCGGCTCCGCGACAGCGGCGTGCCGCTGTTCCACGTCGTCGGGAATCGGGTGGAGGGCGCGCTCCGGGACGGCGATGAACCGCTCGTAAGCGCCGTCGTGGTCCACGCCGGTGATGACCGCGTCCTGGCAGACGTTCTCCTCGCCGATGCGACACTGGTAACACTCGCCGCAACCCCGAATCGGGCGCTCGACCACGCGGTCGCCGACGCCGAACTCGGTCACGCCGTCGCCGACTTCGACCACCCGACCGGCGTACTCGTGGCCGATGACCGTCGGAAGCTCCATCCGCTCGAAGGCGGATTCGAACTCGTAGATTCCCGCGTCGCTCCCGCAGAGACCGGCGTAGTCGACCTCCACCAGCACCTCTCCCGCGCCCGGCTCCGGTTTCGGTCGCTCGACGAACTCCATAGCGCCGGAGCTACGCTCCACTTTGGCAAGTCCTCGCATGACAGCACATGTGAGACGGGCCCGTAAAAACGTACTGCATGCGGCACTTCCATCGCGCGTTCCGCAACTATCATGTCGGTACCGTGTGGACTCCAACCATGGTCGCATACGAGCACACGCCAGTCTCCGTCAGTGACAAGCGCGTCGTCGTCGTCGGCGGGACGAGCGGTATCGGACAGGCAATCGCCCTCGGATTCGCCAGCGAGGGCGCGGACGTCCTCGCAACCAGCCGACGCGAGTCGGCGGTCGACGAGACGGCCGACGCAATCGAGGAACTGGGAGCGAACGCGGTTCGGGTGACCTGCGACGTGACCGACCCGGCCTCGCTCGAACGCGTCCGCGAGCGCGCCGTCGAGGAGTTCGGCGGCGTCGACGTGGTCGTCGCCTCGCAGGGCGCGATTTCGCGCGAGTCGGTCCTCGGCATCGACGACGACGCGTGGAACCACGTCACCGACATCGCGCTCGGGGGCGTCCGGCGCGTGACGCAGGAGTTGGCACCGGCCGTCGCCGACGGCGGGTCGATTATCAACATCTCCTCTTTGGCCGCGCGGCTCTCGATGGCGAACCTCCCCGCCTACTCGGCGGCGAAGGGCGGCGTCGAGGCGTTCACCCGCGCGTCCGCGAAGGAACTCGCGCCCGAGATACGCGTCAACGCCATCGCTCCGGGCTTCGTCATCACGCCGCAGAACGCCGACACCTACGCCGAGGGGACCGAAAAGCGCGAGCGAATCGACGAGCGAACGCCGCTCGGCCGGGTCGCGGAGCGAGAGGAAATCGTCGGCGCGGCGGTCTTCCTCGCGAGCGACGCCGCCTCGTTCGTGACGGGCGAGGTCGTCACCGTCGACGGAGGGTTCGCGGACAGCGCGTTCTAACCCGGCACCACCGAGCGACGATTCTGTAATAGGGAACGAAACTCCGGGGACCGAACTCTCGACCACCTGTCTCCGTTCTTCGTCCCGAGAACTCGGCAGTCTCGCCCCTATCACTCGGTGTTGGCCATTCTGAATTACAAGCGTACGCGTGTAATACAGCGTCGAATCGCCACGAATCGAGCGAGCCGTCGCCGTGCTCGTCCTTCGATATCTGCCCGACTCCGTTCTGTAATAGAAAATACAATCGGTTGATAAACGTCTGGACTCGGCTGTTCCCGAACGTCGCCGGAGGGGCGTCAAAGCTGTCGAACTGTCTTCTACTTGGCGGGTCGATATCGACGAACCCGTGCGTCCGTTCTCGTTGAAATACGCTGAATCCACCGCATCCCCGTCGCTCGTTCGATTCGACTCGCCGACTCGAAGTGTTCTGTTACTCAGAATGTCTATGTCGTCCTCCAGCACGGTGGTTCCGTGTTACGTCGACGGTACCGTCCACGCCCCGTCCGTGCCGCGCCTGCGATCCGGCACCGCTGTCTCGCGACCGTCGGGGTTCGTTCGCCGGTCGACGGCTGACTTCCCCCGCTCGGCGGTTTGAGGTCGACCCCGCCGCAGTCTCGCGGTTTTGTGTCTCACCCCGCGGCACCCCGTTCGGGTCGGGACGTACTTTTATAACAATCGATGGTAATGAGAATACTGAATGCATTACCACCAGCTTGAGGTGTCGGGAGAGCGCCGCCTCACGGTGAGGCACGACTCCACGACCTACGACCTGACGAGCGCCGACGCGGACCTTCGGACCTTCGGCGACTTGGCTCGGGTGGCCAGTATCGCCCGGACTTCTATCGACCGACTCGCGTCGGAGCTGACTGAGGACGCCGACGTGGTCGACGACGCCCTCGTCGACCAGCACGCGACCGTCCCCGTCGACGCCGAGGAGGTCTGGGCCGCCGGCGTCACCTACCAAATCAGCGAGCAGGCCCGCGAGGAGGAGAGTTCGATGCCGGACATGTATTTCGACGTCTACGACGCCGACCGGCCGGAAATCTTCTTCAAGGCCACGCCCTCGCGGACCGTCGAACCGGGCGACGCCATCGGTGTCAGAGACGACTCCGAGTGGGACGTGCCCGAGCCCGAACTCGGTATCGTCCTCCGTCGCGGCGAAATCGTCGGCTACACCGTCGGCAACGACGTGAGCAGTCGGTCGATAGAGGGCGAAAACCCGCTGTACCTCCCGCAGGCGAAAGTGTACGACCGCTGTTGTTCTATCGGCCCGTGCGTGGTCACGCCCGAAGACGTCGATGACCCCCACGAGTTAGAGATGCGCATGACCATCGAACGCGACGGCGAGGTCGTCTACGACGACGCCACGAACACCAGCGAGATGGTTCGCAGTTGCGACGAACTCGTGTCGTACTTCACGCGCCATAACACAGTGCCCGAACTGGCGGTCATCCTCACGGGCACCTCGCTCGTGCCCGACCACCCGTTCGACCTTCAAGCGGGCGACCGCGTCGACATCACCATCGAGGGAATCGGCACCCTCTCGAACTCCGTCACCACCGTATGAGTTCCACACCCACCGACGTCGTCGAAGACTTCACGCGCCGCGACTGGCAGGGTGACGACGTGGCGGGCACCGTCAGGGTCGCCATGATCGGCCTCGGCTGGTGGACCCGCGACGAGGCGATTCCCGCCGTCGAGGCGTCCGAGTTCTGCGAGACCACGGTCGTCGTCAGCAGTTCGAAGGAGAAAGCCGAGGGCGCGACGGCGTTGGCCGACTCGATAACCCACGGGCTCACCTACGACGAGTTCCACGAGGGGGTCGCCGCCGACGCCTACGACGCGGTGTACGTCGTCACGCCGAACGGGTTACATCTCCCGTACGTCGAGACCGCGGCCGAGTTGGGGAAGGCGGTTCTCTGCGAGAAACCGCTGGAGGCGTCGGTCGAGCGGGCCGAGAAGCTCGTCGCCGCCTGCGACCGCGCCGACGTGCCCCTGATGGTCGCCTATCGGATGCAGACCGAGCCGGCCGTCCGGCGCGCCCGCGAACTCGTCGAAGCCGGCGTCATCGGTGACCCGGTGTTCGTCCACGGCCACATGTCCCAGCGCCTGCTCGACGAGGTCGTCCCCGACCCCGACCAGTGGCGGCTCGATCCCGAACTCTCCGGCGGCGCGACCGTCATGGACATCGGACTCTACCCGCTGAACACCGCGCGGTTCGTCCTCGACGCCGACCCCGTCCGCGTCAGGGCGACCGCCCGCGTCGACGACGAGGCGTTCGCGGCCGTCGGCGACGAGCACGTCAGTTTCGGCGTCGATTTCGACGACGGCACGCTCGCGGTCTGCACCGCCAGCCAGTCGGCCTACCAGTCGAGCCACCTCCGGGTGACCGGCACCGAGGGCGAACTCGAAATCGAGCCCGCGTTCTACAACCGCCAGAAGCGGGGCTTCCGGCTGTCGTGGGGAGACCAGTCCGCCGACTACGACTTCGAGCAGGTGAATCAGATGACAGAGGAGTTCGACTACTTCGCGTCCCGGCTCCTGACGGGGACCGACCCCGCGCCCGACGGCCAGCACGCGCTCGTGGACATGCGCGCGATGGACGCGATTTACGCCGCGGCGGAGCGCGGCACCGACGTCGCTGTTGACGTCGACGCCGGCACCGACGCCGACGCCGACGGGACGTAGGAACCGATTCGGCGCACCGTCGCCCGCAGTTTTATTTGCCGGGTCGCCGCAGTTCCCCGTATGAAGTTCGGTATCCTCAGTACGGCAGGCATCGGCGTCAAATCGGTCATCCCCGCGGTGCAGGCGAGCGAGCACACGGCGGCCGCCATCGCGTCCCGCGACGAGGCGCGGGCGAGCGCGGTCGCCGACGAGCTCGGCATCCCCACCGCCTACGGCAGTTACGAGGCGCTTTTGGCCGACGACTCTCTCGACGCGGTCTACATCCCGCTCCCCAACGGCCTCCACGCCGACTGGGCTCGGGCGGCCGCCGACCGCGGTCTCCACGTGCTCTGTGAGAAGCCGCTGACCGCCAGCGCCGACGAGACCGCCGCCCTCTTCGACTACTGCGAGGACGCGGGCGTCACGCTGATGGAGGCGTTCATGTACCGCTTCCACCCGCGGACGGAGCGGGCCGCTGAACTCGTCGCGTCGGAGCTCGGCGAGGTCGTCTCGGTCACGTCGCACTTCTCGTTCCGCCTGCCCGACGGGGCCGAGGACATCCGCATCGACCCCGACCTCGCCGGCGGGAGCGTCATGGACGTGGGCTGTTACGCCGTCAGCGCGGCGCGGCTCTTCCTCGGGACGCCCGACCGGGTGTACGCGACCACGACCGACACGCGCGACTGCGGCGTCGACACGCGGATGTCGGGCGTCTTGGAGTACGACTCCGGCGCGACCGCCCGCGTCGAATCGTCGTTCGACACGCCCGAGACGCAGTACTACCGCGTCCAGACCACCGACGGCTGGCTGGAGGCGACGCCCGCGTTCAACGTCGGGTCGACGGCCTCGGCCGAACTCACCTACGCCACCGACGGCCGCGTCGTCACGGAGACGTTCGACCCGACCGACAGCTACCGCCGCGAGGTCGAGGCGTTCGCCCGCGCCGTCGAGACCGGCGAGACGCCGCGCGTCGACCGCGAGGAATCCGTGGCGGTCATGCGGACTATCGACGCGATTTACGAGAGCGCCGACACCGGGCGCGCGGTCGAGTTGAACTGACTGCGCGCTGAACTGGCCGCGCGCGGCCGCTGTCCGTCCCGATTCAGTACAACCGAACGTCCGAGCGGAACTCGGGCCGCCCGGTCGCCGCCACGTCGAGGCGGAACAGCGCGCCCGCATCGTCGTCTGCTCCGCCGTCCCCGTCCTCGTCGCCGCCGGCGGTCGTCACGTAGAGCGAATCGAGGTCAGGCCCGCCGAAGGCGACGCTCGTCACTTTCTCCGTCGGCACGTCGAACCGGTCGAGTTCGGTTCCGTCGGCGTCGTACTTGACCACGCGGCCCCCCTCCCAGCGGGCCGACCAGATGTGACCCGCCGAATCGACCGTCATCCCGTCCGGCAGTCCCGGCGTCTCCGGCGATTCGACGAACCGCTCGCGGTCCGAGACGGCTCCCGTCTTCTCCTCGTAGGCGTACCGATAGATGGTGTGCGCCTCGGTCTCCGTGAAGTAGAACCGCTCGCGGTCGCGGGTGAACCCCATCCCGTTCGGGATTCCGACGCCGGTCTCGACCGTCGTCACCGTCCCGTCCGTGTCGAGGCGGAACAGCCGCCCGCCCGCGGATTCGGCGGGCATCGTCCCGCAGAACACCCGCCCGGCGGGGTCGGCGATGACGTCGTTGAACCGGGTCGGCGAGTCGACGATTTCGGTCACTCCTGTGAGTTCGCCGTCGACGACGCGCCCGACGCGGCCGCGGTCCATGAACGCCAGGAGCGACCCGTCGCGCTGAATCGTCACCCCGGCGATGACCGACGTTTCGACCGGACAGTCGTGCGCCCCCGTCTCGGGGTCGTAGCGATGGAGTCGCCCGGATTCGATGTCTACCCAGTACAGCCGCTTTTCGTCGGGGTGCCAGACCGGCCCCTCGCCGAGTCGGCACGACGTGTCGACCACTCTCGTGACGGTCATGGGCGTCCGTTCGGAACCGACCGCAAAATACGCTTCCCTCGATTGTTGGCAGTACCGTCGCGCCCGCGGCCGCTCAGAAGTGCGAGAGCTTGTCGCGCCGGTAGAGGTCGAGCGACAGCACCGTGTTCGGCGACCGCTGGCGGACCGCGTAGGCGATGGCGTCGGCGACCTCTATCGCCTCCGTCACTTCGCCCTCCTCGAACGACTCTTCGAGCGTCTCGCCGCTCTCGGAGCCGAACTCGGTCCGAACCTCGGTCGGGTTGACGCAGGTCACGCCGACGTTCTCCTCGCCGATGGACCCCTGCAGGCTCGACGCGAACCCGCGGACCCACCACTTCGTCGCGGCGTACACCGGGTTGTGCGGTCGCGGGTGGTTCCCGGACATGCTCCCGAGGAAGACGAGGTTCCCCTCGGACTCCACGAGATGCGGAATCGACTCTCTGGCCGTGTAGAACATCCCGTCGACGTTGACGCCGGTCATCAGGCGGTACTCCTCGTCGGTCAACTCCGCGACCGACTTGTCGATGCCGAGGCCGGCGTTGCAGACGACGATATCGAGCGAGCCGAACCGCTCGACGGTCGCGTCGACGAGCGCCCGGACCGCGTCGGAGTCGGTCACGTCCGTCGGCACGACGCTCACGACGGCGTCCGTCGCCTCGCGAATCTCGTCAGCGAGCGATTCCAGTCGTTCGACTCTGCGGGCGGCGAGACAGACGTCCGCGCCGTCCTCGGCGAGCACGCGCGCCGTCGCCGCGCCGATTCCCGAACTCGCACCCGTGACGAGCGCCGTGCGTCCGTCGAGTGGGTCTTCCATGGCGGTTGGTCGGTCGACCATACGCCGTGATTGTGACCCTGTTTCATACGTGTTTTCCCCGTGGCAATCCGGCGGCGGGCGCTTGGAACACGTTTATTAGACTCCCATCGATTGTCATCGTATGGCACGCATTGCGGTCACCGGAGCGGCTGGCAACGTCGGGAGAGTCACGGTCGAAGCGCTGGCTTCGGACCACGACGTGACGCCCATCACGCACCGCGAGCGCGAGGGACTCGACAGCGTCATCCTCGACGTGCGCGACGAAGACGCGCTGACGGAGGCGTTCGAGGGCCACGACATCGTCGTCCATCTCGCGGCCAACCCGAACCCCGACGCGGCGTGGGACAGCGTCTACGAGGTCAACATCGGCGGCACGTACAACGTCTACGAGGCGGCGTTGGCGGCCGATATCGACCGACTCGTCTTCGCCAGCACGAACCACGTCCACCAGATGTACAACATCGCGGACGCGACCCGGCCGGAGACGCTGGCCGCCGACGCCGAGGCGGTTCGGGTGTCTGACCCGCCGCGCCCCGACTCGTACTACGGCGTGAGCAAGGTGTTCGGCGAGGCGCTGGGCAACTACTACGCGGACCGACACGGGTTGGAAGTGCTCAATCTCCGCATCGGGTGGCTCCTGTCGGCCGACGAGGTCCGCGAGAAGATGGACGAAGAGGAGTCCGTCGCGCGCTACGTCCGCGCGATGTGGCTTAGTCCCCGCGACTGCGAGCAGGGGATGCGGCGGGCCGTCGAAGCGCCGCTTCCCGACTCACCGCTCGCTGTCAACCTCGTCTCGGCGAACGACGACCGGTATCTCTCGCTCACAGAGACGATGCGAACCATCGGCTATCGCCCGCGAGACAACTCGGCGACCGTCGTGGAGTGAGCGGCAGAGTTGGCTGAGGACGGGGTCGTTGGCTGAGCGACTGTGGGGTGACGCCCGGCGATACCGACGTACTGCGACTGCGAGACGGACGGTGTCGCGGGCGACGACGAGCGACCTCGCGCGGCGTCTAGTTCGACTCTCGAAAGTGCGTCCAGATGCTCGCTCGGTGGTTCTCGGGGCGAAACCCTCGCGAAACGTGTTGACGAGACCCCGTCCACTTTTATATCATCATCTAGCATCCACAACTTATATATGCGGGTATATAACATGGGTAATACATGGTCGAGCATGATAGTAGCGATGAACGTGTGAATCGTCGAAAATACCTGAAGGCCCTGACCGTGGGTGCGGCCGCTGGCATCGCGGGGTGTACCGGCGGTGGCGGAGCCGAGACGGAGGGCACCGAGAGCGGAAGCGGGGACAGTTCTGGCAGTTCCGGCGACGACACCGAGACCGGCGGGAGCAGTTCGGGCAGTACGTGGGACTCGCAACTCGAAGTGCTTCACGGCTGGGCCGGCGGCGACGGCGAGGCGGCGGTCACCGCGCTCATCGAGGCGTTCGAGGAGGAGTATCCCGAGATGGATACGAACTTCCAGGCGGTCGGCGCGAGCGCGAACGTGAACCTCAACGCGACGATTCTCCGGCGACTCGCGAACAACAACCCGATGAGTTCGTTCGCCAACTGGCCGGGGAAGAACCTCGAACGGTACTCGGGCGCGCTGATGGACCTCGAAGCGGACGTGTGGGACGCCGAAGGGTTCAAAGACACCATGCAGTCCCGCGCGGTCGAACTGTGTAAGTTCAACGACAAGATGCCGGCGGTCCCAATCGGCTCTCACCGGATGAACAACCTGTTTTACAACACCGCGGTGTTCGAGGAGGCCGGCATCGACGCGTCGAGCCTCGACAGCGTCGACGCGCTCCTCGACGCGCTCGAAGCCATCGACCAGAACACGGACGTGACGCCGATGGCGCAGGCGATGGTCGCGCCGTGGACGAACCTCCAACTCTGGGCGCAGATTCTGACGAGCCAGAGCGGTGTCGAGGCGTACACGAACTTCATCGAGGGCAACCCCGACAGGGCGGCCGTCGTCGAGGCGCTCGAAGCGCTGAAGACCATCAACGAGAACTACATCACCGCCGACGCCTCGTCCATCAGCTTCACGACGGCGGGGCAGAAGGTCATCTCGGGCAACGCGGCGACCATCCATCAGGGGAACTGGGTGTACGGGATGTTCCGCGCCGACGACAGCTTCAACTACAAAGAGCAGTGGGACTGGATACCGTTCCCGGGCACGGAAGGCATCTACTTCTACCACGTTGACTCCATCGTCGCGCCGAGCAACAACCCGAGCCGCGAGGAGACCATCGCGTGGCAGAAGTTCGTCGGCACGAAGAAGGCCCAAATCGCCTTCAACAACCCCAAGGGGTCGGTCCCGCTTCGCACCGACATCGACCCGAGCGAACTGACCGACTTCCTCGCGATGACCTACGAGGACCTCACCGACTCGGAGGCGTACCCGCCGACCATCGCCCACGGTCTCGCCGTCACGCCCAAGACGATGGGCGCGTGTAAGACCGCCTTCGGCGATAACTTCATGGGGCCGTTCAAGGTCGAAGCCACCGCCGACGCGCTCGTCGAAGCGGTCTCCGAGTAACGCTTCGGTCGAAACTACACCTTTATCATACACAAATAAAATATAGGTATATCGATGGCTACACACGATAACACGGAGCAGGTCACCGACACGACCGACGAGGCGGTCGGGTGGGAGTCGAAGCTCCGGTATTTCCTCAACAGCGACTTCGTTCGCTCCGCGCCGTACTGGGGAATCCCGTTCGTCCTCATGAGCATCGCCGTCTACGGTGGCATCGGCTACAACTTCGCCATCTCGTTTACGGACTACGAGGGCCTCGGGACCCCCGATTACTCCACGCTCGACTTGGAGATGTACACACAGGCGCTGTCGAGCGACGCGTTCATCTCCGCCGCGCAGAACAATCTGGTTCTCCTCGTCGGCTTCACGACTATCTGTCTGGTACTCGGCCTGTTCCTCGCGGTCCTGTTGGACCACGGCATCCGGTTTTCCGAGAAGTTCCAGACGGTCTATCTCCTCCCGATGAGCCTCTCGTTCGTCGTCACCGCGCAACTGTGGCTCTGGATGTTCAACGTCGAAAGCGGCATCCTCAACCTCGTCGTGACGACCCTCGGGTTCAACCCGGTAGACTGGCTCGGGAACCCATCCATCGCGCTCGGCGCGGTGATATTCGCCCTCATCTGGCAGTTCAGCGGGTACACGATGGTCGTCTACCTCGCGGGGCTCCAGTCGATTCCCGACGACCAGTTCGAGGCCGCCCGCGTCGACGGCGCGAGCATCATCCGGACCTACCTCCGCATCATCGTCCCGCAACTCAAGGAAGCGTCCGTCAGCGCGGCCGTCGTGCTGATGGTGTTCGCGCTGAAGGCGTTCACGTTCCTGTATGCGCTCGTCGGCCGGTACCGCCCGCCGAACGGGACGGACATCCTGGCGACGCTCATGGTGCGCCGCGCGTTCAAGTTCGGTGAGTGGGCCTACTCGGCCGCCATCGCCACCATGCTTCTCATCATGGCGCTCGGCGTCATCGGACCGTACCTCTACTACCAGTACAAACAGGGGAGTCTCTGACCATGTCACAGCCGTCATCCACAGGCAGTTTCGACGTCGCATCGCTCGTCGAGGACGTGAACCTCCGGCGCGTCGCCCAGTACGCGCTCGTCGTGTTCTTCCTCGGCTTTTTCCTCGTCCCGCTGGAGACGGGAATCATGACCGCCATCAAGACGAACGAGTCGGTCGCGCGCTCGCTCCCCTTCGCGCCGCCGGTCGGCGAGGGCTTCACCCTCGGGAACATCCAGTTCGCCCTCGAACAGCTCTCGGGGTCGTTCTTCAACTCGCTCATCATGTCGATTCCGGCGACCATCGGGAGCGTCCTGTTCGGGAGTATGGCCGCCTACGGCCTCACGATGGTCAACTGGCGGGCGCAGATGGGCATGCTGATGCTGTTCGTCGTCGGCGTCTTCGTCCCCTACCAGGCCGTGTTGGTCCCGCTCGCGCGCTTCTGGAACAACATCTTCCCGCTCGCGCGGATGCTAGAGCCGATGGTGGCGTCGATACCCTTCTTCCAGGGGTACCACGCCGAACTCGTGCCGCTCGTCATCACCCACATCGCCTACGGGATTCCCATCTGTACGATACTGTTCCGGTCGTACTACCAGAGCCTCCCGAACTCGCTCGTTGAGGCCGGGAAAATCGACGGCGCGAGCATCACGAAGATTTACCGGCGCGTCATCCTGCCCATCTCGAAGCCGATGTTCGGCGTCGTGTTCATCTACCAGTTCACGCAGATTTACAACGAGTTCCTCTTCGCGTTCACGCTCGTCACCGGGTCCGACGCGCCGGCGGCACCGGTCACGCTGGTGCTTCCCGCAATCGGGGCGTCGACCTCCGGCATCGACTTCGGTATCAGGATGTCCGCGGCGTTCCTCGCGGCGGTTCCGACGCTCATCCTGTACGTCGCGTTCGCCGAGCAGTTCGCGAAGGGACTTCGCACGGAGGCCTAACCCATGGGACAGATTCAACTCACCGGCCTGACGAAGCGCTTCGGCGACACGGTCGCCGTCGACGACCTCTCGCTCGACATCGACGACGAGGAGTTCCTCGTGCTCGTCGGTCCCTCGGGGTGCGGCAAATCGACGACGCTCCGGATGCTCGCCGGCTTGGAGACCCCGACCAGCGGGGACATCTACATCGGCGGGGACCACATGAACTACCGCGTCCCGCAGAACCGCGACATCGCGATGGTGTTCCAGGACTACGCGCTGTACCCCCACATGACCGTCCGGCAGAACATCCGGTTCGGACTCGAAGAAGAGGAGGGATACACGTCTGCGGAGCGCGACGAGCGCGTCGTCGAAGTCGCCGAGACGCTCGGCATCGCCGACCTGCTCGACCGCAAGCCCGACGAACTCTCCGGCGGCCAGCAACAGCGGGTCGCCCTCGGGCGTGCTATCGTGCGCGACCCCGAGGTGTTCCTGATGGACGAGCCGCTGTCCAACCTGGACGCCAAACTCCGGGCGGAGATGCGGACCGAACTCCAGAACCTGCAGGACCAGCTCGCGGTCACGACCGTCTACGTCACCCACAACCAGACCGAGGCGATGACGATGGCGGACCGCATCGCCGTCATGGACGGCGGCGAACTCCAGCAGGTGGCCTCACCCTTCGAGTGCTACCACGAGCCGAACAACCTGTTCGTCGCGGAGTTCATCGGCGAGCCGATGATAAACCTCGTCCGCGGGACGCGCTCGGAGACGGCGTTCGTCGGCGAGCACTTCTCGTACCCGCTCGACGCGGACGTGATGGAGTCCGTCGGCGACCGCGAGGACCTCGTCTTGGGGATTCGCCCCGAAGACATCGCGGTCGTCGACGCGACGACCGACGACACTCCCGCCGACGACGCCGCACTCGGCGACCACGAACTCCGGATGGACGTGACCGTCGTGGAGCCCCACGGCGACCAGAACGTCCTCCACCTCTCGCACCCGGACCAACCCTCTGCCGACGACGCATTGCAGGCTGTCACGGAGGGGATGCACCTCGTCACGCGGGGCGACCGCGTCACGGTGACGATTCCGCCGGACAAGATTCACGTGTTCGACGCGGAGACCGGAACCGCGGTACACAACCGCCGCCACGACCAGGAAGCCGACCGCACGCAACTCGAACAGTAGCCATGGCACGATTGACACTCGACGACGTAACGAAGGTGTACACCGACGACGGCGGCGACGACATCGTCGCCGTCGAAGAGATATCGCTCGACATCGACGACGGGGAGTTCCTCGTGCTCGTCGGTCCCTCGGGGTGTGGCAAATCGACGACGCTCCGGATGATGGCGGGGCTCGAAACCGTCACCGAGGGCGAACTCCGACTCGAAGAGCGCGTCCTCAACGACGTGTCCGCGCAGGACCGGGACATCGCGATGGTGTTCCAGTCGTACGCGCTGTACCCGCACAAGAGCGTCCGCGGGAACATGTCGTTCGGGCTCGAAGAATCGACCGACTTGCCGGACGACGAGATACGCCAGCAGGTCGAAACGACGACCGACATGCTCGGTATCTCCGACCTGCTCGACCGCAAGCCCGGACAGCTTTCGGGCGGCCAGCAACAGCGGGTCGCCCTCGGGCGCGCAATCGTGCGCGACCCCGAGGTGTTCCTGATGGACGAGCCGCTGTCCAACTTGGACGCCAAGCTCCGGGCGGAGATGCGCACCGAACTCCAGCGACTGCAGGAGGAACTCGGCGTCACGACCGTCTACGTCACCCACGACCAGACGGAGGCGATGACGATGGGCGACCGCGTCGCCGTCCTCGACGACGGCGAACTCCAGCAGGTCGGCACGCCGCTTGACTGCTACCACCGGCCGAGCAACCTGTTCGTCGCCGGCTTCATCGGCGAGCCGTCGATGAACTTCTTCCCCGGGTCGCTTTCGGGCGACACCTTCAGCGGCGACGGCTTCGACTACCCGCTTTCGGGCGCGACCAGAGACCAACTCGGCGACGCGGGCGGCCTCACGCTCGGCATCCGACCCGAGGACGTCGCGGTCGGCGAGCGGCGCTCCGGCGAGCGGACCTTCGACGCCGAGGTCGTCGTCGTCGAGCCGCAGGGGAACGAGAACACCGTCCACCTGCGGTTCGCCGACGGGGACGAGGGGCCCCAGTTCACCGCCACCACCACCGGGCGGTCGAGAGTCGAAGCGGGCGACCGGACGACCGTCACGTTCCCCGAAGACGCGATTCACCTGTTCGACGGGGAGACCGGCGACGCGCTGAAGAACCGAGAGCTCCCGTCGAACCGCGCCATCGACGCGTTCGTCTCGAACTGACCGGTCACTGCTTTCTGCTTTTCGTCCGCGGTTCGCGCGCCGCTCTCAGCCGTCGAGCTATCTGTGTCAGCGTAGCGACTGCGTCCGCGAGTCGCGTCGCTCCGGTATCGAACTTCAGCGAGTGAAAAAGCGGCCGCGGGGGACGCGCCGCGTGCCGAGAGACGTTCGCGTTTCTCGCTCGCGGTGGTGCGTCCGGGTTATGGGTGCATGTCAGGCGGTCGCGGCCGCTGTGGGACAGTCTCGCTCTCGGTGGCGGGTTACTCCTCGTCGAAGAGCGTCTCCCCTTCGACCATGTGTTCTCCGACGGCGTCGAGGTCGAGCGTCAGCCCGAGGCCGGGTTTTTCGGGAATCTCCATGCGACCGTTCTGAATCAGGTCGTCCTCCTCGACGAGGTCCTCCCACCAGCCGAGCTGGTAGGAGTGGTATTCGAGGGCAAGCGAGTTCGGGATGGCCGCGGCGACCTGCGCGGACGCCATCGTCCCGATGGGCGACGAGACGTTGTGCATCGCCACGGGGATGTAGTACATGTCCGCGAGGTCGGCAATCTTCCGCGTCTCGCGCATGCCGCCGACGCGGGGCAGGTCGGGCGCGATGATGTCCACCGCCTGCGGTTCGAGCAGGGTCCGCTGGCCGAACTTCCGGTAGACGTTCTCGCCGACCGCGATGGGCGTCGTCGTGGACTGGGTCACGAGCTTCTGCACGTCGTGGTTCTCCGGCGGGACGGGGTCTTCGAGCCACCACACGTCGTAGTCTTCCAACTCGGCGGCGAGGCGCTTTGCGCTCCCGCCGGTAAAGGACCAGTGGCAGTCGAACGCCACGTCCGCGCGGTCGCCGACGGCCTCGGTGACCGCCTCGACGATTTCGACCTTGTGGTCGATTTCGGGGTTGCGGAGGTGGCGGTTCGCGCGGTCCTTCTCGTGGCCCGAGGGCACGTCGAGGTCGAACTTGATGGCGTCGTAGCCGAGCTCCTCGACCACGCGGACGCCCTCCTCGGCGCAGGCCTGCGGATTGGCCTCGTCTTCGGTGTGGAGGTCGCAGTAGACGCGCACCTCGTCGCGGTACTTCCCGCCGACGAGCTGATAGGCGGGCACGTCGAGGAGCTTCCCGGCCGCGTCGTGAAGCGCGATTTCGATGCCCGAGATGGCGGAGATGACCTTGCCCGAAACCGAGCCCTCGCCGGACATCTTCTGGACGAGGTGCTCGTACAGGCGGTCGATGTCGAGGGGGTTCTCGCCGACGAGGAACGGTTTCATCCGCTCGATGATGGCGGTGTCACCGCCGCCCCAGTAGGCCTCGCCGGTGCCGACGACGCCCGCGTCGGTGTAGACGCGGACGAGAATCCACGGGTAGTTCCCGTCGACCATCGTCGTCTGTACGTCCGTGATTTCGGCGTCGCGGACGCCGCCTCGCGGATTCGTGATATCCATCGTCTCCGCGGACAGGTCGCGCATCGTGTACTCCGCGTTCGGGTCGCTAAGCTTCGCTTGCTCAACCATTGCGCACGTATATCTCGAAAGCCACTACAAAAGTGTGTGGGTCGGTAGTTCGTCGCTCACCCCGATGCACGCTCCCGAACTCCCCCCCGTCGACGACAGCCAACAAATGGTGACAACTTCGCAAGAATTGTATGTCGGAAGAGAGAACACACGACCGATGACGGAACCCAGTAAAAACTATGTCAACGGCGAGTGGGTGACCTCGGAGACCGGCGAGACGGCCGAGGTGACGAACCCCGCGAACCCGAGCGAGGTGGTCGCGACGTATCAGCACTCCAATGAGAACGACGCCGCCGCGGCCGTCGACGCCGCCGTCGCGGCCGAAGACGAGTGGCGAAACACGCCCGGTCCCGAGCGCGGACGCATCCTCCGCGAGGCGGGGACGCTCCTCGCCCAGCGCAAGGACGAACTGACGGAGATTCTCATCGCCGAGGAGGGGAAGGCGCGGCCCGAAGCGGCGGGCGAGGTACAGCGCGCAATCGACATCTTCCACTACTTCTCGACGAAGGCCGCCGACCTCGGCGGCGCGAGGAAGGGCGCGAGCGGGCCGAACACGAACCTCTACACGCGGCAGGAGCCGGTGGGCGTCGCGGCGCTCATCACGCCGTGGAACTACCCCATCGCCATCCCGGCGTGGAAGCTCGCTCCGGCGCTCGCCGCCGGCAACACCGTCGTCCTCAAGCCCGCCTCCATCGCGCCCGGCGTCGTCGTCGAAATCGCCCGCGCGCTCGACGAGGCCGGCCTCCCCGACGGCGTCCTCAACGTCGTCACCGGCCCCGGTAGCTCGGTCGGTAGCGAGTTCATCGCCAACGAGGGCACGGACCTCGTCTCCTTCACCGGGAGCAGTCAGGTCGGCGAGATGGTGTACGAGCAGGCCACAGACGCCGGCAAGCGCGTCCAGACCGAACTCGGCGGGAAGAACCCGACGCTCGTCGCCGACTCCGCGGACCCCGCCGAAGCCGCCGACATCGTCGCCAACGGCGGGTTCGGAACCACCGGCCAGTCGTGTACGGCCTGCTCCCGCGCCATCGTCCACGAGGACGTGTACGACGACTTCGTCGCCGAGCTCGTCGACCGCGCTGAGTCCCTCGACGTCGGTCCCGGCACCGACCACGAGATGGGCCCGCAGGTCAGCGAGTCCGAACTCGCCTCGACGCTCGAATACATCGACATCGCCGAGGGCGAGGGCGCGACGCTCGAAGCCGGCGGCGGCGTCCCCGAGGGCGAGGCAGTCGAAACGGGTCACTTCGTGGAGCCGACGGTGTTCACCGACGTCGACCCCGACATGCGCATCGCACAGGAGGAGGTCTTCGGCCCGGTCATCGCCGTCATCGAAGTGAGCGACTTCGACGAGGGGCTTGCGGTCGCGAACGGCGTCGACTACGGCCTGTCGGCCAGCGTCGTCACCGACGACCACACCGAGGCGAACCGCTTCGTCGACGAGGTCGAAGCCGGCGTGGTGAAGGTCAACGACAAGACGACCGGCCTCGAACTCCACGTCCCCTTCGGCGGGTTCAAGCGTTCCTCGTCGGAGACGTGGCGCGAACAGGGCGACGCCGGCCTCGACTTCTACACCATCGAGAAGACCGTCTACGACAACTACTGAGCCTCCCACCCGGTCGCCGACGGCGACCGTCTGCCATCGTCTCGTTCTTTTCTCTCCTCTCCTCTCCTCTCCTCTCCTCTCCTCTCCTCTCCTCTCCTCATCTGCCTCCCGTCACCATCACCTATCACCCGTCACCCGCGCTCTCACCCTGTCGATACTGTCGTCTCAGCCCATCCAAACCCAATTCTCTATAACAGAACGACATTCCGCGGACGACCGCAATCGAGATTACACCCGTAGCTGTGTAATGTACGGCGGCGGTCACACGACGAGAGCTCTGTTAACACGGCTCCGAATCGAGAATCTGAGGGGCTCGCGCCCCGTTCCGAGATAGCGAACGAGCGCGTTAGTAGTTGATGTTGAGTTCGACGACGTTCGCCGCGCTCAGGACGCGCTCGGGGAGCGCCCCGTGGAGGTCTTCGTCGCTGACTCGGCTGGCGGGCGCGGAGACGCTGATGGCCCCGAGCACCTCGCCGGACGACGATTTGATGGGTGCGGCGATACAGCGCAGGCCTTCGAGACGCTCGCCGTCGTCGATGGCGTAGCCGCGCTCGCGGACCGCTTCGAGCACCTCGAACAGCTCCTGCCGCGTGCCGATGCTCTTCGGCGTCTTCTGTTCGAGCCCGTGGCGCTCGATTATCTCGTCGACCCGAGACTCCGGGAGGTTCGCGAGAATCGCCTTCCCGAGCGCCGTCGTGTGCAGGTTCGTCCGCAGACCCGCGTAGGTGTCGAGGTCCACGGCGTCGTCGCCTTTCGCCCGCATCAGGTAGACGCCCATCCCCTGTTCTTCGACGAGGAGGTTGGCGAGTTCGCCCGTGTCGGCGGCGAGCGACTTGACCTCGGGTTCGGCGATTTGATACACCTCCATCGACTTCCGACTGTGGCCGCCGACTTCGAGGAACTTCAAGCCGACTCGGTAGTCGTCGCCGTCCTTGAGGACGTACCCGTGTTTCTGGAGCGTCGTCAGGTGGTTGTGCACCGCGCTTTTTCCCATCTGGAGGTCGCTGGCTAACTCCGTGACCCCACAGGGTCCTTTCTCCATCAGTTCCTCGACGAGCGCCAGCGTCTTCTCCGTGGTCCGGACCGGATGTTTGGCGTCCATGATTATTCGTTATCAAGTATCTGAATAAGTGTTCTGGTCGGGAGAACGGGGGGCCGTGAACGTGGAACGTCGTTTCGGCGGGACTCCCCGTCTGTCAAGCGACTGTTCTGCTTTCTGGCTGTTGTTCTGCAACCGAGCAATACTATGTGCGGTGCTCATTCGGTTTTCCCTATCTTACGTACTCGTCGTCTGTTCTCTATCTCTCGCCCGAAACGACGGTGTGTTCGGTTTCTCTAACTTGGGATTTTTGTTAACGCTTCCGAGGCGTCCAGAAGCTCGTCAATCTCGCTCGTCTCTGTGGCCGCTGTTTTCGTCTCGACGACCGGTCGTGACTGGCGGACGCCGACGCCCCGCCTTCTTCGGATAGTTGTTCGATGTGTACAATATGGCTCCCGTTTCCTCGCGGCTCAGTCCCACGGTTCGCACTCGTCGTGTCTCACGGCGTGGGACGAACGGGGACGCGGATGACGGGTGAGGAAGAGAGGAGAGGAGGGTCCACAACGGGCCGGCGTCGGTGACGAACCGCCGGCGGAGTCCACGGTCCGGCCTCCCGCCTCTCGGTTCAGTCGTCCGCCGTCCCCGTCTGACTCGCGTCGTCAGCTCTGTCGCCCGCGACTTCGGCGAGGGCGTTCGTCACCGTTCCGTGTTCGGCGGCGTGCGGACGACCGGGGGAGTCGTCGTAGCCGTAGTCGAAGATGCGGTTCCGGTTGAGACTGAGCTTCGTGAACTCCGGTCGGAGCATGTCGAACAGGTCGAACCGCGCTTGGAGTTCGGGGAACTGCGCCTGATAATCGAGAATCGCGCGTCGTGCGTGCGCCCAGAACTCTCGTTCGGCGTAGCCTTCGTGTTCTTCGAGCACGTCGGCGACGTACCGGAGGACGCAGACGAACAGCCCGGAGAAGATGAACTGACAGAGGCCCTCAGGCGGTTCCTTTCGGAGCACGTCGTGCACTTCGTCGGGAAGCGCCTCCAACTCCGGGAGCGACTGGTCGCTCACGTTCACGTCGTCCGCGAAGTCCTTGACCGCGAGTCGGGTGGGAACGCCGTCTTCGACGACGAGGATGGTGTTCTGGCCGTGCGGGGAGAACACGGTTCCGTAGCGGTAGAGGAAGTGCAACAGCGGCGGCAAGACGGTGTCGAAGAACTCGGCCAGCCACTCGTCGAGCGCGAGTCCCGACTGTTCGACCAGCCGCGAGACGAAGGGTTCGCCCGCGCCGTCGACGTGCATCAGCGACGAGAGCGTAATCGCCCGCTCGTCGTCTTCGAGGAACGTGTAGATGGACTCCCGCCAGACCGCGCCCAGCAGTTCGTGATACTGGTACGGCGAGCCGTCGATGTCGGTGAAGTCCGCGTGGTCGTAGTTGAGGCCCGCAATTTCGCCGGGGAGAATCAACCCCTGTTCCTGCAGGAAGTCGTCCCGCTCGTAGATGCCCTTGATGTACTCGGTGACCGTCGGCGCGAGTTCGGTCCGCTCGCCGGGAAGCCCCCGCCAGACCAGCGTGTTGAGAATCCGCATCGGCACCTTCACGTGGTGTTTCTCCGCGTCGTCGACGTTGACGAAGGTCCGGACCGACTGTTGCGGGAGGTACTCGTCCGGCCCCTCGCCGAGCGGGACGATGTCGCCGGCCGCGATGTGGTCGGGAAACAGCGGGACGACGCTGTGTTCCCACTGCCAGTCGTGGACCGGCATGAAGAAGTAGGCGTCCGGGTCGTACCCCTTCGCGTCGAGGCGACTTCGGAAGCGCCCGTAGTAGTCGCCGAGTTCGCCGCGGACGAGCGAGTCGTGGTCGACCCCCTCGGTCCCGACGAACGTCGCGCGTTCCTTGCGGACCGCCGCCCACGAGAGCGTCACGGGCGATTTGCGCTCCGGCGCGTACTGCTTGTAATCGTCGTACCCCCAGCCGAGCCGCCCCTTGTTGTACGTAATCCACGGGTGGCCCTCCATCTCGCCTTCGAGACGGGCGTAATCGAGGTCCGTCGGGTCGAACCCCTCTCGGTCCCGCTCCCGCGACTCGATGTGGGCGTCCGCGAGTAGCGTCCGCTTGTACTCGCGGACGAGGTTCCCCTCGGTGAGGCCGTCGAGGGCCGTCGTCTCACCGAGGTCGCGCAGGAGTCGAAGGGGGTCGCCGAGCGGTTTCCACGGCCCGTCGGTCCGCCGCTCGACCGTGTCGCCGTAGACGTGGAGGCTGTCCATCAGTCGGTCGGCGGCCTCGAACCGGTAGCTCGTCTCGCCGAGGTCGAACCGGTAGACGTGACGGTCGTCGCCGGCGTCGACCTTTCGCGGTTCGACGATTTCTTCGTAGGCGAACTCTTCGAGCATCTTCGTCAGGAGGCGGCGTTCGACCGTCTCCCAGACGTCTGCGTCCAGTGCGTCCCGTAGCGTGGTGTCGTTCGGATTCATGGGTATCGTCAGTCGTTCTGCGTCGGCGTGAGTCGCGTTTCGCTTCCGCCCGCGCGGGTCGCGTTCGGTGCGCGTTCGAGGAACTGCGCCACCGAGAAGTCCTGAAAGACCGTGTCGACGTCGTCGGGGTAGACCTCGCGCCCGACGAGTCGGTTGACGAACTTCGCGTTCCGGTAGCACCCGAGGCCGAGGTCCGGAACCCCGACGCCGTGGGTGTGGACCTCGGCGTTCTGGAGGAACACGTCTCCCGGCACGTCGACTGCGAGTCGGTGGTCTTCGGTCACTTCGAACCGGCCCTTCTCGTCCCACTCGATGGCGTCTTCCATCGGGTCGAGGAACTCGGGCATCGGCCGCTCGTAGCCCGTGCCGAGAATCACGACCTCGCTCTCGTGGACGAACGACTCCTCGGCCTGCCACTGGTGACAGTCGAGGGCGTACGCGTCGCCGACGGTCTCGATATCGCGGACCTCGGTCATCGCGAAGAGGCCGACGTCGGGGTCGCGCCCGCCGATGGAGCGCCGGTAGAGCAGGTCGTATATCTCGGCGCTCGTCTCCGGGTCGATGCCCTTGTACAGCAGGTCCTGATTCGGGATGAGGTCGTCTTTCACCGCCTGCGGGAGGTCGTAGACGTACCGCTCGTACTCGGGCGTGAAGTGCTGGAGGCCGAGCTTCGAGTACTCCATGGGGAAAAAGCCGTCCGAGCGAGTCAGCCAATCCAGCCGGTAGCCGTGGTCGGGCTGGCGCTCCAAGAGGTCTTGGAACACCTCGGCGGCGCTCTGTCCGGACCCGACGACGGTGACCGTGTCCGCGTCCACGACGCGCTCGCGGTTGTGCCGATACCGCGCCGTGTGGAACACGTCATCGTCCGGGTGCCCGCGGAGGTGTTCGGGGACGTGCGGCCGAGAGCCGATTCCGAGCGCGAGGTTCTCGGCGCGGTACTCGGAGCGCTCGCCGGTCTCCGGGTTCCGCGCGGTGACCGCGTAGCACTCCTCGCGTTCGTCCCAGCGAACGTCGGTGACCTCGCGGCTGAACCGGCAGGCGTCGAGTCGGCCGACCACCCATCGGAGGTAGTCGTTGTACTCCCGCCGGGGAATCTGGAACGTCTCGTAGAAGTAGAACTCGTAGATGCGGCCGGTCTCCCGCAGGTAGTTGAGGTAGCTGTGGGGACTCGTCGGGTCGGCGAGCGTCACGAGGTCCGCGAGGAACGGGACCTCCAGCGTCGTCCCCTCGATGAGCATCCCCTCGTGCCACGCGAACTCGGCGTCCCGTTCGAGGAACGCCGCGTCAACGTCCTCGGGCGCGCCGTCGAGCAGGGCGGCCAGTCCGAGGTTGAACGGGCCGAGACCGATTCCGACCACGTCGTGGACGTGCGACTCGCTCATCGGCTCACCTCCGCCTCCGCGTTCTCGGCCACCGCGTCGAAGAAGCGGTCGCGCTCGCAGTGCATCAACACGGCCTCCTTGTCCGGGAGGTCGATACGTTTCTGCGCCTCGTAGCCGCACCGCTCGAAGACGTGGATGACCCGCTCGTTTCGCACGTCGGGTTCGCTGACGACGCGGGTCGCGTCGGTCGCGCGGAACTGAAACGCCGTCATCGCCCGCAAGAGCGGTATCGAGTAGCCGTGGCCGAGATACTCCGGCGGCCCGATGAGCAGGTGGACGCCCCGGTCTTCGGGGGCGGCGTCGTAGCACTCGGCGACGACGTCGTCGGCCGCCCGGTACGCCTCCCAGTAGCTCATCGGCGTGTGGTCGAGCAGGCCGACGTACGGCGTCAGATGGTCGTCGGCCAGCTTCTCGTCGATTTTCGCCCGAAACGCCGGCTTCGGGAGGTCGAGTTGCCAGTACGGCTTCACGTGGTCGGAGCCGAGCCACGCGTGAAGCCGGTCGGAGTCCAGCGCCGGGTCGACTTCCGCGAAGGCGATGGTCCGGTCGATGGGCTCGTCGCGGACGCGGTAGGCGTACTCGCGGCCCCCGTCGTCGGTCGCCGAGTCCGCCGCGGCGTTTGCCGACGCGTCGGTCATGGCGCTGGCACCTCCAGTTCCGTGACCAGCGGATTGTCGATGTCGGCGTACACCGACTGGTTCGCCAGCGACCCCTCCAGTTCGTCCATGTCGTGGAACCGCGTGAGCAGGTTCGCCTTGCAGGGAATCGTCGCTTGGGTGAGGAGGTCGTCGAGAAGCGACGACGACGGCCGGTCGTACCGGCGGAGCGATTCGAGCTCCTCGCGGAGGACGCCCAAGAGGCGTCGCTCGTCGACCAGTCCGGCCGTGCCGAAGGCGTTGACGAGGCCGAAGGCGTTGTTGATGACGACGTAGTACCGGATGCGCTCGTCGGCGACGGCGTCCGGGCAGACGGTGTCGGCGCGCTCGCCGATGCCGGGAAGGAGCGCGTCCACCTCGTCGTACATCGACTCGGGGAGGTAGTAGCCCTGATTGTCGCGGTAGCGGAACGTCTCGGGATAGCCGCCGTCGAGCGTCAGCACGCTGTTCTGCTGGTGGGCCTCGACGCCCAGTCCGCGTTCGAGATACAGCCACAGCACCGGCCGAACCGACAGTTCGAGGTACTGGCGGAACCAGTCTTCTGCGACCGCGTCGGTCGGCCGCCCCTCGTGGTCGGCGATGCCCTCCACGAGCGTCGCCAGCCGGGACGACCCGTCGCCGAGGTGGTCCTGACAGAGGCCGACCACGGGCGTCGCGTTCGCCGCCGCGTTGCCGCGGAAGGGGTTCTCGCGGAGGACGGTCTCGAAGCCGGACTCGCCGTTTCCGAGGTCGACCGTCAGGTACGCCGGGTCGCGGACGACGTCGAACGCCGGGAACCGCGCTTCGAGGTCGTCGCCGAGTTCGGTGTCCAGCAGTTCGGTGACGGCGACGCCGCGCTCCAGTTCGGGCAGTTTGTTCGTCCGCTCGGAGTTGGTGATTTTGACGTTCAGCGACGCCTTGACCATGAACGGCGAGTCGGGGGCGTACAGGGTCCGCACCGACGAGGTCGGGTAGAACTCCCGGCCGACTTGGCCGACGTATTCGAGACCGTCGCCGAGGTGCTCCCGCACCTCTGGTTGCCCGCGGAGGTAGTCCGCCTGCCACGGGTGGACGGGAATCAGCACCCTGTCGCTATCGACGCGTTCGGCGACGAACGACTCGGGGACCGAGCCGTCCGCGCGGAGGGCCGACGCGACCCACTCGGCCGCCGACTCCCCGCGAGTGGAGTCCTGCGAGACGAGCTCGGGGTCGGCGCTGAAGTACGCCAGCGGGAACGACCCGCGGAGTTCGGGCGCGTAGGTCCGCGACTCGTGGGCCGGGATGCCCTGTCTGCTCTTGGGCGTCGGGTGGAGCGGGTGGCCGAAGACGAGCGACTGCTCGGCGTCGCGGAAGGAGGTGTCGAAGCCGTACAGTCGCTCCTCGTCGCCGCGGCGGCCCTCGACGAACCGCTCGATGTTCTGACAGCTCTTGACGACCCGCAGGAGGAGTTCGTCGGCCGCGCCGGTGTCGTCGCGGTCGAGCCTGAGTTCGGTCGTGACGAGGGTCACGAGCACCGTGTAGTCGAGGGGGAACGTCTCGCCGTCGGGGAGTCGGTAGACGCCGGGCAGGTCGAACAGGTGGCGGTCCGTCGGCGACCGGTACGAAAGCGGGACGTAGAGGTCCACGCCCTGCCGGGAAAGCGGCGCGTGGACGACTTCCTCGGCGTCCGTCTCGACCGGCGCGTCCCCGGCTGGAACGACGGCGTAGTCGCCGGTCTCCCGGAGGTAGCAGTTCAGGAAGCTGTGTATCGTCGCTGACTCGGCTGTGTCGTTCGGATTCATGCGTGTCGGTCGTCGGTCGTCGTTTCGAGTTCGGTTCCGCGAGTCGAGACCTCGCGCAGGAGGGCTCGGAGGTCCTCGCGCGTCGTTCGGGGGTTCAGGAGGGTCAGCTTCAGGCACGTCTCGCCGTCGACGGTGGTCCGGGCGACCACGGCCTCGCCGTCGTCGAGGAGGGAATCGCGGATGGCCTCGTTCAGGTCGTCGGCGTTCGGGTCGGCACTCGGTTCGTCGGCCGGGCCGTCGGCCGGATCGTCGCCGTCTCGTCCGCGGTCGGGGACGTACCGGAAGACGACGACGTTCAGGTCGGAGTCGTGGACGAGTCGGAGGTCGGGGTCGGCCTCGACGAGCCTCGCGGCGTCGTCGGCGAGGTCGATGGTGTACTCGACCATCGACGCCAGCCCCTCGCGGCCGAGCGCCTGCATCGTCACGAAGGGTTTGAGCGCGTCGAACCGCCGGGTGGTCTGGACCGACTTCGAGACGAGGTTCGGCACGCCCGCGTCGTCGTCGCGCTCGGGGTTCAGGTAGGCCGCGTTGCGGTCGATGAGGTCGTACGCCGACGCGTCGCGGACGAGGACCGCGCCACAGCTAATCGGCTGGTAGAACAGCTTGTGGAAGTCGACCGCGACGGAGTCCGCGGCCTCGATACCGGCGAGTTTGTCGGCGTGGTCGTCGCTCAGGGCGAGCGCGCCGCCCCACGCGGCGTCGACGTGGTACCAGCAGTCGAGTTCGGCCGCGCGGTCGGCCAGCGGGCCTAACGGGTCGATGCTTCCGAAGTCCGTCGTCCCCGCGGTGGCGACGATTGCGAACGGGCGTTTCCCGCGCTCGCGGAGGTCCGCGACCGCCCCGTCGAACGCTTCCATCGACAGGCGGCGGTCGTCGTCGGTCGGGACGGTGACGACGGCGTTCTCGCCGAGACCGAGGTGCGAGGCCGCCTGCGTGGCGGTGAAGTGGGCGTCGGCCGAACAGAGGATGCGCAGGTCCCGCGCTTCCGGCGGGAGGCCCGCCTGTTGTACGTCGACGCCGTACTCCTCAAGGACGACCCTGTTGCGCGCGAGGAGCAGGCCGACGAAGTTCGACTGCGTGCCGCCGCTCGTGAACACGCCGTCGCCGTCCTCGTAGCCGAACAGGTCGCACAGTTCCCCGACGAACCGCCGTTCGAGTTGCGTCGCGGCGGGGCTCTGGTCCCACGAGTCCATCGACTGGTTCATCGCGGTCAAAAGCACCTCGGCCGCGAGCGCCGGAATCGTCGGCGGGCACTGGAGGTGCGCGACGCAGGTCGGGTCCGAGACGCCGACCGAGTTCCGCAGAATCGGCTCGGTGCGGTCGAGCGCCGCGGCCACGCCGTCGCCCTCGTGGGGCAACATCTCGAACCGGGCGAGCGCGTCGTCGAGTTCCTCGGGCGTCGCCCCCGAGTACGGCGTCGCCTCCTCGGCGAACTCGTCGAGGACGAGGTCGCGCGCTCGCCGAATCGCGTCGCGGTAGCGCGCCCGGTCGTCGTCGTCGCCGCTCAGGAACCACTTCGCGGCGTCCGGTCGCGGGTCGCGGCGCTCGCCGACGCCGTCGACGCCGCCGACGCCGTTCATGCGGCGACCTCCCGGCGACCGCCGGCGTCGACTTCCTCGATTGCGGCCTCCACGGCGTCCGCGAAGATGCTCCCGATGGCGTCCACGTCGCTCGGGGTGACGACGAGCGGCGGGAGGAACCGCACGACGCTCCCGTGGCGGCCGCCGAGCTCGACGATGAGGCCGCGGTCGAAACACGCCGCGCGGACGGCGTCGGCGAGGTCCGGATGCGCCGGGAAGCGCCCGCAGGTGTCGGGCTCGCCCGCGGGGTCGACGAGTTCGACGCCGAGCATCAGCCCGCGACCGCGCACGTCACCGACGGCGTCGTGAGCGCGCTTCGTCGCGTCGAGGTGGCCGCGGAGTCGGTCGCCCATGCGCGCGGCGTGGTCGTCGAGGTCGTGTTCGAGCACGTGTTCGATGGTGGCGATGCCGGCGGCCATGGCGAGTTGGTTCCCCCGGAAGGTGCCGGCGTGCGCGCCCGGCTCCCAGACGTCGAGCGACTCGTCGTAGACGACGACCGAAAGCGGGAGCGACCCGCCGATGGCCTTCGAGAGCGTGACCGCGTCGGGGACGATGTCGGCGTGTTCGAAGGCGTACAGCTCGCCGGTCCGCCCGAGGCCGGTCTGAATCTCGTCGACGACGAGCGGGATGTCGCGCTCGCGGGTCATCCGCCGAATCTCACGGGTCCAGTCGTCGGGCGCGGGAATCGCGCCGCCCTCGCCCTGCACGAGTTCGACCACCATCCCCGCGGGCTCGGTGATGCCGCTTTCGGGGTCGTCGAGGGTGCGCTCGACGTAGCGGGCGGCGAGTTCGCGGCACTCGTCGCCGCCGACGCCGAACGGACACCGGTACTCGTACGGATACGGCAGGTGGTGTACGTCGGGCATCAGGCCGGGGACGTTCTCCTTCGGGTCGGTGTCGCCCATCAGGCTCAGCGCGCCGTTGGTCATCCCGTGGTAGCCGCCCTGAAACCCGAGGACGCTCCGGTTGCCCGTCGCGGTTTTGACGAGCTTGAGCGCGGCTTCGACGGCGTCGGTCCCGGCGGGGCTACAGAACTGCACCCGCGCGTTCTCGGCGAACTCGTCGGGGAGGCTGTCGAACAGCGTGTCGACGAACCGCTCCTTGACGGGGGTCGTGATGTCGAGTGTGTGGAGTGGGCGGTCCTCCGCGAGGACGCGCTCCATCGCCTCGACCACCCTCGGGTGGTTGTGGCCGAGCGCGAGCGTGCCGGCCCCTGCGAGACAGTCGTAGTACTCCTCGCCGTCCATGTCGGTGACGGTGACGCCCGAGGCCTCCCGTATCGCGTGCGGGAGGTGTCGGGGATAGGTCCGTGCACTCGACTCGCGGGCGGCCTGCTGTTCGAGCAACGCCTCGTTGCCGGCCGTCGGGTCGGTCATCGCGCTTCCCTCCGTTGATTCGTCGTCGGTCTGTCGCTGTCGAGCATCAGATTTTAGGTTGGCCTAAAAATACAAAAGTTTTACTACAATCATATTTTTAGTGAAAATATCTGGGTGGTGCGGTCGCTCGTCGGCCGTGGCGACCGACTCGCGGCGACCGACTCGCGGCGACCGGTCCACGGTCCGGCGGGTCGCTTCCTCGGGGCGCGGCCTGCAGTCGGGCGCGTGCCGGGGTCCGCTCTGCCGCGGACTTACCCCGCTTCCGCTCGGCCGAACACCTCCATGAGCGGGGGTTCACCCTCGGCGAACCGCGGCGCGGTTGCCACCGGGTGCCCGCCCATACCTCGGCTGACTGCCATAATTTTAGGCTTGCCTAAAATTACATAAGCGTTCTGGCGGAATGCGTCGCTGGCCGCCGAAGGAAAACGGGAAAAGCGGGGCCGCGAAGCGGGACCGGACTACAGGTCGCCGTTGACGATGTCTGCGACGCGCTGGGCGTCGAACAGGCGCTCGTCGGCGTCGTACAGCGTCCGTGCGAGGCGGTCCGTCACGACGAGGTTCGTGATGGGGCCCTGATAGAGCGCGCCGGCGCGGTAGACGTCGCCGTTCTGGACGGCGGTGAGTTCGCTCGCCACCTCGTGGCTCTCCATGAACGAGACCACGGTGTTCTGGAACTCCTCGCGGGTCTTGGCCTCCTGTCCGCGCACGAGAAGCACTTCGGGGTCGACCTCCAGGAGCGTCTCGAAGTCGACCTCGCCGCGGTTGCTGTAGAAGTCCCGCACGTCGGTCGTCGCGAGCGCGTCGTTGACCTGCAGGTCGTTGAGGTGCTTGAAGCTCGTCCCCTCGTCGATGATGTAGGGGTAGAACTTCTCCGGCTCGTCGCCGCCGGCCCAGACGACGGCGGCCGAGGGTCGCTCGCCCTGCGCGGGGACGACCGGCGCGAGATTCGCTTGGAACTCCTCGTGGACCCCCTCGAACGCCTCGAAGCGGTCCTCGCGCTGGAACACCTGCGCGAGCTTCTCGAACGCCTCGTAGAGGCTGTAGTAGCGGTAGTCCTCGTGCCACGCGTAGCCGCGCGAGAAGATGCTATTGCCGAAGAACGGTCCGACCTGCGTGCTGATTTCCTCGATGTCGGCTTCCGACCACTGGCCGCGGTTCAGGAGGAAGTTCGGGTCGGCGATGTGCACGTCCGCGTTCAGTTCGTAGAACTGTTCTTTACCGACGCCGCTGTCGCCCCACAGCTGGCGGATGGACGACTTGTCGACGCTCACGCCCGGAATCTCGTCGTAGTACTGCGTGTGGTACCGGCCGGGGAGCCAGACGCCCATCGGCGCGTCGAGCCCGAGCGCGACGCCCATGTCGGCCCAACTGCCGTTGTTTGCGACCCACGTCTCCGGGACCGAGTCGAACGTGACCTCGCCGACCGGCTCCATCGACACCGAGTAGGACTCCGCCGCCTCGGTCGTGGTCTCGGTTTCGGTCTCGGTCTCCGTCGCCGCCTCGGTCGTCGCGGCCGCGGTCGTCTCGGCCTCGGACTCCGTCGTCGTCTCCGACCCGCCGCCGGTACAGCCGGCGAGCAGGCCGCCGGCGACGACCGCGCCGCCGTACTGGAGATACTCGCGCCGCGTCGATTCCCGACCGCTTTGTCCGTCGTTTGCCATGTCTTTTAGGCGTGCCTAAATGGTTAAAACGTCTTCGAAATTTAGGCGTGCCTAATCACCTCCGCGTAGGGAAGGGGGAAGGGAGGCTCAGTCCGCCGCGTCGACGGGCGCTCTGACGGCGAGCACCGAGAGGTCCGAGTACGGCGTCGACTCGGGGCCGCTCCCGCCGGCCGAGTCGCGCAGGTCGCCGAGCGTGGTCCGGGTGATTCGCTCGTCGTCGTGGGTCAGTCGTTCGAGCACGAGCGCGTCCAGCGAGGGGTCAGCGCCCGACTCGACGAGGAACTCGGCGATGTCGCCCGGCATCCAGTCGAACGGCCGCGGCAGGACGAGCAGGTGGCGCTCGCCGACCGCCGCGGCCAGTCGGTCGAGGTCGGCGTCGAGCGACCCGCTTTTGTGGAGCGTGACGAACCGCGTGTCCTCCATCGGCGTTCGGGCGCGACTCGCGGCTATCTGGAGCGACGAGATGCCCGGAATCACCCGCACCGGCCGCTCGACGGCCCGCTGGACCTTCCCGAGGAACTGGTAGCCCGAGTGGTTCGGGTCGCCCATGAGCACCGCCGTTCCCCGGTCGCCGGCCGCGACGCGCCGCCCGAACTCGGCCAGCGCGTCGGCCTCGTCGGCGTAGCCGCAGGTGAGCAGGTCGGCGTCGGTCTCGTCGGCGACGAACTCGACGACCGTCTCGAAGCCGACGACCACGTCGGCCTCCCGAACCGCCCGCCGCCCGCGGGGCGTCAGGTACTCGGGGTTGCCGGGGCCGACGCCGACCGCGTAGACCGGCGCGTCAGTGTCTTTATCCATGCTCGCCTCGGGCGCGGCCGCGGCGAACGTCGCCGGGTCAGGCCCCGAATCGAGGTCGTACGGGTCGTCCTCACTCATGATTTGCGAGGTCTACGTCGCCGTTTCGAACGTCGCTCGCGACGTGAATTAACTCGTTCGTGAGCGCGGCCGCGAGGCCGCTCCCACCCCGCTTTCCGACGTTCGTCACCGCGGGCACGTCGTACTCGTCGGCGATTTCGCGGACGCGCTTCCGGCTCTCTTCGGCCTTGACGAAGCCGACGGGCGTCGCGACGACGGCCGCCGGCCGAGTCCCGTTTTCGATGCAGTCGCAGAGCGCCAACGCGGCGGTCGGCGCGTTGCCGACGACCGCGATTGCGCCGTCGTAGACGCCCTCCTTGTCGAGTTCGAGCACCGCGGCCGCGGTCCGGGTCATGCCGGTCTCGGCGGCGAGTTCGGCTCCGTTGCCGATTGCCTTCCGCACCGGGCAGTCGTGGCCGCGGCCGGTGATGCCTGCTTTCGCCATCGTGATGTCGGTCACGATGGGGCGCTCGTCGAGGACGGCCCTCGCGCCCGCGACGACCGGGTCGTTCTGACACCGGATGAGATGTTGGAACTCGATGTCGCCGGTCGAGTGGACGGCTTTCTGTCGGAGTCGGTCGGTCAGCGTCTCGTCGGGGACGAACGTCCGGACGATGTCCATGCTCGTCTCCGCGATGTCCATCGCTTCCTGCGTCGTCGCGCCGAGGTCGGCGTAGGCGTCTCGTTCAGTCATCGGATTGGGTCTGCGTCATCGCGTTCGTCGTGTTCGCTTCGAGGTCGCCTTCGACGGAGAGGTTGATGTCCTGCAACCGCTCTCGCACGTCGTCGTCGGCGTCCCACAGGTCGCGGTCGATGGCTTCGAGGAACGTCGCGGTGATGCTTTCGAGCGCCCACGGGTTCACGTCGCGCATCCACTCCTGTCGGTCCGCGTCGAAGGCGTAGGCGTCCGCGAGGTGCTCCCAGAGGGTGTCGCTGACGACGCCCGTCGTCGCGTCCCAGCCGAGCGCGACGTCGACCGTGGTCGAGAGGTCGCCCGCGCCCTTGTAGCCGTGGTCCTCCATGCTGTCGAGCCAGTCGGGGTTGAGGACGCGCGCCCGCATCGCCTTGCGGACCTTCTCCTCGTTCGTGTAGATACTGACGTTGTCGGGGTCGCTGGAGTCGCCGACGTACGAGGCCGGGTCGCTCCCGGAAATCTCGCCGACGGCGGAGACGAACCCGCCGTGGAAGGCGTACCAGTCGGAGGAGTCGAACTCGTCTTGCTCGGCGGTGTCTTCGATTTTTACCGTGGCTTCGACGCCGCTCAAACGGCGTTCGAAGGCGTCGTGGGCCTCGGTCACCTTGCCGCGACTCCCGAGGGCGTAGCCGCCCCACTGGACGAACACGTCCGCGAGGTCGCTCCGGTCGTCCCACTCGCCCTCGTCGACGGCCTTGTTCGTCCCCGCGCCGTAGCCGCCGGGCGTCGTGGTGAACACGCGGTGTTTGGCCAGTTTCTCGGCCTCGTCGGCGTCCACGCCGTCGGCCTCGAACTCGGCGGCGTCCTCCTCGACGTGCTTTTTCACGTAGTTCAGCTCGTGGGGTTCGTCGAGTTCGACTACCGCGTCGACGGCGTCGTTGACGACGCTCGCGGCCTGCGGGAACGCGTCGCGGAACAGCCCCGAGACGCGGGTCGTCACGTCGATTCGCGGCCGGTCGAGTTCGTCCAGCGGAATCGGCTCCACGTCGTCGACGCGGCCCGCGTCGGTCCACACCGGCTCGACGCCCATGAACGCGAGCACCTGCGCGATGGTCTCGCCGCGGGTCCGGACCGTCGGCGTCCCCCACGCGACGACCCCGAACTCCTCGGGGTACTCGCCGTGGTCGTCGTAGTGGCGGTCCAGAACGCCCTCGGCGACGCGCTCGCCGACGCTCCACGCCGGCTTGGCCGGGATTTTCCGCGGGTCGAGCGTGTAGAAGTTCCGCCGGTCGGAAGCAGGTCCACCCCGCCGCGGGTCGGTGCGCCGGAGCCGCCGGGCCGGACGTACTCGCCGGCCAGCGCGTCCGCAGTCTGCGGAATCTCGGCTTCCGCGGCCGCGACTCGCGGGGCGGCCTCGTCGCAGATGAACGCCAGCACTTCGCGCAGGTCGTCGTGTGCGCCGCGCTTGGCCCGCGCGTCGCCGAGTTGGTCGATATCGACCACGAGCAGGTTCATGTTCACCTCGTCGTCGGGGCCGGCGTCGACCTCCGATTCGGGCACGTCGAAGTCGCGTTCCGCGAGTTCGGAGACCAGTTCGACGCACTGGTCGTAGACGCGGTCCGCGGCCTCCGAGAGATACATCCCGAGGTCGTCGTCGTACGTCCCCGGCTCGTCCCGCATCCGGTCGTAGTCCACGCCCATGACGCCCGCGACGCTCTCGCGGAGGCTCGGCGTGTCGGCGTTCGGGAGTCGGGTGAGCGCGACGAGGTACTCCACGAGCCGGTCGCTTTCGGGCGGTTCGCCCATCGTGTGGAGACCCATCCGAATCTGCGTCGTCTTCACGTCGGTCAGGTACTCGTGGACGCGCTCGACGAGTTCGTCGAAATCGACGGGTTCGGTGCCGTCATCGGCATCCGCGTCACCGGTTGCGTCGCCGATTGCGTCGGCGTCTTCGAACCCGAGTTCGACCGCGAGGTCGAGGTCGTCGACCGCGTCAACGAGGAGTTCGCGGAGTTGGTCGCCGCGCTCGGGGCGGGCCTCGTCCATGCCCGCCTCGCGGTACTCGCGGGCGAGTTCTTCGAGGTCCGCGAGGTCGTCGTAGGTTCCCGCGGTGCGCATGACCGGGGTGAGGTAGTCCACGATGGCCGCGTACGACCGGCGCTTGGCCTGCGTCCCCTCGCCGGGGTTGTTGACGATGTACGGGTAGACGTTCGGGAGGTCAGAGACCAGCTGGTCCGGCGCGCTCTCGCCGTTCAGGCCGACGGTCTTGCCGGGGAGCCATTCGAGGCTCCCGTGGGTGCCGAGGTGGACCACGGCGTCGGCCTCGAACGCCTCGCGGAGCCACGCGTAGAACGCCACGTAGTCGTGCGGGGGCTGGAGGTCCGAATCGTGGTACACCTTCGAGGGGTCCATCCCGAAGCCGCGCGGGGGCTGGACGGTCACGAGGACGTTCTCGAACTCGACGCCCGGAATCGCGAACGGTCGCTCCGGCGGGTCGCCCCACTCCTCGACGACGTCGTCGCGGAAGCGGTCGTCGGCGTCGGCGAACCAGTCGGCGTACTGGTCGGGAGACACCACGTCGACGCTCAGGTCCCGCACGTCCTCGGGGGCGACCCAGCGGTCGTCGAGGGTTAACTGCGAGGTGAGGTCGTCGATGAGCGCCTGCCCGTCCGCGGGGAGGTCGCCGACGGCGTAGCCCCGTTCCCGGAGTTCGGACAGGAGGTTGACCGTGCTCTCGGGGCTGTCCATCCCGAAGGCCGTCCCGATGCCGTCGTCGCTCGGCGGGTAGTTGTGGAGGACGACCGCGACGTTCTTCTCGTCGTTCGGCAGGTGGCGGAGTCGCGCCCAGTTGACCGCGAGCCGGGCGACGTGGTCGACGCGGTCCTCGATGGGGAAGTGCTGTTTCGGCGCGCTCCCGACGCCCGCCTCGTCTTCCATCCGCTCTTTCCCGCTTATCGGGTGGGTGATGACGTTGCCGTCGAACTCCGGGAGCGCGACCGACAGCGCGAGTTCGAAGCCCATCACGCCCGTGTCGCTCGACTCGTACCGGCTTCGAGAGCGCATGGTCGTAATCGCCTGCAACACGGGGACGCCGAGTTCGGTGAGGAACACGTCCTCGGCGTCAGCGCCCTCGTCGTCGGCGTCGCGGCCGCGCTCGCTCATCGACAGCGAGAACATGAAGGAGCTGACGACGGCGTCCACGACGGGGCCGTCCTCGTCGGAAAACCAGTTCCGGGCGACCCACTCGGCGTTCTCCTGTCCCTCCTCGTCGGTCGCGGGGTTGCAGAACGCCGGGAGGACGTTCGCGCCGAGCGATTCGAGGCGCTCCACGAGCGCGTCCACGTACCGGGTGTTCGCGTGCGTCCAGTGGGACTCGTAGAACCAGACGCCGACGGTCGGCTTGTCGGGGTCGTGCGTATCGAGCAGTTCGTCGTACTCGACGCCGGGATAATCCGGGTGATAGACGCCCTCGGTCGGGAGTTCGACCGGGTCGTCGACCTCGGTCTCGACGCCGGCGTACTCGGCGGCGAGGAACCGACAGAGGTTCTCGACGTTCACCGCGCCGCCGCGGTCGAGGTACTCGCAGACGCGCTCGCGGTCCGCGCCGGCGACGGTCGTGTCCTGCCGCGCGAAGGCGTCGCCCGTGGCCTTGACGACGAGCGGGACGCCCGCCGCTTCGAGCCGTTCGACCGCGTGGTCGTAGCCGGGCATGCTGTCTTCGGCCCCGTGGAGCCAGAAAACGGCCGCCGTCGCCGACTCCAACTCGTCGACGAAGGCGTCCGCGTCGGTCACGTCGTCCAAGTCGCTCGCGGAGCGGACGACGAGGTCGATTCCGTCGAGTCGGCGCGCGGCCCGCTGGACCGCGCCCAACTCGTTTTCGGTCGCTGTGTACAGTCCGATTGTCGGTGTCATTGATAAAGTGTTATTGTCTTACTGCAACTACGGTTTCGCATTCGATGACGACTCAGACGCTTCCGTTCTCGGCTATCGTCGGGCAAGACGAACTGAAACGGGCGCTGTTGGCCGTCGGGGCCAACGACGACCTCGACGGCCTGCTCGTCCGCGGCGAGAAGGGCACCGCGAAGTCGACCGCGGTCCGCGCGCTCGCCGACCTCCTGCCCGAACAGACGGTCGTCGCGGGCTGTCCGTACGGCTGTCCGCCGGACCCGGACGACCCGGCCCGCCAGTGCGAGTCGTGTCGCGCCCGCGACGACCCGGCGGTCGAACACCGGCCGGTCCCGCTCGTGACGCTCCCGCTCGGCGCGACCCGCGACCGGGTCGCGGGCACGCTCTCCGTCGCCGACGCGCTCGACGGCGAGGCGTCGTTCGACCCCGGGCTCTTGGCCCGCGCGAACCGCGGCATCCTCTACGTGGACGAGGTGAACCTCCTCGACGACCACCTCGTCGACCTGCTTTTGGACGCGGCCGCGAGCGGCGTCAACCGCGTCGAGCGCGACGGGATGAGCGTCGAACACCCCGCCGAATTCACCCTCGTCGGGACGATGAACCCCGAGGAGGGCGACCTCCGCCCTCAGCTCCGGGACCGCTTCGCCCTTCAGGCGACCGTCGTCGGGAGCCGCGACATCGACGACCGCGTGGCGATTATCGACCGGGCGCTGGGGGGCGGCGACGACGCCGAAGCGGCCGGCGACGCCCGCCGCGAGGAGACCGCGGCGCTCGAAGCCGCGCTCCGCGAGGCGACGGCCCGCCTCGACACGGTCGCCCTCCCGACCGAGTTCAAACGCGACATCGCCGAACTCTGCGTCGACGCCGGCGTCGAGGGCCACCGCGCCGACATCGCCATCGCCCGTGCGGCCCGCACCCTCGCGGCGCTCGACGGCCGGACGAAGGTCCTCGAAAGCGACGTGCGCGAGGCGGCCGCCCTCGCGCTCCCGCACCGACTTCAGAGCCGCCCGTTCGACGACGACCCCGACCTCGACGACGTGCTCGACGACCACTTCGACGAGGAGGCGGACCGGGGGGAGAACGAGGGCGATGACGGCGACAGTGACGGTGACGATGCCGCCGACAGTGACAGTGACGGCACCGACTCCGGCGGCGGCGACGACGGTGGAGACGGCGGCGACGATGGGGACAACAGCGAGGAAGCCGGTTTCGACGCCGACCCCGACTCCGACGCCCCGGGAGAGACTCCCGACTCTGACGCCGGGGATGACGACGCCGGTGGTGGCGACCGAGCCGACGAGAGTGGAGCCGAGAGCGGCGATTCGGAAGACGGAGCTTCCGAAGACGGCGATACCGACGACTCGGATGCCCCCGACGACGACGGCGACGACCCCGACGAAGTGACCCCGCTTCTCCCCGGTCAGCGCCGGGCCGCCGTCGGTGACGCCGAGCGCCCGCCGGTCGAGGACGCGGCCTTCGACGCGGAGACGCCGGGCGACGGAAGCCGCGCCGCGGTTCGGGAGTCGCGGCAGGGGCGAGGATCGCGGGTGCGAACCGAACCGGCGACGGAGACCGACGACATCGACGTTCCGGCGTCGGTCCGGGCCGCGGCCTCGGCCGGGCGGACTTCCCCCACTCGGTCGGACCTCAGAACCGCGGTCGCCCGCGGGTCGGCCGCGACGCTCGTCGTGTTCGTCGTGGACGCGAGCGCGTCGATGCGCGCCGCGATGCGGCAGGCGAAGGGAACCGTGCTGTCGCTCCTCGAAGACGCCTACGAGAAGCGCGACGAGGTCGCGTTCGTCGCGGTCGCCGGCGACGACGCCGAGGTGTTGCTCCCGCCGACCGACAGCGTCACGCTGGCGGCGCGGCATCTGAAGGAGCTTCCGACGGGCGACCGGACGCCGCTTCCCTCGGGACTCGACGCCGCTCGCCGGCTCGTCGACCGCTCGGACGCCGACGCCGCGCTCGTCGTCGTCGTCACCGACGGCCGGGCCAACGTCGCGGACGGCAGTCCGACCGGACAGACCCGGTCGGCGGCGCGGGGCCTCGCCACCGCCGACGCCTCGGTCGTCGTCGTCGACGCGGGCGACGACGGCATCGGCGTGACCGACATCCTCGTCTCCGAGACGGGCGCGCGGCGCATCCCGCTTTCCGACCTGTCGGCCGAGCGAGTCGCCGAGGCCGCGCGCTCCGCGGACGGGCAGTAGCCGGGGGTCGGTCGTCTTCGTCTCCTTTTGCATGGTACGTTCCTATCGAATCGGTCGTGTTCGGAGTCGGTACGCCCCGCGTGTGACGCCCTCGTCGTGGTACTCGACCGGTTCTTCGACCACCGCGAGGACGCCCCCGCCCGCGGCGACCGCGGTCGGAATACCGGGGAGGTCGTCGGTCCGGAGGTGCCCCGCCGTCGCATCGAACGTGTGGACCCCGTGGCGCTCGGCCTCTCGCTCTCGGAAGTGCTGGGCGGACGGCACGAAGACCCGCGAGCCGGTTGCGACGGCCGAGCGCGCGAATCCGCCGGTGTCGCGGGTCCACAGGCGCTCGCCCCCGTCGAGGTCGACGCCGACCGCGGTGTGTTCGTCGGGGTGTCGCGCGTTCGGGTCGCGGGTCGACTCGGCGAACGTGTTCCCCGTGACGAAGACGGCGGCTCCGTCGGCGACGCAGACGTGGGTCGGATAGGCGTAGACGGTCTCCCCGTCGACGCGGCGCTCGGTGGCGAGGTCGAGTCGCCACCGCTCGCTCCCCTCGAAATCGATGAGGTAGCCGCGTTTGTCGCCGTGGCTGGCGACGGCCAGCGCGTCGCCGTCGCCCGCGAAGGCCACGTCGCCGACCCGTCGGTCCCCGTCGGTTTCGGGGTCCCACGACGCGACTCGCGCCCCGGTGTGGGCGTCGAGGAGGACGAGGCCGTCCTGCTCGGGGTTCGGACACCGGTTGTACGCGACGGCGACGCGGTCCCCGTCGGCGTCGACCGCGATGGGCGACGCGTGGACGCGTCTGCGCCACGCGAGCCGACCGCCGCGGTCGAATCCGAGGACGGCGCTCCGCCAGCGTCGCTCCTCGCCGTCGCGTTCGTACCGCCGGGCGGCGACGACGACCCTGTCGCCGGTCACCGCGAGGTCGACGACGTAGGGGCGGAAGAAAAGCGAATCTCTCGTCGCCGTGCCCACGTCGTCGGCCGTCGCGTACGTCCAGCGCACGTCGCCCGTTTCGGTGTCGAGGACGCGGACCAGCCCGTCGCCGCCGCGCTCACCGACGACGAGCGCGTCCTCGCTCGCGGCCATCGACACGACGGGGTTGTCGCCGCGCGTCTCCCAGCGCTCGCCGCCGTCGGGTGTGGCGTCGGTAGCAGTCTCCAGCGCGATGACGCGGCCGGCCGCGGTTCCGACGAAGACGGCGTCTTCGGTCGCGGCGACCGCCGAGCGCGTCCAGTTCTGGCGACTGCTCGCGGGCTCGACTTCGCCGAGGTCGCGGCGGACGGTGAGTTGGGTCGGTGCCATCGGGACTCAGTCCTCGACGGGGAAGGCGTCGTGGAGCGTGTGGTGGGCTTCTCCGAGGTCGTCGAGGAACGCGTCCGTGCCCTCCCGGAGGCGGCGAAGCGACCGCTCGGCGTCGCGGACGGCGACGAGTCGCCCCCGGAGGTAGCCGGCCCGCGGGTCGTCGTCGTCGATTCGCGTCGCCTCCGATTCGAGGTCGACGAGCGCGGCGTCGAGATGTCGCTGGGCCTCGTCGAGCGTGGTCGCGTTCGCGAGCGCCTGAATCGGGCCGGGGTCGGCGTCGCCGAGGTAGTCTTCGAGTTCGGCTTCGGCGTGTCGCGTCGCGTGTTCGTCGGTCGTTCCGGTGATGTTCAACAGCGCCAGTCGGAGCGCTTCGAGTTCTGCGCAGGCCATGGTTAGAGTGATTGGTGGACGAGGTTCGAGACGATGCGGTCCCGTTCGAGGTGGGACGAGACGATGCGGTCCGTGTCGTCGGGCGTCACGCCGCCGTACCAGACGCTGTCGGGGTAGACGGCGACGATTGGGCCGTCGCCGCACTGGCCGAGACACGAACTCCGCGAGACGTGCACGTCGCAGTCGTCGGCGTCGCGCACGCCCTGTCTGAGTCGTTCGAGGACGGTCGCCGCGCCGCTCGCGGCGCAGGTCTGGTTCGTGCAGACCGCGACGTGTTTCTCGGGGGCGTCGTGGACGTGCGGGTCGTCGTCCACGTCGCTCCGGTCGGCGTGTTCCGCCTGATGGACGAGCGAGCGAAGCATCGCGCGAGCGCCCCCCTCGTCGTCCTCGTAGCCGGCGAGTTCGACCTTGTACTTGCAGGTGTCGCAGGACATCTCGACGCTTCCCGTGCGGGCCTCTCGGTAGCGGTCCGCGAGCGTCTCGACCACTCGGTCGTCCGTGCCGAGCGGTCCCGACGCGCCGGCGTCGACGTAGGGGTACTCCTCGTCGAACGTCTCGGCTTTGTCCACGATTCGTTCCGTCAACACGCCGTCGCCGAGCATGTACGGGAGGACGACGACGGCGTCCGGCCGGTCCTTGGCGACGGTGTGAAGCGTCTCCTCAAGTCGAGGCGTCGTGACGCCGATGAACGCCGACTCGACGCGGGTGAACTCGCGGCCCTCGTACAGCAGACGCGCCAGTTTGTGCACGTCGCCGTTCGAGTCGGGGTCGCTCGACCCGCGGGCGCAGAGGACGACCGCCACGTCGTCGGTCTCGCGGTCGACGCCGAGGTCGGATTCGACCGCCCGCGCCCGCTCGTCTAACAGGTCGACGAGCGACGGGTGGATGCCGAGGTGCGAGCCGAACCGGAACTCGGTGTCGTCGTGGGTCGCGCGGGCCCGCTGGACCGCCAGCGGCACGTCGTTTTTCACGTGGCTCGCGGCGAAGAGCGAGAGGGGGACGACGGTCATCGTCCGGCAGGTCGGGGCCATCGACTCGATTGCGTCGTCTATCGACGGCTCGGCGAGTTCGATGTACGCCGCGTCCACCGGGACCGACAGCCGCGATTCCAGCTTCGCGGCGAGCGTCCGCACCTGCTCGTTTGACTCCTCGCGGCGCGAGCCGTGGCCCACGAGGAGCACCGCGTCGTCGTCCAGTGCCGGGTCGGGCCGTTCGAGACTCATGCGTTCTCCGCCTCTTCGAGGCTTCTGACGAGCTTTCGACGCCGCGTCGGCGCGAACAGGCTCGTCTCGTCGCTCCCCTCGTAGACCCACTCGCCGAAGCCGGCGGCCGCGTCGTCGTCGATGCCGAACCAGTAGCCGCCCGACGAAGTCTCGCCAATCTCGCCGGTCGGCGCGTCAACGGGGCAGGCGTCGAGCAGTCGGCCCACGGTTTCGAGGAGCGCCCGGTCGTCGTGGACGAACGAGATGCCGACCGTGCCCGACGAGGACTTGAAACAGACCGTCCCGCAGGATTCGAGCAGACCGCGGAGGAGCTGTTTTCGCCGGTTTTCGAACACGTCGAAGCGGTAGCCGCCGGCGTCGTCGCCGACGGGGAGCCCGAACGCGGCGCTCGCGCTTCTGACCACGTCGCCTTCGACCATGACGTGGTACTCGTCTTTGACGCGGGTGACGGCGGTGTTGTGGGCGTACTCTCGTTCCGTCTCTCGCCGGTCGATGTCGCCGCCGCCGGCGATGGCCGCGAGGCGGTTCGCGCAGGTCTGGTCGTTCGTCAGCGCCGTGAACTGTCCCGGCTCGACCGTTCCGCCGCCGGCGACGTGGCCCCAGAGATAGGCCGTCTCGGGCGCGCTCTCAAGCAGATTCGTCGCTTGCGGAACGTCGCTCACGCGTCCACCTCCCGGACCGAAATCGCGCCCGGCGGACAGGCTCGGGCCGCGAGCGTCGCGTCGTCGTCGTCCGCCTCCGCGTCGCCTTCGAGGAGGGCGACGACGCGCTCGTCCGTCTGCTCGACGCGCACGACGCCGGCCGCGTCGGGGTCGATTGCGGCGAGTCCGTCGTCGTCCTCGACGAACCGGTCGTCGCGGGCGAGACAGGCGAAGATGCCGTCGCAGGCGTCTCGGTCGATTGCGATTTCGAACATCTCAGTACTCGTACTTCTGCTCGTAGCCCCGCGGGGTCACCATCCGGTCGTCCCAGACGTACGTCTCCTCGTTGCCGACGAGGAGCGTCGTCGTCATGTCCACGAGGTCGGTCTCGCCGAGGTCGGGGAGTTCGCGGAGTTCGACGATTTCGACTTCCTCGTCGTCGCGGCCCGCGCCGTGGACGATGCCGACCGGCGTGTCGGGCGCGCGGTGTTCGAGGAGAATCTCGCAACACTTCTCGTAGTTCGACCGGCGCTTGCGGCTCCACGGGTTGTAGATGGCGATGGTGAAGCCCTCCTTGGCGGCCGCGTGGAGCCGCGACTCGATGGTCGGCATCGAGGTCAGGTGGTCCGAGAGGCTGATGGTCACGGTGTCGTTGACGAGCGGCGCGCCCAGTCGGGCCGCGCAGGACTGCGCCGCCGGGACGCCCGCGACCACGTCGAACTCGACCATGCTCGCGGTCGCGCCCTTCGATTCGAGGATTTCGAGCGCGAGTCCGGCCAGCGCGTACACGTTGGGGTCGCCGCTCCCGACGATGGCCACGTCGTTGCCGGCGAGGGCCCGGTCGACGGCCTCCTCGGTCCGGGAGACCTCGCCGCACATCGGCGTCGAGTAGATGTCATCGGCGCCCTCGACGACGTCGTCGGGAAGGAGTTCGATGTAGGTCGTGTAGCCGACGATGTGGTCGGCCTCGCGGAGCGTGTCTTTCGCCAGCGTCGTCATCTCGCTCGCGCGACCGGGACCGAGGCCGACGGCGACCAGTTGTCCCGGCTCGCCGTCGAAGTCCTCGATGGTCGCTTCGACCTTCTCGGCGGTCTGTTCTTTTTTCGATCCGCCCGAACTGCCGCCGCACTTCGAAGCCGAGCCGCCGTCTGACTTCGAGGCCGACGCGCCGCACTTCGATTCCGATTTCGCGTCGGTCGGTTCAGTCGATTCGGTCGTCGCGCCGCCACACTTCGATTCGGTTGTCGTGTCTGAGTCGCTCATGGGTTAGAAGTCGTCGACGTCGCGCCCGCCGCGGGGCGTGACGAGGTACGTTTGGTAGTCGTTGCTCCAGGGTTCGGTCTCGTGGGTGCCGATGAGAATCGAGGTTCCCATCCCGCCCACGTCGTCGTCGTGGGCTTTCGCGTCGCCGAGGGTCGTAATCGAGAACGTCTCGTCGTCCAGATTCCGGCCGGCCTCGCCGCGGCCGGCGTCGTTGAAGATGCCGACCGGAACGTCGTCGGCCCGCTCCTCGCGGACCACGTCGACGGCGCGTTCGTAGTTGCGCCAGCAGTTGTACAGGACGATGACGAAGCCGCTGATGGCGGCCGCGCGCAGTTTCTCCTCGATTTCGTCCCAGCCGCGCCACTTGTCGGACAGCGACACCGTACAGAAGTCGTTCGACAGCGGCGCGCCCATCATGGCCGCGCCGCCGAGCGCCGCGGTGACGCCGGGGACGATTTCGATTGGCACGTCCGTCGCCGCGTCCGTCTCCGCCATCGTGAACACGAGGTCGGACTTCCCGTAGACGTTGGGGTCGCCGCCGGAGACGTGGACCACGTCCTCGCCGTTTCGGACGCGCTCGAACGCCTCGCGGGTCAGTTCGACCTGTTTTCCCATCGAGGAACGGACGACCTCCGGCCCGTCGTCGCGTTCTTCGGGTGGGAGGGTCCCGTCGTCCCGGAGGAACTCCTGATAGAGGTTCGAGGCGACCACGCAGTCCGAGGTGGAAACGAGTTCCGTCGCCCGCTTCGTCATGTGGTCGGGGAGGCCGGGACCGATGCCGACGACGTAGAGGGTACCGTAGTCGTCGGGTACCTCGTCGCGGTCGCGGTCGCTGGTGCCGGACGCCGGTTCGGTCGCCGGTTCGGTCGCCGGTTCGGTCGGCTCGCTCCCGTCGCTCATCGTCCCACCGCCACGGTCACGGCGTCGTCGTAGCGCCGCTTTTCGACGACGAGTTCGTGGTCGCGGCCGCCGGCGATGGCGCTCGCCTCGGCGATACCCGGCCAGCCGATGAGTTCCTTCGACCGCGAGGGCGTCGGCCCCTCGAACTCGGACAGCGTCTCCTTTTCGAAGTAGACGACGCCCGCGCCGATTTCCTCGGCGGCGTCGAGCATACCGGGTTCGTCCGCCTTCCGCGTGCCGGTGGCGACGAAGTCGACGTCGTCCCAGTCGCAGTCGGCGTCGTCGAGCGCGCGCTCCCACGCCGTCAGGAACTGTGCTTTCTTCGCGCCGGAGACGCTCCCGGTCCCGAGGACGACGCCGTCGTCGCCGTTGCGCTTCAGGACGGTCACGTCGTCGCCGACGAGGACCGCCTTCGGCCCGTCGAGTCGGGCGACGGGACCGAGTTCGTCGTTGAGGACGGCGAGGTTCGTCGCCACGGTCGAATCGCCGTTGACGACGTGGGAGTCGAGCGCCTTCGCCTTGCTCTCGACGCCCTGCTTGCCCGCGGCCTCCGAGGCGGTCGTCATCGCCGGGACGGCCCCGAGTTTCGAGAGGTCGTGGGCGACCTGATTCGCGCCGTGGTGGCCGCCGGTGAGCGGAATCGCCCACGTCAGTTCCTCGTCGACGACGACGACCGCCGGGTCCTCCCACTTGTCGTCGAGGAGGCCGGCGGTCTTCCGCATGGCGATGCCGCTGGCCATGAGGCCGACGAAGCAGTCGTACTCGCCCCAGTGGTCGGCGAACACGTCGCCGTGGTAGGTGAGGACGTCTATCCGGTCGTAGTCGTCCGCGAGGTCGCGCTTGATTTTCTCGGCCGTGTCGAGCTTTCGCTCGAAGCTGACGATGGCGATTTCGTCGGCGACCTCGCCGTCGCTGTCGGGGGTACGACAGTGGCCGCTTCCGGAGTCGGTGTCGGTGTTGGAGTTGGAGTCGGTGTCGCTCATTGGGTATCACGCTCCTGCGGTTCGGAATCAGAATCCGGTTCGTCGTGCGGCGCGTCGCCGCCGCGGGCCCAGTCGCCGTAGAGGAACGACCGCTCGTACGCCGAGCCGTCCACCGCCTCGCCGACGATGACGAGCGCCGAGGCGCGGTAGCCCGCGTCCTCGACTTTCTCGCCGATGGTCTCGATGGTGCCCTCGATGACGTCTTCGTCCGGCCACGAGGCGTGGTAGACGACCGCGACGGGCGTGTCGGGGTCGTGGCCCTCGTCCAGCAGGCGGTCCATCGTCTCCGAGACGGCGTGGGTGCCGAGGTAGATACAGACCGTGGTGTCGCCGAAGCCGACGAAGTCGCTGATGTGGTCTTCCTCGGGCGAGAGCGTCCGGCCCTGCGGCCGGGTGAACACGACGTGGTTCGACACCTCGTTCAGCGTCAACTGGGTGCGGAGCGTCGCGCTCGCGGCGAACGCCGAGGTGACGCCGGGGACGAGGTAGCTCGGAACGCCCGCCTCGGCGAGCGCGTCCATCTGCTCCAAGGCGGCCCCGTAAATCGCCGGGTCGCCGCTGTGGAGTCTGACGACGGTCCGGCCCGACTCGTAGGCGTCGGCCATCAGCGGAATCAACTCTTCGAGGTCCTTGCCGACGCTGTTGACCCGCTCGGCGTCGGCGCAGAACTCGTCGAGGAGTTCGCTGTTGACGAGCGACCCCGCGTGAACCACGAGGTCGGCGTCCGCGACGAGCTTTCTCCCGGCGACGGTGAGCAGGTCCGGGTCGCCCGGTCCCGCGCCGACGAAGGGGATTCCCTCGTCGTCGGTGAAGCCGGTGTCCGCCTCGCCGCCTGCGCTCACGCCGACCCCCCCGATTCGACGCCGTCGAACTCGGCGGTCGCCACGTCGCGTTCGACGCCCTCGCGCTCGGCGTAGGCCAGCGTGTAGTAGTCGCGCTCGGCGAGTTCGTCGGGGTCGTCGGTGACGACCGTCTCGCCCTGCTCCATGAACAGCCGGCGGCCGAAGCGAACGTCGTAGCCCGCGTCGGTCAGCTTCTCGTGGGTCGCCGGCGCGTCGGTGACCTTGAACAGCACCATGCGGTCGGGGCCGGTCGGCGCGGAGCCGTTGGCGGCCTCGCGGAGCGCGAGCCCGGTTCCGGACTCGATTTCGACGCCGAGCGCGGTCGCGAAGGCCGTCATCGCGCTCACGCCGGGGACGACTTCGAGGTCGATTTCGGGGTGGAACGCGTCGAGTGTCCGGCGGAGGTGGCCGAACGTCGAGTAGACGTTGGGGTCGCCGAGCGTCACGAACGCCACGTCCTCGGACTCGGCGCGGGCGGCAACCTCGGCGGCGGCCTCCTTCCACGCGCGGCGGAGTTCGTCGGGGTCGCGCGTCATCGGGAAGTCGAGGTCGCCGATGCGCTTCTCGGGGACGTGGTTCAGCGCGACCGTCCGCGAGAGTCGGCCGGGCGAGTAGACCACCGCCGCCGATTCGAGCAGGCGTTTCCCCTTGACGGTCACGAGGTCGGCGTCGCCGGGACCGAGACCGATGCCGTAGACGGTCATAGCCCCTCCGCGTCGCGTCGGCCGACGACGACGTACACCGGGTTGTTCGACCGGAAACTCGTCGCGCCGGCGAGTTCGTAGCCGTGGCTCACCTGCATCTGGACGACCGCCGAGAGCATGCCGCGCTCGCGGAACGCTTCGATGGCGTCGCCGGCGGGCTCGACCCGCGAGACGTTCATGACGATTCGGTCGACGCCGGTGTCGACGGCGTGGTCCAACACGGCCTCGAAGTTCCGACTGCCGCCGACGAACATCGCGTCGGCGTCGGCCGGGAGGCCGTCGGGAGCCTCCGCCTCGCGGAGCGTCACGTCGGCGTCGTAGTCGTTCGCCGCGAGGTTCTTCCGCGTCACGTCCAGTCGGTCCGGTTTGCGCTCGACGGCGGTCACGCGCTCGACCCGCCGGGCCGCCTCGATGGTGACCGAGCCGGTACAGGAGCCGACGTCGACGAAGTGGTCCGTCGGCCGCAGGTCGAGTTTGTCGAGCGTGACCGCTCTCACCTCCGGTTTCGTGGGTCCCGCCTTGGCGTCGTGCGGGAGCGTTACCTGTGACATTCGACTCGACAATCCGGGCGCGGTTTGAAAACAATTGTGCTTGGAGTATAGCAACTCAACTTTCATAAAATGGCCCCGCCGAGTTATTAAATCTAAGTTGCTGAATTACAATCTTGGTTGTCTTCGAAAGTTTTACAATCAGACTTGGTTTTCATCAACCTGAGTTTACCATGGCTACGGCGAACACCGTCAACGGTCGTATCGAACGCGCTCGAACCGAGCTGTCACCCACGCAGATGGCCGCGGGAGCCCTCTTTATCGCCGCGCTGGGCTTTACGCTCCTGTTCGTGCAGGACCCGCTCGTCCACGACTCGCTCCACAACTTCCGCCACGCGGCCGGCGTCGCCTGCCACTGACGATGTTCGCCGAGTACCTGACTCGGGGGGTGAAGGCGGGGGTCGTCGCCGGACTGGTGTTCGGGCTGTTCATGGCCGTCGTCGCCAACCCCCTCGTCGCCTACACGGACGAACTGAACCACGCCACGGTTGAGGAGAGCGGTCACAGCCACGAGGCGGAGAGCGCCCACAGCCACGAAACCGAGGGAACTCACAGCCACGAAACCGAGGGAACTCACACCCACGAGGCCGAAGGCACCCACGCCGGTGAAGGCGGCGGCCACCACGACACCGCGGTGTCGATGGCGGTCACGAAGGTCGTGAGCGTCGCGGCCGGCGGCCTGTGGGGCGTCGTGCTCGGCGGCGCGTTCTTCGGGGTCGCGTTCTTCTTCCTCGAACCGGCGATTCCGGGTCCCGACGCCGCAAAGAGTTACCTGATGGGCCTCGCGGGGTTCATCACCGTCTCGGGCGCGCCGTGGCTGGTCCTCCCGCCGGCCGCGCCGGGCGCGGAGCAGTCGCTTTCGGTGGCGACGCGGCTCCCGCTCTACGCCGGGATGATGCTCGCCGGCGCGCTCGCCTGTCTCTCGGCCGGCTACGTCTACACCCGCCTGCGCGAGTCGAGCGGCTCCGTCGCGGCCCTCGTCGGCGCGGCCGTCCCGTTCGCCCTGCTCGCGGCCCTTGCCGTCGTCGCCCCCGAAAACGCGGTTCACGGGGCGCTGTCGCCGACGCTCGAAACCGGACTCACCGGACTGTTCGCGTTCGGTCAAGTCCTCCTGTGGCTCGTCCTCGCGGCGGCGCACGCGCGGTTCCGTCCGTCGAGTGCGTCCGAGTCCGAATCGGCGATTCCGACCGCCGGCCGGGACTCGGCTCCCGCGGCCGACTGATGCGCGACCGAACCGACGAGGTTCGCGAGCACGGCTTTACCGACCACGTGTTGGTCTGTACGAACAGCCGGGACTCCGAGTACGCCGACTGCGCCGAGGCCGACGGCCCGGCGGTGTACGACGCGGTGACGGCGTGGCTCCGCGACCGGGGCGTCCTCTGGTCGCGGGTTCAGGTCGCCGAAACGAGCTGTCTCGGACTCTGTAGCGCGGACGGGGCCGCGGTCGCTATCCACCCGCGGAACCGGTGGTACTCGGACGTTCGCCCCGAGGACGTGCCGGCGCTGTTGGCCGACGAGTTCGGTCCCGACGCGTCGAACCTCGGCGTTCAGCCCACTCGCTGACCGTCTCGTGGACAACCGTCGGCGTCTGCGCCGCGCCCGTCTCACCACCGTTTTGCCGGTTTCTCCCCGACGCGGACGGGGTTGGACACAGAACAATAATATCGTTGCACTTCTGATTACGGTTCATGGACGAGAAGGACCTTCGAATCCTCAAAGCCATCGGGACGCTCGAATCGGGGAGCCCCGACCGGATAACCGAGGAGACGGGCATCCCGAAGTCGACCGTTCACTATCGCCTCGAACGGCTCCAAGAACAGGGCATCATCAAAAACGACATCTTCGACATCGACTTCGAGAAGGCCGGGCTGAACCTCACGCTCATCACCGAGGTCTGGGCCGAGTACGGCTCGGAGTACCACAAGGAGGTCGGCGACAAGCTCGGCGAGGTGCCCGGCGTCAATCAGGTCTACTTCACGCTCGGCGACACCGACTTCGTCCTGATTTCGCACCTCGCCTCGCGCGCGATGGTCGAAGACCTCATCTCCGAGTTCGAGGAGATAGACGAGATTTCGCGGACGAGTTCGACGTTCGTCATCACGACCATCAAAGACGAGCCGAACCCGCTGAACGACTACGAGCTCGAAGAACTGAAAGCGGCGCTCCTCCCCGACGTGTCGTAACGCGGTCCGCGCCGACTCCGCGAGGGCGACGACTCGCACCCGCGATGCGTTCGACCCGCATCCGCGTCCGCGTCCGCATCGCGGCTGAACCCGCACCGACACCGCGTTTCGACCGCCGGAAGCGAATCAGTCTTCGAGTTGCTGGGCGCTCAGGTGCGCCTTGGCCTCCGTCCGGGTCGGGAGCCCGCCGGCGACGGCCAGCAGGACGACGCCGAGCAGACACCAGCCGCCGACCATCGCCCACTCGTAGGGCCACGCCAGCGCCGAGGGCGAGCCGGGGAGGTAGAGGCCGACGAAGAACACCGTCAACAGCAGTCCGAGCGCGCCGACCGCGTAGCCCGCGGGGAGCTTGAACGGCCGGTCGAAGTCGGGGTCGCGGTAGCGGAGCACGAGGAACGAGACGACGACGAGGAGCCACGCCGTCACCATGCCGAGGCCGCCGGCGTTGACGACCCACACGAGCATCTGCTCGCCGAACAGGGGCGCGAGCGCCGCGAGCCCGCCGACGAGCACGATTGCGGTCGACGGCGTGTCGTGGTCGTCGTGAATCGTCGCGAGCCTCTCGGGGAGCATGTTCGAGTCGGCCATGGCGTAGATGGCGCGACTGGCTCCGAGGACGAAGCCGTTCCAGCTCGTGAGGATGCCAGCGAGGCCCGCCAGCGCCATGATGCGGCCGATGGTCACGCTGTCGAACGCGATTTCCATCGCCGTCGCCGCGGGGAGCGAACTCTCGACGAGCGTCGCGCCCGTGGCGACCTGCCCGGCCGCCCAGATGACGGCGATGTAGAACGCGGCGGCGCAGGCGACAGAGAGGCCGATGAGCCCGCCGAGGAGCTTCGGAGACACGTCGGCCTCGCCCGCGGCCTGCGGAATCACGTCGAAGCCGACGAACATGAACGGCGTCATGATGGCGACCGTGAACACGCCGCCGATGCCGGCTCCCGCGAGCGGCGGCGACGACGGCGACGTGCCGTTGAACAGCGCGCCGAGGAGGAGCGTCAGGCCGGACAGCGTGATGACGAGCGCGAGAATCGCCTGGAACTGCGCGGCCGGGCGGACACCCCGGTAATTGAGGTACGTGATGACCACGGAGCCGATGACGCCCGTCGCGACCCACGTGCCGTAGACCGGCTGGCCGGCGACCGTCCAGAGTTCGAACACGTTGAAGCCGGGGACGATGTACGCGAGGGCGCTCGGGAGCGCCACCGCCTCGAACGCGACGACGCTGATGTAGCCGAAGATTATCGCCCACGTGCAGGCGAACGAGCCGGCCGGCCCCAACGCCCGCATGCTGTAGACGTGTTCGCCGCCGACGAAGGGCATCGCCGAGGCGAGTTCGCCGTAGATGAGCGAGACGACGGACACCATGAACCCGCCGAGGACGAACGCCGAGATGGCGCCGGTGACGCCGCTCTGGTCGATAAAGTACCCGGTCTGCACGATCCAACCCCATCCGATCATCGCGCCGAGCGCGAGCACGAACACGTCGCGCTTCGAGAGGACGCGTGAGAGTTCTCCTGTCATGGTTATGAGTGACATCACCACATTCTAACTTACCCACTATATATCTTACTGTGTTCAATTTTTGGTAGATATTAAGAACACAGTCCAATAGTTGCGTGTCGTCTGGGACGACAAACCGGGCGGCGATTCACCGAAAAATCGCCAAACGGGCGGCGGTTCGAATGGTAGTCAACTCGTCGTGCAGAAAGAAACGCTGGGAACGCTCGATTCACCTTCCGGGCGTCGTCGCGGGCGTCGCGTGGGGTGTCGCTCCGAGCGTCGAGTCGGGTGCCGACTCGGTTACTCGTCGGCGGGCGCGTCCTCGACCCAGACCGTCTTCGTGTTGACGAACTCCCGAATCCCGTGTCGGGAGAGCTCGGTGCCGTAGCCCGAGTCCTTCGTCCCGCTGAACGGGACCCGCGGGTCCGACGCGACGACGTGGTTGACGGCGACGTTGCCCGCGGTGAGCTTCGTCGTGAGCGCCTCGCCGCGCTCGGCGTCGGCCGTCCAGACGCTCGCGCCGAGGCCGTAGGGCGTGTCGTTCGCCACGCGGACCGCCTCCGATTCGTCTTCGACCTCGATGACGGTGGCGACGGGGCCGAACAGCTCCTCGGTCCTCGCGGGCGCGTCGTCGGGCACGTCGGTCAGCACCGTCGGCGGGTAGTAGTGGCCCGGTCGGTCGAGCGGTTCGCCGCCGAGGCGGAGCGTCGCGCCGGCCTCGACGGACGCCGCGACCTGCTCGTGGAGCGTCTCCATGAGGTCCGCCCGGGCCTGCGGCCCCACGTCGGTCTCGGGGTCGGTGGGGTCGCCGACGGTCAGCGCGCGCATCTCCTCGGTGAAGCGCTCGACGAACTCGTCGTAGACGGCCTCGTGGACGAGGAATCGCTTCGCGGCGATACACGACTGGCCGTTGTTCTGGGTCCGCGCCCGTGCGGCCCGCTTCGCGGTCGCGTCGAGCGGCGCGTCGTCGAGGACGACGAAGGGGTCGCTCCCGCCGAGTTCGAGCACCGTCGGCTTGAGTTCGCGCCCGCTCGTCTCCGCGACGGCCCGCCCGGCGCGGGTGCTTCCCGTCAGGCTGACGCCGCGAATCCGGTCGTCTTCGATGACGCCGGCGACGCGCTCGGCGGGAATCTGGAGGGAGGTGAACACGTCGTCGGGATAGCCCGCCCGCTCGAAGACGGAGGCGATGGCGTCGGCGCACCCGAAGACGTTCGGCGCGTGCTTGAGCACGGCGACGTTTCCGGCGGTGATGTGCGGGGCCGCGAACCGGAACACCTGCCAGAACGGGAAGTTCCACGGCATCACCGCGAGCACCGGGCCGATGGGCTCGTAGGAGACGTAGGTCTTCGACCCCGGCACGGTGCCGATGTGCTCGTCCTGCAGGAACTCGGCGGCGTGTTCGGCGTAGTAATCGCAGACCCACGCGCACTTTTCGACCTCGGAGACCGCCTGCTCGACGGGCTTTCCCATCTCCTCGGTCATCAGTCTCGCGTACTCATCGCTGTTCTCGCGTAGCACGTCGGCCGCGGCCGCGAGCAGTTTCTCGCGCCGCGAAATCGGCGTCTCGCGCCACGATTCGAACCGGTCCCACGCGGCGTCCAAGCGCGCGTCGACCGTCGTTTCGTCGTGCTCCTCGTGCGTCTCGATGACCTCCTCGGTCGCGGGGTTGATGGATTTCATGGTCGGCTCTCGGGAGCGCGGCGGTCGCTCGCGGCTCCCGCTTGGCTCCACCGTCGCCCCATATATTGATAAATGTTCCAGTGGGCTCCGATTATTCGAACTGTGTTCAAAACGCGTCGGTGACGAACGCAGTCGAGTGCGGGGCCACCAGCTACGTCCGAGCGTAGAGCGACGGATTCCGCCCCGACACAATCGATATATTCTGAACTTTGTCCCACACAGAACAATTTATTAGGATTCAGTTTAGACTGTGTTTCTATGAGAGAACAGACGACGAATTCGTCGGTCGAGGCGGCGTACGACGACTATCTCATGCCGATTTGGAAATCGCTGAACGTCCCGGTCGAGCGGGCGTCCGGCTGTACCCTCGAAGACTTCGACGGCAACGAGTACCTCGACGTGTTCTCGGGTATCTCGGTGACGAACGTCGGACACAACAACGAGGCCGTCGTAGAGGCCGCGACCGAGCAGTTAGAGGAGTTCGTCCACGGCTGTTCGTACGTCCACCCGAACCGGCCGGTGGCCGACCTCGCGGAGACCATCGCCGAGGTGACGCCGGGCGACCTCCAGAAGACGTTCTTCTGTAACTCCGGCACCGAGGCCGTCGAGGGAGCTATCAAACTCGCCCGGAAGTACACCGGCTCGAAGGAGGTCATCTCGCTGGAGATGGGCTTCCACGGCCGCACCCTCGGGAGCCTCGCGCTCACCGGCAACAGGGCCTACAAGCAGGACATGGCCCCGACCATCAACGACGTGGCTCACACCGCGCCGCCGTACGCCTACCGGTGTCCCCGCTGTGAGGGCGACACCTGCGGCGCGGACTGCGCCGACGCGCTCGAACGGGTCATCGGCTCGCACACCAGCGGCGACCTCGCGGCGGTCGTCGTCGAACCCGTCATGGGCGAGGCCGGCATCGTCGTCCCCTCGGAGGCGTGGCTCAAGCGAGTGCGGGACATCGCCCACGACCACGGCGCGCTCCTCATCGCCGACGAGGTCCAGACCGGCTACGGCCGCACCGGCGAACTGTTCGCCACAGAGCACTTCGGCGTCGAACCCGACATCCTGACGCAGGCGAAGGGCATCGCCAACGGCCTGCCCCTCGGCGCGTTCACGGCCCCCGCGGACATCGCGGACGCCTTCGGCTCCGGCGACCATCTCTCGACGTTCGGCGGCAACCCCGTCGCCTGCGCCGCCGCGCTGGCGACCATCGAGGAACTCCAGAACGGCATCATCGACAACGCCCGCGAGAACGGCGAGTGGCTCTCTGCCGAACTCGCCACGCTCGAATCCGACTACGACGTGGTCGGCGAGGCCCGCGGCCTCGGACTGATGCAGGGCATCGAACTCGTCGACCCGGAGACGACCGGCCCGCAACACGTCGCGCCCGCCCCGGACAAGGAGCTCGCGGCCGCGGTCGGCGAACACCTCCGCGAGGAGTCCAACGTCGTCATGGGCGTCGGCGGCTACTACAAGAACGTCATGCGCTTCCAGCCCCCGCTGACGATTTCGCAGGCGCAACTCGGCGAGGCCGTCGACGCGCTTCGCGCCGCGCTGGACGACCTGACCTGATTCGACGACGACGCACGCAGTATGTGAACTGTCGGACTGCCTCACCTGTCGCCGTTCCGGTCACTCGACGACTGTCGGCCCGGCCCCTTCCGGTTGGGCGATTACCGAGAGGTGGCTGAACGGCGCGTTTGCGCCCGACTCGTTTCCGTGCCAGTGTTCCTCGTCAGGGTCGAACGCTATCAGGTCGCCCTCCGACACCGTCCGCTCTTCGTCGCGCGTCCCCACCACGCCCGTGCCGTGGGTGACGTACAGAATTTGCACGCCGTCGTGCGTGTGCCACTTGGTCCGCTCGCCGGCGCGGAACGTCACTTCAGAGGCGCTCACGCTCGTACCGTCGAACGCGCTCGCGACGCCTTTGGTCAGGAGCACCGTCGACTCCTGAACCGGATGCTCCAGTACTTCGGTCTCGGCCGATGGGATGTGTGTCACGTCCATGTTTGCTCTTCGGTCCTCCCTCGCTTGGTCGTGATGCTATACCCAAAGCCTATTTAAGTACTCTCGGGGCGATGGATGCTCGACAGAGCGGCTTCGAAAAGGGAAGCGGGACCCAGTTGGGTGCCTCTGACGGCGTGGTGGGTGGTGGATTGGGGTTGGGGAGGGGGGCCCCGCTGAAACGGCCGTCTACGCCGGGGCGCGTCCCGGCTTTCGTGTGGGCGAGTGGCGCGTCTTACTCGTCGATTTTCACCATGACCTTGATGGCCTCGCGGTCGTCCATCGCCTGATAGCCCTCCGGGACGCCGTCGAGGTCGACGGTCTTCGTCAGGATGGGCGACGGGTCGAGGGTGCCCTGCAGTACGTCGTCCATGAGTTCCTCGATGTAGTTCCGGACGGGCGCGCCGCCGGCGGAGAACGAGAGGTTCTTGAAGAATATCGGTTGGAGGAAGTCGGCGGACTCGACGTGCGGGACGCCGACGGCACCGATGGAGCCGCCGGGGCGGGCGACCTGCGCGGCGGTTTCGAGCGCCGACGCCGCGCCGACGCATTCGAGGACGTGGTTCGCGCCGCCGTGGGTGAGTTCGAGGACTTCCTCGACGGCCTCCTGCCCGCGGGACGAGACGGTGTCGGTCGCGCCGAGTTCGCGGGCGACTTCCAAGCGGTCTTCGTGGTGGCCGACCGCGATGATGCGCTCTGCGCCGATGCGCTTGGCCGCGAGGACGCCGCACAGCCCGACCGCGCCGTCGCCGATGACGACCGCGGTGTCACCGGCTTCGAGGTCCGCCAAGACGGCGGCGTGGTGACCGGTCGACATCACGTCCGTCAGCGGGAGGAGCGATTTGAGCGTCTCCTCGTCGTCGGCGTACCGTTCGGGAACCCGAACGACCGTGCCGTCGGCGTGGGGGACGCGGACCTTCTCGGCCTGCGCGCCGCCGGCCTCGCTACCGTGGGGACCGAAGAACCCGCCTTCCACACACGCGGTGTGGATGCCCTTGCGACAGAACTCGCACTCCCCGCAACTGTACGCGAACGGGACGAGCACGCGGTCGCCCGGCTGGACGCTCGTGACGTCCTCGCCGACTTCCTCGACGATTCCCATCGGCTCGTGCCCGACGGGGGAACCGGCCTCGTGTTCCTCGTGGCCGCGGTAGAACCAGAGGTCGGACCCGCAGATTGCGGTGTGGGTGACGCGGATGACCGCGTCGGTCGGGTCCTGAATCTCGGGTTCGGGTTTCTCCTCGATGCGAATGTCGCCCGGACCTCGATAGACTGCTGATTTCATGTACGATGTGAGGTACGGACCTAAGGGGCATAGATTCGATGCTATATGGAAAGTCCATTTAACTGCTGGCGGGTGACCGTCCCGCTCGACCACGGGGAAGCGAGCCGACCGCGTGGGGACGTGACCCCGCGGCGGTTCACTGCGTGGGCGGTTGCATCCGCGCCTGCATGCCCAGCGAGGAGGTAATCAGTTGCCGCTCGCCGCGCCGGAGGAGACTCGACAGCGACGGTTGCGAGATGCCGAGCTCGGCGGCCAGCTCCTCGGACGTGACCTGCCGCGGACTCTCGTAGTAGCCGCGGGAGACGGCGAGCGTCAGCGCCTCCCGCTGGCGGTCGGTGAGGTTGTCCGACGACTCGTCGGACGCGGACGCCTCCGACGTGATGGACACGAGGTCCAGCGAGATGCCGTTGGCCTCACAGCTCTCTCGGAACCTGTTGAACCCCTCGTACTCCTTGAACACTTTCGTCTCGTACCAGCCGTCGGCGGTGACGACCGTGGGCTCGAGCTGTGCGCCCTCGAAGTCGGGTTCGAACGCCTTCGAGACCGACTCCGCCAGTTCGACGGTGAGTTTGTAGACCGACTTGTCGCCCGTCTCTCCGAGCGCGTCGATTTCGACGACCTCGTCGAACGCCAGGAGGTCGCTTTCGGTGATGCCGTCGTCGCTGTCGAACCGCGCGGTGAACACCTGAACGTCCGGCCGGAGGCAGAGGGCGTGAGCGCACTCGACCCCGTCGGGCTGGAGGGCGTCCGCGACGCTGACGAGCGGGAGCGAAGGAGACCGAAGGACGAACTCGGTGGTGATTGCCATTAGACACTCCCACGCCGTCCGGAGAGTTAACGTTCCGGGTCTCCCTAATCTGGGCGGCGCGGCCGGGCCGCCGGTCTCGCGGTCGGCGGTCGGGCGGCGGATTCGACCCTCCACCCCGACTAGGGCCGGTCCAGCTCTTTGTCCCACGCCTTCCACGTCTTCAGAAGCGGGACGATGGTGTAGTCGTCGACGATGTCCTCGCCGTCGAAGAGGTCCCAGACGTACTCTTTCAGCGCGTTCAGGTCGGTGTGCCACGCGCTGAACACGAGGTCGTACTCGCCGAGACAGGAGCTCGCGTTGTAGACGAGCCCCTCTTCGATGAGCATCGTGATGAACTCGGTCCGAACCTCCGAGGAGACGTGCTGGTCGAACGAGACGAGTATCTGCGCGTCGGCGAGGTCGGCCTCCTGGAGGACGATGACCGCGAGGATTTCGAGCACGTCGCTCTCCTGGAGCTTCTCGCGGCGGCGACGGACCGCGGTCCGGGAGAGCCCGACGCGCTCGGCGAGTTCGGTGTCGGAGATGCGGCCGTTCTCGTTGAGCGCGCGGAATATCTCGTAGTCGTGCTCGTCGAGGTAGTTTTCGAGGACGGCTTCCGGCGTGTTCGGGTCGGGCGGCGCGTCGGCGGACGTGAGGTCGGGGTTTTCCATGATCGGATGTATTTCGGGGTTCGATTTGAAACTGCTGATGGCGCAACCGTATCAAAACGACACGGGAGTCGTTCCGAATCGGCTAGTCTGTGGGTCGCATCGCGGGGACCGGTCCGGCGCGTCCGCGCGTCCGGCGGGTCACCACCCCGTCTCGTCCCGCGGAAGCGGGTCGTACGGAACCTCGTACCCGAACGCTTCGGGGCCGATGACGTCGAGCGCCTCGGGCGTCGTGAGGAGTTCGGGCGCGGGCACCCCGAGGACGCGGACGCGCTGGCCGTACCGCAGGGCGTCGGTCGTGACCGGCGCGCCGGTGTCGGTGTCGACGAGGCAGATGAGGTCGGGGACGGTCGTGCGGAGGTCGCCGTCGTCGTCTCGCGCGACGAGGAACTCGTTTTGGAACTCGATTTCGAGGGTCGCGTCCTCGTTCTCGTCTATCCCGGCGAGCGTGACGCTCCCGAGCGCGAAGCCGTCGCGGTTGCGACGATGTACGTCCACGATTTTCCCGGCGAACAGCTCCTCGCCGCCGAGGAGTTCGCGGCCGGCGTCGACGGGGTCGGTGCCGGCGTCGCGGGCGCGCTCGACCGCCCGCCCGAGTTCGGTGGCGAGCGAGACGGTGTGCGGAATCGCGTACTCCGAGACGAACGCGCCGGTCATGAGCGGGAAGGCGTAGCCCGAGCGACCGCCCATCTGGACGGTGATGGCCCGCGCGAGGTCTTCGAGGCGCTTGGCCGAGTCGATGTCCCGGTAGACGACCTGATTGCCGCGCTCGTCGGTCGTCGCCGCGTAGTTCACGGGCGTCCCGTAGATGAAGAACGTGTCCATCTGGAGCTCGGGGAACGCCCGGCCCATGCCGTCGGCGTCGACCACGGGGAGGTCGGTCATCGCCCCCACGCACAGCGGGGCCATGCTGTTCGCGCCGCCGATTTCGCCGGGGATGAGCGCGTCGACCGTCTCGCCGGAGAGGTCTTCGATGGCCCGAAGCGACTGTACCTCCTCGTCGCCGCCGGCGAACTTCTCGACGCTGATGGTGGGCGCGCCCATCCCGCCGACGCTCGCCACGGTGGCGTCCGCGGGGAGGTCCCGCGGGTCGACCAGTTCGACCGAATCGGGGTAGGCGTCGTCTTCGAGGAGCGTCTGCAGGCGCAGGCGGCCGAGGCGGGGGTTGCCGCCGCCGCCGGTGCCGAGGATGCCCGCGCCGGTGCCGAGCGCTTCGAGGTCGTCGAGCGTTACCTCCGTCAGGTGTGGGATGTCGAAACTCATGGGTGGTCCGCGAGTGGTTCGTAGGTCGCGTCGAGGCCGAACGACGCCGGCCCCCACACGTCGAGCGCGGCGGGCGTCCGCATTATCTCGGGCGTCCGAATGCCGAGGACGCGGACCCGCGCCCCGTACCGGAGGCTCTCGGTCGGAATCGGGCCGCCCGTCTCGCGGTCGAGGACGGTGATGAGGTCGGGGACGGTCGCCACGTAGCTTCCGTCGACCGCCGCGCCGAGGTTCTCGTTTTGGAACTCGATGCGCATCGCCGACCCCTCGTCGGCGTCGAGGCCGTCGATATCGACGTGCCCGAAGACGAACCCGCGCTCGGTGCGGCGCTGGACGTCGACGATTTTCCCCTCGAACAGCGACCGCGCCTCGCCGTAAATCGACTCGCGGGTCACCTCGCGCACGGCGTCCATCGCGTCGTCCTCGGCGAGTCGGAGCGCGCGACCGAGGTCGCGGGCGAGCGACATCGTCCCGGGGATGGCCGTCTCTTTGACCTGCGCGCCGGTCATCGGGTAGTCGGAGACGTAGCCGACGCCGCCCATCCTGACCGTGACGCCGCGGGCCAGCCACTCCAACTGGTCGTTGTCGTCCGTCTCGATGAGGCAGGTGTTCCCCCGCTCGTCGCTGACGGCGGCGGGCGTCCCGCTGACGCCGTAGATGTTGAACGTCTCGTGTTGGAGTTCGGGGAACGCCCGACCCATGCCGTCGGCGTCGACCACGGGAAGCCCGCGGCGGGCCGCGACGGCGAAGGGGAACGTGGAGTTGATGCCGCCGCATTCGATGGGCATCGTCGCGTCGGCGGTCTTCCCGACTTCGCGCTCGACGCGCTCCATCGAGGTGACGGCCTCCCGCCCGCTCGGGAGCTTCTCGACCGAGACGGTCGGCGCGCCCATCTGGGCGGTCGGGACGACGAAGTCCTCGGCGTCCAGTTCGTCCGGGGGAAGGAGTTCGACGGGACCGAACTCCTCGATGGCTTGCTTCGCCACGAGTTTGCCGACGTGGGGATCGCCCCCGCCGCCGGTGCCGAGAACGGTCGCGCCGAGCGCGATGTCCTCTATCTCCTCGACGCCGATTTCGATCGTCATCAGTGCTCGAGCGCCCCGGCGGCCTTCACCTTGATTCGCACCGCGTTGCCGGGCAGGTACGAAAGCGGGACCTCCTCGACGTCGACGATGTCCACGCTGTCGGGGTCCGCGCCGGCCGCGAGCGCGTTGTCCGTGGCCTCGTCTTTCGCGTGCTGGATTGCCTCCTCGCGGTCCATCTCGTCGAGGCTGTAGATGCGGTCGACCTCGCCGGAGACCTGCGCGATGGCGACGCCGACGGCGTTTGCGACCTCGTAGTGGTCGGGCTTGTGGACCTCGCTCGCGCCCGCGATGTCGTCGGGGACGAGGATGCTCCCGCCGCCGACGATGACCACGGGGACGGGCTCGGCGCTCGTCTTCATGCGGTCGACCTCGCGCTCGACGCGCTCTCTGACGTACTCGCGGGCGGCCTCGACGATGTCCGCGTCCACGTCCGGCGTCACGGAGCCGATGTCGATGGTGCCCGCGGCGACTTCGAGGTCGGTCGCGGTCAGCGTCTCGCCGCCGAAACACCTCGCCTCCTCGGTCAGCTTGTAGCCGACGCTCTGGGGGCCGACGGTGACGCCGTCGTCGGTCGAGACGATGGAGCCGCCGCCGATGCCGATGGCGATGATGTCTGGCATGCGGAAGTTGGTCTTCACCTCGCCGATTTCGACGGCGACACTGCTCTCGCGGGGGAAGCCCTCGGTGACCGCGCCCACGTCGGTCGTCGTGCCGCCGACGTCGACGATGATGCCGTTTTCGACCGCAGAAAGGTACGCCGCGCCGCGGACCGAGTTCGAGGGACCGCTGGCGACGGTGAAGATGGGGTAACGGATGGCGTAGTCGACGCTCATCAGCGTCCCGTCGTTCTGGCCGAAGTAGAGGTTCGCGTCGATGCCGCGTTCGTCCATCGCCTCGACGAAGGCGTTCGCGGCCTCCGAGGCGACGCTCGTGAGCGCGGCGTTGAGCGCCGTCGCGTTCTCGCGTTCGAGCAGGCCGACGCTCCCGATTTCGTTCGAGACGGAGATGGGCACGTCGTCGCCGACCTCCTCGCGGATGAGTTCTGCGACCCGCGTCTCGTGGTCGTCGCGGACGGGCGAGAAGACGCTCGTCACGGCGAAGGCGTCCACGTCGGCGAACTCGCGAATCTGCGCTCTGACCTGTTCTTCGTCGAGGTCGTTGAGGAGTCGGCCGTCGAACTCGTGGCCGCCGTCGAGGATGGCGACGTTGTTGCCGATGGCCTCGGCGAGGTCGTCGGGCCATTCGAGAAGCGGGCGGATGCTCTGGGTCGCGGGCGCGCCGATGCGGATGACGCCGACCTCGTTGAGGCCGCGTCGCTCCGTGATGGCGTTCGTCGCGTGGGTCGTGCCGAGCATCACGTAGTCGAGTTCGTCCTCGGAGACGCCGCTGTCGTCGAGGACCACGTCGAGGGCGCTGAGGATGCCCGAGGTGATGTCTTCGGTCGTGGGGGTCTTCGTCTTCGCGAGGAGGTTGTCGTCGCCGTCCATGACGACGGCGTCCGTGTTGGTGCCGCCGACGTCGATTCCGATTCGGTAGTCAGTCATTCGTGGGTTGCTGGAGAGTTTCGATTGGTTCGTAGTCGATGCTGTAGTCGAAGTACGCCGGGCCGACGAGGTCGAGTCCCTCCTCGGTCCGCCACTTCGGCGAACACGGCATGCCGATGACCCGCACCCGGTGGCCGTAGGCGAGTCGCTCGGTGGTGACGGGGTCGCCCGTCTCGGCGTCCACGACCGTAATCAGGTCGGGCGTGCTCGCCACGACGCCGCGCTCGGAGTCGCGGGCGACGAGGTTCTCGTTCTGGAAGTCGAGGGTGAACGTCCGGCCCTCGCAGTCGTCGATGCCGTCGAGGGTCGCCTCGCCGACCGCGAAGCCGCCTTCGGTCCGGCGCTCCACGTCGGTTATCTTCCCCGCGAACAGCTCGTAGCCGTCCGTGAGTTCGAGGACCGACTCGACGGGGTCCCGCGAGCGGTGCTTGGCGGTGCGAATCGCCTCGCCGATGTCGTGGGCGAGGGACATCGAGTCCAGAATCGCGTGTTCGCGGACTTCTGCGCCGGACAGCGCGTAGGTGCCTATCATGCACGCGCCGCCCATCTCGATGCTCGTCACGCGGGCGAACGCCTCGGCGTACTCGTTGCTGACGGTGTTCACGAGAAGCGAGTTGCCCTTCTCGTCGGCGATGCTCATCGGTGTGGCGCTGACGCCGCCCATCGTGAGCGTCACCATCTGCACCTCGGGGAATGCCCGGCCCATGCCGTCGGCGTCCACGAGGGGAAGCCCGAGCGCGGCGGCGACGGCGATGGGGACGGTGCTGTTCAGCCCGCCCGCCTCGATGCTCATCGTCGCGTAGGCCTCCTGTCCGAGGTGCGTTTCGAGCGCCTCGAAGGCGGAGAGCGCCTCGGTTCCCTTCGGCATCTTCTCGACCATCACGGTCGGCGCGCCGAGCATCGCGCTCGGGATGACGAGCGCGTCGTCGGGCACGTCTCGCGGGTCGATGAGGTCGACGGGTCCGTGCTCTTCGATAGCCTGCTGTGCCATCAGCTTCCCGATGTAGGGGTCGCCGCCGCCGCCCGTCCCGAGGACGGTCGCGCCGGTGGCGAAGTCGTCGATGTTGTCTGTGGTTATCTTCATGGCTCTTGGTTCGATGCGACCGTCTCGTCGGCGACCGCCGCGACGGCCACCTCGGGCACGTCGTCGAACGCGTCGGCGTACGCCTCGTCGTAGATGTGACACCGGACGCTGGGTCCGGCGTCGACCGCGACGAACTGCGGTTCGTCGGCCGAACACGCGTCGGTCGCGTAGGGACACCGCGTGTGGAACCGACAGCCCGTGGGCACGTCCCGCGGACTCGGAATTTCGCCCCGGAGCGGTTCGTGCCGCGGCTTGTACGCCTCTTCCTCGTCGGTCGTGACGGGAATCGCGGAGAGAAGCGCCCGCGAGTAGGGGTGTCGCGGCCGCTGGAAGACCTCCTGCGTGGGGCCGCGTTCCTGAATCTCGCCGAGGTACATCACGGCTGTCTCGTCGGCGAAGTTGCGGACCAAAGAGAGGTCGTGGGTGATAAACAGGTAGGTGAGTCCGAACTCCGCCTGTAAGTCTTCGAGGAGCGCGATAATCTTCGCCTGCACGCTCACGTCGAGGGCGCTCGTCGGCTCGTCGAGCAACAGCAGTTCCGGCTCGACCGCGAGCGCGCGGGCGATGTTCACCCGCTGTTTCTGCCCGCCGGAGAGTTCGTGGGGGTACTTGTTCCAGTACTCGTCGTTCAGCTCGACGCGTTCGAGCAGGTCGACCACGCGCTCCCGGAGGTCGGACTTCGGCACGCCACGCGCTTTGAGCGGGACCGCGAGCGACTTGCCGATGGTCCGCCGGGGGTTCAGACTCGACGTGGGGTCCTGAAACACCATCTGGACGCGCGACCGGAGGCGAGCCAGTTGCTCGTCGGTCGCGTTCGTGATGTCCTCGCCGTCGAATCTGACCGTCCCGCCGGTCGCGCCGGTCAGGCCGATAATCGTCCGGGCGACGGTGCTTTTCCCACTGCCGGACTCGCCGATGAGCGCGAGGGTCTCCCCGCGCTCGATGTCGAACGAGACGCCGTCGACCGCTTTCACGTGGTCGGACGTGCGCTTGATGATGCCGCTTTTCACGGGGAAGTACTTCTCGAGGTCGTCGACCACGAGCAGGGGTTCGGACACGTCAGTCACCCCCCGTCTGCTTGCCCGGTCGCCGGGTCATGTGGCTCCGGGTCTCTTCGACCGTCGGCCGCTCGGACGCCGGCACGGCTTCGTCGTAGAGGACGCACTCGACGCCCGTCTGCGGGCCGCGCTCGTACATCTCCGGGCGGGCCTCCTCGCACTCGGCGGTGGCGTAGGGACACCGCGGCGCGAACCGACAGCCCGGCGGCGGGTCGAGGTACTCGGGAATCGAGCCGTCGATGCCGGTCGCCATCTCGTCGCCCGTCAGGCGCGGAATCGACGCGATGAGCCCCTGCGTGTAGGGGTGTTTCGGGTTCTCGAACAGCTCTTCTGTCGGCGCGGTCTCGACGATGCGGCCGCCGTACATGACGTACACGCGGTCGCTCACCTGTCGGGCGACGCCGAGGTTGTGGGTGATCATCAGGACGCTCAGGTCGTGGTTCTCGATGAGGTCCTTCAGCAGGTCGAGAATCTGGTCGTGAATCGTCACGTCCAGCGCGGTGCCGATTTCGTCGGCGATGAGCAGGTCCGGCTCGTTCAGCAGGGCCTGCGCGATGAGCGCGCGCTGGCGCATCCCCCCGGACAGTTGCGACGGGTACGAGTCCATGATGTTCTCGGGGTCCGGCATCTGGACCTCGCGGAGCATCTCCAAGACGCGCTCGCGGGCCTCGTCGCGCTCGCCGCTGAAGCGGCGGCGGAAGAACTCCACGACGCCCGTGTCGCTGTCGCCGCCGAACTGCGCGGTGTCGGTGAGCTGTTCGCCGATGGTGAACGTCGGGTTCAGACTCGACATCGGGTCCTGGAAGACGAGGCTCATCCGCTGGCCTTTGACGCGCTCGAACTCGCGGTCCGAAAGCGACAGCAGTTCCGTCCCGTCGAACGTGATTTCGCCGCTGACGCGGGCGGGCGGCTGATTCAGCAGGCGGAGGATGGACTTCATCGTCACCGACTTGCCACAGCCGGTCTCGCCGGCGATGGTGACAACCTCGCCTTTGCCGATAGAGAGGTTGACGCCGTCGATGACCTCCGCGAGGCCGTCGAACGACTCGAAGCCGACTTCGAGGTCTTCGACGGTCAAAAGCGGGTTCTCGGCGACCGGCTCGTCGAGTCTCATCGGTTCACCTCCACGTCGAAGAGGTCACGCAGGCCGTCGCCGAGCATGTTGAACCCCATCACGAGGACGAAGATGGCGAGCCCGGAGAAGACGCTCACCCACCACGAGTCGGGCAGGTAAGAGGTCCCTTGGCTGACCATCGTCCCGAGGCCGGGCTGGGGCGGCTGGACGCCGACGCCGATGAACGACAGGCCCGCGCCGATGAGGATGACGAAGCCCGCGTCGAGGGTCACCTTGACCAGAATCGGCGACAGCGTGTTCGGGAGAATCTCCCGAAAGAGGATGTGCGGCGTGCTCGCGCCGGCGAGCTTCGCGGCCTGCACGTACTCCTCGCTTCGCTCGCTGGAGACGATGCTCTGGACGAGGCGGGCGTGCCACGTCCACCACAGCGCCGCGATGGCTATCATCGCGTTCGTCAGCGTCGGCTCCAGGGCCGACGTGATTGCCAGCGCCATCACGAGCGGCGGTAAGGCGAGCGCCGTGTCGGTCGCCCGCATGATAATCGTCTCGGTCCAGCCGCCGTAGTAGCCGGCGACGAGGCCGAGGAGCACGCCCACGGGGACGCCGAAGCCGAGGACGACGGCCACGAGCATGAGCGACAGCCGGTAGCCGAAGAGGATGCGCGAGAGCACGTCGCGGCCGACGTGGTCGGTCCCCAGCGGGTGGTCGACGCTCGGCGGCTGGAGCGTGTTCGAGAAGTCGGTGAACTTCCCGGCGTGTTCGGGGTACGGCGCGACGACGGGCGCGAAGACGGCGAGCAGGACGATGGCGATGATGATGCCGAGACCGATGACGCTCATCGGCCTGCTCGTAAAGCGCTTCCACGACCGTTGCCAGAGCTCGCGGCGCTCGGCCGAGACGACCCGGTCGAGGACGCTCGCCGACTCGGTGCTCATGTCGCCTCCTCCATCGCCAATCTGATGCGCGGGTCGACGCGACCCAGTAGCACGTCGACGAGGAAGTTGATGCTCACGAACGCGACGCCGATGGTCATCGTGACGCCGACGACGGCGTTGAAGTCGTTGTTCAGCACCGCGGTGACGCCGTAGGACGCGAGACCGGGCCACGAGTAGACGAGTTCGATGAGGAACGCGTTGCCCAGAAGCGAGGCGTACAGGAGCCCCAGAATCGTGAGCGTCGGGATGAACGCGTTCTTGAGCGTGTACTTGTACGTGACGAGCCACGAGGGGAGGCCGAAGCCGCGTTCGGCCTCGACGTAGTCCTGGTCTTTCACGTCAATCATGCTCGACCGGGTGATGCGCATCACCTGTCCGATGCCGGCGAGCGAGAGCGCGAGCGCCGGGAGGATGATGTGCGCCCACGCGTCGACGTGGGCCGCGAGGTTCCCCGACAGCAGGGTGTCCACGAGCAGGAAGCCCGTGAACCGCGAGACGCCAGACCCGAACTCCGAGCCGAGTCGCCCCGTGATGGGGAGCCATTCGAGCAGGTAGCCGAATATCAGCTGGAACATGATTGCGATGAAGAAGCCGGGCACGCTCACGCTGAAGAACGCGACGAGCCGCGTCGCGTTGTCGGCGAGGCCGTCTTTGTTCTGCGCGGCGATGACGCCCAGCGGGATGCCGATGACGACGGTGAGGAACATCGACACGGTGATGAGTTCGAGCGTCGCCGGCAGGTAGTAGACGATGTCGGTGCTGACCGCGCGCTTCGTTTCGAGGCTCGTGCCGAGGTCGCCGACAAGCAGGCCCCGCATGTAGTCGAGATACTGCAGGGGAATCGGCTTGTTCAGGCCCATCTCGGCCGCGAGCGCCTGCACCTGTTCTTCCGACGCGAGCGCGCCGAGGGCCATTCGCGCGGGGTTCCCGGGGAGCACTCGTGACGTGGTGAAGATGATTATCGACAGGCCGATGAGACTCACGAGGATGCCCGCGAGCCGGCGCACGAGATACTGCCAGTACTTCATTCTTGGTAGAAGTCGGGGAACCAGTAGTCGAAGCTCATCGACGGGCGGAAGGTGTAGCCCCGCACGTCGTCGGCGAAGGCGTGTTTCTTCGACTGGACGAAGATGAACAGGTCGGGGTACTGATTCGCGATGCGTTCCTGCACTTCGGCGTACAGTTCGGCGCGAGTGTCGGCGTCGACCGTCGAGCGAGCCTCGTCGATGAGGGAGTCGACGTTCTCGTCTTCGAGGTGTTCCATGCTCATCCACGTCGAGGCGGCCTCGGAGTGGTACTGGTTGTAGAACACCGTGTCGGGCGAGGGGTACACCGGCCCGTAGAACACCTGATTGATGTGCGGCGTGTCCTCGACGCTCGTGGCGAGTTCGGTCATCGTCCCCCACGTCTGGGGGTTCAACTCGACGTCGATGCCGATTTCGTCCATGTTCTGCTGGAACAGAAGCCCCATCTTCTCTTCGAGGCCGTAATCTTTCACGTAGGTGTTCTGGACGGTGATGTCACCCTCCTCGTAGCCGGCGTCGGCGAGAATCTGCCGCGCCTTTTCGGGGTCGTAGGTCGGCTGGACGATGTCGTCGTTGTGGACGCCGAACGACGACGGGAGCGGGCCCTGCGCGGGGAGCGACCCCGGCGCGATTTCGTTGCGCGCCGTCTCGTAGTCGAAGCCGTAGGCCATCGCCTCGCGGACGGCGGGGTCGTCGGTCGGGGCCTTCTGGGTGTTGATTTTGAAGTAGAACGTCGTCACCGTCGGCACCGACTCGACGCGGATGTCGTCTTCGGCCGCGAGCGCCTCGTAGGTCTCCTCGCTTTGGTACTGGCTCGACATATCGAGTTCGCCCGTCTTCATCAGCGAGCGAACCGTCGGGTCGTTGGTGATGATTTGGACGGTGACGTTGTCGTACGCGCCGTCTTTGAACGAGCCCCAGTAGTCGGCGTAGCGGCTGAACGAAATCTGCGCCTGCCGCTCGAAGCCCGCGAGTTCGTACGGGCCGGAGCCGGCGTCGTTGTCGTTGAGGAACGACTGGCCGTAGTCGCCGCGGTCGCCGAAGTCGCCGTCTTCGGCGTTGTCGAGGACCAACTGCTTGTCCACGACGAACAGGAGCACGAGCGTCGCGAGGAACGGCGAGTGGACGCGGTCGAGCGTGAACGACACCGTCCGCTCGTCCTCGACGGTCACGTTCTCCTTCGAGAGCACGTTCCCGAGTAGCGACGAGTAGCCCTGATTGATATCGAGGAAGCGCTCGGCCGAGAACTGCACGTCCTCCGCCGTGACGGGGTTGCCGCTGTGGAACGTCGCGCCCTCGCGGAGCGTGAACGTGTAGGTCTGGTTGTCGTCCGAGACGGTCCAGTCCTCGGCGAGGTGCCCCTGTAGGTTCCCCTCCGTGTCGGGGAACACGAGCGGGTCGTAGAGGTTGACCAACGCGAGCACCTGCGTGTAGTCGGTCCCCTTCGCGGGGTCGACGGTCCCGAAGCGCTGGGTCGCGCTCATGCGGAGCGTCGAACCGCCGCCGTCGCCGCCGGACGACGACTCCGTCTCTGTCTCCTCGTCGTCGCCGCCCGAGGCCGTGGTCTGTTCTTGGCCGTCGTAGCTCTCGCCGCCGCCGGAACAGCCGGCGAGACCGGCGATGCCGGCAGTCCCGAGCGCCTTGAGGAAGTTCCGCCGACTCGCCGCGTCTCCGAACCGAGCGCGGACCGACTCCGACGCCGACCCCGCCTGCGACCGCATCTGTGTGATGTCCTTTCTCGACATGCGTTACTCATTCTCACACGATTGCAATGGAACATAAAGGTACCGTATAGTAACCTAAAACAATATTCTCGGTTCAAAACGAAATGCTCTGTGAACAATATGGAACAATGTGGTTGTCTGTCGCCTGCCACACGGCTGGTCGCGTCTCCGTAATCGGCAGACTGCACGACCGTCCGCAGAACTCCGCCGACTGTCGTGGCCGACTGGCGGATTAGTTTCCCGCCCGCTGGCGCTCGTGCGCCACTCTCGACCGTATTTCTCCCGTTACTGCGACGAGAGTCCGTTCCCGGCTATACCGTTATCGGTCGCCCGAATACGATACCTGTCAGAATACAACTTTGTATTCGAATCTGATTATTTTGAAATCGACTATTCAGACAGCACGGGTATACTCGCTACTTCGAAGTAATTACCTCGATATAGATTCGAAAATCGCTTATACATCTGTAAACTATGATTTATAATTGAGTTATTTGAATTATTTGAATATTCACCAGTGCCAATGAATTTCAATTTAAAAGATAGGACCAACATTTCATTTGTATCTTTATATGTTTTCTAACCGTCGTGCTGATGCTTTCGCGTGCCACGTCTTTTCCGGCCACGACCGAATTGACGTACTCGCGTGGTCCCACGCCCGAAGCTGATTCTCTAATCGGAAATACGATTGACACATTGGCACGTATGGAGTGACGGACGATGTTTAAGGTCTCGTGGGAGGAACGACCACGCGATGGCATGGGAGTTCGAGCGAGTCGCGGGTCCGTTCCGGGCCACCGAGGGTCCGATTTGGACCGGCGACGCGGTTCGATTCACGGAGATACAGGAGTATCAGGTCCTCGAATACGACCCGGACACGGGAGAGACGAGCGTCTACATCGACTCGACCGCCGGCGCGGTCGGCCTCCACGAGGGACGCGGCGGCGAGTTGTACGCCTGCGAGGCCGAGGGCCACCGCACCGCCGCACTGGCCCCGGACGAACCCGCGACGGTCGTCGTCGACGAGTTCGAGGGGACGCCGCTCAACGGGCCGAACGACCTCGAAATCGACCGCGACGGGGATATCTGGTTCACCGACCCGGACGACAAGGACCGGGGCCTGCTCGGCCACACCTCCGTCTTCCGCGCCGAGCGGCCGGATGCGGACGCCGACGCGGGCGACGACTGGCGACTCGTCCACCTCACAGACGAGATGGACCGCCCGAACGGCATCCTCCTCTCGCCGGACGAATCGCGACTGTACGTTGCAGAATGCACCTACGGCCCGGACCAAGCGACGGATTTGCGGGCCTACCCGATTCGCGACGACGGGTCGCTCGGCCCCCGCGAGATACTGCACGACTTCGGCGACCACCGCGGCATCGACGGCATGACGCTCACGGCGTCCGGCGAAATCGTCGCCTGCGCCGGCTGGGAAAAAAGCGGACCGGGACCGTCGATATACGTGTTCGCCCCGTCTGGCGAGGTGCTCGAACGCCACCCGTTCCCCGAGAGTCGCCCGACGAACTGCACGCTCGGCGGACCCGATGGCTCGACGCTCTACGTCGCAGACATGACGGGCAGTCTCTACGCGGCCGAGACCGACCGCTCGGCGTACGCTCGGTTCTGACCGAAAAGGGACCGTGAGGACAGATACGCTGGATTGGGTGTCGTCGGAACCGAAACCGGACTCGGCGACTCCGACGCGGGCGTCTCAGCGGAGCGGTTCGAACGCGTCGAGCCCCGCTTGTGACGCCTCCATGTCCTCGGCCACCGCGCCGCCGCTCGCGCCGACCGCGCCGACGACGACGCCGTCGTGTTCGACCGGGAACCCGCCGCCGAAGACGACGACGCGACCGTTGTCGGTGGTGTGGAGGCCGTACACGTCGCCGCCGGGTTCGGCACCTTCCTTCAGTTCGTGGGTCGGCTTCTTCACCGCGGCCGCGGTGTAGGCCTTGTTCTGTGCGATGTTGCTCGCGACGAGCTTCGCGCCGTCCATCCGGCGGAAGCCGAGGAGGTTGCCCTCGCTGTTGGTCACCGCGAGGTTCAGCGGCACGCCGAGTTCCTCGGCTTTCTCCTCCATCGCGTTGAGAATCGTCTTGGCTTCGGCTAGCGTTAGCTCTTGTACCATCGACTCGACCGTCGGCGGCTCGGAGCAAAAACCCACCGTTCACGGGGAGAACCGCCGCTGGAACGGCCACAGACGGCGATACGGCTATCCGAACCGAATCGTACACCGCGCACCGCTGTCTCGACTGCGCGTGTTCGCGTTTCCCCGTCCCGTCGCGTCGGCTTGAACGTACGGATTACCGCGGGAGGGCGTTCCCCGACCGCTCGAACGACTCCACGTCGCCGGCGTCGGCGGCGTCGATGAGGTCGTTGTTGACGAACAGGCGCTCGTCGGCCGTGTTCGACAGCGAGAGGAACGTCCCCGTCCCCTCGGTCGCCCGGGAGTTCCGAACCGTGATGTCCGTCGTGTCGGCGAGCGAAACCGCCGCCGCGTCGTCGTCGCGGTGGGCCTGTCTCCCGACGAAGCCGTCGACGAGCAGGCCGTCCACGCCTTCGCAGGCCAGCCCGCTCCGGTAGTAGTCGGGCAGGTCGCCGTCGTCGCCCCACTCGACGGTCACGTCGCGCATCGTCACGTCGCGGGCGTTCTCGACGTGGACGCCGGCGATGTCGTTGGCGAAGATGGGCGTGACGACCGAACTCGGCTGGAGGTCGAAGTTGCCGCCCACCTCGTCGGCGTGGTCGCTCCCGGTGAGTTCGATGCGGACGTTGTCGAACTCGATAGTCTCGATATCGGAACCCTCGGAGCCGTAGACGAGCGCGCCGTTCTCGCTTCGCGCGACGATGTTCGAAAAGCGGACGTTCCGAATCCCGCCGAGGTCGGTGTCGTCGTCCCGCGGGACCGACGTGACGTAGATTGGCTCGCCTTTGCCCCACCACGGGCCGGGGAGCATGTTGGAGTTGACGACGATGTCGGTGAAAAGCACGTTCTCGACGACGCCCGAATCGCGGTGCTGGATGCCGAGGCCGCGGTTCGATTCCTGCACGACGATGTTCTGGAACAGGCAGTCGCGAATCGTGTCGTCGGTCCCCGAGCCGAACTTGATGGCGCAGGCGCTCGACCGGAGCGTACAGTTCGTCACGACGATGCCCTCGCAGGTCGTCGACTCGTCGGGCCGCGCGCCGAAGGTGATGCTGTCGTCGCACGACTGGATGGTGCAGTCGGAGATGTGGACGTTTCGCGTGTCGCCGAGCGCGATGCCGTCGCAGTTCGGGATGAGCAGGTGGTTGAGGATGTCGACGCCGCGGATGTCGACCTCCTCTGTCCCGTGGAACGACAGCGTCCACGCGGGCATGTCGCGGATGGTCACGTCGCGGACGCGGACGTTCGTGCAGTTGTTGAACCGAAACATCGGGCCGGGGCGGAAATCGGGCTTGGCGACCGGCCAGCCGTCCGTCCCTCCCGTCCGCGAGAGGTAGGCGTCGCCCTGCCGCGCCTCGTGGGGTCCGTTCGAGATGAGCGGGTGCGACGCGCTCTCGTTGGAGTGGCCCTGAATGGGCGTGTCCATCCGCATGAACTCGGTCCCGAGGCCGTCGAACTCGCCCTCGCCGGCGATGGTGACGTTCTCGACGCCCTCGGCGAGGAAGAAGATGCGCTCGTTGTCGGGGCCGATGAACTTGTCCGTGTACTCGGACTCGTCTTTCGCGGGGCTGACGACCGCGCCGGCTTCCAGATAGAGCGTCACGTCGCTTCGGAGGTGGACGGTTCCGACGGTGTACGTCCCGCTGGGGACGGTGACGGTCCCGCCGCCGGACTCCGAGCAGTCGTCGATGGCCGTCTGGAACGCCTCGGTCTGGAGGTCGTCGGTCTCGTCGGCGTAGGCTGTCACGTCGAAGGCACTCGCTGTGGGCGGCATGTACGCGTACCGTCGCGGTGGCCTATCTTTATACTACTGGTGCTCGGAGTTCGGCCGTGAGTGATGCTCGCCCAAACGTCCTGTTCGTGATGACTGACCAGCAACGGTCGGACACGATTCGGGCGCTCGGAAACAGTCGAATCCACACCCCGAACATCGACCGACTGGTCGACCGCGGCGTCTCCTTCACCAACGCCTACTCGCCGGACCCCATCTGCATCCCGGCGCGACACACGATTCGAACCGGCTGTGAGGCCGTCTCGACGGGCTACCTCGGGAACGAAAAGCGCGACGCGCGACACCTCGAAGGGCGGTGTGGTCCCTTCCTCGCCCGAAGCATGCGCGAGCGGGGTTACCGGACGTTCCTCGTCGGGAAGTACCACGCCCACCCCCGCGACATCGACCTCGGCTACGACGACCACCTGAGCTTCGCGGCGTTCCGCGAGGAGACGGGCCACGAGGTCAAGACGACCGCCCGGCAGGGCGCGGTGGTCCACCTCCCCCAGCAGAACCGACTCCCGCCGGACGACAACTACGAGGCGTGGATGACCGACCGCGCGGTCGACCTCGTCGGCCGCGACACCGACGAGCCGTTTTTCGGCCTCGTCTCGTACGAACCGCCGCACCCGCCGTTCGCGCCGTCGCCGCCCTTCGACCGGATGTACGACCCCGAACGGCTCGAAAACCCGGTGAAAGGCGACCGCGAAACCGACCATATGGACGAGAAGATTCCCGCCCAGAACCACCACTTCTGGACGACCCGCGAGGGCGGCATCGACGACACCACCGTCCGGGTCATCAAGGCGTACTACTACGGGATGATTTCGGAGGTCGACCGCCGCATCGGTCGCCTGCTCGACGCGGTCGAGGCCCGCGACGACGCCGACAACACGCTCATCTGTTTCTTCTCGGACCACGGCGAACTGCTCGGCGACCACCGCGGCTGGGAGAAGTCGTCGTTCTTCGAGTCGTCGTGTCGCGTCCCGTTCCTCGTGAGTTGGCCCGCGGAGCTACCGGCCGGGGAGCGCCGCGACGACCTCGTGGCCCTGACCGACCTGTTCGGTATCGCCACGACCGCCGCGGGCGACCCGGAACTCCGCGACGGCGTCGACGTGCTCGGGACGATTCGGGGCGACGCGGAGCCGAGGGAGCGTCTGTTCGGCTACCACCGGACGCCGCGGCTCCCGCCGAACTTCACCGGGATGGTCCGCGAGGGCCGCTGGAAGTACGTGTTCATGCGCAACGGCGGCCGCGAACAGCTGTTCGACCTCGCGGCCGACCCGAACGAACTCGACGAGTGCGCCGCCGACCACCCCGAGGTCGTCGCCGAACTCCGCGACGCGCTGGCGGAAAAGCTGACCGACGCGGGCGCGGACGAGTTCGTCGAGAACGAGACGCTCCGGCGCGCGCCGTACCAGGAAATCGACATGGGTCGGCTCGTCCGCGAGCCGTATCCCGAGGAGCCGGCGGACGTACTGGACTGACCGACCGGCGTCGCCGGGTTCTCTCCCCCGACTCCCTGCTGTCCAGTCCCCGAAATCGCCGGTCCCGCCGTACTTTTATCACCGTTCCGCGTAACCGACTACCACGAATGGAGATACGTGACATCCGTACCATCCGGTTCAGCTGTGCGTCCCACATCGACCCCGACGAGAAGGGCCACGGCCACCCCGGCGAGCCGAGGGAGTCGACGCGGACCATCACCCACGTCGTCGTCGACGGCGGCCCCGACGGCTACTGCCGCGGCGGCCACGAGGCGGCCAACGAGTTCGCCAAGAAGCACCTCGTCGGCGAGAACCCGCTGTATCGCGAGAAGCTCTGGCAACTGCTCTGCCGGGCCGAGCGACTGAACAAGGGAACGCTCACGGACAAGCGCGTCGCGCCCATCGACTGCGCGCTCTGGGACATCGCCGGCAAGGACGCCGGCCTCCCGGTCTACCAGCTCATCGGCGCGGCGCGGGACTCGGTCCCGGCCTACGGCAGTACGATGGTCGGCGACGACGACCCCGACGGACTCGGCTCGCCCGAGGCGTACGCCGACTTCGCCGAGGAACTCGTCGAGGAGGGCTATCAGGCCGTCAAGCTCCACACGTGGATGCCGCCGTTCGGCGACGACCCAGAACGGGACATCGCCGCCTGCCGGGCGGTCCGCGAGCGCGTCGGCGACGACATCGACCTCATGCTCGACGCCCACCACTTCTACAGCCGAAGCGAGGCCAAGAAAATCGGGAAGGCGCTCGAAGACCTCGACTTCCGCTGGATAGAGGAGCCGATGGACGAACACTCGATGTCCTCCTACGAGTGGCTCTCGAACGAACTCGATATCGCCGTCGTCGGCCCCGAGACCGCCGAGGGTCGGATGCACACCCGCGCGGAGTGGATAAAGCGGGACATCGCCGATATCATCCGGGTCGGCGTCTACGACGTGGGCGGCATCACGCCCGCGCTGAAGGCGGTCGGCCTCTGCGAGTCGTTCAACATCGAGTGCGAGATTCACGGGCGCGACGCGCCCAACCTCCAACTGCTCGGGACGATGGCGTTCCCCGGCCGGTACTACGAGCGCGGCCTCCTGCACCCGAACCACGACTACGAGACGTACTTCCCCGGCCTCGAACACCCGCCGGACGAAATCGACGACAACGGCGTGGTCGAACTGCCGCAGACGCCCGGCCTCGGCTACGCGTTCGACTGGGACTACATCGACGCCAACCGCGTCGAGTAACTGCCTCGGCAGGCGGGACGGAGCGACCTCGGACGCGACGAGAGCGAACGACGACGCGACGGCGGTCGCTCGCGGAACGCTATACGCTGTTTTTCGGGTCGGCGGTTCAGTTCGACGTTCGGCGTCGGTGACGGAACTTCGGGGTCAATTGTACGCGCCCCAGAGTCGGAGCAACAGGTAGCCGCCGACGCCGACGCCGACGAGCGAGATGCCCCAGACGCCGAACATCCCCGCGAGCGTCCCGTCGAGAACGAAGCGAGCGAGGAGAATCATGAAGACGCCCGAGAGCACGGTCATGATGAAGTTCCGGTTCGACGACGCGGCCTTCCGGAGCGAAGGCACGCGCGATGCGTTGACTGACATACGTACCCACACGGTCACCCTCCGCACACAAATAGATACTGTTCGCGCAGGGCGGGGTTCGGCCGGCTTGCACGGCTCTTCGGGGTGAAAACGGTCGGCTGGCGAATGGGAGTCAGGGGTCGAAACGACCGGTTCAGTCGTCGACGATGCTCGGACTGTCCCAGTACTCGTGGGTGTCGTCGGCGCGGAAGCACCGCGCGGCGCGACCGCTCCCGTCTTCGAACGCGCCCGGGTCGTTCGTCTCACAGACCTCCCGCGCCTTCGGACACCGCGGGTGGAAGTGACAGCCGCTGGGGCGGTTCGTCGGGTCGGGGATGTCGATTTTCCGAATCGGGAGGCCGTCGTCCCCCTCTCCCTCGTAGAGGTTCGGCGTCGCCCACTTCAGCGCCTGCGTGTAGGGGTGCTGAGGGTCGCCGATGACCTGCTCTATCGGCCCGACCTCGACGATGCGACCGAGGTACATGACGGCGATGCGGCCGCCGGACTTCTCGGCGATGTACCGGGCGTTCGAGAGGTCGTGGCTGATGAAGACGTAGGAGGTGTTGAACAGGTCCTGCAGTTCGAGCATCAGGTCCATCATCTCCACCCGGAGACTCACGTCGAGGGCGCTGATGGCCTCGTCGGCGAGGATGACGTCCGGGTTCAACAACAGCGACCGGACCAGCACGACGCGCTGTTTCTCGCCGCCCGAGAGCTGGTGGGGGAACCGCTCGACGAAGTCCTCGGCGGGCGTGAGTCCGACGCGTTCGAGGAGCGCGTAGATGCGCTTTCGGCGCTCTTCTTCGCCGAGGTTCGGATTCCACTTCTTCAGGGGGAGCATCAGCGAGGTGAGGATGCGCTGGTTCGGGTTCAGCGCGCTCCCGGGGTCCTGGTGGATTATCTGGAGCGAGCGCCGAATCTCCGAGAACGGAATGTCCGGGTCGCGGCCGTTTTTCGCCTCCCAGATGTCCTGTCCGCGGTAGGTAATCGAGCCGTGGGTCGGCTCTTGTGCGCCGATGATTGTCTTGCCCAACGTCGATTTGCCACAGCCGGACTCGCCGATGAGCGTGACCACGTCGTTCTCGCCGATGTCGAGCGAGATGCCGTCGACGGCGCGGACCGTCTGCCGCTCGCCGAACAGGCCGAGGAAGCCGCTACTGTCCGTGAAGTGGACCGACACGTCGTCAACCGAGAGGATGGAGTTGTCGACGCTCATTCCGACTCACCGCCCTTTTCGGCCGCTTCCATCGCGGGAATCGGAATCTCGTCGGACACGTCGTCGTGGTAGAAACACGCGGTTCGGTGGCCGTCGCCGCGGTCTGCCATCGGCGGCTCCGCCTCCGCGCAGGACTCGTCGGCCATCGGGCACCGCGGCCGGTACGAACAGCCGGGGATGTTGGTCACCGGGTCGGGCTTCGACCCCGAGATGGACTGCATCTCCTCGATGGGCGCGTTCAGGTCCGGCGTCGCGTTGAGGAGCGACCGCGTGTAGGGGTGCGCCGCGTCGTACAGTATCTCCTCGGTCGAGCCGACCTCGACGATGTCGAACGCGTACATCACGACGAGCCGGTCGGCGAGCTTGGTGAGAAGCGGCAGGTCGTGCGTGATGAAGATAATCGTCAGCTCGTACTCCTCTTTGAGTTCCTTGAGCAGGGAGACGATAGAGCGTTGCATCAGGAGGTCGAGCGCGGCGGTCGGCTCGTCCATCACGAGCACCTCCGGTTCGAGGATGAGCGCGAGCGCGACGAGCGCGCGCTGTTTCATCCCGCCCGAGAGCTCGTAGGGGTACGAGTCGAGGACGCGGTCGGGGTCTAAGTAGAGGTCGCCCAGAATCTGGTGGGCGCGTTCGAGCCCCGCCTCCACGTCGCGGTTGTGGTCTTCGAGGGTCTCCCGGAAGTGGCCGCGGACCTTCTTGACGGGGTTGAACGAACTCATCGCGCCCTGGAAGACCATGGCGACTTCGCCCCAGCGGAACTTCCGAAGCTCCTCTTCGTCGAGGTCGAGCACGGAAATCGGCTCGCCGCCGTCGGGCGGGTAGTAGGTGACCTCGCCGGAGGTCTCTCCCGGGCTGACGACCGCGTTCATCAACGCGGACGAGGTCATGGACTTGCCGCTCCCGCTTTCGCCGACCATCCCGAGCGTCTCGTTGCGGTAGATGTCGAAATCGACGTTGCGGACGACTCTCGATTCGCCTCGGTTCGTCCCGAAGGTGACTTCGAGGTCGCGGACTTCGAACACGACGTCTTGGTCCGGGTCCGAGTCGTTCTGATTCGACGTTCGCATTGCTTGGTTGGTAGTCATCGTCTGGTAATAGGTGTTGGCACGGGGTCAGTCCCCGCCGGTCGCCTGCGATTGGTTGTTCTTCGAGGTGCCTTTCTTCGAGGTTTTCGCGTGGCGCGCCCGGAGGCGGACGTTGAACAGGCTGTCGAGCCCCTGCGACAGGAGGACGAGCCCGAACGAAAGCAGGAAGATGCAGACCATGGGCGCGACCATCCACGGGAGCATGTCCGGGCGGGTGAGCGCGTTGCCCTCGTACGCGAGGTTCATCATCACGCCCCAGTTGAACGTGGTGAACGGCAGGATGCCGAGGAAGTACAGCCCCACGGACTCGAAGATGATGCGCCGGGAGGTGAGCGCCCCGTTTATCATCACGTACGGCATGAGTTGCGAGAGGATGTCCCGCCGGAGAATCGACGACAGCGGGATGCCCATGATTTCGGACGCCTCGACGTAGGACTCCTCGCGGATGCTCAGCACCTGCGAGCGGACGGTCCGCGCCAGCCCCGGCCAGTTGTCGATACCGAGGAAGACCCCGACGATGTAGGGGTTCTCGGGCTGGAAGATGGCCGTGATGACGATGATGAGCGGCAGGCCCGGAATCGTGATGACCACGTCGGTGATGGTCATCAGGATGGAGTCGATGCGCGTGCCGTGTTCGAAGCCGGCGACGACGCCCACGAGGGCGGCGAACCCGACGCTCACGACCGCGCCCGCGAATATCATCTTGAACATGCCCGGCGTCGCGTGGATGAGTTGGGCGTGAATCGGCTGGCCGAACACGTCGGTGCCGAGCGGGTACGCGAGCGATTCGAACGGCGCGGCGAGGACGGGCGCGTCACCGCTCGTCGGCCGCTCGACGAGCCAGACGCCGACGGTTCCCATGAGGAGGAAAAAGGCGAGAATCGCGCCGCCGACGAGCGCGCGCCAGTCGGCGACCGCGATGCGCGCGGGGGCGACGACGTTCATCTCGAGGAACCGCTTCGTGCGGTCGGCCCGCGATTCGGGGTCCGGGTCGATGTCCTCGTCGTAGAGGTCCTTCAGGTCGAACGAGTCGGAGTGTGCCTCGCTCATCGTTATTCACCCACCGAGATGCGCGGGTCGATGAGCGTGTACGTGAGGTCGGCGATGAAGATGGCGGTCAGCGAAATCGCCGTGAACACGAGGAGCGTGCCCATCAAAAGCGGGTAGTCCTGCGTCTTGACCGCCTCGAACATCAGGAGGCCCATGCCCGGGTACGCGAACACCTCCTCGACGATGACGGCGCTACTGAAGACGCCGGCGATGCCGATCATGAACTGCGTGTACATCGGGAGGATGGAGTTGTGCCCGAGGTACTGCGTGGCGATGCGGGTCTCGCGGAGCCCGCGGAGCTGTGCCACGCGGATGTAGTCCTCGCCGAGGACGCGAATCGCGTTGCCGCGCATGGCGAGCGCGCCGGAGGTCGCGAGCGCGCCCATCGAAATCGCCGGGAGCGCCGCGTGTTGCACGAGACTGAGCATGAACTCGGGGTTGTACCCCGCCGCGATGCCCGAGCCGATTCGGCCGCCCGTCGGGAAGTAGTTGTTCTGGATGGCGAGGAAGTAGATGAGCACGACGCCGACGATGTAGTACGGAATCGAGTTGAGCCCGATGATGAGCGATGACACCGTGGAGTCGAACCGCGACTTCTCGCGGTAGGCCGTCATCACGCCGAGGAAGATGCTCAGCGAGTAGCCCAGCGCGAGCGCGTAGACGCTGATGAACATCGACCACGGGATGCGCTGCATGATGAGCGTCGTGACCTCCTCGTTCTTGAAGAACGAGGTGCCGAGGTCCTGCCGGAGAATCACGTCAGACGCGTAGTTGAAATACTGTACGTGCATCGGCTGGTCCGGGTTCACGTTCGTGTAGAGCTGTATCATCCTGTTCAGTCGGTCGATGTCGACGCTCCCGCCGCTCTGCGAGAGGATAACGCTCCGCATCGCTTCCGTCGGGCCACCGGGCATGGCCTGATACAGCAGAAACGAGACCGTCATCGTGACGAAAAACGTCAGTATCGCTTGCCCGAGACGCTTCAACAAATACTTTGGTGTCATTATTAATAGTTTGGCTTCTAGCGTGAGAGAGCTTAATTGTGGTGGTTAAGCCCGTTGGGGGTGCCGTCTCACCTCACTGCGAGTTGGAGCTAATCCATCCGTTCTTGAAGGAGAACTCGCCCGGTCGGTTCGTGTTGAGTTCGTAGTCGTCGCCCGTCGGCATGGAGAAGTCCTGCGTGTCGCCCCAGTAGCCGGAGTCTTCCTCGACGAAGACGAAGTCGGGAAGCGCGTAGTTGAACCACTGGACGAGGTCGCGGGTCCGCTCTTTGACCTGTTCTGCCGACTCGGAGTTCGGCAGGTCGTTCATCAGCTGTGCGGGCTGAATCTCCTTGCCGCTCCCCGAGATTTCGGTCGCGCCGACCTCGCTCGGGATGGTCGTCGTAAACGGCTTGCCCGTCGGGCCGGTCTCGTTCCCGCTGGAGGGGTCGCCGACCTCGATGCCGTAGAAGTTGTTCGAGAAGTACGCCGTCGGGTGCCACAGCGCCTTCGCGACGTGCCATATCCAGAAGATGTCAGCCTCGTAGGTCTGGAGGCGCTGGTAGTAGTCGGTCGAGCTGACCGTGCTAATCTCGGTCTGGAGGCCGAACGCGTTGAGCTGGTCGTTGAAGACCTTCGTCGCCTGCACCTGGGTGTTGTTGTTCTGCGTGAGGACGGTGAAGGTGAACGACTCGCCGTCCGGGTCGACCCACGTGCCGTTTTCCTTGGTGTAGCCGGCGTCTTCGAGCAGTTGCGTCGCGGCGTCGAGGTCCTTGCCCACCGGGTAGTCGATGAGCTGGTCGACGAAGTCCTCGCCGAGGTACTCCTCGTGAATCGTCGAGCGCAGTGCCGTCTGGTTCTCGGCGGGCGCGCCGACGGTTCCGGCCTGTCGCATCGCGGCGACCATCGACTCGAAGTCGACCGCGTTGACGATGGCGCGTCGGACGGGAAGCCGCGCGATGTGCTCGTTTTTGAAGTTGAACGTGAACTTCTGCGTGCGGAACCAGTTGAGCCGGTAGACGTTCTCGATGTTGTCCGGGTACCGTGACTGCTGGGACTCCGACATGAGCACGTCGGGGTTCATGTCGAGCTGGTCGTTCACCGACAGCGACTCCACGTCGGCGGTCGTCTCGGGGATGATGCGCACCTTCGGGATGTCCGTCCGGCTCGCGTACGGGTGGTCTTCGAACTTCTCGAGGACGGTCTCCGAGGAGTTGAAGCCGGTGACGCGGTACAGCGCGTTGCCGAGCCCCTCGTCGATGAGCTGTTGGGTGGTGATGCTCATGTCGAGGAGGTCGCTCGTCACGCTCTCGCGCTCGCTCTCGTTCGACGCTTCCTCGTAGCGGGTGAGGTACTCGCGGTAAATCGACCGCGGGGTGTTGACGAACGTCTCGGCGACGTTCGCCTTCATGAGGTTGGGCGAGACGGCCGTCTTGAACGTCCGCTCGATGGTGTAGTCGTCCACCAGCGTGTTGCTCTCGATGGGCGACTGCTCGGGCGACTGCAGGCGGTCGATTTCGAGGCCGATGTAGTAGTCTTCGGCCGTCAGGTCGTCGCCGTTCCACCACTTGAACCCCTCGGGGAACGTCAGCGTGAGCGTCCGCCCGTCGACGCTCATGTCGTCAAGCAGGTCGGGTCGGACCGTCCCGTCGGCGTAGCCGCGCGCGACTTCCTCGAACAGTTGGTCCTGCAGGGTGTGCGCGTAGTTGCCGAGGCTGTAACGGTTGAACTGCACGTCGGTCGCGGGTCGGCCCGCGGGGTAATCGAGGGTGTCGTCGGCGAGGCCCGCCCCGGATTCGGTGTTCGTGCCGCCGTCCGTGCCGTCTTCGGTGCCGCCGTCTTCGGTCGTCTGCCCCGAACTATCGAAACAGCCGGCCAGTCCAGCCGTCCCGGCCACCGCCCCGTACTTGATAAGGTCTCGTCTACTCCAGTTGGTTGAACGCTTTCCAGCCATGCGGTATCATCTATCATGATACTCCCGGTTAATATAGATACTGGATTTACCCATACTGACCATGATAGAGAAAATACCTGTTCTCTCGGTCACGACGGTCGCGTCGGCGTCCCCGTCACGCGCTCCTCGCCGTCCACAGCAACAGTCCGAGCATCAGGACCGCTAACCCGCCGAACGTCGTCAGCTGGAGATAGACAAGCGCGTGAGTCGTCGTCCCCGGCTCGATAGACGGAAGCGAGACGAGAAGCAGGGCGATGGAGGCGAGCGAGATGACGAGGACGAACTTCATCCGGGTCTCGTAATCGCGGAGCACGTCGGCGAGACTCGTTTCGGGCATGTCTGCGTAGAGTACCGCGGTGTATTTCAGTATACTGCCCCGCCCGTCGCCCTCGCGCCGTCCGTTCCTGCGGTAGACTTAGATAAGACGAGGCGGAATGGAGGTGCATGGACAGAGGCTTAGTACTCATCGAGAACACCGACTCGCACGCCGACCTCCTGCGGGAGGCCAGAGAACACGCGCTGGGCGCGGACGCCGACCTCGTCCTCCTCGTCACGCTCACCGAAGACGAGTTCGAGGAGACCCAGGAGGTCCTCGACACCATCGGCGACGTCGAACACACGTCGTACACGGAACAGGACGCCTTCCGGGGCGCGATGAACGACGCCGAGGAAGTCGCCCGCGAGGTCTTTTCGACCGACGACGAGGTGTCCTACGACATCGTCCCGCGAATCGCCAGCGAGAAAGAGCGCGCCGAGACCGTCATCGAGGTCGCAGAAGCGGAGGGCGCAGACCACGTGTTCATCCTCGGTCGGAACCGGTCGCCGACCGGGAAAGCGCTGTTCGGCGACCTCGCGCAGTTCGTGATTCTCAACTTCGACGGCTACGTGACGCTTCACACCGAGTGAGCGTCGCCGCGGCGGACTGACCCGATTCTCGTTTTTTCTGCCCCCGCGACCGCGTAGCCGCCTGTACTCAGTCGTCCGAGACTACTCCGGCGGGCTGTCCCACTCCTCGCCGTCGTCCTGCGGGTGGTAGCCGATTTGCGAGCGGGCGTGTTCGAGGTCGTACCACCGGCGCTGGTTGTCACTCACGCCGCTGAAGATGCCGAACTCGACGTTGTCGTCCTGCAGACAGCAGTCGATTTCGTGGGCGAAGTCGCGGCGGGACTGCCACATCGCCTTCATGCGACCGACGGTCTCTTGGTACTCGGCGCTCCCGCGCTCGAACTCGCCGTTCTCGACGGCGGCCTCGGCGTCGCCGTAGGGGTGGTCGTACTCGGGCATCCGGACACTGCACACCCGGAGGGCGTAGAACTGCTTGGGGTATTCGTAGTTCTCGACGTAGTACCGGCCCATGTCCTCGCCGTAGGCCTTCGACGCGCCGTAAAACGAGTCGGGGCGGACGGGGTCGTCGTGGCCGATGACGAGCCCGTGACCCGGCTCGTAAATCTCGGGGGCGAACTCGTCTTCGTAGCCGCCCATCACGTGGTTGGTCGAGAGGAAGACGAACGATTCGATTTCGTTCTCGCGGGCGACTTCGAGCGCGTTGTACATCCCGATGATGTTGGGCTCGAAGATGTCCTCCCACGTGCCGTCGGTGTAGGGGTACGCCGCCATGTGGACCATGGCGTCCTGTCCCTCAGCGGCGTCGTCGAGGGCGTCGTAGTCGGACACGTCGCCGACGACGGTGTCGTAGCCGCCGTAGGGGTGGTCGTCGGGTCGGTCGGAGCGGTTGAAGTACGTGAAGTCGTAGGCGTCGTCGTCGTGCAGGTGGTCTATGACTGCGGTGCCGCACCGGCCATAGACGCCGGTCATCAAGACGTCCATACGAATCCACTCTGACCAAATCGTAATAAATTGATGGGTGACCGCGAAATCCGACTTCGCCTCGGGTGCCGCGCCGGCCCGCTGGTTCGGTTCACAAAGCCTGAACGTCGCGGAACGTCGCGTCCCAGATGGACGATTCGCGGGCCCTCTCGCGCGCGAACGCCGGATGCAGGGGTTGACGATGGGTTTATCACGGTTGACTCAGATTGACTGTACCATGCCACTCGCAGACGACCGTGTACGTAGTCGTCTCCGTGGCGTCGCCGTCGGCTTGCTCACGCCGTTCGACGACGACCTGGAGATTCAACACGACAAACTCGAAGCGAACGCGAAGTCGCTTTCCGGCGACGGTATCTCGTCGTTCCTCGCGGCCGCGAACATCAGCGAATATCACTCCCTCACCCAACAGGAGCGCGTCGACGTGACGGAGACGAGCGTCGAAGCCCTCCCCGACAGCGCCTGCGTCCTCGCCGGCGTCGGCGGGTCGACGAAGGCCGCGACGGAGTTGATGGACGCCTACGACCGCGTCGGCGTGGACGCCATGATGGTCATGCCGCCGGACCACACCTACGTCCACGAGCGGGGACTCATTCGCTACTACGAGAAACTCGACGCCGCGACCGACACGCCGCTGGTTCCCTACGTCCGCGGCTTCGACCCCTCGGTCTCTTTCCTCCGCGACCTCTCTCGCATCGAGGGCGTCGTCGGCGTCAAATACGCTATCGAGGACCCGGTCAAACTCGGCTCGGCCGTCGCCGCCGCGGACGACGACGTGGTCTGGGTGGACGGCCTCGCGGAACCGTTCGCCGTCTCGTTTTGGAACGAGGGTATCGAGGGCTTCTCGGCGGGCGTCAGTAACTTCCGCCCCGAAATCGGCCTCGCGCTGTTCGACGCGCTCGCCGCGGAGAACTGGGAACGCGCCCGCGAGATTCGCGACCTGACGCTTCCGTTCCAAGCCCTCCGCGGCGAGACGGGCCAGGACAACGACCTCCCCGGCGCGATAAGCGTCCCGGTGGTGAAGAAAGGGCTCGAACTGGCCGGCCTGCACGGCGGGTCGGTCCGCGAGCCGATTCGGTCGCTGTCGGCCGAAGACGAGCGCCGCGCCGAGGAGTTGTACGAGGAACTCGACGACGGTATCGCCCGCGTCATCGACTGACTCGGCGACCTCGACCGGACCGCGCCCGATGCCCGAACCGCACCGAAACCGACGACTCGGACCCCACCGAAACCGACTGACCACCACCCACACTGCCTGACGCCTCCCGACTGCATCGGTCGGGGGCACCCACCACCGCCTTCTGCCGTCTCACCGCCGAGTCGCTTCCGGGCCGCTGTCCTTCGCATCTCTGTCCCCTTCGACATCGCTCCGTTCTCCCGGCCGCGATGGTCAGCCGCGCTCGCCTGCTCGCTTGCTTCCGACAGCGGAGCGGGTGAGCTGGGTGAGCCGGCTGACACGACCGTCGCGGCGTCGTCGTATTCTCGCGCGGCGTTCGCGGGTGGGGAACGGACTTCCGGCGAATTGTGCCCGATTGTTCATCTGCAATGGTTTTCCTGTTCCCTTCTTGCGAACGTGCTTGTTCGGGGCCTGTAACGTCGGAATCCGAGCGATCTGGTGATTTATCGCTTCCGGACAGCCGTCTGTCGTCGACGCCCAACGCGCGAATTCGGAGCCACAGTCGCCGGACTATTACAAGCATATGTCTGTAATTTTCCCGCCTCGGGAACCCGACTGCCGAATCGGGCTTCTTTCGCCCCGAGTCCCGCGGCGCTCGTCGCCGCGCGTCGGCGGTCGGAGGTAGGGATAAGTAGGTGCGGCGTGTGCGTGACTCACACGGCATGCAGCACGACGATATCCAGCACGACGACGTTCAGTTCCACAACGTCAGGGCGCTCCAGCGGGTCAGACCGCACGAGGGACTTCGACTGCTCCGCGTCCCGGAGGCCGTCAGGAGCGGCCTGAACGCCGGCGCGCAGACGCGGATGTCCCACCCGGCTGGGACCGAGATTCGGTTCGTCCCCGAGGAGACGGTTCGAATCACGCTCTCCTCCGAGGAGCGAAACAGCCTCGTTCGCCCGTTCTGGGGGGATTTTCAGGCCAGCGGCGAGGAGTTCACGCTCGGCTCGGAGCCGAAGACGGTGGAACTGTCTCCCCCGGAGTCGCTTTCCGACCTCGACCCGGCGGCGACCGGCGAGATGCGCTACGCGCCCGAGGTGTGCCGACTCGTCTTCCCCGGCGACCACCGCGGCGGCCACATCTACTATCACGACGTCGAGGGCGCGTGCCGGCCGCCGACCGCCGACGAGGTGCCGAGCCTCCGGTACCTCGCGTACGGCACGTCGATTACCGAGGGCGAGGCCCCGTCGGCGGAGATGCTCACGTACGTCAACCAGACGGCGCGGCGACTCGGCGCGGACCCGATAAACCTCGGATCCTGCGGGACCGCCTACTGCGACCCCGCGATGGCCGACCACATCGCCGCCCGCGACGACTGGGACGTGGCGACGCTCTCGCTGTCGGTGAACATGGTCGGTCGATTCTCGCCCGACGAGTTCCGCGAGCGGGCCGCCGACATGGTCGAGACCGTCGCCGCGGCGAACCCGTCCAAACCCGTCGCTTGTATCACGCTGTTCCCGCACGTGCGCGAGTACAAACGGGACCACGAGGAGGCGACGCTGTCCGAGACGTTCCGCGACCACCTCCGCGACGTGGTCGCCGACTGCGGCTACGACAACGTCCACCTCGTGGAGGGACCGGACCTCCTGCCGACCGCCAGCGGGATGACGACCGACCTCGTCCACCCCGGCGACGACGCGATGATTCGCATCGGCGAGCGCCTCGCGCGCGAGCTCGAATCCCTCATGGACGATTAACTAGAATCCGTGCGATTCAGGCGCTCTCGTGCTCGAATTATCCGAACGAAATCTCCGCGAGCGTAACACGGAAGGACCCCCCTGTTCGATGGAAGGGTATGACCGTCGCCGCAAATCTGGGCTACATGCTCGGGGTGCTCTGCCTCGGGGCGCTAGCGAAGCGCCTCGGCCTCCTCGACAGCGGCCGTCGCGACAAACTCACGTTCTTCGCGTTCGCCTTCGCGCTCCCCGCGCTCGTGTTCACCTCGACGTACGACCAGCCGATTCGCGAGGTCATCGAGCCGACGCTCCTCTTTGGCTTCTGGCTCGTCCTCTTCACCATGCTCGCCGTCGGCTGGGTCGTCCACCGCCGGGTGTCGCCGGACTCGGTTCGGAGCGTCGCCATCGTCCAGTCGTACTACTCGAACCTCGGCTTCCTCGGCCTCCCGCTCGTCAGTTCGACGTTCGGCTCGCTGGCGTCGGCGAAGGCGGCCGTCATCCTCGGCGTCGGCGCGCTCACTCACGTCCCGCTCACTATCAGCGTCCTCGTGCTCGTCAACGGCGCTGACGTGTCGTTCAAAGAGGAGTTCGTCGGCGTGCTCAAGACGCCGGTCATCCCGGCGCTCGTGTTGGGCCTCGTCTTCTCCGGGCTCGGCCTCGGCGTCCCCGGCGTCCTCCTGACGGGCCTCGACGCGCTCGCCTCGCTCGCGCTCCCCGTGGCACTGCTCTCCATCGGGGCGTCACTCACCGTCTCCACCGAGTCGTTCGACTTCCGCACCGTCGGCGCCGTCGTCGGGAGCAAGGTCGTCCTGATGCCGCTTCTCGCCTTCGCGGTGTTCTCGACGTTCGCGTCGAGTTGGTCGACGGTCCAAGCCGGCGTGACGATGCTCGCGACGCCGACCGCCGTCTCGTCGTTCGTCTACGCGAACGAACTCGGCGGCGACGCCGACCTCGCGTCGATGAACGTGTTCGCCACCACCGCCGTCTCGGTCGCGACGCTCTTCGTCGTCCTCCAGTTCCTGCTCTGAGTCGACGGCGGCCCGTCGCTCTTCCTTTGAACGGCCCGAATTCGCGTGTCTCACGCCCCGTGTCGGTCTCGAGCGAACGGCCGGCATCCACGTTCGCCATGAGAAGCTTACTTAGTGATGGATGCACATAGCTAGGTCGAATGTCGAGAACGTACGGTAACTTCATCGACGGCGAATGGACAGACTCCCACTCCGGAGAGACGTTCGAAGTGACGAACCCCGCGGCGGCCGGCGAGGTCGTCAGCGTCCACCCGGCGTCCTCCAAAGAAGACGTCGAGGCGGCGCTCGACGCGGCGGTCGCCGCGCAGGACGAGTGGGCGTCGACGCCCGGCCCGTCCCGCGGCGCGATTCTCCGCGAGGCAGGTAACAACCTCGAAGCGCGGAAGGACGAGGCGACCGAGGTGCTCGTCCGCGAGGAGGGCAAGACGCGCTCCGAGGCGGGCGGCGAAGTACAGCGCGCAATCGATATCTTCCACTACTACGGCGCGAAGGCGCGGGACGTCGGCGGCACCGTCAAGTCCGCGAGCGCCCCCGGAAAGGACCTCTACACGAAGCACGAACCCCTCGGCACGGTCGCGCTCATCACGCCGTGGAACTACCCCATCGCCATCCCGGTCTGGAAGCTCGCCCCGGCGCTCGCCACCGGCAACACCGCGGTCCTCAAGCCGGCGTCCGAGGCACCGGGCGTCGTCTCTATCGTCCTCGAATGTCTCGACGACGCGGGCCTCCCGGCCGGCGTGGCGAACGTCATCACCGGGTCCGGGAGCGAGGTCGGCGGCCCGCTCATCGAGAGCGAGCGCATCGACGGCGTCTCCTTTACCGGGAGCACCGCCGTGGGGACGATGGTCGCCGAGACGGCCGCGGTCGACCTCACGCGCGTCCAGTGTGAGATGGGCGGGAAGAACCCGACCGTCGTGATGCCCAGCGCGGACATCGAAGACGCCGCCGAGACCGTCGGCGTCGGCGCGTTCGGCACGACCGGCCAGTCGTGTACGGCCACCTCGCGCGCCATCGTCCACGAGGACGTGTACGACGAGTTCGTCGCGGCCGTCTCCGACTACGCCGAGTCGCTCGTCGTCGGCGACGGCCTCGACGACCCCGACATGGGCCCGCACGTCTCCGAGAACGAACTCTCCTCGACGCTCGAATACATCGACATCGGCTCCGCCGAGGGCGCGACGCTCGAAGCCGGCGGGGGCAGGCTCTCCGGCGACGACTACGACGACGGCTACTTCGTCGAGCCGACGGTGTTCTCCGGCGTCGAAAACGACGCTCGCATCGCCCAAGAGGAGATTTTCGGCCCCGTGCTCGCGGTCGTCGAAGCCGAGTCGTTCGAGGACGCGCTCGCCCTCGCTAACGACGTGGACTACGGCCTGTCGGCCAGCATCGTCACGCAGGACCTCAGCGAGGGCAAGCGCTTCGTCAACGAGGTCGAAGCGGGCGTCGCGAAAATCAACGAGAAGACGACCGGCCTCGAACTCCACGTCCCCTTCGGCGGCTACAAGGACTCGTCGACCAACACGTACCGCGAGCAGGGCGACGCCGGCCTCGACTTCTTCTCGTCGGTGAAGACCATCTACGAGAACTACTGAGCGCCGCCCCGCGTCGCCCCGCGCTCAGGAGAACTTCGTATTCAGTTCGATGACGTTCGCGGCGCTCCGGACGTAGTCCGCGAGTTCGCCGTGGAGGCGGTCTTCGGTGAACCGACTCGACGGACCGGTGATGCTTATCGCGCCGAGAATCGTCTCGTCGTTCTTGACGGGCGCGGAGACGCACCGCAGGCCGTCGATGTTCTCCTCGTCGTCGATGCCGTACCCCTGCTCGCGAATCGTTTCGAGCTCCGCGAACAGCTCTTCGGGCCCGGTGATGGTGTTTGCCGTCTTGGGTTCGTACTCCATCGCCGCCGCGATTTCCTCGATGCGCTCGGGCGGCAGGTACGCGAGAATCGTCTTGCCGAGCGACGTGGAGTACATCGGCTGTTGAGTCCCCACCCGCGACAGCGTCTCGACGGCGTGTTCCCCCTGCGCCTTGTGTAGATACGACACCTTACCGTACTCCTCGACGCCGAACTGGACGATTTCGCCCGTCTCCTCGGCCAGCGAGTCGACCTCCTTCTGGACGATGTCGAAGTTGCCTATCTGGTCGCGGACGTGCGAGGCGACGTCGAGGAATCGCAGTCCGAGCCGGTAGCCGTCGCCCTCGCGCACGATGACGCGCCGCTCTTCGAGCGTTCGGAGGTGGCTGTGGACGGTGCTCTTCGAGTGACCGAGCTCGTCGGCGATTCGCGTCACGCCGATGCCAGCCTCCTCCTGGAGGAGGTCGATGATATTGAACGCTATCTGGACCGAGCGGATGGTCCGGCCGGGGCGTTTGTTCGGTTGGGGGCTCATGGTGTGACAGTCGAACCAGAGCCGTATATATCTGTTCCCGCCTCGGGAACGTGGCTGTCGCGGCGAACGAGCGACCGAGGTGCCCGGACCGATAGACCGGCGCGCTCCGGCCGCCGTCCCGCGGCGGCGCGTCGCCATGGGATACATTTTTCATCCCCGCACGTCTTCGTGTGGGTACCGTACTCATGCCAGCAGACGAGCTTACACCAGTCCAGCGCGCCGCCTCGTATCTCCGGTCGCTGGACATCGACGGTCAGTCGTGGATTACCGGCGTCGCCATCAACGGCCTGCTCGCCGAGGGGGGAGACGAGTCGGTCGAGCGCGCGAAGCACCTCGTCGACACCGCGGTGGCGACCCAGAACGACGCCGGGCAGTTGAGCTACGGCCCGAGCTACCCGATAGAGGTCTTCAGCCACGGCCGCGAGTACGAGGCGAGCTGGGAGCTGACCGTCAAGAAGTGCATGAACACGAACAACAGCACCGCCATCGGTCACGGCGTCCTCGACTTCTACGACCGGACGGGCGAGGACCGCTACCTCGACGCGGCCGAACGCGCCTACGAGTCGCTTCTGTCCTTCGACCGGACCGAAGACGGCGGCATCCCCCACCACGACCCCGACCTCGCGGGCATCAAGTCGCTGTGGATAGACTCCGTCTACATGATGTGTCCCTTCCTCGCCCGCTACGGCGAGGCCGCGGGCGACGCCGACGCCTTCGACGAGGCGGTCGAGCAGATTCTGATTCACGCCAAACACCTCCGCGACGGCCACACGGGGCTGTTCCGACACATCTGGGTCGAACAGCCGAACCACTACCCGCAGGGCGCGTTCTGGGCGCGCGGAAACGGCTGGGCCGCCGCCGCGTCGGCGGACGTGCTCGAACGGCTCCCCGAGGACCACCCGAAGCGCGACGACCTCCTCGACCTGTTCCGGTCGCACTGCGAGGCGCTCCTCCCGCTTCAGGACGGCAGTGGCTTCTGGCACAACCTCGTCGACGACCCGCACACGCCGCTTGAGTCGTCGGGGACGCTCATGTTCGCCTACGCCTTCGCCCGCGGCATCGACCTCGGCATCCTCGACGCGGAGACCTACCGCCGACCCGCCGAAGACGGGCTCGCGGCCGTCTCCCGCGTCGTCGGCGAAGCGGGCGCGGTCAACCGCGTCGCCGGCCCGCCGGGCGGCCCCGAGGCCCCGCTGACGGACACGCCCTACGGACAGGGCTGGTTCCTGATGGCCGCGAACGCGCTCGACTGAGGTTCCGGACCGGCACCACAGTTATGCGCCCCGGCGCACATTGACGAACGAACTCGGGCGACAGGAGACACTATGACTTACCACGCAGGCATCATCGGCACGGGCGGAATCGCAGGGATGGGCATCCTCGGCATGCACGACGAGGACGCCATCGGCAGAGAGAAAATCGACGCGAGCCACGCGGGCGGCTACGCCGCGACCGACGACATCGAACTCGTCGCCGTCGCCGACGTGGACGAGTCGAAACTGGACACCTTCGGCGAGGCGTGGGACATCCCCGCGGACCGCCGCTACGTCGGCCACGAGGCGATGCTCGAAGCCGAGGACCTCGACGCGGTGTCAGTCTGCACCCCGTCGTTCCTCCACCGCGACCACGTCGTCGACGCCGCGCGCTCCGCGGCCGACCCCTCGGTCGTCTGGTGCGAGAAACCCATCGCGTCCTCCGTCAGCGACGCCGAGGAGATGGTCGAAGTCTGCGACGAGACCGACACGGAACTCGTCGTCAACCACTCCTTTCGGTTCACGGACAAGCTTCGCCGACTCCGCGACCTCGTCCGCGAGGAGGGTATCCTCGGCGACGTGAAGTCCGTGAGCGCGCAGTACCGCATGGAACTCATGCGGAACTCCACGCACGTCCTCGACACGCTCGTTTACCTCCTCGACGCGCGGGCCTCGCGGGTGAGCGGTCACATCACCGGCGAGAACGAGGCGCTCGACGCGCTGGACGCCACGGGTTCGGTCGACGACGCCGGCGGCGGCGGGCACGTCGTCATGGACGACGGCACGTTCGTCACCGTGGACTGCACGATTCCGCGCGAGGTCTCGTCGATGACGCTGAGCTTCATCGGAACCGAGGGCAAACTCTACATGAACAACGACGACGGCGAGTGGCGCTACTGGTCGCTCGAAGACGGCGAGCACGTCGAGCGACCGCTCCCGGGTATCGAGGGCGCGTGGACGTGGGAGGACGACTACAAGGGGTCGTTCGCCAACGCGGCGGCCCACGTGCAGGACCTCCTCGACGGCGACGCCGAAAACTACTCGCCCGGCGTCGCGGCGACGCGCTCGCTCGAAATCATCGTCGGGTTCTACCTCTCGCACTACACCGACTCGACGGTCGACGTTCCGCTTCCGGGGCCGCTCCGCGAGGTGCCCATCACGTCGTGGTGAGTGCGGTCGGGTGATTAGCCGCTCACTCCGGAACGGTGTCCGGCATCACCGGACGCGAATCCGCGGTCGGAACTCTTCGGAGATACCGCGAATATCCGCGATAGATGCGGCGTCAGTACGGAAACGCGCCGTTTCGTGACACGCGACCACGGTGGTCGGTGTCGCCATCGATTCGAGACTGACCGCGAACTGTCTCTCAGAAGTCGACTGACCGGAGTTAGCTCTGAATTACAGTTCTATGAGCGTAATCTTTCGGGCGTATGGCCCGCCTCGAGGACGGAAACGTGCAATTATCGCCGTCGACCTCACCTCGACGGACGACCACCGCTGGTCGATTCAGTCCCGAATAAATTTCCGACACCACCGGATAGGTATCCGGTAAGACCGGACTCACAGAGACTTCCGAGAATCGTCCCGATATACGGGCTGATGCGGTCGAAAACGAGAGTCTATGGGGATTTATTCGATGGTGGTGGTGTTGATAAATTCGGTCGGCACGGCGTTTCGTCCGCCATGCCCGGACGTTTCTCGGGGGTTTCGACTGTCAGACCATCCGATAGACTTCGTCCATCCAACTGTCGTCGGTTTCGACGGTGATGCCGCTCATCTCCTCGGCCCAGTCGGCCTGCGCCTCGCTGTTGTCCATCACGTCTTGGATGGCCTCGGGGTCGTCGACTTCCATGAAGCCGAAGACGTGGCCGTCTTTCTCGAAGACGCTGTAGGTCTGCAGGCCGGCGTCGGAGTCCAAGTAGGCCGATTCGAGCGCCTCGGGGACGTTCTCGTGTTTCGTTCGGTACTCCTCTCGCTTGCCGTCTTCTATCTCTAAGTGGAACGCGATTCGCGCCATGCGGCCTCCGATTCGGCGGCACCCGTCTTAGCTTTTCGGCGGGTAAGATTTAGTACGGGGACGGCCGTCGTCGATTGTAATGATAGACGCCCACACCCACGCGTGGGGTGCCGCGAGCCCGGAACACCCGTGGACCAACGGCCCCATCTTGGACCTCGTGGACAGCTTCGACGTACACACCGTCTACACCGCCGAGCGCCTGCTCGCCGACATGGACCGAAACGGCGTGGACGAGGCCGTCGTCGTGGGCTATCCCATCTGCGACTGGACGGACAACTGGTACACCCGCCGGGCCGCCGGCGAGTACGACCGACTCCACGGCATCGTGATGCTCGACCCCTTCGCCGACGACGCGGTCGAGCGTCTCGACCGCTGTATGGAGACCGACGGCGTCCTCGGCTTCCGCCTCGGCGCGGCCTGCCCGTACGACCGCATGTGGGAGACGTTCGACCCGAGCGTGACGTGGCTCCGAGAGAGCGTCGAGGAGACCGCGTTCTGGGAGGCCGCGGTCGACCACGACGCGACCGTCCAGATTCTCTGCGACCACGGCCAGCTCGACCAGGCGCTCGAACTCGTCGAGGCGTATCCCGAACTCACCTACCTGTTCGACCACTTCGCCCACGCCGGCCCCGAAACCCCCACCGACGAGGGGACGTTCGGTCGGTTCGCCGACCTCGCGGAACACGACTCGGTCGCGGTGAAGGTCTCGGAAATCGTCCACATGTCCGACTCGGCGTTCCCCTACGCCGACATGCACGACCACGTCCGGTGGCTCCTCGACACCTTCGGTCGCGAGCGGGTCGTCTGGGGCTCCGACTACCCGAACGTCAGCGACGTCGCCAGCTACGCGGAGGCGTGCAACTGGCTCAAACAGGTCGACTCGCTGTCGGCGGCCGACCGGTCGTGGCTGACCGGGAAGTCGTTCCGCCGGCACGTCGACCTCGGGTGAGCGTAACCGGTCGTCATCGCGTGCCTCGCTCGCACCGTCGTCGATCCGGTGGCTGAACTCTCCATCTCCGAATGACACCGGTATATTTATTATAATGAACTATAGTGGTTTGTAATAGCACATCATGACTGATAGTGGTTCACAGAACCGGCTCAGTAGGCGGCGGTACGTGACCGGACTCGGAGCAGGTCTCACAGCGGCACTAGCGGGTTGTATGGGTGGCGGGAACGGCGGCGGCAGTGGTTCCGATGGCGGTTCCGACGGGGGAGGCTCCGGCGGCGGTGGCGGCGACTCCGGGTCGCAGTCCCTCGACTTCTGGCTGTTCGGCGGCATCCCCGCCGAACGAGAGTACATCAGTAACCACTACAGCAGTTACAGCGACCACGACGTCACCTACCAGCACCAAGAGTGGGGGCAGAAGTACCAGATTATCGCGTCCGCGGCGGCGAACAACAACCTCCCGGACGTGATGGCCGGCCAGACCCAGCAGATTCCGGACTACGTCGGCGCGAGCGCCATCCAACCGCTCGACCAAGAGCAGTTCGCCGACCAGTTAGAGGAGATAAACAGCCGGTTCATCCAGGCGAACGTCGACACGCAGATTTACGACAGCCTCGGCGACACCGAAGGAGAGCGGCAGTGGGGGCTTCCCGGCGGCTACGCCGACCTCGGTCCGTTCGTGGACATCCGAACCGACTACCTCGAACAGACGAGCTTCGACAGCCCGCCGCGCAACTGGGAGGAACTTATCCAACTCGGCGAGGAGATGCAGGAGCTCGACGAGGTGTCGGCGGCGATTACCGCGCCGGGGACCGACTTCGGCCTGACGACCGGCTACTTCATCGGCTTCGTCTACGCCAACGGCGGTCGGTACTTCGACCCCGAGACGCTGGAGGCGACGGTCGACCAACCCGGCTTCGTCGACGCCGTCAGGCTCTATCAGGACATCGCCGAGGCCGGCCTGTTCCCCGACTCGATGGCCGAGAACGACCACATCGGCGCGGGACGGCTCCTCCGCGAGGGCGAGTCCGGCATCTTCATCACGTACTCCCACGCGAACGCGGTCTACCAGACGACCGGCGCGCCGCAGGCGTGGCTCGACGGCGAGGGCCACACCGTCACCCGCGCGCCGCTTCCGGACAGCCCGTCGGGGAGCTTCGAACCCCGCGACCTGCTCCTGCAGAACGCGCAGGGCTTCATGCTCGGCAACGGCACCGACTCGGAGGCCGAACTGCAGGCCGCCTTCGACTTCACCGAGTGGTGGAACTCCGAAGAACAGCTCGCGCCGTGGACCTACGACGCCGAGAACGACGTGGGCATCCGCGGGCGCGTCCCGACGCTCGAAAGCGCCTTCGAGGACCCGAGCGACCTCTTCCGGAGCCAGTTCGGCGACCTCGTGACGCTGTACGAGAACGACGACCTGTTCACGCGCACCTCGCGGTTCCCGTCGTTCTCGGGCATCGCGTCGGTCCAGAGCATCATCAACACCGAGGTCATCCAGCCGGTCGTCCTCGGCAACGCGACGGCCGAGGAGGCCTGTAGCACCGCCAACGAATCGGTTCAGGAAGTCATCGACGAGGAGTTGGCCTGACGATGCGACTCGGACCGTCGCTCGAACGACCACGGGCCCGCGGTGGTGAGCCGAGGCCATGAGTTACTCGAAGCAGGCGAGAGGCTCGTTCGAGAGCGTCTCCGAGCGGATTCCCGAGGGTGTCAAGGTGTACCTCCCGATTCTGCCGGTGACGGCGCTCGTCGGGCTGTTCATCCTCTACCCCATCGCGCAGGCGATCTATTCGAGCTTCTTCAACAAGGACCTGCTCGCGCCCAGCGAGGCCGAGTTTATCGGACTGGCGAACTACGCCGAAATCTGGTCGAATCCGACTATCCATCAGGTGCTGTGGAACACGCTCATCTGGGTCGTCGTCGGCAGTTCCGCCGCCATCGTCCTCGGCTTCCTGATGGGCTGGCTCCTCCACGAGAAACTGCCGTACACGAGCGTCGCGAGCGCAATCGTGCTCATCCCGTGGGTCCTCCCGCGGGTCGTCGGCGCGTCCATCTGGCAGTTCATGTTCGGCGGGTCGCAGGGCATCATCAACGAACTGCTCGTCCAGCTCGGCGTCATCGACGAGTACATCGTCATGCTCGGCTCGACGGAGCTCTCGCTGTGGCCGCCCATCATCGGGATGATTTGGCGGCTCGCACCGCTTTTCGCGCTGTTGACGCTCACGTCCCTGCAGGGCATCGACGAGCATCTCTACGAGGCCGCGCGCATGGACGGCGCGACGCCGTGGGAGCAGTTCCGCTTCATCACCATCCCGATGATGCGGTACAACCTCGCCATCGGGTTCCTCCTGATGCTCATCTACAACATCAGGAACTTCTCGATGATTTGGGTGATGACGAAGGGCGGCCCCGGCGTCTCCAGTAGCACGCTCCCGGTCATGATCTACCGGACGGCGTTCGTCGATTTCGACGTGGGGCTGGCGTCGGCGCTCTCGCTCATCCTGTTCATCGTCCTGCTCGTGTTCTCGTACTACTACATACAGGTGTACGACCAAGTGCGGGGTGACGTCTGATGGCGGCGCAAGACCCCGACCCGACCGCCGAGTTCCGGCGGAACGAGTCGTGGCTGTTCGACACCACGGCGGGCGCGTACGTCCGCAAGACGGCGGTCGCGCTCCTGACGCTCGTCGTCTTCGCGTTCGTCCTCTTCCCGCTGTACTGGATGGTCGTGACGGCGTTCAAGACCACCGCGGAGATTCAGCAGATTCCGCCGACGGTGTTCCCGAACGATTTCTCGTTGGAGGGCTTCCGGCTCGTCGTCGAGTCGTCGATTCAGGCGGGCGGCTACACCTCGCTGTTCGCTAACCTGTTCGGCTGGCAGGCGTCGTCGGCCATCGACATCGACATCCTGTCGCTCGTGCTGAACAGCCTGAAAGTCGCCATCGGCGCGGGCGCAATCGCGCTCGTCTTCGGGACGGCCGCGTCGTACGTGCTCTCGCGCCGCGACTTCGCCGGGAAGAACGCGCTCATGAGCATCTTCCTCGCGTCGCTGATGTTCCCCGGGACCGCCATCATGGTCCCCGAGTGGGAACTCGTCTCGGCGCTCGGCCTGTTCAACACGCACCTCGTGTTGATTTTCATCTACGGCGCGATGACCGCGCCGTTCGTCGTCTGGCTGATGAAGGGCTTCTTCGACGACTTCCCGGACTCGATTATCGAGGCCTCCCGAATCGACCAGTGTAGCTCGATAGAGACGTTCTGGTACGTCATCGTCCCGATGGCGCGGAACTCGCTCATCGCGTCGTTCATCTTCGCGTTCCTCCTCGCGTGGAACGAGCTGGTGTTCGCGCTGACGCTCCTCGACAACTCGCGGTACACGGTTCCGCCGGGACTCCTGACGTTCGTGCAGGGGTTCAACACCCAGTGGAACGTCGTCGCCGCGGCCTCCATCATCATCTCGCTTCCCGTCCTGCTCGGACTGGCCTACATCCAGCGCTACTTCGTGCAGGGGCTCACCGGCGGCGCGATTAAGGGATAACACCCTTCGCCCGCCGTCTCTCGGTGCCGCACGTCGCGGTCAATTTTCGTCGTCAGTCGCTAGGTTTAAGGGGTGTTCTACGGTAATGTTTTACAATGACACACCTAACAGTAGACGGTGTCACGAAGATTTTCGGCGACCCCGACAAGGACGGTGTCGTCGCAGTCGACGACCTCGACATCGACGTCGAAGACGGGGAGTTTCTCGTTTTGCTCGGCCCGAGCGGGTGCGGGAAGACGACGACGCTCCGGATGATCGGCGGACTGGAGACGCCGACCTCCGGTGAAATTCGCTTCGACGACGTCGTCGTCAACGACATCAAAGCCCGAAACCGCGACGTGGCGATGGTGTTCCAGGACTTCGCGCTCTACCCGCATATGACCGTCCGGGAGAACCTCGGGTTCGGCCTCAAGCGGGAGGACAACGGCATGTCGACGGCGGACGTCAACGAGCGGGTCGAGGAGGTGGCGACGATGCTCGAAATCGAACAGCTCCTGAACAACAAGCCCGCACAGCTCTCGGGCGGACAGAAACAGCGCGTCGCGCTCGGCCGGGCTATCATCCGCGAGCCGCGGCTGTTCCTGTTCGACGAGCCGCTTGCGAACCTCGACGCGAAGCTCCGCAAGACGATGCGGACCGAAATCGACGAACTGCAGTCCGAGGTCGGCATCACCTCCGCGTACGTCACCCACAACCAGGAGGAGGCGATGACCATCGCCGACAAAATCGCCGTCCTCAACGACGGCGCGCTCCAGCAACTGGGTCGCCCGGAGGAGGTGTTCAACGAGCCCGCGAACCTCTTCGTCGCGCAGTTCGTCGGCAGTCCGGACATGAACATCTACGACGGCGTCGTCGAGGAGGCCGCCGACGGCGTTCGCGTCGAACTCGACGGCGTGAGCTTCGAACTGCCGAGCGATGCCCTCGACTCGGAGGTCCCGCCCGGCGGCGTCAACGTCGGCTTCCGGCCGCAGGACTTCTACCAGACGGGCAAGCGGCGCGCCGACGGACTGACCTTCGACGTCGATATCCGCGTCATCGAGCCGGTCGGAACGAAAGCCATCGTTCACGGCGACGGCCCCATGGGCGACGTCACCGCCGAAATCGGCGAGTTCCACGGGCTGTCGGCCGGCGACACGCTGTCGCTTTCTATCGCGCCCGAACACGTCTACCTGTTCGACGCCGAGACGGAGGCACTGCGCAAGGGCCGGCGTATCGAGAACCGGGCGTCCGTCCAATCGCAGTCCCAGTCGTCGGAGTCGGACGGCGTCGAAATATAACTCGGCGCGACTGTCGCCCATCGAACGTCAGCGGGCGTGGTGTCTCGCGCCACCCAGAGCCGCGGCTTCAGCCGCGCTACCGCCGAAATTCCCCGCCCGCACCCAAACATATTAATCGGTGTACCCTCATGATGTGAATGAGACGAACTCACACGGTTATTCGCAACTATGAAAGCCATCATTCAGACCGGGCCGCGCTCGGTAGAGACACAAGAGCGGGAGGTACCCACTCCCGACGCAGACGAACTGCTCATCAAGGTCCACTCCGCGGGACTCTGCGGCAGTGACGCCCACGCCTACAAGTACGACGGCGGCTACGAGTGGATTCCCATCCCCCGTATCATGGGCCACGAGTACTCGGGGACGGTCGCGGAGGTCGGCGAGAGCGTCGAGACGTTCGAGGTCGGCGACAAGGTCATCGAGGAACCGATTCACGACTGCGGTCACTGCTTCCAGTGCAAGAACGGCCAGCCGAACGTCTGCCAGAACTTCTCCATCACGGGTATGCACCGCGACGGCGCGTACACCGAGTACGTCACCGTCACCCCCGAACACGTCCACGCGGTCCCCGAGGACGTGCCCCTCCGACACGCCGCCATCACCGAGCCGACGAGCATCGCCACGCGCGCGGTCCTCGACCAGTCGGTGACGACGCCGGGCGACAACGTCCTCGTCGAGGGGCCGGGTCCGATCGGCGTCCTCGTCGCCGCCGTCGCCGACTCCCTCGGCGCGAACGTCGTCGTCTCCGGGCTCGGTCAGGACGCGTCGTATCGCCTCCCACTCCTCGAAGACCTCGGCATCGACACGGTGAACCTCGAAGAAGAAGGCGGTCTCGACGAGCGGGTGGAGTCGCAGACCGACGGCATCGGCTTCGACGTGGTCTTCGACGCGACGGGCCACCGAAGCGGCGTCGTCTCCGGGAACGACGTCGTCCGCAAGGGCGGCCAAATCGTCGTCGTCGGCATCCCGAACTCGCCGAGCGAACTCAGCCTCACCTCGACCGTTCGCGGTGAAGTCGACATCAACACCTCCTACGGCTCGACGTGGACCAACTTCGAGCAGGCGCTTCGGCTCATGGAGCGCGGCGAAATCGCGGTCGACAAGATTCTCGACACCTCCTACAGCGTCGACGAACCGGCCGAGGCGTTCGAGGCGTTCCTCAACTCCGAGACCTGCAAGCCGGTCTTCCAGTTCGACGGCTGAACGACTCCGCTTTCCGGCCGCGAACCGCTCGACGACAGAAACTATTTTACCCGTGCCGATTGGATGTGAGGTCGTACCAAACAAATCATGGAGATTACAGACATCTCAGCGACGAAAATCAGCAACGAATCGTGGGGCGAGTTCATCGAGTTCCCGCTCGTCACCATCATGTCGAAGTACGACGAGTACCGCAACGTCGACGGTGAGAACCCGCAGGCCCGCCGCAAGTGGATGGGTCCCGTGGGTGACGTGGTGGTCGAAGTCGAGACGGACGCGGGCATCACCGGCGTCGGCGTCGGCAACTGGGGTTCCGGGGCCATCGCCACCGTCGTCGAGGAGACGCTCTCGAAAATCGTCGTCGGTGAAGATCCGACACAGCGCGAGCTTCTCTGGGAGCAGATGTACCGCGCGACGCTCCCGTTCGGCCGGAAGGGCGTCGCCATCATGGCCATCAGCGCGGTCGACCAGGCGCTGTGGGACATCGCCGGGAAGGAAGCCGGCAAGCCGGTGTACGAACTGCTCGGCGGCCCCACCAAAGACGAGATTCCCGCCTACGCGTCGAACCTCCACCCCGTCGACATGGAGAAGCTCGAACGCGAGGCCATCCAGTACGTCGAGGAGGGCTTCGACGCGATGAAGCTCCGCTTCCTCCACGGTCCCGAGGACGGCCGCGCGGGCATGAAGAAAAACGAGGAAATCGTCGCGACGGTCCGCGATGCCGTCGGCGACGACATCGAAATCGCGGGCGACGCCTACATGGGCTGGTCGGTCAAGTACGCGAAGGAGATGACCCAACGGCTCGGCAAGTACGACATGGCGTGGGTCGAGGAGCCGGTCATCGCCGACGACATCTCCGGCTACGCCGAGGTCCGCGAGGCCGCGCCGATGCCGATTTCGGGCGGCGAACACGAGTTCACCCGCTGGGGCCACGAGGACCTCCTCGAAGAGGGCGCGGTCGACATCCTCCAGCCCGACGTGGGCCGCGTCGGCGGTATCACGGAGCTCCAGAAGGTCGCCGACATGGCCGAGGTCCACGACGTGCCCGTCATCCCGCACGCCGGCACGAACCCGACGCTCCACGCCATCGCCGGGCACACGAACATGCCGATGGCGGAGTACTTCCCGACCCCCGAGTGGTTCGAGGAGCGCCAGGAGAAACGCGAGTCCACCTACGCCGACGCCATCTTCCAGAACCCGCCGTCGCCCGAGAACGGGTCGATTCCGCTCCCCGACGAGCCCGGCGTCAGCACCCAACTGAACCGCGAGGCGCTCGAACACTTCGCCATCGAGTAACGATGTCTGACATCAGCTTCGAGTACAACGTCCCCGTCTTCGCCGGCGCGCCCGACGAGGGGACCGAGCCGACGCACCGCGACACCCCGGCGTACGAGTCGCTCGACTGGGAGGCGACCAAGATGGGCGTCCAGAAGGCGGAGGAACTCGGCTTCGACGCGGTGTGGGCACCCGACCACCTGCTTTTGGGCCGCGACCACGCCGAGTACGAGTGCTGGACGCTGTTGTCGGCCATCGCCGGCTTCACCGAGGACATCAACCTCGGCTCGCTCGTCCTCTGTAACGACTACCGCAACCCGGCGCTCGTCGCCAAGATGGCGGCCACGCTCGACGTGATTTCCGACGGTCGACTCGAACTCGGCCTCGGCGCGGGCTGGCACGAGCCGGAGTACGACGCCTACGGCTGGGAGTACCGCGACGGCTTCGAGCGCCTGATGCGCCTCGACGAGTCCATCCGCCTGATGAAGCGCATGTGGGCCGCCGGCACGGACGGCGCGAGCTTCGACGGGAAGCACTACCAAATCGAGGACGCCTACTGCGTTCCCGGTCCCGTGCAGGACCCGCACCCGCCGATTCTCGTCGGCGGGCAGGGCGAGGAGGTCACGCTCAAACTCGTCGCCAAGCACGCCGACGTGTGGAACACCGACGTGTTCAACGGCGACGTGGAGACGCTCGAACACAAAATCGACGTCATCGAAGACCACTGCGAGACCGTCGGCCGCGACCCCGACGAAATCGAGTACTCGTGGGACGGCCACGTCATCTGTACCCGCGACGAGGGGAAGTTCGACCGCCTGCTCGACCTGATGACGCCCATCCAGTTCGAAGAAGAGTATCAGGACCAAGCGCCCATCGTGACGGAGGAAGACGCCCGCGAGTACTTCATCATGGGGACGCCCGAGGAGTGCGCGGAGGCCATCGAGCGCCGCATCGACGCGGGCGTGACGAAGTTCCAAGGCTGGTTCATCGACTTCCCCGATACCGACGGGATGGAACTGTTCGCGGACGAAGTCATCCCGCAGTTCAACTGAGGCGTCCCGCGAGTCGAGCGCGCCGCGCTCGGTTCGCGCTCGCACTCGCGCTCTCGTTTTCGTTTCCGTCTTGGTTTCGCCGTTTCTGTCATTCGTCTATTCGAGCCCTCGCGGGGACCGAACCGTCCAGATTCTCCCACACGTGGGGGTTCCGACTCGACGCACGACCCACGGAACATTTCCGGCGATAGCGGAAAGACATTTGAGGGATGAGGATTCATAACCAACTATGGCGAAGGACGTTCCGGTCAACGCGGTCAAAATCTCGCTCGAACTCGTCGACCTCCTGCGGGAACTCGACGGGGCGGGCGTCTCGGAGGTAGCCAAGCGGCTGGACAAGCCGACCAGCACGATTCACGACCACCTGCGGACGCTGGAGAAACAGGAGTACCTCGTCAAGGAGGGCGACACCTACTACGTCAGCACGCGGTTCCTCCAGTTGGGCGCTCACGCGCGGTCGCGACAGAAGGTGTTCAACATCGCTCGCCCCGAGATAAACGAACTCGCGCAGGTGACCGGGGAGCACGCGAACCTGATGATAGAGGAACACGGCGTCGGCGTCTTTCTGTACCGTTCGCGGGGCCCCGACGCCGTCCGCCTGGATACCCACGCTGGGATGCGCGTCCCGTTGCAGACGACGGCGCTCGGGAAGTCCATCATGGCGAACCGGCCGCGGGAGGAAGTCGAGCGAATCCTCGACCGCCACGGCTTGGAGTCGGTGACCGACCGCTCTATCACGGACCGCGAGGAGCTGTTCGACGTGTTGGAGCAGGTCCGCGAGCGCGGCTACTCGTACGACGACGAAGAGCGCGTCAAGGGCATGCGCTGTGTGGCCGCGCCGATACTCAACGAGGACGACTACGCCATCGCCGCCGTCAGCGTCTCGGGACCGAAAAGCCGGATGCGCGAGGAGCGCTTCACCGAGGAACTGCCGAACCAGATTCTCAAGAGCGCGAACGTCATCGAGGTGAACCTGACGTACTCGTAGTCGACGGGCCGCGGACTCATCCCCGTCGTCGCAATCCTGCGTAGAGCGCAACAGTTACGTATCACGCTGTGGCAGAGTGTAACGATGCAACTCGTTCGATACACCGCGGGCGGTGCCCCCGAGTGGGGCGTCCGCCGCGACGACGACGTCGTCCCGCTTTCCGGCCTCCGCGAGGACGTCACCGTCCAGAACCTCAACAGCCCCGGCTTCCTCACCGTGGTCGAGGACGCCGCGGACGCCGCCGAGGACCAGTCGGTCCCCGTCGAGGACGTGAAACTCCTCGCGCCCGTGCCGCGCCCCGGCAAAATCGTCTGCGTCGGACTCAACTACCACGACCACGCCGAAGAGCAGGACGAGGAAGTCCCCGAGCGCCCGCTCCTGTTCGGCAAGGCCGGCACGTCCGTCACGAACCCCGGCGACCCCATCGTCCACCCGGCGGCCATCGACGAGGTCGACTACGAGGTCGAACTCGGCGTCGTCATCGGGCAGACGGCAAAGAACGTGGACGCCGAGGACGCCTTCGACTACGTCGCGGGCTACACCGCCATCAACGACGTGAGCGGCCGCGACGCGCAGTTCGACGACGGGCAGTTCTTCCGCGGCAAGAGCTACGACACGTTCGCCCCGATGGGGCCGACGTTCGTCCCCGAGGACGACCTCGACCCGCACGACCTCGACGTCGCCTGCCGCGTCAACGGCGAGACGAAACAGGAGTCCAACACCGCCGAGTTCATCTTCGGCGTCGACGAGGTCGTCGAGTACATCAGCGGCATCACGACGCTCCGACCGGGCGACGTCATCTCCACCGGCACGCCCGGCGGCGTCGGCATCTTCCGCGACCCGCCGGAACTGCTCGAACCAGGTGACAGCGTCGACGTGGAAATCGAGGGTATCGGCACGCTCACCAACCCCGTCGTCGCCGAGCGCGACGAGTAACCGGCCGCAGTACAACACACTTATTTATAGGATATCGCGGTACTACCGACTATGAGCACGCACACAGACACCCGACTGAGAGACAGGCATATCGTCGTCACCGGCGGCGCGCGCGGCATCGGCCGCGGCATCGCGGTTCGGTGCGCCCGCGCCGGTGCCGACGTATCGATTTTCGACACGAAACCCGAAGTGGCCGCCGAGACGGCCGACCTCGTCCGCGAGGAGGGCGGCGGGGCCGAGGTGTACGAGGTCGACGTGACCGACGCCGCGGGCGTCGAAACCGCCGTCGACGCCGCAATCGAGGCGCTCGGACCTATCCACGGCCTCGTGAACAACGCGGGCGTCCAGCAGGCAATCCCGCTCCTCGAAACGACCGAAGACGACTGGGACCTCCACTTCGAGGTGAACGCCAAGGGGACGTTCCTCGTCTCCAAGGCCGTCGCCGCCCGGATGGTCGACGGTGACATCGGGGGGAGCATCGTCAACATCTCGTCGGTCGGCGCGGAGCGACCGTTCGCCGGACAGGGCGCGTACGGCGCGTCCAAGGCGGCCGTCCTCGCCTTCACGACCGTGCTGGCGAAGGAACTGAGCGACCACGGCATCACCGTCAACGCGCTCAAACCGGGCACCGTCGAGACGCCGATGGTCGAGGAATGGCTCGACGAACACGCCGAGCAGTCCGGCAAGTCCCCGGACGAAATCCTCGCGGAGACGCTCGACGTCCACATCCTCGACCGCATCGGTCAGCCCGAGGAAGTCGGCCACGTCGCAGTCCTGCTCCTCTCCGAGGAGGGCGACTGGATAACCGGCGAGTCCATCGCGGTCGACGGCGGCTACCTCAAACACTAGCGTTCGCCGCGACGGCTTCGAGAGCCGTCCGAAGCGCCCCGAACCGGTGCTTTCAATCGCTCATCTGTGGACCGCGCTCTCGGCCACAGTCACTCACTCGCTGTCCGGAATTGCCGGATATCGATTGTGTAGAACTCCGGTAGCCGGACGGACTGAAAGCGCCGTGTGACCGTCGCGGCGCACGCGACTGCCGCGGTGATGCGATGTCGGAGCGGCTCGGAGACGCCTACATCGCCTCGCACCAGCGCACTTGGTGGTCTGTCGTCGACTCCGCGACACGCACGAGTCGTTTCAGAGACTCAGTGGCGGGCTCGCGGCGTTGAACCCCAACTCTCGCCCGTTCGGCAATAATGGTCACAGTCAAAACATGGATACTGGTGTGTCGCACAGTAGCACATGGTCGGAGCAATCTGACCCATGCGCAATCAGCATCCCGTGCGACCAGCACGATAGCCATCAGTACGTCAGTCAAACTGTACGCGCGTAGCCTCCACGAGTACGCCTGCCAACGAGTACTCATGAACACGTGGCGCGCTACCGATTGAGCACAACGTCCCATTGATGCTCTATTTTTTCGACTGCTTCGCGGTGAGTTGTGACTGTCTAATCGTTTCGGAGTCCGCCCGTCAGCGCCCGCTCGGTTCTCGTTCGGGCTCTCTCCGTGTCTACCTCACCATCCGGCATCGTCGGATGACTCCCGGGCGCTCGGGCCGTCGACTCGGGCCCCGAACCTGAAGATATTTCACGCCACCGTGTGAAAAGCGGGTAATGGGTACCGACCAAAGCACGAACCGTCGCCTAAGCAAGGTCGAACGGGTTATCGAAACGTACGATTTAGACGGCTTCGGCGAGCGACTCGCCGAGCGGTGGACGGCTCCCGAGGACAGCGACAGCCTCCGGGACCTCGCGGACCTGATGAACGAGAAGGTGCTCGACGCCGCGCTCCGGGAGGCGGGCGAGGACGTCCTCGAAGGCGAGGTCGAGAACCTGTACACGCTTCTCACCGGCGACGAGACCACGGAGGGGATGCGCGTGCAGGCGAAGAACACGCTCCAGTCCCGCGGCGTCGACGTCGACCAACTGCTCTCGGATTTCGTCTCTCATCAGGCGGTCTACACCTATCTGACGGAGATTCGCGGCGTCTCGAAGGACTCCTCGTCCGGAAACAGAATCGACAACGTCATCGAGTCCATCCAGCGACTCCGCGGCCGACTGGTCGCGGTCATCGAACAGAGCCTGAGCTCGCTCCGCAACACGAGCAAACTCCGGCTCGGCGACTTCGACGTCCTCGTGGACACGCAGGTGTACTGCCGCGACTGCGGGACGCAGTACGAGGTCATCGAACTGCTCCAGCGCGGCGGGTGCGACTGCGACGAGAGCGCATCGAACTAGACGATTACATACTTAGTCCTGTCACATTCTCTCTAAGTCAACGGGTGATTTTATATTGGTGTACCTGTTGAGTCAAGGTATGAGCTCAGAACAAGTGTCAAAATCCAAAGTCCACCTTTCGGTCGAGAACATCGGTGGCATCGACAATCTGTCAACGTCGTTCGAGCCGGGCGTAACGGTGTTGGCGGGTCGCAACGCAACGAACCGAACGTCGCTCTTGCGGTCCATCATGGCCGCACACGGAAGCGACGACGTCGCGCTCAAGGGCGACGCCGACGAGGGGTCGGTGGAACTCACCATCGGCGACGAGACGTACACTCGGACGTTCGAGCGGCAGGGTGACGCCGTCATCTCCGGCGGAGAGCCCGTCCTCGACGACCCGGACCTCGCGGACCTCTTTTCGTTCCTGCTCGAGACGAACGACGCCCGACAGGCGGTCGCCCGCGGCGACGACCTCCGCGACCTCATCATGCGTCCGGTCGACGTCGAGTCCATCAACGAGCAGATCGAGTCGCTCCAACAGGAGAAACGCGACATCGCCGACGAGCTCTCGACGCTCAGCAACCTCTCTGACCGCCTGCCGCAACTCGAACGCCGGCGGACGAAGCTCGAAGGCCAAATCGAGGAGAAAGAAGACGAACTCGCGGAGAAAGAACAGGAGGTCGAGGAGTACGACGCCAGCGTCAGCGAGCGTCAGGAAGTCGAGAGCGAACTCGAATCGAAGCTCGGCGACCTCCGGAGCAAGCGCCGCGACATCAACGACGTCGACCGCCGCATCGAGACGGAGAAACAGAGCCTCGACGCGCTCGAATCCGAGGAAGACGAACTGGCGGACGACGCCGAGGACCTCCCGGAGGTCGCCGGCGGCAAAATCGACGAAATCGAGTCCGAAATCAGCCGGCTCCGGACGCGCCGGCAGGAGATTCAGTCGACCGTCAACGAGCTTCAGTCCGTGATTCAGTTCAACGAGGAGATGCTCTCGGGAACCTCCTCGGACGTCGTCGACGCGCTCCGTGACGCCGACGATTCCGGCGGGAGCGTTACAGACCAGCTCCTCGGCGACGACCAGGTCGTCTGCTGGACGTGCGGCTCCGAGGTCGACAAATCGGAAATCGAGGGGACGCTCGAACGTCTCCGGACGCTCCGCGAGGAGAAACTCGAAGCCAACCGCGAACACCGCGAACAGCTCTCCGAACTCGAAGACGAGAAGTCCACCTACGAGCGTCGCCAGCGCGAGCGCGACCGCATCGAGCGCCGCCTGTCGGAAATCGAAAGCGAGCGCGAGACGCGCCAAGAGCGCATCGAGGAGCTCAAATCCGAGCGCTCGGACCTCGAAGCCGAAATCGACTCGCTCGAACAGACCGTCGACGAACTCGAAAGCGAGGAACACGGCGACCTGCTCGACCTCCACCGCGAGGCGAACCAGCTCGAATACGACCTCGGACGCCTCCGCAGTGACCTCGAAGACGTCGAAGACGAAATCGACGACATCGAGCGCAAACTCGACGAGCGCGACGAACTCGAAGCGGCCCGCGAGGACATCGAAGACGAACTCGAAGAGCTTCGGACGCGCATCAAGCGCCTCGAATCCGAGGCCGTCGAGGAGTTCAACACGCACATGGACGACGTGCTCGACGTGCTCGAATACGACAACCTCGACCGCATCTGGATCGAGCGCACCGAAAAGCGGGTTCGGGAGGGCCGAAGGAAGGTCACGAAGTCCGTCTTCGACCTCCACGTTATCCGGACGAACGAAGACGGCGTGAGCTACGAGGACTCCGTGGCGCACCTCTCGGAGTCCGAGCGCGAGGTGACCGGCCTCGTGTTCGCGCTCGCGGGCTACCTCATCCACGACGTCTACGAGACGGTGCCGTTCATGGTCCTCGACTCGCTCGAAGCCATCGACTCGAACCGCATCTCGCGGCTCGTGGACTACTTCGCCGACTACGCCGACTACCTCGTCGTCGCCCTCCTCGAAGAGGACGCGCAGGCCGTCGACAGCGCGTACCCGCGCTACTCGCCGGCGTAACGTCGCAGACAGCGTCTGCTTTTCTCGTTTTTTCGCACCCGCGACGAACCGTGTCGCGACCAGCACGTCCCGTTTCGAGTTACACTATTAGGAGTGTCACGAGATGGGGGACTGACGGCGACAGCGACGGGGCGGCGCGTTCAGGAGAGCGCGATGCTCAGTTCGAGTTCCTCGGCGATGCCGAGGAGGACCTCGGTGAGGCGGTCGAACTGCTCGCCTTTCATCCGATTGGAGGGGCCGGCGACGCTCAGCGCGCCGAACACGTCGCCGTCCGGTCCCATGACGGGGGCTCCGACCGCGCGGACCCCGCTAATCTGCTCTTCGACGTTGAGCGCGTAGCCGCGCTCTCTGATTTCGGCGAGTTCGTCGAACAGCGCCTCCTCGTCGTGAATCGTCTGTTCCGTCTCCTTGGGGAGGCCGACCCGGTCGATGATTTCGCGGACCCGCGCTGTCGGCATGTGGGCGAGGATGGCCTTCCCGCTCGCCGTCGAGTGGAGGTAGACGCGCTTCCCCACGGTCGACTGCGTCCAGACGCCGTGTTTTCCGGGTGCGGTGTGGACGTACACGCCCCGTCCGTGCTCTTCGACGGTGAAAATCGAGCGCCGCTCCGACTCCTCGGAGAGGACGTTGGTGTAGTGTTCGGCCTTCCCGAATTTGCGTTTCCGCGTCCGAACGAAGTTCCCGAGACCGAGGAAGCGAAGCCCGAGATGGTAGGTATCGCCCTCTTTAACCACGTATTCCTGCGCTTCGAGAGTCGTCACGTGAGTGTGTGCGGTGCTCGGCGCGATGTCGAGTTCGCGGGCGATTTCGGTCACGCCCGCCCCGTCGCGTTCCCTGAGCAATTCGACGATTCTGAGGGTCGTGACCGTCGTTTTGAGCGAGCGGTCGTTCGCGGTTTCGGTCATTACCTGCGGGTCGTCACCATCGCACATAGTCGTTTCGCCTCTCCCGAATACCAGTTGTCAGATAGCGAATGCGGGCCACGCTGACGCCGAAACGAGTCGTTTGTGAACGATACGCATGATTCGCGGCTGGGTTGGGGTGCGAATCCCCGCCCCAGACACGGCGAAATCGTCGACCGAAATCGGCGGAGAGCGGTTCGAGAACCGTCGAATCGCCGGGATTCGGTCGCGATCTCGATTTCGGCGTCTCCCGGTGTTTCCATTCGCTCCTCGTGAATCTCAACCCTTGTTCCGAATTTAGAGCCCGAACGTCCATCGCTCCGGAAGTGTTATTATCGTTTCTCCAGTCCAATCGCACGAGACGCAATGAACCACAACGAGACGTTCGAGGCGGTCGAGTCGCTGGAGGCGGAACTCGTCTCACTCACCGAGTCGCTCTGGGAGGAGCCGGAACTCGGCCTTCACGAGACCGAATCCGCCGAGTTGCTCTCGTCGGTCCTCCGCGACGCGGGATTCGACATCACCGAGGGCATCGGCGGGATGCCGACGGCGTTCAGCGCGACCTACGGCGAGGGCGAACCGCACGTCGGCATCCTCGGCGAGTACGACGCCCTGCCCGGACTGTCGCAGACGGTGTCGTCGGGCAGGGAACCCGTCGAGCCCGGCGCGCCGGGCCACGGCTGTGGCCACAACCTGTTCGGCGTCGCCGGCGTCGGGGCCGCCCTCGCCGCGAAGCGCGCCATCGACGACGGGCGGGCCGAGGGGACGGTCACGTTCTTCGGCTGTCCCGCCGAGGAGATACTCGTCGGCAAGGTGTTCATGGCCCGAGACGGGGCGTTCGACGACCTCGACGCCGCGCTCACGTGGCACCCGAGCCACCTCAGCGCGCCGTTCATGGCGCAGACGCTCGCGATGAACTCCGTCGAGTACACGTTCCACGGCGAGTCGGCCCACGCCGCCGACAGCCCACAGTCCGGGCGGAGCGCGCTCGACGCCGTCGAACTGCTGAACACCGGGTCGGAGTTCATGCGCGAGCACGTCTCCGACGACGCCCGCATCCACTACACCATCCCCGACGGCGGCGGCGCGCCGAACGTCGTCCCCGCGGAGGCGACGGCGTGGTTCTACGTCCGCGCGCCGACCCGCGACGAGGTCGACCGCATCACCGACTGGCTCGACGACGTGGCCGAGGGCGCGGCGCTCATGACCCAGACGACGGTGTCGCGGCGGTTCCACACCGGCTGTTACGACTACGTGGCGAACCACGCGCTGTCCGACAAACTGCTGGAGAACATGCGGCTCGCCGGCCCCATCCCGTACACCGACGAGGACCGCGAGTTCGCCGCGGAGCTTCAGGAGACGCTCTCGGCGGAGACCATCGAGGCGCGGACCGCACAGCTCTCCGAGGAGCGACGCGAGGCGGCCCGCTCGTCGGTGCTGTATCCGGACGCCCAGCCCTCCTACGACGTGGGGACCGTGCTCAACGGTTCAACGGACGTCGGCGACGTGAGTTGGATTACGCCGACCGCGCAGTTCTGGGCGGCGTCGTGGCCGGTGGGGACGCCCTCGCACACGTGGCAGGCGGTCGCCGCCAACGGGAGCTTCGGGTCGAAGGCCGCGGTGTACGCCGCGAAGGTCCTCGCGGCGACGACGCTCGACCTCTTTTCGGACGACGAGTTGGTGGCGGCGGCCCGCGAGGAGTTCGAGGCGTCGGTCCCCGGCGAGTACGAGTGCGCCCTCCCGGAGGGGACGGAACCGCCGTTCCACCTCACGCTGTAGGCGTCGAGCGTCGGGAAAATCAGCTCTCGTTTCGGTTCCGGTTCCGGTTTCGGGTCGCGGGTTCGTTCGCTTCTGTCTGTCACTCCGTCGCCGAGGCTCGCGTTACTCCAGTTCCGACCGGAGATGCGTCAGGATGCGGTCGGTCGTCGCCTCGATGACTTCTTCGAGGAACTCGGGGTCGGACTGCGTCGGGTCGCCGAGGCCGCCCTCGACGGTCAGGTCGTCGAAGTGGGCGTACTGGCGGACCTCGTAGCGGTTCTTCTTCGTCTGCGGCGTCTTGCGGTCGCCGCGGACGAGGTCGGGCCGGTAGTGCTCGATGACGCTCGTCTCGTACTCGCCGGCGTGGCCCCACTCGGTGCCGAACCGCGCTTCCAACTGGTCGCGGGCGAAGTTGGTCCAGTGGGCGTAGTACGAGTCGAGTCCGTGGTCGCGCTGGAGTCGGTCGAGAGCGAGTTTGTGCGGCTCGATGTTGCCCCCGTGGAAGTTGGCGACGAGAAACCGGGTCCCGCCGTGGCGCTGGACCGACCGCCCCACGTCGATGATTATCTCCTGGTACGTGTCGGCTCCGAGCGAAATCGTCCCCGCGTAGTTGATGTGGTGCTCCGAGTAGCCGTACGGGAGGACCGGGAGAACGAGGAGATTCAGGTCGTGTTCCGGGGCCGCCGCGGCGAGTTCCGCGGTCAGGTTCTCCGCCCGGATGGAGTCGACCGAGGTCGGGAGGTGCGTCGAGTGCTGTTCGGTTGCCCCACAGGGGAGCACGACGAAGTCCGCCTCGTCGAACGCGGTTTCGGCTTCCTGCCACGTCATCTCCGCTAGGAGTGACTGTGACTCCGTTGAGTCCATAGGGAGATACGCACAGTTGTCGTATATAATAATTCACTATCCGGCAGTATAGGTGGGTAAGAGGAAACAAACGCACAGTATGCAAACACTTATGTTGGTGATGCCGAAATGATTCGGCGTCAATGATGAGAGAGAGTGTCTCACGTAGAGATATACTGAAAACGACGGGTGCGTCGATACCCGTCTTGCTCGCCGGCTGTACGTCCGATTCCGGGTCCGAAACGACGACCGAGGGCGACGGCGGCGGCGGCACAACCACGAGCGGCGGAACGGGGACGTCCTCCGGTAGCTCCGACGCGACCATAAACATCGGACAGTCGCTGAACCCCGTCCGATTCGACCCGATAACACAGCTTTCGAACCCCGACGCGCTCGTCGCGAACCGGGTGTTCAGCCAGCTGTACACCTACGGGGAGGGGACCGACGTGGTCCCGAACCTCGCGACGAGCATGCCGACCATCGAGCGGGACAACACCCGCTACGTCGTCGAAATCGTCGATAACGCGATGTTCCACAACGGCGACCCGGTCACCGCCGAGGACGTGGCCTACTCGTTCCGTGCGCCCATCGAGGAGGAGACGCCCCTCCTGGGCATCTTCAGCGTCATCGACTCCGTCGAGGCAATCGACGAGACGACGGTCCAGTTCGACCTCTCGAACCCCTACGCGATGTTCCAGCACGTCCTCACCCACCAGGTCGTGCCGGAGGCCGTCCGCGAGGAGGACAAAGAGGCGTTCAGCACCCAACAGCCCATCGGGTCGGGGCCGTTCAAGTTCGTCGAGTGGGAAGAGAGCAACTACGTCACGCTCGAACGCTGGGACGACTACTGGGGGGACGAACTGCCCAACGTCGCGGGCGTGGAGTTCACGCCGATTACGGAGTCGACGACGCGCGTCACCAACCTCCGGACGGGCGACGTGGACGTCATCGAGACCATTCCGCCCCGACTCTGGGACACCGTCGAGAGCACCGAGGACACGAGCATCTCCGAAATCGAGAGCGTCGGGTACTTCTACGTCGCGTTCAACTGCAACGAGGGGCCGACCGCCGACAAGCGCGTCCGCGAGGCCATCGACTACAGCTTCTCGATGGACGACGCGGTCGACCGCTACATCGACCCGGCCGGACTCCGCCAGTACGGCCCGCTTCCGGGCCCGATGGTCGAAGAGTGGGACATGCCGCTCGAAGAGTGGATGGAGATTCCGAACGACAAGGACGTCGAGCAGGCGACGGCGCTGTTCGAGGAGGCCGGCGTCCCCGCCGACTGGGACGCGAAAATTATCGTCCCGCCGGACGACAACCGCGAGAACATCGGCCTCTCCATCGCCAACGGCATCAAGGAGGCCGGCTACGAGGCCCACGTCGAACGGCTCGACTGGGGCGCGATGCTCAGCCGCGCGTACACCGGCAACGCCTCGGACTACAACATCTACGTCCTCGGGTGGGTCCGCTACCCCGACCCGGACGACTTCATCTACAACCTGTTCCACGAGGACTCAGAGGGCGTGAACCAGGGCGTCTACTACCGGAACGACGAGGTCATGGAGCAGATTCAGGGCGCGCGCGAATCGACCGACCGCGACGAGCGCCAACAGCTCTACCAGTCGGCCATCTCGACGCTCTTAGAGGAGAAGGTCCACCTCCCCGCGTTCAACTACAAGAACTCCTACGGCGTGAAATCCGCCGTCAGCGACTTCCAAGTCCACCCGGTCTCGCCGCAGAACCCGCGGCTCCTCACCGACTACAACAACGTCTCGGTCGACAGATAAACGCTCACAGTCGGTAACAGTTACCAAACGTTATATGCTCACTCCCCATCCACCCAATCAATGACGACAACCGGCTACATCGGACGGCGATTACTCCAAATCGTTCCGGTCTTGCTGTTCGTCGTTACGGTCACGTTCGTCCTCATCAACTCGATACCCGGCGACCCGGTTCGCATCCTCGTCGGGCCGGCCGCCGACGCGGCGGCCATCGAGGCCGCTCGCGCGAGATACGGTCTCGACCAACCGTTGTACATCAGGTACATCAGGTACGTCGCGGCCGTCGCCACGGGCGACTTCGGGACGAGCATCCACTACGGGGGAGTCCCGGTCACGGAGAAAATCTTCGAGCGGCTTCCGGTGACGCTTCTGCTCCTCGCGTCGAGTTTCACCCTCGCCATCGGCTCCGCGATTCCGCTGGGCATCTTCGCCGCCAAGAACCGTAACAACGGCTACGACCACCTCGCTCGCATCACGTCGCTCATCGGCGTCAGCACGCCCAGCTTCTGGGTCGGGCTGTTGCTCATCATCGTGTTCGCGTACTACGGCGACCTCCTGCCGCCGAGCGGACTCGTCATGCCGTGGGCCGACCCCGCGTCGGTCGACGGCGCGACGTCGAGACTGGACGTACTCGCGACCGCGGCGTCGCATCTGATACTCCCCTCTATCACGCTGGGGACGCTCCAGATGGCGGCCATCACGCGCATCGAGCGGTCGTCGATGCTCGAAGTGCTCAACAAGGACTACGTCCATCTCGCCCGCGCCTACGGCGTCTCCGAGCGGACGATTCTCCGGCGGCAGGCGTTCAAGAACGCGCAACTGCCGGTGCTCACCGTCATCGGCATCCAGATGACGACGGCCCTCGGCGGCGCGGTGCTGACCGAGACGGTCTTCAACATCAACGGGATGGGGAACCTCATCATCACCGCGGTCCGGGCGCAGGACTACCAGCTCATCATGGGCACGACGATATTCTTCGCCATCGTGTTCGTCCTCGGCGTGCTCGTCGTGGACGTGCTGTACGCGGTCATCGACCCGCGCATCTCCTACGGGGGCGGTGCCGGTGAGTGATTCGACGGCCGCCGTCGGCGACTCGGCTCACACGGGCGGCGTCGCGGACGCCGACGAGCGCTCCGCCGTCTCGCGCACGTCGCAGGTCGTCCGACAGCTCAGGCGCAACTCGGCGTCGCGCGTCGGCCTCTACGTCATCGGGCTCGTGACGCTCGTCGCGCTGGTGACGACCATCGACGCCGACCTGTTCGACTACCAGTTCGCGGCGACGTTCTGGTACCACCCGGAGAACGACCCGGCCGGGAGCACCATCCTGCTCCCGCCGGTCGGCATCGAAAACAGCTTCGGGACGGGGACGTGGGCGCATCCGCTCGGGACGGACCACCGCGGCCGCGACGTCCTCGTCAGGCTGGTGTACGGAACGCGAATCGCCGTTCAGGTGGGTCTCATCGCGACGGGCATCGGGATGACCATCGGGACGGTCGTCGGCGCGGTCTCCGGCTACTACGGCGGGTGGGTCGACGACGTGCTCCAGCGCTTCGTCGAATCGCTGTACGCGATTCCGTTCCTCATCCTCGTCATCGCCATCATGTCCGCGTTCGGCCGCGAGCTCGGCATCGCCATCATCGGCGTCTCCATCACGACGATTCCGGTGTTCACGCGGCTGATTCGCTCGCAGGTGCTGAGCGTCCGGGAGATGGAGTACGTCGAGGCCGCGAAGGCCGCCGGCGTCCGCGACCGCCACATCATCTTCCGCCACATCATCCCCAACAGCTTCGCGCCGGTGCTCGTCCAGTCGACGCTTCAGGTCGGCGTGAACATCCTCATCGTCGCGTCGCTGTCGTTCCTCGGGTTCGGGGTCCAACCCCCGACGCCGTCGTGGGGGCAGATGCTCGCCCACTCGCGGCAGTACATGATCGTCAACCCGTGGTTCAGTCTCTGGCCCGGCCTCGCGATTCTCGCGACGGTCGTCGGCTTCAACCTGCTGGGCGACGGCCTGCGCGACGCAATCGACCCGCGGTCGAACGACTGACGATGAACGGACGACACCACTCACCGACCGTTCGCCGCGGGGCCGGGAGTCGCCCGGCCCCCGCCAGTCGCTCGCCCGCCGAACTATCGCTCCCTACTCGGGGCGGCGTCGGAACTCGCTCTCGCGGTTCTGCAGAGGCACCCATCTCACGCACCGACGCCCCCCACGATTCCACGACCAATGTCTGATACGCTACTCACCGTCCGCGACCTGCACACCCACTTCCGCACCGACGCGGGGACCGTCCGGGCCGTCGATGGTATCTCGTTCGAGGTACAGCGCGGCGAAGTGCTCGGTATCGTCGGCGAAAGCGGCGCGGGAAAGAGCGTCGCGGCGCGGAGCGTCATGCGCCTCATCGACTCGCCGGGCGTCATCGTCAACGGCGAGGTCCGCTTCGAAGACGACCTGCTCGTCGGCGTCGAGCGCGGCGACGGCCCCGACGACGAACCCCGGCAGGACCCCGAGATGCTGTCCAGCCGCGAGATTCGCGAGCGCATCCGGGGCCGCGAAATCGCGATGATATTTCAGGACCCCACGGAGAGCCTCAACCCGGTGTTCACCGTCGGCGAGCAGTTGAGCGAGATTATCGGGCTCAACCGCGACGTGTCGGCGGCAGAGGCCGAGGCCATCGCCGTCGAGCGCCTCCGCGAGGTCGGAATCCCCGAGGCCGAACGCCGGATGGACGACTACCCCCACGAGTTCTCCGGCGGGATGCGCCAGCGCGTCCTCATCGCGATGGCGTTCGCGTGCGAACCGAGCCTCGTCATCGCCGACGAGCCGACCACCGCGCTCGACGTGACCGTCGAGGCGCAGATTCTCGACCTCGTGAAGGACCTCGCGGCGCGCTACGACACGTCGTTCGTCTGGGTCACCCACGACATGGGCGTCGTCGCCGAGATATGCGACCGCGTGGCCGTGATGTACCTCGGCGAAATCGTCGAGCAGGCGACCGTCGACGACCTCTTTCACGACACGAAACACCCATACACCGAGGCGCTCCTCGGGTCGATTCCCCGGCCCGATCGCGACGTGGACGGCCTGTCGCCCATCGAGGGCATCATGCCGGAAGCCATCAACCCCCCGCAGGGCTGTCGCTTCCACACGCGGTGCCCGCACGCCCGAGAGGCGTGTCTGCACGCCCACCCCGACGCCCGGCGCGTCGACGGCGGCGGCGACGAAGACGGTGACGTGGCGATGCCGACCGCCGACGGCACCACCGTCACCGAAGTCGCCGCGGCCTCGTCCCACCGGGCGGCGTGCCTGCGAAACGACTCGTTCGCCGAGGCGGGCTACTGGGAGAGCGCCCCGCTCGACGACGCCGAGTCGGAGTCGGCCTCGAACGCCGCAGAGTCAGCTTCCGCCTCCGCAGGTGACACCGCCGATGCCGACACCTCCACCGGGTCCACCTTCGACCCCGACGCCGACCCGCTCCTCAGCGTCCGCGACCTGCGGAAGTACTTCGACGCGAGCGACGGCTTCCTCGACCGCCTCCGGTTCGACCGCGACGCGGGACTGCTCCCCTTCTCTGCCGACCGCGAGTACGTCCGCGCGGTCGACGGCGTCTCGTTCGACATCCTGCCGGGCGAGACGCTCGGCCTCGTCGGCGAGTCCGGCTGTGGGAAGTCCACGCTCGCGCGGACGCTCCTCCGGTTGGTCGACCCGACCTCCGGCGACATCGTCTTCGACGGGGAGAACCTCGCCGACCTGTCGAAAGAGGAGCTTCGGAAGCGCCGCAAGCGCATGCAGTTCGTCTTTCAGGACCCGCAGGCGTCGCTCGACCCGCGGATGACCGTCGGCGAAATCGTCGAGGAGCCGATGCAGGCCCACGGGCTCTACGAGGACGACCGCGAGGGGCGGGCGCGCGAACTGCTGGAGACGGTCGGCCTCGACGCCGACCACTACAACCGCTACCCGCACCAGTTCTCCGGCGGCCAGCGCCAGCGGGTCAACCTCGCGCGGGCGCTCTCGGTCGACCCCGACTTCATCGTCTGCGACGAGCCGACCTCGGCGCTCGACGCGTCGGTGCAGGCGCAGGTGCTCAACACGATGAAGGAGCTCCAAGACGAGTTCGGGCTGACGTACCTCTTTATCAGCCACGACCTGAGCGTCATCCGCCACGTCTGCGACCGCGTGGCCGTGATGTACCTCGGCGAACTGGTCGAACTCGCCGACAAGGACGACCTGTTCGAGTCGCCGAAGCACCCCTACACCCGGGCGTTACTCTCGTCGATTCCGGTTCCCGACCCGCGGGTGTCCCGCGAGACCGTCCCGCTGTCCGGCGACGTGCCGTCGCCGATTCACCCGCCGAGCGGCTGTCGGTTCCACACCCGGTGTCCGAGCCTCGTCGCCCCGGACGGACTCGACCTCGGCGACGACGAGTGGGACCGCGTACGCCGGTTCGTCAGAGCCGTCCAGCGCGAGTCCCCGGACGTCGCCGCCGCCGACGCACAGACGACCTACTTTCCCGACGGCCTCCCCGCCGGCGACGCGGGCGCGACCGTGGAGCGCGCGCTCTCGCTCGCATCCGACGGCGCGTGGCGCGACGCCGCGTCGCTCCTGACGGAGACGTTCGTCGAGCCGAGCGTCTGCACCTCCGAGGTGCCGACGCTGGAGTCGCCCGACGGACTCGACCGTATCGTCAGCTGTCACCACTACTCCTGAAAAAGCGCCGCCGGCTTTAGTTCGCCCTCACGCCGACCCGAACCGGTCGGCGACTTCGGCCACGGTTTCGAAGGCGATTCCCGGCGCGTCGGCGACGTGTTCGACGAACGATTCGAGCCGGGCGAGCCGGTGTGACTGCCCGATGACCTGCGGGTGCATCGTGAGGACGAACACGCCGCCGTCGACGTTGTCGACCATCCAGTCGAACTGCTCGCGCCACTGGCGGAACACCGCTTTCTCGTTCGCGTAGCCCCGCTTGCGGTTGAACGCGAACGCCGGGAAGTCGTCGCGTTGCCACGAGACGGGCACCTCGACGATGTCGGTCTCGGTGCCGCGCTCGAAGGGGGCGTCGGCGGGCGCGGCCCACCCCTCGCGGACGCGGTACGGCTCGAAGTCGGTCGCCATCTGGCTGGAGTCCCACTCGAAGCCGAGTTCGTCGAGGATGCCGAGCGTGTGGGTCGAGAAGTCCCACGAGGGCGAGCGGTAGCCGGTCGGCCGCCGGCCCGTGAGGTCCACGATGCTCTCGACGCCGCGTTTCACGTCGTCGTACTCCGCCTCTCTCGACTCGTACTGTCCCGGGCGGGTGTGCGACCAGCCGTGGTGCTGGATATCGTGGCCGCGGCTCCACACCTCCTCGGCGGCCTCGGGAAAGCTGTCGATGGTGTGGCCCGGCGTGAACCACGTGGTCTCGACGCCGACCTCGTCCAAGAGGTCGAGGACGCGGGGTGCGCCCACGTCGACGCCGAAGAGTCCTCTCGACAGTTTCGTCGGGCTGTCCGGCGACTCGAAGGAGTGTATCCACGAGGAGACGCCGTCGAAGTCGAACGTGAGGCAGACGCTGTGGTGAGTCACGTTTCGACGTACGAAAATCGATGTGATAGCTGTTTCCATGCCGCACCCAAACGCTGGCGGCCTATCGTCTCTCGTCCCGCGAGCTACCGAAACGCCGGCGCGACGTGCTCGGCGAACAGTTCGGCGCTCGTCGTCTCGGGGAAGTCGACGAACTCGACGACGACTTCGCCGAAGCCCATGTCGGCGAACGTCTCCAGTCGCTCGCGGACCTGTTCGGGCGTGCCGACGAGCGGATACTCGCTGTCGGCGACGTTCTCGGGCTTGAACCGCGGGAAGTGCTCGTCGAGGAGGGCGTCGAGTTCCGCCTCGTCCTCGCGTAGCAGACACCGCGCGAACCACGAGCGCTCTATCTCCTCGAACGGCCGGCCGTAGCCCTCGCAGTGGCGTTCGAGCACGTCCAGTTTGTGTTGCATCACCTCCGGCGGTCCCCAGAAGTTCCACGAGTCGGCGAGTTGGGCGGTGATTCGGAGCGTGAACGACTCGCCGCCGCCCCCGACCATGATTGGCGGGTGCGGGTCGGAAACGGGATGCGGCCGGCACATCGCCTCGTCGAGGCTGTAGTAGTCGCCGTCGAAGCTGACCGTCTCCTCGGTCCACAGGCGCTTGAGCATCCGAATCGACTCCTCCAGCATCCGAAGGCGGGTCGGCGCGTCCGGCCAGTCGTAGCCGTAGGCCCGCGCCTCGCTCTCCTTCCAGCCGGCTCCCATGCCGAGTTTCAGTCGCCCGTCGCTCACGGCGTCGAGCGTGGCGGCCTGCTTGGCGAGGAGCGCCGGGTTCCGGAAGTGGTTGTTCACCGTCTTCGGGTAGAGGTACACGTCTTCCGTCTCGCGGGCGATGGCGGCCAGCGTGACGAAACACTCCGTCGTCGGGCCGCTCCCGGTCATGACGTGGTCGGGGACGGCGACGCCGTCGAAGCCGAGGCCCTCCATCGCCACGGCGAACTCCGCCTGCGCGTCCCACGAAATCTCGTCGCAGAACGCCAACTGAGAGTGAACGGAGTCGCCGGCGCTGGTCGGAACGTTGACTGCGAACTGCATACGAACGGCTCACGCGCGACCACGAAAACAGTTACCACTTCACTCGCTTCTTCACTGTCCCACTCGCTTCCTCACTCGCCGCCACCCCAACACGTACTACGGTCCGAGCCGTCTCGAACCACATGACGGACCACCAGCGCGCGGCAATCGTGACCGGCGCGTCCAGCGGTATCGGACGGGCGGTCGTCGAGCGACTCCGAGCGGACTACGACTACGTCGCCTGCTTCGATATCGAGACCGGCGAGGCCGACTGGGACGACGAAAGCGTTCGCGAGTTCGCGGTCGACGTTCGCGACCCCGACGCGGTCGCGGACGCGGTGGCGGCGGTCGAATCGGTCGCCGACGTGGCGGCGCTCGTGAACAACGCGGGCATCTCGCGGGCGGTCTCCCTCGCGGACCTCGACCCCGACGAGTGGGACCGCGTCCTCGACGTGAACCTCAAGGGCCAGTACGTCGTCGCCCGCGCCGTCGCGCCGGGCATGGTCGACCGCGGCGAGGGTGCCATCGTCAACGTGTCGAGCGTCGCCGGCCTCCGAGGGAGCGCGACCGGCGGCGTCCACTACTCCTCGTCGAAGGCGGGCGTCTTCGGGCTGACGAAGGGTCTGGCGAAACAGCTCGGTCCCGAGGTGCGCGTCAACTGCGTCGCGCCGGGACTCGTCGAGACGCCGCTTCTCACCGAGTCGAACCTCTGGACCGAGGCGGCGCTCGCCGAGTACGCCGCCGACCTCCCGCTCGAACGCATCGGAACGCCCGAGGAAGTCGCCGACGTGGTCGCGTTCCTCTGCGACGGCGCGGGCTACATGACGGGTACGGTGTTGACCGTCGACGGCGGGTCGATGCTCCGGTGACGCGTTGAGTGATTGCGGCCGCGGTCGGTCTGGCCCATCGCCCGGACCGAGCGGACATCTCAATAATATAAAATATCTGGCTATACTCTATTTCTTATACTTTTGTCGAACGGTCGGTCGACTTCGGACACGTCGTCGTCTGCGGTCGCTTCGAGTCTCGCTCTCGGTTCTGTTTCGACCGATTCGCCCGTTTCGAGCGTCGACGTCGGTCTCGTCTCGACGTTCACGTTTCCGTGGTGACTCCAGTCTCTCCTCTCCGCGGGCGTTCGAGTAAGGACCGACTGCGAGCGCCCGATATAGTTCATTTGCCCCGTGATTCCCCCGTTTTCGACGACGAACCTGATGACTGGTGGTCGTCTTATTCGAGACGGATTTCGTCGTGACTGGGGTTATTCTCCGAAACTGGCGAACCGAGCGTTCGAAGCGACTGAGACGACGGTTTCGCGCCGATGTGGGGGTCAGTTGGCTCTCAAAGACACGACCCGTTGTGATTACTCAAAATACAGTACTGTCTGCTTAATAGTCGGGAAGCCAATATTTATCTCCCCGTTCGTCCCGCAACGTTGAGCCTTTCAAAACATATTACGCCGCCGGCGCTGTACCGGACGCTCGGGCACAACCATGGACTACGTCAAAGAAGACGATACGGTCGTCGTCAGGCTGGACCCCGGCGAACAGGTCCTCGACTCGCTCGCGACGGTTCGCGACGAGTTCGACATCGAACACGGCTTTCTCACGGGTATCGGCGCGGTCGACTCCGTCACGCTCGGCCACTACGACGTGGACGACCAGGAGTACCTCGAAGAGGAGTTCACGGGCCAGTTCGAGGTGACGAGCTTCCTCGGCAACATCGGCCCCGACAAGATTCACACGCACATTCAGGTCGGCACGCGCGAGTTCGAGACGCTCGGCGGCCACTGTTCCGGCGCGCGCGTCTCCGGGACGTTCGAGGTCGTCATCCATCTCGGCGAGACGCCGCTGACCCACCACCTCGACGAGCGGACCGGCCTCGACGTGTTCGACATCTGAACTGGCCCGGCCCAGCTCGGGCCGAGCCGCACTGAGCCGAATCGAATCGGACCGAACCAAACCGGACCGAACTAAACCGAACTGAACTGAATCGAGCGAGCCGCGGTGCGGACACTCGTTCGCTTTTTCGTGCGTCCGCTGTGGGTCGAGAGCGCCGCGCTCGTCGGCTGATGTGAGGCGATTCGGAGCAAGAAAAGGCGGTGCTGTCGGAGCGTCGGCCGGTGGTGGAGGGCCGAAGCGTGGGGGCTGGAGGGCGCGTGTCGGCGGACTGGCCGACGCCCCGAGCGCACCGGGCGAAGGTTCCGGGGGGTCGTCCGCCGACGCGGGTTCCGCCGCGGGGACGCGACCGGGGACCGCTGGTCGCGCCGCCGTCGGCGGGTCGCAACCGCCGGTCCGTTGGAGCGCGGCCGGCGGCAACTATTCGTAGTCGGTAACCCACATTGTCGGTTCCTCGCTTACTACCGTTAGTTACGTGAGTAGCGTGAATAGCGTGTGTTTCTCGGAGTCTCGGGTGTACGGGCGCAGTATCGGTCGTCTGCGGATGAATCTCCCAATCGAATGACTTTCGACGCGGGGGGTCGTGGCCGAGAGTGACAGATGAAACGACATCTCCGCGTTCACATCGTCCCCCTGTGGCGCGAACACGACCGCATCGTCGGCCCCATCGAGGACGACCGGCCGGACAAGGTCTACCTCCTCGAACACGAGGACCCCGCGGTCGAGCGGCCGACCTACCACGAGGCGGTCGTCGACCGCATCGCCGACGTGGTCGGCTCCCCGCCGGACGTCGAGTACTTGGACCTCTTCGACATGTACGAGGTGATGGGCGCGATTACGACCATCGCCGACTGGCACCCCGACGACTTCGTCCGCGTCAACGTCACCGCCGGCACCAAGCGCGCGGCCGTCGGCGCGACGATGGCCTGCATGGACGAACACACCGACGCCGAACCGTACGTCGTCGACCCCGAGGTCCGGCCGCACGGCCTCGACGCGCCGGTCACGGAGGGCTTCGCGCGGGCGTCGCTCCTGACGACCTACCAAATCGACTCGCCGTCCCCCGACCAGGTCGCCGCGCTCGCCTTCATCGAGGCCCACGACACCGACGCCAAACGCGCGAAAAAGAAGACGCTCATCACCGAGGCGGCCCGCTACGGCCTCGATTTCATGCGCGGCCGCGTCGACGGCGACGCCGAGGACTACGACCCCGTCACCGGCGACTACAACGTCCTCGACAACCGCGTCACCGCGACGCTCGAACATCAGGGCTACGTCACGGTCACCCAGCGCGGAACCCGCCGGTACCTCGAACTCACGGAGGAGGGGAGACAGACGCTCCGCGCGTTCCGCCACCGGGCCGAATCGGTCGTCTCGGACCTCGAAGCCCGGACCGACGACCCCTCCGAGAACGTCGATTTCGCCCTCGACAACCCGGTCGACGCGCTCGTGGAGAACCGGTAGGACGAGGTGCCATCCCCGCGGTTACTGCCTCCGCCGGGCCCCCTCCCTCGTCCCTGCCGCTTCGAGGGAAACTGTTAGTACGGTCGCGGCGGGACACGAACATGTATGCCCTCCAACATGCACACGCGCAGAGCCGTCCTCGCGGCTGGTGGCGCGACCGCCCTCGCGTCGCTCTCTGGCTGTGTCGCCCGCGCGCTCGGTGCCCTCGACGTCGAGCGAGACTACCGCCGCGACGCGCCCGTCGGCGACGTGACGGGCGCGTGGCCGACCTACCAGCGCGACTTCGCCAACACCGGTTACACGACCGACTCCGGCCCCTCGGCGGACGCGAGCGTCGAGCGAATCGCGTCCGGCGACGCGGCGCTCGCCACCTCGGTCGCGCTCGCCGACGGGCGGGGCGTACTCGGCCACAGCGACGGCGACGGGGAAGACGGCGTCTATCGCGCTCTCGACCTCGATTCCGAGACCGCCCCCGCCGAATCCGACGACGCATGGACCGTCGATTACGCGCACGGCAAGTCCACGCCCACGCTGGCCGGCGACGCGATGTTCGTCTCGACCGCCGAGTTCGTCGCGGCCTACGACGCTCGGACCGGCGAGCGGTGCTGGCGGACGAGTAACGGCGGGTACGGGACCCCCGCGAACGCGCCGGTGCTCGCGGCGGGGACGCTCGTCGACGGCGGCGGGTCGACCGTCTTCGGGCGCGACCCGGCGACTGGGAAGGAGCAATGGAGCTACGACGCCGGCGAGGCGTCTCCCGGACTCGTCGCCCGCGACGGCGTCGTCTACACGCCAATCGGCGTCGACCACGAGCAGACCGGCGTCGCCGCGCTCGACGCCGCGACCGGCGAGGAGCGGTGGCGGCGCGATGACCTCCCGCAGAGCGGCGTCCCGCTCGCAGTGGGCGATTCCCATCTCTACTACAACGCCCACCGCGGGAACGTGTTCGCCCTCGCCCTCGAAGACGGGTCGACGCAGTGGCAGGCGTCGATTCCGCTCCCGGAGAACGGTAGCCCGCGGACCGCCGTCGCGGGCGACACGCTCCACGCCCAGACTTCGCGGGGGAGCCTCGCCGCGTTCGACGCCGCCGACGGCGCGACGAAGTGGTCGCTGTCGCTCGATGCGGATACGTTCGCCCGGCCGCCGGTCGTCGCCGACGACACCCGATTCGTGGCGAGCGACGACCGACTCTACGCCGTCTCGGCGGCGTCCGGCGATGAACTGTGGTCGAAGGCGCTCGACGCCCGACCGACGGGCGGTCTATCGGTCCGCGGCTCCGAGATTTACTTCGCCGGAATGGGACGGGACCCCGGCGTGTTCCGCGTGGCGGACTGACGCCCGCGAGTCGTCGTCCGTCGCGATTGCGTTCCGCCCCGACCGACGACGCCAGCCCCCGTCAGTCGAACGTGTACGTCCGGTACCGCCGAATCGCGTAGCGGTACGAGCCGTAGGAGACGCCGACGGTGAGGAGGAGGTACAGTCCGAGTCCGGCGGCGAGAAGCGGCGTCGGAGCGAGGTGGCCGGTGACGCCGAACCACGTGGCGACGAGGCCGATGACGGTGCCGGGGCCGACGACGAACATGAACGCCATCAGCACGAGCGTCGAGGGGACGACCGTCGTCGCGCCCCAGAACTCGCGTTCCTCGTATATCGGGTAGGCCGCGCCGAGGCCGACCGCGAAGGCCGCCGCGGCGAGGCACATGAACACGCCGACGAGCGCGAACGCGACCGCCGACAGCGGCGGCGTACCGAGGGCGACCGTCGCCAGCGGGAGCGCCGCCGCGACCGGAACGCCGAGAATCGCGCCGGCGAGGACGCGTCCACGGACCAGCGTTCGCGGCGCGGTCGCGGTCAACAGCAACAGCGGGAACTGCGGGCGGTCGTCGCCGATGGGGTTGAGGCCGAACGTCGCGCCCGCGAGGTAGGTCCCGAGGCCGGCCCCGCTCGCGGCGAGTATCGGGCCGAGTCCGTCGGCCGAGGACTGGACGATGGTCGTGCCGAGCGGGCCGAGGAAGAACACCAGCATGACGAGGTGCGTGAACTTCTGGGGGTGGCGCACGCCGCGGACGAGCAGGCCCCACGCGACGTGGCCGCCTTTCGTCGCCGCGAGGGGTCTCGGCGTCGAGAAGCCTCCGTGAGACCCGTCAGCCTTCGCGCTCGCCGCCGAGCCTCGGTCGCCTCCGGTCGCGTGGTCGGTGAACCAGAGCGCGCTGGCCTGCCGGGTGGCGACGACGAGGCCGACGGGTGTGAGCGCGACGATGGCCGCGAGGGTGGCGACGGCGGGCGCCGAGAACGGTCGAGCCAGCGGCGTTCCGACGAACGCGAGCGCGAGGTAGTCGGCGAGCGGGTCGAACGTCAGCGTCGCCGCCAGCGTGTCGACCGGGAGCGAGCCGTCGGCCAGCGACCGGCCGAACGACTGCGAGACGAGGACGAGCCCCGCCATCGCGACGAAGCCGACGACCTTGAGCGTGCGCCGGACGCCGGGCAGGCGCTCGAATCCGCGGAGCACGGCGACGCCGGCCGCGTAGCCCCAGACGGTCGTACAGCACGCGAGCGGGGCGACGACGGCGACCGCCGTCACCAAAAGCGACGGCGCGCCGAGGCCGGCCGTGAACGTTGCGGCGACGACAGCGAACGGGAGTCCGAACCAGAGGCCGATGCGGCCGACTTCGGCCGCGATGAGTCCGACGACGACGGCCCGCGGGTGGACCGTCGTCAGCACGAGCGACTCGTGTTCGACGCGGCCGATGCGTTCGAGCGTCCGGAACGTCGCGAGGAGGGTGAGCACCACGGGGACCGCGGTGGCGACGAGGCCGAAGAGTGGAATCTCGGTCACGGACTGCGCGCGCCGGCCGGCGACGTAGACGACCGGGAGCGAAAACAGGAGGTTGCCGCCGAAGACCAACGCGAGAAGCAGGAGGCCGACGACTCGGCGCGTCTCGGAGGCGTATCCCCGGACGCTCCGAACGAACTCGGCGCGCCCGATTCGCAGGCCGTGGCGAACGTCTCGTCGCAGGCTCATTCGTCGGCGACACCCGTCAGTCGCGTCTCGTCGCTCGTGACCGCGAGGAACGCGTCTTCGAGCGAGCCCTCGCCGCCCGTCTGGGCGCGCGATTTCACCTCGTCGGGCGTCCCCTCGGCGACGACGCGGCCGTCGAACAGGACGCCGACCTCGTCGGCGACGGCCTCGACCACGGGGAGGATGTGCGTCGAGAGGAAGACGGTCGACCCCGAGGCGGCCACGTCGCCGATGGACGTTCGAATCTGTCTCGCCGCGCGGGGGTCGAGCCCCGAGGTCGGCTCGTCGAGAAACAGCACGTCCGGCTCGTGGAGCACGCTCTGGATGAACGCGGTCTTCTGTTTCATCCCCTTCGAGTACGTGCCGATGCGCTTGTTCGCGTCGCCGACGAGGCCGAACCGGTCGAGCAGGTCGTCGATGCGCGCCTCGGCGGTCTCCGCCGGGATGTCCCGGAGGTCGGCGACGTAGTCGAGTTGCTCGCGGGCGCTGAACTCGTCGTACAGCGGCGGCGTCTCCGGGAGGTAGCCGACGTGCGGCGCGAGTTTTCCGCGGTCGCTCACGTCGAGTCCGCAGATGCGGACCGACCCCGAGGTGGGCTGTGAAAGCCCCGTCAGGATGCGCATCGTCGTCGTCTTTCCCGCGCCGTTCGGCCCGAGAAAGCCGTACACCGTTCCGCTCGGAATCGACAGCGAGACGCCGTCGAGCGCGACCTCGGAGCCGTAGGACTTCCTGAGGTCGACCGCTTCAATCGCGGCGTCCGCGTTCGTGGAGGGCATGGGACGACCCCCGATTCACCCCCCTGACGCCTAACGGTTGCGAATGACACGTGAGCGACAGAACCTGCGGCGACTCGGCCGTCGTCTCAGGGAGTCGTCGTCTCAGGGTGTCGCCGCCTCAGGGTGCCGTCGTCTCGGGATTCGCCGGACGAATCGACCGGTAGAACGCCGTCGAGTAGGCGGCGAAGAAGCCGCCGACGAGACCGCTGACGAGCACGAGTCCGACCGCGACGACGACCATGCCGACGACGCCGACCGTCGGGAGACTCGAAAACGCCGACGCGGCGGGAGCGCCGGAACCCGCCCCGGCCACCGCGGCCCCCTGATGTCGGAGCGACGGGGTGAGCAGGAGCGAGATGACGACGGCGAACGCGCCGGCGAGGACGCCGCCGAGGCCGGTGATGACCGAGTAGCCGAGGACCGACACGATGTTGTTCCTGACGCAGGAGACGCTCCGCTTGATGCCGTCGACCGCGCCGAGGTCGTCGATGACGATGGCGTGGCCGAAGAACTGCACGACGAACACCACGGCGAGGTAGGTGAGAGCCACGGCGAGGACGACGACGCCCAGAACCGCGAGCGCGACGGTACTCATCTCGCCGTTGCTTCCGAGGACGGCGATGCCGACGAACACCGAGGCGAAGACGCCGACGAACGACAACACGAAGTTGACGACGAGCAGGGAGAAGTACACCACGAGCAGTGAGACGTAGTGCGTCTTCCCCTCGCTGACGAACGTGCCGAGCGAGGTGCGACCGTCGATGGCCTCGTTGGCCATACCGAGAACGCCGCCGAGGAAGAACGGGACGATGAATATCGTGAGTCCGCTGAACCCCAGCGAGATGATGCTCCCGATGAACGGGCTGACCGCCTGCGCGAACACCGACGGGAGTTGAATCAGGCTGAACGCCATGGCGACGACGAACAGTATCGGGTTCCGTCTGAGGGACCCGGCGGCTGTACCGATGGATTGGAGGGCTGACATACTGACCACGTCTCCGCATCGAGCAAAGAATGTTTGGTTGACTGGTCGTCGCGTGTGGTCCGCGCCTCGAACCGCGAGCCGCCCGGAGACGACTGCGAAACGGCTCGTGCTTCCGCAATTGTCGTCACACGAGTACCGGCGTGGTCGGCGTTTTCACGGGTGAGCGACCCGGTCACGAATGAACGAATCGACCGCGGCCGCGACGCGTTCGGGGTCGTCGCCGGGGCCGCCGTGGCCGAGCGCGTCGAACTCGACGAACCGACTGGTCGGGAGGGCGTCGTGGACGTTTCGGGCGCTCTCGCGGAGGAAATCGGGGCCGTCGGTGCCGGCCAAGACCACGGCGGGCGCGTCCACGTCCAAGCGGGCCGGAAGCCGGTACTGCTCGACGGCGCGATTCATCCGGACGACCTCCTCGGCGAGGGCGACGCAGTCGGGCCAGACGGGCCACTCGTCGAGCCACGCGTCGAGGTCGTCGATGCCGTCGGGGTGGAGCACCTGCTCGACGTAGCGTTTGACCGCCTCGCGTCGCTCCCCCGCCTCCACGAGCGCGGCCATGCGCTCCGAGAGGTCCGCCTCGGCTCGGTACGCTTCCGGGAGCACCGCCGGTTCGTAGGCGGCGACGGCGGCCACCCGCGCGTCGGTCGCCGCTTCGAGGGCGGTGAGCGCGCCGTAGGAGTGACCGAACAGCGCCGGGTCGCGCCCGGTCGCCGCGCGAATCTCGTCGACGAGTTCACGGACGTACTCGGCCTCGCGCTCCAGCACCGCCTCGGGGGGCGTCGTCTCGGCGTCGTCCAGACAGGTGCCGAAGCCGGGTCGCTCCGGGACGACGACCTCGTACCCATCGAAGTGCGGGACGATTGGGTCCCAGAACGCCGGTGGTGCCATCCCGCCGTGACAGCACAGAAGCGGCGTGCCGCTCCCGAATCGCTCGTCGGACAGTTCGACTCCGGGTTCGAATCGAATCGGTTGCATCGCACTCTCGCTTGTCGCCGGCGGCGGCTAAGTCGCACTCTCAGCCGTGCGGCCGTTTACATGGGGGCGGAAGACGGCGACTGTCTCGGCCGCTCCGACACGCCCTTGACCGACCGCCGAGAGGGCGGACGTATGGGGCTCATCGCCGAGTTCGACATCGACTGCGACGCGCTCCCGCTGACCGGGGTCGCGGCGGCGGTCCCGGAGGCGACGCTCGCGCTGGAACTCCAGTACAACCACGGCGAGCGGCCGATGTTCGTCGTCACGGTCACGGGGGGTTCGACGCGGGCGCTCGAACGCGCCATGGACGACGCCTCAGACGTGGCCGACTGGACCCGAATCGGCGAGTCGGGCGAGACGCGCCGGTATCAGGCCGTCCCGGGGTTGAGCTTCGAAGAACAGCTCGGGGACAGCCTCGACGACCTCGCCGGATTGGAGGCCCTCGCCACCGCCGACGCCATCATCGAGCGCATCGAGGTCCGACCGGCGGGCTGGCGACAGACCGGCTGGTTCGCGGACCGCGACGCGTTCGGGCGGTTCGCGTCGTTCTGGCGGCGGAACGCCGGCTTCGACCTCCGACGCCTCGCCCGCGACGGCGACCCCGAACCGCCGGGCGAGGGACTCACTGACCGGCAGGACGAGGCGCTCCGGACGGCGTACGAACTGGGCTACTTCGACATCCCCCGCGGGGCCACCCTGCGGGAGGTCGCCGACGAACTCGGCATCACCGCCTCCTCGGCCTCCGAGCGACTCCGGCGCGCGCAGACCCGGCTCATCGCCGAGACGGTGGCGACGACGTGGCCGCCGCTTCCGAACTGAAGAACAACGAGCCGACGGCCCGACCACCAGACGAGCCGGCGGCCCGACCAGTCGAGTGACGGCCGGCGACGGACGCCCTAACTGAGTCGGACGACGGCGTTCCGCCCGGCGAAGTAGACGCCGCCCCCGGCGACGCTCGGCCCGATATCGAAGCGCTGGCGTTCGTCTCCGGCCAGTTCCTGTTGCGTATTCCCGGTGGCGGCGTCGAGGACGGTCATCGCGCCGCCGCTGTCGTCGTGCGTCGGGACGAACACCTTTCCCGCGCCGACGGCGATGCCGCTCGCGTAGCCCCCGGCGTAGTTCCGGTTGTCCCAACAGCGGGTCCCGTCAGCCAGCGCGAGCGCGACCAGTCGGTCGTCGGTCGCGACGTACACCCGGCTCCCGTCGGTCGCGATGGTCTCGGGCCGCCTCGGTCGACGTTCACCCCTCGCCCGCCGCGGTTCGAGTCGGTAGCGCCAGCGTTCCTCGCCGGTCTCGGCGTCGAACCCGAGCACGTTCCCGGCCCCGGTCCCGACGAGGACGGTTCCCGCGACGACCGAGACGTTACACGCGATTCGGGCGCTCGTCTTCGCGCGCCAGCGCTCCGCCCCGTCGGCCGCGGCCAGCGCCCGGACGTAGGTGTCGTCGCCGGCGGTGTAGACCGTGTCGCCGTCGACCGCGGGCGTCGAGTCGGAGGGGAACCCGGTCGCGGTCCGCCAGCGCGTCTCACCGGTCGAACGCGACAGCGCGTGGGTCGCCACGCCCGACTGGACGTAGACGGTGTCGCCCGCGACGATGGGGCTCGCGCCGAAGATGCCGCCGCCGAGGTCGTCTCGCTTCCAGCGCCGGTCTCCCGTCGCCGCGTCGAACGCGTGGGTCTCCTCGCCGGTCACGACGACGAGCGTCCCGCCGCCGACTGCGGGCGCGGGTTCGGGGTCGGTGAGCGGTCTGGTCCACATCCGCTCGCCGGTCTCGGCGTCGACCGCGGAGAGTTCGTCGTCCATGTCGTGGACGTAGACGGTGCCGTCGGCGACGACCGGGACGTGGTGGCCCACGTAGGTCTCGACGGGCACCGTCCAGTCTATCGCGAGGTCGCCCTCGGGGACCGCCTCGGCCGCGACGGCCCCGGTGTTCGTCGTCGGCCCCAGCACGCCGCGCCAGTCCGTCGTCGCCGGTTCGACGGGGTCGTACTCGGGGCACTCACCGCTCGTCGGGTTGTGTTCCGACCGCGTTCCGAGACAGCCCGCCGCGCCGACGGCGGCGGCGCTTCCGAGACTCGCCAAGAGCCGTCGCCGAGTCGGTCGCCGGTCGGCGTCGGTCATGCGACCTTCACCACCCCGCGGTGTGGGTGAGTCAGATACATCGCGTCTCCGGTGACGACCGGCGACGCCATCGGTCGCCTGTAGTACGGTTCGGCGAAGTAGTTCCCCGACTGGAGCCACTCGTCGGCGTCGCCGCCCCACAGCCGCGTTCCGTCGGTGGCAGAGACCGCTCCGGTCCGGAGGTAGACCCGGCCGTCGGCGACGGGCGGACGAGCGAGATACGGGAGCGCCGTCGGGTCGCGGTGGTGGCTCGGCGGCGCTTCGTTCACCACGCGCCATTGTTCGACGCCCTCGCTCCGGGAGAGCGCGTAGAGGTTCTTCGCGCCGACGTACACTCGCTCGTCGTCGACCGTCGGCGGGCCTGCCACCGTCGAGCCGGTCACGAACCGCCACCGCTCCTCGCCGGTGTCGGCGTCCAGCGCGTAGACGGTCCCGCCGACGGTCGCGTACAGCGCGTCGTCGGTGACGGCGAGGCCGTTAGGCGATCGGCCGTACCGCCCGTCGAGCACCGCCCGCCAGCGCCGCCCACCGCCGTGGTCGTAGCCGAGGACGACGACCGCCTCGCGCTCCCGCTCGAACGGCGTGAAGGCGGCGTAGACGCCGCGGTCGTCGGCGACGGGCATCGTCGTCTCGACCGGCTCGTCCGGGCCGACGAGGAGTTCCGACGGACCCGGTCGGTCGGCGGCCCACAGCCGGTCTCCACCGCTCCCGACGGCGTGCAGGCGACCGCTCCCGCTTTCGACGTACAGTCGGTTTCCGTACGCCGTCGGCGTGCCGAGCCGGCCGCCGAGGTCCGCGGTCCACTCGCTCGACCCGTCGCTCCCGACGGCGTGGAGCGCGCCGTCGTACCCGCCGACGACGACGGTTTCGGAGTCGTCGCCGACGACCGCGGGGCCGCCGCCGAGTCCCCCCGCGAAGCCTTCGACCCACCGGACCGACCCGGACGCGGCGTCGATTGCGGCCAGCGGGCTCACGAAGTCGTCCGGCCTGTAATAGTGGGTGGCGAGCCCGGCGACGTAGACGGTGCCGTCGGCGACGACCGGCGGGGAGAGCGCGCCGTAGAGCGGTGGGTCGGCGGAACTCCGCGAGACGCTCCACGAGACGGTTCCCTCGGTCGGGCCGGCGGGCGCGTGACCCGTCGCCCCCGGGTCGTAGCCGGCGGTCGGCCACGCCGTCGTCGGCGCGTCGAACGTCGCGTCCGGGGTCGGCGGGGAACCGCCACAGCCGGCGAGACCGACCGCGAGCGCGGCTCCGCCCGCGGCCAGCACCTCGCGTCTGGAGAGCATACGCCCGCCGTCTCGGCGCGGGGTAAAAGGCTTCGTGGCTTTCCGCTCGGAGACCCGCCGGCCGAGGCCGGTCGCGCCGCCGTCGAAACCAACAGGAGTATTATCAACCGGGTCACACGTTCCCGCGATGCCCTCCTATTCGAGACGCGACGCGCTGAAGGCGATTCCCGCGCTCGCCGCCGGCCTCGCCGGCTGTGCGAGTCTCACGGGCCGCGACGATTCGCTCCCGATGCCGACCGCGTGGACGGCGGACGTGCGAACTCCGACCCGCGCCCTGCGACCGTCGTCCGGCCCCTTGCTCGTCGGGACTGGGAGCCCGTTTCACGCCGACCCGATGGTGTCCGCGCTCGACCCCGAAACCGGCGAGGAGCGCTGGGCGGTGACCGGTCGAAAAGGACACCGGTCGCCCCTCGCCCTCGACGACCGCCACGCCTACCTGTTCTCGAAGGCGGAGCGGGCCACGGCGGTCGATTACGAGACGGGCGAGAAATCGTGGACCACCGGGTTGACGGGTGTGGACAGAGCCGACCCGGGCGTCGTCCAATATCCGCCGGTCGTCGCCGGCGACACCGTCGTCTTCCCCATCTCGGGCACGGAAAACGACGTGGTGGACCGACTGCTCGGGCTGTCCCGCGAGGAGGGCGAGCGACGCTTCCGCGCCGAACTTCCGGCGTCGCTCGCCGGTGCGCCCGCCGCCGCACCCGCCGGCGACGGCTCCGATGCCGGCGTCGTCGCGCCCGTCCTCGACGGAACGCTTCGCCGGTTCGCAACTGACGGCTCCGAGTCGTGGCGCGTCGACGTGGGCCCGTCGCCGTCGTCGGTGGCGGTCGCCGGCGACACCGTGTTCGTCGGGAGCGCGACCGAGGAACTGCTGGCGCTCGACGCGGCGACCGGCGAGGTTCGGTGGCGCGCGCCGCTCCGAAACACCGTGTTCGCCCGGCCGCTCGTCGCCGACGGCCGCGTGTACGTCGGCGGCGCGGACTACTTCGTGTACGCCTTCGACGCCGAGACGGGAACCCGGCTGTGGCGGGACGAACTGGCCGGCCCCGTGACCTGCGGGCCGACCCGCGTCGGCGACCGACTGGTGACCGTCGTGGGGTCGGACATCCTCGTCCGGGGGCACAGCGGAACCGTCCCGTTCGACCCGACCGCGCTGTACGTCCACGCGACCGACGGGACGCTCGTCGACGAATATCGGCTTGAGCGAACTCCCGACGGCGGCAGGGTGAACTGGGCCGTCGCCGCCGGCGACGGCGTCTACGTCGGACAGGAGTGGCAACTCGCCCGCCTCGACGCGGAGGTGCTCGATGCCGAGTGAGCGCTCGGAGCAGTCTGACTCTACCGGGAATCGGCACCGAAACGTCACCCGCCGCGAAATGCTCGGCGGCCTCGCGGCAGTCGGCTCGCTCGCGGTCGCCGGCTGTAGCTCGATTCCCGGGCTCAACGGGCGACGACCCGTCTGGCGACGTGATATCGACGGAGCGTACATGGCCGGCCCGCTCGCCGTCACCGACGACCTCGTCCTCGCCGGGATGCAGGACAAGGCGCTGTACGGCCTGCGGCGCGAGGACGGGTCGACCGCCCTCCGGTTCGAGACGGGCGGCCCGATAGAGGCGCGACCCGTCGCCCCGCCGTCCGGCGGCCCGTACCACGTCCACAGCACCGACGGCGACCTCTACGCCGTCGATTCGTCGGGCGAGGAACTGTGGCGCGACGAGGGCACGGCGCGCCGGGCGCGACTCGTCCGCACCGGCTCGCTCGTCGCCGAACTCGACTTCGCGGGCTCCGAGGACACGCTCACCGGCTACGACTCCCAAACCGGCGACCGACGCTTCGACCGGGCTGTCTCGTCGTACTTCCTCAACGGCGTCACCGACGACTCGCTCGTGGTTCCCGTGCCGGCGGGGGGGAGCGAATCGCGCGTCGTCTCGCTCTCGCCGGCGGACGGAAGCGTTCGATGGCGGACCGAGCCCCGGCGGTGGTATCCCAACGTCGCCGCGGACTCCCGACTCGCCGTCGCCGCGAGGGACGGGACGCTGGTGGCTTACGAACCCTCCGACGGGAGCGTTCGGTGGCGCGTCCCCGTCGGCGACGTGGGACGGACGACGGTGCTCGGGTCGCAGGCGTACCTCACCCGCGACCGGGACGGCGGGCGGCAGGAACTGCTCGCGTTCGACCGGGAGACCGGCGAGCGCCTGTGGGCGAACCCCACGGGCTACCAGATTCGGGCGGTCGAGCCCACGGACGACGCGGTGTTCGTCGGGAGCCGCGTCGACGACCCCGACGGCGGGATTCTCGGCCGGGTCGACTGCTTCGGCCTCGACGGCACGCGGCGGTGGCGGACCGTGACCGGACTCCCGTCGCTCGACTCGCTCGGCGTCACGGACTCCCGCGTCGTCGCCGTCTGGGACCGCGGCTTCGAGGTGCTGGCCCGCGAGACCGGCGCGTCGCGGTGGTCGTACGAACCGGACTCGTACAGTCGGCTCTCGTCCCGCGTCGAGTCTGCGTCGGTGTTCGTCTCGTACGTCGACGACGGCGCAGTCGCGCGGTTCCCGCTGGACTGACGCCGCGTCCCCGACCCCTCGATTCGACGACGCGCTCCCCACCAACTTATTGCCGTGCCGAGGGGATACTCCGCCAACGAGGGACACGAACCGATGGACGACACACGCCGCGCGTCTCCGCTGGAGCGCCTCGTCGAAGCAGTCGAGACCCGGGCCGACGAGGAGGTGAGCGACTCTCTCGGGGCGCTCCGGACGGCGTCGGACGAGGACCGTAAACAGGCGCTCCGAGAGCTTCGAGGCCTCGCGGACGACCGGCCGACCGCGTTCGAGTCGTTTCTTCCCGCCGTCACGCCGTTTCTCACCGACGACGACCGCGCCGTCCGACTGCTGACCGCGAAGGCGCTCGTCGCGGTCGCGGCGGCCGCTCCCGACGCGGTCACTCCCGCGATTCCGGCGCTCGCCGACCGCCTCGCCGACGAGGAGGAGTTCTACTACGTCCGCGCCCGGTCGGCCGAGGCGCTGGGCTACGTCGCGCTCGAACACCCCGACGCGGTCGCCTCGCCGGACGTGCTCGCGGACCTCCGCGTCGGCCTCTCGTTCGACGAACCCGAGGTGAAACAGAAGCTGGCGAAGGCGCTCGAATGCGTCGCGCTCGGCGACCCCGGCCGGCTTCGCCACCGCGTCTCGGCGCTCGTCGAACACCTCGACGACCGAGACGAACTCGTCCGATACCACCTCTGTACGGCGATAGCGGCCGTCGGCTGTGACGCCCCGGACTCGCTCGGCGCGGGTCGGTCGGCGCTCTCCGCTCGGCTCGCCGACGAGAACGCCTTCGTCCGGGGCCGCGCCGCCGAGGCGCTCGGGCTGTTGGCCCGCGAGCGCGGCGAATCGGTGATGGCTCCGGACTCGGAGCTCGGTGCGGAGTCCGACGAGGCGACCGCGTTCGTCGCCGAGCGAGTCCGCTTTCTCCGGGCGTCGGGTGACGGCGATGACAGTGACAGTGACTCGCCGGCCGACGGCGTCGGGACGCTCGCCGGCGTTCGAGACACGACCGCGGACGCGGTCGCCGAGATTACGTCGACCGACGCGGACGGGGAGTGTCCCCATTGCGGTGTCGAGCTCCCCGAGGGCGCGCCGCCGATGTGTCCGAGTTGCGGCGTTCCGTACTGAGTCGGCCGTCTCGCCCTCCGTGCGCCGTGTTCACGCCCGGCCGTCGGCGAAGTCGACGCCCGTGATTTCGAAGCGGGTGCCTCCCTCGGCGGACTCGGTGACGCGGACCTCCCAGCCGTGGGCTTCCGCCACCTGCTTGACGATGGCGAGACCGAAGCCGGTCCCCGAGCGCGAGGTGGTGTACCCGGCCTCGAAGACCGTGTCGCGGTGGTCGGCCGAGATGCCGTCGCCGTCGTCGGCGACGTAGAAGCCGTTCGGGAGGTCGCCGACCGTCACCGTCACGCCCGGGCCGCCGTGCTCGACCGAGTTACGGACGAGGTTCTCGATGAGTTGCTGGAGCCGGCTTCGGTCGGCGACGACGGTCGTCGTCAGGTCGTTTCGGAGGTCGGCGTCCGCCGTCTCGACGGTCCGCCAGCAGTCGTCGACGAGCGACGACAGCGCCACGGTTTCGCAGTCGCCGACGTCGTCGCCCTCGCGGGCGAGCGTCAGCAGGTCGTCGATGAGGTCACCGATGCGGTCGAGCGCCTCCGCGGCGGTGGCGAGCCGGTCGCTGTCGTGTTCCTCGCGCGCCAGCTGAACGTTGCCGGTGGCGACGTTCAGCGGGTTCCGCAGGTCGTGGCTGACGACGCTGGCGAACTCGCTCAGCCGCTCGTTCTGCCGCTGGAGCTGTCGTTCGCGCTCGCGTTGTTCGGTCGTGTCGCGGTACATCCAGAGGTGGCCGGTCCCCTCGGGCAGTTCGATGGGTTCGTAGCTTCGGGCGAGCGTCCGGCCGCGCGCCAGTTCGACCGACTCGGAGTAGACGGATTCGGACCCGGATATCAGCTCGTCGACGCGCTCGACGAAGCCCTCGGGGTCGGTGGTGAGTTCGCCGGCCTCTCGCGCCAGTTTCAGACAGTCCGCGTCGACGAGCTCCGCGGGCGACTCCTGGATGTCGAACAGTTCGAGCAGTCGGTCGTTGACCGCGAGGACGGTCCGGTCGCTGTTCTCGGCGAGGACCCCGACCGGGAGCGCCCCGACGAGCGTCGAGAGCAGGACTTTGGTCCGTTCGAGTTCGTCTTCGTGGTCGACGCGCTTGGAGATGTCGCGGCTGATGGCGACGAAGCGGTCCTCGCCGGCGAGGTCGAGCCGGCGGACGTGGACCTCGACCGGGAACGTCGAGCCGTCCTTGCGGGTGTAGGCGCCCTCGATCCGCCGCCTGTCGCCTTGCTCCATGTCGTTCCAGATGTCCGTGGCTCGCTCGGCGCCCAGCGTTCGGTCCAGGTCCCAGACCTTCATCTCGGTGAGTTCCGCGGCGCTGTAGCCGGTCGCCTCGCACAGTTGGGGGTTCGGGTCGAGGATGTCGCCGTCGACGTTGTGAACGTTGACCATGTCGGGCGACTCCTCGAAGAGCGCGGTGAGCCGCGCCGTCGTCTCCCGGAGTCGCGCCTCGCGCTCGATGCGCTCGGTCACGTCCTGAAACAGCGAGAAGACCGCGACGACCTCGCCGCCGTCGTCGGTGACGACGCGGTTGTGCCACTCGCAGTGGATGTGTTCACCGTCCTTTCGGACGTTCTCGTCGACGCTGTGGTAGCCTCCGGTGTCCGTGGCGAGCTGGTCCGTGACGGTGTCGACGTTGTCGTAACTGCCCTCCGTGACGATGGCCTCCCAGGTGTGGCCGCGCAGTTCCGCCTCGGAGTAGCCGAGAATGTCTTCCGCACGCTCGTTGAGGCCGACGATGCGGAAGTCGCTGTCGTACTCCAGGACGCCGAGGGGCGACTGTTCGATGAAAAGCGAGAGACGCTGTTCGCTCGCCTCGAGCGCGCGCTGTGAGCGGTACTGCTCGACCGCGTTCTCGATGCGGTTGGCGAGGACGGTGTACTGACTGGTCCCGTGTTCCTTCTGGAGGTAGTCGGTGACGCCCGCGGAGATGGCGTCGCTCGCGACCTCCTCGCTTCCTTTGCCAGTAAAGAGGATGAACGGGAGGTCTGGGGCGTCCTCGCGGAGGGCTTCGAGGAAGTCGAGACCGTCGAGGCTTGGCATGTCGTAGTCGGAGACGACGCAGTCGAACTCCTCGTCGGCAAGTCTGTCGAGTCCCGCCGCCACCGACGTTTCGGTCTCGACCCGGAACCGGTCGTGCATCCGTTCGAGGAACGCGGCCGCCAACTCCGCGAAGGCCTCGTCGTCGTCGACGTGCAGGACGGCCACCTCGTTCACCGTCTCACTCATAGCTGTTCTCCGTGAAAGTTCGACGGGAGATACTTAACCGTGACTGGCCGGCCGCTCAGTCGGAGACGCCGACGTTTCGACTCGGTGAACTGTTCGCTCGACTCGCGGGCGGTCCCGGATATCCGGACGAGTTCCACCACCGGCGTCTCGGACTCGTCGCCCCGACGGTCGCGGTAGATGGTCGTTTCGCTCACGCATGCGGTCGAACTTTCACCGCCGGACGGGCGACGTAGCGACGGCGTTCGACGTCGAACCAATATTATATGTATAATATTATATATGGTGAAATATAAGAAACATGACTATTCTTCAGCTTGGTTTTCCTCGACGTGTTCGGCGCTGGTTCACGTTTCGTGATACCCGCGTTACGACAGAGGCCTGTGCGGGTCGAACTCACTTTCGGGGTTGCGTGAGGCCGACGAGACGACTTTCACGGGATAGTTTATCTCGACTCAGATTGGCGCGTGGACCACCTCTCGACCAGAACCGTGGGTGAACGGGAGTCGTGACGGTCTCTGTCGCGGCGGACGGTCGGGTGGTACCCATCGAGACGAATCGGGTCTCACCGACGCACCCCCTCCGAACCACGCCCGGTTGAGTGTCGCTCGTCTCCGACGACGCACGGTTGACGAGACGGCGCTTGTCGCCGATACTATCAGATAACAGTATTATATATGTGTCTGTCTGTTTCGGCCCGAAACGCGACGAGCGAGCAAGTGGAACGGCGCGGGCGTCACCCCAACTGTTCTCGCTCATTCGTCGCGTACTCGCCCCGCGATTCGCTCCGCCTGTGGTCTGGCGTCCGCGATACTGGGGTGACATCCCCGTACAACTATACTAATTGCCAGCAATCACCATGGTACGATGCGCGCAGTAACTTTCACAACTCCCGGTGAGCCGCTCGAAATTCGGGAGGTCGACGAACCGGCACTAGACGAGGCGGGTGTCATCGTGGAGACGGAGGCGTGCGGAATCTGCCGAAGCGACTGGCACGCGTGGCAGGGCGACCCGCTCTGGGAGTCTCGGGATTTCGACGACGGACACGTCTTCGGTCACGAACCGGCCGGCGTCGTCGTCGAGGTCGGCGACGAGGTTGAACACGTCCGCGAAGGCGACCGAGTGACAGTCCCCTTCAACCTCGGCGACGGGACGTGTCCGTCCTGTCGGTTGGGTCGCTCGAACGTCTGCGATAACCGGGTCCCGCTCGGACTCGCACCCGAGGCCAACGGGGCCTTCGCCGAACGATTCCACGTGCCGTGGGCGGATTACAACGTCGTCCAGCTCCCGGACAGCGTCGCGTCGGTCGAGATGGCCGGTCTCGGCTGTCGGTTCATGACCTCGTTTCACGCTCTCGTCCACCGTGCAGACGTCACCGCGGGAGACTGGGTGGTCGTCTACGGCTGTGGTGGCGTCGGCCTGTCCGCCGTTCACATCGCCGACGCGCTGGGGGCCAACGCCGTCGCCGTCGACCTCTTCGACGAGAAACTGTCGTTTGCGCGCGAACTAGGCGCTGTCGAAACGCTCAACGCAAACGACCTCGCTGACGTTCCGTCGGAGGTGCGAGGGCTGACAGACGGCGGCGCTCACGTCTCGGTCGACGCCCTCGGAATCGCCGAAACGTGCCAAAACGCGGTCAAGAGCCTCCGAAAGAGAGGTCAGCACGTGCAAGTCGGACTCACGTCGAACGAGGAGGGCGGAGAGGTCGCGCTCCCGACAGACCGGATGGTACTCGACGAACTCCAGTTCATCGGTGCGGTCGGGATGCCTCGACCACGCTACGACGAAATCTTCAGAATGATGGACCGCGGCGCGCTCGAACCGGCGGCAGTGATATCCGAAACGGTGTCTCTCGACCAGACACCCGAACTGCTAGCCTCGATGACGGACTTCGACACCGTCGGCATCCCAGTGATTGACACGTTCTGACGGCGGAGATCGAACCGAGGTGCTGGCAAACCGCGCTCCGTGCGCCACACAGACAACGGAACCACCTTCGTCAGGTCGAACCGACTACTCTGGAACCCCGTACACCTCTCGAGACCAGTCCTGTTCGAGCGTATCGTAGACCGGCTGGTTCCGGTCCAGTTCGTCGATACGCCGTTGGTCTTCCGCGTCGAGTTCCCAGTCGAACAACGCACCGTTTTCGGCGATGTGCGTCGCGGAACTCGACTTCGGCAGGACGACGACGTCCTTCTCGACGGCCCATTTGAGGACGATTTGCGCGGGAGATTTGTCGTACGTCTCTGCGATAGCCTGAATCGTCGCGTCTTGCAGTACCTCCGTCCGCCCGAGCGGTGCCGCGGCTTCGACGGCCACCCCGTTCGACTGGCAGTAGTCGACCAAGTCGCGCCGCTGGAACCAGGGATGGAACTCGATTTGATTGACGGCGATGGGGACGTCCGTGATGTGTAACGCGTTACTCAGCTGATAGCCGCTGAAGTTGGAGACGCCGACGTTGCGCACCTTCCCGTCGTCGGCGAGCGTCTTCATCGCATCGAGCGTCTCTCGGAGCGAAATCGCCGGGTTCGGCCAGTGAATCAGATACAAATCGAGATAGTCGGTTCCGAGTCTGTCGAGTGAGTTCTCGCACGACTCGATGACGCTACCGTAGTTGAGGTTCGCCGGCAGTACCTTCGACGTGAGAAACAGGTCTTCGCGGTCGTAGTCCGCGAGCGTCTCACCGATTTCGCCCTCGTTTTGATATCCCTCAGCCGTGTCGACGTGGGTGTAGTCACCGTCGAGCGCGGCGCGTACAGACGCGCGAACGGTCGCGCCATCGATATCCCACGTTCCGAGGCCGACCTTCGGAAGGTCGTCTCCGCTTGGAAGTCTGACAGTCAAACTCGTCATCGGACCGTACATTCGTCCGCCGTCGTATCAATCTACCCCAGCGCGCGGAGACGAGACTCCCCGCTCCGGATTCGTCCCGGTGGGCCGGCGGGGGGCACGCCGACGGCGAAAGAGTTTACTTGCAGATACGGGTGATACGTCGTATGGTATCACCTCTGCCACCAATCGGGCTCGGAACGTGGGAAAACGACGACCCGACGCAGTGCGCCCGGTCGGTCCGGACCGCCATCGAACTGGGGTACAGACACGTCGACACCGCAGAGCACTACGGGAACGAATCGGCCGTCGGCGACGGCATCGAGGAAGCCGACGCGCCTCGCGACGAGCTGTTTCTCGCCACGAAAGTCCACCCGATAAGCGGTGGGATGACCCACGACGAAGTCCTCGAAGAGGCCGACGCGAGCATGGAGCGGCTCGGCGTCGACTACCTCGACCTCCTGTACGTTCACTGGCCGGTCGGGGAGTACGAGGCCGCCGAGACCCTCGGCGCGTTCGAACATCTCGTCGAGGCGGACCGCGTCCGACACGTCGGCGTGTCGAACTTCGACGTCGACCTCCTCGACGAGGCCCGCGAGGTCCTCGACTCACCGCTTTTCGCACACCAGGTCGAGCTACACCCGTTTTTGCCGCAACGCGAACTCGTCGAAGACGCCCAGCGGCACGAGTACACGCTCGTCGCGTACTCGCCGCTCGCACGCGGCGAGGCCCTCACGAACGAGACCATCTACGACATCGCCGAACAGTACGAGACGTCGCCCGCGCAGGTGTGTCTCGCGTGGGTGACGAGCCACGAGAACGTCGTCGCGATTCCGAAAGCAACCTCCAGCGCCCACCTCGAAGACAACCTCGGTGCCGCCGCGCTCGAACTGGACGACGAAGACATCGCCCGCATCGACGACATCGAACGGCGCACGCGCTTCGTCGAGCGCGACGGTGCGCCGTGGCAGTGACCCCTCCGGCGGTCCCGCAGAGATACTGAGAGACGGTTGCATCGGAGCCACCGGCTTCGTCGTCGGGAGCGTCGACTCCTCCGATTAGCGGCGACGCCAATCGGCCGACTCCCCCGTACGCCATCTCTGAGACCCGTCTGCCTCCGAGGGAGGAACGTGGAACGACTGTTCGAAACTCCACTCCTGCGGGGGTAGTGGCGAGCCGGCTGGTCGGTGTGCGACGAGAGCGAACGTACTCGCTGTTCACCGCGAGCACGTCGAGCGACACATTACAGGCGTACATGTGTAATTGTTCGAGGACTGGCGCCCTCCGTGTTCGATGATAGTAAACCGCGGTGCGGCGAGCGGCGACCACGCGGAGCGTTCACAGCTACGGTTCGCTCTGGTAATTCGGGACACGGCGTTATCGACGCCGTCGCGTCACTCCGTGCGAACGTTCAGTCGTGTCGAACGCGACTCAAACGTCCCGACACGGGGGACCGGTTAAGTCGGTCGCGCGCGAGGCGCCCGTACGGACGTTCAACCGATGACGGGCGACGGCGAGGAGATACTCGACGGGGTCCACCCCGCACAGCTCGCGGCGGGGCGGCAGGGCAGTGTTCAACACTCCCGTATCGAGTCGGGCGGCTCGTCGGAACGCACAGCCACGAACACGAACAGAACGGATGGGTGTCGTCGGGGGAGTTGCTGTTCACGGTCGACGACGAAGAGTACCTCGTCGGACCGAACACCTCCTCCGTCATTCCGGGAGCGGTCCCCCGCTCTGCCGAGAACCGCGGCGAGGTCGACGCCGTCGGTATCGAAGTGTTCTCACCGCCGCGGGTGACACCGCCGTGGGAGGGTGACGACGAATAAACGGGATTCACACCCGAAACTGACTCACCAGCCCTTGCGGACGAAACCGCGTGAGCTGAGGTTCGACGCCGGACTACGGGGGAGTTCTTCGAGTTCGGCCTCCTCCGAGCGTCGAGGTGCGGTCGACGAGTGGAACGGCTCCCTCGACAGCCTCACCCTCGGCGTGCGCCCCCAACGACGGGCGCGGCGGCGACAGCAGTCGGCGATACCAGTCGCGCGTACTGACCGCCGACCCGCCGCACCCGCCGCACCCACCGCGGCCGTCCGGCATCATATGAGCACCTCCGAGTCCCATGCCAACAATTATCATTTTCGTCCCGTATGGTACTGCTATGGCTACTGGTACTATCGGGGCGTTCGAGCAGTCGCTCACAGACGTCGGCGTGGAGTTGACGCGCGCGACCCCTGCGACGTTCTCCGAGACGCTCGCGAGCGTCGTCGACGAACCGGCCGTCGGAACCCCGCTCGGCTTCGACGGCGTCTCGCTGAAGGACACCCCCGTAACGACGGAACTCACGCCGAGAGACCTCACCGAGGCACAGACCGGCGTCACGCCAATCGGGCGCGCCATCGCACAGTACGGGACGCTCGTCGTCGAGTCGAACGCCGCCGGGAACGAACCCGTCTCGCTTTACCCGCCGACACACGTCGGCGTCGTCCGCGAGAGCGACGTCATCGAGGACGTGACCGAGGCGATGCCGAAGCTCGCCGAGCAGTTCTCCGACGGCGGGTCGGTCGTCTTCGCCACGGGAGCGAGCGCGACCGGCGATATGGGCGCACTCGTGAAAGGGGTCCACGGGCCGAAGACGGTTCGCGTGGTCCTCGTGGAGGGACTATGAGCCTCGAAGAGCGCCGGGCGAAAGCGAGACACATCCGTCACTTACTGGAGACCGAAGGCCGCGCGATTCGCGAGAACACGACCGTGTTCAACGAAGACCGCTACGAAGTCTCCGAGAGCTTCGACGGCTACGAGGGGCTCCGCAGTCGGGCGCGCCGAATCAAGGAAGACGCAATCGACCGCCTTCCGGAGCTCATCGACCGGCTCCGCGAGAGCGTCGAGGCCAACGGCGGCGAGCTCTACGTCGCCGACGACGCGGCGGACGCCAACCGGTACATCGAAGCCGTCGTCGACGGCGAGGACGCGGACACCGTGGTGAAATCGAAGTCGATGACGACCGAGGAGTTGGACGTCAACGACCACCTCGAAGCCGCCGGCGTCGACGTCTGGGAGACCGACCTCGGCGAGTTCGTCCTCCAGGTCGCAGACGAGTCGCCGTCGCATCTCGTCGGCCCCTCGCTCCACCGCTCACAGGAAGACGTCGCTCGACTGTTCAACGAACGGTTCGACCCCGATGAGCCGTTCGAGACGGCAGAAGAGCTCACGGCGTTCGCGCGTGACTATCTCGGTGCCCGCATTCGTTCCGCAGACGTGGGAATGACCGGTGCGAACTTCGTCCTCGCTGATTCGGGCACGATTACGCTCGTCACGAACGAGGGGAACGCCCGCAAGACGGCGGTGACCCCGAACACGCACATCGCGGTCGCGGGCGTCGAGAAAGTCATCCCGAGCGCCGACGAACTCCAACCGTTCATTGAACTCATCGCGAAGGCGGCGACGGGGCAACCTATCTCCCAGTACGTCACGATGCTCACCCCGCCCGTGGACTCGCCGACTATCGACTTCTCTCGGCCGACCGAACCGCTCGGTTCGGGCGACGACGACAGAGCGTTCCACCTCGTCCTCGTGGACAACGGTCGGATGGCGATGCGAGACGACGACCATCTCGAAGAGACGCTCTACTGCATTCGGTGCGGGGCGTGCGCGAACTCCTGTGCGAACTTCCAGCACGTCGGCGGGCACGCGTTCGGCGGCGAGACCTACACCGGCGGTATCGCGACCGGGTGGGAAGCCGGCGTTCACGGGCAGGACTCGGCGGCGACGTTCAACGACTTCTGTACGGGGTGTTCGCGCTGTGCTGACGCCTGCCCCGTGAAAATCGACATTCCGTGGATAAACACGGTCGTCCGCGACAGAATCAACCACGAGTCGGACGGGGCCGCCTTCGACTTCCTCGTCGAGGGGTTGACTCCCGATGCGGAGCCCGGGGGCCTCGACGTTCAGAAGCGTCTCTTCGGGAACTTCGGGACGCTGGCACGGGTCGGGTCGGCGACGGCACCGCTCTCGAACCGACTCGCGGAACTCGGGGCGGTGCGGTCGGCGATGGAGCGGTTCTTCGGCGTCGACGCCCGGCGCGACCTCCCGACGTTCGAGCGGGAGACGTTCGCCGACTGGTTCGACGCCCGCGAGTCGCCGGACAACGACGGGCGCGAGGTGGTCGTCTACCCCGACGCGTACACCAACTACGTGCTCGTGAACCGGGGGAAGGCGGCGGTGAGGGTGCTCGAAGCGCTGGGCGCGCAGGTCGAACTCGCGACGCCGCAGGAGAGTGGCCGGGCACCGCTCTCGCAGGGGATGATACGGACCGCAACCCGGCGGGCGTCAGCGGTGAGTGCCGACCTGACGACGTACATCGACGACGGGTTCGACGTCGTGGTCATCGAGCCCTCCGACCTCGCCGCGTTCCGCCGAGAGTACGGGAAGCTCCTCGACGAGGAGACACACGAGCGACTCGCAGGGAACTCCTACGACGTCATGGAGTACGTCTACGGCTTACTCAACACCGGTGCCGACGCGGGCGTTCTCGCCGAGCCGTCGGAGCCGCTGGCGTACCACAGCCACTGTCAGCAACGCACCATCGGCGTCGAGACGTACACCGAGGCGGTCCTGACGGACCTCGGCTTCGACCTCCTCACGTCGGACGTCGAGTGCTGTGGGATGGCGGGGAGCTTCGGCTACAAAAGCGAGTACTACGAACTCAGCATGGACGTGGGGAGCGACCTCGAAGCGCAGTTCGCAGACGCGACCGACCGCACGCTCGTCGCGAGCGGGACCTCCTGTACCGAACAGCTCGGCGACCTGTTCGAACGGGACGTCGTCCACCCGGTCGAACTCATCGCACCGGAGTAAGAGACGGGTCGGAGGCTCTCTCAGTGGAGCGGTTTCCCGCACGCTCTCAGGGCTGTCCGTGGCGGCTTCCGCGGGGAAGATTATTGACGGTGGCCCGCGACCATCACGACGATGCCGCACTCGAAGTACGAGCATCTCGTAACGGAGATGAACGCAGGAGTCGGATGGCGGAACCTCGCGGACGACGGACTGTCCCGCGACCCGACACGGGACGTCGAGATTACGGCCGTCGACTGCCGAGTGCTCGGCGGGAACTTCCCGTGGAACCTCGTGACCGTCGAGACGGACGCCGGCGTCCGCGGATACGGTGAAGCGTTCGCCGGACCGGTCAGCGAACACGTCGAGTTCCTCGAAAACGGCCTCGTCGGCGAGAACCCCTACGACGTCGAGCGCCTCACCGAGCACATGACCCAGATGCTGTCCGGACTCGCCGGGGGCGAAGGCTACTCGCAGGCGGCGGTGTCCGGTATCGAAACCGCCCTCTGGGACGCCGTCGGGAAGCTCACCGGCCTCCCAGTCTATCAGTTGCTCGGCGGGAAGTTCCGCGACTCGGTCGCCATCTACTGTGACTGCCACGCGGGCGAACACCTCGGCGAAGGCGGCGACGACCCCCACGAAACGTACGACCCGGCCGTGTACGCCGACGTCGCCGAAGCAGTCGTCGGCGAGGGGTTCGACGCGCTGAAGTTCGACCTCGATGTCGCGCCGGGGGACACCGACACGGCGACGCGTCGCCTCACGAACGCCGCCGTCCAACACAAGGTCGATATCGTGGACGCGATTCGGGAGCGAATCGGGGGGGAGCCGACGCTCGCGTTCGACTTCCACTGGAGTTTCACCGTCGAGACGGCCCTTCGACTCGCGCGCAAGCTCGAACCGTACGACCTCGCGTGGATAGAAGACCCCGTCCCGCCGGAGAGCGCCGACGCGCACCGGCGAGTCATGGCGGGGACGACCACCCCAATCCTCGCCGGGGAGAACCTCGTTCGCACGGAGGGTTTTCTTCCGTTTTTCGAGGCGGGGGCAATCGATATCGCCGCCCCGGACATCCAGAAGTGCGGCGGGTTGAGCGAGTTCCGGAAGATTGCGACCGTCGCCGACGCGTACGACGTGCCAATCACCCCGCACAACGTCGCGAGCCCGCTTGGGACCATGGCGTCCGTCCACGCCTGTGCGACGGTTCCCAACGCGTTCGCGCTCGAATACCACGCTCGCGACGTCGACTGGTGGGACGACCTGCACGCGGGCGGTCCACTCATCGAAGACGGTGAGATTACGGTTCCCGAGCGGCCGGGCCTCGGCATCGACCTCGACATCGGGGAAGTAAACGACCGACTCGCCGCCGGAGAAGAACCGCTGGAAGCCGAGGGCTGACGGCGGCAGGTTTTTCTTCGAATGTGCGAATATGTGGCATATGTCAGGCAGTGACGACCGAGGGGACGGACCAGTCCCGATTTCCGAGGAGGCCGTCCTCGAAGTGAGCGGCATGGACTCGGTCCCGGAGATGGGAATCATCGAACAGGTGTGGGAGACGGACCCGATTCCGAAAGGGGAGCTTCGAGACAGCGTGTTCGATGCCGTCGAACAGCTCGAATTCGACGGGGTTCCGGACGGCGGCGAAGTCGCCGTCGGGGCGGGGAGCCGCGGTATCGCGAACCTCCCGACCATCGTGAGCGCCGTCGTCGACGCGCTCGACGACCTCGGGTACGAGCCGTTCGTGTTCCCGGCGATGGGGAGCCACGGAGGTGCCACCGGCGACGGCCAACGCGAGATGCTCGAAGCGCTCGGGATAACCGAAGCGAGGCTCGGCTGTGAGATTCGAGCGACGATGGATACGGTCGTCATCGGGAAGACGCCGGAGCGGGACGTCGAGGTCCACGCGGACGCGAACGCGGCGGCCGCGGACGCGATAATCCCGGTCAACCGCGTGAAGCCCCACACGGACTTTCAGGGCGACGTGGAGTCTGGGCTCTCGAAGATGCTCGTCATCGGGATGGGCAAACAGCGCGGCGCGAAAACGGCACACGACTGGGCCGCCGACTGGAGTTTCCGGGAGATGCTCCCCGAAATCACGCGCCTGCACGTCGAGAACCTCCCGATTGCCGGCGGCATCGCCATCGTCGAGGACGAACACGACGACACCGCATTCATCGAGGGGGTGCCGCCGTCGGGCTTTTTGGACCGAGAGGCGGAACTCCTCGAACTCGCCTACGAGCACCTCCCGACCATCCCGTTCGACGAGGTCGACGTGCTCGTGGTAGACCGGATGGGAAAGGACATCTCCGGGGCGGGCATGGACACGAACGTCATCGGACGAATCGTGTACGGGTTCGAACCGGACCCGCCGAAACCGGACATCACTCGGATATTCGTTCGCGGATTGACGCCGGCCTCCCACGGGAACGGTTCGGGACTCGGGTCGGCGGACTTCGTCCACGCGGACCTGTTCGAGGAACTGAACTGGGGCGACACGCTGGTCAACGTCCTCACCGCGAGCACCCCGCGGGCCGCCCGGATTCCGCCGGCCGTCGAAACCGACCGGGGCGGCCTCATCGCCTCGCTGTCTACCATCGGCGTGGGGGCCCTCGAAGCCCCGCGCGTCGTTCGCATTCGCGACACGATGCGTCTCGGCCGCGTCGCCGTTTCGGCATCGCTCATCGAGGAAGCGCGCGACCGCGACGACCTGCGCGTCGTCGAAGAGCCCGCACCCGTCGCGTTCGAAGACGGGCAGTTCGTCGACGACGTCCTCGAATCGGGCGACCGCTGACGGGGCGGAAGACGAGAAACACTGATAACACTCGAACGAAATCGTGTGGTATGGAGCCATCACTCATACTACCGCCGGAGCGCGACGAACGGTGGGACCTCGCGAAACAGGTCGGCGTCGAGACCGCCGTCGTCCACACGCTCGAAATCGGTGACGGGTCGCGCCCGTGGAAGTACGACGAACTGCTCGCGTTGACTCGGGAGTTTCGCGACTACGGCCTCGACGTCGGGGTTATCGAAGGCTGTGTTCCGATTTCCGACGACACTCGACTCGGTCGCGACGGTCGCGACGAGGAGATAGAGCGGTTCAAGCAGTACCTCCGGAATCTCGGTTCGCTCGACGTGCCGGTCGTCGCCTACGACTGGATGGCGGGCAAGCGGTGGGCGCGGACCTCCACGGCGCTTCCCGCCCGCGGCGGGTCGCTGACGACGGCGTACAGTAACGAGTTCATGGAAGACGCGCCCGAACAGGAACTCGCCCCCGTACACGCAGACGAGTTGTGGGACGCTCTCGAACACTTCCTCAACGAGGTCGTCCCAGTCGCCGAGGAAGCGGGCGTGAAACTCGCCTTGCACCCCGACGACCCGCCGATTGAGAACCTCCGCGGCGTCGACCGAATCGTCACGTCGCCGGAGCACTACGAGCGCGTGATGGAGATGTACGACAGCGAACACAACGGAATCACCCTCTGTCAGGGCAACTTCGCCGCGATGGGCGCGGACATCCCGGAGACGATTCGACGCTTCGGCGACCGAATCAACTTCGTGCATTTCCGCGACGTCGAGGGAACGAACGAGCGGTTCGTCGAGACGTGGCACGACGAGGGGCCGACCGATATGCACGCCTGCATCCAGGCGTACCGCGACATCGGGTTCGACGGGCCGGTTCGACCCGACCACGTCCCGACGATGGCCGGCGAGGAGAACTCGAACCCGGGGTACATGACGCTCGGGCGACTGTACGCGACGGGGTATCTGAAAGGCCTGCTAGAGGCGGTCGAGTAACGACCGGACGCCCGCGGCGTGAGTCCTCTCGCCCGATGTGAGACGGCGCGCCCGACACGGGTGCGTACAGGAGAATATCGGCCGCCGGTACGCCGAACGAAGTTCCGGGTTCGATCAGGCGATTCGGTTGTCGGGGTCCACGCCACCGATGAGGCTCTCGATTCCCTCGGCGATCATGCGGGGTCCGTTCGTCACGGCGTCGCGCGTCGACCCCGCGGTGTGCGGTGAGAGGACGACGTTGTCCATTTCGAGGAACGGGTGGTCCTCCGGGAGGGGTTCGGTCTCGAAGACGTCGAGCGCCGCCCCCGCAATCGACCCCGTTCGCAACGCGTCGACGAGCGCGGCTTCGTCTACGAGCCCTCCGCGGGCGGAGTTGACGAGTATCGCGGACTGGTTCATCCGAGCCAACTCGTCTTCGCCGAGCAGTCCCCGCGTCTCCTCGGTCAGTCGCGCGTGAAGCGTCACGGCGTCCGCGCGTTCGAGCAGGCCGTCGAGCGTCGCGCGTTCGACACCGGCGTCGTCGAACGCCGCGTCGTCCTGATAGGGGTCGTACGCGAGGAGTTCGGGGCCGAACCCGGAGAGGCGTCGGGCGACCTGTTGGCCGATGTTTCCGAACCCGACGATACCGATGGTCATCGCCTCGATGTCGCGGGGTAACCGGCTCGGGTCGAACTCTTGGCTCCACTCGCCGGCGTGGAGCGCCCTCGTGTGGTGCGGAATCTCGCGGACCGTCGTGAGCAAGAGGCTGACGGCGTAGTCGGAGACCGCGTTCTTGTTCCGTCCGGGCGCGTGGAGGACGGCGACGTCGTTCGCCTCGGCCGCCTCGATATCGACGTTCTCGACGCCTCCCCGAGCGGCCCCGACGACCTGCAACGAGTCGCCCGCCTCGATTACTGACGCGGAGACGGGCGCTTTGTGCACGACGAGGGCGTCCACGCCGTCGAGGTGCTCCTCGATTATCGACGTGTCGTAAGCGGACGGGCCTCGCGACTCCATCTCCATCGTGACCTCTCGGAACCGTTCCGCGGAGACGTCGCCTTTCCAGTCGATGCGGGAAAACGACACGCCTTCGGATTCGAGGAACGAGGCCGCCTCGTACATGTACTCGCTCGGCTGTTGTGGGTCTCCACAGAGGAGCACGGTTTCAATCGTCATTCGTTTGGGTCTCCCGCTCAATCGACGTTAATTTTTCCCAGGCCGGGGCGACACCCTCGGCGGCCAGTCGGTATGCCTCGTGGACCTCCCGGTAGGCGTCGGTGTGCGCGGGCGTCGGGTCGTGTCGACGTTCGACCCCGACGACGTGTTCGACGGCGGATTCGACGTCGTCGTACAGGCCGACGGCGAGACCGGCGCAGATAGCGACACCTCGGGCACCCGCTTCTTCACCCGTCGGGACGACGACCCGTTCGTCGAGAACGTCGGCGAACATCTGGGACCACACCGCGCTCTTTGCACCGCCTCCACCGAGACGGACGTCGGTGAGTCCGTCTTCGGACGCGAGTTCGAGCAACCGGTCGCTCAACGAGAGGGCGACGCCTTCGTATATCGACCGTAACATCTCGCCTCGGTCGTGTTCGATAGTCAGACCGACGAACGCGCCGCGCTCGTTCGGGTCGTCGGTCGACCCCTGCAGGTTCGGGAGGAACACGACCCCGTTCGAGCCGATTGGGACCTCCGCGACCGTCTCGTTCAGTCTGGCGTAGAACGCGTCGTCGGACGCCGCCTCGTCGTGCCAATCGCGACAGCACTCTCGGGTAAACCAGTCGACCGCGGCCGCGGCGGACCTGCTTCCGCGGTACCGGAGCCACGCGTCGCCGAGGTACCGCCGACTCAGCCCTCCGCCGCCGGCGCTGTTCGGCTCGGCGGAGACGTAGATACTCTGCCCCCAGGTGCCGACGATGAGCGACCCCTGCCCCGGTCGGAACGCACCCGACCCGAGCGCGACAGCGCCGACGTCGTGAAGTCCGGACGCGACGGGCGTGCCGGCTTCGAGTCCGGTCTCGTCGGCCGCCGCCGCCGTCACCTCGCCACAGACTGCCGTGCTTCGAACGACGGGTGGCAGTGCGTCAGCGCAGTCGCCGAGGCCGAGCGTGTCGAACAGCTCCGACGAGTACGCCTCGTCTTCGATGTCGTAGAAAACGCTCGCCTCCATCTCGTCCGTACAGACGACGTCCGTGAGTCGGTATTTGAGGTAGTCCTTGCAGAACAGGAGTCGGTCGATAGCGTCGTAGACTTCCGGTTCTTCCTGCCGAATCCATCCGAGGATGCTCAACGGGTCGGCGACGAAGGGCTCGTACCCCGTAATCGCGCGAACCGCCTCCGAGCGGCCGCTTTCGTCCCACGACTTGACGACGTCACTCGCGCGGCTGTCCAACGACGTGATGCCGTCTCTGACCGGCTGTCCGCGGTCGTCGAGCGCGTACAGTCCGTGTCCGTGGCCGGCGACGCCGACCCCGGCGATGGCCCCCGCCTCGACGGTGGACTCCCCGAGAACCTCGCGAATCGTCTCACACGTCACGTCCCAGAACGCCGAGAGGTCGCGCTCGACGCGGCCGGCGCGGGGGCGCTCGTTCGGGGTCGGTCGAACCGCGACTGCCCGCTCTCTCCCGTCGGTATCGAACACCGCGGCTTTGACGTTCGTCAACCCCGCGTCGACTCCGAGGAGGAGCGGTTCGTCGGCCGTTGTCGTTTCCATGGCACTCACACGTACAGGCTCTCGCCGGCGCTTCCGGAGAGCGCGGCGACCTCGGTCATCACGTCGGCGATTCGGTCCTGAACCTCTCGACAGACCCGGTGAGGCGTGAAGTCGCGTTTGTTCGGCGACCACTCCGTGTCGCCGAAGAACCCCTGTCGGTCGTCGTCGACGCCCTCGGGTGGGAGGATACTCGACTCGTGTTCCCGATAGAACTCACAGGCCGTTCTGGCGAACTCGTACTGGTATCTGGTGTTCTTGTTCAGCTTACACACCCCGGTCGAGAGGAGGTCTTGGACCTGCCTATCGGACAGTCCCGACGACCCGTGGACGACCAGCGGCGTATCGAGGCCGTGGTCCGCCAGCGCCTGCCCCACGTCGCGTGCGATGTCCGGGCGGAGTTCGAGGTCGCGGCCCTTCGAAACGCCGTGTTCCGTCCCGATGGAAATCGCGAGGAGGTCAACCCCTGTCCTGTCGACGAACTCGACGGCCTGTTCGGGGTCGGTGTAGTACGCCTCGGTCGTCTCGACGCCGCCTTCGAGGCCCTTAATCATCCCGAGTTCGGCCTCGACGAGCATGTCCTGTTCGCGGTTTCGAACCGTCTCGACCACGTCGCGGGTGCGCGAGACGTTCTCCTCGAACGGCTCGTGCGACGCGTCGACCATCAGCGAGGAGGGAACCCCGGAAGCGACGCAGGATTCGAGGAACGCGCGGTCGTCTGCGGGGACGTGGTCGACGTTGAGGAACACGCCGACGTCGGCGTCTTCGCCGAGTTTCTCGACGTGCGTCGCTAAGATATCTAACCCCGTGTGGGGGTCGCCGTTCCCGGCGAACGCGGCGGTGTCACGTTTCACCTGCACGACGAGGTCCGAATCGACGCGCTCCGCGCCGCGGACGAGTCCGGTCAGGATGTTCGTCTCGGTGATGTTGCTCGCGACGAACCCGTACCCGCTCGTTCGCGCCCGTTCGTAGACCGTAGATAGCTCCGACCCGCGTGAATATGGCATTGGGTGTCAATCTCACGGTATGCTGAAATACGTGTCGGATACTGTTCGAACGTCCCGACGGTCACTGCGCCCGAACCGAGTGGCGACGGCCCGTTCAGCGATGGTGAACACGACTACGGTCTCCCCGCGTCACTGTGTCACATCGCATCTCGTCACCCTCGGTCGATTCGGCTCGGCCGCCCCAATCTCATTACGGACGTAGAGCTGTAATTCGGCCGCCTCTGACTCTGTAGACATCCGTGCGACGATACTGAACGCCCGAACTGTGTGCGGGCCGTCTCACCGATAACGTTCGTCGAAAAACGCGGGGTGGGCGCGTGAAATCGCGTCGCCTCGAACTCAATCAGTCTCGGACGTGGGGCAGGATCGTCCGGTGATGGGAAACGGGGTTCGGGGGGCGGGGCGAGTCGAAGTCGAGAACGGTACGAACGGTTCGGACGGGAGGCTGTTCCCGAACCACCCGTTCGTCAGACGGCCGTGACCGTGTTTTCGAGGACGCCGATGTCGTCGATTTCGATGCTGACGTCGTCACCGGGTTTCAGGGTGAACCCCTCTTCGGGGACGAGTGCCGTCCCGGTCAGCAACACAACCATCTCCGGGACGGCGTTGTGTCGGGTGAAGTACGACACGAGTTCCTCGCACGACTTCACCATCTCGGATGTCGAGGTCGACCCCTCGTAGAGGACGGTCCCGTCGCGTTCGATGCGCATCGACATTTCGAGTCCGTGCGGGTCGCTCACCGACTCGGCGGACGCGACACACGGTCCGATAGCACAACAGCGGTCGTACACCTTCGCCTGCGGCAGGTACAGCGGGTTTTCGCCCTCGATGGAACGACTGCTCACGTCGTTGCCGACAGTGTAGCCGACTATCGCACCCTGATGGAGGACCACCGCGAGTTCGGGCTCCGGGACGTCCCACGTGGAGTCGCCCCGGACGCCCACAGCCTCGTTCGGACCGACCGTCCGGCTCTCCGTCGCCTTGAAGAATATTTCTGGACGCTCCCCATCGTAGACGTCGAGGTAGACGTCCGGCGTCTCGCTTTCGGCCTCTCGCGCCTGCTCGCTGATGTGGTACGTGACGCCCGCGGCCCACACCTCGTCGGGAACTACCGGACGCTCGAGTCGCTCGTCGACGTACTCAGAAGAGAGTCGCTCCGCGTCGTCGAGGAGTCCCGCGGCCACGTCGTCGATAGTCCGCCCAGTGATGTCCGCCGCCCGAGCGAGGTCACAGAAGGTCTCTACGTTGGAATTGGCGCTCGTGAGGTCGTAGACGTCGCCGCCCTCGGACACAGCGAGTGCTGACCGCTCTGTCCCCGCGAGTGCGTGGTATCGCATGAAAAGACGGAACGGCCACTACTACATAATTGTTATTGAGGAACGAGATTCCCGCACCGCCGCGAGTGGACGAGGGCCTCGCTCACGCTATGGATGGGTGGAAATACGGAAAGAAGAGACGGGCTGGTTGCGGCGGTATCGCAATTAGTCACGCGGTTGATGGTTGATTGTCTGACGAGTCGCCTCTCCTTCCCGTACGACATACTGTGTGTTACCGTTGCACATGAATCTTTGGGCTGAAACCGACCGCTCGGTCAGTCGGCCCGGACGGTGTGTTCCAGCGTCCGAATCCCCTCGATATCGACTTCGACACGGTCGCCGTCGGAGAGCGGGCCGACGCCTTCGGGGGTCCCCGTGGAGATGACGTCTCCCGGTTCGAGCGTCATGTACGACGTAATCTCCGCGACGAGTTCTGGAATCGTGAAGATGAAGTCTGCCCGCGAGGAGTCCTGTCTCGTCTCGCCGTTGACTCTGAGTTCGATGCGCGCGTCGGCAGGGACCTCGTCGGGCGTCGAGACGACGGGTCCGAGCGGCGCGCTGTTGTCGAACGCCTTGCCGCGAATCCAGTTCTGTTCGACCTCTTGGTCGTCTCGGTTCGAGATGTCGTTCAGACACGTGAAGCCGGCAATCACGTCCATCGCGTCGTCCGGTTCGACGTTCCGGCACTGCTCTCCGATGACGACGCCCAGTTCGGCTTCGTAATCGACGCGCTGTTTCCCGGCGGGGAGGGTGACCGTGTCTCCGTGCGCAGCGAGCGCGTTCGGCGGCTTGAGAAACAGCAGGGGCCGCTCCGGGATGTCCATCCCCGACTCCTCGGCGTGCTTTTCGTAGTTCAGGCCGACGCAGACGATTTTCGACGGTTCGCACGGCGGGAGGACGTCAACGGTCGCCGGGTCGAACGTTTCGCCGCCGAACGAGATACCGTCGTCGGTCCATTCGCCGGTTCTGACACTCCCCGCTGGGTCGCGAAATCTAACGCGTTGCATGTCTAACGGCGACACGCGCACCCGGCAAAACGGTTTCGCCTTCGACAACTTCGGGCGCGACCGCCTAGCGATGACGAACAGACATACGACAATCGTGAACAACAATTATTAACGATGAATGTCAACAGGTGGGTAGCATGGGAACGAACATGGCAAACACGATCGGGGCGTTGGGAACCTCGCTCGAGATTCTCGAAGCGTTGAAAGAACGAGGGTCGGCGGGTGTCACAGAGTTAGCCACCGAACTCGGCCTCCCGAAGAGTACGGTCTACAGTCACCTTCGGACGCTCCGAGAACACGGATACGTCGTCCAGCGCGACGAGCGTTACTGCATCGGACTCAAGTTCCTCAGTCTGGGCGAGCACACCCGCGACCGGATGCCCCTGTACGAGGTGGCGAAGCCCGAAGTGAAAGGACTCGCCGAACAGACGGGAGAGCTCGCGAACCTGCTCGTCGAAGAGCACGGCGAGGGCGTCTACCTCTTCCGCTCGAAGGGCGAACAGGCCGTCTCGCTCGACACGCACGCCGGGATGCGCGTCAAGCTTCACTGTACGTCGCTCGGGAAGGCGATTCTCGCGTACCTCCCCGAGGAGCGAGTCGACAAAATCATCGAGCGCTGGGGTCTCCCCGCACAGACGGCGACGACCATCACCTCGCGCGAGGCGCTCGAAGAAGAGCTCGCGGCGGTTCGCGAGCGGGGGTACGCCTACGACAAGGGAGAACGCCTCTCTGGGCTTCGGTGTATCGCGGCGCCCATCAAGAACCCCGACGGCCACGCCATCGGTGCCGTGAGCGTCTCCGGCCCGACGAGTCGGATGAAGGGCGAACGGTTCGAATCGGAAATCCCGGAACAGGTCATGAGCGCCGCGAACGTCATCGAACTCAACCTGACGTACTCATAGCGGCCGCGCGCCGACAGGCACCTCTCACCGAACGTCGCACGACCGCCCTTCGTTTCCCCTCCCGTCCGGCCGCCGTGCCCGCCGGCTTTCTCTCGCGAGCGCGTCGGCCCGTCGAACGCACCCGAGCCGCCGCGCCGTTCACATCGACGGGCCGACGCGGGTGATTGCGAACTCCGTCAAGCCGTGTTCTTCGGCGAGACACGCCGTTCCGTTCGCCACGTCGACCAGTCGCTCCAGTACGTCGTCCGGGTCGGCACGCCGCGCGGAGAGGCTGATGTCGTTCGGGAGCGCCGCCGCGGTCCCCGGGTCGCCGGTCACTTTGACGACCGGGACGAGCGGGTGCCCGGAGAGGATTCCGTCGCCAGTGACGTGCACGACGACGTTCGCCCCGCCGCGGCGAGCGCAGTCGTCGCCTCGCCGAACCGAGACGGGGCGTCGACGGCGGCGAGGCCCGACGAGAGGGTCGCACGCTCGCCGTACGGGAGCACTTCTGAGACGGTGTTTCTCCCCCACGCTCGCGTGACCTCCTCGAACGGGCGGTCACGCGCGAACTGGCCGACGCGGGTCGCCCGGGCCGGGTGTCCCTCGTGTCTGTCGAGAAGGGCCTCCATCGCATCCCGCGCCTCGTCCGTCGCGGCGTCGCGCGCCCCGTCCGGGTTGGCGACTAACCGCTCGTTGCCGGCGGCGACCACGCGACCCCCGGCGTCGACGATTTCGTCGGCGACGCGGCCGACGAGCGGGTCGGCCGACGCGACCGTGGACGCGTCGAGGTCGCTCGACACGACGCCGAGCGTCAGGTCGCTGAGGTCGGCGACCGTCTGCGACGTGCGCCGCGACTGGACGAGCTCGGTCGCGGCTTCGACGCCCCGTTCGATGCACTCGTCGGTCCCGCCGACACCCTGAATGGACAGTTCGCGGACGGCGACGTCACGGGATTCGAGCGCGGTCGCCACCTCGGCGCTCTGGACTTCCTCACAGCCGAGTCCGACCACGACCGTTCCGGCGACGTTCGGGTTCTGCGCCATCGAGAGGAACGTCCGCCGGGTCTGCTCGTTGTCGGCCCCGAGCTGGGCACAGCCGTGGTCGTGCGGGGTCGCCACGGCGTCGTCGACGCGCTCGGCGATTCGTTCGGCGACGAAGTGTGAACAGATGACCGACGGGAGGACCAAGACGTTGTCTCGGACGCCGACCGTTCCGTCCGCTCGTGGCGTCCCCTCGAACGTCCGACCGGACGCGCTCGGCGTGCTCATGCGGACTCACCTCTCGCGGCCGCCCGGTCACCGCGACCGCGCGTACTCTCGCAGTTGTGGGTGTGGACCCACTCGCCGACCTCTATCGCCTGCGTCGCCGTTCCGATGACCTCGCCGTACTTTCGGACTTCGCCGCCCGAGTCAACCGGTTCGAGCGCGACCTTGTGCCCGAACGGGACGTCCTCCGCGAGGACGACGGTTCGGCCGTCGGCGTCGATTTCGGTTCCCGATTCGAGGTCGTCGACCGTCGTTCCGACGTTGTCGGACGTGCTCAGTCGAAGGAGCGCGTCGTCCAAGACGCGGCCCTTCATCCGTCCACCTCCACGGTCAGCTCCTCGGGTTGAATCTCGTTTATCGCGAACTCCTCCAACCGGCGGTGCTCGGCCTCCGTGCGGCGGCCGTTCGCCACCTCGACGAGCGTCTCGAAGATGCGGGCACCGACCGAGTCTATCGACTCGCCGTCGAACACCGTCCCCGCGTTCACGTCGATGTTGTTCGACATCCGGTCCCACGTCTTGGGGTTTCCGGTCACCTTGATGACGGGCGCGAGCGGGTTTCCGGTCGTGCTTCCCCGACCGGTCGTGAACGCGACGACCTGCGCCCCGCCAGCGACCTTCCCGACGACGCTCTCGACGTCGTACCCCGGCGTGTCCATGAGGACGAGCCCGCCGTTCGTCGGCAGTTCGTCGCCGTAGTCGACGATGCCGCGAATCGGCGTCGTCCCCCCTTTGGAGATGGCTCCGAGGCTCTTTTCTTCGATAGTGGTGAGTCCGCCCTCCTGATTTCCGGGCGTCGGCTGTGCACCGCGGAGGTCGACGCCCATCAACTCGGCCATCCCCTCGCGCGCCTCGACACGTTCGAGGATGCGCTCCCGCGTCTCCTCGGAGACGCATCGGTCGGCGAGGATGTGCTCCGCGCCGATGAACTCCGGCGTCTCGCTGAACGAGGCGGTCCCGCCCGCCTCGACGAGGCGGTCGCACGCGGCGCCGACGGCGGGGTTGGCGGCGATTCCGCTCGTCGCGTCGCTCCCGCCGCATTCGACCCCGAAGACGAGTTCGGAGACGTCGGCGTCTTCGCGCCTCGCGCGGTCCGCTTCCGCTTTCAGTCGGTCGAGGCGGTCCGCGCCTTCCGAAAGCGCGTTCGCGGTTCCGCCGGACTCTCTGATGGTGAGCGTCTCCGTCGCCTTGCCCGTGGCCGCGATGTCGTCCGCAACCGTTTCGGCGTCGATGTCTTCGGTCCCGAGTTCGACGACGAGCGCCGCGCCGACGTTCGGGTTTCGACCGGTTCCGACGAGGACGCGCTCGGTCTGTCGCCGTGCCGGGTCGGGCTGGCTCGTTCCGAGTTGGTGCGGCGTCGCCCGTGCCCACGCCCCCGCCTCGTCTGCGACCGCGGAAGCGACCGAAGACGCCGCGACTGACGTTGGGATGACGGCGACGTGATTTCGGACACCGACCCGGCCGTTCGACCGTCGGTATCCTTCGAACGAATGTCCCATGTTCACAGTTCATGGCAAGTACCGTGTTAGTCTTTTCGCCGATGGGGGTGGGATTTTAGTAGTAGTCTTTCCGTCTCCCCGTATATGCTTTCGTCCGGACTCGTCATCGCAGACGACCTCACCGGGGCGACGGACACGGGCCACGAGTTCGCCGCTCGCGGGCTCCGAACGCTCGTCTCGGCGTCGACCGCGCCGTCGGACACGCCGAGTGCCGACACGGACGTCCGGGTCGTCGATACGGACAGTCGATACGCCGACCCGTCGAGCGCGGCGGCGGCAGTCCACGACGTCGTCGGAACCGACGACCACTCGTTCGTCTACAAGAAGGTCGATTCGACGCTCAGGGGGAACCTCGTGGGAGAGACCGACGCCGTCCTCGACGCGACGGCGGCCGACCTCGCGCTCGTCGCACCCGCCTCCCCGAGAAACGGGCGGACGACCGTCGAGGGCTACCATCTCGTCGACGGCGTCCCGGTCGCGGAGACCGCCGCCGGCAACGACCCGGACAAGCCCGTCGAGACGTCGCACCTCCCCACGCGGTACGCCGCGTCGTCCTACTCCGTCTCTCGTCTGCCGGTGAACCGCGTGGCAACGGGGCCGGCGGCCGTCGCGGACGCGTTACGGGAACAGGCTCGGACGGGTCGCGGAATCGTCGTCGCCGACGCGTCGCACGAACGGCATCTCGAAGCCCTCGCTGACGGCGCGGCGCGCTCGGGGTTGAACGTCGTCTACGTCGGGAGCGCGGGGCTCGCGAGGTACGTCGAGACGCCGCCCCCCCGCGGTGCCGGGCCGGCGTCGGTCCCCACGCGAGACCGAACGGTCCTGTGTGTCGTCGGGAGCACGAACCCGACCACGCTCGACCAACTCGACGCACTCCCCGCGGAGTCGGTCGTCTCGCTGGACCTCGATGCGGCCGTTGAAGACCCGGCCGGTGCGAGTGCCGAGGCCGCGGCGGCCTGTTCGTCACGCCTCGCGGACCGCGGCGTCGCGGTGCTGGTCTCCGCGCCTGACGAAGACGCCCCGCGCCGCGCGCTCGACGCGGGCCGACGGCTCGGCATCGACGACCAGACGGTCCGCGCTCGGGTGGCCGAGACGCTGGGTTCGACCGTCGAACGGCTCTGGGTCGGGGGAGCCCCGGCACCGGAGTCGGTGTTCGTGACCGGCGGTGCGGTCGCCGCCGACGTCTTCGAATCGCTGGACGCGGCCGGCGTGGTCCTCTCCGGGACGGCCGTCGAGGAGGGCATTCCGCTCGGCCGTCTGTCTGGCGGCGTCGCCGACGGCACCCCGGTCGTGACGAAGGCCGGCGCGTTCGGGACTCCCGGGGCAATACGTAAGTGCATCGCCCGTTTGGGTGGGGACGATGCGTACGAGTAAACCCCTGATTGCCGTGACGATGGGCGACCCCGCGGGTATCGGTTCGGAAGTCGCCGTCAAGGCGTTCCCGTCCGTGACGGAGTTCGCTCGCGTGGTCGTCGTCGGCGACCTCGGCGTGATGCGACGCGCGGCGGACGCCTGCGGCGCGGAGTTCGAGATGCGCGCGGTCGATTCCGTCGACGCCGTCGACGACGACCCGACCACGCTGTCTGTCCTCGATTGCGACAACGTCGACGACCTCGTCCACGGCGAACTCCGCGAGGAATACGGTGCCGCGAGTCTCGAATACGTCGAACGCGCCATCGACCTCGCGGTCGAAGGGGAGATAGACGCAATCGTCACCGCCCCCATCAACAAGCAGGCGACGCGGATGGCGGGAAGCGAACACGCGGGTCATACCGGGCTCCTCGCCGCGCGGACCGGCACGGAGAACTTCTCGATGATGCTCATCGAAGACGACCTGCGCGTGACCCACGTCAGCACGCACGTCCCACTCCGCGAGGCGTGCGAACTCGTGACGACCGAGAACGTCCTCGAAACCGTCCGCGTGACCGACGACGCGCTGAGGCAACTCGGCATCGACGACCCCAGCGTCGCCGTCGCCGGGCTGAACCCCCACGCCGGCGACGGCGGCCTCCTCGGCGACGAGGACGACGACGAAATCGCGCCCGCAGTCGAGCGTGCCGTCGCAGACGGCATCGACGCGACCGGACCGATAAGCCCCGACACCGTCTACGTCCGCGCCGCCCGAGGCGAGTTCGACTGCGTCGTCTCGATGTATCACGACCAGGGTCACATCCCGCTGAAGATGCTCGGCTTCGACGCGGCGGGGGGCGTAAGCGGCGTCAACATGACTATCGGGCTCCCCATCGTCCGAACGAGCGTGGACCACGGGACCGCCTTCGACATCGCGGGGGAGGGAATCGCAAGCGAGACGAGTATGGTCGATGCGATTCGGGTGGCCGCCGACGTCAGCCGTCACCGCTGATATCGACGACGGCGACGGCGACGGCGACGACGACGAACCTGCCGAACCGATGCTCACCACGACGTGATTTCGACGTCGCGCAGGGGTCGTTCGAGGGGAACGCTCACTTGCCCGCCCGTGTACTCGGAGACGTACAGCGCGACGATAATCTCCAGCGACCGCGTCGCCTCCTCGCCCGTCGATGGGTTCTCCGCGTCGCCGCGGAGCATCGCCTCGATGTGTCTCGCCGCGTTCGGGAACGCGTTGCGGTAGTCTTCGTCCCACGTCCACGCACCGTCGATACCGGGGAGGTCGGTCTCGACGTGCTCCCCGTCTTCGAGGCGCCAGTACCGCCACTCCCCGTCGTCGTTGTTCATGTACAGTTTCCCCTCGGTGCCGATGAACTGGAGCGTCATCGACGAAATCTCGCGCGGGATGGTACAGTCGACGGTGACGAACGTGTCGTCGTCCATGACGACGAACCCCCCACCGCCGGCGTCGTCGACCTCGGCCGCCGCGTCGAGCGAGTCGACGGCTTCGTTCTCCCCGTTGATGTAGCCGGCGACCCGGTCGGCACGGGCGTCGAGCAGGTAGACCAGCGTGTCGAGGAGGTGGGTGGAGTTACGCATGAGCTCCATACGGAACTGCGTCGCCACCGAGCGAACGTCGCCGAGAAGCCCGTCTTCGACGAGGTGGTCGCGGAGGCGACGCAGTTTGTCGGTGAACCGAAACGAGTGGTTCACGACGAGCTCTGTGTCCGTCTCGTCGCAGACGGCGACCATCTCCTCCGCGTCGGAGACGGCGGAAGCAATCGGTTTCTCACACCAGATGACGTCAGGGTCGGCCGCCGAGCGGGCCGCGTCGATGACGTGGTCGGCGTGGAGGTACGAGGGCGTACAGACCGAGACGACGTCGAGGTCTTCGTTCGCCAGCATGGCTTCGTGACCGATGTACCGCCCCGCTTCGGGGATGTCCCACGCCTCGCCGAAGCGGTCGAGTTTCGTCTCGTCGACGTCGGCCACCGCGACGAGTTCGATGTCCTCGGTCTCGTCGTACCCCCCGGCGTGGCTCGCACGCACCTTCGCCTTCCCGATTTGCGACTCGTCGTGCATCCCGAGGATTCCCATGCCAGCGATGCCTCCCGTTCCGATGATTCCGGCCCTGTAGGTCATGATTACTCGTAGCTGTGGACACTGCCGGTCGCGTTCGCTTCGACGTACTCCCAGTCGTAGTCGACGCCGAGGCCCGGCCCGTCCGGGACGGGAACGGTCCCGCGTTCGTCGATGGTATCGAACATATCCGAGTAGTCACCGCGGTAGACAGGGGGCTGGGTGTTGTTTGCGAGCGGGTGGACGAGCGCGAGTTCGTAGTAGTTCGCGTTCCGGGCGGCCGCCATGCAGTGTCTCTGCGCGGGGCCGGGCGCGTGGAACTCCACGTCGAGGCCGAAGCCCTCGGCGACGCGGACGATTTTCATCGCGCCGGTGATACCGCCGTCGTACTCGGGGTCCGCGCGGACGAAGTCGGTCGCCCCGCTGGCGACGAAGTCGGTGTGCGGTTCGAGCCCGCGGACGTGCTCGGTCTGGAGGAGCGGCGTGTCGATGAGTTCGCGGAGCTTCTGGTGGCCGTGCTGAGAGATGCCGCCGTCCCGATAGGGGTCTTCGAGCCAGAGGTAGTCGTACTCGTCGCACGCGCGACCGACTTTCAACGCGTCGGCGAACGTCGCCAGTTCGCACGCGGGGTCGACCATCAGGTCCATCTCGTCGCCGACGCGTTCGCCCACCGCCCGGACCGTCTCGACCTCTCGGCGCACGTCTCGCGCGTCGTCGCCCCCGCCCCAGCCGTGAATCTTGAACCCGGGGAACCCGGCGTCGCGACACTCCTCGGCGAAGTCGGCGTAGGCCTCGGGGGAGTCGAGACCGCCAGCATCGTCGCCGTGATACGTCGACGCGTACGTGGGAAGCCGCGTTCGGTACGTCCCGAGGAGTTCGTGGATTGGCGCGTCGTAGTACTTCCCGGCGAAGTCCCACAGCGCGATGTCGACCGGGCCGATTCCCATCCGGTCGTACTTCCGGAGCGCCCGCTTTATCTCGCTCCAGTGGCGCTCTCGTTCGAGGGGGTTCTTCCCGACGAGGTAGTCCGCGAACGTGTTAATCTGCGCCGCGCCCGGCGAGTTCCCACCGATGTACTCTCCGGTGATTCCCTCGTCGGTGTGAATCTGCAACGCGAACAGTTTCCGCTCGGTCGTCTCTCCGGGGTCGTAGACGAGATTGAACCCGTGTCCGTCCGTCCCGACGTCGTCGAGCGTGTAACTGAACTCTGTCGACTCTATCTTCGTGATAGTCGGTGCCATACGTCGGCTCACACAGGGGCTCCTAATAAATGCTCTCACGCCACCGGCACCCGGTCTCCCGAAATGCACCGTGCGTTCGCCTTCTGAGAGAAGCGACGCTCGAACCGCACGACCTCGGTGAGCCGTCGACACCGGTCGGCGGTCGATGACCGCCCCCGCGACCGCGGAATCAGATGGTCCCAGCGCCCGCCCTGTCGAATCCGTCTCACGGTCCTCGTTTACTATCGTCGCACAGAATCACGATTCGTTCTTCTGAGGCGGTTCTACGTGGCTTGAGCGGTGTTTCAAAAATCTCTTTACAGTTCTATGGGTGTAATCTATGATTCGGAGACAATTATTGCGACAGCAGTTCAAGTCCATGAACGATTGTACTGTGTGTCGTGAGTTTATAATCATAGTTCATGGTCGAGGCGCGAAGAAACCCACTGAACGTACACATATTTTGGTCTCGCAATCGGCGCGTCGCCGTCAATCTCACTCAGACGTCGACGATTCTCACGTTCACCATGGATAAACGGCCGTTGGCAGGACCGATGAAGACGGTTCCGTGGAGGCGACTCCGAATCGCCGTTCGACCGCGTCCAACGCGTCTTTTCGAGTAACGACTAGCGGAGCCGTCCGGCGGTTTTCGACGGGCCGTCGACTGACCGAATCAACGACGTTCGATTCCACGGCCGCCCCCTGTTCGATACTGTCGCACGAATTTCGCGAACGGGTATGGGTGCGGATTTGACTCCGTGTGGTGCCCGCCGTTTCGTCAACCGGGTCCTCTAGAAGGACGGCGGGTGGTGCGGGAGATTCTCGCGTTTCCGACGCCGACGAACCGGACAGCGTGTGGTCTCGCCCCCCTCGACTCACCTCTCGGTCACTTGGTTGTCGAGGTGAGAGCCGGAGAACAGGACATAGATTTATATACTGTGGTACGTTGCGGCACACTATGGCTCACGATACGAACGCGGAGACGGGCGACTGGCTCGCCCGCGACGAGGCGGCACGAGCGTACGTCGTCGGGGCGACCCGTGCGGTCGAGTCTCTCCTCGCTTCGACCTACGGCCCCCGGGGGTCCACATCGCTCGTGCAGACGGTCGACGGGCAACAGGTGCCCGAGACCGTCGTGACGGCCGACGCGGGTCGACTCCTCGACGCAATCGAACGCGGTGACGGGTTCGTTCACCCGATTGCCGCGCTGTTCGTCGACGGACTCGACTCCGTCCGGCGCGGACTCCACGACGGGACCACGACCGCCGCACTCCTCGCCGCCGGCCTCGTCGACGAGGGCGCGCGACTCGCCGAAACGGGCCTTCACGAGGGCACGCTGACTGTCGGATACGCGATGGCGGCGAACCGTGCGGGCGAGGTGCTCGACGACCTCGCCCGCCCGATATCCCCCACCGACCGCGACCGCCTTCGCGAGGTCGCCGAGACGTCGATGACGACCGACCTCTCGCCGTCCCGTCGAGACGCGTACGCGGACGTCGTCTCGACGGCGGTCGCCGAACTCGCGGGGTCGACAGAGGGACAGTGGTTCGACACCGACGACGTCAGCGTGCGAACGCGCGCAGGTGACGGGGTCGAACTCGTCCGCGGTCACGTCATTCGGCGGCGACCGGGTGCACACGAGACGAGCGAGAAGAGCCGGCTCTCGTTCGACTGGACACCGTCAGTCGAGGGTGTTCTGTCGGACGCCAGAATCGCCGTCCTCGAACGCGACATCGATGTCGAAGCGACGGCGACAAACTTCGGAAGCGGCGGCGCGGCCGTCTCGCTCGGCTCTGCGGGGTCGGTGGCGGCCTACACGGCGGCGCGTACCGACGCGATAGACGACGTTGCGGCGAGCGTGGCCGACCTCGGTGTCGACGTGCTCGTCGTGCGCGCCGAACTCGACGATGCGGTCAAGACCGCGCTCGAATCGCGGGGCGTCGCGGTCGTCGACCGGGCGCAGTACCCGAAATCGGATATCCACCGCGTCGCCCGTGCGACGGGCGCACAGGTCGTCGGCCACGTCTCCGACCTCGACGAGTCGAAGCTCGGCCGAGCGGGGCGCGTGACCGAGCGACGAGTCGGTGACGAGAAGTGGACGACCATCGGGGAGTGCGAGGGGTCGGTGTTCACCGTCGTCGTCGGGACGCCGACCGAACAGGGGCGGACGGCTCACGAGCGACTCGTCGAAGACGCCGTCGAGACGACGGCGATTGCGGCGCTGGACGGACAGGTCCTCCCGGGCGCTGGCGCGGCACCGCTCGCGGTCGCTCGGGACCTTCGACGGTTCGCGGGCGGCGTCCGGGGGAAAGAGCAACTCGCAATCGAGGCGTTCGCCGACGTGTGCGAATCGCTCGTGCGGACGCTCGCCCGTAACGCCGGCTACGACCCGCTCGAAGTCGTCGCGGCCGTTCGAACCGCACACGCCGACGCGGCGGCCGACCCGGCACCGGTCGGCCTCGACGTTACACGAGGTGAACCGGCCGACGCGTGGGAACTCGGCGTCGTCGAGCCTCGTCGAGTCTTCTCACAGGCGCTCGACAGCGCCGTGGCGACGTCGGAACAGCTCTCGACCATCGATGCCGTCGTCTCGCCCGGTCTCGATTTAGACGAACTCGACCCGCAGATAGAACACGACTAGCTCGAACGCGATTTTCAAACCCCCGCAGAACAGAGATAGTGACGACCGACCGTTCGGTTACTGCACCGGCGGCGACGGTTCGTCGTCCGCGAGGTTCGACGCGGAAAGCTGGCCGTCGATTCGGATGAGTTGGACCGCGAGGTCGGTCGCCGCGCCGAGGATAGCACGCTGGAGGCGACGGGGTTCGACGACCGGGTCGGCGTCGAGAACGTCCCGAATCTCGCCCGAGAGCGCGTCGACGCCCATCGACGAGCGGTCCTCCGTGTGGGCGACGCGCAGGCGGAGCACGCTCGTCCAGCCGTCGAGTCCCGCGCTGGCGGCCAACCCTCGCGGGATTTCCGTGAGCGCGCGAGCGAACCCCTCCATCGCGAGCTGTTCGCGGCTCGCGGTCCCGCGTGCGGCCTCCCGAACCGACCGTTCGAGGTCGATTTCCGTCGCCCCGCCGCCGGGGACGACCCGCTCGTCGGCGAGCGCCTGAAACGTCGCGCTAATCGCGCTCGTTGCACTGGCTTCGAACGCCGAGACCGACCGCGGGTCGGGTGCCCGACACAGGAGCGTGTACATCCGCTCGGCGGTCCCTTCGACGGTGACGAACTCCCGTCCGGCGAGTCGCTCGAACCCCACGTCGGCGGCTCCCATCGTCTCGGGAGTCACGTCTTCGAGCGTGGGGACGACCCGCCCACCGGTGTTGCGAACGAGACGCCGCATGTCGTCGTCGTCGACGCGCTCGATAGCGGTGAGTCCCGCGTCCGCCACCCGCGTCTTCACGCGGTCGTTGACTGCGCCCTGCGTCGCGATGAACCGACACCCGGCGTCGGCGGCGTTCGACAGCATCCGTCGGAACTCGTCGCGCTCGTACGCACCGACGTCCGCCCGGTCTTCGAACGACTCCACGTCGAGGGAAATCGACTGTTTGGACGAGTCGGTGGCCCCGCCCAGTCGGGGGACGTCCACCGTCGACGAGAGGAGCGCGACGCCCGCGTCTCGTTGTCGACGGGGCATCGCATCCGAGACCGGTGGCGTCTCGATGACGACGCCGTCGACGAGTTCGGTGTCGCCGACGCCGCCGATTCGCGCGACCACGTCGACGTTCGTCCGACCGCCGTCGACGGAGTCGTCGGCCGCCGCGTTCGTGACGGCGCTCGCGATGGCTTCGCTCACACGTCGGCGAGTGGCCGGGTTCCGCGTCCCCGTGAGTGCGGTCTCCGCGACCCGCTCGGCACCGACGAGTGAGAGCGGGCGGGCACGCGCGTCGAGTCGTTCGCTGGCGATGTCGAACGCGTCTCTGAACCCGCGTGCGACGGTCGTCGGGTGAAGTCCCCGTTCGATGAGGTCGTCCGCTTGGCTGAGCAGTGCACCCGTCAACAGCACCATCCGAGTCGAGCCGTCTCCCCACTCGTCACGGAAGTCGGTCGCCGCGTCCCGGAGAAGGGTCGTCGCGGGGTCGTCGAGTTCGAGGCGTTCGAGGAGCAGGGTACTCGAAGCGGTCGTGGTCACACGCCCGCCCGATTCGACGACGAGTTTGTTCGTCCCGAACGGCCCCAGCGTCGTCCCCACGAGGTCGCACACGCGGTCGACGTCGGCGAGGAGCGCGTGCCGTGCGTCGGAGTCCATAATCGTCCTGTCGACGGTCACTCATCATAAGTGTACGGGACTGCCACACAATGGCATTCTCGGATTGTATATGATAATTCGGCAATAATGGGGAAACATTTAAGCCCCTCCTGTATGTTGACCTTACCACAATGTCACGTAGTGGCACGGGCAGTGGTGAACGTAGTGAAGACGCCAGCAACGAGACCGACAACCAGCCATCGAGACGACGATTCATGCAGTCGGCGGCGGCCGCGTCGACTGTCGGGGCACTCGGTGCGCTCGCGGGTTGTACTGGTGGCGGCGGAGAGAACACCGACGATAGCGGGTCCGACTCGAACACGGACTCTGGGTCAGACTCGAACACGGATTCGGGGTCCGACTCCAGCGGTTCCGAGAGCATTACCATCGACTACCTGAACGCACAGGCGGCCGAGAACTCTTCGATTAAGTCGCACTTCCAGGAGTCGCTCAGCACCTTCGAAGAACAGCAGGGTAACGTGACGGTGAAGATGCAGACGGCGTCCTACGGGGACATCCGGTCGAAGCTCGCCTCGACGGTGTCGAGCGGGAACCCGCCGACGATGGCCGAGTCCGGCGGTGGCGGTCTCCAGTTCTACCTCGACGGGAAGGTGCCCGACCATTCCCCGTTCATCGAGGGGACGGACCGACTCCCCGGCGACTACACGGCGGCGAACCTCGACTCCGCGAAGTACCGCGGTGAGTACTGGTCCGCGGGCGGGATGCGCCACACGAACAGTAACCTCGGAATCAGTCCGAAGCTGTTCAGCCAAGTCGGCGTCAGCGACCCGGCCTCGGAGCTCTCGACGTGGAGCGGCTTCCTCGACGCAGTCCGTCGAATCGACGAGCAGACCGACGCCATCGCCTACGAGGAAACCGGCGTCCCCGGCGACCTCGAATCCTACTGGGGGTACGCGCGGACCGCGTACACCGGCGGTACCGACCCGTGGATGCGTCAGAGCGACGACCCGGAGAACCCGACTATCGTCGTCGCCAACGAGGACCACGAAGACCAGGGCAAGACCGACGGCATGATCAAGACCTGCGTCAAGATGGCCCACGAGTTCAGCAGTTCGGAGTCCGCCCAGCGCGGTGACGAGGAGATTCCGTCTCTCATGCTGACCGGCAAGGTCGCGTCGTTCAACTACGCCGTCCCGACGGCGAACCGCTGGCGCGCCATCAAAGAGGACGTCCAGTTCGGCTGGAACGACGGCGAGGGCGACTTCATGCTCCTTCCGCACCCGAAGGTCGACGCCGAGTTCGGTAGCAACTTCGGCATCAGCGAACTGGAGGGCGTCGAGGGCGAACACGGCGGCCACATGTGGGCGCTCGAACAGCAACAGACGCTGTTCAACGCGAGCGACGCGGAACAGAACGCCGCGTGGGACCTCAACATGTTCCTCCTCGGCGACGACGAGTTCGTCCTGCCCGCGTGGGGCGAACACTACGAGTCGCTCCCCGGACTCCAGCCCAAACTGCAGAAGATTCTCGACGAGTACGAACTCGCACAGAGCACCGAGCAGGCCTACAAGAACGCCGACACCTACGGCAAGCAGTACTCGACGACGGGTGCGTCCTGGGACGTCAGAGACACCGACCCGATTCGGTGGACCGACATCAACGAGACGATAAGCGAGGCCATCGCCGGACAGCACTCCATCGAGGAGACGCCGTCGCTCGTCCGCTCGCGCATTCAGGACCGCCTGGCGCAGTAGGCCGGAGGGAGACTCCTCGACAGGGCACCCCAAACGGTTTTATACGATATTATAATACAACGATACCATGTCACAAGAGACCGCACAACACATCAGACAGAAGTATGGGCTAGAGGAGACCACGCTCATGGACCGGGTCCGGGAGAACTGGATTGGCTACCTGTTCATCGTCCCGACGTTCGTGATGTTCACAATCCTGTTTTACTACCCCATCGTCAGAGGTGTCTTCCTGACGTTCACGAACACCCGACTCGGCGAGGCCGGTAGCTTCGTCGGTCTCGAAAACTACTCGTGGCTGTTGACGAACGACCTGTTTCACTTCGCGTTCGGCTGGACGTTGGCCTTCGTCTTCGGGACGACGCTCCTGCAACTGGTCATCGGCCTCGTCGCGGCCCTGCTGTTGAGCGAACTTCGAAGCCGGTGGCGAGACTGGACGAGCGCGATTATCATGTCCCCGTACTTCTCCGCGCCGCTCGCGGGAGGTGTCATCTGGATGTGGTTCCTGAACAGCGACTTCGGGATGCTTCCCATGATAATCTCGGACTTCCTCGGCGTTCAGGCGCCGTCGTTCCTCGCCGACGGGATTTGGCCGTACGTCTCCCTCATCGTCGCCCAGTCGTGGCACGACTACGGGTACGCCGGCATCATCTACGCCGCCGCCATCGTGGGTATTCCCCGCGAGCAGTACGAGGCGGCGGCGCTGGCCGGTGCGGGGCGTCTCCGACGCTTCCGTGACGTGACGCTACCCCACCTCGTCACGCCGACGATTATCATCCTCGCGCTCCGCACCGCGTGGAACGTCGCGGAGTTCGCACAGCCGTTCGAGCTGACCGGCGGTGGACCGGGGACTCGGACGATGTTGATGAGTATCCTCACGTACGAGACCGCGTACGTCAACCTGCAGTTCTCGCGGGCGTACACGCTCGGGATGGCCATGATTCTCGTCTCCATGACGGCGGCCATCTTCTACGTGACCGTCATCAAGGACGAAGAGGAGCTGTACGTCTAACCATGATTAACGAAACTCGCCGCAGTCGATACCTGCTGTACGCCGCTCTCGGAGTCTTCGCGCTCTTCGCGTTGACGCCGTACTTCTGGGTCGTCCGAACGTCGCTTTTGACGAACTTCGCCGCGATTAACCCCGAGACGGGCTACCTCCCGGCGCTGGACGCCCTGACGCTCACAGCGTACACCGACATCTGGAACCAGTTCGACTTCGTGACGTTCTTCCAGAACAGCGTCATCGTGTCGGTATCGGCGACGCTCATCTCGTTGGTGTTCTCGATTCCGGGCGCCTACGCGTTCGCACGGCTGGACTTCCCCGGGCGGAAGCTCCTGTTCTACACCGCCGTGTTCACGATTATGTTCCCCTGGATCGTCATCACCATCCCGGTGTACGAGGTGTTCTACGTCTTCGGACTGATAAACACCCTGCCGGGCATCATCATCGCGCTGTCTATCTTCGTCCTGCCGCAGACCATCTGGCTGTTACAGGGCTTTTTCAGACAGGGCATCCCGGAGAACATCGAGGAGGCGGCGCTCATCGACGGGCACACGGAAATCGGTGCGTTCCTCCGCATCGTCCTCCCGCTTTCGGCACCCGCGGTGGGCGCGGCCGCCCTCTTTTCGTTCCTCACGGCGTGGAACAACTTCCTGTGGGTGTTCGTCCTCACGAGCGACGAAGACGTCCGAACCGCAACCGTGGCGATTCACTTCATCCTCGGGAGCGACGTGCTCCGCGAGTGGAACATCCTCATGGCGGCCGTGGTGCTACTGGTCGCACCGCCGGTCGTCTTCTACGGCCTCTCACAGCGGTACGTCGGAGAAGGCCTCGGAGGTGCCTGAAGCGGCGGGGTTCAGTGGCGGCCACCGTCCGCCACTTCGGGGACACGCATAAATAACAGACCGACAAACCAATCACACAGTACGTTACCATGGCACGCGTTGAATTTGACAACATTACGAAAGTATTCGAAGACACGTCCGGCCCAATCATCGCCGTCGAGGAGCTGTCGCTCGACATCCCCGACGGCGAGTTCGTCGTCTTCGTCGGCCCGTCGGGGTGCGGGAAGTCGACGACGTTGCGAATGCTCGCCGGACTCGAATCGATTACCGACGGGGAGCTTCGCCTCAACGGCGAACCGGTAAACAACGTCTCACCCCGCGACCGCGACATCGCGATGGTGTTCCAGTCGTACGCGCTGTACCCCCACAAGACCGTTCGCGGCAACATGGGGTACGGCCTCAGCCTGAGCACCGACCTCAACGACGAGGAGGTCGACCGGCGAGTCGTCGAGGCCGCGGAGATGATGGGTATCGAGGACCTGCTGGACAAAAAGCCCGGTAGCCTCTCGGGCGGCCAGCAACAGCGCGTCGCGACCGGTCGCGCTATCGTCCGCGAACCGGCGGTGTTCCTGTTCGACGAACCCCTCTCCAACCTCGACGCCCAACTCCGCAAACACATGCGGACGGAGCTGTCGCGCATCCACTCCGAACTCGGCATCACGACGATATACGTCACCCACGACCAGGAAGAGGCGATGACGATGGCCGACCGAATCGTCATCCTCAACGACGGACAGCTTCAGCAGGTCGGCTCGCCGAAGGAGGTGTACTACCGCCCGGCGAACACGTTCGTCGCCGACTTCATCGGGAGTCCGAGCATGAACTTCTTCGACGTCGACCTCGAAGTCGCAAGCGACGGGACCGGAACGCTCGTCGGCAACGGGTTCACCTACAGCGTCTCGGATTCGCTCGTCGACCTCGTCGGCGGCGAGGGCGAATACATCCTCAGCGTCCGACCGGAGAACCTCAACGTCGACCCGTCGGCCCCCGACGAACGGTCCTTCGAGGCGACCGTCGACGTCGTCGAGGTCATCGGCTCTGACAACTTCATCTACCTCGACGTCGCGGGCAAAGAGTGTCGCCTCCGCGCCCCGTCCGAAGTCGAACCCGAAGAGGGCGACGTCATCACGGTGAGCTTCGACGAAGCCGACCTCCACCTGTTCGACCGCAACACCGAAGAAGCGCTGATCCACGGGCACGAACGAGCGGAATCGTCGCCGAAGATGATCGAATCGGAAGCCTAACGGACCGCGACCACCCGCCTCACGCCGGAGCGACGCCGTCGGATTTCCCTCCGCGGGGGAACGCTTTTGCTCTCACTCGGCGACGTTCGTGTGTGACATACTCCATCTCGATTCTTCCGGGGGACGGTATCGGCGTCGAAGTCATCGATGCGACGCGGCCGCTCCTCGACGACGCCGCACACGCGGGCGGGTTCGAACTCGAAACGACGCGATACGACTGGGGGAGCGAACGCTACCTCGAAGCGGGGTCGATGATGCCGGACGACGCCATCGAGACGCTCGAACCGTACGACGCGATTCTCCTCGGTGCCGTCGGACACCCGGACATCCCGGACCACGTGACGCTCCGCGGGATGATGCTCCCGATTAGAAAGGCGTTCGACCAGCAGGTCTGCAAGCGCCCCTCGGTGCTCTTCGACGGCGTCGAGAGCCCGCTCCGCGGATACGACGGGGGCGATATCGACTTCGTCGTCTACCGGGAGAACACCGAAGGCGAGTACGCCGATGCGGGTGGTCACGAACATCGGGGCTACCCGCACGAAGTCGCGGTGCAGACGGCCGTCTACACCCGCCAAGGGACCGAGACAATCGTCCGTGCGGCGTTCGAGGCGGCCCGGTCGCGCGAGGGCCGGCTGACGAACGTGACGAAGTCGAACGCACAGGCACACGGGATGGTGTTCTGGGACGAAGTCGTCGAGGAGGTCTCGGCCGACTATCCCGACGTGACCGTCGAACGCCTGCTCGTCGACGCGGCGTCGATGGACCTCGTCCGTCGACCGGACGAGTTCGACGTGCTCGTGGCGTCGAATCTCTTCGGCGACATACTCACCGACATCGGCGCTATCGTCAGCGGGAGCATGGGGATGGCCCCCTCGGCGAACATCAACGTCGAGGGTCACTCCCCGTCGATGTTCGAGCCGGTCCACGGGAGCGCCCCGGACATCGCGGGGCGGGGAATCGCCAACCCACTCGCGACTGTCCTCTCGGTTTCGATGCTCTTCGACCACCTCGGCGAGAGCGAGGTCGCCCGTGACATCTGGCGCGCGGTCGAGTCGCAACTCGCCGACGCCGACGCACCGCGAACCCCCGACCTCGGTGGGTCAGCCACCACCGAAGCGGTCGTCGAAGACATCAGAGCGCGCCTCTAATCGTCCGATGCGCCGCCTCACCGGGAACCGCGATGGCGACGCGCGTCGGTTCTCGGCGCGACTGCGCCGTCTCGACGCGGAGACGTTCGCCCGACTCGTGTCTGACCTCTGGGTCGAACGCGGTCGGTCCGTGACGCGGGAGGGGACCACCGTCGCTGTCGACGACGGGCGCACCACGCGTCGCCTCGTGGTGTGTCACCGCCCTCCGCCGACGGTCGCCGGCGATGTCGTCGTCACGTCCCGACTGTCCGACGACCCGGGCGTCGTCGACGCGGCCGAGTTACTCGATATCGTTCGGTACGCGGTCGACAGAGAGCGGTCGGCCGAGATACTCGTGAGCTATCTCGACCCCTCGGCGGACCGGTTTTGCTCGCCGCGATTCGGCCCCGACGACGACGCGCGCGGCGTCGACTGGCGGGCGACGCCAACGGGTGGCACCGTCGTCGCTGTCGTGGTGGTACTGCTCTTTGCGGGCCTCGGCGTGGTCCTCGCCCACGGCGGGTTGCCATCGGTCGCGGATGTCCCCGCCACTGCGACGGCCGACCAGCGCGAGGCGGAAGCCGCGACGACGGCGCGACCGCAGTCCGAGAGCGTCGTTCGAGCGGGTGCGAACGGTACCGAAACCGCGTTTTCCGACGCCGAGACGGTCTCGTACTCGGCCTTCGGATGTCCCTCTCCACCGAGAAACGTTCACCCGTCGGCACTCGCCCCGGCCGTCGTGCCGGGAGCGAGCGCCGGCGGACTCGACGGGTGGCAACGGACTTCGGCGGCGTCCGACCCGACCGCCGAGATGGACCGGCCTCCCGCCCCGACTGCGCGGCACGCGGCGATGTACGTGCCACCGTCCGGCCACAGGCTGACACTCGGAATCAGCCTGTGGCCGTCTCGGCAAGCCGCGCAGTCGGTCGCATCGACGTTTGCACCGCGCGACGAGACGGTCGCACGGTGGGGTCAGTACACGCTCATCGTCAGTGGGACCACGCCGGACGGCGACCCCCTCGCGAGAGACCGGACGACCGTCTGGTCTCGACCGCTCCTCTCGGAGGTGCGGTCCCCGTCGGGGAGTCGGCTCGGGTACCGGTGTGTCGACGCGTTGCTCGACGAGGCCACCCGTCGACGGCCGCGACCCCCGACCACCCCATGAAAGGTTTATGGTCGAAGAAACGAGACGAACGAACATGACACACGGACCGGACGCGGTTCACGCTCTCGTCGAGGAGTCGGGCTGGGAGTACCCCGTCTCAGTTCGCCGGATGGAGCGCGAGCACGCGTTGGCGAACGTGCAGGTGGACGCGGACGGGAACTCCATCATGCTCGCAGAGCTACTCGGAGACGCCGAGGTGGACCGATTCGAGAGTTACGAGGACCTCGTCACCAAACTCGGACCGGTGTTCGAAGCCGAGAGTAAGCGGCGGAAAGTCGGGCTCTTCGGTCGCCTCAAACAGACGTTCCTCGGGGGGTGACGAGATGAACAAACTCCGCGGGTTCGTCGTCGGTGGCTGTCTGACGCTCTCTGTCGCGCTCGCCTTCGTTGGCCTCCACTACGGCCTCGGCCCCGCTTCGAGAGACGGGTACGTCACGGCGCTCGTCGCCGTCGCCCTCCTCCCGACGATTCCGCTGGTAGCCGCACACGCGAAGTTCGCGCTCCGACGGCTCGCCGAGTACCGACGAAACGGCTCAGGACTCAGTTTCGAGCGCGACTCCATCTTCGTCTCGGCCGATACGGTGGGCGACGCCGAGCGGGCACTCAGCGACATCGAAGCGGCCGTCGAGGCGGCGGACGAGTACGACGAGTGTCGCCGCGACAGATTCGGTGAGGGGCGCGGCCTCAACGTTCGCCACACCGGGTTCCACAACTCGTTCGTTCGCGTCGCCAGCGACGGCCGCCTCGTCGTGACGGGGGCGTCGCAGAACACGCACTCGCTGGCGTCGCTCGTCGAGCGCGTCGCGTCGCTGACGATGGAACGAACCCGCAGTCACCCCTTCTTCGCCCGCAAGCCAGTTCGAGGCGCGCCGCGGGCGTTCCTTGGGCTCGCGCTCGTCGTGGTGTTCGTCTTCGGTGCCGGCGGCGTCGTGGGTGCGGCCTATCCGGCCGACGCGTACAGCGCACCCGAACGGGTCGTCCTCGTCGGCTACGACACGCGCGCGGTGGCAACCCCCGGATACGACGCGACCGACGCCACGCTCGACAAGGCCGCGTTCCTCGTCGACTCACTCGGCGAAGAGGCGGTCGAAATCGGTTGGGACCGCGACGACGCGGACAAGCTCACCACCCACGGGCGACAGGCGGTCTTCCTCTCCGAGACGGTATCGACACAGCTCGGCGCGGTCCGGGAAGACGCGTCGGCGACGGGCGAGCGCGAACGCGTCGCCGCACTCGAAGCCGACCTGCACGCCGCGGAGTGTCGGGTCGCCGCGCGGATAACCAGCCGCGTCGAATCGGGGAACGTCGCGGGAGACGCGAGCGCCCTCGTCAGTGCGGGCGAGTCGCTCCGCGCGAGCGCGGCAGACGCCGGCTACGCCTGTGCGACTGAGGCGTGAGGCGACCGCTTGCCCCCCCCGAGTATTGCGAAGCTATACCTACTCGAAATCCGAGAGTGCTCACATGGTCGAACACGATGGGCTGAAACGCGCCGGCCAGTCGCCGGACCAGTTGGTTGGAACGTGGGCCGTGATTCCCCACCCAAGCACCGCGGAGCTACTCGCCGGCGTCGGATACGACTTCGTCGTCTTGGACGCGGAACACACGCCGATGTCGTACGAGACGATGGAGAACATGGTCCGCGCGGTCGACGCGGCACCGGGTGAGACGGAAACTCTCGTCCGGGTGCCGGACGACGACCCCGCGACGCTGAAACGGACGCTCGACCTCGACCCGACCGGGGTGCTCGTTCCCATGGTCGAGACGGCGGAACAGGCCGCGGCCGTCGTCGACGCCAGTCGCTATCCGCCGGCGGGAACGCGAGGGCTCGGCCTCGGCCGCGCGACGGGGTACGGACGCGCGCTCGGCGAGCACGTCGAGTCCGCCGAGGAGACCGTCGTGAGGTACGTTCAACTGGAGTCCGAGCGCGCGGTCGCGAACGCCGAAGCCATCGCGGCGGTCGAGGGAATCGACGGCGTGTTCATCGGACCGGTCGACCTCTCGATGTCGATGGACCGCTTCGGAGAGTGGGACGACGGAGACTTCCTCGAAGCGGTCGACCGCGTTGTCGAGGCCGCGTCCGACGCAGAGGTGGCGGTCGGAACTCTCGCGACCGACGCCGCCGAGCGGGAGACCCGACTCGACTGGGGTGTCGACTACCTGGTCGCCGGCGTCGACGCGCTCCACCTCTCCGACGGTGCCGTCGAGGCTTTGGACCACAGTACCACTCTGAGCGAGTGACACTGCGACGGCGCGCCCGCCGTTCGGTCGCCCCGACACTCTCCCCTCGGTCTGCGACGCTGTCGCGTAGCTCCTCGGACGGATTTCGCATCGCCTCCGAGTCGCTGTCGAGCCCACGGTGACCGGAGAATGTGAGGGTGCGAACGCCGTCAGCGATACGCGGCGACGGTCGTCTCGACGAGCGACGAAATCTCGTCGCGGGCGGTCCCGTCGAGGGCGACGAGCGGGGGTCTGACCTCGGCCGTTTCGAGGACGCCGCGGGCGCGGAGGGCCGCCTTCGTCGCCGGCGCGAAGCCGTGTTCGACGCACTGTTGGAACAGCGGCGCGATGTGTCGCTCGTGGATTCGTCGCGCCTCGGCGACGTCGCCGCGGTCGGCCGCGGTCGCGGCGGCGACGAACGCTTCGGGGACGACGTTCGAGAGCGCGTTGACGCCCCCGGTCGCGCCCAGCACGAGCCCCGGGACGAGGTGGCTGTCGAACCCCTCGAACAGTTGGAACGCGTCTGGAGTCCGTCGAAGGAGCTCCGAGAAGTAGTTCAAATCGCCGCTCGAATCCTTCAGACCGCGGATAGCGCCGTGCTCGGCGAGGTCGACGACGGCGTCCGCGCCGAGCGACCGGCCGACACAGGCGGGGATGTTGTAGAGGTACAGCGGGAGTGCGCTCTCGTCGGCGACCGACTCGACGAACGCGACGTCACCGGAGGGGTCGTTCGACCCGTGGAAATACGGGAGCGTGATGAGCGCGGCGTCTGCGCCGACCTCGGCCGCGGCGTCGATTCGGTCGACGGTCGCCGCGACGCTCGTCGCCGCGGTGCCCGCCATCACAGGCCTGCCGGCGGCCCGTTCGACCGTGGTTTCGAGGACCGCCCGGAACTCGGCGTCGTCGAGACTCGCGAACTCGCCTGTCGTCCCGCACGGGACGAGTCCGTCGACGCCGCCATCGACGACGTGGTCGACGAGCGCTCCGAGCGCTTCGTGGTCGACCGTACCCCCGTCGAACGGCGTGACGAGCGGGCAGTGTACACCATCGAACCGTCGTGCTCCGTCTGTCATCGTCTCGTACTCCCGCCGGTGGCAGTTATATGTTCTCACGACTCGGCGCGAGGCGTCAAGATTTATGTACATATGAGAAGACATGGCACACGATGACGATACTGGCAGCAGTCGATGGCGAGCAGAAACCGGACCGCGTCGTGACGATTGGCGAAGACCTCGCGAACGCGTACGACGACCAACTCGTCGTCGTCAACGTCCTCAACCAGAAAGAGTTCGAAGAGCGAGACGACGTCCACCAAGCGGGGTATACGGTCGAGGACGGCCAGAAAGACGCCGAATCGGTGGCTCGGTCCGTGGTCAAAGCGACGACTGACCGACCGGGACACGTCGAGACGCGCGGCCTCGTCGGTGAAGTCGTCGACGAACTGCTGGGCGAGACGGAGCGGCTAGACGCGTCGTATCTCGTCATCGGCGGGAGAAAGCGAACGGCGGTGGGGAAGGCGCTGTTCGGCAGTACGACCCAGTCGGTCCTCCTGAGCGCGGACGTCCCCGTCGTCGCGGTCATGGACGAAAAGTGAACACGGGACTCAGGCACAGATGGTGACACTCGACCTCCCCAGCCGAGAGCGACTCGAAGCGGTGAACGACGCCACGCTCGACGACCTTCCAGCCTTCGCGACCGTCCGCTCGGTTTCGGACCCACCGGAGGTAGACGACGTCCGAGCGAGCGCCGTCGAGGCAGTCGACGACATACCGGCGTTCGAGACGCTTCCATCGGGGTCGTCGGTGGCGATTACGGCGGGAAGTCGCGGGATTCACGACATGTCGGCCGTCCTCGCGGCGGTGGTCGAGGAACTCCAAACCCGGGACCTCGACCCGTTTATCATGCCCGCGATGGGGAGCCACGGCGGCGCGACCGCGGACGGTCAGGTTCAGACGCTGGCCTCGCTCGGCGTCACCGAGGCGTCGATGGGCTGTGAGGTCCGCTCGTCGATGGCCGTCGAGCGAGTCGCCGAAGACCCGAACGGCGAGCCGATATACGCGGCGAAAGACGCGCTCGAAGCCGACGCCATCCTCCTCGCGAACCGCGTGAAACTCCACACCGACTACCGCGGTCCAATCGAATCCGGGCTCTGTAAGATGGCCGTCGTCGGGCTCGGGAAGCACCGCGGTGCCGAGAACATGCACAACGCCGCAATCGCTCGCGGCTTCGACGAGGTCATCCCCGAACGCGCGCGGATACTGCTCGACGAGACCGATATCGTCGGCGGCATCGCCGTCGTCGAAAACGACCACGAGCGCGCCGCCTTCATCGAAGGCGTCCCCGCAGAGGAACTCCCAGAACGCGAGACGGAACTGCTCGAACGGTCGAAAGAGCTGTTCCCTTCGCTCCCCGTCGACCAGTTGGACTTCCTGATGGTCGACGAACTGGGGAAGAACATCAGCGGGACGGGGATGGACACGAACGTCGTCGGCCGGGTCTGGTTCCACAACCAGCCCGAAGTGAACTCGCCGGAGATAACGCGAATCTACGTTCGGTCGGTCACACCGGAGTCACACGGTAACGCAATCGGCATCGGCCTCGCCGACTACGTCAACCAATCCCTCGTCGAAACGATCAATTTCGAGGACATGTACGTCAACATCACCACGAGCGGCGAGCCCGAGCGCTCGAAGATTCCGTTCGTCGTCCCCTGCGACGCGACGGCCCTTATCCTCGCGGCATCGATGACCGGCGTTCCCGACCTGAGTGAGATGCGCATCGGCCGCATCACAAACACCCTCGAACCCGGGACGATGCTGGCTTCTGAGCCCGTCCTCGAAGAACTATCGGGACGAGACGACGTCGAGATTGGCGACCGTCGACGCCTCGAATTCGACGCCGACGGCACGCTCGTCTCGGCTATCGAAGAGTAGTCACGACGCGCGTCGGTCCGGGCGAACGGCACTCCGGCCACGAGTCGCGTCGACGCGGCACGTTCCGCGACAGGCCACGGGCCGGATAAACTCGATTTCGCTCGTCGTCGGCAGTCAACCCGACTCGATTGTTAGTCTTAACTGTCGAGCGAGTACGTCCGACGCTTCGAGTCACTCGCGACACATAACAAAATGAATAGATGTACTTATCTCTGTCATACCTTAATTAGCACAAAGCAGTTGTGTTCGTCCATCGAGCGGGTATCCCGTTCGGTAAGTGCATTCGAATAGCTTCTACTACACAATACTCCCCCGGCCATTTGGGTGCGACAACCCGCGGATTTCGGACTCATTCGACTTTTCTTGGGTGTCCGAAACCCGTTGTCGATGGTGATTCACCCCGTATGAGAACCACGTATTCATCCGATTCACGGTCTGTACTTCTCCCGTTTCGAACACCCCCTGCGGTGAACCGAGCGACGAGGACAGTTCTGGAGGCCCCGGACCGTGTGGTGGCAAGGGGTGCAGTCATCTGAATTGTCTTGCGCTATTCTCTCAAAGCGGAGGTCGACAGCTTGGACGGCAGGCACGTCGACCTCGACACCACCCGGGGTCGAAGCTAGCAGTCTGTTGCACGGAGATAATCGATACACACAGGGGCTGGACGGGCGATGAGCGACGCTGAGAGTCGAGAACCTCCGATTCGACTTCTCCATCGTGACCTGTCCATCAAATACGTGTGTTGACACAACTTCGAACGGGTAATGAGAAGCACCTGACTCGGCAGTCGAGGACAACCGTACGCGCCGTGCTCTCGTGAAGAACGAGTCGTCGTTCGCGGAGTCGGTCGCACCCGTTCACGCACCGATTTGAAGACGCACCAAGCGGCGAAACGCTCGCGGCAATCAGTCGTCGCCGCGTGGGGCGCTCCCAGCGCCCGCGTCCGGAGTCCGAAGCACGTCCGGGTCGGCGTCCGGTCCGAGCGGTTCGACGCGCACGCTCGACACTTTGTACTCCGGAATGCCGGCCTGCGGGTCGAAGGTCTCCTGCGTGAGTTTGTTGACCGCGCCGGCCGCGAAGTGCATCGGGATGAACAGCGTTCCATCGCCGACGCGGTCGGTCACGGTCGCCTTGACGACGATGTCGCCGCGGCGGGACTCAACCCTGACGTACTCGCCGTCCGAAACGCCGAGTTCCGCGGCCGTCGTCGGACTGACCTCGATGAAGCTCTCGCCGACGTGGCTCATGAGGCCCTCGACGCGTCGGGTTATCTGTCCGGTGTGCCAGTGGTAGAGGACCCGCCCGGACGTGAGCGTGAGGGGGTACTCCTCGTCTGGCAGTTCGCCGGGGTGGCCGCCGTCCGCCGGCACGAACCGGGCCAGCCCGTCGTCGAAGTTGAAGTTCCCCTCCTCGTAGTCGTAGAGGTACGGCGTCCCGGGGTGGTCTTCGTCCCAGCACGGCCACTGGAGTCCGTGCTCGTCGCCCGATTCGAGACGGTCGTAGCTGACGCCGCCGTAGATGGGGACCAGTTCGCTAATCTCGTCCATCACTTCCCGCGGGTGGTCGTAGCCCCAGTCGTAACCGAGTCTGGCCGCCAGTTCCTGGGTTATATCCCAGTCTTGACGCGCCTTTCCGGGCGGTTTCGCGGACGCTCGAACCCGCTGGACGCGACGCTCGGTGTTGGTGAACGTGCCGTGTTTCTCGGGCGAGGTCGCCGCCGGCAACACCACGTCGGCGTGCTCTGCGGTCTCGGTCATGAAGATGTCCTGTACGACGAGGAAGTCCAAGCTGTCGAGCGCCTCGCCGGCGTGCTGGATATCGGGTTCCGAGAGCGCGGGGTTCTCCCCGACGATGTACATCCCGCGGAGGTTGCCCTCGTGGGCCTCGGAGAGCATCTCCGGCACCTTGAGGCCGGGTTCTGTCGGCGGGCGCTCGCCCCACGCCTCGGCGAACTTCTCGCCGACCTCGTCGTCGGCCGGGTCCTGATACCCGGGCAGGCTCCCGGGCAGGGTTCCCATGTCGCCGCCGCCGCCCTGCACGTTGTTCTGGCCGCGGAAGGGCGACAGCCCGGCACCCGGTTTCCCGACCTGCCCGAGCGTGAGCGCGAGGTCGGCCATCGCCAGCAGGTTCTCCGTGCCGTGACTGGACTGGGTCATGCCCATCGCCCAGCCGAAGACGACGTTCTCGGCGTCGGCGAGCGTCTCGGCGGCCGACCTCAGTTCGTCGGGCGAGACGCCGGCCAGTTCCTCGACTTTCTCGGGAGTGAACGCCTGAACTTTCCGTTTGACCTCCTCGAACCCTTTCGTATGCCGTTCGATGAACGCCTCGTCGTGCAGGTCGTGCTCGACGAGGTAGCGGATGAGGCCGTTGAGCCACGCCACGTCGTAGCCGGGCGTCGTTCTCGTGTACTGATCGGCGTGTTCGGCGATGCCGATTTTCCGGGGGTCGAACACCACGAGGTCGGCCCCGTCGCGGACGTTCTGCTTGATGCGAGTCGCCAACACCGGATGCGACTCGGTCGTGTTCGACCCGCTGATGAGGTAGGCGTCGGCCTCGCCGATGTCCTCGTTGATGCGGTTCGTCATCGCGCCGTACCCGAGCGTCTGTTGGAGCGCCGCCACCGTCGACGAGTGACAGAGCCGGGCGCAGTTGTCGATGTTCTTCGTGCCGAGCACCTGCCGCGCGAACTTCTGGACGAGATACGCCTCCTCGTTGCTCCCCTTCGACGACGCGAGGCAACTGACCGCGTCGACGCCGTGTTCGTCCTGAATATCGCGGAGTTCGCCGGCGACGTAGTCGAGCGCCTCGTCCCACGACGCCGTCTCGAACTCGCCGTTCTCGTTTCGAATCAGCGGCCTCGTGAGCCGCTTTTCGCTGTTGGCGAACTCGTGTCCGAACTTCCCCTTCACGCACGTCGAGAAGTTGTTGGCCGGGGCCGTGTTCGGGTCCTCGACGGGCTGGACGCCGAGGGCGTTCCCGTCTTTCCCCCACATCTCGAACCGACAGCCGACCGCGCAGAACCCACAGGTCGTCTCCGCTTTGTCGAGGTTGCCCAGCCGGTAGTCGCTGACGAGCGACGCGACCTGGAACAGCCGACCCTCCGGCAACGTTCGGGCCGCGATGTTCTCGGCGGTGTGTTCGCCCGCGAGCATGGCCTTCCGACCGTACTCCCCGAGGAAGTCGGACGCTCGGCGCTTGCTCTGGGCCATGTATCGGGCGACGCCGCTCCGTCCGTCCTGTCCCGCCTCGGCTTCGACACCGGCGCTCCCCGCGCTCCCGGGGACGGGCGAGCGGTTCGGTGCCGTCGTGTCGTCGAGGGTCTCTACGTCCTCGTGTTCGATGACTCGCCCCACGGAGTTCCGCTGTGTGAATCCCGGGAGCGGGAGGGTCCCCGCGCCACCGATGTCCTTCTCGGTCAGGGCACCGGTCGGACAGACCGTGGCACAGTGCCCGCAGGAGACGCAGTCGGAGTCGGCCATCGTCTCGGCGTCGGACTGGAAGCCGATTCGGGTGTCCTCGCCGGACCCCTCGATACGGAGGACTCCTTCGACCTGCACGTCGTTACAGCCCTCGACGCACCGGTTACAGAGGATACACTTGTTGCGGTCGATCTGGATGAACGAGGAGCTGTCGTCGAGCGGTTCGTACTCGCTACGGTCGTCGAAGACGCCGTAGCGCGGGTGGTCGACCCCCTCGCTGATGGCCGTCTCCTGTAGCTCGCACCGGCCGTTCCCGTTGCAGGTCGTACAGCGCAGGTTGTGGTTGGAGAGGACGAGGTCGAGGTTGACGCTCCGGCACTCCTCTGCGGCCGACGTGTCGGTCTCGACGGTCAGGCCGTCCGTCGCCGGGAACGAACAGGAGGGGACGACCCCGTGTTCGTCCGTCTCGACCATGCAGGTTCGACACTCGCTCCGAGGGCCGATTTCGTCGCTCGCGTCGCCCTCGCGGTCGTAGTAGCAGAGCGCCGGAACGTCGGCGTCCTCGTCGAGACTGTCGGCACCGGGGTCCACGCTCACAACCTCGTCGTCGACGGCTTGCATGGCGTCGATGACGGTCGAACCCGGCGGGACGGTGACCGGAGTCCCGTTGACGGTGACCGTCGTCGGGCGCTCGCCGTCGGTTCCGACGGGCGGGTCGTTCGCGGTCCCGGTCTCGAACTCCGCCGTGACCGGCGTCTCGTGCTGTGGGTCGTCTATCTCCGGAACGCCCGGAAGTGGGTCGTCAGTGCTCATAGTTTGTCAGCGCAGGCGCCGCTCGGACAGCGGCCGTTCGCGTGTGCTTCGAAACTCGATTCGAACTCGTCCATCGCAGTCAGCACCGGGCGCGGGGCACGAGCCCCGATTCGACAGTTGCTCGACCGGGTCATGACCCGACCGAGTTCGCGTATCTTCTCCCGGTCGAGCGAGCCACGGTAGACCGCTCGCACCAGTTCGGTGAGTTGGACGGTTCCCTCCCGTCCCGGCACGCACCGCCCGCTGTTGGCTTCCGACGCAAAGCGCGCTCGCTCTCCGGCAGTGGCGACCGCACACCGCTCGTCGTTCAACAGTTCGACGACGCCTTCGGTTCCGAGGCCGGCCGCGGTCAGTTCAGCTGTGGTCGGCGTCACGTCCAACGTCCGAGTGACCCCGCCGAACACCCCGCCGACGCAGGCCATCTTGAACGAGCCCTCCAGTTCGACGGCGTCCCGAGCCGTCGAGAGGCGGGCGTCAGTGTCCAACTCTATCGTCGCGGGTGCGGCCACGTCGCCGGTGACAGTCAGCAGTCGCGTCGTCGAGGCGGAGCCGTCTGCGTCGGACTCCGTCGTGTCCGAGAGCGCGAGATGTACCCGGGCGAACGTCCGCGGCGTGTGGATAACCGTCGGGCGACCGTAGAGTCCGTACTCGGCCGGCGACGGTGGCTGGAGACGCGGCTCGATTCTGTCCGCGCCCTCGATGGCTTCCAGCGCCGCCGTCGGCGCGCCGGCGCGGTACTCGTCCGGGCCTGCGACGACCACCGGAGCGACCGGGAGTTCGTCCGCGGCGGCGTCAATGGCCTGCTGGAGACGCGCTCGAAGTTCGGTGTCGGTCTCGGCGACGTGGATGACCGCATCGGTCGTGTCGAGGTACTCGGCGACGGCCGCCACCCCGTCGAGCACCGACATCGGCGACCCGGCGAGGAGCGTTCGGTCCGCCCGCTGGCGGTCGTCCGCGTCGTTCGCGTTCACGACGACGACTGGGTCGCCGTCGATCTCTCGCGCGCGTCGCCAGGCATCTGCGACCGGTTCGTCGACGCTGGCGTCGCCCCTGCCTCGACCGACGAGGCCGGCGTCCGCGATAGCGCCCGCGTCTCTGTCGAGCGAGCGAAACTGACACGCCGCCGGGTCCAGCGGGTCGACCCACCCGCAGGGACCGAGGGCGCGTCGCTGACCCACTGCGAGCGGTCCACCCGACGGGACCGGTAAGGTCGTCGTCTCGGCGTCGTGGTCGACGACCGCCGCGGCACCGTCCGTCGGTAACGCTCCCGCTTCCACGTCGGCGACGATATCTCGGACCCTCGATGTCTCCGGGGCCGGGAAGAACGCGGTCCGCCCCGACTCGGTCGCGAGAACCAACGGGTCGTACTCGCTGATTCCGGTGGGTCCCGTTCGGAGGACCGGAACGGAGTCGGCGGCGGCGCGTGCGGTGCTCAAGACGCGCTCGCCGTGCTCCGTTCGTCCGGCTCCCGAGACCCGGACTATCGGCGACCGGACCTCGTCTCCTGTGCGATTCATTCTCACTGCTGAAGAGACACGGCGGGGTTAAAAAAATCACCCCACCCACTCGCGTCGGAGTGGGTGAAAAGTGACCGTTTCCGACCGGACAGCGAGCGGAGCAAAGAGCTAAGGCGGCGACGCGTCGTCTACCGTGATGATGACGAACCCACGGTTCGACGACGTTCGAGCAAAGGCGGCCGACGCGACTCGCGAAGACGACGTCCAGTCCGTGTACACCGGACTCGTCCACGACGACGGTCGGCACGAGTACTACTTCGCCAACGACACCGAAGAGGCGTCGGAGTTGCGCGAGACGGCGGCCGTCCAACTCGGGATGCTGGTTCGGGTTCTCGCAGACCGCTCCGATAGCGACGTCGACGAAATCACCGACCTCGCGGCGGAGCGAGCCGAGAACATGCGGTTGAAGTAGTCGCACGTGCCGACACCGGGCGCTCGGACACGCGTTCTCGTCGGTGAGTGCCGTCAAAAACCCTCACGCGGGTCGGGCGCAGTTGCGTCCGCTCGAAACCGCCGACCCTACTTGGTCACCGCGACCGCTTCGATTTCTATGGCGGCGCCTTTCGGCACGTTTCCGACCTCGACCGCGCTACGCGCCGGCGGCTCCTCGTCGAAGAACTCGCTGTACGCCTCGTTGAACTCCTCGAAATCGTCGATGTCGTCGAGGAAGACGGTCGTTTTGAGCACGTCGTCGAGGGAGCCGCCTTCCGAGACGAGAATCGCTTCCACGTTTTCGAGACACTGCGTCGTCTGGTCGCCGACCGGGGCGTCGTCGAGTAGCTCCCCGTCGGGCGTGAGCGGCAGTTGGCCCGCGGTGAGGATGAGGTCGCCGTTCGTCGTCGCCTGACTGTACGCGCCAACGGCCGCCGGTGCGTCCGAAGTACTAATGGTGCGCTTCATGGCCGGCAGTTTTGAACGGCCCGTATTAAATCCACGTCCGGGACGAGACGCATCGCACGATGTGTGAGAACCCAGTCAGTTTGTGGTTATCTCTCGGCTTGTACGCTTCACTTACTCGCCCCTCGAACACAGATCACAATCGAACTGACAATTTGAAAACGGAACACTGGGACTACTTAAACCAACGACGTATCAGAATCCGCGAAACGCGCTCGCACCGGAGCTATATATGCCATCCGTTCGCAGAGAGCGAGCGGAGTCAGAACGATGTCAATGAACGCAGTCGTCTACAAAGGCGAACGAGAGGTCGCGGTCGAAGCAGTCGAAGAGCCCCAGATTCAACACCCGAACGACGTCGTCATCGACATCACGACGACCTGCATCTGCGGGTCCGACCTACACATGTACGAGGGTCGGACGGCCGCGGAACCCGGAATCGTGTTCGGCCACGAGAACATGGGTATCGTCGAGGAAGCCGGCGAGGCCGTCAGCGGCCTCGAAGTCGGCGACCGCGTCGTCGCCCCGTTCAACGTCGCCTGCGGCTTCTGTGAGAACTGTGAGAACGGCTACACCGGGTTCTGTACGAACGTCAATCCGGGGTTCGCCGGGGGAGCGTACGGATACGTCGCCATGGGCCCCTATCAGGGAGGGCAGGCCGAGAAGCTCCGCATTCCGTACGCCGATTTCAACGCGCTCAAGCTCCCGGACGGGCGGGAGCACGAGGACTCGTTCGCGCTCCTCGCGGACATCTTCCCGACGGGGTGGCACGGTACGGAGCTCGCCAACCTCGAAGCGGGCGATTCTGTGGCGATTTACGGTGCCGGTCCGGTCGGCCTGATGGCCGCCTACAGCGCCAAACTCAAGGGTGCGGCCGAGATTTACGTCGTCGACCGCGTGCCCAGTCGCCTCGCGCTCGCCGAGGAACACTGTGACGCCACGCCCATCAACTTCGAGGAGGGCGACCCCGTCGAACAGATTAAGGAGCTTCACGGCGGCGGTGTCGACAAGGGCGTCGACGCGGTGGGCTATCAGGCCATCGACCCGGACAAGGAAGCCGACAGCGCGTACGACCCCGCCCGCGAGAACCCGGCCGTCGTCATCAACAACCTCATTCGGACGGTCCGGCCGACCGGAGAACTCGGGATTCCCGGTCTCTACGTCCCCGACGACCCCGGCGCTCCCGACGAGATGGCCGCGCAGGGCCGCCTCGGCATCGACTTCGGCCTGCTCTTCGAGAAAGGGCAGGCACTCGGCACCGGCCAGTGTAACGTCAAGGAGTACAACAGACAGATCCGCGACATGATAATCGAGGGCCGCGCCGACCCGAGCTGGGTCGTCTCCCACCGCGTCGACCTCGAAGACGCGCCCGAGATGTACGAGAAGTTCGACAACCGCGAGGAGGGCGTCACGAAGGTCCTGCTGGAACCCTAACGGTAACCGTCGCTTCCCGCTCTGATTTTCACCGATACGCCTTTGACGGTCACCCCGCTATTCCGGTCTATGTGCCAGTACTGTAGCTACCGGTACCACGATGGCTGGACCCAGCTGTTGGAGTACGACGAGACGTACCAGACGGCAGTCGGCGGTGAGTCGGAGTCGACCTACGGCTTCCACGAGTCGTGGGACGAACTCCGAGACGAAGTCGACTTCGACGCGACCTAATCAAGGGGATTCACGGGGAAACGGGTCGTCGGGATACGCCGCCGCCCGCTCGTCCGTCGTCGCCAGACAGTCGTCGAGTTCTCCGCACAGTGCCGCCTCGTCGAGGTCGCGGCCGATGAACACGAGTCGCGTCGCGGGGTCGTCGTCTTCCCACCGACCGATGGGGCCGGCCTGTACCGACGGTCCCGCCTGACTCACGCCGAGAACCGCCTCGGGACGACTCGCGACCCACGCGAACCCCTTCGCGCGGACGACGTTCCCCCGCCAGTCGTCGAGCCACGCGTCGAGTCGGTTCGGGTGGAACGGGCGGTCTCGACGGTAGACGAAGGACTCGACACCGTGAGCCGTCGCGGCCGAGACGCCCCCGTCGTGTGCATGCTCGTTTCCGTGGTCGTGGCCGTGGCCGTGGTTCGCCTCGGCTCCGTCGCTCGTGAGCGCCCGTTTCCAGCCTTGGTGGCGTTTCGCCGCCTCGAAATCGAAGCGCCCCGTATCGAGAACCCGCGTCGGGTCGACTTCGCTGTACGTCGTCCGGTGGAGGCTCGCGCGCGGCTGGAGTTCCCGAATCTCGGCTTCGACGGCGTCCAGCGCATCGCCGGGAACCATGTCGCACTTGTTCAGCAACAGCACGTCACAGAACTCGACCTGCTCGACGAGCACGTCCGTCAGCGGTCGTTCCGGGTCGGGGGCGGCGTCCGGAAGCGATTCCGCCGGGTCGAACGCCTTCCAAAACCCGTAGGCGTCGATGACCGAGACCGTGGTGTCCAACCGGAGTCGTTCCGGCAGATTACCCTCGTTCGACTCCCCCGTCAGCGTGCGTGCAATCGGGAGCGGTTCGCTGATGCCAGAGGCTTCGACGAGAAGATAGTCGAACGAACGGGTCTCCGCCAGCCGCGTCACCTCGGTCACGAGGTCGTCCTGTAGCCGACAGCAGATACAGCCGTTCGAGAGGTCGATTACCCCGTCGTCCGACTCGGAGGCGACTAACTCCGCGTCGACGTTCAGTTCGCCCATGTCGTTGACGACGACGGCTATCTCCCTCCCGCCGGGGTCGTCCAGGAGTCGATTGACCAACGTCGTTTTACCCGCGCCGAGTGGACCGCTAACGACCGTAATCGGTATTTCGGCTGTGGACATATCGATAGTGTGTGACGCCTCGCGGGGGGCTGTAATCAATGCTGGGCCACCCCGCGCAAACTGGGTGTCGAACCCTCACGCCGCGGCCCTCGGTTCGAAAACACGTCATTTTCCATTACTGATAGGTCGAGCTTCGCGGCGGTTCGCGCCGGTCGCGCTCGCGAACTCGCCCGTTCGGGCGAAACGATTGGCATCATCTTTTTGGTCGCCGGTACTGACGAACGACCAGATGGCACCCTCCGTCCCCGAACGACTCCTCGCGGTCGACCTGTCTTCCGGCTCGGTCGAGAGTCGGCCGATTCCGGCCGAGTGGCGACGGCGATACGTCGGCGGGAAAGGGCTGGGTGCCCGCTATCTCTACGACGAACTCGACGCCGGCGTCGACCCGCTCGGCGAGGAGAACGCGATGCTGTTCATGCTCGGCCCGCTTTCGGGGTATCTCCCGGAGGAATCGAGATACGCCGCCATCACGAAATCCCCGCTGACGGGGTGTTTCCTCGACTCGTATGCGGGCGGCGAGTTTCCCGATTCGCTGGCCGGTGCGCTCGGGTCGCACATGGGCCTGCTCGTGACGGGCGTCGCGTCCGAGCCCGTCCACCTCGTCATCGAAGACGGGGACGCGACGATTACGCCGTCCGAGACGTGGGGGGCCGACACGGTCGAAACGGCGGGAGCGTTCCCCGACGCGTCGGTCGCGTGTATCGGCCCCGCGGGCGAACGGCAGGTCGCCTACGCCACTATCGCCTCCGACGCCGGCGAGCACCACGCGGGTCGAGGTGGTGCGGGAGCGGTCATGGGTTCGAAGCGGCTGAAGGCAATCGTCGCGCGGGGAGACCCTCCGGACGGGTTGGACGACCTGCGGGAGGCCTACGCCGAAAAGTACCGAGAGACAGCCACGGGGCGGTGGCTCCGGACCAGTGGAACCGTCGAAACCATCGATTTCGCGAACGAAATCGGTGCGCTCTCGACGCGAGGCTGGAGTGACGGACAGTTCGAAGCGGCGGACGAGTTAGGCATCACGACAGTCGAAAACCGGGCGGTCGGCCGCGAACACGATGACACGACAGAACCGGGTGGGTTTCGCGTGGCGACTGACGACGGAGACCACGTCCCACGCGGCGCGACCGCGATGACGCTCGGAGCCGGCCTCGACATCCACGACTTCGACGCCGTCGCCGAACTGGGACAGACCTGCGACCGGCTCGGAATGGACCTCATCAGCGCCGGTAATGCGGTCGCGTGGACGGTCAAGGCCAACGCCGTCGGCGTCCTCGACCGCCCACTGTCGTTCGGCGACGCCGACGGGGCACGGGCCCTCTTAGGAGAGATTGCGGAGCGCGAGTCAGCCCTCGGCGACGCGCTCGCGGACGGGGTCGAGGCGGCGGCGACGCGGTTCGGCGGACGGGACCTCGTTCCCACGGTGAAGTCGATGGAGCTACCGGCCTACGACCCGCGCGGCGCGCAGAGTATGGCACTCGCCTACGCGACCAGCGACCGGGGTGCGTGCCACCGACGGGCGCGACCCATCGAACGCGAGGCGTTCGACGGGGGCTGGGGAGCCGACCGGACCGCGGCGGAGGTCATCCGCGAACAGGACCGGCGGTCGGTGCTCTGGAGCCTCGTCGCCGACGACTTTTTCGGCGACGCGCTCGACGACCTCGGGCGAGCGTGGCTCGAATCGGTCGGCCTCGACCCCGCAGGAGGACTCGCGACAGTCGGCGAGCGGATTTGGAACCTGACGCGGCTGTTCAACGTCCGCGAAGGCATCTCGCGCGAGGACGATTCGCTCCCGGCCGCGCTCCGAGAGCCGCTCGAGACGGGGCCGCGCGCTGGTGCCGCCGTCGACCGCGACGGCTTCGACTCGATGCTCGACGCGTACTACCGCCGCCGCGGCTGGAACGAAAACGGCGTGCCGACGACCCGGACTATCGACCGTCTCGACCTTACTGAACTCACCGATGACTTCGACACCCTCGATGATTGAACACCGCACGAACGCCTGGACGACGAACCGCGCACACCCCGTGGAACGAACATGACGCTCGCCGATGCCCTCTGCGCTCGAAGCGGCGTGGTCTGCGTCGTCGGCGCGGGAGGCAAAAAGTCCACGCTGTACGCGCTGGCGCGGCGACTCGACCGCGCCGTCGTGACGGCGACGGTCCGCATTCCCATCTTCGACCAGCACGTCGCCGACGTGGTCGTAACCGACGCTCCGGTCGCCGCGCTCGAACGGGCGACCGACTGGCCGGTGGGCGTCGTCCCCGACCGCGACCGCGACGACCGCTACCGGGGGTACGACCCCGACGTGGTCGACGCCATCGGGGATTCGGACGTTGCCGACGCCGTGTTAGTGAAGGCCGACGGCGCGCGGATGCGCGAGTTCAAGGCCCCGGGCGACCGCGAACCACAGCTCCCGGCGACCGCCGACACCGTCCTCCCCATCGCTAGCGTCCACGCGGTCGGCGAGCCGCTCACTGACGACGCCGTCCACCGGCCGGAACGAGTCGCCGACCTCACCGGCCTCGACCTCGGCGACACGATTCGCCCGTCCGACATTGCGACCGTGCTCACGAGCGAGCGCGGCGGCCTCGCGGACGTCCCCGACGGCGCGACAGCGGTCCCCGTGCTGAACAAGGTCGACGACTCCGCGCTCGAAGCGGTCGCGCGCGAAATCGCTTCGGAGGTTCTCGCTCGGTCCGACGTTCCGCGCGTCGCCCTGACGCGGTTGACGGCTTCAGAGCCCGTCGTGGCCGTCGTGGAGCGCTAGCCCAACTGCTCCGCCGCGCGGGCGAACTCTTCGGGGGTGTTGATGTTCTCGAAGGTGTCGAGACTCGCGTACTCGCGCACCTCGTCTTCATCGACGACGACGTAGTCGAGCGTGAACAGCGGGTCGATGATTTTGTGGCTTCCCTCGGCCAGCGCGGCCTCGCAAGCGTCGGCCATCGCCGAGGCCCGGTACACCGCGTGGGTCGGTTGGAACCAGCCGTCACCGACCCGCGGCACGGCGGCGTCGCGGCCGCCCGCCCGCTCGAACAGTCGGTCGACGAGCGCGGGGTCGAGAAAGGGCATGTCGCAGGCGGCGACGAACGCGTACTCCGTCTCCGCGGCCCGCAGGCCCGTCATGATTCCAGCCATCGGCCCCTCGTCGCGGTCCGTGTCTTCCGCAATCGTCATCGGGCGGTCGTAGCCGTCGAGCGCGGCCCGGAGTGCATCCGTCTGTTCCGGTCGGCAGTTGACGACGAGGGCGTCGATGACGCCGGACATCCGATCGGCGACGCGGCGAACGAGAGGAGTCCCCGCCAGCGAGGCGACCGCCTTGTCCTCCTCGCCGAACCGCGTCGAGTATCCCCCGGCGATGATGACACCAGTTCGCATACTGGACGTGTTCACCTTCGTCGTGGAAAGCAGTTGTGCTCCGAACCACCCGCCAATCGACGGGCGACTACGCCGTCGGTGCCGACGCGTCCGGGCGAGCGCGTCTCCACAAGAACGGCGAGGGGTTCTGATACTCCGAGTATAGGGCGTGAGAGGGCGAAAGCGAGTCGCAATTATGACACAGCTAGCCGTGTTATGACATTCTGACACTCCGTAGCGGTAACGCAGTAATCGGATATGAAGGGATTGAACTACAGGGTAACGGGAACGATGGGAACATCGCCGTCCCCCGGGGGGATGTACTCCGACCACGAGTGCCTGGGTACGTCTCGATATCTCAGCACTACCCAATCGTACTAAGAAGATATTCAATCGGACGTTGAACGCAATAGTATTGTTCATATCACGTATTATTCTCGGCAGGGTACCCTCGAGATTCCACCCGCGAATCCGCGAACCGGTCGACTCGAAGTACACGACTGTTCGAATGCACGCCGGCGATGTTCAGTCGCGTTAATCGGGAACGGCGCAGAGTGAATCGCGAAACCGAAGTCTAATCGAGACTGAAAGGTGCGGAACGTCTCCACCGCAGAGTCCTGTTTTTCATTCACTCAGAAGCGTAACACAATCGCCGGTTCGGGCCCGCAGTGCGCGAACACCGCGACATCGGTAATCACGAGTGCCACAGTTAATCGTGTATTATATGTTCAATATTACTTAGTGTCTATGGTCGGGTTTGAGATGACTCCGTCGGTGACGGTCCCGGCGTGTTAGACGGACTTCAGTTATCGGAATCACCCGGGACGTGTGCTCGGCGTCGGGGGACGAGCGACGCGAGGGCGGCGGGAGATACCGCGACGCAGTGGACGCTCCTGGGCCGCCGCACTGAGGTGTGTCTCGGTGGGCGTCGTCGTCTCAGTCGTTGGCGGACTCCGCGCTCTGAACCGGTCGGCTCTGTTCCCGCGCAGTTCGCTTGCCGAGTTCGCCGCCCGCGACCATCAGCGCCGCGAGCATCACGAGCGCCCCGACGAGGAGGGTGGTCAGCACGTCGGGGTCTTGGAAGTTCTGCGCGACGACGACTAACGCGGCGGAGATGTTCCGCTGTGCCGTCCCCAGCGCCAACACCGACAGCGTTGCGAGCGATTCGAGGACGACGGTCACCGTCGGTGGTCCCCCGAGTCACTCCTGTGCCATGATGCGGTCCATCTCGGCCTCGGGGCGAACGAACGCGTCCCCCCTGACGTCGACGGTCACCCGGGCGATGTCGCCGGGTTCGCTCACGTCACACACGCTTCGCGGTCGAGGGCGTCGTCCTCCTGTACTTCGCGTGGTCGCTCCGGAGCGAGCGCGGGTGGGTCTGGTCCGCGGCGAGCGGTGCAGTCTCGCTGGTCCTCGCCGGACTCCTCTTCGTCGGGTTCCCCGCGACCGCCGCGTGGGCGCTCGGACTGCTGTTCGGCGTCAACCTCCTCGTGACCGGTCTGTCTATGGTCGTCGTCGGGAACGGTGCCAAACGGCCGGTGTCGCGTCGTCGCCGTCGGTGACGCGCCCCGATACGGGTGTCTGAACCCGCCCGCGGCGCTCGATTTGTTTGTCTCTCCACCTTCCGCGCTCTCTCGTCAGTTGGCGCTGTCCGCCGCGACTCCCTCCGGTCGTTTCCGAAGCGGTGCGGTCCGGTGTCACGGAATAAATGTACTCGAAAGCGCACTTTCAATTACATGCTTATTTCTGTAACGGGTGACGTTCCGAACAACCGTGAGCGGCCGCGTGCGGGCTGATACGGCGCGTCCTCGCCGCCCCGACCCACACCGCCCCGCCTCGAACCAACGACACTCGATTCATCGCCGCGGAAAGAGCTATCTGTCGAACTCGCGTCGTATGACGTGTACTCCGCGGGTACGCGCCCGACCACCCACTCATGCCAGACGAACCCACCAGCGACTCGGCGGCGTCGGTACCGACGGACGGCTCACCGCTGGAGCGACTCGCGGCGACGCTCCGGTCGCTCTCGCTCGAACGGGCGCGCGTGGCTCTCTGGCTCGTCGCCTTCGCCCTCATCGTACAGCTCCTGTATCTCGGCTGGCGGTTCGTCGGAACCGTCGTCATCGGCCTGTTCGTGTACTACGTCACGCGTCCGATGTTCAGACGCATCAACAGCCGCATCGAGTCGCGGACCGTCGCCGTCGCCGTGACGTTGGTGACGGTGGCGCTCCCACTACTGTTCGTGGTCGGCTGGGCGTTTGCGATTCTGGTGGGGTCGCTGAACGAACTGCTCGAATCGGACGCCTTCGGCGACCTCGAGGTGTTCCTCCAGCCCTACTTCGACTTCACCGCGCTCGTCGCCGAGGCGGGGCGGTTCGTCGACGAGGTTCTCGCGGACCCGAGCCGACTCGCGGACCTCCAGCTCGGACCGGCTCTCGGTGAGGTAGTCGGCTCCGCGCTCTCTTGGCTTGGAGTGGCGTTCAACGCCGGCATTCACGGCTTCATCGTCCTCATCTTCGTCTTCTATCTCCTGCGGGACGACTATCGCCTCGCCCGCTGGGCGCGCGCCAACTTCATCGAAGACGGCGGGGTGCTGGACGCGTACTTCACGGCGGTCGACAGCGACCTCCACAACGTCTACTTCGGCAACATCCTGAACGCGCTGTTGACCGGGGTCCTCGCGGCGGTGGTGTACACGCTTCTCAACCTCTTTGCACCCCCCGGCGTCGGGGTTCCCCAGGCGGCCTTCCTCGGTCTGCTCGTCGGTATCGCGAGCCTCGTTCCGGTCATCGGCATCAAACTCGTCACTTGGCCGGTCGCCGCCTACCTCCTCGGGCGCGCGCTCTGGCTGGACCCGGAGGCGCTCTGGTTCCCCGTCGTCTTCCTCCTCGTCTCGTTCGTCGTCGTGGACTACATCCCGGACCAGGTGCTCCGTCCGTACGTCAGCGGGCGGACCCTCCACGTCGGCGCGGTGATGCTCGCGTACACCGTCGGTCCACTGCTTTTCGGCTGGTACGGCATCTTCTTGGCCCCGTTGCTGTTCGTCGTGACGTTCGAGTTCGGACGGATGGTCTTCCCGTGGCTACTCCACCCGGAACGGCCCCTCGTCGCGACACCGGGGCTCTCCGAAGAGCCGCCCGAGGGGGGACCGGAAACGGAAGCGACGACCGAGTCGCTCCTCTCGGACGACCCCGTCGGCGATAGTCTGACAGACGCCGGGGACGACCAACGTCTCCCCGGACCCGCCGAGAGTAGCGGGACGAACAGCGACCAGTAGACGACGTGGCGGTGGTGTCTCGCGACCGCGGTTAGGTTCGAGACGGCGCGACCGCCGTTCGTGGAGGTCACCGCGGTCGGCCGCCCGTCGAGGCCCAGCCGCTGGACGTAGCTCGGCGAGTCGAAGAAGTCGTAGCCGGGGTTCGGCTCGTAGTCGTCGGTCTTGCCGCCGCCGATGAGACACTCGGGGTGGTCCTCCTGATACGCCGGTTCGTCGCCGCGCTCGTCGGTCACGTGGACGTACTCCGCGCCGGCGACGCGACTCTCTCACTTCGGTCGGTCGCACGAGCGAGACTCTGATAGCCGGGGACGCACCGTCCGCGGTCGCATCGACTCCACCTAATAGTCAGAAACGTAATGAGTTTCGTTTCTGAACTAAGATATGATTTTACCCCGTGAATTCCGTCTCGAACGCGGGTGAAGGCGGCGACTCGCCCGACGGCGCTCCGTGTTTTCTGAATCCCCACCAAAACCACGTGTAGCACTGATATCGACGTGTCTGAGTGCTGTGGCTGAACGGGGGGAGCCAGTCTCCGAGCGGAACCCACTCGCGAACGCTCGTATCGCCGTTATTAACGTTCTATGTGGGAATTCTGAGTTCGACGCTCCCGAATGGGGCCGTCTACACCGAGGTCGGGCCTCTCTGCCGACTCCTGCAGTTCGAGACAGTAACTACCAGATTACAAACGTCATTACTGTCTAGATAGTGACTTTCGAACTCGCCCGCGACTACTGCGTCGCTGTCGCCGACAGCGTCTTTGACCGCCGGGCCAACGTCGATTCGAGATGGCTCTCGCCGACGAACGACTCCGCCGATTCAAGACGCCGCTCCGGTACGTGATGGGCGCACTCTACGTCCTCGCTGGAGTGATGCACTTCGTCGTGCCGAACGCGTACGCGCAGGTCGTCCCGCCCGTCTTCCCGGCGGCGCTCGCGCTCGTCTACGTCTCGGGCGTCGCCGAAATCGCCCTCGGCGTCGGCGTCGTCTTCCGCCGCACTCAGCGCGCCGCCGCGTGGGGACTCGTCGCGCTGTTGGTCGCGGTCTTCCCCGCGAACGTCTACATGGCGACGAGCGACATCGTACTCGAAGGCGTCCCGGCGGCGCTTCGGGAGCCCTCGGACGCCGCGCTGTGGCTCCGCCTGCCGCTTCAGGGCGTGCTCGTCGCGTGGGCGTGGTGGTACACCCGACCGGCGCCCGCCGACGCCGATGAGACGTCTTCGGCGTGACGGTCAGGACGAACTGGCGTGGTCACCCGGTAGTCGCCGCTACGCCCTCGAACGCCCGTCTCTATTGTTCCCAAAATAGCGCTATATGGCCCGCCCAACCGTCGAAACGGCTACGTTAGGTTCATAGCAATCCCCTTTAGCGGCCGGTCGTGTTTCCCGAGTGATGGTATCAACCAGACGGAGTTTCATCGGGGGTTCTGCCGCGGCGGTGGCGGGTCTCGCCGGCTGTCTGACCACGAGCAGTTCCGAGAGTGACGCCGCCTCGACGGGTTCCGGTGGCGGCGACGCGGAGACGTACGAGGTAGGCTATCAGGACTTCCAGACGAACGTCGAGGCCACCGCGTTCCCCGATATGCTGTACTTCTACTGCGTGCAGTCCGGGTGGATGAACTGGCCGTCACTGATGCAGTCGTTCGAGGACGCCTACGGTGTGGCCGTCCACGACGACGACCGCTCGTCGGGCGAGGCGCTCCAGCACATGCGCTCGCACTCGAACAACATGACCCACTCCGGGTACAACGGCGGCTACACCTACGGTATCGTCGCCCGGAACGAGGGCTTCACGCAGGCGTACAAGCCGGAGGGATGGGACAAGGTGCCTGACTCGCTCAAGACCGGCGACGGCCACGTCACGGCGACCCGCCGAGTGACGACGGCCGTGACCTACCGGAAGGACATCTACGAGGAACGCGGCCTCGACGAGCCGACCACGTGGGAGGACCTGCTCCAGCCCGAAATCATGCAGGACCTCGCGCTCCAGACCCCGCAGGCGGCGGTCGGGCTCGCGGCGGCGCTGTCGGTCAACAACGCCCGCGGCGGCAGTATGGACGACCTCCAGCCCGTTATCGACTACTACGAGCGGATTCAGGAGGGCGGCGCGGAGTTCACCGACAACTTCCTCGCGCAGTTCTCCCGCGGCGAGTACGCGACGTTCATCCGGTACGACTACTCCGGGCTCGACCTCAAGTACAACAACGACGAGGTCGCGGAGGAGAACGTCGGCGTCGCGCTTTTGGGCGGCGAAAACGGGAACAAGGGCGCGCTCAACATGCCGTACGGCTACGCGCTCTTGGAGGGCGCGCCGAACCCCGAGGCGGGGAAGCTGTTCATGGACTACGTCCTCTCGCTGGAGGGCCAACAGCAGTTCCTCGACGCCTACGTCAGGCCGATTCGCTCCTCGGAGCTGGAGCTTCCCGACGAGTTCATCGACCCGGCCGAGTACGACCGAACGGAGTTCCAAGTCGACTACGGTCGGTTGGTCGACCGGCAGGAGGACATCATCCGAGAGATAACGCGCGGCGCGAACATCTGAGGATGTCCGACCGACACGCCGAGAACAGTCCGCTCTCGACGCTCCGGGCGCTCGCGGCGCGAGTCGTCGGCGCGGTCGAGACCGTCGCGAACCCCGTCACCGAACGAGAGCGCGAGTACCGCCGCATCGTCGCGCTGTGCGCGCCGTTTTCGGTGCTGTTGCTCGTCGCGGGGCTGTATCCGCTTTCTGAAGTCGTTCGCATCAGCGTCTCGACGGCCCAGTACCGGTCGGTCGGCTTCTCCCTCGACGCCTACGCGACGCTGTTCGGCGACCCCTACTACCGCCGAGTGGCGTTCGACTCTCTGTGGCTGACCACCGGAACGACGCTCGTCTCGGTCGGGCTCGCCGTCCCCATCGCGCACGCCCTCGAAAAGTACGACCTGCCCGGCGAGGACCTCCTCGTCACGCTCGTCTCGTTCCCCATCAGTCTCCCCGGTATCGTCGCCGCGTTCATGATTCTGGTGCTGTTCGGGAACAACGGCGTCGTCACCGCGGTCGCGGCCGCCCTCACCGGGAGCCGCCCCACCGACCTCGCCTTTGCGGTCAGCGTCCCGGGGCTGTTCGTCGCCTTCGTCTACTCGATGGTGCCGCGCGCGACGCTCATCCTCCGCGGGACGTACGCCGAGGTCGACTCGGCCGCCGAGGAGGCCGCGCAAGCCCTCGGCGCGACGCCGTTCGAGACGTTTCGGTACGTCACGCTCCCGCAGATTCGGCCGGGAATCACCGGCGCGCTGATTCTCACGTTCCGGACGGGGCTGGCGATATTCGGGACGCTCGTCGTCATCCAGACGCTCGTCGTCTGGACGCTCCAACTCTCGCGGGAACTCGGCGTCGGCTACGACGTGCAGGTCGCCGGCGCGATGGCGACCGTCTACTTCGCGTTCACGTTCCTGTTCACCGTCCTCGGACTTCGGTACACGAGCGCGGAGGTCGGCATATGAGGCCGTCCCTCTCGCGTCGGTTCGGGCGGTCGGCCGTGACGCTGACCCTGTTTTCGACGGTCGCGTTCCTCATTGCGCCCATCGTTCTCACCGTCGTCGCGTCGTTCGCCGCGAGTTGGACCGGCGTCCTCCCCTCGGGGTTCGTCACCTTCGAGAACTGGCGGGCGGTGCTGGGGCTCGCTGACACGATTGGCTCACAGCGCAGTATGGGATGGGACCCCCTGTTCAGTCTCCCGCTCGGCGGCGAGACGCTTTCGGTGTTAGTCCCCGCGGAACTGGCGTTCAGTATCGGGCTGGCGCTCGGCGGCGTTCTCATCAACCTCGTCGTCGGCGTGCCCATCGCGTACGCGGTCGCTCGGTACGAGTTCCCGGGCAGAGAGTGGGTCAACGCCGTTTCCGTCCTCCCGCTCGTTCCGGGTGTTATCTTGGGCGTCGCGTTCCTCCGGGCCTACCCGGACCTCTCGGCGACGAGCTTCGGCCTTATCGTCGGCTACTCGCTCCTGAAAGCGCCGTTCATGGTGATGGCCGTGCAAAGCGAGTTCGAGTCGATGCCGCTCCGACAACTGGAGGAGTCCGCCCGCTCGCTGGGCGCGTCGTGGCCGCGGACGTTCCTGACGGTCATCGTGCCGAACGCCCGCTCGGGAATCGTCTCGGGGGCCATCATCTGTTGGGCGCTCGCGGCCGCGGAGTTCAACTTCTCGTACATCGTCTGGGCGAAGGGAACCCAGCCGCTCGCGCTCTTCTTGCAACGACACATCTCGAACAGCTCGTTCACCAAAGCGGCGGCCGCCGTGTCGATGTTCTTTTTCATCATCGTCGCGGTCACGCTCCTCTTACAGCGGGTCGGTCGCCGCGGATTCGACACCAGAGGTAGCTAATGGCAGACGTGACACTAGACGCGGTTCGGAAGGAGTACGGCGGCACGACGGCGCTCGACGGCGTTTCGATCACCGTCTCGGACGGCGAGATTCTGGGCGTGCTCGGCCCCTCGGGGTGCGGGAAGACGACGACGTTACGAACCGTCGCCGGCTTCGAGACGCCGACCGACGGAACGGTCAGGTTCGACGGCGAGGACGTGACGAACGTCCCCCCGGAGAACCGCAACGTCGGGTTGGTCTTCCAAGAGTACGCCCTGTTCGACAACATGACCGTCGCCGAGAACGTCGCGTTCGGGCTGAGGATGCGGGGCGTCGGAAAGCGCGAGCGACGAACTCGGGCCGAGGAACTGCTCGAACTGCTCGACATCGGCGAGATGGGCGACCGCGACCCGACGACGCTCTCCGGCGGCCAACAACAGCGCGTCGGGCTGGCGCGCGCGCTCGCCATCGAGCCGAACATCCTCCTCTTGGACGAGCCGATGACGGGACTCGACGCCCAACTGAAGGCGCGCCTGCGGACCGAAATCGGCGCGCTTCTCGCCGAGTTGGACGTCACCGGCCTCTACGTCACCCACGACCAGGAGGAGGCGATGGTGATGTGCGACCGCGTCGCCGTGTTGAACGAGGGTCGCGTCGAACAGGTCGGCACGCCCCGCGAAATCTACGAATCGCCGGCGAGCGAGTTCGTCTCGGAGTTCGTCGCGCTCGACGCGCCCGACCTCCCGTTCGTCCGCTGGTGATTCGCTGGTGGTTCGCTGATGAGTCAACTGGAATCGACTCACGCGCTTGCCGGACCGCCCGCGACCGCCGACCGACCGCCGGCGGCGACCGCGTCCGGCGGGAGATGCGGAAGGCGATAGACGCGGCCATCGCGTTCGAGTCGGAGCGTCTCGGTTCCGAACAGTCGGTCGGTGACGCTCCGGACGCGCTCTAGTTCGGCGCGCGACTCAGAGGCGAGTCGCCACTGCGGCCCGAACAGCCGGTCGTAGCCGACGAGTCGCCCGTCTCCGGACGCCCCGTCGGCCCCGTCGCAGACGCGGAACTCCATCGCCAGATACCGGAACGACCAGTCGAAGACGCCCAGCGCGGTGAACCCTCCAGCGACGACCACCGCTCCCCCGAGCAGTTCGACCGCGACGCCAGGGGTCGTCGCGGTGCTGAGCAGGCCAATCAGCGTCAGCCCCGCGCCCACGACGACTGCGAGCGGGGACCGGAGCCCGCGGACGACTCCGCCCACGACGACCGCCGACGGCTTCGGGCGGACGATTTCGGACACCTCCCGCGAGCTCTCGATTCGCTCCCACTCGGGGGTGTCGGGAGCGAATCCGAGGTCGACCGACGTGCGCTCGTCGAACGCCTCCAGTCGGTCGCGGTAGACGTCGACGATGTCGGCGAGCAGTTTCACCGCGAGGACGAACGCCAGCACGAACGGCGCGGGAGCACCCGCGATGACGAACCCCCCGCCGACGAGGAGCGCCGAACCGGTCCCCGCCATGGACGTGAGCGCCGACCGAAGCGGCTGTTGGGGCGGGACCGACGCGTAGGTTCCGCCGAGCAAGTACCGACCCACGTCGACGGCTCGGCCGACGACGACGGCGAGCACGCCCAAGCCGACGGAGAGCGATTCCGCGTCGGTCATCGTCGCGCCCGTCGTCTCTCCGACGCCGCCGACTCCGATTGCGCCGAAGAGGAGCCACCCCACGCTTCCGACGGCGAGGGTCACCAAGATGACTGGGAGGTTCGCGACCTGAATCGATAGCGGCAGGACGGGCAGATTGATGCGCCCGCGCTTTTCCGACAGGGCACCGAACACGAGCCACGAGAAGCCGTTCGCGTCGTAGGTCGGTTTGCCCTCCGCGAACAGCGCCTTCACCGCGGCACCGACGAGGCACGCGCCGAGTTCGACCCAGTAGACAGACAACAGCGCCACGAGCGACCAGTCGAGCGCGAGCACGCCGACGAGCGGCACGGCGTTGACCGCCATCAACACCGCCACTTTCGCTCGCCGCCTCTCGCTGGGTGTGAGCATTGTTGCTACAGAGACATTTCGCTCGGAACAGTTAGGTGGTCTGACTCACGGCGGGCGGTCGGAACCGCACCTCCACGACCGAAAACCAAGCGTTGATACTGTCAGATTATTATCTATCTTACGTGCGTCCCTCGCTCCGATATCTCGTCTCGCTCGTCGTCGGTCTCGTCGTCGCCGGTGTGGCCGTCTCGGCCACCAACACGCCGGGGTTCCTTCCCGTGGCAATCGCCCCGTTGTACGCGGCGACCACCGCGCTCGTCCTCCACCACCGCGACGGGTGGAAGCGACTCTTCCGATTCGGAAACCAACGCTGGAGCGACCGAAAGCGGGGAGCGCTCGGGGGCGGCATCGGCGCGCTCAGTTTCTCGCTATTGCTCAACGTCTCGATTCCGGCCGGCCTCGTCGGAATCGGGCTGATGCTTTTCGGCCAGGCGCTCACGGTCGCAGACTACGAGTCGCTCCCCGAGTAGTCGCCCGCCGCCGGGGCGATTCGAGCGCGGGTTTCATCAGCTATATCACCGGATGTGCGAAACGACGCATTCGATGGCCCCTCCACGGTACGGCGACGCCTCGTCCTCGTCTCTCCCCGCCGGACTCGGGTTCCTCCCGGTGCTCTCCGCGAATCTCCTCCCCCTCGCCGGCGTGCTGTGGTTCGACTGGGACCCGGAAACCCTCCTCGCGGTCTACGTCCTCGAACTGCTGTTGCTGTTCCCGCTTTCGGGCGTGAAAGCGCTGTTCGCCGGCCGGCCGCCGACCTCGTCCCGCGACGGCGGCGTGCTCAGCCTGTCCGAAAGCGACCTCGTGGACAAGCGCGGGGGCGTCACCCTCCACGACCGACTCCCGCCAGTGTATCCGCGGAACGTGCCCTTCGCGACCGCCGTCGTCAGCGGCGGCGCGTGGGTCGGCGTCTTCCTCCTCGCACCGCTCTCGGAGGTCGTCTCGGTGCTCGACGTGCTCGCCCGCCCGGAGGCGGTCGTCAGCGTCGCCGCGCTCGTCGTCGGCCAAATCGGTGAGACGGCGGCCACGTTCCTCCGCGGCGACCGATACGCGGAGCGCTCGCCCTACGCCCTCGTCGAAATCCCCGCCCGGCAAGCGATGTTCCTCGCGTGCTTCCTGTTCGTCGTCGTCCTCGGCGGCGCGACGGTCGCGCTCACGGGGTTCGTGTTCGTGAAACTGCTCTTCGAGTGGTCCGGGTTCCGCGCAGAGCAGGGCGGCGGCCGGCTGACGGACTGGCTCTCCGGCCCCGACGGCGACGCGGCCCGGGACTCCCTCGACGTTCCCGATGGCCGACCGGCGGACGCAATCGACGTGGACCGCCGCGCGGTCGTCGCGGCCGCGGTCTGGCGTGCGGTCACGACGACAGGGCCGTTTTACGTCACCATGGCCGCGATGGTCTGGCTCGGGGGGACCGCGTTCGTCGTCGAGGGGACTCCCTCGCTCGCTGTCTGGGTCGGGTTCGGCCTGTTCGGACTCGCTCTCCTCGCGTTCATGCTCGTCGGCGACGTGGTCGAGGACACCCTCGCGAGCGGGTGGCTGACCTACCGCCGGTTCGGCGACCGACTCGTCGCTCACGACCGCCTGACCGGCGAGCCACAGTGGGTGGCGGCGGTCGGCGACCTCCGCGACGCCGAGGTCGTGGCGACCCGCCCCACCGACCGCTATCTCGGCACGCGAACCGTCGCGGCGACGGTCGGCTGGGGCGACGAGGAGGCGGAACGCACGCTCGGGCCGGTCGCGGACGCCGAGGCGTTCGTCGAGGCGTTCGACCTGCCGGTCGAATCGGTGGCCCTTTCGCCGCTCGACCGGCGCTTCGTCGGGGCCGCCGTCGCCTCGGTCGTCCTCACGGCGGTCGGCGTCGTCACCGTGCTGGTCACCCCGCTCGGCCCGTCCACGAGTTGGCTATTCGCGTTGTTCCTGTTCCCGGTGTTCGCCATCGTTCCCAAGGGGTTCTGGTCGCTCGCGCACCCGTGAGGCGAGAGTCGGGACTGTCGATTTGGCGAGTGAGTTCGTGTGAGCGAATTCGAGGAGAGCGAGCAAACGTGAGGAGGGAGCGCCCGATGGGACGGCCCGCGGACGGACTACCCTCGCGAATGTAACGAGTAGGCGATGAGCACGACGCCACAGAACTGGAACAGCCGCGTGACGAACGTGAGCGGCTGTTGGTACTGGAGGCCGATGTAGCCCTGTCGCAAGAGTACCGAGCCGACGAAGGCGACGCCGAACGCGACGGCCGTGAGGAGGAACAGGCCCGCGGAGAGTGCCCGCATCGCCCGGCTGTCGTGACGACGGTAGCCGCGATAGGCCTGATAGCCGACGTAGCTCCCGACGAGCGTCGACCCGAGGGCGAGCGAGACGATGAGCCAGTCGAGGACGGCCGACAGGGTCGCCATCTCAGAGGTCCTCCCACATCCGTTTGAAGCGGTCTGCGGTGTCTGTCTCCCCCTCGCCGGGGAACGACTCGTCGTCGGTGCGCGTCAGGGACGACTCGAACGACCCGTCGTCCAGCGCTACGGAGAACTCGGCGAGCGCGGCGGTGTAGACGCTGTAGTGGTTGTTACTGGTTCGAATCTCGGTCTGTTCGTCGAGGAGTCCGTACGCCTGTAATCGTTCCACCCGGCGGTAGACCGTCGGTTTGGACATCTCACACTCGTCGGCAAGCTCTTGTGCGGACATTGGTCTGGTACTCGTCGCTTCGAGGATATCGCGGGCGTACTCGTCGCTGAGGAGGTCGAGAACGTCACCCAGCGCCGGATCCTCACTCACGGTGGTCGGATGACTGCTCGGCGGATTAATAGGCCCACGGGTTTCCACCCCCGCTGGTCGCGGCGACCGACTCGGGACGGGGGTTCGGTGGGGGTGTCGGGATAGCACGGTGGTTCGGGGTAGTGCGACGATACTGCGGGAACGTACGGCGATGCTGTGGAGGGGCTGTCGCGTCAGCGATGGCCGCGATGGGTGCCGGAGTGCTGTCAGAGGGCACAGTACGGTACTGCTCGGGAGGGCAGTCCGATGTCAGTGCGGCGGGGCCCATCGCAGTTCGACCGACGCGCCGGGATAGCATATAAAACGGGGGCCAGTTTCTGACCCAGAAACTCGCGCGTTTTCAGGCGGGACAGCCGACCGAGCGGCCGACTTCGATGAGTCGGTCCGTCTCGACGCCAGTCCCGCGGACGGTGTGGCCGTAGCCGTCGCAGTTCCACGACAGCGACGTGGTCGGCCCGTAGTCGATAGTCGCCGGCCGGTCGCCAACCGTCGCGTCGCGCTCGTCGGCGTCGATGTCGAGAGTGTAGTTGAACTTCGCCATCGTGAGCTCGCGGCCGCCGGCGGCGTAGCGGAGGCCGACCCCGTCGATGCGGCCGGTGGTCCGCGTGGCGTAGACCAGTTCGTACGCGGGCGGAACCGTCGGCTCGGGGACCGAAATCGAGCTCCGCGCTTCCAAGTCGGCCCTGCTCCGGAACCACTCGGTGCTCGGCGTGTTCGGTCGCTCGACGGTCGTGTTCGCGTCTATCTCCGGCTGGAACGCGTCCGCCGACACGGCCGCGTCGAACGTCACGTTCGTGTACGTCGTCGTCACCGACCGCCGGGTCCCGTCGGTCGTCCACGCCGTCTGTTTGCGGAGCGGGTAGAACCGCTCTGCGTCGAGCCACAGCCGCTGGTGGTAGCCCGCCTCGCTCCGGTTCGTCTCGGGCGCTATTTCGAGGACGTACGCCTCGCGCCCGCCGACGGCGTCGGTCTCGACGAACTCGACCGCGTAGCTACGGTTCGCATCCGCACCCGGCGCGACACCGGCGTGTCGCGGCACGACGGGAAGCGGCGACACGCCGATGGACTGCGGGCGACCGTCGCCGTCGGTCAGCCCCGCGGCCGCGACGAGCAGTTGGAGCCGTTCGGCCGTCCGCGACTCGGTCGGTGGCCCCGTCAGTTCGATGACGGTCACCTCGTCCGCGTCTGTGTCGTGAAGCCAGAGCGTCGACCCGTTCGAGACCTGCCGGTCGTACTGTCGATTCGCCGCGTTCCGGAAGTTCACGCGCTTCCGTTCCGTTTCCGGGACGAGCGCCACGTCGGCGACTGTCCGAGAGCTGACGGTGTCGTTGGTTCGAATCTCGACCGTCTGCGTCCCGGTGAGCGCGTCGATGCCGCGGTAGCGCTCGGTCACGTTCGCGTCGACCGCGGGGCTCGCGTCGCCTATCGCGCCCCCCGTCGTCCAGAGGACCGTAGAGAGCGCGACGGCGACGAGCACGAACGCGGCGAGCGTGCGTCGGTTGAGTCGGAGTGGAGGGCGAGTCATGCTGTGTACACCCTGACAGGGAGTTCGACTGCGTGTCTGGGAGCCGACGGCTAAATACTTCTGGACGCCGGTCGTTCCGGGCGCCCCCCGGACCGACAGCTACACCCTCAACCGCGAGACCGGTCGGATATGTCGCGCTCCACGACTCCCTCGACGCGAACGCGAGCGTGGGTCTGCGCCCTCCAGTGGGGTCTCGTTCAGGCGTTCGTCCTCGACACGTTGGGTCGGTTCCTTCGGACCGACTCATCGGCGGGGCCGCGGGCGGCTGTACCGGCGTGTTGCTCGCGGTTGGACTTGTGACGCTCGCGCTCGTCGGCGTCTCGGTGTTCGTCGGCTCGTCGGTCGTCGTGCCCGCCGTTCCCATCGTCGGGTCGCTCGCGATTTCGGGGTATCTGGCGTTCGTCGCCGAGACGACGCTCGTTTCTCGAATCGCTGACGGGTGACTCGACGACTGGTCGACGACGCTTCCACCCGTACACGCCTCGAACCGCCGGGGAGTTTATGCGCGTGGGGATGGTATTCAACCAATAATGTCAAGCGAGCGGATGGAGTTGTTCGAACACGTCGAAGCCGACCTCATTCTTCGGGAATTCTTTCAGGAAGTCACCGAGTACGCGATATTTCTCCTCGACGCGGACGGGTTCGTAGCGACGTGGAACGAGGGCGCGAGACGCATCAAAGGTTACGAGCACGACGAGATTATCGGCCGCCATCTATCCGTGTTCTACCCAGACGACGGCGACGGTACGTCCCCCGAGACGGTGCTCTCAATCGCCGAATCCGAGGGGAGTTACGAGGAGAAGGGGTGGCGCGTCCGGAAAGACGGGTCGCACATCCTCGCGCACGTGACCGTCCGCGCGCTGAACGACGACGCCGGTGAACTCAAGGGCTTCACGAAAATCGTCCGAGACGTCACGGAGACCTACGAGTACCGACAAGAGCTGGAACGAAGCCGAGACCGACTCGAACGCACCGAGCAACTGGCCGATATCGGCGGGTGGGAAGTCGACTACGAGACCGGCGACCTCCAGTTGACCGATGGAACCAAACGGCTGGCGGATATCCCGCCCGACACGAACCTGACGCTCGACGAACTCAGAGACCACTTTCACGAGGACGACCGCGCGATTATCGACGAGGCTATCGAGGGCGCGCGAACCGACGGCGAGCCGTTCGACATCGAGATGCGAGTGATAACGGCGACGGGGCGAACGCGGTGGGTCCAAGTCCGCGGCGAGCCGACGGGCGACCGGACGAACGTCCGCGGCGCGGTGCGCGATATCTCGGACAGGAAGGAGCGCGAAGAGCGGCTCATGGTGCTGAACCGCGTGCTTCGTCACAATCTCCGGAACAACCTCAACATCGTCAGCGGCTACGCGCGGGAGCTCCGTCGGGACCTCGACGGGGTCGATATCCCGGCGCTGGGCGACGGCGACCACGAACGGTTACACGAGACGCTGGAGAACATCAGCGAGACGACAAGGGGCATCGACACGGAACTGCGGACGCTCGACAAGTTGGTCGACGCGGCGAGCCGGTTCTCGGCGGAGGCGATGGTGTCGAAGACGAACCGAATCATCGAGAACGCCGACGGGCTCATGTCGACCGGCGAGAAGGCTCGTCGGTTCGAGAGCGTCGTCAAGGAGGGCGCCGACAGACGCCCGGTTCGCGTCGACGACGTGTTCACCGACCTCAAGCAGACCTACGAGCAGAAATACCCCGAGGTAGAGATTCGACTCGAACCGGGCGAACAGACCGTACTCGCGGGCGAACACTCGCTGTTCCTCGCGCTCGACGAACTCGTACAGAACGCCATCGTCCACAACGACGAGGACTGTCCTATCGTCGCTGTCTCGTCGCGCCGCCTCTCCGGCGAGCGGGTCGCCATCACGGTCGAGGACAACGGCCCCGGCATCCCGCGGACCGAACGCGAGATTCTGAAACGCGGGAAAGAGACCCCGCTGGCACACGGGAGCGGGATGGGGCTGTGGACCGTCCACTGGTTCGTCACGCAGTTCGACGGCGAGGTTTCCATCGCGGACCGCGAGGAAGGGGGGTCGACGGTCGAAGTGCGACTCCCCACGCCGGAGAACTGACGTACCGATTCAGACCGCGCGTCTCTCTGCAGGGACGAGAACTCGGTTCGGCAACGACGACGTTCTGAATTCTGGTGGGGTGATAAGGCAGACGACATTTCCCAAGATACTCCAATTATTTAGATTATTTGAATTCTCTGAATTTTCTAATTATGTGAGTTATGTGGATATCTCGTAGTATCTCGATAGCGTCGGTACTGTAGATACGGTTCCTATGGTTGAGAGGGTACGTAGCCCAGACGGGACCCATTATCTAGATAAGTCAGATAATCTGTAATACTCACAGAATCCGAGCTATCCTCATAGCCACCGATTCAACCGCGTCGAATCACGGTGTCCGAGGCCGAACCCCGGTGAGTCGATCAATTCTTCAGAGTATCCGAATTATCCAGATGCTATCGCTTATCGGCGTTGCGCAACTCGTCCGCTATCGCCGAAAAATTTCCCCGAGAGATTATGAACGGAGTCTGGACATCACACATAATTCAAATTATTCGTCGAATGCGGATACTCCACACAGCAATGACAGATCACGCGAGCCACGGAACTCGAATAACGCGCCACATCTGGATGTCGTAGATTATTCAGATTATCGCAAGTGAGTAGATAACTCAAAGACTGCTCATAGTCGAGGAATCCAACGACTGTCGATTCCCATAGAAGCCAAATACTCCGAACAATCGAGAAAATCCACTAAATCCACGCTTTCTAGATAATTCAAATTATGTACATTGTCCGGATGTCGTCCGGTTTAACCCGGCCTCGTGAGAAGTCGTAGACGACTATGACGACACAGTTCGACGACTTCGACCACGAGACACACATGCGCGAGAGTTTCGAACTCGCCCGGGAGTCCGCCGCACGCGGCGACGAGCCGTTCGGGTCCGTACTCGTCCGCGACGACGAAGTCATCATGCGCGAGTCGAACCGCATCGTGACGGAGTCCGATATCCGACGCCATCCCGAGTTACACCTCGCCTATCGGGCGTGCCGGGAGTACGACGCCGACGAGCGGGCGGCGATGGTGATGTACACCAGCACGGAGCCCTGTCCCATGTGTGCCGGCGGAATGGCGACCGCCGGGTTCGCTCGCGTCGTGTACGGCGTCGGCGGCGACGAAATCGGAGAGTTCGTCGGGTCGACTCCGGGCGTTCGGTCGGCCGCAGTTCTCGACGGCGTCACCGAGGTCGTCGGTCCCGTGTTGAACGAGGAAGCCCGGCGAGTTCACCAAGCGTACGAGTGGTAGGAATCTGCCTGTCTTCCACTGCGACTGAAGCCGACTCGACCGGAGCGCGAACGCCCACAATCCGGATGTTCGAACAGTAAAAAATTCGATATTACTTTCGAATGTATTGTTCAATAACCTGTTTTTGCTTCACTCACAGGCGATTATAGATTGACGGACGTTCGAGTCCACTTTCCGAGTCAGTAGCACCGATAGCGGCCCTGTTTATCCCTAAAGGCACACGTAGGACCGACGAGACCGTGTTTGAACTGAACGGGCCGTTTTCTCACATCTATCTCCGAATCGCTCTTCTTGTGCCTTAAACAGGCGTTTGAGAGCTATTGTGGGGTGTCTTGCCAGTTCGACGGTGGACGAGATACGTTCGACAATAGTAGTCGTTCGGAAGTCTGTGGTCGCTATTTGACTTGTCTCTTAGTAGTATTTGAAATTGATATGATGGGGGTTGTCTCGGTGGGGTTGGTGTCGAATTACGGACCTACCCGTAGTCGGCTAGTATCGAGATGTCTCACTCAGACCGAGAGGTAGCGAACTCATTTACATAATTCGAACGCTGGCCCTCCTCGGGGGATAGTAACGATAGAGATTACACATGCTTGTAACGGTACAATTCCATATATCTGTATAATGAACTCTCGTTCGACGCGGCAGAAACCCTGAGTCCACGAAACACACTCAATAACGAATAGCTCGCCGAGTCGGTTTACGCCTCGTCGAACGAGACGAATCGGAGATTCGCCGGCTCGACGAGTCGGTTCACTCCTCGTCGAACAGCGTCTCGCCGTCGACCATGTGTTCTTCGACGGTGTCCATGTCCAGCGTCACGCCGAGACCCGGCTTCTCCGGAATCTCGATGTAGCCGTCCTCGATGACCGTCTCCTCGACGAGGTCGCCCCACCAGCCCAGCTCGTAGGAGTGGTACTCGACCGCCAGCGAGTTCGGAATCGCCGTGCCGACGTGCGCCGACGCCATCGTCGCCACCGGCGACGACACGTTGTGCATCGCGACCGGCACGTAGTACTGGTTCGCCACGTCCGCGATTTT
>NZ_AOLP01000009.1 GCF_000337795.1 Haloferax denitrificans ATCC 35960
CACGGTTACATAAAAGACCGTCGAACCGATGGCGCTTCGTCATGCGGTTTCATGGCGGGATTACTCATAAGATGATGACAGACTGTCGGCGATGAACGATGACTCTCGGAGGAACAGGTATCGCGCGACTGGAGGCCGGTCGGTCATCCCGCGCGTCGTACGTTCGGTCTGACCGGGTGTCGGTCGCGCAAGCAGACGCTGGTGGCGCTGTTTGAAAGGCGTATCGACTGCTCTACGACCCGTAGTGCTACGCGTGCGTACGCACGCTGAGAATAATGGCGCATGGCGCCGGTCGCGCTACTCGTCGAGGTGCTCGATACCCCTCTTTGAGACGTTCCCCTTGGTGATTTTCCCCTCCATCCAGCCGGGCTTGTCCTCGGGGGCACTGCTGTTCCACGCCCACGCATCGAAGATGTGGACCTTGTCGGTCCCCTTCTCGCGGAGTCGAATCTCGACCGCGTCCGACTTCGCCTCGTCCTCGGACCCGGCGGGGTCGAGTCGTCGGGCCGCCTTGAGCGCCGCTTGCCTCGGCATACTGCCCGAAAACACACTCGTCTCTGTACCGTCCTCCTCTCGGAGCACGAAGTTTCGCTTACCGTCCTCGCGTACCATGATTTTCCACCTCTATGCCAATGAACCACATGGCACATGATAAATATATCGACGAATTTCGACCGACGACGCCGTGTTGCTTATAAACTCGACCGATTTGTCGGGGTGCCAACCCTCACCGAAGTCGCGACGGGTTTCCCTGCGAGACGGTCCGGTTGCGGCGAAAATCACCACTCCACGGGGAGACGGAGACAACACTTATGTATTCCCTGCGGCGAACCAACGGATAGACCCCCAGATGGTCCGGAAAAAGAAGCTCAGTCCGAGTGGCGCCAAAGACGAGAACGGCGAGTACCACAACGTCCACGTCAACCTCCACGAAGACGAACTCGCGGTCGCCGGGATGGAGATCGGCGACGAGGTGTTCGTCCGCGTGCGGGACGGCAAAATCATCATCCAGAAAGCGGACCCAGACCAGGTCGAACACGACTTCTAAGCGCGTGACCCGCATCGTCTCGAACCGACTCACCCCCAGCGGAAGGCCCGACAGACAGCAATGAATCCCTACCGACTCGCCAAGCCGCTCCTGTTTTCGCTCCCACCCGAGACCGCTCACCGGACCATCCACGGACTGCTCGCGGCCGCTCGCGGCACGCCCGTCGAACCGCTCTTGGAGCGGCGCTACCGCGTCGAGGACCCCCGGCTCGCCACGCGCGCGTTCGGCCTCGACTTCCCGAACCCGGTCGGCGTCGCCGCCGGGTTCGACAAGAACGCCGAGATACCGACCGTCCTCTCGGCGCTCGGCTTCGGTCACGTCGAGGTCGGCGGCGTCACCGCGGAGCCCCAGCCCGGAAACCCGCGGCCGCGCATGTTCCGCCTCCCGGAAGACGAGGCGCTCATCAACCGCATGGGCCTCAACAACGAGGGCGCGGACGCGGTCGGAGAGCGCCTCGCCGCCGGACCGCACCCGGACATCCCGGTCGGCGTCAACCTCGCGCTCTCGGAGGTGACGCCCGCCGAGGAGGCCCCAGCGGACTACCGCTACACCTACGAGCGCGTCGCCGACGGCGCGGACTACTTCGTCGTCAACGTCTCGTGTCCCAACAGCGAGGGCTTCCGCGACCTGCAGAACCGCGACTCCCTCGAAGCGATTCTCGGGACGCTCGTCGACGCCGGTGCCGACCCGCTTCTCGTGAAACTCTCCCCGGACCTCCCGGACCCCGCCGTGGAGGACGCGCTCGAAGTCGTCGACGACCTCGGGCTCGACGGCATCATCGCCAGCAACACGACCACCTCGCGGCCCGACACCTTGCGGAACCCGAACCGCGCCGAGCGCGGCGGCCTCTCCGGCAAGCCCATCGAGGCCGAGGCAACCAACATGATTCGCTTCATCGCCGAGCGGACCGACGTGCCCGTCGTGGGCGTCGGCGGCGTCTCGGACGCCGAAAGCGCCTACCGGAAGATTCGCGCCGGGGCCGAGATGGTCCAGCTCTACACGGGCATGGTGTACGAGGGCCCGTCCATCTCCCGCGACATCAACCGCGGCCTCCTCGACCTGCTCGACCGCGACGGCTTCGACGACGTGGCCGACGCCGTCGGGTCGGGGCTGTAGCGTCGCCCGCGACGACCACTCACCGCGATAACCGACCGCCCGCGTATCGGTGTCGAACCGAAGACTGATTTTTCGGCCAATCACTTGACAAGGCGTGCGCCCGCCCTCTACTCGTGACTCCGGCGTGCTCGCGGTCCTCGTCTCGAACGCCGTCGCGCCGGTCGGCGTCCTGTTCCTCGGTTGGGCACCGGCCGCGCTCTTCGGCGTGTTCGTCGCCGAAATCGCCGCCGTGCTGTGCTGGACGCTCGTGAAGATACCCTTCGCGGCCAAGCGCCCCAACAACACCATCGGCGACGATGACCGGCTGTTCGGCCCGTTGCAGGCCAAGCGAGGGTCGGTTTCGCTCTCCGGTCCCCTCCCGGAGTGCTACCCGCGGAACGTCCCGACGCTCCTCATCGCGGCGTTCCTGCTCGTCCCGCTCGAACTCGCCGTCGCCTTCGTCGCGTTCGGCCTGACCGACCCGGTCGTCACCGACGAAGTCGCCGGGCAAATCCTGCTGGGCGGCGTGGGCGTGTTCGTCGGACGGGGCGTCGAAACGCTCACCAGCTACTTCGCGGCGGGCGGCTACCGCGACCACTCCGCGCGGTCGGTGTTGCTTCCCCCGTTCAAGCTCCTGTTCGCCGTCGGACTGCTGATGTTCGTCTTCGGCCCGTTCGCCGTCGAACTCGAAAACGACGTGTTCCTCGTGGTCCTCGTCGGCCTGAAACTCCTCTACGACCTCCGCGCGCTCCAACTCGAACGGAGCGAAAAGCGGGGCGTCTTCTACCGCCTCTACGGGAGCGAGGAGACCGAGATAGAACCGGTTCCGGTCGAGGAGCCGAAAAGAGCGCCGACCTATCGAACCACGCCCGCCCGCGCGGTCGCCATCACCGATGCGGCCTACCAAAGCCTCCGGTACACGGTCACCAGCGGCGTGCTGTGGTGCTACGGCGTCGCCGCCGCGCTCGTCTTCTTCGGCGCGTGGGCGTTCGCGCTCGCACCGCTCGCCCTCGCCGCCGCGTTCGGGACCCTCCGGGGAGCCTCGCGCTATCTGGCCTCCGGTCCCGTCGAGTTCCGGAGCTACGGTGACGTACTCGTCGTCCACGACGCGCTGTTGGACGAACCCCAAGCCCGCCTCGAACGCGACGCGGTCACCGACGTCAGCGTGTCCACAGACGCCGTCGACCGTCTGTTCGGCACGGAGACGGTGCGGTTCGAGACCGGCGTGGACACGAGTCCGGACGTGCAACTCACCGTCCCCGACCCCGAGGAGGTTCGCGACGACGACGCGAACGCGAACCACCCGATGACGGTTCCCCACGTCGAAGACGCGGCCGCGATGCTGGCCGCCTTCGACGGCGGCGGTGAGACCGAGGCTGAAACTGCGCCGGAGACCGAGGCTGAAACTGCGCCGGAGACCGAGACGGAAGCTGGGACCGAGGCCGGGAGCGAGACACCAGTGCCGAGCCGCAACGGCTGAGCCGCGGGCTGGGCGACCGAATACCGAGAAAAGAACGCGAACGAAAGCGACCGGGCGGCCGCCTCAGTCGGCGTGCTGGACGATGACGATGGCGTCGCCGGCTTCGAGCATGTCGCCGTCGCCGACGTACTCGCGGGACTCCTCGATGGTGAACATCTCGGGGTCGAGTTCGACGCCCGCGACGTGCATCACGCCGTCTTCGACCTCGTAGTCGTCGTTTTCGAGGGCGGCCTCGATGTCCGGGACCTGCGCGCCGTACTCGGGGCCGACGAGCGAGTAGTCGAGGTCGACGCCGGTGACGACCGACTCGATTTCGGGCTCCTCGTCGAGCAGTTCGAGCTCCTCGATGTGCATGACGCCGCTCACGTCCTCCTCGAAGCCGTGGATGTCGCCGTACACCTGTACGAGGTCGACCGGGGCGTTCATCGAGAGCTGGTTGTCGCTTTTGTACTTCCGGAGCGCGCCGACGACGGCCATCGCCGTCTCGCCGGCCGCGACGTCGGCGTCGAGGCCGAGCGGTTCGGGCCACGACTGGTCGTGGACGCTCGCCTCGTCGTACATGTCGCGCCACAGCTCCTCCGTGACGTGCGCGAGGATGGGCGCGAAGCAGGTCAGGAACCGCTTGTGGGCGGTCTGGAGCGTGTACGCCGCCGAGGGGTCGTCGCCCTCGCGGACGCGCTGTTTGGCGATTTCGAGGTAGTCGTCGCAGAACGTGTGCCAGAAGAAACTCCGCAGGCGGTCGCGCGCCTTCGAGAACTCGCGGTTCTCCAGTTTCTCCGTGACGAACCCGAGCTCGCGGTCGAGCGAGGCCAGAAGCCAGCGGTCGATGGCCTTCAGGTCGTCGTGGTCGAACTCGGCGGGCGCGTCCTCGGTGAGGCTCTCGACGAGCTTCGAGGCGTTCCAGAGCTTCCGCATGAGCTTCTCGCCCGCGACGAGACCCTTCTCCTGATACGGCAGGTCGTCGCCGACGGCGCTCCCGGCGGCCCAGTAGCGGGCGGCGTCGACCGGGAACTTCTCTAAGACCTCGTCGGGCGAGACGACGTTACCGACGGACTTCGACATCTTCTCGCGGTTCTCGTCGAGGACCATCCCGTTTATCATCACGCTGTCGAACGGGACCTCGCCGGTGTGCTCGTAGCACTTGACGACCGTGTGGAACAGCCAAAAGGAGATGATGTCGTGGCCCTGCGGGCGCATGTCGAACGGGTAGAGTTCGGGCCGGTCGAGTTCCATCGCCTCCGTCTCGGGGTTCCAGTCCCAGCCGCCGTTGATGAGCGGCGTGAGCGACGAGGTCGCCCACGTGTCGAACACGTCGTCCTCGGCGGCGAACTCGTCGTGGCCGCACTCGGGACAGGCGTCGACCGGCGGGTCGTCCGAGAGCGGGTCGACCGGCAGGTCCTCGCGGTCGGCGACGACGACGTGCTCGCAGTCCTCGCAGTACCAGACGGGGAACGGAATCCCCGAGGAGCGCTGTCGGGAGATGGCCCAGTCCCACTGGAGGCCTTCTATCCAGTTTTTGTACCGCGTGAACATCTTCTCGGGGTACCAGTCCATCTGCTCGCCGGCTTCGAGGTACTCCTCGCGCTTGTCGAGCAGTTTGATGTACCACTGGTCTTTGACGAGGAACTCGACGCTCGTGCCGCACCGCTCGTGGACGTTGACCGTGTGCGTGATGGCGCGCTTGTCGAGGAGCGCCCCGGCGTCGTCGAGGTCGGAGACGATGGCCTCCCGCGCCTCGTCGGCGGAGAGCCCGGCGTAGTCGTCGGCCTCCTCGGTCATCGTGCCGGACTCGTCGATGGCGACGCGGAGCGGCAGGTCGTGGGCCTGATACCACTCGATGTCCGTCTGGTCGCCGAAGGTACAGCACATGACGAGGCCCGTCCCCGTTTCGAGGTCGACGCGCTCGTCTTCGAGGATGGGCACCCGCTGACCGAACAGCGGGACCTCGGCTTCCTGCCCGACGAGGTGCGCGTTGTCGTCGTCGTCCGGGTGGACGAAGACGGCGACGCAGGCGGGGAGCAGTTCGGGTCGCGTCGTGGAGATGACGAACGACTCCTCGGAATCGGCCACGCCGAACTCGATGTCGTGGAAGTGCGAGGCCTGCTCGTCGTCTTCGGTCTCGACCTGCGAGATGGCGGTCTCACACTCGGGACACCAGATGGCGGGCGCGCGCTGGCGGTACTGCCGGCCCTTGTCGTAGAGGTCGACGAAAGAGAGCTGAGAGACGCGCTGGACCTCGGGCGAAATAGTCTGGTACGTCTGGTCCCAGTCGATTGAGATGCCGAGGTTCTGCATCTTCTCCGTGAACTCGCCTTCGTACTCCGCGGTGACCTCGCGGCAGAGCTTCTGGAACTCGCGTCGCTCGTAGTCCTGGTGTTTGATGCCGAGTTCGTCCTCGGTCAGGAGCTCCGAGGCGATGCCGTTGTCGTCGTAGCCGAACGGGAAGTAGACCTCGTCGCCGCGCATCCGGTTGAACCGGGCGACGAAGTCCTGGAGGGTGAAGCCGTAGACGTGGCCCCAATGCAAGCTTCCGGACACCGTCGGCGGCGGTGAGTCGATAGAGAAGACGGTGTCGGGGTCTACCGCACGCTCCGGGTACGCGTACAGGTCTTCGTCGACCCACCTCTCTTGCCACTTCGCCTCGACGGTTTCCGGATCGTATTCTCCGCTCGGCATTGCGTTGGCGTACCTACAGCCGGGCGGACTGTTAAACGCCTCGGTTAAGTGCCCGAGGGAACGGAATTCGGGCGCGAGAGCCGTGACTACCTACAGCACAGAAAGCGCCGACGCGAGGTCCGAACGCAGGTCGTCGACGTGCTCGACGCCCACCGACAGCCGCAACAGCGAGTCCGAGATGCCGAGCGCGTCGCGTTCGGTCTGCGAGAGCGGCGAGTGGGTCATCGTCGCCGGGTGCTCGATGAGGCTCTCGACGCCGCCGAGGCTGACCGCCAGCGGGAACTCCCGGAGTTCGCCGAGGAACTCGGCGGTCCCGTCGAGGTCGGTGTCGAGTTCGAACGACAGCACGCCGCCGAAGCCCGACTGCTGACGGGCCGCGAGGTCGTGTTGCGGATGGGACTCCAACCCCGGATACAGCACCCGCGTCACGGCCTCGTGGGAGTCGAGGAACTCGGCGATTTCCATCGCGTTGGCCTCGTGCTGGCGCATCCGTAGCGGGAGCGTCTTGATGCCACGGAGCGTCAGATAGGAGTCGAACGGCGAGAGCATCGACCCCATGCCGACGCGCTGGAGGAAGGTAATCTCCTCCAGTACGTCCTCGCGGTCGGTGACGACCGCGCCGCCGATGGAGTCGGAGTGGCCGTTGAGGTACTTCGTGGTGCTGTGGACGACCACGTCGGCCCCGAGCGAAAGCGGGTTCTGGAACTGCGGGCTGAGGAAGGTGTTGTCAACGCCGAAGACCGCGTCGCCCTCGTCGGCGACGGCCGCGATGGCCTCGATGTCGCAGAGGTGCATGAGCGGGTTCGTCGGCGTCTCCATCCAGACGAGCGCCGTCTCCTCGCGCATCGCGGCCGCGACGTTGTCGGGGTCGGTGGCGTCGACGAACGACACGTCCACGTTCAGTCGGTCGGCGAACAGCCGGTTGAGCATCGTCTTCGTCCCGCCGTAGAGGTCCTCGAACGCGACGATGTGGTCGCCCGGCCGGACCACCGCGGTCATCGTCGCCGCGATGGCCGCCGTGCCGGAGACGAACGCCAGCGCGTGGTCCGCGCCTTCGAGCGCCGCGAGCCGGTGTTCCAGCGCGTTCCGCGTCGGGTTCGACAGCCGCGAGTAGAGGTACTCGCCCGCGTCGGGGTCGAGCGTCTCCAAGTCCGCGTCGGGGTCGATGCTCGGCACCGCGTAGGTCGAAGAGAGGTGAACCGGAACGACGACGTCCTCGACGCCCGGGGCCGGACCCTGCCCGCGTTCGCCGTGGGTCACCGCCAGCGTCTCGCGACGTACATCATTATCGTTCATACAAGAAATCCGGCGACTCGCGTCCTAAAGGTTTCTATCGCGTTCTGACCAAATGCACGAAAAGAATTACTTCTGGTGTGAAATTACCCGTAGTTATCCGGATTCGGTTCGTGGACCCTCAAAAATCTGCCCCGACTCTTGTGTCAACGCCGACAATTGATGTCCCTGCCTTCTTCAGCGACTCGCGCCGCTCGCCCGAGAGAATCTGTGGCGGCTGACGATGGGCGGTGACCTCGCCGGCGACGACCCCACGATGAAGTGCGGTCCCCCGATTCTTTTTATACGAAGTTGGCATACTCAGTAAGTGGAGGCTTTGCCTCCGAAGGCACCGACCGATGCGGTTGGAAATTAAGCCATAGATGCTCCGATTTGCTTCCGGGTGCCTTCTGCGGTAAACGACACGAGAGTCGTGACTTCGAGCACGAATTCTACTCAGAGATAACCGTCCGAAACCCTACGCCAGCGACGACAGGTCGAATCTCCCACCTTTTTCCCCGACTCGCACCGCTCGTCGCGCAAAAATCTGGACCAAAAACCACCGCCCGAAGTCTACGCCAGCGACGACAGGTCGAACTCGAACGCCGCGACCGGCAGTTCGAGGTCGTGGTCGACGATGACCTTCGGATGGAGTTCGCCGACGACGCCGACTTCCTCGCCGTCGATGACGACCGCGGCGGTGCGGCCGTCGATGAACGACGGGTGATCGGTCGCGGGCGTCTCCAGTTCAACGTCGAAGTCGCGGCAGAGCGCCGCGAGGCGGGCCTTCGCGTCCTCGTAGGTCGCGTCGTGGCGCGCGAGGACGGCCGCGACGTGGCGGGCCTCGGCGACCCGGGTGTTCTCGTCGTCGTCGCGGTGGGCCACGTGGCCGATTTCCGCGAGGTCCTGCGGGTACGCCCGGTGGGTGTTGTTCTCCAGCACCATCGTCAGCGAGGGGAGCACCCACGTCCGAAGCATGGTGTAGTCCTCGCTGTACGGTTCGGTGATGGAGGCGGGCTCGCCGCCGCCGAGATACTCGGAACCGACCTCGACGTCCATGCGCTCGTAGTTCTCGCCCTCCGAAATCATGTGGAAGTTGAGCAGGTCCTCGAAGCCGAGGCCGACGAGCGAGGTGCGGACCGCGTCTTCGAGTCGGGAGCGCTCGTGGCGCTGGCCGACCGTCCCCACGTCGGGGTAGCGCGGTTCGAGGTCGTTGAAGCCGTAGGCGCGGCCCACGTCGTCAACGAGGTCGAGGGGGTGGAGCACGTCCACGCGGTACGGCGGAATCGAGACCTCGTAGACGGTTTCTTCGCCCAGTTCGGCGTTCGCGTCGAGGCCGGAGCGCTCGAACAGGTCGATGACCTCGTCCAGCTCCAACTCGACGCCGAGGACCGTCTCGATGCGGTCGTGAGAGACGTGTTTCGTCTCGACTTCGAAGTCGGGCTTCGTGACGGTGCCCGTCTCGTACTGGACCTCGACGTCCTCGATGGTCGCCCCGCGAGCGGCCAGCGCGTAGCAGATGATGTTGCACATCCGGTCGATGGTCCACTGGTCGGTGCCGGTGAGTTCGACGAGCAGGTCGCGGGAGTCCGTCGAGACCTCGGTCCGGCGGCCGTTGATGACCGGCGGGAACGAGAACAGGCCGATTTCGTCGTAGATGGCCGGGTAGCGGTCGTACTCGCTCACGAGGTCGGCGTACTTCCGGCCCGTCGCGTGCTGTTCGAGCACCTCGGCGGGCGTGAGTTCGTCGTTGGAGTCGAGCGCGACGAACGTGTCGCCGTCGGGTTCGATACCCGTGTACGTGATGGAGTTGCCGGAGGCGTTCTCCGAGAGCACGTCGCCTTTCAGCATCGTCAGGTCGTGGATGCCGATGGCTCCCTTGGCGCGCTTTCGGCCCATCGTCGCGTGGAGCTTCTCCTGCAACTGGATGAGCGAGTCGAGCGCCGCGTCGTCCAAATCGACCCCGCGGACGACCGCACCCGTGACGTAGGGGCGCTCGTCTGGCACGTCGTCGTCGACGACGAAGGTCCAGTCGGGGTCGTTCGTGTTCGGCACGGAGACGCCGCGGGCGTCGCCGTACTGGTAGCGAAGCGAGCGGGCGACGCCCTCGACCGACAGGCGGTCGAGGCGGTCGGGGCCGAACTCGAGTTGGAACGCCCCGTCGTCGGTGACGCCCTCGAACTCCAGTCCGAGCGCGAACAGGTCGTCTTTGAACTCCTCGTCGGACTTGTCTTCGTGGCCGGTCAGGCGGCGCAGTTCGTCGGGTTGAACGTCGACTACGGGCATTACTTGAGCACCTCCGTCTCGCGGAGCAGGTCGAGGTCACACATCGTTCCGTGCACGTCGCGGATGTCGTCGAAGCCGTACATGAGCATCAGCAGGCGCTCTAAGGCGAGGCCCCACGCCATCACGTCGCACTCGACGCCGAGGGGGCGAAGCACCTCTTCGCGGAACATCCCCGAATTCCCTATCTCGATGAGTTCGCCCGTCTCTGGGTGTCGGCCGAACAGCTCGAACGACGGCTCCGTGTAGGGGTTGTAGTGCGGCTTGAACTGGATGTCCGTGATGCCGAAGTGCGAGTAGAACTCCTCGAAGGTGCCCATCAGGTCGCGCACCGAGAGGTCCTCGGCCATCACCCAGCCCTCGATCTGGTAGAACTCCAGGAGGTGCGTCGGGTCGAGCGTGTCGTTGCGGTACACCTTCTCGACCGAGAAGTACCGTTGCGGCGGCTCTAACTCCCCGACCTCGTGACCGGAGAGATAGCGCATCGACAGCGACGTGGTGTGGCCGCGGAGCGCGATGGCCCGCGCGAAGTCCTCGGACCACGGCGAGTGGTAGCCGTCGCCGTCCTCGCCGACGCCGTTGAGGTGGGCGTCTCGGACGTTGTCGATGAGGTCCTCGGGGATGTCCTCCATCGGCGGCACGTCGAGGGCGAAGCGGTCCCAGTGGGTGCGCGCCGGGTGGTCCTGTGGCATGAACAGGCAGTCGTTAATCCAGAAGTCCGCGTCGGCGTGCGGGCCCTCCATCTCGGCGAAGCCCATGCCGGTGAGCACGTCCTTCACGCGGTCGGCGGTCTGCCGGAGGATGTGCTTTTTGCCGCCGCGCGCCTCGGGCGCGTCGGCCTCGACGTTGTACTCCGTGAACTCGACGTCCTCCCACTCGCCGGAGGTGAGCATCTCGGGGGTGAGGCGGTCGACCGTCTCCGCCGCCTCGACGCCCTCCATCAGCGCCGTGACGCCCTCGTCGGTGAGGGTGACCGCGCGGATGGTGCGCTCGTGGCGGACCACGAGGTTCCGCGATTCGAGCTGGTCGAGCACGTCGCCGTCGACGGACTCGCCCAATTCGAGGGCCGCGAGCGCGGCGGCCTCCTCGTCGGCGTCGGGGTCGGCGTCCGCGTCGGGCGCGAGTTCGCCCGAGTCGATGTGTCCGTAGCCCTTGCGCGCGAAGTTCGACAGCGCGATATCGACCTGCGGGCCGCCGAGGGAGGACGCGCCGATGACCTGTCCCATCGGGACCGCGTCGCCGTCGCCCGCGTCGAGCGCGGCGCGGTAGAGACGCACCTCGGGGAGGCCCTCACCGGCGTACTCGACGCCCTCGTCTGTCAGTTCGACGGACTCCTCTGTGGTCTCGGTGACCGAGACGAGTCCCTCATCGCGGAGGTCGAAGACCGCGCCCGTGACCGTCTCGGGCTTCTGGTCCGTCGCCTCCGCGAGCTGTGCAATCGTTCGTTCGTCCGTGGCGCTCGCGGCGTTCAACACCGCGACCTGTGATTCCGGAAGTCGCATCTGGTTCGTTGTGGCGTTAGCCGTCTGGTGGTCGGTTAGCAGTTTCGAAGCCTCGCCGCGCTGGCGGGGCTGACCGGCGGGGTCGGTTTCGTCCGGCGGGCGCGGTGACGCCCGGCCGGAGTCCGCCGACCTCAGGCGGTCAGAAAGAAAAATCCGAACCCGTCGGTGGTCGGTTCGCTCGCTCGCGCCCCGCGTTTGGGTTCGGATGCCATATCCGACCGATTGTGAGTGCCGAGTAAAAACGTTGCGCGTCCACGCCGAGTCAATCCGAGCGCAGATACGTTCTTGGTACCGGCCGACGGAGAGACGGCGAAGACGAATGCGAGACCTAGACGCGACCCTCTCGGCGATTCGCCTCGGCCACGAGGCGTCGCTCATCGTCAAACCCCCGCACCGCCCGGACGACAGAGACGACGTCGAGGCCGTCCTCGTCCGGGCCGCGCCGCCCTACGAGTTCGACGACGGCGAACTGACCTACCGCGTCGTCGAAGACAGAGGCGAGGGCGAGCGCGCGGGCGACACCGGCTTTCGCGTCCTCGCGTCGCGCGACGTGGCCGACCCCGTCCGCGAACTCGGCGAACTCCGCGCCGTGGTCGACATGAGCGCGTAACGCGGCGGCGGCTTCTCTCGGTCCCTCTCAGGCCACGTTCCGCTCGCGGAGCGTCTCGCCCGACTCGAACCGGTCGAGCGACAGCGCCGACACGTCCACCTCGCAGGCGTCCTCGCCGAGACACAGGTCGGCGACGGCCTCGCCGGTCGCGGGCGCGTGCTGGAAGCCGTGGCCCGAGAAGCCGGCGGCGACGACGAGGCCGGGTTCCACTGCGTCCAGAATCGCGTGGTGGTCGGGCGTCACGGCGTACAGCCCGGCCCAGCCATTTCGAATCCGCGTCTCCGGGCCGAAGTAGGCCGCGGCGTCGTCGGCCCGCTCGGTCGCCTCGACCGCCCACTCCACGTCCATCGACTCGTCGAATCGGTCGGGGTCCACGTCGGGGTCCGTCTCCGAGAAGTGCCCGCCGACGACGGCGGTCCCCTCCCGCTCCGGGCGGAAGTACGCCCCCGTGTCGAGGTCGATGGTGAGCGGGGCGTCCGCGGGGAGGTCCCCCTCGGGCTCCACGACGGCTATCTGCCGGCGGCGCGGCGCGATTGGGAGGTCGACGCCGGCGAGCGAAGCGACCCGGCCGGACCACGCGCCCGCCGCGACGACCACGGCGTCGGCGTCGATAGAACCGTCCGGCGTCTCGGCGCGCCAGCCGCCGGCGTCGGGAGTGGCCACCGCATCGGCCGAGCCGTCGTCGGAACTATCGTCGTCGGAACCGCCGTCGGAGCCGCCGTCGGAGCCGCCGTCGCCGACGCGAGCGAGGTCGGTCACCGGCGTCTTCGTCCGGATATCGACGCCGGCGGCGCGGGCCGCGTCCGCGTAGCCCTGTACCGCGGAATGCGGGTCGGCGACGCCGTCCGCGGCCGAGAACGTCGCCGCGACGAACGACTCGGTTCGGAGTTCCGGGAGGTACTCGGCGGCCTCCGCGGGCGAGAGGACGCGACTCGGCGCACCGGCCTCGGTCTGCATGGCGACGTTCTCCCGGAACGCCGCGGCGGTCTCCTCGGTCCGGGCGAGAAAGAGGTAGCCGGAGCGCCGGTAGTCGATATCGACGCCGAAGTCGTCCGCGAACGACTCCCAGACGGGGACGCTGGCGAGCGAGAGTTCGACGTTCACGCGCGTCGAGAACTGCGTTCGGATGCCGCCCGCCGCGCGACCCGTACTGCCGCCGCCGAGCGTCCCCGCCTCGCAGACGGTGACCTCGGCACCGCGGCCGGCCAGCGCGTGGGCGCAGGCGAGTCCGACGACCCCGCCGCCGACGATGAGGACGTGCATGGTCTCGTCTGATTCGCCACCGACATGAGTGTGTCTGTCACATACTGTCGAGGAACAATGTTTTCACGCGGCCGCGGAGAGTAGTCAGGGTATGGTCCGTATTCTCTCCGCTGACGCTGTCGGCGAGTTACTCTCGCTCGCGGAGCTGTTTCCGGTCGTCGAGGAGGCGTTCGTCAAGCAGGGCCGCGGCGAGGTCGAACGCCCCCCGCGACCGCACTTTCCGGTCGGCATCGACATCGACAGGGTTCGGGACGGGACCGGCGGCGAGGGAGTCACAGGCTCGGGAGAGGAACCGATAGAGCGGGACGGCCCGCTCGGCACCGGCCTCACCATGCCGGCGTACATCCACGGCCGCGAGGTGTACGCGACGAAGCTCGCCGCCGTCCACCCGGAGAACGCCGCCCGCGGCCTCCCGACGGTGAACGCGCAGGTCGCCCTCACCGACGCGACGACCGGCCTCCCGCTCGCGCTCCTCGACGGGACCACGGTCACCAGCGCCCGGACGGGCTGTATCGGCGGCCTCGCCGCGGAGTACCTCGCGGCCGACCCGATTCGGCTCGGCGTCCTCGGCGCGGGCGCGCAGGCCCGCTGGCAGAGCCGCGCCATCGCCGTCGGCTCCGCGGTCGAGTCGGTCGCGGTCTACTCCCCCAGCGACTCCCGCGAGGCGTGCGCCGCCGACCTCCGCGAGGACGGCCTCCCCGCCGAGGCCGTCGATTCCCCCGAGGCGGCCGTCGCCGGCGCGAACGTCGTCGTCACCGCGACGACCAGCGAGACGCCGGTGTTCGACGGCTCGTGGCTCGCCCCCGGAACGCTCGTCGTCGCCGTCGGTGCTTACACGCCCGAGATGCGGGAACTCGACGCCGAGACGTTCGAGCGGGCCGCGCGGGTGTTCGCCGACGTGCCCGAGGAGGTCGCCGAGATTGGCGACGTGCGCGGGGCCGACCTCGACGAGTCCGACCTGATTCCGCTCTCGGCCGTCTTCGAGGGCGACGCCGGCCGCGACGACGCCGACGAGATTCTGGTCGTCGAGAGCGTCGGGTCGGCGGTGCTCGACGCCGCGGCCGCCGAGTACCTCTACGAGAAGTCGAGCGCGCGCGGCGTCGGAGAAGAAGTGGGGTTGTGAGCGGTCGTGCGGCCGCGGGTGCGGTCGCAGTCGGGGGCGGGGGCGGGGGCGGCGGCCGCCGCTAGTGCTCGGCGGCAACGCCGTGTCGTCTTTCAGCCGCCACGAACTGCCGCCTCACTAATGTTCGGCGGCAACGCCGCGCCGCTCGGTCTCTAAGTCGATGTCCAGCGAGTCGAGGATTTCCTCGGCCTCCTCGCGTTTTTCGTGGTGGTCTTCGAGGAACTCCCGCATCATCGTCGCCGCCTGCTCCTTACAGCCGCCGCAGAGGCGCTCGCCGCCGACGCACTCGTCGTAGACCTCCTTGGCGAGTTCGTCGTCGTCGCCCGTCAGCAGGTAGGCGTACAGCTCGTACACCGGACACTTGTCGGCCTCGCCGCCGAGTTCGCGCTGTTCTTCGGCGGTGTCGCGGCCGCCGGTCGTCGCCGACTTCACCTTGTCGTAGCCCTCCTCGGGCGCGTCGAGAAGCGAGATGTGGCTCGCCGGAATCGACGACGACATCTTGCCGCCGGTGAGGCCGGTCATGAAGCGGTGGTAGATAGAGGACGGCGGGATGAAGCCGTAGCCGCCGTGGTGGGCCTCGACCTCGCGGGCGAGGTCTTCGGCCTCGTCGACGCCCATGTCGAACGCGTCGATGTGCTGGTCGTACCGGCGTTTCTCGCCCTCGATGTCCTCGATGAGCGCCTCGAACGCCTCGTCGGTCGCCTGCCGGGCGAAGAAGCGAATCCGCGGGCGGAGCGGTTCCATCCCGGCGTTTTCGAGCTTCTCGACCGCCGACTCGCGGACCGACTCGGAGACGAGCACGCCGGCCGCGTCGAGGTCGGCGTCGGCGAGCCACTCGGCCGCCTCGCCGCACCGCGGCACGTCGGCGTCCTCGGCGTACGCCTCGCGGGCGTCGTGGGCGGCCGCGACGAGCGGGCGCTCGGCGTCGGCGAGTTCGAAGCTCGCGAACGCTTCTGTCACCTTGAAGAATCGCATCCGAGTGGCGAGGTCGCGGGCGAACCGGACGTGGGGGTCCTGGTCGGGACCGACCGGGATGACCGTCGGCTTGGGGTCGTCCAACTGCGGGTAGAGGATGTCGGCCATCTGCGTGACGACAGACTGCATGTGCGAGACGTTGGTCTCGCCGTCGAAGCCGTAGATGGACTGGAACTCCGAGAAGTTGGCCTTCCCGCCGAGTTCGAACGCGAGCCGCTGGAGGCGGTCGTTGTCGGACTGTCGGTAGAGTTCGCCCTCCTCGGGGTCGAATCCGAGCGCGATGAGCGACAGCAGGTAGTCGCGGCTGTGCTCGTTGATTTCGTCCCACGGGATGCCGCGGGCGGAGTGGGCCTCCATGTCCGCGATGAGGCCGTAGGCGTCGCCGCCCTGCTGTTGATGCCAGATTATCTCGTCGAAGACGAGCTTGTGGCCGATGTGGGGGTCGCCCGTCGGCATGAACCCCGAGAGGACGGCGAAGTCGTCGCCGTCTCGCATGGCGTCGAGCACCGGCCGGTAGTCGCGGTGGCCGAAGATGACGCCGCGGCGCATCAGGTAGTGCGGGTTCGGCACCTCGTCGAGCACCTCGTCGAACTCCTCGATGCCGAACTCCTCGAACAGCTTCCGGTAGTCGGAGACGGTCGACGAGCCCCACGGGTCGAGGGCGACGTCATCTGCTCCCTCTGCTGTGCCTCCATCGGTGCGGATGCGCTCCGCGGGTTCGTCGTCTGTCATGGCGTGAGCCGACTGACCGAAAGCCAGTCTATCTCTCCGTTGTCGTCGGTCAGCGCAAAAACCATTCGCTTGCGGACACCGCCGGCGAGGCGCACGTCGAGCGAGAGGTCCCGCGGGACGAACGTGTGGTCGGGCGCGACCACGCGCACGAGGAACTCGGAGTGCGAGAGGTCCGACACCGACTCGAACTCCGTGTAGACGCGGAAGTCGGAACCGAACTTGAAGCCGCTCTTGGGGACGGTGTTTGCCCCCCGGAGCGCGGCGTACACCGCGAGTCGGCGGTCGAACCGGTCGCCCTCCACGTCGCGGCCGCGGGAGAGCACGTCGGCCTCGTCGATGGCGAGCGCGTCTGCGCGGGCGAGGTAGGCGGCTTCGAGGAGCGACAGCTGGAGCGGGCCGCTGTCGGCGTTTCTGCCGTACAGGCGCTGGCCGAAGAAGCCGCGCTGGTAGAGGCGGTCGACGCCGTCCCAGACGAGCGCGCGGTCCGAGAGGAGCTCCGCGTCGAGGTCGGTCGGGAGGTCCTCCGCGGCCGTTCCCTCGGGGGAGTCGCCCTCGGTGTCGAAGTAGGTCAGGTCGCCGTCCTCGTCGACGATGGCGAGAACCACGTCCCCGAGCGACGAGACGGGGATGCTCTCGCGCTCGCCGACGACGCGGACGCGGTGTTCGACTTCGCCGTCCCACGGGCCTTTTCCGCGGGGGTAGACGAGGAAGTCAGCGCCCGCGGCGTCGTCGACGCCGGGCCAGCCCTCGCGGGCGGGCGAGAGGTAGAACCCGCGGTCGCGGAGGTCTTTGTAGACGACGAAGTCGAGGGTGGTCCCGGTGCGCGCGAGGAGTTCGCGCAGGCCCATCCCGTCCACGCCGTCGATGTCGTCCCGCGAGAGCAGGTGGGCGGCCTCGACGGGCGCGACCTCCAAGTCGTCGCCGCCGGTGGGTCTCCCGTAGCCGCGGGAGTCGTGGAACCGCTGTCGAGCGTCGCCCGGGAGGTGGACGACGCCGTCTTCGAGGCGTCCTTGCATACCCGAATCGGGGCGCGGCGACGACAAAGGGTCTGCGATGCGGGCGGCGGGTCGGCGCGCGAACCGACCGGGCGGGTCGCCACCGCCGTCTACTCGTCGCGGCCGCGTCCGCGGATGCGCCCCGCTCGGCCGGCCGTGTCGCCAGCGACGGGGCCACGCCCGCCGCCCTTCGTTTCGGCTCCGAGGGGCCTCACCTCGGTGCCGCCGCGGGTCGTCGCGGCTCATCGGCCCTCGCAGGTCGAGTCGAGACACCGCCGACCGCGACTCGTCTCGAACGTGGGCAGGCCGCAGTCGCAGTCGTCGACGACGACGCCCGCGGGGAGCGAAAAGGCCGTCTCGCACTCGGGGTAGGCGTCACAGCCGGCGAGCAGGCGACCGCTCCGCCGGATGATTCGGAGCGGCGACCCGCAGTCCGGACACGACCACTCGCCGTCGAGCCGAGCTTTGACGTGGTCGTCAAGCGGGTCGCACTGACGGTCGATACAGACCTCGAACGACGCGCCGCGCTCGACGCGCATCAACGGCAGGCCGCAGTCGCCACAGGTCTCGTCGAGGACGGTCGCACCCGCCGGCAGGCGGTACTCGGTCCCCGAGTCGAGGGCGACGACGGACCCGTTCGTCCTGACGAGCGGGTCGCCGGTGTCGGGATGTGAGCCGACCGGGACGCCCGCGTCGCTCGCGGGGTACTCGGCGCGGCCGGTCACGTCGTTCGACTCGACGGTGAGGGTCTGGTCGCCCGCGCGGGCCAGGAGGCCGAACGACCCCGGCCCGGACTCGACGGTCAGCGAGTCGGCGCGGGTCAGCCACGCGACGGGCTGGTAGCCCCCGGCGTCGTGGACGAGGACGGTTCTGTCGGGCTTGGCCACGACGACGACCCGGCCGCGCTGGGTGCGGTCGCGGGAGCCTTCGAAGCTGACGGTGCAGTCGCCGGCGAAGACGCGTATCGAATCCATGCGGCGGGGTGGTCGCTGGTTCCGATTTGAACCTACGTGCGAGGGTTCACTGGCCATGCCGCGGCACGAAGCTCTTTGGTCGGGCAGGGCCGAGGGCGAACCATGGACGCGAACGTCGTGCTGTTCGACATGGACGGAGTGTTGGTCGATTCCGAGCAGTACTGGCACGCCTTCGAGGACGAGTGGGTGTTCGCCGACGCCATCGAGTCCGGCGACCCCGACCACGAGGAGATAACGGGGATGAACTTCCGCGAGATATACGACTACCTCGACGCGACGTACGGGACGACCGTCACGAAAGACGAGTTCATCGCGGCGTACCACGAGAACTCGGAGAGCGTCTACGGCGAGCACGTCGTCCTGATGGACGGCGCAGAAGAGCTGTTTTCGGACCTCCGCGCGGCGGGCAAGAAGCTGGCAATCGTCTCGTCGGCCCCGCAGGACTGGATTTCGACCGTCCGCGAGCGGTTCGACCTCGACCCCCTCGACCTCGTGCTCTCGGCCGAGGACATCGACGACCCCGGCAAGCCCGAACCCCACATCTACGAGCACGCCGCCGCCGAGTTCGGCGTCGACCCCGAAGAGTGCGTCGTCATCGAGGACTCGATAAACGGCATCGAAGCGGCCGTGCGGTCCGGCGCGTACACCATCGCCTACCGCGGCGGGGAGAACGCCGACCTCGACCTCTCGCGGGCGGACGAAATCGTGAACGGACCAGTGGAGTTGCGGGCGGCGTTGCTCGGCGAGGAGTAGACGAAACGCGACCAGAAATCGGCCGTCCGCGCGGGTTCTGTTATTCGACCCGAACCGTCCGCGACTCCCGAATCGGAAGTAGCGGCAGGTCGGGGAACGTGACTTCGACGACGAACTCCAGTTCGTCGTCCGTCGCGCCGAAGACGCCGACGGGGACGGTCACCTCGTCGGAGAGGTAGCACGTCTTCGCCGACATCTCCACGTCGTTGACGGTGACGCGGATGCCGACCGAGCCGCCGCCACCGTCGTTCCGCACGCGGATGTCGTGCATGTCGCTTTCGCCGCGGGCGACCGACTCGGGGAACTCGCCCCAGTCGACGTCGGGCGCGGGGAGGTCCTTCGCGCTCTCGATGACGCGCTCGGCGACGCCCTGCGAGAGGCCCGCGCGGGTGAGTTCCTTCACGCCGGCGTCGACCACGTCGGCCGGGGTCGAGAGGCCGCCGGTGGCGAGCTTTCGCGCGCGGCCGGGGCCGATGCCGTCGACGGCCGTGAGCGCCGCGGCGTCACTGCTGACGCCGTTGTCGACGCGGGCCTCGACGCGCCTCGCGAGGTTGGCCGCGCGGGCGTCCGCGAAGGTGTCGAGGAACTCGCGGAGCGCAGAGAGGAGACGGAGCGCGTTCTGCTTGATGACCCACGCGTCGCTCCGGAGTTCGCTCGGCGTCGAGTTCGCCATGCTAGCGTGGAGGATAGCGAGCACCTTCTTCGGGCCGTCTTCGAGCGTGGTCGAGACGCCCGTCAGCACCGAGTCGACGGCGTCCACCTCGGACTGGCGCGCGGACACCTGTCGGAAGTCGGCCGCGCCCGCGACGGTTTCGAGGATGTCGTCGGCGGTGATGCGGTCGCGTTGCGCGAGGTCGGCGAAGCGCGAGGCGGTTCCGAGCCGGAGGTAGTACTTCGAGGTGAGTCGCCCGAGCGGGGTCGCGTCGATGGAGAGGTCGTCGTCCATCTCGACGAAGCCGCGGGAGACGAGGCGGTCGAGCACGTCGCGGACGCGCGAGCGGAGGTCTTCGAAGTCGTAGGCCGCCGGGTTCGACTGGGCGCGGCGGTAGTAGAACGTCGTCTCCAGCCACGACATCACGTCGTCGAGGTCGCGGATGGTCCCCATGGCGATTTCGGCGTTGAGGTGCGAATCGAGGTCTTCTGCGAGGCGCGACTCGATTTCCTTGCCCTCGCGGAGCAGGCGGCGGTACTTGTTCTGGTCCGAGCGGTCGCAGACGACCCAGCCGTAGCCCACGTCGTCGTAGCCGGGGCGGCCCGCGCGGCCGAGCATCTGGAGGATGTCGAGCGGCGAGATGTCCACCTCGCCTTCGAGCGGGTCGTGGTGTTTCGTGTCGCGGATGACGACACAGCGGGCGGGGAGGTTCACGCCCCACGCGAGCGTCGAGGTCGAAAACAGGAGCTGAATCTTGCCCTCCTTGAACCACTCCTCGACGGCCTCGCGGTCGTCCCGCGAGAGGCCGGCGTGGTGGAAGCCGACGCCGTCCAAGACGCCCTTGGCGAGCGAGTCGTTGCTCAGTTCCTTGGCCTCGTTGTGGAAGTCGTAGTCGCCGCGCGCGCCGATGGGCACGTCGCGCTTTGCGAGTTCGTCGCGGGCCTTGGCGGCCGCGCGGACGGCGTCCTGCCGCGAGGAGACGAACACGAGCGACTGGCCGCCGTCGCGGATGTGCGGTTCCGCGAGGTCGAACGCCCGGTAGAGCCGGCGGTACTTGTCGGCGAAGGAGTTCTCGCCGTGGGTGTAGGTCTTGACGCCCGCGTGGAGGTCGACGGGCCGGTAGTCGTCGCCGAACTCGAAGGTCGTCTCGGCGGGCGCGTCGAGCCACGCCGCCACGTCGTCGATGTTGGGCATGGTCGCCGACAGCGCGACGATTCGGGGGTCGCAGATGCGGCGCATCCGCGAGACGGTGACTTCGAGGACGCCGCCGCGGGTCTCCGAGTCCAGCAGGTGGACCTCGTCGATGACGACGCAGTCCACGTCCTCGATGAAGGAGTAGCGCGCCGAGTCGTGTTTCCGGGTCGCGGAGTCGGTCTTCTCGGGCGTCATCACGAGGATGTCGGCGCGGGCGGCCCGCCGGGGGTTCAGGTCGCGCTCGCCGGTGACGACGTACACCGAGTAGCCGAGGTCCTCGAAGCGCTCCCACTCGGTCTCCTTCTCGGTGGTGAGCGCGCGGAGCGGGGCGATGAAAAGCGCCGTCCCCTCGTCGCGGAGCGTCCGACAGATGGCGAGTTCGGCGAGCGCCGTCTTCCCGCTGGCGGTGGGCGCGGAGGCGACGACGTTGTGGTCGGTGTCGAGGATGGCGGGGAGCGCCTCGCGTTGCATCCGGTTGAACTCCTCGAACCCGAAGGCGTCTGCGAACTCGGGGACCGCCTCGGCGACTTTCACTGGGCGCACCTCCGGGTGCGCGCTGGCGTCGGGGACGAGACGAAGACGAGCGTCATACACGAAGCCGAGTCGTCCGTGGGGAAAGGCGTTTCTCCATCCGACGCGGCGGCTCGCGGGCGTCGAACGAGCGGAAAACGGAGGGGCTGAGGTTGGTGGGTGGTAGGGGGGATTGATTGGGGGACCGAGGCGCAGGCCCGCTTACGCGGCGCCGGCGAGCGCGGCGATGAACGACCAGTTCGTCCCCGCGGTGGCCTCGTGCTTCTTCGATTCGGCCTTCGTCATGTCGCGGCGGTGTTTCCAGTTCATACTCGATAGAAGTCTTTACTCGAATATAAGTTTTTCAGTTAAGTGATATATCTAGCACGGTCGTACATGCTGTTTGATGGAAAGTCGTGATGTATTCGAGGTGGACGTTTCGTTTTCCGTGATAGAACTGTTCGTTTGAACGATTCTGAACAACGTGTGCTAACGTGGAACGTGGTTCGGCCGAACGGTGTCGTGGCGACGCTGATTCGGTCGCCTCGGGCGAGCGATTGTGCCGCCAACCCGACAGACGGCGGACCAATCCTCACGTTTTTGCCCGTCGCCCCGCAAGAACTGCCTATGCGCACGCGGCGGAAGCCAGACTGGTTGAAGATGCGACCGCCATCGGGCCGGCGTTTCACCGATATCAAATCGACGCTCCGGGACCGGAACCTCAACACCGTCTGCGAGGAGGCGAACTGCCCGAACCTCGGTGAGTGTTGGAGCGGCCGCGACGGCCCCGGCACGGCCACGTTCATGCTCATGGGCGACCGGTGCTCGCGCGGGTGTAACTTCTGCGACGTGACGACCGGCGGGATGGAGCCGCTGGACCCCGACGAGCCGGCGAACGTCGCCGACGCGGTGACCGAAATCGGCCTCGACTACGTCGTGTTGACCTCCGTGGACCGCGACGACCTGCCGGACCAGGGCGCGGCCCACTTCGCCGAGACCATCCGCGAAATCAAGCGCCGCGACCCCGAGGTGCTCGTCGAGGTGCTGATTCCCGACTTCCAGGGCGACCCCGAGCACGTCCGGAAGATAATCGACGCCGGCCCCGACGTCATCGCCCACAACATCGAGACCGTCGAGCGCCTCCAGTGGCCGATTCGGGACCGCCGCGCCGGCTACGAGCAGTCGCTTTCGGTGCTCCGGCAGGTGACAGACGAGTCCGACATCCACACGAAGACCTCCGTCATGCTCGGCCTCGGCGAGCACGCCCACGAGGTCTACCAGACGCTTTCCGACCTCCGCGAGGCCGACGTGGACATCGTCACGTTCGGCCAGTACCTCCAGCCCTCCCGGAGCCACCTCGACGTGTTCGAGTACGTCCACCCCGACGCCTTCGAGACGTGGCGGCGCGTCGCGGAGGACGAACTGGGCTTCCTCTACTGCGCGTCCGGCCCGATGGTCCGGTCGTCGTACAAGGCCGGCGAACTGTTCGTGGACGCGCTCCTCCGCGAGGGGTCGAGCGTCGAGGAGGCGCGGCAGGCCGCCCGCGCGGCCGCCGGACAGTAGGTCGCGGTCGCCGCACCACCGCGTCCGCGCGACTCAACCATCCGGGTCCGACATCCGGGTCCGACCCCGCGCCCGCCCCGAACCGGTCCTGCAATGCTGTCGATATTTCCGATTATTTCTCGGTGATGTGTGGGTTCACACTAATGAACGTCAGGAAGAATCGTTTAGAAGCGAAAATGTCCAATTTTACCCCGCGTGAGTTTACATAGCACGACGCGAGCCGCAATATTCCGAGCCAAAGTAAATTATATACGAAAACAATATAACGCCGGCGGGTGTCGATTTTGCCATGAACAGGAGGGTTCTCCCGTGAGCGTGCTTCAACGCGACCCGCAGGACCAGGTACGAGTGCTCGACGAGGACGGGACCGTCGTCGGCGAGGTCCCCGACGTCGACGACGAGACGCTCGTCGACATGTACCGCTACATGCGTCTCGCCCGACATTTCGACACGCGGGCGGTGAGTCTCCAGCGACAGGGGCGGATGGGGACGTATCCGCCGCTGTCGGGACAGGAGGGCGCACAGATCGGGAGCGCGCTCGCGCTCGACGAACAGGACTGGATGGTTCCGAGCTATCGCGAACACGGCGCGTCGTTGCTCCGGGGGCTTCCGCTGAAGCAGACGCTCCTGTACTGGATGGGCCACGAGAAGGGCAACGAGATGCCCGAGGGCGTGAACCTCTTTCCGCCCGCGGTCCCCATCGCCTCGCAGATTCCGCACGCGACCGGCGCGGCGTGGGCGAAGAAGCTCCGCGGTGAGGACGACACGGCCGTCATCTGTTACTTCGGCGACGGCGCGACCTCCGAGGGCGACTTCCACGAGGGGCTGAACTTCGCGGGCGTCTTCGACACCCCGAACGTCTTCTTCTGTAACAACAACCAGTGGGCCATCTCGGTGCCGCGGGAGCGACAGACCGCCGCCGAGACGCTGGCGCAGAAGGCGACCGCCTACGGCATCGACGGCGTGCAGGTCGACGGGATGGACCCGCTCGCGGTCTACTCCGTGACGAAGGCGGCGCTCGACAAGGCGAAGAACCCCGGCGAGGGCGAGGGCCGCCCGACGCTCATCGAGGCGGTCCAGTACCGCTTCGGCGCGCACACGACCGCCGACGACCCCACCGTCTACCGCGACGACGACGAGGTCGAAAAGTGGAAGGCGAAAGACCCCATCCCGCGGCTGGAGGCGTTCCTCCGCGAGACGGGCCGCATCGACGACGAGGCCGTCGAGGCCATCGAGGAAGACGTGAAACAGCGGGTCGCGGACGCCATCGAGGCGGCCGAGTCCGACCCGCGTCCGGACCCGAGCGACATGTTCGACTACGCCTACGCCGAGCGGACCCCGGAGATTCAGGCACAGTACGAGGAGTTCGAAGCGCTCCGCGAGAAGTTCGGCGACGAAGGATTCCTCAGAGAATGAGCAGTCAGAACCTCACCATCGTGCAGGCGGTACGGGACGGTCTCTACACCGAGATGAACCTCGACGACGAGGTGCTCGTCATGGGCGAGGACGTCGGCAAGAACGGCGGCGTCTTCCGGGCCACCGAGGGCCTGTGGGACGAGTTCGGCGACGACCGCGTCATCGACACGCCGCTGGCCGAATCGGGCATCGTCGGCACGGCCGTCGGCATGGCCGCGATGGGGCTGAAGCCGGTCCCCGAGATTCAGTTCTCCGGCTTCATGTACCCCGGCTTCGACCAAATCGTGAGCCACATGTCGCGGTTCCGCAACCGAACCCGCGGCCGCTACACGCTCCCCATGGTGCTCCGCGCGCCCTACGGCGGCGGCATCCGCGCCCCCGAGTCGCACTCGGAATCCAAGGAGATGTTCTACGCGCACGAGGCCGGCCTGAAGGTCGTCATCCCCTCGACGCCGTACGACACGAAGGGACTGCTCATCTCCGCCATCCGCGACCCCGACCCGGTCATCTTCATGGAGCCGAAGCTCATCTACCGGGCGTTCCGCGGCGAGGTCCCCGAGGAGGACTACACGGTCCCCATCGGCGAGGCCGCGGTCCGCCGCGAGGGCACGGACGTGTCCGTGTTCACCTTCGGCGCGATGACGCGCCCGACGCTCGAAGCCGTCGAGAACCTCGAAGACGAGGGCATCGACGCCGAGGTCGTGGACATCCGCACCATCTCGCCGCTCGACCGCGAGACCATCGTCGAGTCGTTCAAGAAGACCGGCCGCGCGGTGGTCGTCCACGAGGCCCCGAAGAACGGCGGTCTCGGAGCCGAAATCACGGCGACGATTCAGGAGGAAGCGCTCCTCTATCAGGAAGCGCCGGTCAAGCGCGTCGCGGGCTACGACGTGCCGTACCCGCTGTACGCGCTGGAGGACTACTACCTCCCCTCGGTCGCCCGCGTCGAAGAAGGTATTCGTGAGGCGGTGAACTTCTGAACGATGGCGCTCAAGGAATTCAAACTCCCCGACGTCGGCGAAGGCGTCGCGGAAGGCGAACTCGTAACGTGGCACGTCGCGCCGGGCGACGAGGTAATCGAAGACCAGGTGCTCGCGGAGGTCGAGACCGACAAGGCGCTCGTCGACGTGCCCTCGCCGTTCAACGGGACGGTCGAGGAACTCCTCGCCGAGGAGGGCGAGGTCGTCCCCGTCGGCAACGTCATCATCACCATTCAGGAAGATGGCGACGACGACGAGGCCGCGGCAGACGCCGAGGCCGCCGACGCGGACGCCGAAACGGCCGATTCCGAGACGGCCGAGAGCGACGACGCCGGCGATGCTGGCGACGCTGGCGACGACGGCTCCGGTTCCGGCGGGCGCGTGTTCGCCCCGCCGAGCGTCCGCCGCCTCGCCCGCGAACTCGGCGTCAGTCTCGACTCCGTCGACGGGAGCGGCCCGAGCGGCCGCGTGACCGAGGGCGACGTTCGCGCCGCCGCGGAAGACGACGGCGACGGCGACGACGAGTCCAGCGGCCCGCGGACCGTCCAGACCAACGGGAAGTCCGCGACCGCGAAGCGCGACGAGGGAACGTCGGCGTCGGCGACCGCGTCCGCCGCGTCGGCCGAGAGCGCCGACCGCGAGCAGACGCTCGCCGCGCCCGCGACCCGCGCGCTGGCCAGGAGAAGGGCGTCGACATCGACGCCGTGCCCGCGACCGAGATGCGCGAGGGCGAGGCGTTCGTCTCGCCCGAGGCCGTCGAGGAGTACGCGCAGGCCCAGCGCGAGGCGCAGGCCGCGGACGCCGAGGCGGTGGCCGCCGAGGCCGACGCCGGAACCGCGACCGCCGAGGCGACGAGCGGGTCGCCGGCCGCCGAGAGCGCCGAGGTCGAACCCGGTGCCGGCGAGCGCGTCCCCTACAAGGGCGTCCGCAAGGCCATCGGCGACCAGATGCAACGGTCGAAGTACACCGCGCCGCACGTCACCCACCACGACGAGGTGGACGTGACGGAGCTCGTCGAACTGCGCGAACAGCTCAAGCCCGTGGCCGAAGAGCGCGGCTCGCGGCTGACCTACATGCCGTTCGTGATGAAGGCGGTCGTCGCGGCGCTGAAGGACTTCCCGTATCTCAACTCGCAACTCGACGAGGAGAACGAGGAAATCGTCCTGCGCGACGAGTACAACATCGGCGTCGCGGCCGCGACCGACGCCGGCCTGCTCGTCCCCGTCGTCCACGACGCGGACCGCAAGGGTATGCTCGAACTCGCCGACGAGATGAACGAGAAGGTCGAGAAGGCCCGCAACCGCAAAATCGCGCCCGAGGAGATGCGCGGCGGCACCTTCACCATCACCAACATCGGCGGCATCGGCGGCGAGTACGCGACGCCCATCGTCAACTACCCCGAGGTTGCGATTCTCGCGCTCGGAGCCATCAAAGACAAGCCGCGGGTCGTCGACGGTGAGGTCGTGCCGCGAAAGGTCCTCACCCTCTCGCTGTCGTTCGACCACCGCATCGTCGACGGCGCGCAGGGCGCTCGATTCACGAACCGCGTCAAGGAACTGCTCGAAGACCCCAAACTGCTGGTGTTAGAATAATGGTCGTCGGAGACATCGCAACCGGAACCGAACTGCTCGTCATCGGCGCGGGACCGGGCGGCTACGTCGCCGCCATCCGCGCCGCACAGAACGGCATCGACACGACGCTCGTCGAGAAGGACGCCTACGGGGGCACCTGCCTCAACTACGGCTGTATCCCCTCGAAGGCGCTCATCACGGGCGCGAACCTCGCCCACGAGGCGGGCAACGCCGAGGAGATGGGCATCCACGCCGACCCCGTCGTCGACATGTCGCAACTGCGCGACTGGAAAAGCGGCGTCGTGGACCAACTCACAGGCGGCGTCGAGAAGCTCTGTAAGGCAAACGGCGTCAACCTCGTCGAGGGGACCGCCCGCTTCAAGGACGAGAACGCCGTCCGCATCGCCCACGGCGGCGAGGGGCAGGGCTCGGAGACCATCGAGTTCGAACACTGCATCATCGCCACCGGCTCGCGCGTCATCCAGATACCCGGCTTCGACTTCGGCGACGAGCCGGTGTGGTCGTCCCGCGACGCCCTCGAAGCCGACACCGTCCCGGAGCGACTGGTCGTCGTCGGCGGCGGCTACATCGGGATGGAGCTGTCCACGACGTTCGCCAAGCTCGGCGCGGACGTGACCGTCGTCGAGATGCTCGACGACATCCTGCCGGGCTACGAGTCCGACGTGGCCCGCGTCGTCCGCAAGCGCGCCGAGGACCTCGGCATCGACATGCACTTCGGTGAGGGAGCAAGCGGCTGGCGCGACGAGGACGACGGCATCATGGTGACCACCGAGACCGAAGACGGCGAGGAAAACGAGTACCGCGCCGACAAGGTGCTCGTCGCCGTCGGGCGCTCGCCCGTCACCGACACGATGGACATCGAGAGCGCCGGCCTCGAAGCCGACGACCGCGGGTTCCTCTCGGTCGACGAGTGCCGCCGCACCGACGTGGAGCACATCTACGCCGTCGGCGACGTGGTCGAGGACACGCCGATGCTCGCCCACGTCGCCTCGAAGGAGGGCATCGTCGCCGCCGAGCACGTCGCCGGCGAACCCGTCGCCTTCGACAGTCAGGCCGTCCCCGCGGCCGTCTTCACCGACCCCGAAATCGGCACGGTCGGCATGACCGAGGCCGACGCCGAGGAAGCCGGCTTCACGCCCGTCGTCGGGCAGATGCCCTTCCGGGCGTCCGGCCGCGCGCTGACGACGAACCACGCCGACGGCTTCGTCCGCGTCGTCGCCGACGAGGAGTCCGGCTTCGTCCTCGGGGCGCAAATCGTCGGCCCCGAGGCCTCGGAGCTAATCGCCGAACTCGCGTTCGCCATCGAGATGGGCGCGACGCTCGAAGACGTGGCGTCGACCATCCACACCCACCCGACGCTCGCGGAAGCGGTCATGGAGGCCGCCGAGAACGCGCTCGGACAGGCGATTCACACGCTGAATCGATAGCGCCACAGGACCGGACCGACTTTTTCACCCGTCGTCGAACCACCACAGCGCAAGCATCGTCCCCACGACTGCCACGGCCGCGGGAATCGACTCGTCGACGCCGAGTGTGCGGACGTCGAAGAGGACGACGCCCTCGGACAGGGCGGCGAGCGCGAGGACCACGAAGGCGAAGCCCGCCACCCAGATTTCGGGCGTGTTGACGTCGCTGATTGACATGCGCGGCGCTACGGCCCCGAATATGATAAGTGTTAGCAGACCCCAATCAGTCTACTCGTCGGCGTCGAGAATCCCGTGGCTCTCGAAGAGCTTTCCGAGTCGGTCCATGGAGGCGACGACGGCGTCGCAGGCCGGGCGGACCGCGTCCTTGGGGACGAAGCCGACCGAGAGGCCGGCGACTTCGAGCATCGGCAGGTCGTTCGCGCCGTCGCCGACCGCGACCGTTCGGTCCATGGGCACGTCGTGTTCGGCGGCGTGATTCTCCAGCGCCGTGTCCTTCGTGCCCTCGATGAGCGACCCCTCCACGTCGCCGGTGAGTCGGCCGCCCTTCACGGGCAGGCGGTTCGAGACGATGTCGTCGACCTCGACGCCCTCCTTTTCGAGCGCGCGCTCGACGCCGCGTTCGAACCCGCCGGTGAAGATGGCGACGTGGTGGCCGTAGTCGCGGAGTCGCCGGATGAGGTCGGCCGCGCCGGGGCGGAGTTCGACCTCGCCGTAGGCCTCCTCGGCGAGTTCCTCTTCGAGCCCTTCGAGGAGGCGGGCGCGCGACCGGAGGCTCTCCGCGTAGCTCATCTCGTCGTTCATGGCCCGCTCGGTGATGTCGGCCATCTCGTCGGCCGTGCCGTTCTTCTTGCCGAGGAGGACCGTCATCTCGGAGTCCGAGAGCGTGCCGTCGAAGTCGAAGGCGATGATGCGCATATCTGCCCGTCGTCGCCGCGGGGTTTCAAAGCTTCCGCGTCGGCAGTTATGCGGCGAGGGAGGGACGCTGGCGAGTCGACCGGTCGACCACCGGCGGGACACAGGGGGAGACCGCGCACAGCTATTTACCCGTCGTCTCCTTGACAAGCACGTATGGACGACCTCCACGACGCCGAACACGAGACGCTCAGCGACGTCGAAGCGGACCTGACCGACGACTTCGGCGACGAGGGCGACAGCCCGCTCCGACAGTTCGTCCGAAGCCTGCGCGACCTCGACGAGGCCGACGTGCGCGCGGTCGGCCAGTACGACGGCGAGGCGTTCGAACTGCTCTACCTCCGCGACGATATCGACGAGGCGCTCGGACCCGAGGAGCGCGGCGAGCGCGTGAAGACGCTCGTGATGAAGGCGCTCGGCGAGCCCGTCAACGAACCCGAACTCGACGGGTACGGGGATTTGAACGCCGTCATCAGGTGGTTCGACGAGGTCGTCGTCGCCATCTATCCGCACGACGAGTGGTCGGGGGCCATCGCGACGTTCGACCGGGCGAACTCGCCGCTGGTCGACCTCGCGGTGACGCATCTATCGTAAATCTGTCCTAAAAGTCCCGCTCGTGAAAACGTCCGCGGGGCGGCCGCGACGCCCGGTCAGATTCGAAGCGGCGTCCACGACCGCGGGCCGTCGTCGAGGCCGCGGACCCGGAACTCGGGGTCGCCGTCGGTGTCGCGCGTCTCGACGAAGCCGTCGAACGGCTGTTTGAGGAGCGCGAGTTCGCGCTCGTCGACGAAGCCGGTGTCGAGCGTGAACACGCCCGAGAAGTCCGCCGCCGAGATGCGACCCGTGATGACGTGCAGGAACTGGAACAGCCGCTTGAGGTCGGTGTACATCACGAGCGTCGAGAGGACGTGCAGGCCGACGCGGGCCGACCGGCTCGCCTCGTAGTGCTCCCGGAGGGACTCGGTCAGGTGGATGCCGATGCCGGTCAGGTCGCCGGGGCTGGAGACGTACCGGAGGTTCCCCCCGTCGGGGCGGTCGCCGAGGAGGTCGGCGACGCTCGTCGTGTCGATGACCTCGAACTGCTCCGGGGGCGACCCGCTGATGTACGACAGCTCCTGTGCGATGCTCGGGGCGGGCTTTTTCGTCGTCACGACGACCGTCCCCGCGTCGTCGCGCTCGCCGGGCGCGAGCATCGAGAGCATGAGCCGCCGCTTCCGCGTCATCGTCGGGCCGGCGATGAGCACGGACCCGGAATCCGGAAGCGACACCTCAGGCGATTGCATCGCCGGCGAAGCGTTCTCGGGACGGAAGACCATCTACCGAACCTATCGGACTCGGGCAGATAATACTAGTGGGCGAGCACGTCGCTCCCCCAAACCGTGCGAGACAGTCTCAATGTCACGATATCGGCCGTTGTGACAACCCTTAACCCGCGCGGGTCTGACCCTACGCGCATGAAGGTACTCGTCACGGACCCGATCGCCGACGCGGGTCTGGACCGGTTACGCGAGGCCGGTTACGAGGTAGAGACCGCGTACGATGTCGAAGGTGACGCGCTACTCGAAGCCGTCTCCGACGCGAACGGACTCATCGTCCGCTCCGGAACGCAGGTGACCGCCGAGGTGTTCGAGGCGGCACCCGACCTCGTCATCGTCGGACGCGCCGGCATCGGCGTCGACAACATCGACATCGACGCCGCGACCCAACACGGCGTCATCGTCGCCAACGCGCCCGAGGGGAACGTCCGCGCCGCCGCCGAGCACACGGTCGCGATGGGCTTCGCCGCCGCGCGCTCCATCCCGCAGGCCCACGCCCGCCTGAAGGACGGCGAGTGGGCCAAGTCCGACTACCTCGGCAACGAAGTCAACGGCAAGACCCTCGGCGTCGTCGGCCTCGGCCGCGTCGGCCAAGAGGTCGCAAAGAAGTTCTCGTCGCTCGGGATGGACATCGTCGCCTACGACCCCTACATCGGCGAGGAGCGCGCCGACCAGCTCGGCGCGGAACTCGTCGGGTTCGACGCCTGTCTCTCCCGCGCCGACTTCCTCACCGTCCACACGCCGCTGACCCCCGAGACGGAGGGGCTCATCTCCACCGACGAACTCGAAACGATGGGGAGCGGCTACCTCATCAACTGCGCCCGCGGCGGCGTCGTCGACGAGGCCGCCCTCGCCGAGGCCGTCGACGCCGACGTCATCGACGGGGCCGCAGTGGACGTGTTCGCCGACGAACCCGTCTCGCCCGACAACCCGCTTCTCTCGGTCGACGACGTGGTCGTCACGCCGCACCTCGGCGCGTCCACGTCGGCCGCACAGGAGAACGTCGCCGTCTCGACGGCCGACCAAATCGTCGCCGCGTTCCGCGACGAGCCGGTCATCAACGCGCTCAACGCGCCCTCGGTCGACGAGAGCGCCTTCCCGCGCATCCAGCCGTACATCGGTCTCGCCGAGACCGCCGGGAAAATCGCCGCCCAACTGCTCGACGGTCGCCTCGGCGAAGTCGAAGTCACGTACACCGGCGACATCGCGGGCGAGGACGTCGAACTCGTCACGGCCTCCGCGCTGAAGGGCGTCTTCGCGCCGCTCGAATGGCAGGTCAACGCCGTCAACGCCCCGCAGGTCGCAAAGGAGCGCGGCATCGAGGTCGTCGAGTCGAAGTCCCGCCAGTCGGACGACTTCCAGAGCCTCGTGACCGTCACCGTCCGCAACGGCGACGAGGAGATGACCGTCTCCGGGACGCTGTTCACCGGCGAGGACCCGCGCATCGTCCGCATCAACGGCTACCGTCTCGACGCCATCCCGTACGGCCAGATGCTCGTCGCCCGCAACTACGACAAGCCGGGCGTCATCGGCTTCATCGGGACCGTCCTCGGCGAGAACGACGTGAACATCGCCGGGATGTTCAACGCCCGCCGCGCGAAGGCCGGCGGCGAGGCGCTGACCGTCTACAACCTCGACGACGACGTGCCGGACAGCGTCCGCGAGAAGCTCCTCGCCGACGACCGCATCATCGACGTCGACCTCATCACGCTCTGAAGCGAGCGACCCGCGCCTCTTTCTAAACGAACGCCCGCACCGCCCGCACTACCGTCGGCCGAGCGCCGACGCGACCCGGTCGACCACGCGACCGACGGCGGTCCGCACCGCGTCGGCCGCGCTCGATTCGCTCCCGGAGCGGCGGGACCGGTCGTTCCGCCGGCCCGAGCGACTGTGGGCCCGCGTTCGACCGCGACCGCGGCTCTCGGCCAACAGCCGTTCGTAGCGGTCGATTACCTTCTGTCGGTCCGCGTCGGCGCTGTCGAGACGGGCACTGAGCCGGGCGTTCGCGCGGCGGAGCGCCTCGTTCTCGCGCCGGAGAGCGTCTCGGCCCCGCGCGTCGGCGGGAGGCGACTGACGGCTGTGGGGCGGCGATTGACGACCGCGAGGCGGCGCGGACGCGGATGGAGACGCGGACGTGGGTGAAGACGTGGACGCGGGTGAGGACGCGGACGAAGTCGAGGACGCGGCTGGCGACGAGGCCGCGGCCGTGGACGACCCGGTTTCGGTTCCGTCCGGGGGGTACGTTCTCGACCCGGCCCCGTCCCGACTGACGGTTCCGGTCGGCATGCTACTGAGCGACATCGTGTGGCACGACGTACCACAGAACGAAAAGAATGTGTCAGACGCGCACCCGACGCGCGTCATCGTCCGCGGTCTGACGGCTCCGCCCGTCGTCGGTCGCGGCCGTCGGCGACGGTCGATACCGGGTCGGTCGCCCTACTCGGCGAGGTGTTCGAGGACCGCCTCGGTGTCGTTCGGGACGGGTTCGGGGTCGTCGCCCGCCTCGAACGCCGCGTCGGGGTCCTTCAGGAGGTGGCCCGTCGTGAGACAGACGACCTGTTCGTCCGCGTCGACGACGCCCTCGGCGCGGAGCTTTCGGAGGCCGGCGACGGAGGCGGCGGAGGCGGGTTCGACGCCGACGCCCTCGCCGGCGAGGTCGCGCTGTGCCTCGGTGATTTCCTCGTCGGAGACGGCGACGGCCGTGCCGTTCGTCTCGCGGATGCCGGGGAGCGCCTTCGGCGCGTTGACCGGGTTGCCGATGCGGATTGCGGTCGCGCGCGTCTCGACCTCGTCCCAGCGGCGAGTCTCGTCCCAGCCGTTCTCGATGGCCTCGACCATCGGGGCCGCGCCCTCGGCCTGCACGCCGGTCAGCTTCGGCACGTCGTCGACGTCGAGCGCGCCCGACTGGACGAGTTCGCGGAACGCCTTGTAGAGCGCCGAGGTGTTGCCCGCGTTGCCGACGGGGAGGACGATGCGGTCCGGGTAGGAGCCGTAGTCCTCGTGGAACTCCTCTAAGATTTCGAGGCCGATGGTCTTCTGGCCCTCCAGCCGGAAGGGGTTCAGCGAGTTGAGGAGGTACGCCTCGCCGCGGGCGGCGAGGTCCTGGACGATGTCGAGACAGGAGTCGAAGTTGCCGTCGACTTCGAGGATGCGCGCGTCGTGGAGCGACGCCTGCGCGATTTTCCCGGCGGCGACCTTCCCGGCGGGGAGGAGCACGAGCGTCTCCATCCCGCCGCGCGCGCCGTAGGCGGCGAGCGCGGCCGAGGTGTTCCCGGTCGAGGCGCAGGCGAGGCGGCCGACGCCGAGTTCCTTCGCCACGCGGACGCCGACGGTCATGCCGCGGTCCTTGAACGAGCCGGTGGGGTTCATCCCCTCGTGTTTGACGCGGAGGGTCTCGACGCCCACGTCGGCTTCGAGGCGCGGGACCTCGTGGAGCGGCGTCGCGCCCTCGGGGAGCGAGACGCCCTCCTCGAAGGGGAGCGCGGCGTTGTAGCGCCAGACGCCGCGGCCCTCGAAGTCGTCCCACGTCGGCGGGGACGCGTAGCGGACTTCGAGGAGGCCGTCGCAGTCGTCGCAGGTGTACCGAACGTCCTCGAACGGCGCGAACTGCGCGCCGCACGCGATACATTCGAGCCAGGTGCCGTCGTCGGCGACGGATGGCTCCTCGGGGGCGGGTGCCGTGAGTTCGAGGCTCATTGCTCGGGCGGTGGCACCAGAGGGACAAAAGCGGGCGGGTTTGGGCGGCACCTGCCGGGCGACGGACTCGCCGGGAGCGCGGTCGACCGAGAGCTTACGACTCGCCGAAGGCGTCGATGCGGGCGTGAACGTCCTCCGCCCACTCGTCGAGGGAGGCGTGCATCATCTCCTTGGCCTCCGGGAGCGGCGTCGCCGTGTACTGGTAGACGTAGCCGCCGGGGTCGAGCAGGCGGCGCTTGCGCTCGGTGAGGCCCTTGTCGAGGAGCGTCGTCAGAGAGCGGTTGACGTTGCTCCGGTCGCGGTCGAGCACCTCAGCCAGTTCGGCGACGGTGCTTCCGGGGTTGTCGAGTAGTGCGAGATACGTCCGGCTCTCGTGGCTCTGGATGCCGAAGACGCACGCGAGGACCTGTCCGAAGTTCGGGTCCTCGGTCTCCATCAGTTCGCCCATGTCCGGTGCGTCGGCCATGCACACCTGTTCGCCGTGCGTCGGATTAAACCCTCACCTACAGGCGAGCGGGCGGCCGCCGCGACCGGGCCGCCGCGCCGACACGACGCTACTCCGCTTTCGCGTAGCCCATCTTCAGCACGCAGGCTCGCATCCCGTCTTCGTCCTCGTGTTTGTGGAGCGTCGTCGGCGTGTCGCAGTAGAAGACCGTCCCGTCGTGGCGGAGCGTCACCTCGTGGACGCCGCCGAGCAGTTCCGCTCGGACGACGACGCGGCGGCCATCGCGGAGCGCGTCGAGGATTTCGTCTGCGGTCAGTTCGCCGGACTCGACTCGGAGCGGCTCGGGCATACCGGAGGGTCGCGGGCGAGCGCTATCAGTATTGTCGATGGCGGTGAGTGCCGACAAAAGCGCGTGCCGGCGGCGGGCGACGAGCCGAAACAGAAGCCGGCTCAGTTCGTCGTCCAGTTAGACCGGTGTTCCTCGTCGGTCGTCGGCACCTCCACGCCCTCGACGGCCTCCGCGACCTCGGTCTCCTTCGGCGTGTCGATGTGCCAGCGGTCGATTTCGTCTTCGAAGCCCCGCAACGTCTCCGACACCATCGACTTCAGCTCGTCGTCGTTGACGTTCACCTCGAAGACGAACCGCTCGTCGCCGGTGCCGCGGCCGACCCGCTGGATGTTCGCGCTCACGAGTTCGTTGTCGAAGTAGTACGGGGCCAACTGGGTCATCACGTTGCGGTAGACCGTGTCCTCGACCTTCCGGAGCGCCTTCCGGCCGGCGGAGTCGGCCGCGCGAGCGACGTAGTTGATGGAGTCCTGCCACGACTCGACGGCCCCCTCGTTGTCGCCCTCCTCGACCCGCTCGTAAGAGCGAGAGAGCTTCTCTCCCGCCGTCTTGAGGTCGTCGTTGGGGGTCTTGCCCGCCTTCTCGCCTTCGCCCTCGCCGACGCTGGCCTGCTGGGCCGTCTTCTCGTTTACGTCCTCGCCGAGCCGCTCGTGGGACTTCGGCCGCCACTCGTCCCAGTCGTCGAAGGCGGCGCCGTCGACGTCGGCGTCGCGGAGCGCGCGGGTGATTCGCTCACCGTGTTCGACGACCTCGTCCCAGGTGCCGCGGCGTTTGAACCCGGAGATGCTCTCTTCCATTGTCGTTGACGGGAATACGCGCCAGACGGTATAAACTCTACGAGGGGACAGGTTCGCACACGGGTGAGAACGTCTAGCGCTCCCCGTAGACGAAGCGCTCGGCGGCCGCGTCGAGGCGAGACGACAGCCGACCGAGCCACGCCGCCGGCGACGCGGCCCGGAGCGCCGACGCGTCGAGTTCGATTCGGTCGTCGCCGAACGGGTCGCGGTCCTCGCTCGCGGCGGCGTCCACGACGGTCGTCATCGAACACCGGCCGCACGCCTCGCGGGGCGAGTCTGCCATGCGCCGCGCTTCGAAACCATCACGAATAAACCTTGGTTTCCGGGCGGGTCGCGACGGGCTTATACGCTCGAACGTGTTGCTCCGTCTCATGGGATATCGCGTCGTGGACGCCACCGCCGTCGAACCCGCCGAGGACCGCCCGTGCGAACTCCGCCGCATCGGCGGCGAGGGGGGCTTAGAGACCGTCGCGCTCAACCGCTTCCGGGCCGCACCCGGCGAGCAGGTGCCGCTTTCCTATCACTACCACACCGAACAGGAGGAGGCGTTCTACGTCCTCTCGGGCACGCTGTTCGTCGAGACGCCGGACGAGACGTTCGAAGTCGGCGCTGACGGCCTGTTCGTCGCCGACCCCGAGAGCCCACACCGGGCGTACAACCCCGAGGACGCGGACGAGGCCGTCGAACTGCTCGCGCTCGGCTCGCCGGCCGTGTCGGGCGACGCCGTGCCCTACGACCCCGACGAGGAATGAGGAGCGTCGAACCCGAGGACGCTGGGGGAGCCGGAGACCCGGACGGGGCGGACGGGGCGAGCGACCCGGACGCATCGACAGCCGGTCCCGCCCTCGACCGCCCCGAATGGGACGACGAGTACCTCGACCGGGTCGCCGAACGGCTCATGTACAACTACGACTTGGAGCGGGCGTACGCCGTTCGCGGCGAGCGGTTCGACCTGTTCGGCTCGATGCGGATGGAGAGCCAAAAGCAGTTCCTCCACCAGTCTATCAACTACGCCAACCACCACGCGATGGAGTACATGTTCGCGCGGCGGGTCGAGTCGGCGACGGTCGCCGAACTCGAACGGCTCGTCGAACTGGGCCACGCGCTCGCCGACGAGTGGATAGACCCCGACGAGGAGCACTACGGGACGGACTTCACCTTCGTGCTCGTCGCCGACGCGGTGCCGGAGGAAGTCCGGGCGTTCGTGTCCGACTTCGCCGACCGGACGCTCCTGAAGTTCGGCTACTACGGCCACTACGAGGTGAACCTCGCCGTCGTCGCGCCGGCCGACGAGGACGCCGTGGCGAGCCGCAACGCCGACTCGGTCGCCGCGTTCACGCTCTGGAGCGACGGCTCCCCGGCGGTCGAAGACGGGCTGTTAGCCCGGCTCCTCGGGAAGTTGCGTCGGTAAGAAAAAACGGAGGTCGGTGGTCGGTGGTCGGAAGTCGAACGGCGAACCACCGCGTGTCAGTCGTCGCTCGGTCGCGGGCGACCGCCGCTACCGCCACTGCCGCCCGAACTCCGGGCGTCTTTGATGTTGTCGTAGCCGATTTTCGCCAGTGACAGCGCCAGATAGACGAGCACCAGCGCGAGGACGATCTGGACGACCGCCGACACCATCGCGAAGGTGCCCGCCGAGTCCAGCCAGTCGGGGTTCATGAACTTCGCGTAGATGTTGTCGTGGAACGCGAGCCACAGCAGGCCGAGCGACGTGATGGTCGTCATGAGCGCCATCGGCAGGCCCGTGCTGAGAAGCTGTTTGGAGTCGTCCCAGTTGGCCAGCCAGACGGTCGCGGTCAGGAGCGCCAGCGCGGCGAGAAGCTGGTTCGCGCCGCCGAACAGTTGCCAGAGCGTCAGCCACGAGCCGCTGGTGATGAGGATGTACGCCGGGAGCGACTGCACGAACGCGTTGCCGTAGCGGTTAGTCGCGAACTCCTCGACCGGCGTCTCGGGCGTCCCGACGATTTCCTCCATCATGTAGCGACCGAGGCGAACCGCGGTGTCGGTCGACGTGAGGAGGAAACTGACCAGCACGAGGGCCATGAACGGCCCGCCGAAGGAGGTCGGGATACCGAAGCTCGACAGGATGACGCCGCCGCCCGCCGCGAACGTCGGCAGGGCGAGGCCGATGCCGCCGCCCACGTCGGGCGCGATGATGGCGACCGTCGCCAGCGCGACGGTGGCGAGGAGGCCCTCGCCGAGCATGCCGCCGTAGCCGATGACGCGCGCGTCGGACTCCTTGTTCAACTGCTTCGAGGTCGTGCCCGACGAGACGAGCGAGTGGAACCCGCTGATGGTCCCGCAGGCGATGGTGATGAACAGAAGCGGGAACAGCGGCGCGCCGGAGCGGCCGATAAAGCCGTAGTACGGTTCGAGGTTCGTCACGAGCGGTTGCGTCGGGGTCGTGAAGAGCGTGCCCACGACGATGGCGACGAGCGCGCCGCCGACGCCCGCGTACAGCAGGAACGACGAGAGGTAGTCGCGCGGTTGCAGAAGCACCCACACCGGGAGGGCGCTGGCGACCGCCCCGTAGACGAGGATGAGCGGCACCCACGCCGCGGTATTCCCGTTGAACGAACTCGCGCCGGGAAGCCACGCGCCGGAGCCGGAGAACAGGACGAACGTCTCGGCGGGCGCGCGGGCCGCGGGTTCGAACAGCGCAACCGGGAACTGAATCCCCGCGTAGACGCCGACGAACATCGCGATGACGAACGCGGCGGTCCCCGGCAGGAACGGGAGGTTCAGCTGGTAGAGGTAGACGCCGAACAGCACCGCGAGGACGATGTACACCAGACTCGCCGTGGCCGCCTCCGGATAGGCGTTGAACACGATGGCCACCACGAGGGCGAACACCGCGACGACGAGGACGATGGTGAGAAACGCGAACCACAACAGCATGTTCTTGCCGCGCTCGCCGACGTACTCGCCGATGATGTAGCCGATGGACTTCCCGTCGTGTCGCAGACTGCTCGACAGCGACACGAAGTCGTGGACGCTCCCGAGAAGCGGATTCCCGATGGCGATCCACGCGAGCGCGGGGGCCCAGCCCCACACCACGCCCGCCGTAATCGGCCCGACAATCGGCGCGCCGCCCGCGATGCTCGAATAGTGATGCCCCAGTAACACCGGCTTTTTCGCCGGAACGTATTCTTGACCGTCTTCGTATTTGTGCGCTGGCGTCTCACGACTGTCGTCGAGTTCGACGAACTGCGCGAGGTATCGGGAGTAGCCGAGATACCCGACGGTAAACAACGCAAACACCGTGACGACCATCCAAATGACTTGTACCATGGTACGCTGCCCCATTGGAAGACACGAAAATGCCCACCTTAACGATAACGATAGATAGGCATCTATCGTGTTCGAACGACAGGTTCGTTCGGAGGGGTGCGTCGAAAACTCACGCCGTACGGCTCGTTGTGACAGCTCACTGAGTATCCAGCGCGGTGTCGATGTCGAGTTCGGCCGCGACCTCGCCGAGGAAGTCGCCTTTGACCTCGGCGACCCGCGTCTCGACGGCGGCGACAAGCGGCGGTGAAAAATTCTCGCGGAGGTCGGCGAGTCGTTCGCGCTCTGTCTTGACTCGCCCGCGCAAGAACGTCGCGCCCCGGCCCGACTCGTCGGGGTCGGGTTCGGGCGTGAGGCGGTTGACCGCGAGACCGCGCACGTCGAGGCCGTAGGAGTCGAGTTGGTCGATGGCGCGCTCCGTCTCGCGGAGCGACAGTTCGTCGGGGTTCACGACGAGGAAGAACGCGGCGTCGTCCTGTAGCGTCGCCTTGGCGAACGAGAAGTCGTCGCGGCGCTGTTCGAGGCGGGCGATGATGGGGTCGCCGTCCATCATGCGCCGGGGTTCGTTGTTGCCGATAGCGGCGCGTTCGAACAGTTTGACCGACTCCTTGCGCTTGTGGAGGAGCCGCTGAATCCAGCCGTCGAGGTACTCCGGCAGGGAGAGCAGTCGGAGCGTCCCGCCGGTCGGCGAGGTGTCGAAGACGACCCGGTCGTAGTCGTCCGCCGAGCGCATCACGTCGATGAAGCGGTCGAACAGCGCCGACTCGTACGCGCCGGGCGTCTGGTGGGCCATCTCTATCTGCCGGTCTATCTCGTTGACCATCGCCGGACTCACTTGGTCGCCCATCGCCCGCTTCGTCTCCATGAGATGTTCGCGGACCTCGGTCTCGGGGTCGATTTCCATCGCGTCGAGGTTCGGCTCGCCGGCGACGGCCGCGGGCTCGTCGGTAAAGGACTGGTCGAACACGTCGCTCGTGCTGTGGGCCGGGTCGGTCGAGACGAGGAGCGTCCGGACGCCGTCGCGGGCGCACTTGACCGCGTAGGCGCTGGACATCGTCGTCTTGCCCACGCCGCCTTTGCCGCCGAAGAAGACGAATTTGCGCATGTTAGAAGTGATATTGGTGGCCCTTGCGTTCGAGGAGCGACCCGCGGTCCCACATCCGCCGCTCCCACGCCTCGAACTCGTCTTCGAGGTAGGGGAGCAGTTCGGCGGTGTAGTACGAGATGGGCGAGGGGATGCCGAACGCGTCGGGGAAGCACGCGAGCATGAACGCGTCCTCGTCGTCCTCGGCCTGCTTTTCTATCTTCTCGTAGGCGGGATGCGAAATCATCCCGTGGTAGAGGCCGCGGAGCCACTCTTCGACGAGTTCGCGGAAGGATTCGATGCGCGCGGCGAGCGTCATCAGTTTACACACTCACCCGTTTTCGGACAAAAGGGTATCGTTCACGAACGTCCGCGCTGGATACCTGCGATTTCATATGTGCGGACCCGGTAGGCCCGCTCATGAACGCGGGGGAGACGATTCCGGTGACGGTGCTCGGCGGGAGTCTCGGGGCGGGGAAGACGACGCTTCTCAACCACCTGTTGACGCACGCCGGCGACCGCGACATCGCCGTGCTCGTCAACGACATGGGCTCCGTGAACGTCGACGCCGAACTGGTCGCCGAGGAGTCCGACCTCGCGGTCGGAAACGGCGTGACCGAGCTCTCGAACGGCTGTATCTGCTGTGAGCTACAGGACGACCTCGAAACCGCGGTCGTCCGCCTCGCGCGAGAGCGGTCGTTCGACCATCTCGTCGTGGAGGCGTCGGGCGTCTCGGAGCCGGGTCCGGTCGCCCGGCTGTTCGTCACCTCGCGGGCGGCCGCCCGCTACGACGTGGCCGGTCTCGCCACCGTCGTCGACTCGCGGCTGTTCGCGGACACCTTCGGCGGCGGCGACCCCGACCGAACCGTCGCCGAGGAGGGTGACGGCTCGGTGCGCCCGCTGTCGGACCTCCTCGTCGAGCAGGTCGAGAGCGCCGACCTCGTCGTCCTCAACAAACGGGACCTCGTCTCCGACGCGGAACTCGCGGCGGTCCGCGACGCGGTCGAGGCGCTCCGGCCCGGCGCGACCGTGGTGGAGACGGCCCACGGCGACGTGGACGTGGACCTGCTCCTGTCGGACCTTCACGACCCCGACGCCCCCGTCGGCTGGCGGGCCGCGTTGGAGGACGGGACGGGCGACGGCGGGGGCGAAGACGACCACGCCGAGCACGCGGACGCAGACCGCGACGACCGCGATGACCACGGGCACGGGCACAGCGACCACAGCGACCACGACCACGACCACGACGAAACACCCCACGCCGAGGCGACCTACGGCGTCACGTCGTTCGTCTACCGCCGCCGGGCACCGCTCGACCCCGACGGCGCGGCCGCGGTCCTCGGAGACCTCCCCGACTCGGTCGTCCGCGCCAAGGGCTCGCTGTGGGTCGCCGGGGCCGAGGACGTCCACTACACCTACAGTCAGGCCGGCCCGTCGGCGTACGTCGCCGCCGCCGGCCCGTGGGTCGCCTCCCGGCCCGAGTTCGAACAGGACACCTACCGCCGCAACCACCCCGAACTCGACTGGCACGACGACCACGGCGACCGGCGGACCGAACTGGTGTTCATCGGCCGCGGGATGGACGAAGCCGCGCTCGCGGCCGCGCTCGACGCCCACCTGCTCGACCCCGGCGCGTCCGCGGACGCCGGCGACTACCCGACCGAACCCGGCGCGGAAGTCGCGCTCGCGGAGCCGACCCGGGAGCGCGAGTCGGTCCCGACCGCGGGCGCGGCCTCGGAGAGCGGACGATGAGCGGCGAGTCTGAGCGGGCCGGCGACGACGAGGGCCGCGGGAGCGATACCGAGGAGCGCGAAGCGGAGATAGAGTGGGGCGAGGGCGACCCGCGGGTGCTTTTCGTCATGAACCTCGTCCTCTCGACGGCGTTCGCGGCGGTGGTCGTCTACGGCCTGTCGTACCTCGACCTCGCGGCCTTCTCGGTCGTCAACGTCGCGTCCGCGGCGCTCGTGCTCACGGCGGTCACGTACCTCGTGACGAACTGAAACCGCCGGATGGGTCACCGACCCATTCTACGCGTGAACTACCCGCAGGCGACCGCTGGCGGCCGATAGCCGCATTTATGTCCTTCGGGAAACCGCCTTCTCAGTAAGATGCCCATCGAAGACCGAGACGACGCGTACCTCATCACGCACGCGCTGGCGAAGGACACGCTCTCGCGCCTCCGAGACGTGGAGACGACGCAGGTCGCCTTCCGGAAAGGCCTCGTCAAACTCGGCCGCATCTGTGGCTACGAGATAATCGACGGCGCGATGGAGACCGAGTACGTCACCATCCAGACCCCGCTGGCCGAGACGACCGGCGAGCGCGTGAAGGGCCTCGACAACGTCGTCATCATCAACGTGCTCCGCGCCGCGACGCCGTTCGTGGAGGGACTGCTCAAGGCGTTCCCGCGGGCGAAGCAGGGCGTCATCTCCGCCGGCCGCGACGAGGAGGCGGGGATGGACGACGACGGCGGCTTCCCCATCACCATCGACTACGTGAAGCTCCCCGAAATCACGGAGAAAGACACGGTCATCGTGGCCGACCCGATGCTCGCGACCGGTTCGACGATGTGCTCGGTCCTCGACCACATCCTCGAGAACGCGGGCGTCGACCCCGAGAAGCTGTTCGTCCTCTCGGCGGTCTCCGCGCCCGACGGCCTGCTCCGCGTCGACAACGAGTTCCCCGAGGTCGACCTGCTGACGGTCGCCATCGACGACTACCTCGACGACGACGGCTACATCGTCCCCGGACTGGGCGACGCCGGCGACCGCGCGTTCCGAACGACGTAACTCGGTCTCGCCTCACCTCGCCTCGCCTCGCCTCGCCTCGCCTCGCTTCGACGCGCGGGAGTCGCCGACGGCCGCCTCGGCCGCCGCCCCGGATTCGGGTAACGACTAAGTTACCGCCCGCGCACCTCCGACGCATGGACGAACCTCGCGCCGCCGGAGGGTGCCGACGATGAGCGACCCGTGCGACGGCTGTGGGCGGGCGGTCGAAGACGCCCTCGCCCGCGCGGTCCAGTTGCAGGTCGACGGCTCGACCGTGGACGACCAGCGGCTCTGTCCGACCTGTTTCGCCGACTGGATAACCAAGTACGAAGAACAGATGTCGCCCAAGCAGTCGTCGGGCGACTCGACGGACTCCGAGATAATCGTCGACTGACGGCACCGATTCGGGGTCGCGTCCACGATGCCTGACGGCCGGGGGCCGCGAACCGCCGTCCGAACCCCCTCTCTTCGGGTCGAAAACAGGCTTCCGGCGGCCGGTCTTTCGTTCGAGTCGAACGTCCCGAACCGCACCCCCGTAGACTACTGTGAGAGGCTGTTACAAGGGGTGCGGCGGGGTCGACACCCGACTCGCCGAACCCCTTCGTTTCGGGTCGAAGCCCCCGAGAACGGGGCGAATTCAAGGCGAGCGCGGAGAGACCGTCGCGTCGAGACCCGACCGAATCGAACCGACAGCCCGAGACTTCGGTTCCCTTTCGACCGACCAGTTCAGGGATGCACCCCGTTATCGAATTACTATTCAAAAATCGGTAATCATCTGGCAGTATCGACGGGAAATACGGGATATGCTGGCCGTTGACATGAACAGCCATAAGTACGTCTCGTGTCGAATGGGACTGTATGACTCGGAAGCTTGACCGCCGACAGTTTATCGCCGCGACAGGTGCCGTTGGCCTCGCCGGCCTCGCCGGCTGTTCCGGCGGCGGCGGCGAAGAGACGACGACGACGACCGAATCCGGTGGCGAGGAGACGACCACCGCCGCCGAGGAGACGACCACGGAATCCGGCGGTAACGGTGGCACGGAGACCCGACTCTCGTGGCACGCCGGCGGGACGGGCGGCACGTACTACCCCCTCTCGAACGAGTTCAAGTCGGTCGTCGAGGCGCAGACCGACTTCACGCTTCAGGTGCAGTCCACCGGCGCGTCCGTCGAGAACGTCGGGAGCCTCGCCCGCGGCGACGCGGACTTCGCGCTGATTCAGAACGACGTGGCCTACTTCGCCCGCAACGGCGAGGGCATCGAGGCGTTCCAGGGCAACGCCGTCGAGAACCTCCGCGGCGTCGCCACGCTCTACCCCGAGACGATTCACCTCGTCACGCTCGCCGACACGGGCATCGAGACGCCGTCGGACCTCTCCGGCGCGACCATCAACACCGGTGACCTCGGCTCCGGGACGCAGGTCAACGCCAACCAGATTCTGGAGGCGCTCGGCGTCTCCGACTACAGCGAGCAGAACACCGGCTTCTCGCAGGCCTCCGACCAGCTGAAGAACGGCGACATCGACGCCGCGTTCGTCGTCGGCGGCTGGCCGGTCGGCGCTATCGAGGAGCTCGCCGCGACCGAGGACGTCCGCATCGTCCCCATCGAGGGCGACAACCGGCAGGCCGTCAAGGACGCCGCGCCGTTCTACGCCGACGACGAGGTCCCGTCGGGCACCTACGGTCTGGAGAACCCCGCCCCGACCGTCTCGGTCAAGGCCATGATTGCGACGAACGCCGAACAGCCCGAATCGACCGTCGAAGCGGTCACGAGCGCCATCTTCGAGAACGTCGACGACCTCACCATCAAGACGGACTTCATCTCCAAGGAGAGCGCGCAAGAGGGCATGTCCATCGAGCTTCACCCCGGCGCGCAGGCCTACTTCGGCTAAGCCCGGGCGCTTCGCTCCACTTTCGAACAGCGGATTCCTACCCACCTTTCGATGCTTAATTCGACTCCCACACGTCTCCTCGTCGTAGTCGCGGTGCTGGCGGTCGCCGTCGGCGGGAGCGCCGCCGTCCCGGCCGGACAGGCGCTCGTCGTCGAAGACGCCGAGACCGGCGAGCGACTACAGACGATTCCGGTCGAAGAGAACACGACCGTCGCGCTCGAATACACCCACAGCGTCGAGAAGACGCGCGTCCTCGACGCCTACGCTGTGCAGGACGGCGAGCTCGTCATGACCAGAATGGAGTTCAAGTCCTACGGCGCGGGCCTCCCCGCTCGGGCGAACGTGACGACCGAAAACGGCTCGTTCGTCTTCGACCCCGAGGGGAGCTACGAGGACCTGTACGTCAAACCCGGCCGCATCGCCGGCCACAAGCTACACGTCGGTGAGCAGACCTACGACCTCGTGGCGCTGTCCGACGCGCGCTCGGTCCGCCTGTACGTCACGCACCGCACCGTCCTCGACGCCGCCCTCCACTGACCAACGATGAACCGAACACACGACGAGGGTCGACCCGACGACCCCGACGACGAAGACGCCTCCCGGTCCGCACCGGAGTCCGACGCGGCACCGGCCGACCCGCCGGTTCGAACCGACGGCGGCGAGCCGCCCGCGGACGACGACCGCGAGGCCGCGAGTACCGACGAAGAACTATCCGAAGAAGAGGCACAGGAGATGCTGGAGGGCATCGACCGGAAGCGGACGCTCTCGGGCTGGGCGGCGATTCTCACGTCGTTCGTGGCCATCGCGTTTTCCGTCTTCCAGTCGTGGCTGGCCGCCCGCGGCTTCGAGTTCGCCGCGACGCTCCCGCTCGTCGGCGAGGTGTCGCTCGGCGCGCTCCAACTCCTGCAGGTGAACTCGATTCACGTCGCCTTCGCGCTCGTGTTGGCGTTCGTCCTCTTCCCGCCGACGACCGGCCACGGCAGGTTCGCCACGGCGCTCGGTCGCGTGGTCCCGAGCCTCGCGTCGAGCCTCGGTGAGGACCACCCGGTCACCCGCGTTGCCGCGGGGGTCCGCCGGTACGTCCGGTGGCTCGCGGTTGACCCGGACCGCGAGCGCGTGACGCCGCTCGACGCGTTCTGCATCGTGCTCGCCGTCGCCACGGCGGCCTACATGGTGTTCGAGTGGGGCGAGATTCAGCAACTCCGCGTGTTCGGTCTCGAAGCCGGTCGGACGGTCGCCGAGTACCTCGGCGCACCGTTCGTCTGGTTGGGCGACGCGCTCGGCCCGCTCGGCTTCCTCGCCGACGCGGTCGTCGCGGTCATCGGCGTGCTCCCCTTCGCGGACGTGTCCTACCCGTTCTTCCTCGGCGCGGTCGGCGTCCTCCTCGTCCTGGAGGCGACCCGTCGCTCCCTCGGGTTCTACCTGATGGTCATCGTCGCCTCGTTCATCGTCTACGCGAAGTTCGGCTACCTCATCTCGCCGTCGACGCCGCTGGTCGGCGTCCTCTCTATCCCCGAGGGGTCGTGGGCGAACATCATCCAGAACCTCTGGTACAACACCGAAAACGGCGTCTTCGGCATCCCGGTGACCGTCTCCGTGCAGTTCATCTACATCTTCATCCTGTTCGGGGCGTTCCTGGAGATGTCCGGGGCCGGCCAGTGGTTCATCGACCTCGCGTACGCCGCGACCGGGACCCGAAAGGGCGGCCCGGCGAAGGCCTCTATCCTCGCGTCCGGCTTCATGGGGACCATCTCCGGCTCCTCCATCGCCAACACGGTGACGACCGGCGCGTTCACCATCCCGCTGATGAAGCGGTCGGGCTACCGCTCCGAGTTCGCCGGGGCCGTCGAGGCCTCCGCCTCCTCCGGCGGTCAGATTCTCCCGCCGGTGATGGGCGCGGCGGCGTTCCTCATGATAGAGTTCATCGGCGTCCCCTTCTCCGACATCATCATCGCGGCGGCCATCCCCGCCGTGGTGTTCTTCTTCGGCGTGTGGGTGATGGTCCACCTCGAAGCGACCCGGGCGGGCATCGGCGGCCTCGACCGCTCCGAGGTCGTCGACCTCGGCAAGCACCTCACCCGCGGGTGGTTCTACCTCATCCCGCTCGTGTTGCTCATGTACTACCTGCTCGTCGAGCGCCTGACGGTCGCGCGCTCGGCGTGGTTCACGCTCATCGCCATCATGGCGCTTCTGTCCGTCGTCGCGGCGTACAGCGAACGGACCCGCGTCCCCCTCTTGGGCGCTATCGCGGCGGCGTTCGTCGCGCAACTCGGCTCGTACGTCACCACCGGCGTCGGCGTCGTCGACGCGGTCACGGGCGGGAGCGGCGAACCGCTCGGCGCGACCGCCGCGCTGTTCGCCGCCGCGGGCGACCTCGGCATCATCGCCATCTTCGTCAGCCTCGTCGTGATGCTCGTCCGGCCGGCGCTCGACTCGCCGCTGTTAGAGTTCGACGAGGCGGTCGACGAGGCGGCCGACAACGTCGCCAGCGCGGTCTCGCGGCCGTCGCTGTCGGACCTGAACGTGTTCCGCTACGTGACGTTCATCGGGAAGTCGATGGACTCCGGCGCGCGCACCTCGACCGAGGTCGTCGTCGCCGTCGCCGCCGCGGGCATCATCCCCGGCGTCGTCAGCGCGACCGGCCTCGGCCCGAACCTGACCGCGCTCATCAAGGCGGTCGCCGGCGGCTCTATCGTCCTCTTGCTCCTGTTCACGGCTATCGCGTCTATCATCCTCGGGATGGGGATGCCGACGACGGTGACGTACATCATCCTCGTCTCACTGCTCGGCCCCGCCATCGCGCAGTCCTCCGACATCCCACTGCTCGCGGCCCACCTGTTCATCCTCTACTTCGGGGTGATAGCGGACATCACACCGCCGGTGGCGGTCGCGGCGTACGCCGCCTCCGGCATCGCCCGTTCCAATCCGTTCCGGACCGGGACGAAGGCGTTCTCGCTGTCGCTCAACAAGGCAATCGTGCCGTTCGCGTTCGCCCTGACGCCGGGCATCCTGCTCCTCCGCGGACGGGGCGAGGCCGCGGCGGTCATCACGTTCGCCGACGTGGCCGACATCGGCTACTTCATCCCCGAGGTGGTCATCCCGGTCGCGGGCGTCTTCGTCGGCGTCATCGGACTCGGCGCGACCGTCATCGGCTACCTCTACAGCCGCGTGTCGCGGACCGAACGCGCCCTGTTCGCCCTCTCGGCGTTCCTCCTCATGGCCCCGATGTTGCTTTTGAACGCCGCGTTCGACTTCGGGGGCTTCCTCGGCCTCGTCGGGGAGGTTCCCAACACGGTTCCCGTCGACCTCGCCATGCGCGCGGTCGGCGGGGCGCTGTTCGGCGCGCTGGCCGTGAAGAACCGCCGCGAATCGGGCGAGCGGGCCGCGCCGACCCCCGCGGAACAGGTAGAGCCGACCGACTGACTGCCGACTGACCACCGACTGACCGTCGAAAAACGGAACGTCGCGGCCGCGCTACTCGATGTCCGCGCGGCCGCTGGTCGCGCTCCGAATGCGGTCGCGGAGGTCCGGGCCGTCCTCGACGGGGACGCGGACCTCGAAAGACACCTCGGCCTCGTAGGCGGCGTCGAACTCGACGCCCGCGCTTTCTAACAGCCCGCGGACGCTCCCCGAGTCGTCGTACTCGACGGTCGCGGTGAACCGCTCGTGGGGTATCTCCTCGACGACGCCCGCCGCGTCGAGCGCCTCCTTGACGGCCCGGGAGTACGCGCGGGCGAGGCCGCCGACGCCGAGATTGGTGCCGCCGTAGTAGCGCGTCACGACGGCGGCGACGTTGCGCACGTCCTGCTGAACGAGGACGTTGAGCGCCGGTTTCCCCGACGAGCCGCTCGGCTCGCCGTCGTCGCTCTGGTACTCGCGGAGCATGACGCTCCCCCCGCCGGGGACCGACGACGAGGCCGACCCCGCGGGCACCCGGTAGGCGGGGACGTTGTGGGTGGCGTCGGGGTGGCGCTCCTCGATTTCGGCGACGAACGCCTCCGCCTCCTCGACCGTCTCCGCGGGGGAGACGTAGCCGATGAACTCCGAGCCGTTGACCTCGAAGCGGGCGTCGGCCCGGCCGGCGACGGTTCGATAGGCGTCGGTCATGCTCCCGAGTTGGCGGCGCGGCGTGGAAAAGCGTTCGCACCGTGTCGGCGGCGCGCCGACGAGGGGAACAGGCGGTATGGAGTCGCCGGGGGGCGGCGGCGGACGGCGAAGGGGCGGGGACGCAGACCGAACGGCGACGCGCTACTGACCGCAGGCGTCCGCGTACGAGGTACACCCGTTTTGGATGCAGACGCCGCAGAGGTGGCGCGTCTCGGAAATCGGCTCACCACAGCACATGCAACTGCGCATGGAACCCATACGAACACCTACCGCGGGAGGTGACAAGAATCTTATTGCCCCGTTGACAGAATATTCGCGGAGCCGACGGGCCGGCTCAGGCGATGGTGATGCGGCGGACGAAATCGAGGTTCGACAGGTCGTTGAGCAGGTCGCCGGGAATCGGCTCGTCGGTGATGATGTAGAGCTTCGGGTCGTCGGTGAACTCGGGGTCTTCGCTTATCGTCTGGCGAATCGAGATGCTCGCGTCGGCGAGTTTCGAGGTGACGGTGGCGACGATGCCGGGCTCGTCGGCGTCGGCGACCTCGACGGTGAGCACGGAGAGGTCGAGCACCGGCGCGAGGTCCATCAGGCTCGGAATCGACGAGATGTTCTGGAAGATTCGCCGAAGCTCCTCGTCGTCGAGGATGGCGTCGGTCGTCGAGTCGACGACCCGCCGGTCGACGTCGGCCTCGCGGGCGATGCCGGTGTTCGGTATCTCGATGCCGCCCGAGACGACCCGTCCCTGGTCGTTGACGGAAAAGCCCCGTTCCAAGAGGAGCCGAATGACAGCCTGCTGGCTCGGACTGCCCTCGAACTTCTCCATAATCTCGTCGAACATTCGTTGGTCGGGGGATTTGCGGGCGGGTACATTAAGTGGTCCGTCACCGGCGACGCCGCGGCCGAGGGGTTCGGGGGCGACCCCGCGAGCGGGCCACCGACCCCGCGACCGGGGAGTGGGTTTAACCGTCGGCGCGGAGACCCGTCGTCCATGCGCGAACTACGCACCTGCGACTTCTGTGGGGCCGACGCCGTCGGCGTGTTCGAGGTACTGCCACCGGCGTTGACGCCGGCCGACGACCAGCGCCGCGTCGTCCTCTGCGAGCACTGCGAAGAGACGCTGAGCGAGGTCATCGCACCGCTTCTCTCCCGGCTCGGCGTCGACGCCGACGTGAACGTGGCCGACGACGCGCGGGCCGAGACGGGCGCGTCCGCGGCACCGGAACGGACCGCAGGCGGGTCGGTGGGCGAGGCCGCCTCGGTCGACGTGAACGCGGTCGAGCCCGCGCCGACGCCGCCGGAGCCGGCGAATCACGACTCGCCGGACGAGACCGACGACTCCGACGAAACAGAACAGGCCAACGAAACAGAGCCCACCGACGAAACAGAACAGACCGACGAAGCCGACGACGAAACGGAGCCGACCGGCGACGAGTCCGCGTCGGCCACCGCGGAGGAGGCGCAATCGACCGCCGGGTCGTCCGACCGGGGCGGAGAGCCGCCGAAGTTCCGGAAGGTCATCCGCATCCTCCAGAACCGCGAGTTCCCCGTCGAGCGGGCTGAGGTCGAGGCGCTGGCGTCCGGCGCGTACGACCTCGACGACGACGAGGTCGCCGACATCTTCGACTACGCAATCGAACGCGGTCTGCTCGTCGATGACTCGGGGACGCTCCGGCGGCCCTGAGCGCCGAACGCGAGAAATCGGGGGAGAAAAAGCGGAGACTACAGTTTCCCTTTCGTGCTCGGCGTGTCGGAGCGCCGCGGGTCAACGCGGGTCGCGTCGTCGAGCGAGCGCGCGAGCGCCTTGAACAGCGCCTCGACCTCGTGGTGGGCGTTGTCGCCTTCGACGCCCGCGTGGAGCGTGAGGCCGGCGTTCATGGCGAGCGACATGGCGAAGTGCTCGGCCATGTGGCTGGTGAAGTCGCCGATAGCGGGCTGGGAGAAGTCGCCCGAGAACTCGAAGAAGGGCCGGCCCGACACGTCCACGACGACCGAGGCGACGGCCTCGTCGAGCGGGACCTTCCGGTCGGCGTAGCGGACGATGCCGCGCTTGTCGCCGAGCGCCTCGGTGAACGCCTCGCCGAGGACGATAGCCACGTCCTCGACGGTGTGGTGGTCGTCGATGTGGAGGTCGCCGTCGCACTGGACGGTCAGGTCGAACAGGCCGTGTTTGGCGAAGGCCTCCAGCATGTGGTCGAAGAATCCGATACCGGTGTCGACGACCGCGTCGCCGTCGCCGTCGATTGACAGCGTCACGTCGATGGTCGTCTCGGACGTCTCGCGGGAGACGGCCGCGCGTCGGTCGGCGTCGCTCATGTCGCGTTCGAGGCGGGCCGCGCATATAGGGATTCTCGTCGCCGCGCGGGGCGATTCTCGATGCCGACGCGTCAGACGCTCGTCTGACGGACGTTCATGGTTTTGGACGCGTAGGGTGGGGTATGCATCGAAAGGGAGCGCTGGTGGTGGGGTACACCATCTGCGTCGGGGGGCTCCTGCTTACCGCGCGGTCCGGGGTCGCTGTCGCGCTCGGCGTCGCGCTGGTGACGCTCGCAATCGCGGCGGCGGTGATCGGCGGGGGCGTCTGACATGACGGGGAGCGAATCGACGCGGCGGGAGCCGAGTCATCCGGGGGCGAGCGACTGATGCGGCGCGGAGCGACCGCCAGCCCGAAGCGGGACGTCGTGACGGTCAGCATGCTCGTCCTCGCCGGCCCCTTCCTCGCGACCTCGCGCCCCGTGACCGTGGTAATCGGCGCGCTGTTCGTCGCCGTCGGCGTCTACGGAACCGTCGAGAGCCTCGTCGCGGCCGTCGGCGCGTATCTCGACGTGTAGTGCCGCGGGGTCGTGCGGGGTTGCGCGGCGTCTCGGCGTCTCGGCGTCTCAGACGTGTCTCGGCGCTGAGCGCGTGAGGCGGGGGCGACGCGGCTACGCCTCCATGGCTTCTTCGAGCGTGAACCGACCCTCGTAGAGCGCGGTCCCGACGACGGTCGCCGCCGCGCCCGCCTCGCGGAGCGCGCGGACGTCGTCGAGCGAGGCGACGCCGCCGGAGGCGACGACCGGGATGTCGACCGCGTCGACGACCGCCGAGGTCGTCTCGAGGTGGACGCCTTCGAGCTGTCCCTCCACGTCGACGTCGGTAAAGAGGATGGCCGCCGCGCCGAGTTCCTCGTACCGGGCGGCCGCCTCGGCGGGGTCGAGGCCGGTGCCCTCGGTCCAGCCGGAGACGACGACCTCGCCGTCTTTCGCGTCGAGGCTGACCATCACGCCGTCGGGGTAGTCGGCGGCGAGTTCGGCCACGATGTCGGGGTTCTCGACGGCCGCGGTGCCGAGGATGACGCGGTCGACGCCGCGGTCCAAGAGGTCGCGGGCGTCGTCTGCGGTGCGGATGCCGCCGCCGAGTTGGAGCGGCACGTCGACCGCGTCGAGGACGGCGTCGACCGCCGGGGCGTTCTTCCGCTCGCCCTCGAACGCGCCGTCGAGGTCGACGAGGTGGAGCGTCTCCGCGCCGGCGTCGACCCAGCGGCGGGCGGCCTCGACCGGGTCGCCGTAGGTCTTCTCGGTGCCGCGTTCGCCCTGCACGAGTTGGACGACTTCGCCGTCTTGCATGTCGACCGCGGGGACGACTTCGAACTCCGGGAACATACGCCACCGTGGGCGAGCGACGTGCGTAAACGCACCGGATACGGCGACAGGGTGGCCGGATACAGCGGCCCGGAGACCGGAGACGGCGACTCGGATGCGACACCCCGAATACGGCACCCCGGAGTGGGCGACGCCAATCGGGCGACGAACGTAACAACCGAACCAACAGTTCGGAACGGCTTTGTCGCGCCGGGGTTCACACACACTCAATGAAACTCTTCGGTTCCAGCGGCACCCGCGGCGTGGTGGGTGAGAGCCTCACCCCGGAGTTCGTCCTCCGCGTCGCCAAGGCCGCCGGCACGGTCTGGAACGCGGACCGGGTCGCCATCGCACGGGACACCCGAACGACGGGCGAGATGTTCGTCAACGCCGCCGAGTCCGGGCTGGCGAGCGTCGGCGTCGACGTGGACGACCTCGGCGTCGTCCCCACCCCCGCGGCGGTCCGCTACTGCGAGAACCAGTCCGTTCCGGGCGTCGTCATCACGGCCTCGCACAACCCGCCGGAGTTCAACGGCGTCAAGCTCGTCGGCGACGACGGCGTCGAACTCGCCGTCGAGGAGCTAGAGCGCATCGAAGACCACATCCTCGCCGAGGAGTTCGACGTGGCCGAGTGGGACGCCGTCGGGAGCGTCCGGTCGGTCGGGACCGCGAACGACGGCTACCGCGAGGACCTCCTCGCCAACGTCGACCGCGAGAAAATCGCCGCCGCGAACCTCACGGTCGCGCTCGACCCCGGACACGGCGCCGGGTCGCTCGTCACGCCCGACTTCCTCCGCGAACTCGGCTGTGAGGTCCGCACCGTCAACGCCCAGCCCGACGGCCACTTCCCCGGTCGCCAGTCCGAACCGGTGTCCGAGAACCTCCGCGACCTCGAACGCCTCGTCCGCGCGACCGACGCCGACGTGGGAATCGCCCACGACGGCGACGCCGACCGGGCCGTCTTCGTGAACGAGCGCGGCGAGTGCATCTCCGGCGAGGCGTCGCTGGCCGCCCTCGCGGCCGCCGCGCTCGAACCGGGCGACGCGACCGTCTCCGCGGTGAACGTCTCCCAGCGCCTCGTCGACGTCTGCGAGGAGGTCGGCGCCGACCTCGAACTCACGCCCATCGGCGCGACGAACCTCATCACCCGCGTCCGCGAACTCTGGCGCGAGGGCCGGAACGTCCCCGTCGCGGGCGAGGGCAACGGAGGGGTGTTCTACCCCAACTACCGCCTCGTCCGCGACGGCGCGTACATCGCGGCGAAGTTCCTCGAACTCGTCGCCGAACGCCCGCCGAGCGAACTCGTCGCGCCCTACGAGGACTACTACAACGTCCGCATCAATCTCGAATACGACGAGGAAGCCGAGTTGACGGCGATGCTCAACGCCGCGGCCGACTACGCCGAATCGGCCGACGCGACGCCGAACACGACCGACGGCTACCGCCTCGACTACGGCGACGCGTGGGTGCTCGTCCGCCCCTCCGGAACCGAGCCGAAGGTCCGCGTCTACGCCGAGGCTCGCTCCGAGGAGCGCGCGACCGAACTCGCCGAGGACGCCGCCGACGCGCTCCGAAGCGCGGTCGCGACGCTGTAACTCGGCGACAGAACCGACGAAAAAGAATCTCTTTTCGCGCGCCCTTCACAGGCTAATCGCCGCGAACAGGAGCGCCAGCGCGCCGAACACCAGAAGCATGAAGCCGCGTTCGAGGTCGTCGCCGTCGAGTTCGTCGTCCGGCGGGTCCTCGCGGGTCGGGTCGAGGACGAACTCCGGGTCGTCGGAGCGGGCGACCCGGCGGGCGGCCGCGGCGCTCTTGAGCAGTCGGCCGCCGAGGGCGAAACAGCTCAGCCCCACGACGATGGCGACCAGCGAAATCGGACTGACGTTCACCATCGCTCCGGGAACTCGGTCATCGGTGTGTCGCCGCGACGGTCGAGGCGGTCGCGGCGGTCGCGGTGGTCATCCCGGTCGCCGCGCCGGTCGGTGTCGTCATCGGTCGGCTCGCATCGGTCACTCGTCGTCGTAGACCGCGTCGGGGTCGAAGACGCGCTCGCCGACGTGCTCGCCCTCGACGGTGCGGTAGAAACACGACCGGTGGCCGGTGTGGCACGCGCCGACGTTCTGGTCGACGAGGTACAGCAGGGTGTCGGCGTCGCAGTCGACGCGGACCTCCCGAATCTCCTGTGTGTGGCCGCTCGAAGCGCCCTTCTCCCAGAGTTCGTCGCGGCTCCGCGAGTAGTAGTGCGCCCGGCCCGTCTCGATGGTCCGGTCGAGCGCCTCCGGCGAGACGTACGCCAGCATGAGCACCTCTCCGGAGTCGGCGTCCTGCGCCACGGCGGGGACGAGGCCGTCCTCGCCGAAGTCGACATCGACGGTCATGATTCGGGCCACGCGGTGGCGGGGGTTATCTCTTGTGCGTCGCCGCGGGGAAGGCGCGCCCGCCCGGCGCTCCGCGGCGGCTCAGACGATACCGAGCGCGCCGAGGACGCCGAAGAGGACGTCGCCGTAGACGAACGCGACGACGAGGCCGACGAACATCGGGACGAGAAACGGGATGCCCGGCGAAATCCACACCGACTCGCGGGACGTCACGAGGTCCAGTCCGCCGCGGAGTTTCTCCGGCGACGTGCCGTAGGCGGTTCCCTCGATGCTGTCGAGGAACCGGGCCGCGCCCCACGGGTCGTCGGACGACGCGTCAGGCTCGGCTTCGCGGCCGTCGTCTCCGGGAGCGTCTCCGCCGGCGGCGTCCACGGTCTCGCCGTCGCCGTCGAAGTCGGCCGACGTGCCGCCGTCGGTGGCCGCGCGGTGAACCGCGCCGTCGGTCGGGTCGAACGTCTCGTCGATGCTCGCGGGGTCGCGGAGGGCCTCGGGGTCCGCCAGCAGGTCCGCGAACGTGAGGCCGCGCCAGCGGAGGTACATCCGGAGCGCGTCGAGGTCGAGGCCGTTCCGCGTGACGCCCTCGGGCGACTCGAACAGGCGGCCGTGGGCCGTCGAGAGCGACGCCACGGAGACGCGGCGGCCGACGAACGAGATGGGGAACTCGAACTCGCCGTCGGCGAGGTTCCGGACGGCGAGGAAAAGCGGGTACGCGAGGCCGACGATGACCGTGTTCGTGAGAACCGTCATCGAGAACACGCCGAGGCGGGTGGCGGCGAGCGGGAACTCCGTCCCGGCGAGCGTGTAGCTTGGGAACGTCGGGAGCAGGACGGCGAACACCATGAGCGCCTTCGCGTCCGCGCCGCCGAAGCCGCCGAGCCGCCAGAACAGGTACGAAAGCGGGACGACGAGACAGACGCTCACGCCGACGCGAATCAGGTAGAGTCGGTCGAAGACGGTCTCGGGCGGGAGGTGGCCGACCAGTTCCCACGCGAGCAGGACGAGACCCAGCGCGGCCAGCGGATACCAGACGACGTTGGGGACGCGGCGCGTGCGAACGTCGCGTACCGCGGTCCACGCGAGGACGGGGAGCACCGCCAACCGCAGGAGGTCGGGGAGCGTGCCGATACCGAACATACCCGCAGACTGGGGGCAGGGGAGTTAGGTGTTCGGGACGGGTATCAATCCTGAAACCGACCCCGACGACGGGTCAGAACGCCGCGAGTTCGACGAACGCGACGAGTCGAATCGAAAGCGAGAACAGCGCCATCGCGGCCGCGGGAACCCACACCGACGCCGAGCGGTGGTAGCCGAAGGCGGCGATCCCGAACGCGAGCGCCCGCAGGACGTGCTCAATACCGCCGGGAACGTCGGCGAAGGCGGTTCCGAGCGCGACCACGCCGAGCAGTCCGAAGGCGAAGACGGGAGCGAGCACCGGCCGCGAGAGCGGTCGAAGCGACCGCTCGACCGCGCTTCGATACGTCACGCCGGCGGCGACGCAACCGCAGACGGCGGCGACGAGGAGGAGGGAAACGATGGTGACCCGCCACGGTTTCGGAAAGACGACGAGCGTGAAGGCGGCGTCGCGAAGCACCGAGCGAAAGAGCGTCGCGAGCGCGGCCGTCGCGGCGACCGCGCGAGCGGGCGAGAGGCCGACCCGCGACGAGACGAGGTCGAACACGACCGCGACGAGGAGTCCGAACCCGAGCCCCGCGAGCGCCACGTCTTCGGCGACCTGAACTGCCGCCGTTACGACCGACGCCTCGGGGTGGTACGTCCACCCGACGAGCGCGGCGAACGAGGCGTCGAAGCCGACCGCGAGGAGGGCGCTCGCGGCGACGACGGCGAGCCCCGGCGCGAGGGCCGTCGCCAGCGCGTCGGCGATTCGGGAGCGCTCGGGGAGACCGAACGGGAGCGAAACGCCGCGATAGTGCGCGTAGACGAGCGTCGGAACCGCGAGTCCGGCGACGTTCGGCGACGAGAGCGCGCCGACTACCGGGACGCCGAGGAGCCTGAGTGCCACCCAGTAGCTGACCGCGCTCGCCACCGTGAGACAGGCGAGAAACAGTCCGATTCGGCCGAGTTCGGTCGCTTCGGTCGGGAGGGGTAGGTCGGCGCGGAGCCCGCGGGCGGCGGTCGTGAACCTCGACACGAGAAAAGCGACTGCATCGCGGGACAAATCGCTGTCGGCCTCGCGGTTCGCGGGGCGGACAAACGGCGTACCCGCGGGTCACGGGTCGGCGCGTCGAAAGAAATGTGCGGGTGGGCGCCTCAGATGACGCGGTTCTGGAGGTAGTCGAGGTGCTTCGCGTTGTAGACGATCTTGACCTCGTCCTCGATGGGCGAACCGATGCAGGTGAGACGGACGTTCTTGTCGTTGACCTCCTCGTCGGAGAGGATCTGCTGCATGTCCATGTCGATTTCGCCCTCTTTCAGAATGGCCGCGCAGTTCGCACAGGCACCTGCGCGACAGCTGAAGGGCCAGTCGTAGCCCTGAGCCTCGGCGGCTTCCAGGATGTACTCGCCCTGGTTGACTTCCATCTCACCGTAGTCTTCAGCGTCGAGACCGGCGTCAGCCGCCTCTTCGAAGAGGTCGTCGTCGTCGAGGTCCCAGCCGTTGTCGTCGAGAACTTCGTAGTTGAGGTAGGTTACCGTGGGCATCGACAGAGGATTCGAAGGCCACCCCATTAGACTTTGCTGTTCCGTGCGCCGAATTCGATTCGCACCGCGGCGATGGCCGCCCGTTTGTTTCATTGTTGACCGTGATGGTTTCGGATCGGCCGACGCGGCGGGCGAGCGCGTCAGATAATGTCAGCCGAGAACAACGCGTACGACGCGATGGCCGAAAGCGAGGGCGTGAGCATCCAGAAGAAGATGACGCGACCGGTCGTGCCGGGGTCGAACAGGTCCTGTGCGGAGAGTTCGTCCGGCGCTTCCTCGCCCATCTTCGGGACCTCGTCCTCTCGCTCGGCGGCGAGCGCGTTGACAGACACCTTCGGGGCCTCGCCGCCGCTCAGGGCCTCGCCGATGGTGACGGTGCGGGTCGCCCGGCCCCAGCCGAGGCCGACGATGCACATCGTCGCGCTCACGGCGAGGCTGGCGGGGATGCCGATGGCCGACAGGAAGGAGATGAGCGACGCGCTCACCGTCTCGACGATGAGCGCCGCGAGGATGGGCAGTTGCGTGAGGTCGTTGCCGACGGTGTCGAGCGTCCGGCGGGCGATGGTGAACGCGCCGAGGCCGATCGCGCCGCCGGCGATGAGGATGCCCGTGTTCATTTCGAGCGCGCCGTTGCCGACGAGCGGGGCGACCGCGTTGGCGACGTTCGACGCGCCCGCGGAGAACGCCATGTAACAGGCGACGACGACGACGAGGACGGTGCTTCCGAACTCGCGGTAGGTCGTGTTCGGTCCGAGTCGCGGCCGCGGAACGCCGCCGTTTCGGTCGAGCGCGACCAGCGCGCCGGGACTCCGGTCGAGTTTGAGCCACGCGTCGAGATAGGGGTAGACGTACCGCCCGATGACCGCGCAGACCCAGAAGGCGATGACGGGCGCGACGATCCACCACGAGATGATTTCGAGCATCACGCCGGCGTCGAGCGACCCGTGGGCGAGGCCGAGACCCGCGATGGCCCCGACCGCCGTCATCGACGTGGAGGCGGGGACGCCGAAGGTGTTGGAGACCAACAGCGCGAGGCCGACGAAAAAGAGGACGGCGACGCTCGCCGCGAGAGTGAACTCGTTTTGCGGGACGATTTCGCCGCCCATCTTGGCGACGACCTCCCTCCCGAGGGTCCACCCGCCGAGGAGCGCGAACCCGGTCATCAGGGCCGCGGCGGCGAGTTTCCCGAGCACGTCGCTCCCGACCGCGGGGCCGAAGGCGACCCCCGTGGACGAGCCGCCGATGTTGAACCCGACGAACACTGCCACCAGGAGACCGACGAAGAGGAGTGCTTCTACCACGCAGTCACCTACTGGCGCGGGAATAAAAGGAACGGCGGTCGGTCGCCGGTCGGTCGCCGGTCGGTTCGCCGACGCGGCGACCGGGAACGACTCGCCCGAGGCGGGCGCGCTCAGTTCGACGCGGCGCGAATCGCCTGGTCGAGGTCGTCGATGATGTCGTCGACGTCCTCGATGCCGACCGACAGGCGGACCATGTCGGGCGTGACGCCCGCGGCGGCCTGCTCGTCTTCGGTGAGTTGCTGGTGGGTCGTCGACGACGGGTGGATGACGAGCGTCTTCGCGTCGCCGACGTTGGCGAGGAGCGACGCGAGTTCGACGTTGTTGACGGTGCCCTTGGCGGCCTCGTAGCCGTCGGTGAGGCCGAAGGTAATCATGCCGCCGTAGCCGCCGTCGAGGTACTTCGAGGCCTCCTCGTGGGTCTCGTGGGATTCGAGGCCGGGGTAGTTCACCCACGACACCTTCTCGTGGTCGTCTAAGAACTCCGCGACGGCCTGCGCGTTCTCGCAGTGGGCGCGCATCCGAAGCGGGAGCGATTCGAGCTTTTCGAGCGTCTGCCACGCGTCGAACGGCGACTGGGCGTTGCCGAGGTCGCGCAGGCCGCGGGCGATGGCGGCGTAGGTGAAGCCGGCGGGGCCGAACGTCTCGTCGAAGTTGACGCCGTGGTACGCCGGGTTCGGCTTGGCGATTTCGGGGTAGTCGTCGGCGTACTCGTCCCACGGGAAGGTGCCGCCGTCGACGAGGATGCCGCCGATGGTCGTGCCGGCCCCGTGAATCCACTTCGTCGTGGACTGCCAGACGAGGTCCGCGCCGTGTTCGATGGGGTTGCAGAGGTAGGGCGTGGCGAACGTGTTGTCCACGAAAAGCGGGGTTCCGTGGTCGTGGGCGACCTCGGCGATGGCCTCGATGTCGGGCGTCACGAGCGCCGGGTTGCCGATGGTTTCGAGGTGGACGAACGCGGTGTCGTCGTCGATGGCCTCCTCGTAGGCGTCCACGTCGAGGGTGTCGACGAACCGGGTCGTGACGCCGCGGCGCTCGACGGTGTGGGTGAGGTAGGTGTAGGTCCCGCCGTACAGCGACGACGCGGAGACGATGTTGTCGCCGGCCGAGGCGAGCAGGAAGGTGGCGAGGTCGAACGCGGCCATCCCGGACGAGGTGGCGACCGCGCCCACGCCGCCTTCGAGCGAGGCGAGGCGCTCCTGCAACATCCCGACGGTCGGGTTCATCAGCCGCGAGTAGATGTGCCCCGGCTTTTCGAGGGCGAACTGCGCGGCCGCGTCGGCGGCGTCCTCGAAGACGTACGAGGTGGTCTGGTACAGCGGCGGGGCGCGCGCGCCCGTCGCTGAATCGGGGCTCTGTCCGGCGTGGAGGCTCCGCGTGTGGAAGCCCGGTCTGTCGTCGTCGCTCATACCCGAACGTCGAATCGAACGGGCGTAAATCGCGGTGGCGGTCGCAATTCCCGCCGGCTTCTGCGACGCGGTAGCGTCCCTCGTGTGAAATCCCCGAAAACCGAGGGGCCGCGCACGACTCGCCCGCGTCTCAGCGCGAGAACAGCGAGGAGTGGACCGGGGCGAAGTCCTCGTCCTCGTCGGATTCGCCGCCGTCGGGCGCGGTGTCGGTCACGGCGCGACCCGCGACGCCCTCGTCGACGAAGTCGCCGAGCGGCGGCCCGACCTTCTCGGGTTCGACGAGGAAGGCGTCGTGGCCGTGGTCGGACTCGACGACGTGGTGGGCGACCGGCACGTCGACGCGGCGGAACGCGCCCGCCAGCGACTCCGACTGCTCGGTCGTGAAGTGCCAGTCGCCGGTAAAGGAGACGAGGAGCGATTCGCCCTCGAAGGCGGCGAGCGCGGCCGCGTCGGACTCGTAGCCCTCCGAGAGGTCGAAGTCGTCCATGGCGCGCGTGAGGTACAGGTACGCGTTGGCGTCGAAGCGCTCGGCGAACTTCTCGGCCTGATAGTCGAGGTAGGACTCCACCTCGCGGTACGGGAAGAAGGACGCCGCGGGGTCCGAGGGGAAGGCGTCGCCGCGGTCGCCGCGGCCCGCGGAGCGCCGGCCGAACTTGCGCTCCATCGAGTCCTTCGAGAGATACATCAGGTGGCCGAGTTGGCGGGCGAGGCCGAGGCCCGCGTCGGGCGAGGGGCGCTCTTCGCCGTAGTAGTCGCCGCCGTTCCAGTTCGGGTCCGAGGTGATGGCGCGGCGGGCGACGGCGTCGATGCCGAGACACTGCGAGTCGAGGCGGGCCGCCGAGGCGACGACCGCGAGGCGCTCCACGTCGTCGGGGAACTGCACGGCCCAGTCGAGGGCGTTCATGCCGCCGACGGAGCCGCCGACGACGGCGTGCAGGCGACCGACGCCGAGGTGGTCGAGCAGGCGGCGCTGGGCGCGGGTCCAGTCGTGGACGGTGACCGGCGGGAAGTCCGTCCCCCACGGCTCGCCGTCCGGACCCTCACTCGCCGGGCCGCTCGTTCCGTAACACGACCCCGGGACGTTCACGCAGATGACGTAGTAGTCGTTCGTGTCGAGCGCCTTGCCCGGCCCGACGATGTCGCCCCACCACGCGCGGGCCTGCCCGGAGACGCCCGAATCGGTGCCGTGGCCGGCGACGTGCTGGCTCCCGGTGAGACCGTGGCAGACGAGGACCGCGTTCTGCCCGTCGAACTCGCCGTAGGCCTCGTAGGCGACTTTCAGGTCGGGCAGTATCTCGCCCGACTCGAACTCGTGTTCCCCGATATCGATGATATCGGATTCGACCCGGCGACCGGGCGTGGTTCGTGTGCGGCTCATGTATCCTCCGAGTCCCCGTCGGCCTGCTGACCCAAGGCGTGTTCGATTGCCCGGTCGAGGTCGGCGATGATGTCGTCGGCGTCCTCGATGCCGACCGACAGCCGGAGCATGTCGGGCGCGACGCCCGCGGCGCGCTGTTCGTCCATCGAGAGCTGGGCGTGCGTGGTCGACGCGGGGTGGATGAGAAGCGACTTCGCGTCGCCGATGTTGGCGAGGAAGCTCACGAGGTCGACCGACTCGCAGACGGTTTTTGCGGCCCCGTAGGCCGCCTCGTCGTCCTCGCCGTCGAGGCCGAAGGTGACCATGCCGGCGTAGCCGCCCTGCAGGTACTCCGAGGCGAGGTCGTGTGTCTCGTGGTCCTCGAAGCCGGGGTAGGTGACCCACGCGACCCCGTCGCGGTCGCGGAGGAACTCGGCGACCTGCCGGGCGTTCTCGCAGTGGGCGCGCATCCGGAGCGCGAGCGTCTCGACGCCCTGCAAGGTCTGCCACGCGTCGAACGGCGACTGGCAACTACCGGTGCTCCTGACGGCGCGCTGGCGGACCGCCTCGGCGAAGGCGCGCTCGCCGAACCGCTCGACGAAGTCGACGCCGAACGCGGGGTTCTCCCCCGAGAGTTCGTCGTAGTCGGCCGCGTCCCACGGGAAGGTACCGCCGTCGACGACGACGCCGCCGACGGTCGTGCCGGAGCCGTGGAGCCACTTCGTCGTCGACTCCCAGACGATGTCCGCGCCGTGTTCGATGGGGCGGCAGAGCGCGGGCGTGGCGAACGTGTTGTCCACGACCAGCGGGACGCGGTGCTCGTGGGCGACCTCGGCGACGGCCTCGAAGTCCGGCGTCTTCAGCGAGGGGTTCGCAACCGTCTCGACGTGGACGAAGGCGGTGTCGTCGTCGATGGCTTCCTCGTAGGCCTCGATGTCGAGCGTCTCGACGGTTCGGGATTCGATGCCGCGCCTGACGGCGGTCTTCGAGAAGTACGAGGCCGTGCCGCCGTACATGTCCTCCGAGAGCACGACGTTGTCGCCGACGGACGCGAGGACGGTCGTGAGCGCGTCGAGCGCGCCCATGCCCGAGGCGGTGGCGACCGCGTCGACGCCCGATTCGAGGGCGGCGAGGCGGCGTTCGAGGATGCGGGTCGTCGGGTTGGAGATGCGGGAGTAGACGTCGCCGTCGGCTTCGAGGGCGTACAGGTCCGCGGCGTGGTCCGCGTCGTCGAAGACGTACGACGTGGTCTGATAGAGCGGCGGGGCGCGGGCCCCTGTCGCCGGGTCCGGGTCCTGTCCGGCGTGGAGGCCGAGCGTGCGGAAGCCTCGATTCATGTATCAGGTGCATAATCTTGGACGGAGGAATAACCGTCAGTTACGGCAAGCGTTGCCCGTGGTTTGAGGTGGCGACGCAACGACGGTTCGGGCGACTGGCATCGTCGCGGCCCGTCACGCCATCTATCCACCGCCACCCCGGAGCGTTTACCCGCCGTCCGGCCGACACCCGAACCAATGAGCGACGCCGACGTCGACGCCGAGTCGAACCCCTATCTCCGCGACCCGCCGACCGAGTTCGAACCCGCCGAGTCGCTCTCGCGCGAGGCGGCCGAGGAGCAGGCCGCGCTCCTCCGCGAGGCCGTCCGCGAGCACGACCACCGCTACTACGTCGAGGCCGACCCGCTCGTCTCCGACGCGGCCTACGACGCGCTGTTCTCCCGGCTCGTCGCGCTCGAAGGCGCGTTCGACCTCGACACGACGAACAGCCCGACGAACCGCGTCGGCGGCGAGCCCATCGACGCGCTGGAGACGGTCGAACACGTCGCGCCCATGCTCTCTATCGACCAGAGCACCGAGGCCGCCGACCTCCGGGAGTTCGACGAGCGCGTCCGCCGCGAGGTCGGCGCAGTCGACTACGTCTGCGAACCCAAGTTCGACGGCCTCTCGGTCGAAGTCGTCTACGAGGGCGGCGAGTTCGTCCGCGCGGCCACCCGCGGCGACGGCCGGCGCGGCGACGACGTGAGCGCGCAGGTGAAGACGATTCCGACCGTCCCGCTGTCGCTCCGCGGCGACCACCCCGAGCGACTCGCCGTCCGCGGCGAGGTGTACATGCCGAAGTCCGACTTCAGCGACCTCAACGCCCGGCGCGTCGAGGCCGGCGAGGACGCCTTCGCCAACCCCCGGAACGCGGCCGCCGGGACGCTCCGCAACCTCGACCCCTCGGTCGTCGCCGACCGCCCGCTCGCGGTGTTCTTCTACGACATCCTCGACGCGAGCGCGCGGCCCGACAGCCAGTGGGCGGCCCTCGACCGCCTGCGCGACTGGGGCCTCCGCGTCGCCGACCGCATCGAGCGCGCCGAGGACGTGGACGGGGCCATCGACTACCGCGACCGGATGCAGGCGGCCCGCGACGACCTCGACTACGAAATCGACGGGACGGTCATCAAGGTGGACTCGCGGGACGCCCGCGAGCAGTTGGGCGAAAAGAGCCGCTCGGTCCGCTGGGCGTTCGCCTACAAGTTCCCCGCGCGCCACGAGGTGACGACCGTCCGCGACATCGTCGTGCAGGTCGGGCGGACGGGTCGGCTCACGCCGGTCGCCATCCTCGACCCCGTGGACGTGGGCGGCGTCACCGTCTCGCGGGCGACGCTCCACAACCCCGACGAGATAGCCGCCCTCGGCGTCGCGGTCGGCGACCGCGTCCGCGTCAAGCGCGCCGGCGACGTGATTCCGCAGGTGGTCGAAGTCACCGAAGACGGCGGCGGGAGCTACGAGTTCCCCGACGAATGCCCCGTCTGCGGGAGCGCGGTGGACCGCGACGGCCCGCTGGCGTTCTGTTCGGGCGGGCTGTCGTGTCCGGCCCAGCGGGAGGCCTCCATCGGCCACTTCGCGGTCAAGGGCGCGATGGACATCGACGGTCTCGGCGAAGAGCGCGTCGCCCAACTCGTCGACGCGGGCCTCGTCGAGACCGTCGCCGACCTCTACGACCTGACGGCCGACGACCTCGCCGAGTTGGAGGGATGGGGCGAGACGAGCGCCGAGAACCTCGTGGCCGCCGTCGAGAACGCCAAGCATCCCTCTCTCGACTCGTTTCTCGTCGGCCTGAGCATCCCCGAAGTGGGCGAGGCGACCGCCCGCGGCCTCGCCCGCGAGTTCGGGGCAATCGAGGCGTTCCCCATCGAGGCCGACGCCGAGGGCGACGAGTTCGACGCGTTCGAAGAACGCCTGACGACGGTGCCCGACGTGGGCGAGACGGTGGCGCGTCGCGTCCGCGACTTCTTCGAGAACGAGGACAACCGCGCCGTGATTCGCGCCCTCCTCGACCGCGGGGTCGACCCCGAAGCCGTCGAGTCCGGCGGCGACGAACTCGACGGCCTGACGTTCGTCGTGACCGGGGCGCTCGCCGCGAGCCGGGGCGACGTGAAAGAGCTCGTCGAATCGCACGGCGGCAACGTCACCGGCTCGGTCTCGGGCAACACCGACTACCTCGTCGTCGGCGACAAGCCCGGGCAGTCGAAGCGCGACGACGCCGAGGCGAACGACGTGCCGACGCTCGCGGAAGCCGAGTTCGAGGCCCTGCTCGCCGAACGCGGCGTGGCGTACCCGCCGGAATAGAACAGTCGGAAGTCGGCGTCGCCGAGGCGGTCGCGCCGGCGACCGACTCAGGGTCAGTACGTCGGCCTCAGAGGTCAGCCTTCTCGAACGCCCAGTAGCCGAGGAGCGGCGGGACGACAATCCACGCGAGGAGGATGGCGAGGATGAACGGCCCGCTGAAGTAGAACGGAAGCGACTCCGAGAACGCCGACTGAACGGTGAGTCGCTCGGCGAGACCGGCCTTGAACAGGCGGGCGGCGACCGCGGGGCCGTACAGTTCCGCGACCAGCGTCTCGTAGGCCCGAAGCGGGTTCAGGTACTTGATGAACAGTCTCATCTGGACGATTTGCGGCGCGGTCAGCGCGGTGAGACCGAGCTGTTCGACGACCCAGTTGACGAGCCGCGGGACGCCCGTGGCGACCGTCGACCAGAGGACGGCGAAGATGAAGTACAGCCCGACGGTGCCGAACAGCGCCTGCCGCTGGGAGGCAGAGGTCGCCGAGAGCCAGACGCCGATGGAGACGAACGCCGCGGCGAGGAGTCCCGAGAGGGCCACCTGCCCGGCGTAGGAGACGAACATGACCTGCCCGCCGGTGAACAGCATCGCAAAGAGGGCGACGACGAAGCCGACGAGCATCGAGACGAGGACGACGAGCGTGCGGCCGACGAGCTTTCCGAACACCACGTCGCGCCGGGAGTTCGGAAGCGACAGCAGGAGCTTGATGGTGCCCGACTCGCGCTCGTCGATGAGCGAGCCGTGGGCCGTCACGAGCGCGATGAGCGCGAGGACGAACCCGAGCATGCCCGCGTACGAGAAGTTGAACAGCCCGCCCGGCGCGGTAGTGAGGCCGAACAGCGTCTCGGAGTTCGCGCCCGAGCCGGAGAGCAAGACGCCGTAGAACAGCGCCGTCGACCCGCCGATGAGGAGGGCGAAAAACAGCGTCAGACCGAGGAGCCACCGCGACCGGAGGGCGTCGCGGAAGTCCTTGCGCGCGACCGATTCGAGCGTCACGCCGCCACCTCCGATTCGTCGGCCGGGTCGTCGCCCTCGGTGTACGCGAGGAAGATATCTTCGAGCGACGCCGAGTCGGTCTCGAAGTCGGCGACGGTCGCGCCGCCGACCTCGACCGCCTCGATGACGCGGGTCTTGGCGTCGTCGGTACAGCCCACGACGAGGCGGTCGCCGTCGGTTTCGACCGACGAGACGCCGTCGAGCGCGCGGACCGCGTCGAGGTCGGCGTCGCCGTCGACGTCGATGCGGAGAGTCGCCTCGGCGTCGACGCGGTCGCGGAGGCCCTCGATGGTGTCCTCGGCGATGAGCCGGCCGTCGCGCATGATGCCGACGCGGTCGCAGACCGCTTCGACCTGCGCGAGGACGTGGCTGGAGAAGAACACCGTCGCGCCGCGGTCGGCCTCGGCGCGGACGATGTCGCGCATCTCGCGCGCGCCGGCGGGGTCGAGACCCGAGGAGGGCTCGTCGAGGACGAGGAGGTCGGGACTGCCGGCGAGCGCCATGGCGAGCGCGAGGCGCTGGGACATCCCCTTGGAGTAGCCGCCGGCGCGGCGGTCCGCCTCGTCGGGGGCTAAGCCGACGCGGGAGAGCAGTTCGTCGGGGTCGTCGTCGGCTTCCTTGGACTCGATGGCGAACTCGACGTGTTCGCGCCCGGTGAGTCGGTCGTACACCTCGTAGCCCTCGGGGAGCACGCCGGTCCGACGCCGGACGGCCACGCTCTCGGCCTGCGCGTCGTGTCCGAGCACGCGGACGGACCCGCCCGTCGGGCGCACGAAGTCGAGAAGCATGTTGATTGTCGTCGATTTTCCGGCACCGTTGGGACCGAGGAACCCGAAGACCTCCCCCTCAGCGACGGAAAACGAGAGGTCGTCGACGGCGGTGACGGTGTCGGGTTCGGACGACGGGAGGAGGGAATCGAACAGTCCCTCGTCGTCTTCGAACCGTTTCGTCACCCCGTTCAGTTCGATGGCGGCCATGGGCGGGCCTGCGTCGCACTGCCTTAAAGTGTTTTAGGTGCGAAAATCACGGGCGATAACATTCCGGAGAGGACTCGACGGTCGCCGGGCGCTCACCTCGCCGCGGTCGGGCGGTCCGGTCCCCTCGTCGGCTCAGACCTCGTCGTCGGGCTCGTGGGAGTCTGCCATCTTCGTCGCCTCCGCCGCGTACCGCTCCCGGAGGTCGTCGTCGGTCACGGGTTCGAGGTTCTCCGTCGGCGCGTCGATGGCGGCGGTCACGGTCATCCGGCGCTGGTGCATCACGGCCGCGGCGAGCTCCTTCCGGAGCTCGTGCTCGCCGTCGGGCGTCGCGTAGATGAGGATGATGAGGTCCCGGTCGTCGTAGGACCGCTCGACCAACCAGAGCCGCGTCGTGTCGTCGTCGCTCATGGGCCGTGGTTCGGTCGGGGTTCCCTTACGCGTGCCGGCATCGAATCGCGGAGCGTGCCGCGGCGTCCCCGCCGTTTATTCGCGCCGCGAGCGTACGGTTCCGGCATGTTGGAGACGTTGCTCGGCGACGACGTGGAGTCGTCCGGTCGGTACCTCCCCGAACTCATCTACGGCGCGAACGACGGCATCGTCACGACGTTCGCCGTCGTCGCCGGCGTCGCGGGCGCGTCTTTGAGCCCGGGCATCGTCATCGTCCTCGGGTTCGCCAACCTCTTCGCCGACGGCTTCTCGATGGGGATGAGCAACTACCTCGCCGAGCGCTCGGAGGAGGACTACCACGACGCTCGCGGTGAAAGCCACGCCCGGACGGACGGAAAGACGCCCGTCAGGACCGCCGCCGCGACGTTCGCCGCCTTCATCGTCGCGGGATGGGCACCGCTGTTTCCGTACGTGTTCCGGGTCGAGCCGCTGTTTCCCGTCTCCATCGCCGTCACCGCCGCGGCGTTCTTCGCCGTCGGCGCGAGTCGGAGCCTCGTGACGAACCGCTCGTGGCTCGCTAACGGCGTCGAGATGTTCGTCGTCGGAATGGCGGCCGCCACGGTCGCCTACGCGGTCGGGAACCTCCTCGCCGGCGTCGCCTGACGCGGACGCGCGTCCGAGTCACGTCAGGCAGACCGGCTCCCGGACAGTTCCTCGACCTCGGTGGCGAGCGACGACAGCGCCCGCGTGCTCTCGTCGGTCGCGGTGACGATGCTGTCGACCGCGCCCTCGGTCTCGACGGTCCGGTCGCGCACGTCCTCGATGGTCGCGGTCAGTTCCTCGACCGCCTCGGCCTGCTCGTCGGTCGCGCGGGAGACCTCGGCGACGCCGTCGGCGGCGGTGTCGATGGAGGCGGCGATTTCCTCGAACGCCGACAGCATCTCGGAGATGCGCTCGTCGGCGTGCTCGATGCGGTCGTTGGACTCCGTCGCCGCGTGGACCGCCTCGCCGGTCTGCGACTGGATGTCCTCTATCTGCGTGGTGATGTCCTCGGTGTGCTGGCGCGTCTCGTCGGCAAGCGACTTGACCTCCTCCGCGACGACGGCGAAGCCGTCGCCGTCCTCGCCGGCGCGGGCGGCCTCGATGTTCGCGTTGAGCGCGAGCAGGTTCGTCTGTTCGGCCACCTCGGAGATGACCTCCACGACCGCCTCGATGTCGTCCATGCGGCCGCCGAGTTCGGTCACGCGCTCGACGAGTTCGTCGCCCATCGTGACGACGCTCTCCGTGGCCTCGCGCGCCTCGCTGTTGGCCTCGCGGCCCTCGGCGGTCGCCTCGCGCGCCTCCGAGGCCGCCGTGTCGACCTCGTCTGCGGTCGCGGCGACCTCCTCCATCGTCGCGCTGAACTGTTGCATCTGGGTCGCGCCCTCGTCGAGGAGGTCGCGCTGTTCCTCGACGTTCTCGACGATTGCGTCGGCCGCCGACGCCGCCCGCGTGACCGCCGCGGTCGCCGTCTCCGTCTCGTCTTCGACGTTCGACGCCAGCGTCGAGAGGTTCCGCGCCGTCTCGTTGACCGCGTCGACGACGAGATACAGCTGGTCGTCGACGGTGCCGCGCTCCGCTATCGTCGCCCGCGCGTCGAGGTTGCCCCGGCTCAGTTGGGTCAGCGTCGACTCGACCTCGGAGACGAGCGCGGCGACCTCGCGGTGGCGCTCGACCTCCGCCGTCCGGTTGCGGACGGTCTGGAGGACGCCGACGAGCTCGTCGCCCTCGTAGAGCGGCATCGCCGTGTGCCGGGCGTGGCAGTCGTCGCCGTTCGCGTCCGCGAACGTCTCTTCTGCGGCGTAGAGCAGGCGGTCTGAGTCGTCGAGTTCCACGCCGTCGAGCGACGCGGCGTCGCGGGGGTTGTCGAGGACCTGCCCCGCGAGCACGCGGGCCGCGGCGTTTCCGTAGAAGGTCTCACCGAGGTCGCGGCGGCCGAGCGCGGCGTCGGCGGGCGTGCCGGTCAGCGACTCGACGCCCGAGTTCCACGCCGCGATGCGGCCCTGTTCGTCGAGGACGAACGCCGGAAGCCCGACGCCGTCGAGCAGTACGTCGTCGTCGACGTTCAGGTCCGGCGCGTCGGTGGCGGAGCCGGCGACGATTCCGCCGTCCGGTACCGGGGCCTGCGAACCGAACCACGAGCGGACGCGAGAGAGTATACCAAGTGACATTAGAGGCCACGTTTCAGAGCATCACAGGAGTATCTTTCGAGTGTATTATCAAAACAGATAATTGAGGGACTGCGAGGCGGCGACGCGCCCGACGCGTCAGCCTCAAGCCTCTCGCGCGGTAAGCCACCCCAGATGGACCCTGCCGCGGTCAGCGAACGAGCCAGCGCACTTCCGGCGGACCCCGGCGTGTACCAGTTCGTCGCCGGTGACGCGGTGCTCTACGTCGGCAAGGCGGTCGACATCCGCGCGCGGGTTCGGTCGTACGCGGACCCCCGCTCGGAGCGCATCTCCCGGATGGTCGCCCGCGCGGAGCACATCGACTTCGCCGTTACCGACACTGAGACGCAGGCGCTCCTCCTCGAAGCCAACCTCATCAAGCGCCACCAGCCGCGCTACAACGTCCGCCTGAAAGACGACAAGTCCTACCCGCTGGTCCAGCTGACGGCCCACGCGGTCCCGCGGGTCGAGGTCACCCGCGACCCCGAGGACTCGGCGACCGTCTTCGGGCCGTACACCGACAAGGGCCGCGTCGAGACGGTCGTGAAGGCGGTTCGGGAGACCTACGGCCTCCGCGGCTGTTCGGACCACAAGTACGCGAACCGCTCGCGGCCGTGTCTCGACTACGAGATGGGCCTGTGTACGGCCCCCTGTACCGGCGAAATATCGGAGCGCGACTACCGCGAGGACGTCGAGTCGGCGGTCCGCTTCTTCGAGGGCGAGACGGGCGTCCTCGCCGACCCGCTCCGCCGGGAGATGGAAGCCGCCGCGCAGGACGAGGAGTTCGAGCGCGCCGCCAACCTCCGCGACCGGCTGGAGGCCGTCGAATCGTTCCACGGCGCGGGCGAAGACGCCGTCTCGTCGCAGTCCGACGAGCGCGCCATCGACGTGCTCGGCGTCTCGCTCCGCGGCGACTCGGCGACGGTCGCCAGACTCCACGCCGAGCGCGGCCAGCTGGTCGACCGGACCCGACACCACCTCGACGCCCCGGAGGGCGAAGACCGCACGGCCGCCGTCCTCTCGGCGTTCCTCGCGCAGTTCTACGCCGAGCGCGACCTCCCCGACGCGGTCGTCCTCTCGGAGCGCCCCGACGACGAGGACGTGGTGGCGTGGCTCGAAGCCGAGGGCGTGGGCGTGCGCGTCCCCGGCGCGGGCCGCGAGGCGAAACTGGTCGAACTCGCGCTGAAGAACGCCCGCCGGCGCGCCGGCCGCGACGACGGTCTCGCCACGCTCGCCCGCGAACTCGACCTCGACGTGCGCCGCGTCGCCCGCATCGAGGGCTTCGACGTGAGCCACGCGCAGGGCAAGGCCGTCGTCGGCAGCGACGTCTGCTTCGTCGAGGGGAGCGCCGAGACCGCGGACTACCGCCGGCGGCGACTCCCCGAGCGCAACGACGACTACGCGAACATGCGCGAACTCGTCCGCTGGCGAGCGACCCGCGCGCTGGAGGGCCGCGACGACCGCCCGGACCCCGACCTGCTCCTCATCGACGGCGGCAAAGGGCAGTTGAACGCCGCGCTCGACGCCCTCGACGAGACCGGGTGGGACGTGCCCGCCGTCGGCATCGCCAAGGACCGCGAACTGGTCGTCACGCCCGACCGGACGTTCGACTGGCCGGACGACGCGCCGCACCTGCACGTCCTCCAGCGCGTCCGCGACGAGGCCCACCGCTTCGCCGTCCAGTACCACCAGACGCTCCGCGACGAGGTGAAGACCGTCCTCGACGACGTGCCCGGGGTAGGTCCGAAGACGCGACGGGCGTTGCTGACGCGGTTCGGGAGCGTCGAGGGGGTGCGCGAGGCGTCGGTCGAGGACTTGACCGACGTGCCCGGCGTCGGCGAGAAGACGGCCGCGGAGCTGAAACGGCGGCTCTGAAGCGGCGGCTGTGACGGGGCTTACGCCTCGAACGCCGGCGAGCGAACCACGAGCACCGCGGCGACGACCACCCACGGAACGACGGCGACTGCGCCGACGGCGGTCGGGCCGAGTAACGACGGCGCGCCGGCCGTCGCAAAGAGAGTCCCGAGGCCCGCGAAGGCGTTGAACATCCCGTGGCCGAGCGCCGCGGGCCACACCGAGTCGGCGCGGAGCGCGACCCACGCGAGGAAGACACCGACCGCCGTCGTCATCCAGACCATCGCCAGAAAGCCGGTCCACGGCGCGCCGGGGTAGCCGAAGCCGTAGTTGTAGCCGAGCGCGATGAGCGGCCAGTGCCACGCGCCCCAGACGACGCCCAAGAGGAGGACGGCCCGGCGGGGACCGAGCGGGAGGAGCTTCTGCAGGAGGTACGCCCGCCAGCCCAACTCCTCGCCGAAGGCGAAGGCGGTGTTCACCGTCGCGCCGAGGACGAGCGCCTGCGCGACCTGTGCGACCAAGACGAGTTCGAGCGACGTGCCCGCCGGGAGCACCCCGCGGAGCGCCGTCGCGTCGGGGTCGAAATACGCCGGAAAGAGCGCGAAAAACAGCGCCGCGCCGACGGCGATGAACAGGCCGGGGACGAGCCACGCGAGGAGGTAGGTGCCGAGGTTCGACCGGAGCGCGGGGCGAATCCGCAGGTCGGCCCATCCCTCGCCGGTGACGAGCCGGGTGACGACGTTCGCGACCGACGGCGAGAACATGTAGCACGTGCTGACGAGCACGAGCCAAAGCGGGAGTCCGAATGCGACCGACGGCGAGTTCGTCAGGCCGCCGGTGAGAGACACGACGAGCGCGGTCGCGCCCGCGAGGCCGAAGGCGACGAGGAGGAAGACGAAGACGCGGCGGGACTCGAACGACTCGGCGCGCGCGTCCGGGTCCGTCCGACCGCCCCCAACTGTAGACATACGAGAACTATCGACCGGCGACGAGATAACGGTTGACGCCGCGGAGACACGCGTGTCGGCGGGAGGGGTCGCCGAACCGCAAAAAGTCGGTGTGTCGAGAACCGGACCGAGTTACGCGATTTTGTTGTACTGGTCGCGGAGCTTCTCGGCCGCGTCGTCCATGAGGTCGGCCTCGTAGTCGTCGAGGTCCCACTCGACGACCTCCTCGATGCCGTTCGAGCCGAGCTTGACGGGGACGCCGAAGGCGGTGTCCTCGTAGCCGAACTCGCCGTCGAGGACGAGCGAGCCGGGGAGCACTTCGCCGGTGTCGTGCAGGACGGCCTCGACCATGTGAGCGACGCCGGTCGCCGGACCCCACTGGGTCGCGCCCTTGCGCTCGATGACGTCCATGGCGGACTCCTGAAGGTCGCCGAGAATCTCCTCTTTCTCGTCGGCGGAGAAGGCGGGGTCGTTGCCGTCGACGCGGACCTTCGAGAAGACCGGCACCTGCGCGTCGCCGTGCTCGCCGAGGATGGTCGCGTCGACGTTCTTGACGGGCACGTCGAAGCGCTGGCTCAGCACGTAGCGGAAGCGGGCGGAGTCGAGGCGGCCGCCGAAGCCGATGACTTTGTGGCGGTCGCGGTCGCCCGTCTCGTAGAGGTGGCGGTTGAGCAGGTCCACGGGGTTCGACGTGGTGATGGAGACGAAGTCGTCGTTGTGCTCCGCGAGCGAGGAGCCGATGTCGTCCATGATGGGGGCGTTGTCGCCCGCGAGGTCGATACGGGTCTGTCCCGGCTGGCGCGGGATGCCCGCCGTGATGACGACCACGTCGGAGCCGGCGGTGTCCTCGTAGCCGCCCTGCGTCACGACCGTGTTGGAGTCGTAGGCGATGCCGTGGTTCGTGTCCGCCGCCTGTCCGACCGTCTTGTCTTCCATCTTCGGGATGTCGACGAACACGAGTTCGTCACAGACATCGCGAAGCGCGAGGTTGTACCCAGCCGCGGCACCGACCGTGCCGGCCGCACCAATCACGCTAACTTTCGTCATGCCACATTAACGACGCTGTGGATTCCGAGTAAACGTTTCGGAACGGGCACCGTCGCGCGGTCTGTCGATTTCGCATTCGTCAGTCGTCGAATTTCGGGCGACTGCGCCGGGGTGCCGTCGGCGGCGAGAGCCGGTGAGACCGCCGGTGACGGAATCGACCGAGCGACGCCGTGGGGTTTTTCGACGCACGTCGCGTCCACACCCACATGAGCGACTTCGACAAGGAAGCAGAGCGCCAGCGACTTCGGGAGAAGTACGAGCGAGACGAGACGAAGCGACGGTCGACCCAACGGATGAGCGAGTTGCTCCTCAAGGGCGCGACGATGACGAACAAGCACTGCGACAACTGCGGCGACCCGCTGTTCCGCTACGAGGGGCAGGTGTTCTGTCCGACCTGTCAGGCCGAGGGACAGGCCGCGGCGAACGCCGACCAAGACGCGGAGCGGGCCGCCGAGGCGGCCGTCGAAGCCGACGCCAACGAGGGCGAGGGCGAGGCCGCGTCCGGCGGGGCGACCGCGTCCGCAGAGAGCGTCGATGCGGCGGCCGGTTCTGCGACCGCCAACGCCGAAACAGCGGGAACTGAGCGACCGCAGGCCGGAGCGCGACAGCCCGAGCAGGCCGGAGGAAACCGCGTCGCCGACGAGGCGCGCCGCGACACTGCCGGCTCGAACGGGCGGGTCCCGTCGGCGACACAGTCCCGAACCGCGGGCGAGCAGGGGACGACCGAGCGACGCGCGCCCCGCGAGGTCGCCGGCGACGTGACCGCCGCGCGCGAGTCGCTCGTGCGGACGCTGACGTGGGCCGCCGAGCGCGCCGAGGCGACCGACGACCCGCGGCGGGCGACGGAGTTCCTGACCGCCGCGCGCGAGGCCGCCGAGGCCATCTCGGCGCTCGACCGATAACCGACCGACGCGTCGTCGCGTCCTCGCGTCGGCCGTCGCTCCCGGCGGTAGAACTTACCGCCCCGCGGACCCTCTGTTTCGTATGGACGTACTCATCCCCATCGACGGTACCGACGCCAGCAAGCGCGCGCTCGACTTCGCCATCGAGATGGTCGTCGGGATGGGCGGGAGCCTCCACGTCGTCCACTACACGAACAACCAGACCGACGCGACGGAGGCCATCCTCGACGACGCGCGCGGCAGGCTCGAAGCGAGCGATGTCGGCGGCGAACCGGAACTCTCGACCCTCACGGTCGACGTGTGGACCGCCGACCGCGTCGGCGAGGAGATTCTCGACACCGTCGAGCGCGGCGGCTTCGACCACGTCGTCATGGGCCACCACGAAGACGGCATCGTCGAGCGAACCGTCTTCGGGAGCGCCGCCGAGACGGTGCTTCGGGCCGAGGCCGTTCCGGTGACCATCGTTCCCTGACGCGCTCCGGGCGGTGACCGCGGCTCAGCGGTACTCCGAGCCGACGACCTCGCGGATTCGTTCCGCGGTGACTTGGCCGACGCCGCGGACCTCTCTGAGGTCGTCCTCGTTTGCGGTCATGACCGCCTCGACGCTCCCGAACGCTTCGAGCAGGGTCCGCGCCGTGACCGGGCCGATGTCGGCGATGGCGGAGACGACGTACTCCTGTTGCTCGTCGAGCGTCTTCGCGCTCTTGCCGCCGTGGACGCTCACGGTGCGCTCGCGGTCCGTCTGCTCGCGGGTGGCGATGGTCGCCAGCATCTCCGCGGTGTCGTCTTCGTCCTCGGTGAAAAGCACGCTCACGTTGAAGTCGACCGCGACCGACGACAGCGCCCCGCGAATCGCGCCGGGGTGGATGTTGCGCTCCTCGTAGAGGCCGCGCCCCTCGATGACGAGAAGCGGCCGGGCGTAGTGGCGCGTGAGGTCTGCGACCTGCTCGAATATCGAGCGGTCGCCGCCCGTGAGCGTGTCGAGGAAGTCCGAGACGCTCTTTCGCTCGACCGCGACGCGGTCCGAGAGGACGTAGTCGCCGACCGCGAGCGTCTCCAGTCGGGTCGTCAGGTCCTCGCGCTTCGAGAGGGTGCGGGCGATGTTGGAGTCGAGTTCGCGCTGGTCGACGACGATTTCGACGGTCTCCTCGTCGTCGGTTCCCGCCGCGGCGACGGTGGCCGGGTCGTCCGCCTCGTCGCGCTCGGGGGAATCGCCGTCGCTGTCGTCGCGGTCGTCGCCCTCATCGCCCTTATCGCCCCCGTCGCCGTCGTCCGCCCGCGCCAACTCCTCGTCCGAGGGACCGAAGTCGGCGAGGCCGGACTGCCCGTCGGGGTCGGTCGCGGCGGCGGCCGCGGTCTCTCCGTTCGAGGCGGACGACCCGGCGGCCGACGCCTCGTTCGCACCGCCCTCGCTCGCGGCGTCAACCCCCTCGTTTCCGGTGGAACTCCCCGCGTCACCGGCGGAATTCCCGTCGTCTCCGGCGAACGCCGAGAGGTCGCGCTGGGAGGGGTCGAGTTCGGCTTCGAGGTCGTCGGCCGCGCCCTTGAGGTCCCGAAGCTCGTTTTGCATCGTCTTCTCGCGGCGGCGCGATATCCAGAAGTACGCCTCGTCGCGAGTGTCCTCGGCGAGGAGGACGACCACGCGGCCGTCGGCCTGCCGGCCGGTCCGGCCCTTCCGCTGGATGGACCGAATGGCCGTCGGCACGGGTTCGAAAAAGAGCACGAGGTCGACCTCGGGCACGTCGAGGCCCTCTTCCGCGACGGACGTCGAGACCAGCACCTCGAACTCGCCGTTTCGGAACTTGTCGAGGGTCTCCTGCTGTTCGTTCTGGGTCATCCCGTCGGAGCCCTCGCGGTCGCCCTGTCCGACGAACCGCCGGACCGAGAAGCTCTCCGAGAGGAACTCCGTGAGCGCCTCGGCCGTGTCGCGGGACTCGGTGAAGACGATGACGCGCTCGCCGTTCTGGATGCCGAGCGTCTCCGCGAGGAGGATGCGCGTCTTCCTGAACTTCGGGTGGAGGCCGTCGAACGACTCGGCTTTCCGCATCGCCTCGCGGACCTTCGGCTCGGCGACGAGTCGCTGGCTCGCCTTCGACGCGCCCGACGACCGGGCGGCGTTGCGCTGGCGCTCGAAGTACCGCCGGACCGACTCGACCGACTGGGTCTCGACGAGTTCGACCGCCCGGCGGAGCTTCATCACCTCCGCGTGCGTGGACATCCCCTTGTAGCCCTCCGACTTGTCGGCGTTCATCAGCCGCTGGAGCTCCGCGCGCATCCGGTTGAGCTTCTTCTGGGAGATATCGGGCTTCGTCGACTTGGTGACGCCCAACTGCTTGAGCTTCTCCAGCCGGTCGGTGATGACCTCGTTGAGGGCGTCGCGTATCTCCAGAATCTCGTCGGGGAGCTGGATGCGGTTCCACTCGACGTCCGTGTCGTGGGTGTACTCCGACACGTCGGCGTCCTCCTCGGTCATCACCTCCACGTCGACGATACCGAGGTTCTCACAGACTTCGAGGATGGCCTCCTCGTCGCCGCCGGGCGAGGCGCTCATCCCCGTGACGAGCGGGTCTTCGGCGTCGGCGTGGTAGCGCTCGGCGATGTAGACGTAGGCGTAGTCGCCGCTGGCGCGATGACACTCGTCGAAGGTGAGGTGCGTCACGTCCCGAAGCGAGATGCGGTTGCCGATGAGGTCGTTTTCGATGACCTGCGGCGTGGCGATGACGATTTGGGCGTCCTCCCAGAGCGCGGCCCGGTCGTCGGGCCGAACGTCGCCGGTGAAGACGACGATTTCGTCGTCCGGGACGGTCAGCGCCTCGCGGTAGAAGTCGGCGTGCTGTTGGACGAGCGGCTTCGTCGGCGCGAGAAACAGCGACTTCCCGCCCACGTCGTAGAGCCGCTGGGCCGTGACGAGCAGGCTGACGGTCGTCTTCCCGAGACCGGTGGGGAGACAGACCAGCGTGTGGCCGTTGCGCGCGGTACCGGCGAGGCGAATCTGATAGAGCCGCCGCTCGATGAACGACGGCGCGAGTAGCGGGTGGTCCACGTACGCAACGTCCTCAGAGGCCGACATCGGTGACGATTGCTCGCCCTCGCCGATAAGGGTTCGCAGAGCAGGGTGAAACTAAAGGAGTCCGCCGGAAGCGACCGCGGCGGTCGTTACCCAGCGCTGTCGGCGGTATCGAGGTCGGGGTCGTCTGGTCGCGCGGTCGGGAGCGACGCTCCGAGGAGCGACGCCCACTCGGCGACCTTCTCGTTGTGCGGATTGGACATAGCGCTTCCCCAAGGAGATATACTCTCAACTATCGTATATAACGGTTGTGCCGATTCGACGGATGGACTCGTACGAGCGAGACCGGGAGACCGTCGCTCCACCGGAAACAGTGGGGTCGAGCGCGGTCGGCCGCGGGAGCCGCGGTCAGTCCTCGCTGTTGCCGGGACCCCACGAGTCCGGGACTTCGATGACGTACCGGCCGTCCTCGCGGAGCGAGATGATGTACTCGCTTCGGTCGTACAGCTCCATGAGGTTGAGCTCGTACTGACCGGGATTGACGATTTTGATGCTCTCGAACTGGTCGTTGAGCTCCTCGCGGAGCTGGTCAAGGTCGGGTCGCTCGTCGGACGACGGCTCGATGACCGTGCCGTCGGCGTCCGTGGGCGCGGCGTCCGCGGGCTGGCCGGCCGCCGCGTCGGGGGCAGGAGGCACGTCGGGGTCCGAAGGCGCTTCCGACGGCGTCTCCGCCGCCGAACCGCGTCGGTTCGCATCGGCCGCGGCGAGTTCCTCCGGCGTGACGATGTCGCTTCGGGCGCTCTTCTGGGAGTTGTCCTCGTCCGTCTCGCGCGCGTTGATTGTACTGGGGTCTCGATTCGAGGGCGATGACGAACGCGGCGAGCTATCGGACTGACCCGCCGCGGGCTCCCCTCGGGGTTCGTTCCGCGACGCCGGTGGCTCTTGGGGGTCTGCCCCCGGCGACTCGCCGGGCGCCGACGGCCACTCACCCCACCCGCGGGGGTCGGGTTCGGGTCCGCTCCCCGTGTCGGCCGCGTCACCCGCGTCGCTCGACCCGGTCGCCTCGGTCGGCGACGGCTCGCTTCGGGTCGAACCCGCGGCGTCGCCGGTCTCGGTTCGCTGTGGGGCGTCGGCGTTCGCGTTCGCCCAGTCGCTGACGGTCATCGACTCCTCGTCGGTCGAGTCGGGATGGGACTGTTGCTGTGCGCGGTCTCGGACGGCGTCGGCCGCCGAGGAGGTCAGGTCCCGCGTTCCGGCGCCGCCCGCCGACGGCGTGTTATCGCTTGCGCTCGCGGGAGCGCTCCCGCTCGACGCGGGCTTGAACTGAAACTTGTTGCCGCCGCAGTTCGGGCACCCCGAAAGCATCTCCTTCGAGCCGTCGGGGAACACCTTACCGCACGTGGTGCATTGATGTGGCATTGGTGGATGGTAGCGCCGGATGGCGCGTGAGGGCGTTCGTGGGACCCCCTATTTTCGGGAGACGAGCGCGCTGATGAGGTTCTCGTCCTTGTGGAGCGTCTGAATCTGGTTCGCGGGACCGATGACCGTGAGCTTCTGGGTCGACTGTCGGCCCATGAGCCGGTCGAGGAAGCTCTGGTCTGCGGTCTGCGAGCGCGGATACGTCTCGATTTCGATACCGTTGAACTCGTCGGGGCTTATCTCGGCCATCGTGACCTCGATGAGCTTCGACTCCTCGTCGGGCGAGAGGCCCTCTTCGAGGATGACGATGTTGCCGTCGCGGACGCCGTCGAGGATGAGCCGAATCTTCTCCATGCTCGTGAGATTTGCCATCCGATTCCCGCTGAAGAGGTCTATCTGGACCCCGTCGGTGCCGTTGTCGGAGGCGGTTGCTTCAGGCATGGTGAATCACGCGAAGTACTCCGCGATTTTGGCGTACACTTCGTCCATGTTCTCCCCTTCGAGCGCTGACAACTCGACTGTTTCGTGCTGGGGGTACGCGTTCGCGATGCGCTCGACGTTCGCCTCTTCGAGGTCGATCTTGTTCGCGAAGATGAGCACGGGCAGGTCCTGGCTCTCGATGATGCCGATGAGCATCGTGTTGACCTGCGAAATCGGGTCTTTCGTACTGTCGAGCACGTAGATGACGCCGTCGACGTCCTCGCGGAGCCAGTGCATGGCCTCGGCGACGCCCTCGGTCGCCTCGCGGGACCGGCGGACGGCGTCGTCCTTCTCCATGTCGTGTTCGAGGAACTCCTTGTAATCGACTTTCGTCGTGACACCCGGCGTGTCGACGATGTCGATGGTGACTTTCTTGCCGTTCCGCTCGATTTCGACGTTCTCCTTCCGCCTGGCGCGGCGAGTCTCGTGAGGGATGTGGCTCTCGGGACCGATGGCGTCACCGGTCCAGTCACGGGCGATACGGTTTGCGAGAGTCGTCTTCCCGGCGTTGGGCGGGCCATATATACCGATCCGCTTCGGCTCGCTCTCCGAAAAGAGCCGGTCGACGACTCGTGAGATGCTGTCTCTTAAATCTGTGAGCAGTCCCATCCTGGGCCTCCCGCACCTCCCGAACGCGTCGTGGAGGGCGTATGGAGGTATCACCCAACCGGACTCACTTAAGCACTACGTCAGACACCAGTCACGTGGGAGACAAGACGACAGAAAGGAACGGCGAAACGGCGGCCGACTCGGCGAGCCGGCATCGAGCGGAGGAGATTCGGCCTGCGGACGTCCGGTTGCGGCGTGTCGAACGGTCGACGTGAAACCGGGCGACGTCGGGGTCGGAGTTGTAGGTCGGAGTTGTAGTTTTGTGGTAACTGTTACTTCGGGCGTACACGTGCGTCCCCCGAACCAACGGGATGAGCGTCATCTGCATCGTTCTCCAGTGAATCCCGAACGTTCTCCGGCGAACCTCACACGGTGCCGGACGGCATTCGTGAAACGCGAACAGCGTTCGCGAAGCCACTGAATCAGTTCGACTCGGAATGACCGCACGCCGGGAGTCGCAGACGCGACACGGCGTTGGGGGGGGTTCCGACGGACGCGAAACACTCTACCCGGTAACACCCCCACCCCTTCGTTTCGGGTGGAACGGCTCGAAGGGGTGGGTGGGGGGAGACCGCTAGACGGCGGTGAGACGTTAATTGAATCCTAGGTGTGGGTAATAATATAGTATTTCTCTCTACTACGGATATGGTACGGATACATTTGTGATAAAACCACCCCTTTTTCAAGAATCGCCGAGACCCCCTCCCCACCGATTCACGGCTCCACCCGAAACAAAGGGGTGTGGGGCAATCGACACCCAGGCGTTTCCCGTCGAACTGGAGAACCACCACTTAATTGCACAGGAAACCGAGGGGTTAGACAGCGACGAGAACCGTTCTATCTCCCGATTTTTCGAAAAGCGCGTTTCCGGCGTCTCCACTCGAAACAGAGGGGTTCGACCCACCGATTTTTCTCGTCGGACGCCACCCACACGCTGAGTTCCACTCTGACTGCCTCCGATTGTCGGTTCGCGTGGACCGCAGACTCGACTCGGAACCGTCGGTCGTCAGAGCCGAGAACAACTCTGACGGCTCGACCCGTCTCGACTTGGTGCGACTCGGCGCGTCTTTGTTCGACCCGCCGTGGTTCGTTCGACTAGTGCGTCTTTCGTTCGTCTCGTTCGACCCGCCGTAGTTCGAGAAGGTTCTCGATTCGATGACCAACCTCACCCACATGTCTCCTTCGTCCGGTCGCTCGGCGACTCCGCAACTGAGCGTTCGTCTATTCGCTTCTCGGTCAACCGACGGACGCCCACTTACTACAGCCGTCGCGTCCGACGATATCGCGACTGTTCGTGTTGAAACGGTCCCGACCCCCCGAGTTCCGGTCGAACGACGGCAGACGAGTCGGAGAAGTAAGATTTTTGTACCGACTGTTCGTTTGGTTCCTTTGCATCATCTGGAATCGCCTTCTTCGGCGTGGTGTGAAAATGCCGACTATCTCCGGCTTCACACACCCTATGCGCCGGTTTGGGGCGGCAATTCCACTTGAAACAAAGGGGTATTCACGATGGACGAGGAAGAGAATCCGAGAGGCGGCACACGAGAGGGAGCCGGGGACAGCAGGTCGGACGACATCGTCGCGGACGCCGACCCCGGCGCACCGAGTACCGACGCGTCCGACGGCGACGCGCCTGCCGACGGCTCTTCCGCCGCGGACGACGTATCCTCCGAAGAGAGCGTCTCCCCCGAGGACGACGAGGACGTGTCTCCCGAAGACATCGACATTCAGGCGAGCATCGGCCCCGACGCCGACGCGCCCGACGGGGACCTCGACCAGCACAAAGACCCCGACGTCGGCCTCGACAAGGTCGTGCTCAACGACGACGAGGGGTCGAAGGGGCTGTTCGACGACCTCCTCGCCGGCGAGCCGATCTTCGAGAACAAGGAGGTCCTCCGCCCGTCGTACACCCCGCACGAACTCCCCCACCGGACCGACCAGATAAACCAGATGGCGACGATTCTCGTCTCCGCTCTGCGCGGGGAGACGCCGTCGAACATCCTCATCTACGGGAAGACCGGGACCGGCAAGACCGCGAGCGCGAAGTTCGTCAGTCAGGAGCTCGAATCCACCTCCCAGAAGTACGACGTGCCCTGCGAGGTCGAGTACATCAACTGCGAGGTGACCGACACGCAGTACCGCGTGCTCGCCCAGCTCGCCAACAAGTTCATCGAGAAGAACGTCGAGCGCATCGAGGCTGAACAGGAGCGCCTCGACGAGATGCGCACGCGGGCGACCGAAGACCCAAACGCTCTCGCGGACACGCCGTACGACTCCATCGCCGAAATCGACGAGCGCGCGGCGGAACTCGACGACGACGCCGACGAGATGGAGACGGTGCCGATGACCGGGTGGCCGACCGACCGCGTCTACACGACCTTTTTCGACGCCGTCGACTACAAGGAGCGGGTGGTCGTCATCATGCTCGACGAAATCGACAAACTGGTCGAGAAGTCGGGCGACGACACGCTCTACAACCTCTCGCGGATGAACTCCGAACTCGACAACTCCCGCATCTCCATCATGGGCATCTCGAACGACCTGAAGTTCACCGACTTCCTCGACCCCCGGGTCAAATCGAGCCTCGGCGAGGAGGAAATCGTCTTCCCGCCGTACGACGCCAACCAGCTCCGCGACATCCTCCAGCACCGCGCCGACGTGGCGTTCAAGCCCGGCGCGCTCACCGACGACGTGATTCCGCTGTGCGCCGCGTTCGCCGCGCAGGAACACGGCGACGCCCGGCGCGCGCTCGACCTGCTCCGCACGGCCGGCGAACTCGCGGAGCGCGGGCAGGCCGACACCGTCGAGGAGGCCCACGTCCGGCAGGCGCAGGACAAAATCGAACTCGACCGCGTGGTCGAGGTCGTCCGCACCCTCCCCACGCAGTCGAAAATCGTCCTCTTCGCCATCATCCTCCTGGAGAAAAACGGCGTTCGCAACATCAACACCGGCGAGGTGTTCAACATCTACAAGCGCCTCTGCGAGGAGATCGACGCCGACGTGCTGACCCAGCGCCGCGTCACCGACCTCATCTCGGAACTCGACATGCTCGGCATCGTCAACGCCGTCGTCGTCTCGAAGGGTCGCTACGGCCGGACCAAGGAAATCAGCCTTTCTGTCCCCATCGACGAGACCGAGGCCGTTTTGCTGACGGACTCCCGACTCGGCGACATCGAGAGCGCACAGCCGTTCGTGCAGGCGCGGTTCGACAACTGAGACTGAAGAACGAAGTCCCGAAGTCCGACGCCGACGCTGTTACTTTTCCCGCGTCACGCCGCGAGCGCGTCGGCTCGCGCCGATGTCTCCGATGGTTCCGACAGCTCCGGCGGCTCGACCTGAAGCGGTGCCGTCGTCGCCGGCGCGTCGCCTCCCGCCGCGTTCGTTGTCGACACGTCGGGAGCCGCCGTCTCCATCGTCGTCACGTCGACGTACTCGACGGGGGCGGGCGCGACCTGCGTCGTCGTCGCCATCGAGTTGGCGAGCGTCAGTCGAACCCACCCGAGAAGCGGGATGCGGATTCGCGCGACGCCTTGGACCCACTCGGGGCGGACCGGGTCGGCGATGCCGCTCACCTGGTCGTACCGCGGGTTGTTGTCGCCTTTCGTGATGAAGCCGGCGTACTCGGCGGGGCAGTTGGCGAGTTCGCGGCAGTTGTCGGCGGCCATGTACTCGGGGTTCGCCCTGTCGTACCAGTTCTCTCCTTCGTCGACCCAGAACATCGCCCGGTGGATGATCGGGGGGCCGCCAGCGCCGGGGTCGTCGTAGACGATGACGCTCCCGGGGCCGCCGAACTTCCGGTAGTCGACTTCGGAACCCGTTTCGGCCGTGACGACGGCGGTTCCCTCGACCGCCGAGTCGGGGGCGTATCGCTCCGGCCCCGTGATGAACACGAGGTCGCCTTTGTGCATGTGCGGTTCCATGCTCCCGCTTTCGACGGCGACCATCGGCGGCCACACGCCGCTCACCGCGAACAGGAGCAACCCGACGGCCAACACGGCGAGCGCGCTCGTCAGGATTTCGCGGACGAACAGAAGCGGCCCCTCCTCTGCCGTCCGAAGCCGAGTTAGCACGCCTTCGTCGGAGGCGGAACCGCGCCGCGGGTCGGGGGAGGGAGGGCGGCCATCGTCGTCACTCATCACTCCCAGTTTACCCGGACCGGGTTTCAACGTTCTGGGTTTCGGCATCCTTTTTGCCGCGTGTCGCACACTCCGGGTGTGCCACTGGAGACGCCGGCGCGCATCGTCCGAGCGCTCGTCGGTCGCGGCTACAACGCCGAGCGCGAGGCCGTGACACTCATCGCCGGCTCCGACGACCCCGGCCGCACCCTCGCCCGCGTCGTCGAAGCCGCCCCGGACGACGCGCTTCGCATCACCGCCGACCACGTCCGCGAGGTGCTCGCCTCCGCCCCCGCCGCGGACCCGCCGGGAACCGCACCGACGGGGCCGACCGCCGCGGACGCCGCCGCCGCATCCGACGCCGTCGCGTCCCACACCGCCGCGTCAGACCCCTCCGCTTCTGGTGCAACATCGCACGACAACGCGGCTCACACCTCTCAATCGACTCCAGCCGAAGCGAAGGTGGGGTCGGGCGGCCGGAACGTCGACCCGGCGCTTCGGTCCCTCGAAATCGCCAACGACATGACCGGCCAGTCGACGGGGACCGGCGAGTACGACGACTTCGTGAAGGTGTTCCGCGACCGCTACGAGAAGCTCTCGAAGATGCTCCGCGGGCGCGTCAACCACCGCCCCGCGAAGGCCATCTCGAACATGTCCGGCGGCGAGGACGCGGAACTCATCGGCCTCGTCGACGACGTTCGGTCCACCAAGAGCGGTCACTGGATTATCGACCTCGAGGACACGACGGGGACGTTCCCCTGTCTCGTGATGAAGGACAAGGACATCGCGGGCTACGTCGACGAACTCCTCATGGACGAGTGCATCGCGGTGCAGGGGACGCTGTCGGGCGACGCGGGCATCCTCTTCGTCGACTCGATGCACTTCCCCGACGTGCCGCGGAGCCACCGCCCCAACACCGCCGACAGGGACGTGCAGGCGGCGCTCATCTCGGACGTGCACGTCGGCAGTCAGGAGTTCATGGCCGGCGCGTGGAATCGCTTCGCCGACTGGCTCCACACCGAGGAGGCAGAGCGCATCGAGTACCTCCTCATCGCCGGCGACATGGTCGAAGGCGTCGGCGTCTACCCGAATCAGGACGAGGAACTCGACGTCATCGACATCTACGAGCAGTACGAGGCGTTCTCCGAGCACCTCAAATCGGTCCCCGGCGACCTCGACATCGTGATGATTCCGGGCAACCACGACGCGGTCCGACTCGCGGAGCCCCAACCCGGCTTCGACGACGAACTCCGCGATATCATGTCGGCCCACGACGCCCGCATCACGAGCAACCCCTCGATGGTCACCCTCGAAGGCGTCAACGTGCTCATGTACCACGGCGTCTCGCTCGACGAGGTCATCGCCGAACTGCCGGCGGACAAGGCGAGCTACGACGAGCCGCACAAGGCGATGTACCAGCTCCTGAAAAAGCGCCACGTCGCGCCGCAGTTCGGGGGTCACACCCGCCTCGCGCCGGAGGAACTCGACTATCTCGTCATGGAGGACGTCCCCGACATCTTCCACACCGGCCACGTCCACAAGCTCGGCTGGGGCAAGTACCACAACGTCCTCGCCGTCAACTCCGGCTGTTGGCAGGCCCAGACCGACTTCCAGAAGTCCGTCAACATCGACCCCGACGCCGGTTACGCGCCCATCGTCGACCTCGACACGCTGAACATGACGGTCCGGAAGTTCTCCTGAGCCGGCGACCGTTTCACTACTGACGACCGTTCGACTCAGCGGTGCTCTCCCGCAGATATGCGCCCTGATAGCACGCCGGATGTGCGGCGACCGGGACCATTCCGCCGTCGCTTTTTACCCGCGACGCGCACAGAACCGGTGATGACCGACGACGCGCTGTTCGACGCGACGAGCCTGAACGACCTGTCGCTTTCCAACCGAGTCGGGCTGGCACCGATGACGCGCATCAGCGCCACCGACGAGGGGTTGGCGACAAACGAGATGGCTCACTACTACCGGAAGTTCGCCGACGGCGGCTTCGGCTTTCTCGTCACCGAGGGCGTCTATACGGACGACGCGTACAGTCAGGGCTACCTGAACCAGCCGGGGCTCGTCACCGGCGACCACGTCGAGGCGTGGACGAACGTCACGGACGCCGTCCACGAGGTCGACACGCCGATTTTCGCGCAGTTGATGCACGCCGGGGCGCAGTCGCAGGGGAACCCCCACCTCGACGGCGACCGGACGCTCGCTCCCTCCGCGGTCCAGCCCGACGGCCAGAAGGCCGAAGCCTACGGCGGGAGCGGGGAGTTCGCGGTCCCGAAGGCGGCCGACGAGACCGACCTCGAAACCGTCCGCGAAGGATTCGTGCGGGCGGCGCGGAACGCGGTCGAAGCCGGCTTCGACGGCGTGGAACTCCACGGCGCGAACGGCTACCTGCTCAACGAGTTCCTCGCGGCCGACGCGAACCGACGCGACGACGAGTACGGCGGCGGTCCCGAGTCCCGAGTCAAATTCCCCGCCGAGGTCCTTTCGGCGGTCGCCGACGCGGTCCCCGAGGAGTTCGTCGTCGGCGTCCGCGTCTCGCAGGAGAAAGTGACCGACGGCGACTACGAGTGGCCCGAGGGCGAGGAGGCGGCCGCGGTCTTCTTCGAGGCGCTGTCGGCCGCCGGAGCCGACTACGTCCACACGACCGAGACCGACGCGACGGGTCCGACTTTCGGCGCGGACGGCCCGTCGCTCGCGGAGGCCGCCGCCGAGTACGTCGCGGACGACACGGTCGTCGTCGCCAACGGCGACCTCGGCGACCCGGACGCGGCGCGGGCCGCCGTCGACGCCGGCGCGGACCTGTTCACGCTGGGGACGAGCGCGCTCGCCAACCCGGACTGGCCGGCGCGCGTGGCCGCCGGCGACGACCTCGACGCGTTCGACCCCGCGAAGTACCTCGCGCCGACCGCGGGACTCTCGGACCACGAAGTGCCGTCGGAGCCGCCGCTCGCCGACGACTGACGCACGTTCGACGCCGAACTCTCTGACGCTGAACCGACCACCGAACCCCTTCGCTTCCACTCGAACTCTCGTTTCACAACTCCTCGACGCCGCCGTATTCGGCCGCGCTGACTCGATTCGACTACCCGAGCGTCACGTCGAGGTAGAGCATCACGACGACGCCGAGCATCGTCCCGAACGTCGCCACGCGCTCGTGACCGTTCGAGTGCGTCTCGGGGACGATTTCGTCGGAGATGACGAACAGCATCGCGCCGGCGGCGAAGCCCATCGCGTAGGGGAGCAACGCCGCGGCGTACTGGACGGCCCACGCGCCGAAGACGGCGAGCGGAATCTCCACGAGGCCGGCGCGGATGCCCGCGAACGTCGCGTAGGTCGTGTTCCGGAGGCCGGCGTTGACGGCGGCGATGGAGACGGCCAGCCCCTCGGGGATGTTCTGGATGCCGATGGCGAGCATCAGCGGGATGGCGGTCCCGAGGTCGCCGGAGCCGAAGCCGACGCCGACGGCGAGGCCCTCGGGCATGTTGTGGATGGTGATGGCGACGATAAACAGGATGACTGAAGCCATCTTCTTGTCCGTCTCCGGGGCGTCCGCTCGGGTCTTCCCGGTCACGAGGATGTGGACGTGCGGAATCCACAGGTCGGCTTGGTCGAGGACGACGACGCCGATGACGAAGCCGGCGAGGACGGGAATCGGGTTCCCGCCCGCCGCCTCGATGCCGGGGAGGATGAGGCTCGTGAAACTCGCGGCGAGCATGACGCCGGCGGCGAAGCCGAGGAGCGTGTCGAGCGAGCGCTTCGAGGGGTCGCGCCAGACGAGGATGAGGAGCGCGCCCAGCATGTTCATGCCGGCGATGACGATGCCCCCGAGGAGGCCCTGCATCACCGGGTCCGAGCCGGCGAGCGAGACGAACAGCTCTTCGGCCGCGGTCACGGTCGTCTCACGCTCGGCGGTCGGTTTCCGCGTCGTTCGGTCATGGGCCACCTGACGGGCGGGAGGTATGTATTCCCTCCGTCGGTTCTCGCCGCCCGCGAGGACCGACTACCCCGTCTCGTCGAGGACGTACCGGACCGTCGGTGACCCCTCGAACCGCGGACCGTGGCCGACGCGGTCGAAACCGGCGTGCTCGACCGCATCGCACAGCGGCGTCTCGGATTCGAGGACGAGCACCTCGACCGGCAGGTCCTCGGCGCTGGCGAAGCGGAGCGGCTCTTCGAGCAGTCGCCGCACCGCCGTCTCGGTCCCGCCGAGCCGGGTGACGTGGAGGACGCCGTCGCGGACGTCGAAGCCGACGAACCCGAGCACCGGTTCGTCGTCCGCCGGCGCGTCGGCGTGGGGGTCCGACCCCGTCTCGGCGGTGGCGAGGCGGACCGTCCGGTCGCGTATCAGCCGACGCATCGCCCGTATCGGCGCGTCGGCGACGGCGGCGAGCGCCTCGGCGTCGGTGTCAACGGCGTCTCTGACATCCATACCCGAACCTTCCGCGGCTTCGGTGATAAATCTCCGCCCGCGAGGCGTCGGTACGGGCCGTCTCAGCGCCGGATTCGCGGGTGACGGCAACGGTTGAATCGGAGGACATAGTTATACGTCCCCCCGCGTTAGCCCCTCGCATGTTTACCAACGAAGCCCCGAAGCGACGCGACGCACCGGAGGGACGATGCGCGTAGTCGCGAAGTTCGGCGGCACCTCGCTCGGTAGCGGCGACCGAATCAACCGCGCCGCGGACTCCATCGCCGCGGCCGTCGAACACGGTCACGAAATCGCCGTCGTCGCCTCCGCGATGGGCTCGACGACCGACGACCTCCTCGACGAGATCAAGTTCGAGGCCGACGACCGCGACCGCGCGGAAATCGTCTCGATGGGCGAGCGGACCAGCGTGCGCATGCTCAAGGCGGCGCTGGCCGCCCGCGGCGTCAACGCCTTGTTCGTCGAACCCGGCACGGACGAGTGGCCGGTCATCACGAACGACCTCGGCGAGGTCGACGTCGAGGCGACCAGAGAGCGGGCCGCGAAGCTCGCGGCCGAACTCGACGGCGTCGTCCCGGTCATCACCGGCTTCCTCGCGCAGAACCACGACGGCGAAATCACGACGCTCGGCCGCGGCGGCTCCGACACCTCCGCCGTAATGCTCGGCAACTACATGGACGCCGACGAGGTCGTCATCGTGACCGACGTGGAGGGCGTCATGACCGGCGACCCGCGCGTGGTCGAAGGCGCGCGAAACGTCGGCCGCATCACCGTCGACGAACTCCGAAACCTCTCGTTCCGCGGGGCCGAGGTCGTCGCGCCGTCGGCGCTGTCGTACAAGGACGCGGCGCTCGACGTTCGGGTCGTCCACTACCAGCACGGCGACCTGCTCACCGGCGGGACGCTCATCGAAGGCGAGTTCCACAACCTCATCGACATGCAGGAAGAGCCCCTCGCGTGTCTCACCGTCGCCGGGCGGGCGATTCGCAACCGACCGGGCATCCTCGCGGACCTCTCGGCCGCCCTCCGAGAGGAGGACATCAACGTCGACTCGGTCGCCTCCGGGATGGACTCCATCACGTTCTACGTCCTCGAAGACGACTCCGACCGGGCCGAGGCCGTCCTCCACGACCGCGTCATCGCCGACGACGCGCTGTCCTCGGTCACCGTCGAAGACGACATCGCCGTCGTCCGCGTCACCGGCGGCGAACTCCCGAACCGCCCCGGCGTCATCCTCGACATCGTCCAGCCGCTGTCCGACGCCGGCATCAACATCCACGACGCTATCACCTCCGCGACCTCCGTCGCCATCTTCGTGGCGTGGGACGACCGCGAGGAGACGCTCGGCATCATCCAAGACGAGTTCTAACTCGACCCCGCCCCGTACCTCTCGACGCTGTTTTCGCGCGACTGCGTCCCCGCCAGCGACGCCAACGGCCGGTGAGCCACGACGGCCGCCGAGGTCGGTTCGTGGCGGTTCGTGGCGAGAGCGGAACAGCCGGCGACACCGATGCACACACCCGTCCACGAGCGCCGGAAACCGGGCGTCGTCCCTCGATTTTCCGCCTGCCGATTACTTCACATTCGCGGGCCTATTGCGGGCATGAAATCGTACAAGGCGAAGATGGTCGAGCCCATCGAACTCCCCTCGCGCGAGGAGCGCGAGGCCGCCCTCGAACGGGCCGGCTACAACGCGTTCAACCTCGACGCCCGCGACGTGTACATCGACCTCCTGACCGACTCGGGGACGGGAACGATGTCCGCCGAGCAGTGGGCGGCGATGATTCGCGGCGACGAGGCCTACGCCGGAAGCGAGTCGTTCGCCCGGCTCGCGGAGTCGGTCCGCGACGTGATGGGCTTCGAGCACGTCGTGCCGACCCATCAGGGCCGCGGCGCGGAGAACGTCCTCTACGGCGTCCTCTTGGAGGACGGCGACGTGGTGCCGAACAACTCCCATTTCGACACGACCCGCGCCCACGTCGTCAATCAGGGCGCGGAGCCGGTCGATTGCCCGTCGCCCGCCGCTCGGGACCCCAACTCGACGGAGACGTTCAAGGGCAACTTCGACATCGACGCGGGTTACGCGCTCGTCGAGGAGGTCGGCACCGACGCGATTCCCGTCGTCGTCCTCACCATCACGAACAACTCCGTCGCCGGCCAGCCCGTCTCGATGGCGAACATCCGCGCCACCGCCGAGTTCGCCCGCGACATCGACGCCATGTTCGTCATCGACGCCTGCCGGTTCGCCGAGAACGCCCACTTCATCAAGACCAACGAGGCGGGCTACGAGAACCGCTCGGTCGCCGAAATCGCCCGCGCGCAGTTCGAACACGCCGACGCCATCACCATGTCCGGCAAGAAGGACGCCCTCGTCAACATCGGCGGCTTCGCCGCGATGCGCGACGAGACGGTGTTCGAACACGCGAAACAGCGCGCCATCCTCTACGAGGGCTTTCCCACCTACGGCGGTCTCTCGGGCCGCGACATCGAGGCGATGGCCGTCGGCCTCCGCGAGGCCGTCACGCCGCCGTACGTGACCGACCGCGTCGAGCAGGTGGCCGAACTGGGCGACCTGCTGGTCGAAGCCGGGGTCCCCGTCTATCAGCCGACGGGTGGCCACGCGGTCTACCTCGACGCCGGCGAGGTGTTCCCGCACGTCCCGAAAGACGAGTACCCCGGACAGCAACTCGTCTGCGCGCTCTACCTCGAAGGCGGCGTCCGCGGCGTCGAACTCGGCGGCTTCGCGTTCCCCGGCACCGACCGGCCGGACCTCGTGCGCCTCGCGCTCCCGCGGCGCACCTACAGTCGCGAACACCTCGAACACGTCGCCGAGACGGCCGCGAAAGTGATGGACTCCGCCGGCGAGTACGGCGGCCTCGAAATCGTCGAGGAGCCGCCGATGAAGGAGCTTCGCCACTTCTCGGCGCGGCTCGAACCGGTGTCGAACTAACCCGACCGCGCCGTTCCGTTCTTCTCTCGTCTTTTCTCCTCTTTTCTCGTCTTTTCTCGCCTACTGCCCCTCGTACAGCCGACTCGCCAACCGCTCCGGCAGGCCGACCTCGCGCACGCGCTCCGCGACGCGGTCGATGTCGTAGCCGACGCGCTCCGCCTCGATTTCCATCGCGTCGAGGTCGGCGACCGCGTAGGCCGCCCGCGGGTCGCCGTCGCGGGGCTGGCCGACGCTTCCGGGGTTCAGGACGATTCCGTCGTCGTAGATTCGGTGGCCCTGCACGTGGGTGTGGCCCAGCACCAGCAGGTCCTCGCCGTCGAGGAGCGACGGCGAGAAGTCGTCGGGGTAGGTGTAGCGGTCGGGGTCGCTCGGGTGGCCGTGGGCGAGTTTGACCCGGCCGTCGGCGACGTGCCGCGTGTTCGGGAGCGCGGAGAGCCACTCCATCGACGCCGGAGAGAGCGCGTCGCGGGCGTAGTCGACGCCCGCGGCCGCCATGCTGTTGAAGCGGAAGCCGGTCCCCGACGTGACCGCGCGGTCGTGATTCCCCGAGACGGTCGGCACGTCCCGCTCGACGAGTTCGGACACGCACTCCTCGGGCCACGGGTTGTAGCCGACCACGTCGCCGGCGCAGACCAGTCGGTCGACCGGCGGCATCGATTCGAGCACCGCGTCGAGTGCCGGGAGGTTCCCGTGCACGTCCGAGATGACGCCCAGACGCATGGCTCGGTGTACGGGAGCGCGGCTGAAAAATCTCGGGCCGAGGCGGCGTTACTCGCCGTTGTAGAAGGCGGTCTCGACGGCGTCGCCGACGGTCGCGGCGGCGGCGCAGACGGCGTGTTCGAACTCGTGGTCGTACAGTTCGCGGGCCGCGTCGGCGGCGGTCTCCGCGTCGAGGTCGAACGCCCGCGGGTCGTCTTCCTCGTAGGTCGCCACGAGCGTGGGTTCGGAGACGGCTTCCACGACGAGGGCGTCCTTGCGGACGATGCCGATGAAGGCCTCGTCGTCGCCGACGACGCCCGCGATGCGGGGCGTGTCGTAGTCGTCCTTCTCGTAGTCGAGCGCGAGCAGAATCTCCGCGAGGGCGTCCCGCGGCGGGTAGCCGAGGTCGAGTTTCTCCGCGATGGGGTCGACCTGCGAGCCGTTGCCGACGACGACGTAGTCGCCGCCCTCGCGGACGCAGTTGTAGGCGATGTAGGGGTTGTCGGTCTCGGGGGCGTCGGGCGTCGGTCCGACGGTCAGGGCGTCGTCTCGGTCGACGACCTGTCGGTTCGGGAAGGACCGAGAGGAGACGCGATACGCACCGATTCCGGGGCCAACGACGACGAAACGTCCGACGTACATACACGACAGTGGATAGAATAGGGGCAAATAGTTGGCGGTTTATGCACGTCTGTCCGTCGCCGTGCGACGAAATCCCACGGCGGAATCGACACGCAACGTTTACAAATACCCGCGAAGTACGAACTGATGCGAAGTCCCATGGGGTAGTGGCCAATCCTGTTGCCTTCTGGGGGCAACGACCCAGGTTCGAATCCTGGTGGGACTACTTCTCAGCGTTCTACTCTCGACGAGGCCGCGCCGTCCCCCTGTTCTCCAGTTGAAACGAAGGGGTAGGTTTCAGAAACCAAAGGGGTCCGTTTCGAGTGGAGTTTTCCATTATGGACTCTCAGACACCTGAATACGGGCGATAGGGGACCGCGAAAATCGTTTAGCGGTCGACCGCGAGGAGCGCGACTCGCTCTCTGACCAGCGCGGGGAGGTCGCCGTCGGCGACGCGCAACTCCGTCTCGCCCACGTCGAACACCTCGCGGACGAGCGCTTCGTCGTAGTCGCCGAGGGTGTCTGCGGGTTCGAGGTCGAGTCGGTCGAACAGCGCGGCCTCGGCGTCGGCCTCGTCGCCGCCGTCGACGAGAATCACGACGGGGAGCGTCCCCTCCGAGACGCCGATTTCGAACGCGCGGTTAATCTGCCGGCGGCCGCTGGCGTAGAGGAGGATTTCGACGGCGCGGTCGCGGGCGATTTCGTTGCCCCGGGCGATGGCTCGGTCGGCGAGTTCGGTCGCCCGTTCGAGGTGCTCGCGGTCCACGACGTACCGGGCGTCGAACGCCTGCACCGTCGCGCCCGTCTCGTCGGCCACCTCGCCGACTGCCGCGATGAACGAATCGAGGTCGGAGACGGTCGCCTCGGCCTCGACGAGCCTCATTCGAAATCACCCAGACTGGCTTGCTGGTCGGCGCGCTCTTTGGCCGTCTCGAAGCCGGTGTCGTCGGGAACGGCGTCGTCCGGCGCGTCGTCTTCGTCCACTGCGTCCATCGACGGGTCCTTTCGCCCCGCGGCTTCGAGGATGTTCTCCGCGGTCTTCCTGCGACCCCGGAGGGCGGCGAGGACGCGCGATTTCTCGGCCTCCCGGAGGTCGGCCCGGCTCTCGACGCCGGCCTCGAACAGCCGGCGGGCGCGCTTTCGGCCGACGCCGCGGACGCCGGCGAGGTCGAGCAGTTCCTCGCGGACGCCGTACTCGACGCGCTTTTTCGCCTCGCGGACCGCGTACACCGAATCGAGGTCGAGTTCGGAGGCGAGTCGCTCGGCCGCGCCGAGGAGCCACTCGGCGGTCTCGACCTTCCCGCGGATGTCGCCGGGGCCGACGCCGTAGCGCTCGGTGATGCGGTCCTCGTCGACCTCGCCGACCCAGTCTTCGAGGAGCTTCGCGGTCTTCAGCGCCGACAGCCAGTCCTCGAACGCCACGTCCTCGTACTCGGAGGGGACGCGCCCGAGGAACTCCGGTTCGCGCTCGTAGCACAGCTCGGTGTACGTCTCGCGGTCGCCGGACTTCAGGTAGAGCTGATACATGTCCGGCGTCCGGCAGACGAGGTGATAGAGGCCGAGCGGCGTCGGATACGTCCGGTCCGTCTCGAACGCGTCGGCGTCCCCGTCGCCGCCGTCTGTGTCGTCCGCGCCGTCCGAGCCGTCCCCGTCGTCGCCGCCTCCACCGCCGCCGTCGTCGGCGACCATCTCGCTGGCCCGCTGGAAGCCGCCGGGTTCGTTGTCGGATTCGCTCCGGTCTCGCTTCGGCTTCTCGGGCGTCTCGCCCGCGAGCGCCCGGAGCTTCTCGGTTCGGTGGTCCGCCGCCCATTCGAGGCCGTCGATGATTTCGGCGGCGCTCATCGGGTCGAGGTAGAGCCGCGAGACGGTGTGGCCGACGGGCGTCGCCTGAATCGTCTCTCCGTCGAACTCGACGAACCCGTTCACTTCGAGGTAGTCGAGCACGCGGTCTGTCACCTGTCCGAGTCGCTCGGGGTCGTCGGTCTGGGTCGCATACAGCGTCTGGTCTAAGAATTCGAGCAGTCCCTCGCGGGTGTGGGCGAAGCCGGAGGCGACCGTGGCGAGCAGGTGCGTCCGCAGGGCGGGCTCGGCCGCGAGCTTCGACCGCACGTCCTCGGCGTCGGCCCAGATGTACCGCTCGAACAGCTCGTCGCGGGCGTCCGCGTCCTTCGCCAACAGCACCGCCTCGCCGTAGGGGTCGAGGCCGGGGCGGCCGGCGCGGCCCATCATCTGGTGGACTTCGAGCACGTCCAGCGGTTTCATCCCGCCGTAGTCGCCGTCGTAGCGTTGCCAGTCGCGGACGACGACCCGGCGGCTCGGGGTGTTGACGCCGGCGGCGAGCGTCGGCGTCGCGCAGATACATTTGATGAGTCGGTCGCGGAAGGCGTCTTCCACGAGGGTGCGGTGCTCCGCGGCGAGCCCCGCGTGGTGGAACGCCGCGCCCTTGGCGACCGCCTTGGCGAGGTCCTCGGAGGTCTCGGTGTCGGACACGTCGCGTATCTCGGCGGCGAGTTCCGCGAGGTCGCTCCGCTCGTCGCCGGTGAGGTAGCGCTCCGTCACGTCGGCCATGCGGCGGGCCGCGGACTCCGCGTTGCGCCGCGAGTTCACGAAGACGAGCGAGGAGCCCTGGTCGCCGTCGTCGTCGCCCTCCAACGCGTCGGCGACGAGCGCGGGCGTCTGTCGTTCCCCGCGGCCGACCGGCACCTCGCGTTGGCTCCCGTCGGCGAAGGAGACGGCGTTGCCGTAGTGGACGCCCATCTTGAGGTCGATGGGTCGCCAGTCGGACTTGACGAGCTCCGCGTCGAGCCAGTCGGCGACGACGCCCGCGTTGCCGACGGTCGCCGACAGCGCGACGACCTGCAGGTTCGGGTTGAGTCGGCGGAGCTTCGCCAGCGTGACCTCCAGCGTCGGCCCCCGATGGCGGTCGTCGACGAGGTGGACCTCGTCGGCGACGACGCAGGTGAGTTGGTCCATCCACGCCGCGTTGTTCCGGACGAGCGAGTCGACCTTCTCGCTCGTGGCGACGATGATGTCGCGCGAGGAGAGCCACTCGCCGTCGGACTCGTAGTTGCCGGTCGAGACGCCGACGTCGATGCCGTACTCCTCCCAGCGCTCGAACTCGGCTTTCTTCTCGGAGGCGAGCGCCCGGAGCGGGACGATGTACAGCGCCTTCCCGCCGCGCGCGACGCTCGACAGCATCGCCAGTTCGGCGATGAGCGTCTTCCCGCTCGCGGTCGGGACGGCGGCCACGAGGCTCTCGCCGTCCGTCAGGCCGGCCTCGACGGCCTCGGCCTGCGGCGGGTACAGCTCCTCGATGCCCTCGTCGCGGAGGGCCTCGGGAATCCCCGTCGGCAGGCCCGTCAGGTCCGCAGTTCGCATTGCATCCCCCTTGGACCGTCCCCCGGTTTAAGCCATCGGGTCGGGTCGGTCGCGGGGGCGTCGCCGTCGGCGGTGTCGACCGCGCCGTCACGGCGCTCGTCGCCGCCGCCGAATCGGGGTCCCGCGTCGGCAGGGCTTTGTACGGCCCGGCGGTACGATTGCCCATGAAAGTCGAGTACGACCGCGACACCTGCATCGGCATGTTCCAGTGTGTCGACGAGTGGGAGGGCTTCGAGAAGAACGTCGACGACGGCAAGGCCGACCTCGTCGACGCCGAGGAGACCGACGACGGCGTCTTCGTCCGCGAGGTTCCCGAGGACGCCGAGTTCGACGCGAAGTTCGCCGCCCGCGTCTGCCCCGTCGAGGCCATCCGCATCCTCGACGACGACGGCGAACAGCTCGTCCCCTGACCGCGACGCCGAGGAGCCTGCTGTTTTCTCTCGCGTCCGCGACGCGACCGGACCGTGTGACCGTCGCCCGTGGGGCGCGTCCCCGAACCCCCCCGTTTCGACTGGAGATTCGCCCGACGACAGAGTGTAACAGTTAAGCGGCGGGCGTCTAATCGTGCCACTATGAGCCAAGCGACGAAAATCGTGCTCGGTACCGTCGGCGTGTCGGCCCTGCTGGCCGTCGTGTTCATCGGGATGAGCATCGCCTGAGCGGATGTTCGAGACGCGCACCCTGCCGTCGGACCTCGAATCGGTCCGCGACGAGTACGCCTCCGGCGCGCTCGTCTTGGACGTGGCCGGCGACTTCGACACCATTCCCCCGGAGGCCGCGGAGAACCTCGGGCTGGTGGTCGAGTCGCTCTCCCCGGCGGCGTACCCCGCCGAGTGGCTACCAGACGACGCGCCCCAACAGCTCCGGCGCTACGCGTCGTCCGACTTCACCATCGGGATGCCCGGCGACGGCACGGTGACGTGGTCTCGGCAGACCACGCCGCCGGTCGTGCTGGTGAAGTACCGCGCGAAGGGGACGCCCGACGACTTTCTTGATTTCCTCGTCGCCGAGGCGTTCGTGCAGGCCGGTAACGACGAGATTCCCGAACAGTTCCTGCCCTTCTTCGGCGAGCGCTACCGCGACCTCGCCGCGGCGACGCCGCTCGGCCCGAGCGAGACGTATCAGGTCGCCGCCGCGCTCTACGAGGGCTGGGTCGGCCTCCACACCCGCGAGGCGTTCGCGTCGTGGGAGGGCCGATACGACCGCCTCCACGAGGCGTGGGTCGACGCGGGCGGCCGGCTCGACGACCGACTCGAAAACCTCCCGCGGCTCGTCGCGCTCGGCAGGCTCTCGTTCGCCGAGGCGACCGAGTTCGCGTGCTCGGCCGTCAAACACGGCCGCGACCTCCCCGCGCCGTTTTCGGCGCTGGACACCGCGGCGTACCGCGACCACGGGCCGAGCTACGCGGTCAAGTGGGCCGAAAAGACGTTCGAGCAACTCGCGGCGGACGATGACACGGCGTCGGGCGGCGACGCCGACCCGACCGCCGCCGACGACGCGGACCCGGCGTAGCCGGTCGCCTCGCGGCCCGCCTCAGAACTCGGTCGTGACGGTGCCGTCCTCCTCGAGGTCGACGACGCCGTCGAACAGCTCGCGGAAGCGGTCCAGCGTCTCCTGGTCGTGGACCTCCTTCGAGAGGTGGAACAGCCCCACCGCGTCGAACTCGTCGAGGAGTTCGAGAATCTGCTTCGTCGCCTCGAATGCGCCGTCCTCGTCGGCGTAGTAGGCCATCTCCGTGACGGAATCGACGCTGAGCCGGAGCTTTCCGTCGTGACCTTCGAGGAACTGCCGGGTCTTCTCGACGATGGCGTCGAGGTCGTCGGGGGCCGCGACGTAGTGGATGTTGTCCGAACTGCGTCGGGAGTAGCCGCGCTCGATAGACAGCGTGTCGAGGATGGTGGCGCTGGACTCGTCGACCTCGTAGTGTTCCAGCTTCTGTTCGACCTCGCGCGCGGTGGTCCGCGTCGAGATGACGAGGAAGTGGTCGGTGTCGACCTTGAAGAAGTCCGTGTCGATGCGGTCGGTCTCGCCGATGCTCGGGTGAAGGAGCAAGATACCTGTGCCGCCCGGAATCGTCTCGGGCGCGTCTTCGATGGCGAGCTCGTAATCCATACCCCAAGCAGTTACCCTGCCGACTTAATCCTTCATGCCGTTTGGGCGGCGTCGTCCCGGAATCGTAACGTATGTTCACGCCTCTCGGCGAGGTCAGAACAGCGAGTCGGCGGTGGCCGCGCCGATGACGCTGAACACCGCGCCGACGCTCGTCGCCTTGAGCGTGATGCGGAGCACCGCGAGGTCGACTTCGTAGCCGAGGGCGATGATGAGGCGCTGTCCCGACACGTCAGAGAGGAACGTCCCCGGCGCGTCGAACGCGAGCGCGAGGATGAACACGGAGAGATACGAGACGGAGATGAGCGAGATGAACCGGACGGGAATCCCGCCGACCTCGCGCTCCCGGTCGGGGTCGCGGTCGTCGGCCTTGTAGAGCGCGCCGTAGCCGACCGCGAGCACGATACAGAGCGTGAGAAGCGCCTGCGCGAACGACATGCTCCGCGCGAGCACCCACACCTCCTCGGTGACGACGAACGGCCCCGCGAGGAGGAACCCGCCGACGACCTGCTGGGCGGTGTCGGCGAGCGCGAACCGGCGGCGGACTCCGACCATACACCGGTCGTCGTGACGGCGGCAATTAAAAGGCGCGACGGGGGACGCGACCGAGTCGTCGCCGGATTCGCCGCCCGTGCGGTCCGGTCCGAACGCATTTTCACTCCGGCGCGCGAGGCCCCGGTATGAGCGTCCGCGACGAGTTCGACGCCTGGGCGGCCGACGGCCGCGACAAGGGCATGGAGGACCGACACTGGCACACCGCGAAGCACGCGCTCGCGCGGATGCCCGTCGAGGAAGGCGACACCGTCGTCGACCTCGGGACCGGAAGCGGCTACGCCCTCCGCGCGCTCCACGACACGAAGGGTATCGGCCGCGGCTTCGGTCTCGACGGCTCGCCCGAGATGGTCCAGAACGCCCGCGAGTACACCGACACCGACGACCTCTCGTTTCTCGTCGGCGACTTCGACGACCTCCCGTTCGAGGACGACAGCGTCGACCACGTCTGGTCGATGGAGGCGTTCTACTACGCCGCCGACCCGCACCACACCCTCGAAGAGGTCGCGCGTATCCTCAGACCGGGCGGCACGTTCTACTGCGCGGTGAACTACTACGAGGAGAACGTCCACTCCCACGAGTGGCAGGACCTCATCTCCATCGACATGACCCGCTGGTCCCACGCGGAGTACCGCGAGGCGTTCCGCGACGCCGGTCTCCACGTCGCCGAACAGGACTCCATCGCCGACCTCGACATCGACATCCCGGCGGCCGCCGAGTTCCCGACCGACGACTGGGAGAGCCGCGAGGCGATGGTCGAGCGCTACCGGACGTTCGGCACGCTCCTGACCGTCGGCGTCGCGCCCTGACTGACCGGCGCGGAAAAACGACCAAACGACCGCCCCGCGCTACTCGACGATGTGGGCCGCCGCCGGGTCGAATCCGACCTCCATCGTCGTCCCGACCTCGAACCCCGCGCCCGACTGTTCGCCGCCGTCGTCGACCGCCACGACGAGTTCCGTCCCGCCCCAGTCGAGTCGCACCCGCGTCGTCGCCCCCTGAAACTCGGTGTCGACGACGGTCCCGCGAATCCGGTTCGTCCCCGCGTCGGCCCGGAGCCGTTCGGGCCGGACGCAGAAGGTGAGTTCGTCGCCGGGTTCGGGACGCGCGGGCCGGTCGCCGTCTCTCCCGTCGTTTTTAGCGCGTTTGTCGGAGACCGCCCTCGCCCGCCCGAGGACGCGTCGCCCTTCGGCGAGCGTGAACACCGCGTCGCCGACGCCGACGCGAATCCCCCCCGTTTCCGGTCGAGACTCGACGACCGCGTCGAGGACGTTGTTCTCGCCGAGGAACTCCGCGACGAACCGCGTCCGCGGTCGGTGGTAGAGTTCGCGGGGGTCGCCGACCTGCTCGACGCGGCCGCGGTTGAGGACGGCCACCCGGTCGGAGACCGCGAGCGCCTCCGACTGGTCGTGGGTGACGTAGACGGTCGTCACGCCGAGTTCCGACTGGATGCGCTTTACCTGTCGGCGGAGGCGGTCGCGGAGGCGGGCGTCCAGCGCCGACATCGGCTCGTCGAGGAGGAGCAGGTCCGGGCCGGGAGCGAGCGCGCGGGCGAGCGCGACCCGCTGTTGTTGCCCGCCCGAAAGCGAGTCGGGGTCGCGGTCTTCGAACCCCGCGAGGTCGACGAGGTCAAGCAGTTCCGCGACGCGGTCGTCGCGGGTGCCGCCGCCCGGCGGGTCGGTAAACCGGAGGCCGTAGGCGACGTTCTCGCCGACGCTGAGATGCGGGAACAGCGCGTAGTTCTGGAACACGACGCCGACGCCGCGCGACTCGGGCGCGACGCCGGCCATCGACTCGCCGTCGAAGCGGACGGTCCCCTCGGTCGGGGCCTCGAACCCCGCGATACAGCGGAGCGTGGTCGTCTTCCCACAGCCAGAGGGGCCGACGAGCGTGAAGAACTCGCCGTCGTCGACCGACAGCGAGACGGAATCGAGCGCCGTCGCCGACCCGTAGCGTTTGGACACCGCGTCGAGTTCGAGTCTCACGGGTTCGCCTCCGAAGTCACGTGCTCCCCTCGCCGGCGGACGGGCATAATTCTCACTTCCCGTCTCTCTCCGGTTCCCACCGCCAGTCCCCTCACAGCTCGCCCCACCGGCCGCCGAAGCGGTCCACGACGAGGAAGCTGGCGGACGTGACGAGAAGCAGGAGACAGCCCATCGCCGTCGCGGGGCCGAGCCGCCGGCCGAGGAACCGCTCGACGGCGACGGGCATCGTGTAGCTCCCCGCCCCCTCCGCGAGGATGATGGTCGAGTCGAACTCGCCGATGCTGATGGCGACGGCGAACGCCGCGCCCGCGACGACGCCGGTCCAGACGAGGGGCAGTTCGATGTCCACGAGCGCGCGGGTTCTGGTCGCGCCGAGCGACCGCGCGGACTCCACGAGCCGGCCGTCGAGTCGGGCGAAAAGCGGCGCGACGTTCCGGGTGACGAAGGGGTACGCGCCGACGGCGTGGGCCGCGACGATGGCGAGCGCGCCGGTGACGCGGATTCGCGTCCCCAACACGTCGACGCCGAACACCAGCCCGCGGAGCAGGCCGAGGCCGACGACGATGCCCGAGACGGCGAAGGGGGCCATCGAGAGCACGTCGATGAGGCCGCGCCCGCGGTACCGGCGGGTCGTGAGGACGGCCATCGTCACGCCCATCGGGACGGCCACGACGAGCGTCCCCGCGGCGAAGACGAGCGAGTTCAGGATGGCCGGGAGGGGCTTGACCTGAAAGCTCGCGCCGGTCGCCTGCCGCTCGGCGAGGAAGGCGTAGTTGGCGAGGGTGAGGCCGCCGTCGCCGCCGGTGACGCTCGCCAGAATCATGCTGGCGATGGGGACGACGAACACCAGTCCGACGACGAGGGCGTAGCCGGCGATACCGACCGTCCGGAGCGTCGATTTCGGCGTCCAGTCGGCGGGGAGGACCGAGCGTCGGGGAAGCGGGTTCGCCGCGCCGCCGGCCGACCGCTGGCTCGCCTCGTATCGGAGGTAGACGGCGGTCAGCGTGATGGAGACGGCCGTCTCGACGACCGCGAGGCTGGCGGCCTCGGCGTACGCGAGGTCTCGCACCCGCGAGTAGACGAACACCTCGATGGTCGCCAGTTGGAAGCCGCCGAGCGCGAGGACGATGGGGAACGACGCGAAGGTGAAGATGAACGTCAGCGTCGCGCCGACGCCGATAGACGGCAGGAGTTGCGGGAGGACCACGTCGCGGAAGGCCCGCCGCGGGCTCGCGCCGAGCGAGCGGGCGGTCTCGACGGTTCGGGCGTCAACGCTCTCCCACGCCGCGGTGACGACGCGGGCAACGAGCGGGGCGTTGTAGAACGCGTGGGCGACGACGATGGCTTCGAGCGTGAACAGCAGTTCGACCGGCGGGAGGCCGACGAGCGAAAGCGCGCGGTTCAGCGTCCCGTTGCGGCCGAACGTCGCCACGAAGCCGATGGCGACCATGATGGAGGGCATGACGAACGGGAGGATGGTGAGAGAGCGGAGCGTCTCGCGGCCGCGGAACTCGAAGCGGGCGAACAGCCACGCGGCGGGGAGGCCGAGCGCGAGGCTGGCGAGCGTCGAGTAGAACGCCTGCTTCGCCGTGAACCAGATGATGTCGACGAGGTAGAACTCGCTCGTCAGCACCGCCGCGATGGGTTCGACAGTGAGTCGGCCGTCGGCGAGGACGGCGTCGGCGAAGACGGTGGCGACGGGGTAGTAAAACAGGACCAGAAGGACGACGGCGGTGAGCGCCGCGACGAGGGTGAGCAGTCGCTGTTCGAGGGCGCGGGCGGCCCGTCGAACCGAGGCCGAGGCGCGGCTCACCGGCTCACCTCACTTGCTGGCGAACTCGCGGGCCCACGCGTCGGTCCAGTCACTCAGGTTGTTCTGAAGCCGGTCGTAGGTGAACGTGACGGCTTCCGGCGGCTCTTGGGCGTACTGCGCGAACTCCTCGGGGAGTTCGGCGGTGGTCGTCGCCGGGAACTGGACGTTGCGGACGGCGATTTCGGCCTGCACCTCGGGGCGGAGCACGAAGTCCATGAACTCGGCGGCGAGGTCGGGGTTCGACGCGTCGGCGAAGGGGGCCATCCCCTCGGGGTTGGCGTAGCCCTCGTCGTTCAGGAAGCGAATCTGGTGTCTCGCCATGTCCTCGCCGGACTCGGCGGCGTACACCTGGTCGGTCGAGTACGAGACGACCATCGGGGCCTCCCCGTTCGAGTAGGCGTTGTAGGAGTCCTCCCAGTTGCCGAGGACGCGCACGTCGTTTTCCTTCAGGCTCGCCCAGTAGTCGAGGTAGCCGTCTTCGCCCTTGGCGTCGATGGTGTGGAGTAAGAACGCCTGCCCCGTCGCCGACGACGTGGGGTTCTGCGCGAGGAGCGCGCCCGCGTATTCGGACTCCAGCAGGCCGTCGAACGTCTCGGGGGCGACGAAGTCGCCGTCGCCGTAGGTCTCGTCGTAGACGAGCGAGATGTAGCCCGTGTCGTAGGGGACCGCGCGGCCCTGCGGGTCGAAGTTCAACTGCTCGTTCACGTCGCCGAGTCGGGACAGCCCCTCGGCGGGCGAAAACAGCGCGTCGTCGAGGTTCTCGTCGATGCGGACGAGCATCTGCGCGTCGAGGCCGACGTAGAGGTCCGCGCCGGACTCGACGCCGCGGAGCGCGCGCTCGATGTAGTAGTTCACGCCCGAGTCGGGCGTCTGCCACTCCAGCGCCGCGTCGAACTCGGATTCGAACGTCTCTTTCAGCCACGGGCCGGGGCTCGAACTCGGCGCGTCGACGAACGAGCCGTAGGTGCCGACGGTGAGCGTCGGCGACTCGCCGCCCGCGGTCGTTCCTTCGGTCGTCGTCGCGGTCGTCTCGGTCGCGTCGCCCGAGGCCTCGGTCGTCGCCTCGTCGCCGCCGGTCCCGGTACAGCCGGCGAGGAGCGCGGAGACGCCTCCCGCCCCCGCGGCCTTCAGGAAGCTACGTCGTCTCATTACTCGGTTGTTGTACTCTGTGGTACTTAACGGGAGTGATGTTCCCGGGGGTGGTACCCTGCCGAAACCGTCGGGTTCGAGGCTCGTCGCGGGAGAACGACTTTACCCTCTGCCGGAGTATCATCGGAGGTGACTGCTTCTCGTCCGTACGTCTTCGGCGGCGTGCTCGCCCTCTTCGCGCTCCTCGCGGCGGTCATGCTCGCGAACGTGCTGGCGACGGTGTTTTTCGCCATCACCGTCGCCTACCTGCTCGTCCCGCTCAGGCGAGGCCTCGAAGCGCGCGGGGCCTCCCGGTGGGTCGCCAGCCTCGCCGCCACCGTCGTCGCGGCGGTCGGCGTCGTCGTCGTGCTCGCGCCGCTCTTCGTCATCCTCTTTCTCCGGCTGAGCGACATCCTCGAACTCGCGGCGCTCCTCCCCGACGTGGTGACCGTCGAGTTCCTCGGGATGGTCGAGACGGTGACGCTGGACGACGTGGTCGCGGTCGGCCTCGGCCTGCTCCAGTCGGTCGGCCGCGCCGCCGCCACCGCCGCGCCCGTGGTGCTCATCAAGCTCACGCTGTTCGGCTTCCTCGTGTTCGCGCTCCTCCTCAGCGGCGACGCCGTCGGCCGAACGCTCCTCGCGCTGGTCCCGGCCGACTACCGGGACGCGGCGACGGCGCTCAACGAGCGGGCCCGCGAGACGCTGTTCGCCATCTACGTCCTGCAGGCGGCGACCGCCGTCGGCACGTTCGCCATCGGCCTCGTCGTCTTCTGGGCGCTCGGCTACGACTACGTCGTCACGCTCGCGACAGTCGCGGCCGTCCTCCAGTTTATCCCCATCGTCGGCCCGAGCGTCCTGCTCGCGGCGATGGCGGCCTACCACGTCGCCGTCGGCGACCTCGTCGCCGCCGCGCTCGTCGTCGCCGTCGGCGGCTTCGCGGTCGCGTGGCTCCCGGACATCCTGATTCGCCCGCGGCTCGCCAAGGAAACCGCCGACCTGCCGGGGAGCCTCTACTTCGTCGGCTTCGTCGGCGGCCTGCTCAGCCTCGGCCCGGTCGGCATCATCGCCGGCCCGCTAGTCGTCGCGCTCCTCGTCGAGTCCGTGGACCTGCTCGGCGCGGAGTTACGCGTCGATGGGGGTGGCGGCGTCGGTGGGGGCGGCGACGATGGCGGCAAGAGCGACGGAACCGCCGGGACCGCGGGCGGTGACGCCGCCGACTCGCTCCAGTCGTGACCCTGCTCGTCAGTCCTCGACGACCGCGCCGTCGCGGGCCTCCCACTCGGTGAGACTGCCCTCGTAGAACGCCACGTCGTCGTAGCCGAGATGCGAGAGCACGACGTAGGTGTGGCTGATGCGCCGGGCGGTGTTGCAGTAGAGGACGACCCGCCGGTCCGGGGTGACGCCCGCGGCCTCCAGAATCGAGTCGAGTTCGTCCCGCGGCTTCAGCCCGCGGGTCTCGTCGTCGACGAGCTCGCGCCAGTCGAGGTTGACCGCGCCGGGGAGGTGCCCCTCCTCGTACTCCGCGGGGTCGCGGGTGTCCACGATGACTGTCTCGGAGTCGTCGAGCGCGGCCTCGACCGCCTCGAAGTCCACGAGCGGCGTCTCGGCCGGCTCGGTTATCTCGTAGACCGTTCCCTCGACTTCGGTCGCCTCCGTCGTCGTCTCGCGCTCGCGGTTCCACGCGCTGAAGTCGCCGTCGAGGAGGTGGAGTTTGTCGGGGTCGTGCCCGTAGAGGAGCGCGGTCACGAGAAAGCGGGCCGCGAACACGCCGTGGGTGTCGTCGTAGGCGACCACGTCGTCGTCGGCCGCGACGCCCGCGCCCGACAGGAGGTCGGTCCACGCGTCGCGGCCGGGGAGCATCCCCACGTCGCCGTCGGCGCTCCGGAATCTGTCGAACGGTATCGAGACCGCGCTGGGGAGGTGCCCGATGCCGTCGAACTCCCAGCCGTCGCGCACGTCCACGACGCGCACGTCGCCGAGCCGGTCCGCGAGCCAATCCGAAGAGACCACGTCTACCATGACCCCATGTTTCCGGGCCGCGGATTTAGGTCCGCCCCTCCTCGCACCCCTCGCCACGTGTCCGGGGTAGCGGACGTTGTTGCTGGTTCCGTCGGATACCGGATTCAGACAGCGCGTGACGGCTGTTCTCCGAGTCGCTTTCGCCGTCTCCCCCGACATATGCAGGTCAATATTGCCGCATCACCCGAGGTCAGGCCGTACATGCCGTCGCTGTGAGAGTTATGGGCCTTCCTGTTGTACGGGGAAACGCGATGTCAAACTCCGATTACGCGAAGGACGTACTCGTCTCTGCGGACTGGGTGGAGAGCCACCTCGACGAGTTCCAGAGCGACGACGCGGCGTACCGACTCGTCGAAGTGGACGTGGACACCGAGGCGTACGACGAGAGTCACGCCCCCGGTGCCATCGGGTTCAACTGGGAGTCCCAACTGCAGGACCAGACGACCCGCGACGTGCTGACCAAGGAGGACTTCGAGGACCTCCTCGGCTCGCACGGCATCTCCGAGGACTCCACGGTCGTCCTCTACGGCGACAACTCCAACTGGTTCGCCGCCTACACCTACTGGCAGTTCAAGTACTACGGCCACGAGGACGTTCACCTCATGAACGGCGGCCGCGACTACTGGGTCGACAACGACTATCCGACGACCGACGAAGTCCCGTCCTTCCCGGAGCGAGACTACACCGCCAAGGGTCCCTTCGAGGACATCCGCGCGTACCGCGACGACGTCGAGAAGGCGGTCGACAAGGGCCTTCCCCTCGTCGACGTTCGCTCGCCCGAGGAGTTCTCCGGCGAGATTCTCGCGCCCCCGGGACTGCAGGAGACCGCCCAGCGCGGCGGCCACATCCCCGGCGCGAGCAACATCTCGTGGGCCGCGACCGTCAACGACGACGGCACGTTCAAGTCCGCCGACGAACTCCGCGACCTCTACGCGGACCAGGGCATCGAAGGCGACGAGTCCACCATCGCCTACTGCCGCATCGGCGAGCGCTCGTCCATCGCGTGGTTCGCCCTCCACGAACTCCTCGGCTACGAGAACGTCACCAACTACGACGGCTCGTGGACGGAGTGGGGCAACCTCGTCGGCGCGCCCGTCGAAAAGGGTAACTGAGACGCCTCGTTTCGGTTCGATTCGACCGACCGTACGGTTCTTTTTGCGGCTTACATCGGGAGGACGCTGATTCCGACAGCGACGATGACGCCCGCGCCGAGAAGCACCATCACGCAGTAGCCCATGATGTCGCGGACCGACAGGCCGCTGATGGAGAGAAGCGGGATGGCCCAGAAGGGTTGAATCATGTTGGTCCACGCGTCGCCCCACGAGGCGGCGACGGCGACTCGCGGGATGGACTCGCCGGACGCCTTCGCGGCCGTGACGAGCGTCTCGCCGATGACCGCCCACTCGCCACCGCCCGAGGGGACGAAGAAGTTCACGAGGCCGGCGGTGAAGAAGGCGAAAGCCGGGAGCGTCCCGTCGGGCGCGACGGCGACCATGCCCTGTGCGATCTGCGTGGCGAGGCTGACCGACCCCTCGGGTGCGTAGGCCATGATGCCCATGATGCCCGCGTAGAAGGGGAACTGGAGGATGATGCCCCAGACGTTCTCGACGGCCTCGACGATGGCCTCGATGTACGCCTTGGGCGTCCCGTGGAACAGCAGGCCGAGGAAGAGGAAGCCGAAGTTGACGATGTTCAGGTTGAGGTTGTTCCACGGCATCGTCCCGTTCTGGATTCCCTCGACGAAGTACAGCCCGACGGCGAACAGGCCGACGAGGCCGATTGCCACGCCGATGCCGAGCGAGTGCTCGATGCGCGTGGCGAGCGAGGCGTCCTCGGGGACGGACGTGGAGGCCCACCCACCTGTCGCCTGTTCGCCGCCGTCGGCCGCCGCCTCGAACTCCGCGGGGTCGATGGGCGTCTTCTTCGCGTCGTCGGTCGGGTACATGAGCGCGAACAGCGCCGGCAGGAAGAGGAAGCCGACCGCGACGACCAACGCGAGGTTGGCGACCGTGAAGATGGTCCCGCCGGTGCCGAACGTCGCGTCGAGGATGCCCGCTTCGATGAGGAAGTTATCCTCGGTGTTCAACAGGAGCGGAATCGACCCCGCGAGGCCGCCGTGCCAGACGACGAACCCGGAGTACGCGCCGGCGACGACGATGGGGAAGTCGATGCCGCGCATCTCGGTCGCTATCTTCCGGGCGAAAAGCGCCCCGACGACGAGGCCCAGCCCCCAGTGGACGAACGACGCCGCGGCGGCGACGACCGGCACCATCGCGGCCGCGCCGCGCTCCGTGTTCGGGACGCGCGCGAGTCGCGTCAGGAGCCAGTCCACGGGCTTCGTCTGCGCGAGCGCGTAGCCCGTCATCAGGATGAGCGTCATCTGCATCCCGAACGAAAGCAGGTTCCAGAATCCGCCGTACCAGCCGTCGAGAAGCAGGTTCCCGGCGTGTCCGACGACGCCGGTCCCCTCGCCCGGAGCGACCGATACCAGCGCCAGCACGAACGCCACGCCCGTCAGAATGATGGCGAACAGAAACGCGTCGGGGAGGTACTGTTCGACCAGTTTCGAACTGCGCTCCGCCGCCTGCCTGATAGCGTTTGTCATAGCCTGAGTTATTTCATGATAATACGATACATAATGTTTAATATTCGGACAGGTTCGGCTCGGTTGAATGTCACGTACCGGCCGGCGGTTGACTCGTCGTTCGTCTCCGCGGCCGTCGCAGACTCGCGCCGGACTCGCCGCCGCCGATGGGTACAAACCCGAGACGACCATACGGGGCCGTATGACCGAACTCCTCGACACCCTCCGCGACGACCACGAGACGCCGCTTTCCCGACTCGGCTCCTCGAAGGCGCTGTACGCCGTCACCGGCGGCGAGATGGACGGCGACGCGGTCCGCGCGGCCGCCGCCGCCGAGGCCGCCGCCGCCGCCGACCTGTTCGACTGGTGGGCCGACGACGAACCGAACGACGAGGCCGCCGCGCTCTTTTCGGACCTCGCCGACACCGCCCGCGACCACGCCGAGGCCGTCGGCGCGGAGCCGGACGGGTCGAAGCCGAACGTCTACGACGTGCTCGCCGAGTTCGAGACCACCGACGGTCGCCTCGGCGGCGCGCTCGCCCGCGCGCTCGTGTCGCTGAAGACCGTCGAGCAGATGGTCGGCTTCTTCGTCGGCGACGCGGACCCGATGGCCGCAAACGACTTCCGCACGCTCAAGTCCGACCTCAACGACCAACTCGACACGCTCGACGCCGCCGTCTCCGACCTCGTCGAAGACGACGCCGTCGCCCGCGAGGCCGCCGACGCGGTGGTCGAAGCCGCCTACGACGAGTACGTCGAGACGCTGGAAGGCATGGGCGTCAAGCCGAAGAACGTCTGCTAACTCGCGTTTTCACACTCGGGGTCGCGGGGCGACCCACTCGGCGCGAAATCCGTCTTCGCTCACCGAGTGCCGACAGTGGCGAATGGCGGGCTAACGGGTGAGTTCCAGTAGAAACGAAGGGGTTTGTCAGCCGGTCGTCAGACGCCGGGGACGCCCTTGCGGTATTCGAGGACCTCGCTTCGGGCCTCGCGGACCGTCTCGGCGACGTCGCCGTCGAGTGCTTCGGCGAGGTCGTGGAGGACCGTCATGTGACGGGCGAGTCGCCCGTGGTCCGGTCCCTGCTCGCGCGTCGCCAGCTTCGCCAGCTGGTCGGACTGTTCGTAGAGTCGCTCCTGTACGTCGCCGTCGGTCGCCTCGGCGGCCTCCTTGAGCAGGTTGCTCGCGCGTTCGAGTTCGGCTCGGGTCATACCGGATTGTTCGACAGCCCGCCCCAAAACCGTTCCTCCGGCGACAAGCACCGCCTCGCTCAAGTACGCCGCGACCCAAGGACGGGCAATGAGCGAGTCCGGTCCCCTGTCCGCCGACAGACCCGACGCAGACCGCGAATTCCGCGTCGACGCCCCCTTCGACCCCGCGGGCGACCAGCCCGAGGCAATCGAGGCGCTGGCCCGCGGCTTCCGCGAGGGCGCCGACGTACAGACCCTGCTCGGTGTCACCGGCTCCGGCAAGACCAACACCGTCTCGTGGGTGGTCGAGGAGATTCAGAAGCCGACGCTCGTCCTCGCGCACAACAAGACGCTCGCCGCCCAGCTGTACGAGGAGTTCAAGGGGCTGTTCCCCGACAACGCGGTCGAATATTTCGTATCGTACTATGACTATTATCAACCCGAAGCTTACATCGAACAAACCGACACCTACATCGACAAGGACATGTCGATAAACGAGGAAATCGACCGGCTCCGCCACTCCGCGACCCGGTCGCTTCTCACCCGCGACGACGTCATCGTCGTCGCCTCGGTGTCGGCCATCTACGGCCTCGGCGACCCGAAGAACTACACCGACCTGTCCCTGCGGCTGGAGGTCGGCCAGCAGATGGACCGCGACGAACTGCTCGGCGCGCTCGTCGACCTCAACTACGAGCGCAACGACGTGGACTTCCGGCAGGGCACGTTCCGCGTCCGCGGCGACACCGTCGAGGTGTTCCCGATGTACGGCCGCTACGCCGTCCGCATCGAGTTCTGGGGCGACGAAATCGACCGGATGCTGAAGCTCGACCCGCTTGCGGGCGAGGTCAAATCGTCGGAGCCGGCCGTGCTCGTCCACCCGGCGGAGCACTACTCCATCCCCGAAGCACAGCTCGAAGGAGCCATCTCCGAAATCGAGGAGCTGATGGAACAGCGGGTGAAGCACTTCCAGCGACAGGGCGACCTCGTGGCCGCCCAGCGCATCGAAGAGCGAACCACCTTCGACATCGAGATGCTCCGCGAGACGGGCCACTGCTCGGGCATCGAGAACTACTCGGTCCACCTCTCGGACCGCGAACCCGGCGACGCGCCCTACACGCTCCTCGACTACTTCCCCGACGACTTTCTCACCGTCATCGACGAGTCGCACGTCACGCTCCCGCAGATTAAGGGCCAGTACGCCGGCGACAAGTCCCGAAAAGACTCGCTCGTCGAAAACGGCTTCCGCCTGCCGACGGCCTACGACAACCGCCCGCTCACCTTCGAGGAGTTCGAAGAGACCGTCGGACAGGCGCTTTTCGTCTCGGCGACGCCCGGCGACTACGAGCGCGAGCACTCCGACCAAATCGTCGAGCAAATCGTCCGCCCGACCCACCTCGTGGACCCGAAAGTCGAGGTGACGGAGGCGACCGGGCAGGTCGACGACCTGATGGCCCGCATCGACGAGCGCATCGACCGCGACGAGCGCGTGCTCGTCACGACGCTCACGAAGCGGATGGCCGAGGACCTCACCGAGTACCTCGAAGAGGCCGGCGTCGACGTGGCCTACATGCACGACGAGACCGACACGCTCGAACGCCACGAACTCATCCGGTCGCTCCGCCTCGGCGACATCGACGTGCTCGTCGGCATCAACCTCCTCCGGGAGGGCCTCGACATCCCCGAAGTTTCGCTCGTCGCCATCCTCGACGCCGACCAGCAGGGCTTCCTACGCTCCGAGACCACGCTCGTCCAGACGATGGGCCGCGCCGCCCGCAACGTCAACGGCGAGGTCGTGCTCTACGCCGACGAGATGACAGATGCGATGGAGGCCGCTATCTCCGAGACCCAGCGTCGCCGCCGCATCCAACAGGCGTTCAACGAGGAACACGGCCACACGCCGACGACCATCGAAAAGGAGGTCGGCGAGACGAACCTGCCGGGGAGCAAGACCGACACCCGCGGCGTCTCCGGCGACGAACCCGCCGACGCCGACGAGGCGGCAGAACAGATAGCCTTCCTCGAAGACCGGATGCAGGAGGCCGCCGACAACCTCGAATTCGAACTCGCCGCCGACATCCGCGACCGCATCCAGAACCTCCGCCGCGAGTTCGACGTGGACGCGCTCGAAGACGGCGTCGCGCCCGAGTACCCCGACGAACGCGACGGCGAGGGCGACGACGGCCTGACGCCGCCGGACGAGTTCTGACCGTGGTGTCGTCGACGACTCCGACCCTGACGTTCGCGGCCGGCGGCCTCCTCCGCCGCGACGACGGCCGGCTCTGTCTCGTCCACCGGCCGCGCTACGACGACTGGTCGCTCCCGAAGGGGAAACTCGAACCCGGCGAGACGCTGGTCGAGACCGCGGTCAGAGAGGTCCGCGAGGAGACGCGTTGTAACGTCGACTGCGACCGGTTCGCCGGGCGCTACGAGTACCGCGTCCCCGACGGCGCGGGGACGCCGGGCGGGCCGAAAGGCGTGTTCGTCTGGCACATGCGCGTCGCCGACGAGCGCCCGTTCGAACCGGACGGCGAGGTGGACGCGCGCCAGTGGGTCACCCCGGCCGAAGCCCGCCAGCGGCTCACCTACGAGACCGAACGGGCGCTGGTCGGACGGGCGTTCGAACTCAACGAGTGAACGCAGATTTTGGATAGAAACACATGTTACTGGTTTTTCGACGCGCGTCGGTGTGTGGACCGTACCCAAAATGCCGGGGAGACACCAAGACTTATTAGCCCGTCCTCGCTATGCCCGTTCCACCGTGATCCGCACCTCGGCGGACGAGCCTGCAACCCACACCGTTCACCACGCCTTCCCCAACGGAGGCATTACCTGAATGGTCCGCGGATTCGAGCACTCCGTGCTCGACAGTTCGGGCGACCACCGCACGCCGGTCCACCCGGCGTGCGACGCGGTCGCATCCTCGGGAGACGGTGAACACGCGCGGGTCGGTGCCGCTGATGACTCGGCAAACGGGCTGTTTTCGACGCGTCACTCCACGCGAGTGCACGCGAACGCTACTGCGAACTGACAACAACGAGAACCATGAGCTCTCAGTCTCTCAGTCACGTTCAGAAGTCGTTCCTGAAGTACCAACACATCCTCGTGTTCATCGCTCCCCTGCTGTTCCTCGTCTCGGTGTTCACCATGGCACCGACGCCGTCGGGTGCAGGCATGGAGTACTGGCTCCAGTACTGGTGGCTGTTCCCGGTGTTCCTCACCGGCGCGACCATCGTGAACACGGTCGGCATCAGCGGGTCGGCGCTCTTCGTCCCGTTCTTAATCTTCATCTTCCCCATCTTCGCGCACCCGCTGGACTCGTCGACGCTGGTGAAGGTGGGCCTCATCAGCGAGGCGTTCGGCCTCTCCAGTTCGGCCGTCGCCTTCATCCAGTACGGGCTCGTCGACCGTCGACTGGCGCTGACGCTCGTCGGCGGGTCGATTCCGTTCGTCGTCGGCGGCGCACTGCTGTCGTTCGTCATCCCCGACGTGGTGTTCCACGCACTGCTCGGCATCGCACTGCTCGCCGCGTCGTACCTGCTTTTCACCGCCGACCTCGGTCACGAGGACCACGGCTCGTCGGATTCCGACCACGCCGCGGCCACCGACGGCGGCGTCTCCGCGAGCCTCCCCAACGACCCCGGTAAGCTCGGTCCCGCGGGCGTCAACACGGCCGACGACGGGACCGTCACCCGCGTCGACCGCGACGGCGACGACTACACCTACACCCGCGGTGGCTACCTGCGCCGCTTCGCCAACTACAGCGTCGGCGGGATGTTCCAGGGCCTCGCCGGCTTCGGTATCGGCGAACTCGGCATCATCTCGATGCTCGGCACGAAAGTTCCCGTCCGCGTCGCCATCGGCACGAACCACATCGTCGTCGCGCTGACCGCCATCCTGGCGTCGCTCGTCCACGTCTTCGGCGGCGGCCTCGTCGGCGGCCACTCGCTGAGCCTCGCGACGACGCCGTGGAACATGGTCGTGTTCACCGTCCCCGCGACGGTGCTCGGCGGCCAAATCGCTCCCTACGTGTCGAACGCGCTGGAGACCAGCGTCATCAAGAACTTCGTCGGCGTCCTCTTCGCCGTCATCTCGGTCGCGCTGTTCCTTATGGCGCTGGGTATCTAACGACTCGGACCCACCCGAACCACCTCGCTGGCACCACTTTCACAGTCCCCGATTCTGAACGTCCACCCATGTACGACCACATCCTGCTTCCGACCGACGGCAGTGACGCGACCGACGCGACCATCGAGCACGCGGCGACCCTCGCGGAGACCTACGGCGCGACGGTCCACGTGCTGTCGGTGGCCGACTCGCGCAACCGCTTCGAATCGCCCTCGGCCGGCATCGCGCCGGACGTGTGGAAAAAATCCGAACTCGAACGCGCCGAGTCCGCGGCCGACGCCGCAATCGAGGCGCTTCCCGACGGCGTCGAGACCGAACGAACCGTCGTGGAGGGCGTCCCGCACTCGACTATCGTCGACTACGCCGCCGACGGCGACATCGACCTCGTCGTGATGGCGACCCACGGCCGCACCGGCCTCGACCACTACCTCGTCGGCTCCGTCACCGAGCGCGTCGTCCGCCAGTCGGACGCGCCGGTGTTGACCGTCCGCGCGACGGACGAAGAATAAGAACCCGCGGCCCGCTCGCGGGCCGCGCTACTCGAACTCTTCCGCCAGCGCGGCGCGGTGCTCGCGGCGCTTCTGGAGCGCCGAGTCGCGCAGTTCGCGCTCCTCTTGGGAGTCGCAGACGAGGTCCGGGACCGGAACCGGCTTCTCGTCGTCGTCGAGCGCGACGAAGGTGAAAAAAGAGGTGAGCGTCTCGCGGCGGTCGCCCTCGCTCGGGCGCTCGGCCGTCACGTCGACCTTGATGTCCATGCTGGTGCGACCGGTGTCGAAGACGTACGCCTCGACGGTCACCACGTCGCCCACGTCGATGGGCGCGAGGAAGTCCACGTGGTCCATCGACGCCGTGACCACCTGCCGCTCGGCGAAGCGCCGCCCGGCGATGGCCCCGCAGACGTCCATCCACTCCAAAATCCGACCCCCGAGGGCGCGCCCGAGGTTGTTCGTGTCGTTGGGCATCAGAATCTCGCTCATCTCGGCGCGAGACGCCGACAGCGACCGCGTCCCGACCGACGACTGCTGTTGCATACCACACGGTCCGTGACGAGCGGGGTTAAATTATTCTACGTCGTAAAAAATAGAAATAAAGGCGATTAATCGCTCGGGTTGGGTGGTTTTGCGGGTCGCTCGTCGTTTCAACGACCTAAATGATTAATAGTGTTTATCCCGTTTAGTACGGTGTCTGCGCGAACCGCAGACCGGTGGTGGGACGCCGACACCCGTCTCTCGTCCGCGTTCGGGGGGACGTTCCCGAAGGTTCCGACTCTCGTTCGACCGGACGGGCGGGGAATCAGCCGCGACCCGAAGTCGACGCACCGAACGGTCTCCCGTCTCACGTCCGCCTCGCGCCTCGCCGAACCGCGACGGCCGGATGACGGGACCGACGTCGGTTGCCCGCAGGCCGGCCACGACGCTGTACCGGCCCCCGGTGCGTCGAACGGGTCTCCGACTGATTCGCGTATCGGATTTTTCGCTCACTCGACGCGTTCAGTTTCGACGCCGCCGTCTTCGATTTCGATATCGACCGCGTCGGCGGAGATATCGGCCCTCTCGATGCCGTCCAACTCACCGAGTATCTCGCTGATGTCGTCGAGACCGAGGAGTTCGCGGGTCTCCTCGTCGAACGCCTTGCTTTCGAGGCCTGCGGCCTGCTGTATATCGGAACCGCTCAGCCCTTTCCCGTAGCGACCGAGAAGCGACGTGAGTTCCTGCGGCAGGACGTACGTCGTCGACGGTGAGGTGCCGATGTTCGCCAGCGTCTCCATGCCCTTGTCGATGATGGCGCGCTCGCCCATCGACTCCGCCGCGCGGGCCCGAAGCACCGTCGAGATGGCGTCCCCCTGCGCTTCGAGAATCTGTGACTGCTTTTCGCCCTGTGCGCGGATGATGTTCGACTGCTTGTCACCCTGAGCTTTCTCGACGGCGGAGCGACGCTTGCCCTGCGCTTCGAGAATCATGGCGCGGCGGCGGCGCTCGGCGGAGGTCTGCTGTTCCATCGCGTTCTCGACGTCCTTCGAGGGCTTCACCTCGCGGACCTCGACGGACTCCACGCGGACGCCCCACTCGTCGGTCGGCTCGTCGAGTTCCCGGCGGATGCGCGCGTTGATGTGGTCGCGTCGCGCCAGCGTGTCGTCGAGTTCCATGTCGCCGAGGGCGGCCCGGAGCGTCGTCTGTGCGAGCAACGAGACGGCCCGGCGGTAGTTGTCCACCTGCAGGAAGGCGCGTTCGGGGTCCATCACGCGGATGTAGACGACGGCGTCGGCCGTGACCGGCGAGTTGTCTTCCGTGATGGCCTCTTGGGAGGGCACGTCCAGCGTCTGGGTCCGCATGTCGAAGCGGTAGGTCTTCGAGACGAACGGCGGGACGACGTTCAGCCCCGGTTCGAGGATGCCCTTGTAGTCGCCGAACACCGTCAGCGTCCGCTTTTCGTACGCCTGCACGATTTCGACCGCGTCGTACACCGCGGCGACGGCGAGCGCGAGGGCGACGTAGCCCGCGAGCGTCAGCGGCGTGACGGGGAAGACGACGACGGCGAGGCCGAAGACGAGCACCGCGACCGCGAGGGGACCGAGCCACCGCGGGATTCGGCCGGGCTCGCTGTCGACCCGTGCCGCGCCCGACGAGGAGGACGAGGAGGACGACGACCCCGACGCCGAGAGCTTCCCGAGTTGGTAGAACAGGCTGTCCATGGTGGAGAGTGACACCGAGGCGGAATAAAGCTACCCGGCTGTTCCCCCACCCGGCCGCCAGCTATTTGTCCGCGAACGCCCCACGGCCCCGTATGCGAACGAACCGCGGCCGAATCGACGTGGAGGACCTGCTGAAAATCATCCTCCTGCTCGTCCTCGTCTGGCTCGTCCTCGAAATCATCGGCGAGGTGCTCGGGCTGTTCGGTGCGTTGCTCGGCCCGCTCCAGCCGCTCTTGGGCCTCGTCGTCGCGGCGCTCATCGTCCTCTGGCTCCTCGACCGAATCTAACCGCCCTCCGCGGCGACGACGATACGCCTTTGTGTCTCTCGCGTGAGACACGGGCGTGTACAGTCTGAACGTCCCGGTTCCGGGGCGGGTCGCCCGCCTCGCGTCCGACCTGTTTCCGTACCTCGCCTCGTTCGACCGGGTTCGCGACCGGCACACGCTCGTCTGTAAGCGGTTCGAAGACGACGACCTCGACCGCCTACGCGAACAGTTGCGGCACGCGCTCGCCGGCCAGCCGGCGTTCGAGGCCCGCGTGACCGACATCCGGTTCTTCGAGGACCCGCCGCGCGGGGCCGCGCCGGTCGTCTACCTCGCGGTCGAGAGCCCCGGCCTCCTCGACCTGCACCGCGCGCTCGCCGACGAGTTCGGCGCTATCGAGGGTATCGAGGGCGACGACTACGTCCCGCACGTCACGCTCGCCCGCGGCGGGAGCGTCGCCGACGCCCGCGCGGTCGCGAGCCAGCCGCTCGACCCCATCGAGTGGACCGTCTCACAGCTCGACGTCTACGACTCGTCGTTCCGCGAGACCGCCGCCTCGATTTCGCTCCCGGCCTGACCGCGAGGTCCCGACTCCCAGCGACGGCGCGTCGAGCCGCCGGTCCGCGCGTCAGTCGCGCGCCCGGAGCCGCATCCCCATCGGCTCTTCGGGGTGCATCGTCAGCGACCCGCGGAGCGAAAACGGCTCGTCGCGGACGTAGTCGAGTTCGTACCGCTGGGCGACGGTACCGAGGATGAGCCGCCCTTCGAGGAGCGAGAGGTGCTTGCCGATGCAGTGGCGCGGCCCGCCGCCGAACGGGAAGTACGCAAAGCGCGGGCGGTCGCCGGTCCGCTCGGGCGCCCAGCGGTCCGGGTCGAACGAAAGCGGGTCGTCCCACCACCGCTCCGACCGGTGGACGACCCACTGCGGGAGCATGATGGCCGACCCCGCGGGGACGCGGTAGCCGCCGAGGCGAACGTCCACCTTCGGCTCGCGGAACATCACGTACACCGGCGGGTACAGCCGCATCGCCTCGTTCAGCACGCGTTCTGTGTACTCCAGTTTTCGCACGTCCTCGAACGTCGGCGTCCGCCCGCCGAGCACCTCGTCCAGTTCGCGGTGGAGTTTCGCCTCCGCCTCGGGGTGTTGCGAGAGCAGATACCACGCGTACGTCAGCGTCAGCGCCGTCGTGTCGTGGCCCGCGAGGAGCATCGTCATCAGCTCGTCGCGGAGGTTCTTCTCCGTCTGTTCGCCCTCGTCGTAGGCGCGGAGCAGAATCGAAAGCAGGTCCATCGGCCCCTCCTCGCCCGTCGCGCCGCCCGACACCGACGACGCCGGCGTCTCGCCGTACTCGGTCCCGCGGCGCTCCTCGACGATGTCCCAGACGAGCGATTCGAGCTCCGACAGCGCCTCCTTGTACTGGCGGTTCTCCCGCGTCGGTACCCAGTCGGGCGTCAGGAACCGAAGCGGGTCGGGTTCGAACCGCGCGCCGAGTGGTTCGAGGTTCTCCTGTACCCGCCGGACGCGCCCCTCGTCGAGGTCGGTGCCGAACATGGCGTCGACGATTATCTCGACGGTCAGCCGCGCCATCTCCAACTGCACGTCGACCACGTCGCCGTCGCCCCACGACGACAGCATCGACGCCGTCCGGTCTGTCATCATGCCGGCCATCGTCGAGATGCGCCGCACGTCGAACGCCGGCTGGGCGAGTCGGCGCTGTTTCTTCCACGTCGCGCCCTCGCTCATCAGCAGGCCGTCGCCCAGCAGGTCGCCGATGGCTCTGTCTTGGAACTGCGGCTTTCTGAACTTCGACGCCTCGCTCACGAGCACCGTCTCGACGTCCGCCGGGTTCGTGAGCATGTACGTGTCGAGCGGGCCGAGGTCGAAGTGGACCACGTCGCCGTAGGCGTCCGCGACGGCCGTCAGGAACGTAAACGGGTCGCGGGCGTACTGTCTGCTCGCGCCGAACAGCGGGAGGCCCTTCGGTCCGGGAGGGGTCGAACTCATCACCCTGTGTTGGTTCGAACAGGTAAGAATCGCACGGCGGTCGCCGTCGCTGTCGCTCCGACTGCGAGCGCGACGCGCTCAGGGCCGCGGCGGGTCGCCGTCGTAGGCGTCGCGGTCGGCGTAGAAGTTCAGCATCGCGAACTTGAGTTTGTTCGGCGCGATGTCGACCATCTCGGCGCGCTCCTCGACCGGGAACGACCCGCGGACGCCGTACTTCCCCATGGAAGAGCTCTCGCGGGTGTAGCGCTTGTCGGCCAGCACGCGGACGCCGAAGTCGTCGGGCGCGCGGATGACCCGGCCGAGCGCCTGTCTGGTCTTCCGAATCGTCGGAATCTCGACGGCGTAGCGCCAGCCGGCGTCCCTCTTGCCGCGGTAGGCGCGGTCGTAGGCGGCCTGTACCGCCTCCAGCCGCTCGGAGAGATGCGGGTAGGGCACGCCGACGACCACGACGGTTCGGGCGTCGTCGCCGTCGAAGCTCACGCCCTCGGCGAGCGTCCCCCAAAGCGAGGTGAGAAGCACCGCGCCGTCCTTGCCGACGAACTCCCGGCGCAGTTCCTCGGCGCGGACGCCCGGCTCGTCCAGAAACAGCTCCGCGTCGACGTCCGGGTTCGCCCGCAGGCGCTCGTGGTGGCGCTCCGCCTCGGCGTACGACGGGAAGAACACGAGCGTGTTGCCCGGCGTGAAGGCGGCCGCGTCCGCGAGCATCTCCTCGATCGTCTGTTGGGTGCCGGGGTCGTCACGCTCGGAGGAGAACAGCGCGGGCAGTGAGACCGAAAACGTCCGGCGGTTCTCCTCGGGGTATTCGAGGCCGTAGGCCATCGTCACCGGGTTTTTGAGGCCGAGCGTGCCCTCCGTCACGTCGAACGGGCGGAGCGTCGCCGACATCAGGATGCTCGCGTGGACCTCCTCGAACAGCTCTTTGGTGACCTCTCGCGGGATGCAGGTGTACAGCTCGGCGCGGCCGTAAATCTCGTCGGTGCCGCCGTCGCGGCGGACCGACAGCATCGGATGGCGGCCGAGTTCGCCGCCCATCTCCGTCCAGTCGGCGATGAAGTTCGCCGCCTGTAGCGTCTGGCACTCCTTGCGCGTCGTCGCCTCGCCGTTCTTGTACGCGTCTTCGTACTGCTCGTCCAACTGCTTGCCCAACTGGAGGGCGAGTTCGACCTCCACGTCGATGCCGCGGCCCTCGTAGGACTGCAGGAACTCCATCGTCAGGTCGTCGCGGCGGCCCTGATTGGCGATAGAGAGGTCGTACCAGTTCTCGCCGACCTGCTCGCGCTCGCCGAAGCCGAACGCCTCCTCGTAGCTGTCGCGAAGCGCGTCGAGGAACGTCCCGATGACGTTGCGGGCGCTCTCGGCCCGCGAGTCGTCTTCGTCTTCCAGCTCGTTCATCGCGCTTTCGAGCGTGTTCTCCGTGAGCGCGCGACTGGCGTGGTCACGGGCGGCGCTCTCGATGTTGTGCGCCTCGTCGAACACCGTAATCACGTCGTCGGGATCGCGGTCCAGCCACCGGAAGAACTGCTCGCGTATCATCGGGTCGAGCAGGTGGTGGTAGTTGCAGACGACGAGGTCGATGCCCTCCATGCCCTCCTTGAGCAGTTCGTAGCCGCAGAGGTTCTGCTTGCCCGCGTACTCGAAAATCTCGTCGGGCGTCCGCACGTCGTCGAACAGCCACTGGAAGAACTCGTCGGTGTTCCGCGTGAGGTTGTTGTAGTAGTGCTCGCAGTAGTTGCCCTCCTTCAACTCCTCCAGTTCGTCGTCGATGCTGTCGAGTTCGTCAGTGACGGCGCTCCGCGCGTCGGCCGCGCCGGACTCGCCCTCGCGCATCCCGTCGAGGAGCGACTGCGCCTGCTCGGAGAGTTCGGCCTTGTCGGACTCCTTTTCGACGATGCTCCGGGTCGTATCGCGGAGGGTCTGACACTCCTGAAAGCCCACGTCGATGTGGCACATCGAGGACTTCCCGCGGAACACCACCGCACGGATGGCCTCCTCTCTGGTGATGGCGCGGGCGTCCTCGACGAACTGGCGCATCTGCTGGTGGACGTTCGTCGTGATGACGACCGTCTTGTCGTGCTCGCGGGCGTACGAGAGCGCGGGCACGAGCGCGGAGATGGTCTTGCCGGTCCCGGTCGCCCCTTCGAGGAGGACGTTCCGCTCGTCGTCGAGCGCGTCGGCGATGCCGGACATCGCCGCCTCCTGATTGGGGTACGGCTCGTCGTACGGGAAGAACCGCCACGCTCCGTCCGCGTCGCCGTCGTCGGGTGCGCCGTTGGCGTGGGCCACGGGAGAATCTCGGCCGCCATCCGATTAAAAGGCTCGGAGGCCTCGACACCGCCGGAGGCGACGGGAACGGTATAGCGTACCTCCGCGCTCGACGGCGTCTTCTGAGAAGCTGAAAAGAGCCGCGACCGCCGTGGACCCGAATTTATTCGAGCAGTTCGACGATGAGGCCCTTCTGGGCGTGCAGGCGGTTCTCCGCCTGGTCCCAGACGAGCGACCGCTCGCCTTCGAGCACGTCGCCGGTAATCTCCTCGCCGCGGTGGGCCGGCAGGCAGTGCATGACCTTCGCGTCGGTCCCCGAGAGCAACTCCTCGTTGAGCTGGAACCCCTCGAACGCCTGCAGTTTCTCGTGGCGCTGGTCTTCCTGCCCCATCGAAATCCACACGTCGGTGTAGACCACGTCCGCGTCCGAAACGGCTTCTTCGGGGTCGGTCGTAATCGTCGGTGCCGAGCCGAGTTCGTCCGCCTTTTCGAGCACGTCGTCGTCGACGCCGTACGCCGGCGGGGTCGCCACCGTGAGGTCGATGCCGGCCATCGCACAGCCGAGGACGAACGACTGGCCGACGTTGTTGCCGTCGCCGACCCACGCCGCGGACACCTCGTCGAAGTCGCCGACGTGCTCGCGGATGGTGAGCAGGTCGGCGAGCGTCTGACAGGGGTGGGCGTCGTCGGTCAGGCCGTTGATGACCGGCGCGTCGGAGTGCTCGGCGATTTCGAGCAGGTCCTCGTGTTCGAACAGGCGGACCATGATGGCGTCGCCGTAGCGACCCAGCACGCGCGCGGTGTCCGAAAGCGGCTCGCCGTGGCCGAGCTGGATGTCCTCGGGGCCGAGGAACAGCGCGTGGCCGCCCAGTTCGGTCATCCCCGTCTCGAAGGAGACACGCGTCCGGGTACTCGGCTTCTCGAAGAGCATCGCCAGCGTCGCTCGGGTGAGTTGCGTCTCGTCGTCGCCGGACTTGATGTCGGCGGCGCGGGTGAGGACGCGGTCTAACTCCGATGCGCTGATGTCGTCGATGTCGGTGAAATGGGTGGTTTCGAGCATTGTGTCGTGTGTCGTGTCTCCGTGTCGGTTCGTCGTCTCGGATGTGTGTCTGTCGCCCCGGTCGTTCGGTCGTCGCCGCCGCTCGGCTCGCCTCAGTCGTCGGCGAGGCGCTCGCACACGTCGACGAGCACGTCGATGGCGCTGTCGAACTCGGCGAGGTCGAGGTGTTCGTTCGGGGCGTGGTCGAGGTCGGAGTCGCCGGGACCGTAGGTCGCCATCGGGCAGTCCCACGTGCCGGCGAAGATGTTCATGTCGCTGGTCCCGGTCTTGCGGAGGAGCCGGGGCTTCACGCCGCCGACGTTGCGGATGGCGACGCGGAACGCCCGCGCCACGTCGGTCCGGGGGCTCATCATGACCGGCGGGATGGGCTTGTTCCAGTGGACGCCGCCGCGGGTGAGTTCGCCCTCCGCGACCTCGCGCACGTCGTCGATGGTGAGCCGCGGCGGGACGCGGAACTGCACGTCCACCGTCGACTCGACCGCGAGGCCGTCTTCGGTCGGGCCGCCGTCGAAGCGCACCGGCTTGGTCGTCACCGTGTCGAAGACGCCGTCGCGCTCCTCGTCGAAGAAGTCGGCCACGCGGGACCACCACGCGACCGCGGACTGGATGGCGTTCTCCTCGGGGCGCGAGGAGTGGCCCAGTTCGCTCGTCGAGATGTACGTCCCGGAGAGGAAGCCGCGGTAGCCGAGGGTGACGCCGTCCCAGCCCGAGGGTTCGCCGTTGACGACCGCGTCGGGCTCCTCGCGGTCCTCCACGAGGTGCCACGCGCCGCGCGAGGAGGTCTCCTCGCCGACGACGCCGACGAACGAGACGCCCGTCTCGACGGCCGCCGCGGCCATCGAACAGAGCGGTCCGGTCGCGTCGACGCTCCCGCGACCCCAGAGGACGCCGTCTTCTATCTTCACCGGCACGTCGCCGGGGACGGTGTCGATGTGGGAGGTGAGAAGCACCGCGTCGTCGGCCGGCGCGCGGACGTTGCCGACCTCGTCTATCCACACCTCGCGGTCGTGCGCCTCGAAGAACGCCTTCAGCACCTCGGCGGCCGCCTCCTCGTCGCCCGACACCGAGGGCGTCGAGACCATGTCGTAGAGGAGGTGGCGCGCCTCGGCCCACTCGCCCTCGTCGAGGGCGTCGGTCCCGTCGTCGGAGACGGCGCTCGCGTCGGTCTCGGCGTCGGCCGCTCCCGCGTTCTCCACGTCTGCCTCGTCGTCTTCGCGTTCGATTTCGGCGTTCATGATAACACGTTCGTCATGGCGTCGACCGCGCGGTCGGCGTGTTCCTCCTCGATGACCAGCGGCGGCAGGAACCGGACGACCGTCCGACCCGCGGGGAGCGCGAGCAACTGCTCGGACAGCGCGAGGTGCTTCAGCGTGCGGTTCGCGCCGCGTTTGACCTCGACGCCGACCATGAGGCCGTCGCCGCGGACCTCGCGGACCGGCAGGTCGTGGTCCTCGACGGCGGCTTCGAGCTCCGTCGTGAGGTAGTCGCCCACCGCGGCCGCGTGGCCGGGCAGGTCCTCTTCGACGATGGTGTCGAGCGTGGCGTTCGCCGCCGCGCAGACCACGGGGCCGCCGGAGAACGTCGAGCCGTGGGAGGCCGCGCCATCGGCAATCCAGTCGGCACACAGCGTCGCGCCGAGCGGGAGACCGTTGGCGATGCCCTTCGCGCTCGTGAGGATGTCGGGGACGACGCCGGCGTTCTCGCAGGCCCACAGCGACCCGGTGCGACCGATGCCGGTCTGAATCTCGTCGAAGACGAGCGCGGCACCCGCCTCCTCGGTCAGGTCGCGGGCGGTCTGAAGGTACTCGGTCGTCGCGGGGTTGATGCCGCCTTCGCCCTGAATCGGCTCTAAGAACACGGCGGCCGTCTCGTCGTCGACGGCCTCGGCGAGTTCTGCTTCGTCGCCGTAGCTGACGAACTCGACGCCGCCGGCGACCGGCTCGTAGGGCTTTTTGTACTTCTGTTTCCACGTCAGCGCGAGGCTCCCGAGGGTGCGACCGTGGAAGGCGCGCTTCGTGGCGACGATTTTCTGGCGACCCGTCGCCGAGCGGGCGAACTTCATCGCCGCCTCGTTGGCCTCGGTGCCGGAGTTACAGAGCCAGACGTTCGAGATGTCGCCGGGCGCGAGCGTCGCAAGCTTCTCGTACAGTTCCGTGCGGACCTCGACGGGGTACGACGCCTGCACGTAGGTCAGCTTCGCGGCCTGTTCCTGAATCGCGGAGGTGACCGCGGGGTGGGAGTGGCCGAGCGCCGCGACGGCGTAGCTCGCGCCGAAGTCGAGGTACTCGGTGCCGTCGTCCGAGTAGAGATACGGCCCCTCGCCGGACTCGATGGCGATGGGTTTCTCGTTGAAGACGAAGCCGCTCATTGTTCGGCCCCCTCGGCTTCGACCAGCGCGCCGGGCGTCACGTGCGTGCCGCCGCCGTTGAGCGCCGTCACGATGGGGTCGTTCAGGTTCGCGTCGGAGACGACGACCTCGGCGGCCCCGCCGTCGAGCGCCTCTTTCGCGGCCATGACCTTCTTCGTCATGAACCCTTCAGCGGCCGATTCGAGCGCCGAGAACTCCTCGGGCGTGTCGGCCGTCTCGATGAGCGTGGACTCGTCGTCGGGGTCGGCGTAGACGCCCTTCACGTCGGTGAGGACGACGAGTTTCGCGCCGAGCGCGCCAGCGACCGCGGCGGCGGCGCGGTCGGCGTCGGCGTTGACCGGTACGCCGTCGTCGGCGAGCATCGGAACGGTCACGATGGGCGTGTAACCGCCGTCGAGGAGCGTTTCGAGGAGCGTCGCGTTCACCGAGGTAATCTTCCCGGAGTGGTCGCCGCGCTTGATTTTCTTCTTGCCGTCTTCGACGACGCGGACGGCCGACTTGCGCGGGCCGGTCAGGAGGCCGCCGTCGACGCCCGAGAGGCCGAGCGCGTCGACGCCCGCCTCGCGGAACAGCGCGGTCAGGTCGGTGTTGAGCTTGCCGGGCATCACCATCGAGAAGACCTCCATGGTGCGCTCGTCGGTGAAGCGGCCGGAGACGCCCGAGGGCGACTCGACGTAGGTCGGTTCTTCGCCGAGTTCTTCGAGCGTCTCGTCGACGGCGGTCGAGCCGCCGTGGACGACGACCACGTCGGTGCCGTTGGCGACGAGGTGGGCCACGTCGGAGACGGCTCCCTGCGGGTCGACGGCCTTCGCGCCGCCGATTTTGACGACGACCGGCGGCTCGGAGCCGCCATCGGTGAGTAGGTTCGCTTCGTTGTCGACGAGCTGTTCGTGTGCCGCGAGCAGTTCCTCGCGTGTGTATCCTGTCATAGTCGAAATGGTGCGTAAATCGTGGGTCGGAGCGAGCGTTCGGGGGCGGTGCGGTCAGGGCGAGCCGATGGGGTGGAAGCCGGTGAAGTCGAGTCCGGCGGTCTCGTCCAGCCCGAGCGCGATGTTGGCGGCGTGGACCGCCTGCCCCGCGGAGCCTTTCATCATGTTGTCGATGGCCGAGAAGACGACGAGTCGTCGGTTTCCGGGGTCGATTTCGAAGCCGACCTCGCCGAAGTTCGTCCCGGCGACCGACTTCGGTTCCGGGTAGCGGTAGACGCCGCCGCCGCCGGCGACGGTGCGCATGAACGGTTCGTCGCCGTAGGAGCCGCGGAACGCTTTCCACATGTCGCCCTTCGAGACGGGGCCGTCGGGGAAGACGTGACAGGTCGCCGCCGCGCCGCGGACCATGTCGACCGCGTGGACGGTAAACGAGACCGAGAGGCCGAGGTACTCCTCGATTTCGGCCTCGTGGCGGTGGCCGGTCGGCGCGTAGGGGCGGACGATGCCCGAGCGCTCGGCGTGCGACGACGCCTTGCTCGCGCCCGCGCCGCCCTCCGACGAGCCGACTTTCACGTCCACGACGACCTGCTCGTCGCCGGAGAGGATGCCGGCGTCGAAAAGCGGCTTGAGGCCGAGAATCGTCGCGGTCGCGTTACAGCCGCCCGCGGCGATGAGGTCCGCGCCGGGGAGGTTCTCGCGGTTCAGTTCGGGGAGCGCGTACTCCGACTTCTCCAGATACTCGGGGCAGACGTGGCCGTCGTACCACTCGTCGTACTGCGCCGCCTCGGAGAGACGGAAGTCCGCAGAGAGGTCGACGACGGTGTCCGCCGCGTCCTGAAAGGCGTCGATGTGCTCCATCGAGACGCCGTGGGGCGTCGCCGTGAACAGCACGTCGACCGATTCGAGGTCCTCCGGCGAGGTGAAACGGAGGTCGAGGTGACGAAGGTTCGGGTGGACGTGACCGACGGTCTTGCGCTCGTAAGAGCGGCTCGTGGCCTGTTCGACGTCGAAGTTCGGGTGGCCGTCGAGCAGGCGGAGCAGTTCGCCGCCGGTGAAGCCGGAGCCGCCGACGACGCCCGCGGTGAGCTGGTCGCTCACGCCGAGACCTCCGCCAGCGACTGCTCGCCGTCGACCTTGGCTTCGAGCCAGTCGACGACCGTCGCGGGAACGTCCGCCTCGACGGCGTCGTTGAGCGCCTTGAACTCGACGGTGTGGTTGACCTCGTGGACGGTGTAATCAACGTCAGACTGCGTCTGACGGGCCTCCGAATCACCGGATTCGGAGACGACTCCCGTCTCCATGAGGTCGACGCCGAGTAAGCCGCCGCCGACCGCGTCGGACGCCTGCTTGACGAGTTCTTTCGCGCGGTCGTCGAGTTCGAACTCCTCGACGCTCGCGCCCTTCGCGGCGTTCGTGAGCCAGTGGTCCGACGAGCGGACCATCGCGGCCACGGGTTCGCCGTCGACGGCGAGCACGCGGATGTCGCGGCCCGGTTTCTCGACGAACTCCTGGATGTAGAACACCTTGTGCTCGTAGTTACCGAGCGTCGACTTGTGTTCGAGGATGGCCTCGGCGGCCGACTCGGAGTCGATTTTCGCCATCAGGCGACCCCACGAGCCGACGACCGGCTTGAGGACGCAGGGGTAGCCGAACTCCTCGACGATTTCCATCGCCGACTCGACCGTGAAGGCAACTTTCGTGTTCGGCGTGGGTACGCCCGCGTCCGCGAGCGCGAGGCTGTTTTTCGCCTTGTCGGCGCAGATGTCGGCGGTCTCGTGGGAGTTGACGACCGGGATTCCGTACGACTGCAGGAAGCGCGTGATGTAGATGCTCCTGCTCGTCGCCAGACAGCGGTCGACCACCACGTCGAGTCCGTCGAACGATTCCGGCGGCTCCGTGAGGTCGAACTGCTCTTTCCGAACGTCTATCTTCGTCACCTCGTGGCCGCGGTCGCGAAGCTCGTTGAGAAGCAGCTTCTCGTCGCGGCGAATCCGGGAATAGAGCAGTCCAACGTGCAATTTACTCTCCCCAGTCCTCTTCGAGCTCGGGCGCTTCTTCGAGTGTCACGGGGTCGAGGGAGACGACTTCCAGCTCTGCGCCCGTGGCGGGGCTGTCGATGATTTCGCCGACTTCGACGTCGGACGGCAGTTCGATTTCCTCTCCGCTCAGCGGGTCTTCCGCGGTGATGGTGTCGCTCATTACATCCGTGGCTGGTCGACGGACGGTATTAAAGGCGTCGAAAATTACGCGACAAAAATTAATGCAAAGAAGTCTCTAACGGGTGTTATCTGTCGAATCGGCCGAACGCACGGGCCGGCCGAACGACGCGTCGAGCTTGGGTGCCACGCTCACTCGACGCCGGAGACGGGACCGGTCGTCGGACCGGTCGACCCGTCTCCCGCGTCGGGCGTGGTGGTCGTCGTCGCGGCGCGGTCGCTCGCGGTCGTCGAAGCAGGCCCGCGGGCGTCGCGTGGTCGGACTCAGACATAGCTCGAAACCTCCTCGTCGAGGCCCTCGGCGGCCGCCGCGAGCGAGTCGCGGGCGTCGGCGACGGCGGCGGCGTCGTCCGAGAGCTCGTCGCGGGCCGTCGAGAGCGTCGCCTCCACGGCGGCGGGTGCGGGCCCGCCGACCGAATCGCGACTCGCCACGCTCTCGGTCGGGTCGAGCGCGGCTTCGACGGCCTCGGCTGTCACGTGCGTAAAGAGTGACTCACCTAATACGTCCGTAGCGACGGCGTCAAGTGTTGCCACGTCGGGCGTTCCCTCGGAGCGGGCGGCCGCCTCCGCGACGACCTCGTGGGCCGTGCGGAACGGCAGGCCGGCCATCGCCAGCAGGTCCGCCACGCCGGTCGCGGTCGAGAAACCGTCGCCGGCGGCCGCGGCGAGTTCGTCTTCGGGCCACGTCGCCGACCCGACCGCGCCGGCGGCCACCGCGGCCGCCTCGGCCACGTCGTCGACGGTGCGGAACGCGTGTTTGTGGGCGCGCTGGAGGTCGCGGTTGTACGCGCGCGGCAGTCCCTTCAGCGTCGTCAGGAGGCCGGTGAGCTCCCCGACGGCGTCGCCCGCAACGGCGCGGACGAGTTCCATCGTGTCGGGGTTCTTCTTCTGCGGCATGATGGAGGAGGTCGACGAGTAGTCGTCCGACAGCTCGACGAGCCCCTTGTTCGAGAATATCACGAGGTCCTCGGCGAGGCCGGAGAGCGTGACCGCGTGGGTCGTGAGCGCCGACAGCGTCTCGGCGAGGAAGTCGCGGGTCGCGGAAGCGTCCATCGAATTCTCCATCACGCGGTCGAAGCCGAGCAGGTCGGAGACGAGTTCGCGGTTCACGTCGAAGGGCGTGCCCGCGAACGCCGCCGACCCGAGCGGCGACTGGTTGATGCGCTCGTACGCGCACATGAGGCGGGCGCAGTCGCGGGCGACCGCCCGCTCGTACGAGCACAGGAAGTGCGCGACCGTCGTCGGTTGCGCGGGCTGGAGGTGCGTGTAGCCGGGCATCACCGTCTCGGTGTGTTCGGCGGCCGTCTCGACCAGCGACTCGCGCAGGGCGAGCGCCGCGTCGAGGGCCGAAAGCACGTCCTCGCGCAGGCGGTAGCGGATGCAGGTCGCCACCTCGTCGTTGCGCGAGCGGGCGGTGTGCATCTTCCCGCCGTCGGGACCGACGATGTCGATGACGGCGGCCTCGATGGCCTCGTGGACGTCTTCGCCGCCGGAAAGCGAGCCGTGGCCCGCGGCCTCGACCTCGTCCAGCGCGGCGAGAATTTCGCTCGCGACCTCGGACTCGATGATATCCTGCGACGCGAGCATCACGACGTGCGCCCGGTCGACGGCGAGGTCGGCCTCGAAGATGCGTTCGTCGGCCGCGAGGCTCGACATGAACCCGCGGGCGGGGCCGCCGCTGAAGCGGTCCCGGCGGATGACGCCCTCGGAGTCGCCGTCCTCGCCTGCCATCTTACTCGTCGCTACCGCCGTCTGCGGCCAGTTCGGGCTTCTGCTTCTTCGCGCTCTGGTTGGCGAGACGCGCCTGGAAGCCGTGGTACTTGGCGACGCCCGTAGCGTCGGCCTGCTCGATGCCGTCGACCGTCTCCGTGTTGAAGGAGGCGGCGGACTCGGAGTACGCGGCGTACTCGGACTCGCGGCCGACCGGGCGGGCCTGTCCGCCCTCGAACTTGATGGTCACGGTGCCCGTGACGCGCTCTTGGGTCTTTTCGAGGAAGGCGTTCAGCGCGCCCACGAGCGGGGCGTCGATGAGGCCCTCGTAGGCCTTCTGGGACCACTCGTTGTCCACGGTGGCCTTGAAGTCGCGTTCCTCCTTCGTGAGGACGAGCCCTTCGAGCGCCTCGTGGGCGTTCAGGAGCGTCGTCGCGGCCGGGTGCTCGTAGTTCTCGCGCACCTTGAGGCCGAGCATGCGGTCTTCCATCATGTCCGTGCGGCCGACGCCGTGCTTGCCGGCCTTCTCGTTGAGAAGCGAGATGAGTTCGAGGGGTTCGAGCTCCTCGTCGTCGACGGCGACCGGGTAGCCGTCTTCGAACGTGATTTCGATGAGTTCCGTCTCGCTCGAGGGCTGGTCGGTCCACTCGTAGATGTCCTCCGGCGGGACGTAGCCGGGGTCTTCCAGTTGTCCGCCCTCGATGGAACGGCTCCAGAGGTTCGTGTCGATGGACCAGACGCCCTCGTTGCCGCCCTGCACCGGGAGGTCCTTCTCGGCGGCGTACTCGATTTCCCACTCGCGGGTCATGCCCATCTCGCGGACGGGCGCGATGACTTCGAGGTCGGAGGCGCGCCAGACGGCCTCGAAACGGAGCTGGTCGTTGCCCTTGCCCGTACAGCCGTGGGCGATGCCGTCACAGCCCTGCTCCTCGGCGAGTTCGAGGATGGCCTTGGCGATGACCGGGCGCGCGAGCGCGGTGCCGAGCGGATAGCCCTGATAGTCCGCGTTGGCGCAGACCGAGTCGAGACAGAGCTGTGCGAACTCCTGTTTCGCGTCGACGACGTGGTGTTCCAGTCCGAGGGCCTCGGCCGTCTCGTAGGCCTCCTCGAACTCCTCTTCGGGCTGGCCGACGTCGACCGTGACGCCGACGACCTCGTCGTATCCGTACTCCTCTTCGAGAATCGGGACGCAGACTGTCGTGTCGAGTCCGCCCGAGAACGCGAGTGCGACTTTCTTCATGTACTCGTCTGTGGCGGGGACATACAGATAAATTCTTTGCATTCGTTTTATGAAATTAAGTGGTAGAGATGCCTATAGGCACGAAAACAGGAGATTAGCAATTTCGACGTGTCCCGAAGGAGATGATGATTGTGGCCCTAAAGGGCCCGTCGTCGGGGTCGGACAGCCGCGGCTCGCAGTGGGGCAAAAGTGGCGCAAGTACTGCGAGTCGCCATTGTTGTGGAACGCTACGATGTCATCCCTATTAAACGCTTCCGGCGACGCAAACGTTTCCTCAGTCGAGCAACTCCCCGGCGAGTTCGACCAGCAGTTCGTTGTCGACGAGCGCGAGGACGAGCGCGACGAGCGCGACCACGACGACTGCGATGACGAGCCACTCGATAAGGGTCATAGCACCCGCAACGTGACGGCTCCTCGGGTAAGTGCTCTGTGGCCGGCCGAGTCAGTCGAGTCGTTCGAGTCGGCCTCGGCGTTCGAGTCGGTCGCGTTCGTCGCGGCCGCAACCGACGGGCAGAAACCGCGCCGGGCGACTCAGGCGCTCTCCGTCGTCCCCTCGCCGTCCGCCGCGCCGCCGCGGAAGACGAGTCGCTCCACGAGGTCCGACCGTTGCATCAGCACCGTTCCGAGCGCGCTCATGACGAAGACGTAGCCGACGGCGAACGCCGGGATGATTTCGCGCATCACCGGCGTCGTGCCCGCGGCGGCCAGCGCCGCGATGACGAGCGAGAACTCGCCGCGGGGGACCATCCCGACGCCGACCCGGAGCGACCGGTGCGCCGAGAGGTCGTACGCCCGACCGCCGAGGTAGCCCGAGAGAACCTTCGACGGCGTCGACACGACGACCGCGATGACGAGCGGGACGGCCGCCGCCGCCAACAGCGCCGGGTCGGTGCCGAGGCCGATCCAGAAGAAGAACACCGCGGCGAACACGTCGCGGACCGAGACGAGCAGGTGTTCGAGCCGCTCTCGGTGGCCGCTCGTCGAAAAGCCCATGCCGACGAAGAACGCCGCGACGGCCTCGCTCACCCCGAGCGCGAGCGCCGCGCCCGAGATGGGGACGACGACCGCGAGCGCCCGCAGGACGAACGCCTCTTGGTTCTCTACGTCGAGGACGCGGGCGAAAAGCGCCGTCCCGTACTGGACGGCCACGAACAGGAGGCCGAGGAAGCCGAAGGCGATGGCGAGCGACCGGCCGATGGCCGCGACGCCGCCGTCGCCGCCGAGCACGAGCGAGGTGACGACCGCGAGGTAGACCGCGATGGCGAGGTCCTCGAAGACGAGCGTGCCCAAAATCGGCTCCGACTCGGGGTCCGCAATCCACCCGAGGTCGATGAGCGTCTTCGTCACGATGGCCGACGACGAGATGTAGACGATGCCGCCGAGAAGCAGCGCCTCGACCGGCGACCACCCGAGGACGAGCCCGATGGCGATACCGATGGGGAGGTTCACCGCGAGGTCGATGACGCCCGCGCGGCCGATTTTCGCCCCGGACGCCCGGAGCCGGTCGAGGCTGAACTCCAAGCCGAGGAAAAACAGGAGGAGGACGATACCGAGCTCCGCCAGAATCGTCACGACCTCGCCGTTCGGGACGTACGGGAGGCCGAACCGCCCGGCGACGTACGGCCCGGCGACGACGCCGCCGACGACGTAGAGGGGAATCACCGACAGGCCGAGGCGGAGCGCGACCGCTCCGACGACCGCGAGGACGGCGAACAGGTAGCCGAATTCGAGGAGCGCCGCCGCCATCAGGTCCCTTTGACGAGCGCGACGAAGTCGCGGCAGGCCGTCTTGGGACCGATGACGACGAGCGTGTCGCCGGCTTCGACCATCGCGTCGCCGCCGGGCGAGGTGATGACCTCGTCGCCGCGCTCGATGGCGATGACGGACGCGCCGGTCGCCTGTCTGAGGTCGGACTCGCGGAGGGTCTTGCCCGCGATGTCGGAGTCCGCCCCGACTTCGACCCACTCGATGAGCGTGTTGTCGCCCAGAAGCGTCTCGATGGTCTCGGTCTGGACCGGCTGGAAGTACGCGCCTTCGAGGAGCGTCCCCACCTGCCGGGCGAGCTGGTCGGTGAGTTCGAACAGCTTCTCCGAGTCGCTGTCGGCGCTCGCGCGCCGGAACACCTCTCGCTTGCCGGTGTTGTGCGTCACGATGATGAGCCGGGAGCCGTCGCCGAGCTCAACCTCGTGTTTCTTCCCGACGCCCGGAAGGTCGCTCTCGTAGACAGTCATGACTCGACGATTAGCGAGCGGACGAAATAAAGCCGCCTTCCGCTCAGGCGAGAAGCCAGAGCGTCACCGCGATGGCGGTACAGGCGACCGGCGGAATCGAGAGGTTGTCGTCGATGACGTAGCCGGCGACGACCGGCTTCGCGCCGTCGGCCAGCGTCGCGCCGGCGGCTCCGGCGGCCGCGGCGAGCCCGCCCGCGACGACTCCCGAGACGGGAATCACGAACGGCGCGGCGAGGATGAAACAGACCGCGAACATCGCCGCGAGCGTCCGCGCCGACTTCAGCTCGCCCACCGGCGCGGAGCCGAGAAGCCCGCTTATCGGGTCGCCGATGGTGAGCATGAGCATCCCCGGCACCGCGATGTGGGGGCCGAACACCAGCGCGACGGCCGTCTGGCTGTAGACGTACAGCGCGTAGCCGGCGACGTTGTCCTGTTCGTACTCGCGGGTGAGTTCGTCGTAGATTCCCCACTGGAGACCGCCGAACAGCCGGAGCAGTTCGAGGACGCTGACGACCGCCGCGAGGAAGACGAACAGATACCCGAGGGTACGCCACTCGACCAGCCCGAGGAGGTACAAAAGCGGCATCCCCGACCCGCTCGCGTGGACCAGTCGCCGCTTCACCTCGGCGGTGCTCGGTCGCCCCACGGCGGGTTACGCCTCGACGACCTCGTTGTCGTCGAGCACGTCGTCGAACGAGGCGGTGCCGGCGCGCAGGCCAACGAGCGTTCCGACGAGGTCGTCGACGGGCAGTCGGACCTGCTTGCCGCTGTCGCGCTCGCGGATGGTGACGGTATTCGCGCCGTCGCCTTCGAGCCCGTCGCGGTCGATGGTGATGCAGAACGGCGTGCCCACCTCGTCCTGCCGGCGGTAGCGCCGACCGATGCTACCGGAGTCGTCGTAGACGACCGCGAAGCCGGCCGCGCGGAGTTCTTCGGCCACGTCGTCGGCGAGGTCGACCAGCTCGTCGACGTTGCTCACGAGCGGGAAGACGCCGACGTTCGTCGGCGCGACAGACGGCGAAAGCGAGAGGTAGCTCCGCGCCTCGCCGTCGACCTCGTCGGTCTCGTACGCGTGCGCGAGGAGCGTGTACACCGTGCGGTCGATACCGAACGAGGGCTCGACCACGTGCGGCGTGATGTGCTCGCCCGCCTCGGTCTGCGTCTCGACCGAGAAGTTGGCCACGTCGGTGTCGACGGTGACTTCCTCGCCGTCGATGTCGAGGGTGACCTCGTCGGCGTCGAAGGCGTCGGGGTCGCGCTCGGCGAGCGTCTCCAGCGCCTCTGCCACGTCGGCGGCCTGCGCGCCGAACTCGGGGCCGAGCGTCGCCATGTCGGGGTCGACGACGGCGCGCTCGACCGTCTTCGGCTCGTCGTACTGCTGGAAGACGGTGAAGTCGTCGTCGCCGTACTCGCCGTGCTTCGAGAGGTCGTAGTCGCTCCGGTAGGAGAAGCCCGCGATTTCTATCCAGTCGCCGTCGACCTCGCTCTCGGCGTCCCAGCAGTCCGAGGAGTAGTGGGCGCGCTCGCCCGCGAGGTGCTGGCGGAAGCGGAAGCGATCCATGTCGACGCCGACCGTCTCGTACCACTCCTGGGCGATGCCGAGGAAGTAGCCGAGCCACGCGTTGCCGATAACGCCGTCTTCGACGGCCTCGCCGATGGTCGTCTCGACGTAGTCGCCGTCGTCGGCCTCCTGTTCGGTCGCGGGGTACAGAAGCACCTCCACGTCCTCGACCGCCGAAAGGTCGGCCTCGTCGCGCTCGGGGTCGATGAAGTGCTCCAGTTCGGCCTGCGTGAACTCGCGGGTGCGGACGATGCTCTTCCGCGGCGAAATCTCGTTGCGGTAGGCGCGACCGACCTGCGTCACGCCGAACGGGAGGCTGTTGCGCGCGTACTCCTTGATGCGCGGGAACTCCACGAAGATGCCCTGCGCCGTCTCGGGCCGGAGGTAGCCCGGCGTCGACGAGCCGGGGCCGATGTTCGTCTCGAACATGAGGTTGAAGTCCTCGACCGACTGGCCGGCGAGGTCCGCGCCGCAGGTCGGACAGACGAGGCCGAGGTCGGCGATTTTCTCGGCCGCCTCTTCGGGCGACAGCGTCTCGGCGTCCTCCAGCTCCGAGTTGTCCTCGATGAGGTGGTCCGCGCGGTGGGACTCGCCGCACTCGGCGCACTCGACGAGCATGTCGTCGAAGCCGTCGAGGTGGCCCGACGCCTCGAAGACGGGCTCGGGCATGATGGTCGGGGCTTCGATTTCGAGGTTGCCCTCCTGGACGGCGAAGCGTTCGCGCCACGCCTCCTCGACGTTGGACTTCAGGGCCGCGCCCTGCGGGCCGTAGGTGTAGAACCCGCCGACGCCGCCGTAGGCCTCCGAGGAACCGAAGAAGAACCCGCGGCGCTTCGCGAGTTCGGTGAGCGCGGCGGACTCGTCGCCCTCACTCATACAGCGCCTCCAGCAGGTTGATGTCCCGGACGATGCCGATGAGTTCGTCGCCGGAGACGAGCGGAATCTGCTCGATGTCCTCGCGAATCATCGTCTGGGCGGCGTCCTTGGCGGTGGCGCGCGTCGGGACGCTCACGAGGTCGTCGGTCATGAACTTCGAGACCGGTTCGGCCGGAATCTCGACGTTCCGGGTCGGGATGTAGCGGTTGCCGACCGCCTTGATGCCCTCCCACATCCACTCGTCGTCCTGGTTGGCGACCGAGTCGCCGGTGCCGGCCTCGCCTTCGACGACGCGGGCGACCTCGATGATGTCGACTTCGGTCACGATGCCGGCCAGCGAGGCCTCGTCGTCGAGGACGACCGCGTACGGCACGTTCGCGTAGAATATCTCGCGCTCGACGATGTGCAGGGGAACGTCGACGTACGTCGTGTTCACGTCGCGGGCGGCGAGGTCGCCGACCTCGGTCTCGCCGTCGATGTCGCCGCGGGCGATGGCCCGGACCACGTCGGTGACGGTGAGGATGCCCTCGATGGCGTCGCCGTCGACGACGGGGATTCGGCGCGCGCCCTCCGAGACCATCGTCGCGGCCACGGCTTCGAGGTCGTCGTCGGCGCTCGCGGTCGGCACCTCGCGGACGAGCACCGCCAGCTGGTCCTCGTCGGGGTGTTCGATGAGGTCCTCCCGAGAGATGAGCCCTCGGTACTTCGTCCCCTCGTCGGTCTCTTTCACCACGGGAACGGAAGAGAACCCACGCTCTTGGAGGTATTCCAGAACGTCGTCGCGGGTGCCCGGCAGGGACACCGTCACGACCTCCTCGCCGCGGGTCATCGCGTCGGCTACTTTCATACACCCGCTTTCTTCCCCCCGCCTAATGTACTCTGCGAACGCTTTCGCCTCGCTGACAGGCGTCCGCCGCGGCTCGCGGGGGTCGGGGACGGGCGATGCGCACACGGCGCAGAAGCAGAACGGCTCTCGGCTCAGTTGCCGTCGTCGGTCTCGCCGTCGCCGTCGCCGCCGTTCGGCGCGTACCGCCGAATCGCGTCGAGGTTGGGGAAGAACTTCTCGGGGTCGTCGTGTTCGACGACGCCGACGACGGTGCCGTCGAGCTTCTGGAGATAGGAGTACATCCGCCCCTCTTCGACGGCGACGGTCGCACACTCCAGCGCCTCGCGGAGGTCCCACGCGCCGGCGAGGAAGATAGCGGTCTCGGCGTCCGGTGAGAACAGCGCCGTCACCATGTAGACGCGGCCGTCGTTCTCCGCGCGGTACACCTCGTACTCGGGGAACGACGTTTCCTCGAACAGGTCGGCGACCGTCTCGGCCTTGTCGCCGGGGATGACGTACGCGAGGCCGAACGCCCCCTCGTCGCCCTTCCCGCTGGAGGGACCGAACGGGCCGCTGTCGCCCGCGGCGATGCGGACCGTCGTCCACCCCTCGTCCTCGAAGTCGTCGGCCATCGCGGCCATGTCGTCGAGCGTCGCGCCCCACGCCTCGCGGCGACGGTCCGCCTCGCCGGCGATGCGTTCGACCTCGGGCGTCTCGTCGTCTCCGAGTTCGGCCATACCCGTTCTGGACGACGTATATGGTAAAAGGCATCGAAGGTCGCGGGCGGCCCCGCGTCGGTCAGTAGTTGATTTCGAAGACGACTTCCATCGCGTAGGAGGCCGCGAGGATACAGACCGACGCGAGGAGCAGTTTCACCCCGCTCGACGGCCGCTCGTCGCCGGTCGCCGGTCGCAGTCGCGGCGGCAGTATCGCGTCGAGGGCGTCTCCGACGAGCTTCTCGACGCCGACGGGCTCGTCGCTCCCCGAGAACAGGCCGCCGTCGGTGCCGCCGTTTCCGCCGTTGCCGCCGTTTCCGTCTCCGCGCTTCCACGCCGCCTTCGGGCGGACCTTCAGCGACGAGTAGCCGAACATGGCGAACCCGAGAAAGAACATGAGCCACTTCGCGCCGGGCAGTCCGTTGCCGGCGAGCGTACTCACGACGGCGGTCACGACGAACACCACGCCGGTGAGGGCGACGGCGTAGACCACGGCGTCGATGGCCTTGACGCCGAATCGGCGTGGGTCGAACTCCATGGCTATCGGACGAGCGTCTCGAAGACGGTCGCCGGCTCCTCGTACTCGGCGTCGTGGCGGTGACAGAGGCTCAGCCGCCCCCGGTCGCCGACCGCGAGCTGTTCGGGCCGCTCGTGGTCACAGACGCTTCCGAACTCCTCGCGGAGGTAGGTCCGAGCGGCGTTTTCGTCGTCGTTTTCGGCGTAGTCGGCGGCCTCGCGGACGTGGGTCATCACGTCCGAAGGCACGTCGAGGTCGCCGAACAGCTCGGGGATGATTTCGTCCATCCCGGCGCGGTGGCTCTCCCGGCCGAGCAGTTTCCGGACGCGGTCGCTCAGCGAGGGGTCCGCGCGCGAGCGCTCCCGAAGCACCTCGCGGAAGATTTCGATGCGCTCCCAGACGTCGGGGTCCATGTCCCTGTACGCCGCCGGACGAATCTTCACCGGACAGCGGGTCGAGAACGGACAGCCCGCCGGCGGGTCCCGCGGGCTCGGCGGCGTCCCGCGAAGGGTGATTCGGTCGCGCTCGACCGTCGGGTCCGGCTCCGGAATCGACGACAACAGCGCGTGGGTGTAGGGGTTCGCCGGCTCGTCGAACAGCTCGTCGGCCGGGCCGATTTCCATCATGTTGCCGAGGTACATCACGGCGACGCGGTCGCAGATGTGGCGGACGACCGCGAGGTCGTGGGCGATAAACAGGTACGTCAGCCCGAACTCGTTTTGCAGGTCTTCGAGCAGGTTGAGAATCTTCGCCTGCACGGACACGTCGAGCGCCGACACCGGCTCGTCGAGGATGATGAACTCCGGTTCGAGCGCGAGCGCGCGGGCGATGCCGATGCGCTGGCGCTGGCCGCCGGAGAACTGGTGGGGGTAGCGGTAGTAGTGCTGTTCCTGCAGTCCGACCGTTTCGAGCAGTTCGCGGACGCGCTCGCGGCGCTCCGACGGCGTCTTCCAGTCGTGGACGTCGAGCGGCTCGCGGACGATTTCGCCGACGGTCATCCGCTCGTTGAGGCTCGAATCGGGGTCCTGGAACACCATCTGTACGTCCTTGCGGAACTGCTTGAGGTCGGAGCCGGACAGCGTGGTGATGTCCGTGCCGTTGAGTTTGACCTCGCCCGCGGTGGCCTCTTCGAGGCGCATCAGCGTGCGGCCGAGCGTGGACTTCCCACAGCCCGACTCGCCGACCAGCCCGAGCGTCTCGCCGCGCTGGATGTCGAACGAGACGCCGTCGACCGCCTTCACGGGGTTGCTCCCGAGCAGGCCGCCGTCCTCGTAGTAGGTCTTGAGGTCGTTGACCTCAAGGATGGTCTCTCCGCGCGCCGTCGTGGTTCGCTCTTCTTCCGTGGATGTCGTACTCATCGCGTGTCACCTCCGCGCTGTCCGCCCTCTCGGTGGACGGCGACCGCCTCCTCCGTGGGGAGGTCTTCCGGGTACAGCAGACACGACGCACGGTGCTGGCCCGTACCGTCACCGACTTCGACGGGTTCGGGGTGGACCGTGTCGCACTCGGTGAACGCCTTCGGACACCGGGGCGCGAACCGGCAGTAGGTCGGGTCCTCGTTCGGCGTCGGCACGTCGCCTTCGATGGTCGCGAGGCGCTCGTTCTCGTCGAGTCCCTGTCCGGGGATGGAGTTGAGAAGCCCCTGCGTGTAGGGGTGTTTCGGCGATTCGAACAGTTCGACGACGGGGGCGCTCTCGACGATTTCGCCCGCGTACATCACGTTGACGCGGTCGGCGATTTCGGCGATGACGCCCATGTCGTGGGTGATGAACATGATGCCGAGGTCGCGCTCTTCTTGAAGCTCTTCGAGGAGCTCCAGAATCTGCGCCTGGATGGTCACGTCGAGCGCGGTGGTCGGCTCGTCGCAGATGAGCAGTTCGGGGTCGCACGCGAGCGCCATCGCGATGACGGCGCGCTGGCGCATCCCGCCGGAGAACTGGTGGGGGTACTCGCGGACGCGACGGTGGGCGTCAGGAATCCCGACCGCTTCGAGCAGTTCGATTGCCTCTTTCGTCGCCTTCGACCCGCTCAGCCCGCGGTGGAGGCGAAGCGCCTCCTTGATTTGGTTGCCGACGGTGTAGACGGGGTTCAGGCTCGTCAGCGGGTCCTGGAACACCATGGCGATACTGCCGCCGCGGATAGAGCGCATCTGCTTCGGCGACTTATCGAGGAGGTCCTCGCCGTCGTACATGATGCGGCCGTTCTCGATGCGGCCGGGGTTCTCGACCAGTCGCATGATAGAGCGGGCCGTGACGGACTTGCCGGAGCCGGACTCGCCGACGATGCCCACGGTCTCGCCGCGGAAGATGTCGAACGAGATGCCGTCGACCGCGCGGATGACCTCCTTGTCGGTGTAGAACGACGTTCGGAGGTTCTCGACGGAGAGCAGGGGCTCGCCCTTGGTGCGGGCGGAGCGCGCCTGTTCGGTGCTCATGCGCCACCTCCCGTGGCGGCGGCCTCGTCACCGGTGTCCGCCTGCGGGTCGATGGCGTCGCGGATGCCGTCGCCGAAGGCGTTCAGCCCGGTCACGACCAGCGTGATGAGGAGGCCGGGGACCAGCGAGATGTGCCACGAGGGGCTGGCGACGTACTGCTGGCCGTTGGCGATGAGCCGGCCCCACTCGGGGGTCGGCGCGGTGATGCCGAGCCCGAGATACGAGAGCCCGGCGACGCTGATGATGATACCACCGAGACTGAGCGAGGCGTAGATGAGCATGTAGCTGAACACGTAGGGGGCCATGTGCTTGCGCATGACCTGCGTCGGCGTCTGTCCGAACGACTTCGCGGCGTCGATCCAGTCCTCCTCGGACACCTGGAGCGCCGGGCCACGTATCGACCGCCAGATGAACGGCCAGTAGACGACGCTGAAGATGAGGATGATGAGCACCGCGCCGTCGTACAACTCCCTGACCCAGGTGTTCTGGAAGATGACGAGCATCAAGATGAGGACCATGATGACCGGCAACGCCTGTACCGAGTCGGAGACTAACACCGTCGCCAAGTCCGCCAGCCCCTTGTAGTACGCCGTTATCATGGCCAAGCCGAGTCCGATGAGGCCGGCGATGCCCATGGCGACGACGGCGATGGTCAGGGATATCCTGGCCCCGAACACCACCTGTGTGAACAGGTCCTTCCCGTTTGTCGCCGTGCCGAACGGATGGAACCTGCCGTAGTCGTCGTACGTCAGCGGCGCGACGTTCTCGTCACCCGCGCCCTGCGACCCCGAGCCGAGGTTGGCCTCGCCGACGAGGACTGTCTCGGTGCTCTGGGTGTCTTCGCTCCAGTAGGTGACCTCGTAGTCGTACGGCTGGAGGATGTTCCGCTCCATCGTGGTCGGCCCGAGCGCGGGCGCGAATACCGCCATGACCACAAACGTGATGACGATAATGAGCCCGAACTTGCCCCAGGAGTGACCCCGGAAGCGGTTGACCACGTCGTCCCGCGGCGTCCAGTCGACGCGGCGGTAGTGGCGGCGGAACCGGGTGTAGCCGTTCCACGCCCACGCCAGCACCGCGAAGGCGTACGCGTAGACGAACGCGACGCGGATGACCCACGCGACCGCGGGCGAGAGCCCGAGGAAGGTGTTCTCGTAGCCCGTGCCGTTCCAGTAGCCCTGGTTCGGAATCACGTCGCGGGAGACGAGCGTCGGAACCGCGTCGAACGCCGCCTGAAGCGATTGGACGGCGGACGCGCCGGGGTCGCCCGGGAGGAGGTTGACGACCACGCCGGCGACGGCGCCGACGACTTGGAGGATAGCGCCCAGCTCGACGCCGATGAGGACGGCACCGACGGCGGCCCAAATCAGCGCTGGCTGGGGGTTCTCAGCGACTCGTTGTCGGAGCGGAATCTCGGTTTCGGTTGTCGTGCTCACTGTGATTCACCCGTCGTACCCGACGCGCGGGTCGATAATCGTGTACAGGAAGTCCTGAAGGATGTTCGTGCCGACCAGGATGAGGATGAAGATGAACATCAGCGTCCCGATGAGCGGCAGGTCCCCGTTGATGGCGGCGTTGAAGAACAGCCACCCGAGGCCGTTGATGGCGAAGACCGTCTCGACGAACACCGACCCGCCGAGAAGCAGGAACGCCTCACCCGTGATGATGGGCACGAGCGGGATGAGCGCGTTCCGGAAGATGTGCTTCCAGACGAGCGAGCGCCCGGAGACGCCCTTCGCGCGGGCGGTCTCGACGTAGTTCGAGTTGATGGTTTCGAGGACGGCGGTGCGGCCGATACGCATCTCGTTGCCCATCGACGCCGACCCGAGGACCAGCGCCGCCGGGGCGATCTGCTTCGTCGCCCGGATGAACGACTCGGTCCACCCGCCGGGGTCGGCGAGGAACTGCTCGACCGGCGATTGGAAGAAGCCGAGCGCCGGGGGCGTGACGACGTTCGTCCTGACGATCCACGTCTGCCACGTGAACAGGCCGTTCGTCCACGTCCCGAGCTGTGAGAGGGCCGTGACGAGCATGATTGCCAGCCAGAAGTTCGGCATCGCACGCCAGACGATTCCGCCGAAGGAGGCGACGTAGTCGGAGGGCGTGTTCGGGTTCAATCCGGCGTAGAAGCCGAGCGGAATCCCGACGAACAGCGCGATGAGCACCGACCAGAAGCCGAGCCAAATCGTCCGGGGCGCGTAGATTTCGATGAGTTCGTACGCGGTCGTCCCGGGCGCGATGACCCACGACTGGCCGAGTTGGAAGGTGAACAGCTCGTACATGAAGTCGAGGTACTGACTCCAGAGCGGCTGGTTCAATCCGAGGTTCGTTCGAATCTGTTCTGCCGCCTGCGGGTTGTATTGCGTCCCCAGAATCGCCGACACGGGGTCGAGCGGCCCCAGGCGGATGAGGGCAAACGTAATCGTCGTCCCGAAGATGACGACAGGAATCGACATCAGTACCCTGCGGAGGAAGTACTGCCATCGACTCATGGCATCACCTCGCAGACCGTTCGAGCGGACATTATTGTAAGGGTTTACTGAGTGGTATGGTTATGTCTTGCGCTTCGAATTCCCAATACTGCTGTTTCAGCAACTCTACCGCCGGATTATGCCACATAGTAGCGACTAACTATACGCTTGTCAAAAATATCCGGGAGTTCGATTTAGACGGGACGTGGGGACGTGCCCGTGTTCCCCGGCGTTATCGGTTGAGGGTGACGTTGTTGAGCTTCTGGCGGCTCGGACCCATGCCACCGAACGGCTCGATTTCGACGGTGTCGTACCAGAACGTCTCCTCCTTCTGGTTGTAGACCGGCAACATCGCGACGTCTTCCCAGTTGGCCGTCTCGATGTCGACGTAGGCCTCGTCGCGGACCTGCTGGGCCTCGTCGGTCGGCGCCGGGTTGTCGACGACCTGCTGGTAGGCGTCGGTCGCCTGCTGGTAGGCGTCGCCGTTCTCGGCCGTCCAGTTGACGTACGAGATGGGGCCCTGCTCGGACGTGTCCGTCTGCGGCGGGTTCAGAAGTTGCAGGAAGTTGTCCGGGGCCGGCCAGTCGGCAATCCAGCCGAGAGTGTACGCTTCGAGCTGACCGTTGCGGCCGCGTTCGAGGAGCGTCGAGAAGTCGGCCTTCTGAATCTGCATGTTGATGTGGGCCGACGCGAGCTGGTCGCGGAGGATACTCGCCATCTCCTCCCACGCGTTGTTGTTGTACTGGGTCCACTGGACCTCGAACTGGTTGTCCGGCCCGTAGCCGGCTTCCTCCATGACTTGGCGGGCGGCCTCGATGTCCGTCTCGCCCGCGCTGTACGGGTAGTCAGAGCTGACGAGGTCGCTCGCGGCCTGCGCGCCGCCGGGGAAGATGGTCGGGGGCGTAAAGAGCTCCGCCGGGGAGCCGCGGCCCTTGAACACCTCGGAGACCATCTGGTCTTGGTTCAGGACGTAGGCGAACGCCTGGCGGACCTCCTTCGGGACCTTCTCCATGTTGAAGCCGATGTAGTAGATGGAGAGGGTCGGGACGCCGACGTAGTTGAGCGTCTTCCCGTTGCGGACGGGACCGTACTGACCCACTTCACGACCGTACTCGTCGGTCGAGTCGACCTGAACGAGCCCGGGGTCGTACTGCGCGGTGGGCAGTCCGAAGTAGTCCGCGTTCTCGTTCATCGCGTAGTTGTAGCGGGCCGTGTCGTCCTCGATGACCTGCCAGCGGACGTTGTCGACCTGCGCGACCTGCCCGTAGTAGTCGTCGTACTTGGAGACGGCCGCGGCGGTGCCCTGCTCCCAGAAGGCGAACTCGAACGGACCCGCGCCGATGGGGTTGTTCGACGCGAACTCGGTGTACTCCATCTCGCCGTCGTACTCCTCGATGTCGCCGAGGATGCCCTCGGGGAGGGCGGCGAAGGAGGTGTAGGCGAACATCTCGAGCGTGTCGTGGAACGGCTCTGCGAGGTTGACGACGAGTTCGGTCTCGCTCTCGCCGACCTCGAGGCCGAGCGACCCGGGGACGTAGTTGTCCTCGTCGTCCGTCTCGTGTTCCACGCCGACGGAGTCGAGGATGAAGTAGGCGCGACGGCTGTTCTCGGAGGCCGCGAGGCGCTCCCACGCGTAAATGAAGTCGGAGGCGGTGACCTGGTCACCGTTGTGGTAGGTCGCGTCCGCGAGCTCGAACGTGTAGGTCGTGAAGTCGTCGGAGACCGTGTAGTCCGCGGCGAGTTCGTTTTCGACCGTCGGGAGGGCGTTCTGGTAGGACATCAAGCAGTCGAAGACCTGCTGGATGAGGATGCCCGACGACGTGTCGGTCGCGGCGACGGGGTCCATCGTCGTGATGGTTCCGTCGAGGATGCGGTTGAACACCGAACCGGACAGCTCCGTGCCCGTGTCCTCTTGGGTGGTCTCGGTCTCCCCGCCACCGGACTCGGTCGTCGTCGTCTCTTCACCGTCACCGCCGGTACAACCGGCGAGGGCGGCGGCCGTGGCGGCCCCCCCCGTTGCCTTCAGAAAACGGCGACGCGAGAGTTTGTTAGTGTCTGGCATTCAGAACAAAATTTTCGCGGCGCGTGGATAAACTTACCGTATTCGATTTGTTTGATATAGTGTAGCGTGGAAAGCACGTAGTTCCACACCCAAGCGGCGAAAACTGCCACGAGACTCCCTACAAAACTCGTTTCAGGTTTCACCCTCTGTTCTGAGGGACTGAACCGGCCGTCCCGGCTCGTCTCGCCCCGTCGTTTCGGTCCACTTATATAGGGGTGTCACTATGTATCATACATGACGCCGGATGCGACGGCTTCCGTCGACGACTCGGGCGCCGAGGTCATGGCCTCGGTGGATCGCTCTCAGACGGGCCAGCGTCTTATTATCGCGGATATCTCCCGCGACGACGCGTGGCTCGCTTCTGACGTAGCCGACGCGCTCGCGCTCGACGAGTGGCGGTAATCGCTCCGGCACCGTTCGCCTCCCCGGCGAGCAGACCATTCACATTTTAGTCCGACTCGCTCGTGGTACGCTACATGAACGCTCGAGCGGTGACGGTGAGCGAGGAGTACCTCGCCCGTCTCGAACACGGCGCGGACTGGCGCGAGGAGATCGAGGAGTTCTGCGCGCGCAAGGGCATCGAGTCCGCGTGGTTCAACGCCATGGGTGCCGTCCAGGACGCCGAACTCTGGTTCTACGACCAGACGGACCAGGAGTACCAGTCCGTGACGTTCGACGAGCCGCTCGAAGTCGCCGCCTGCGTGGGCAACGTCGCGCTCCTCGACGGCGAACCCTTCGCACACACGCACGCGATTCTCTCCCGACGGAGCGGCCAGGCGCTCGCGGGTCACCTCGACTCGGCGACCGTCTTCGCGGGTGAACTGAACCTCCGCGCCTTCGAGGAACCGCTCGAACGCGACCACGACGCGGTGACCGACCTCGACCTCTGGCTGTAACCGTGCGCGAGGAGGAAACCCGGTACTTCCGTCGCATCGAAGCCCGCCTCGACGAGGCGTTCGACCTCGCGGAGGCCGCGAAGGCGACGGGGTACGACCCGAAGACCGAAGTCGAGATTCCGGTCGCCAAGGACATGGCCGACCGCGTCGAGAACATCCTCGGCATCGACGGCGTCGCAGAGCGCGTCCGCGAACTCGAAGGCGAGATGTCACGCGAGGAGGCCGCGCTCGAACTCGTGACCGACTTCGTCGACGGCAACGTCGGCGACTACGACTCCCGCGAGGGCAAAGTCGAGGGCGCGGTCCGCACCGCCGTCGCCCTGCTCACCGAGGGGGTCGTCGCCGCGCCCATCGAGGGCATCGACCGCGTCGAAATCCTCGAAAACGACGACGGCACCGAGTTCGTCAACGTCTACTACGCCGGCCCGATTCGCTCGGCGGGCGGCACCGCACAGGCGCTGTCCGTGCTCGTCGCCGACTACGCCCGCTCGCTCCTCGATATCGACGAGTACAAAGCCCGAACTGACGAGGTCGAGCGCTACGTCGAGGAGGTGAACCTCTACGACAAAGAGACCGGTCTCCAGTACTCGCCGAAGGACAAGGAGTCGCGCTTCATCGCCGAGAACATGCCCATCATGCTCGACGGCGAGGCCACGGGCGACGAGGAGGTCTCGGGCTACCGCGACCTCGAACGCGTCGACACCAACTCCGCCCGCGGCGGCATGTGTCTCGTCATGGCCGAGGGAATCGCGCTCAAGGCCCCGAAGATTCAGCGCTACACCCGCCAGCTCGACGAGGTCGACTGGCCGTGGCTCCAGGACCTCATCGACGGCACCATCGGCAAGGACGACGGGAAGGCCGCGAAGGCCGACGACGCGGGAGACGACGCTGACGAGGCCGACGACGCCGAGGCCGACCCGGACGCAGACGCCGACGACGCCGAGAGCGACGCCCCCGACGGTCCGAATCGCGTCGAACCCGCGACCAAGTTCCTCCGCGACCTCATCGCGGGCCGCCCGGTCTTCGGCCACCCCTCCGCGCCCGGCGGCTTCCGCCTCCGGTACGGCCGCGCCCGCAACCACGGCTTTGCGACCGCGGGCGTCCACCCCGCGACGATGCACATCGTTGACGACTTCATCGCCACCGGCACCCAAATCAAGACCGAACGCCCCGGCAAGGCCGGCGGCGTCGTCCCCGTCGACTCCATCGAGGGGCCGACGGTCAGACTCGCCAACGGCGACGTGCGCCGCATCGACGACCCCGAGGAGGCCGAGGAGCTACAGAACGGCGTCGAGAAGATTCTCGACCTCGGCGAGTACCTCGTCAACTTCGGCGAGTTCGTCGAGAACAACCACCCGCTCGCGCCCGCCTCGTACGTCTTCGAGTGGTGGATTCAGGACTTCGAGGCGACCGAGGCCAACGTGCAGGCGCTCCGCGACGACCCCGCGGTCGACCTCGAAGAGCCGTCGGTCGAAGACGCCCTCTCGTGGGCGACCGAGTTCGACGCCCCGCTCCATCCCGTCTACACCTACCTCTGGCACGATATCTCCGTCGAGCGGTTCGACGCGCTCGCCGACGCCGTCGCGGCCGGCGAGGTCGTCGCCGCCGAGGCCGACGGCGGCACGACCGCCGCGCTCGAACACGACAACGAACCCGAGCGCGGACTGGAGGGCACGCTCGTCCTCGACAACACGCCCGAGATTCGGGAGGCGCTCGAACACCTGCTCGTCGCCCACCGACAGACCGACGAGACGCTCCGGGTCCCCGTCTGGCGACCCCTCGCCCGGAGCCTCGGCCTCACCGACGACCGCGAGCGGACGTGGGAACTCGATGATCTCTCCGAGCGCGCCCGCGAGTGGGACGACGGCGACAACGCCGTCGAGGCCGTCAACGAAGTCGCGCCTTTCACCGTTCGCGAGCGCGCGCCCACCCGCATCGGCAACCGCATGGGCCGCCCGGAGAAGTCCGAGCGCCGCGACCTCTCGCCCGCGGTCCACACGCTGTTTCCCATCGGCGAGGCCGGCGGGAGCCAGCGCGACGTGGGCGACGCCGCCAGACACCGCGGCGAGTCCGGCAAGCGCGGCCAGATTTCGGTCCGCCTCGGCCGGCGCAAGTGCCCCGACTGCGGCGCGTTCGGCTTCAAGTCGAAATGCCCCGACTGCGGCGGCCACACCGAACCCCACTACGAGTGCGACGACTGCGGGACCGTCCTCGAACCCGACGAGTCCGGCCGCGTCTACTGCGAGCGCTGTGACTGGGACGTCGAGAGCGCCGAGTGGCAGGACATCGACCTGAACACCGAGTACCGCGACGCCCTCGAACGCGTCGGCGAGCGGGAGTCGTCGTTCCAGATTCTCAAGGGCGTGAAGGGGCTCACCTCCGCGAACAAGACGCCCGAACCCATCGAGAAGGGCGTCCTGCGGGCGAAACACGACGTGTCGTCGTTCAAAGACGGCACCGTCCGCTACGACATGACCGACCTGCCCGTCACCGCGGTCCGCCCCGAGGAACTCGACGTGACGGCCGACCACTTCCGCGAACTCGGCTACGAGACCGACATCGACGGCGAACCCCTCCGGTTCGACGACCAGCTGGTCGAGCTCAAAGTCCAGGACATCGTCCTCTCGAACGGCGCGGCGCGACACATGATGCAGACCGCCGACTTCGTCGACGACCTCCTCGAACAGTTCTACGGCCTCGACCGCTTCTACGAAATCGAAGAGCGAGACGACCTCATCGGCGAACTCGTCTTCGGGATGGCCCCCCACACCTCCGCCGCGGTCGTCGGCAGAGTTGTCGGTTTCACGACAGCCGCAGTCGGATACGCTCATCCGTACTTTCACGCCGCGAAACGCCGGAATTGCGACGGTGATGAAGACTGTGTCATGCTCCTTATGGACGGTCTTCTCAACTTCTCGAAAGAATACCTCCCCGACAAACGCGGCGGGCAGATGGACGCGCCGCTCGTCATGTCCTCGCGCATCGACCCCTCGGAAATCGACGACGAGGCGCACAACATGGACATCGTGCGGCAGTACCCCCGCGAGTTCTACGAGGCGACCCTCCGAATGGAAGACCCCGACGACTGGGAAGACGAGGTCACTATCGCCGAGGAGTACCTCGGGACGGACCGGGAGTACACCGGGTTCGACCACACCCACGACACGACGGACATCGCCGCCGGCCCGGACCTCTCGGCGTACAAGACCCTCGGGTCGATGATGGACAAGATGGACGCCCAGCTGTTCCTCGCGCGGAAGCTCCGGGCGGTCGACGAGACGGACGTGGCCGAGCGCGTCATCGAGTACCACTTCCTACCGGACCTCATCGGCAACCTCCGCGCCTTCTCGCGGCAGGAGACGCGGTGTCTCGACTGCGGCGAGAAGTACCGGCGGATGCCGCTTTCGGGCGACTGCCGGGAGTGCGGCGGCCGGGTGAACCTGACGGTCCACCAGGGCTCCGTGAACAAGTACATGGACACCGCGATTCAGGTGGCAGAGGAGTTCGACTGCCGCGACTACACGAAACAGCGGCTCGAAGTGCTCGAAAAGAGCCTCGAATCGGTCTTCGAGAACGACAAGAACAAACAGTCGGGTATCGCGGACTTCATGTAGTCTACTCGGTTTTTTTCCTCCAGGTTTTGCGAGTCGAGCGGAGCGAGACTCGGAAAAAGTGGAGAACGAGCAGTCTGGCATCGCGGACTTCATGTAATCTCGCGGGTTTTTTCCTCCAGGTTTTGCGAGTCGAACGGCGCGACCGCTCGGCGTCTCAGTCCCGCGCCGGCCCCAACCCGTGGAAGCCGTCGGCGGCGACGACGTACACCGCGCCGTCGACGGGGACGGCGGCGGCGACGCCCTGCGAAATCACGTCCGCCACCTGCACTTCCGGGGTCTGGTGTGACCACAACTGACGTTCTTCCCCAGTGTCGAACACTGCTAGCCGTCCCTGTTCATCGGAGACAACTATTGCTTCTCGTGCGCGCGCGTGAGGAACGCCGACAAATCGCGCCGCCGCCTCGCGTCCGTCGTCGCGCGACAGCGTCGCGGTCTCCCCGTCGACCGCGACGTGGAGCACGTCGTCGGCGACGACCGGAGCGCCGCTTCCCGGCGACCGCCATCGTTCGGTGCCGTCGCTCGGGGCGAGCGCGAGGAGTTCGTCGTCGCGGGTGGACAGATACGCGGCCTCGGGCGTCGCCACCGGCGTCGTCCACTCGCTCGTCCGGGTCTCGACGCGGAAGCGTCGCTCGCCGGTCGCGAGGTCGACGGCGTGGACGGCGTCGCCGGTGACGACGAACACCGCCCCGTCGGCGACGGCGGGCGCGCCCTTCGCGTCGCTTTCGAGGTCGTAGCGCCAGCGTTCGCTCCCGTCCGCGAGTTCGAACGCCCGAAGCTGGGTCGGGACGCCGTCGTAGCCGCCGCCCGAGACGACGGCGACGCCGTCGTCGTCGTCGCCCACCGCGGGCGGGCCGTGGATACCGTCCATCTCGGGGCCGCGCCACAGCACCTCGTCGCGGTCGGCGGCGAGACAGAACGCCTCGATGAAGGTCGCGACGACGACCCGGTCGCCCGCGACGACGGGCGGCGAGTTCACGCCGTAGCCGACAAGCGGGGTCGCCGCTCGCTCGGCCATGGTCGCTGGGTCGCGTCGGACGAGCGCGCGCTCGTCGCGTCCGCGTCCGTGGAGGTTGTAGAGGCGGTCGCCGTCGAGGACGGGCGAGCCACCGGCGTTCAGTCGCCAGTACTCTTCGGCGTCGGCCGGAACCGAAACCTCGGGGTTGTAGCCGGTGTTTCCCGCGTCGAAGCGGTACTGCGGCCACGACCCCGACGGCGAGAGCGCGGGGTCTCCCGGCGGCGTGGCCGTCACGCGCTCGTCGGGGCCGGACGTCGGACCGTACGTCGTGGTCGGTTCCTCGGTGGTCGTCGCTTCGGTCGTCGTCTCGGTCGTCGGACTGGTGGACCCGCTGTCGCGGCCGAGACAGCCGGCGACACCGAGCGACGCGCTTCCGAGCAGTTGGAGGTATCGGCGACGGCTCCGAAGACGGGGCATACTGTCGAATCTATGATGGGACGGTAAGTGTTTTGTCGCACCACGAAATTCTATATCGCGATATTCGATTTATTATTTATATGGGGCTCACGACTGGTCGAACTTCCCGCGGATGCTCGCCTCGATTCGGCCGTTCCATTTTATTCGCTCGCGCGACGACTAGTCGCATATGGCTGACGAGACAAAGCCGACGGTGGGAATGACGGTGTACGCCGAAGACGGAAGCAAACTCGGTAGCATCCGCGGGTTCGACGAGGACGGCTTCTACGTCACGATTCGCGAGGGCATCGCGGGGATGTCCATCGAACACGAGCGCGCCGGCCACGAGTTCGGCGAGGCCGAGTTGATGTGGCGGTGTAGCGACTGCGGCGAGATGGGCGACCTCGACGAACTGCCCGACACCTGTCCGAACTGCGGTGCCGAACGGGAGCAACTCTACTACTGGACCGAGGACTGAGCGGTCCGGTCGCCGTCTCCTTTTTTTAGTGTCCGTGTTCGCCCATCGCCCCCGAGAGTGCCCGACACCGCCTCGAACGCGGATTCCCACATGGCGGGTGTCAATTAATGCGAAAACCGAAGCGAGAGACTACTATCATGGACATCCAGTCACTCGACGCCCTCGACGAGTCCGAGTTAGCGTCGGTTCTCGACAGAGACGCGGGAATCGACGAGATACGGGCGGACGTTCGCGGTATCGTCGACGAGGTTCGGGACCGCGGGGACGACGCGCTTCGAGAGTTCAGCGAGAAGTTCGACGGCGTCGAGGTCGACGCGCTCGACATCACGGCGCGGACGGAGCGGGCGGCGGAGGCGATAGACCCCGAGCTACGCGAGGCTATCGAGGCCGCAATCGACAACGTCCGCGCGTTTCACGAACGGCAGGTCCGGACCGACTGGACGGACTCCTTCGGCGGCGCGAGACTCGGTCGGCAGTTCCGCCCGCTCCGGCGAATCGGCGCGTACGTCCCCGGCGGGAGCGCCACCTATCCGTCGACCTCGATTATGACGGTCGTTCCGGCGAAGGTCGCGGGCGTCGAAGAGGTCGTCGTCGTGACGCCCCCCGCGGAGGAACTCAACCCGGTCACGCTCGCGGCCATCGGCCTCGCGGGTGCCGACGAGGTGTACAGCGTCGGCGGCGCACAGGCCATCGGCGCGCTCGCCTACGGCACCGAGACGATACCCCCGGTCGAGAAGGTCGTCGGCCCCGGAAACCGATGGGTTTCGGCGGCGAAAGCCGAGGTTCGCGGCGACGTCGCCATCGACATGATCGCCGGGCCGACCGAGGTGCTGGTCGTCGCCGACGAGACCGCGTCGCCCCGACTCGTGGCCGCCGAACTCGTCGGGCAGGCGGAACACGACCCGCACTCGTCGGTCGTCGCGGTCACCCCCGACGAATCGCTCGCGCGGGCGGTCGCCGACGAGGTCGAAGCCCAGGTTCCCGACCGCGCTCGCCCCGAGATAATCCGCGAGGCGCTGGCGAACGAGACCAGCGGCGTCTTCGTCGCGCCCTCGATGGACGAGGCGACGGCGTTCGCGGAGGCCTACGCGGTCGAACACCTCGTCGTGATGACCGCCGACGACGAGGCGACCGTCGACGCGATAGACAGCGCCGGAAGCGTCTTCGTCGGGGAGTACAGCCCCGTCGCCGCCGGTGACTACGCCAGCGGGACGAACCACGTCCTCCCGACCGGCGCGGGCGCGAAGACCACCGGCGGCCTCTCCGTGGACAGTTTCGTCCGGTCGCGGACCGTCCAGCACCTCGACCGCGACTCGCTCGACTCGCTGTCCGACACCATCGTCACGCTGGCCGAACTCGAAGGGCTCGAAGCCCACGCCGAGAGCGTTCGGAAGCGATTCGAGTAAGCAACGTCTCCCGACCCGACCCGACCCGACCCGACCCGACCCGACTCCCGTTTGACCCGCCATTCGGCGGCTACCGATTAGTGGTCTCTACCGCGGTACCGTGTGTATGTCTGTCTTGGATGAGTTCACACTGCACGGCAAAACCGCAATCGTAACCGGGTCGAGCAAGGGAATCGGTCGGGCGCTCGCCGTGGCGCTCGCGGAGGCCGGCGCCGACATCTGTCTGGTCAACCGGAGCGAACGCGCCGGGCGACTGGCCGCCGAGGAAATCGCGGCTGAGACGGGCGTCGAGACGCTCGCCGTGCCCGCGGACGTCACCGACGAAGACGACGTGGAGGCGATGGTCGAGGCGACGCTCGACGCGTTCGGCTCCATCGACATCCTCGTCAACAACGCGGGTATCGCCCGGACGGCCCCGGCCTACGAGATGTCGCTGGAGACGTGGAACGAGGTGCTTCAGACGAACCTGACCGGCGTGTTCCTCTGTACGAAGCACGCGGGGAAGGCGATGATAGACGGCGGCGGCGGGACCATCGTCAACATGGCCTCGATGTCCGCGTTCGTGGCGAACTACCCGCAGGAGGAGGTCGTCTATCACGCCTCGAAGGGCGGCGTCGTCTCGTTCACCCGCCAGTTGGCCTCCGAGTGGGCGAAGTACGACGTGCGGGCGAACGCGATGGCCCCGGGCTACATCCGCACCGAGATGGTCGACGAACTCCTCGCGGAGAACCCCGACATGGAGTCGGCGTGGCTCTCGGAGATGCTCATGGAAGAGATGGCTCCACCCGAGGACCTCGGCGGCACCGTCGTCTACCTCGCGTCCGACGCCTCCTCGTATATGACCGGCGAGACGGTCGTCATCGACGGCGGGTACACCGTCAGATAGCGCCGCGCTCCCGGCGTTCGCGGCGGCATCGAACGGGGAGCGCCGCGACGTATATATCGCCCTCCGTATGGCTGTAGTGCGTTGATGCGTTTCTCGATGCGTGTTCACGCATGAACAGCGACCCCGCGACGCTAGCGAGGCACACCCCGTGATTCGAACGTTCAACGCCCCGAGCGCCTACGTTCAGGGATGTGGCGTGCTCGACTCCATCGGCTCCTACGTCGACGCCGACGGCACCAGCGCGGTCGTCCTCGCCGACGAGACCGTGTTCGACCTCGTCGGCGAGTCGCTTTCGACCGGTCTCGAAGCGAGCGGGTTCTCGGTCGACCGAATCGAGTTCGGCGGCGCGTGCACGCACGCGGAAGTCGCACGAATCGCCGAGCAGGCGGCCGACGCGGACGTCGTCGTCGGTGTCGGCGGCGGACGGGCGCTCGACACGGCGAAGGCGGTCCGAGCCGAGGTCGGCTCGCGGCTGGTGACCGTGCCGACGATTGCCTCGACCGACGCGCCGACGAGCAGTATCTCGGTTCTCTACACCGAGGCCGACGAGTTCGACGAGTTCCAGTTCCACGGCGCGAACCCCGACCTCGTGGTGGTCGATACCGCCGTCGTCGCGGGCGCGCCGACTCGGCACTTCCGGTCCGGCATGGCCGACGCGATGGCGACGTGGTTCGAAGCCGACACCGCCGTTCGGGCGCACGCGACGAACGTCTTCGAGGGCCACTCGACGCGCACCGCGCACGCGATTGCGCGGACGTGCTACGAGACCGTCCGCGAACACGGACGGAGCGCGGTCGCCGCCGTCGAGCGCGACGCCGTCACCGAGAGCGTCGAAGCCGTCGTCGAAGCCAACACGCTCATGAGCGGTATCGGCTTCGAAAGCGGGGGGCTGGCGGCCGCCCACTCGGTCCACGACGGACTCACGCAGGTGGCCGAGACCCACGGCGCGACCCACGGCGAGAAGGTCAATCTGGGGACGCTCACCCAGTTCGTCCTCGAAGGGCGCGACACCGACGAACTCGTCGACCTGATAGACTTCTCCCTCGACGTCGGTCTCCCGGTGACGCTCGCGGACGTCGGCCTCGACGACCCGACGGAGGCGCACCTCCGGACGATCGCCGAGGCGACGTGCGAGCCCTACGAGACGATTCACAACGAACCGTTCGAGGTGACGCCGCGGGCGGTCAGAGACGCCCTCGTCACGGCGGACGAACTCGCCCGCGAGCGAGTCTCCGAGCGTCGCTGACTGCGTTCCGTCTCGCTTTTTCTCACTTCTCAGAAAAGAACTGCACTCCGGCGGGACCGTCGCCGTCGGCTTACGCCTGCATCATCTCGTTGACTCTGCTTTCCCACGCCGCTTGGTGTTCTATCAACAGGTCCAGCGGGACCGTAATCATCTGGTTGAACTGCTCTTCGCTCGTGGGGAACGCGACGGACTCTCTCATCCAGTCCGGAATCGTCGCGTCGGCGTGGAGCGGCGCGACGCCGAGCTCCGTCGACCACGGGCCGAGGTTCTCCGCGTTTGCGGCGGTGTCGATGAACTTCTGTCCCCAGTAGACGTACCGTTCGTCCTGATTCGTCGGCGTCCACATCGTGTCTCGCCCCGCGCGAGCGCCCTCCTCGGGAATCGTGTAGTCGACGGGCGCGCCGTCGTCCTGCGCGTTGATGATGTTCGCCGGGAGCATCACCGACATCGCGACCTCCCCCTGTCTGAGGTTCTGCGTGAGATGCGAGTCGTCGCCAATCGTTCCGACGTTCGGCTTGAGCGCGGTGTACTCGTCCCAGACGGGCGTCATCTCTTCGACCGGCCCGAGTTCGGTCCCGGTCATCTTGGCGATGAGCGGCGTCATCCCGTGACCGCCGGGGTACAGCCCGATGGAGTTCTCCCACTCGTCGTCCCACCAGACGCTCCACGACGTCGGCTCGCTCGAAACGAGGTCGGTGTTGTACGTCAGGGCGTACGTGTACGAGTAGAGGTTGACGAACGGCCACTCCGCGTCCTCTACCTCCGGCTTGCTCGCGCCGAGCAGTCCTTCGAGGTTCGGAGCCACCTCGGTGTCGAGCGGTTCCATCAGGCCCATCTGGTAGGACCGGTAGCTCGTCTTCGACAGCGACCAGTTGACGTTGACCGGCGGGGTTCGGTCCTGCGTAATCGCGGTGCGAATCTTCCCCTGCATCTCCTCTTCGGTCGAGTTGTCGTACTCGACTTCGATGCCGGTCTCGTCGGTGAACGCCTGCGCGATGTGCTTGTCGAGGTTCTCCTGCCACGCGCCGCCCCACGCCCGCACCGTGATGCTGTCCGGCTTCGGCGGCGTCGTGTCCTCGGTTCCGGTCGTGGTCCCCGACGACGCGTCCCCGCCCGAGTCGCCGTCGGAACCGCCTCCCCCGGTACAGCCCGCGAGTCCAGCGAGTGCCGCCGCGCCCGCGGCCGAGATGAACCGGCGACGAGACCGTCCCGTGGCTCGCGCCGACGGTTGTGAATTGGTGTGCTTTCTCATGCGTAGGTATTCCATGTGGGGTGACGGTCATACATGGCCACCCTCCATATGTGGAGAGCTTTAACAAGAACCCGACGCGATCCGTTCGTGTAGTGAGTTGTACTCGAATTATGTGGTTGTTTGTAGTGTATTAGGCACTTCATAGTGTATGTCTACAACTATGTGGTATGCGAGCACGACAATCCGGTCGGCTCTGGAATGAAACATGCGGTGAAATCGGTTTCTGTGAGCCTTCAGCTCTGGTTCTCTCGATTCGACGAGCGAGGATACGCGCGGCCGTTTATGCCTTTCCACTGAACATTTCCGAAATAGCGGTGGTGGACAAATGTGCAAATGGAGGTGTATATAAGTAGTATAACGGGCAACAAACTGCCGAATAGGTAGCTAATGTACGAAGCAACTCTCCGAATAGACCACCAAAGCCCGTACGCGGATGTGACGCTCGGAAAAGACGTGCACGTCGAGATGTGGTGCAACCAGTACTGCGACCTCGTCTACGTGAGCGGGTCCGACATCGAGACGCCGGTCGAGACGTTCGACGACACGGTCGGTATTCAGGAAATCGTCTACAAGGACGAAGAAGCGGTGCTCATCACGGACTCGTGTCTCCTCGACTACCGAGACAACCTGTTAGAGGGGTACTTACAGCCGCACCAGTGTCTCTCGTTGCCGCCGTTGACGTACAGCGACGGGGCGCTTTTCGCCCGCGTGCTCGCCCTCACCGAAGAACAGCTTTCGGGCGTCTACCACAGCATCAGCGACAGCCACCGGGTGACCGTCGAGGCCAAACGCGAGATTCGCTCGATCGCGCCCGACATCCCGATACTCATGCTCGACTCCGCGCTCCCGACGCTGTCCGACGGCCAACAGCGCGCGCTCTCCCTCGCGGTCGAGATGGGGTACTACGAGATTCCCCGCGGCTCGACGACGGGCGAAATCGCCGACGAGATGGGCGTCTCCCGCCGAACGTTCGAAGAACACCTCCGGCGCGCGGAGAACAAGATAATCAAGAACCTCCTGCGGTACTTCCTCACATGACTATAACGACACCACCGTGTGGAGGGTCGTCTTTTGTCCCGTCGGGAACGCAGAGGTACGGACAGTAGACGATGGCCACCCAGCAATTCGACTCCACAGTGAACGATTCGAGCGAGACCGTCGTTCGTATCGACGGCGTAACGAAAGAGTACGGCACGCTCCGCGCCGTCGACGACGTGACGATTCCCATCACCGACGGGGAGTTCATCACGATACTCGGCCCCAGCGGCGCGGGGAAGACGACGCTCCTGCACATGATCGCGGGATTCCAGAAGCCGACGTCCGGCGAGATTTACATCGACGGCCGACCGGTGTCGGACGAACCGCCGTACGAGCGGGACATCGGGCTCGTGTTCCAGAGCCACGCGCTGTTCCCGCACATGACGGTCAAGGAGAACATCGCGTTCCCCCTCAAGATGCGGCGCGAGCACACAGACGACATCGACCGGAAGGTCGAAGACGTGCTCGAACTCGTCCGACTCCCGGTCGACTACGCGGACAAGCCGGTCGACGAGCTCTCGGGCGGCCAACAACAGCGCGTCGCGTTCGCCCGCGCCATCGTCTACGAGCCGACGTTGCTCCTGTTGGACGAGCCGCTTTCCTCGCTCGACAAGAAACTCCGCGAGGAGATGCGCGCCGAACTGACGCGCATCCACGAGGAGACGGAACTCACCATCGTCCACGTCACGCACAACCAGACCGAGGCGCTCTCGATGGCCGACCGAATCGCGGTCATCAACGGCGGCGGACTGGAGCAACTCGACTCCGCACAGGACATCTACGCCTCGCCGAACACGCCGTTCGTCGCCGACTTCATCGGCAACACGACGCTGTTGTCCGGGTCGGTGGCCGGGGTCGACGGCGACGTGGCGACGGTTTCCGTGGCCGACGGGACGGTTCGCGTTCCCGCGGCGACCGTCGACGGCCTCTCGGACGTCGTCGTCGCCATCCGCGCCGAACAGGTCGCGCTCGACGCCGACTGCGACAACACGTACCCGGCGACCGTCGAACAGGTGTCGTTCGAGGGCGAGCGGACGCAGTACCACGTCTTCGTCCCCGCCTTCGGCGAGACGGTTCGCCTCATCGACCAGTCCGCGGACGCCCGCGTCGTCCACGACCGAGGCGACAGCGTCACCGTCGGCTGGAACGTCGGCGACGGATTCGTCTACCCCGACGAAGACGACGAATAAGCGCGGTTCCGACGCGAGACGGCCTCGCGACCCCGCCGCGTATCGCGTTTTTGAGACGTCTTCCGCCGACGTTTACCGGTCGAGCGCCTCGGGATTGACGAGTCCCTCGACGGCGTCTCCCCGGTAGGCCGCGACCGCGGTCTCCGTGCCGAGGCGTCGCAGTTTCTCCGCGGTTCGCGTCGAGTACCACGCCGCGTGCGGCGTCACGATGACGTCCTCGCGGTCGAGAAGCGGGTTCTCGGGGTTCGGTGGCTCCGCTCTGAGCACGTCGAGTCCCGCTCCGCGGAGCCTGTCGCCCCGGAGCGCATCGAGGAGCGCGTCTTCGTCGACGACGCGGCCGCGCCCGGTGTTCACGACAATCGCGTCGTCGTCGAGCGCGTCGATGGCGTCGGCGTCTATCATGTCCGCCGTCTCGTCCGTCAGCGGCGCGTGAATCGAGAGCACGTCCGCCTCCGCGAGGAGCGCCTCGAAGCCCACGGGCCGGACGCCCGCGGCCTCGATGTCGCCGTCGTCGACGTAGGGGTCGTACGCGCAGACGTCGAAGCCGAGCGCGAGCGCCTTCTCCCCGGCCGACCGGCCCTTGTTCCCGAACGCGAGGAGACCGAACGTGAGCTCGGAGACCGCCCGAATCGGCATCGCGTCCGCCCAGTGCCAGCGTCCGTCGGCGGCCGCGGCGTCGTAGGTCGGAAGCCCGCGAACGAGCGCGAGCGCGAGCGAGACGGCGTGCATCCCGACCTCGTCGTTGCAGTAGGTCGGCACGCGGGTCACCCGGACGCCGCGGTCGGTCGCCGCCTCGACGTCGATGCCGTCGATACCGGTCGCGTAGCGCGAGACGACCGAACAGCCCGTGGCGTCCATGCTCTCCGCCGACACGCCGGTGTCGTGCGAGAGCAGGAGGTCCGCCGCGCCGACCGCGTCGGCTATCTCCGCGTCGGTACAGTCGACCGCGTCCACGACGACGGACGACCCGAGCAACCGCTCGAAGTGGGCGCGCTCCGCCTCGACGTCGCCGAACCAGTCGGGGTCGAGCATGACAGCGCGTACCGTCTCAGTCATGGGTGAGTGAACCCGAGACGACCGAATATACCCACAACCTCCATATGTGGACCGCGGGCTCGCCAGCTCAGAGCGCGCGTTCCAGTCGGTCCATCGCGGTCGTCAGCGTCTCGACGTCCGCGGCGTACGAAAAGCGCACGTACCCCTCCCCGGCCGCGCCGAAGACCGCACCCGGGACGGAGGCGACGCCGGCCTCCGACATGAGGCGCTCCACGAACGCCCTGCTGTCCGTCGTGTGGGCCGAGACGTCGGCGAACACGTAGAACGCGCCGCGCGGCGTCCCCGGGTCGATACCGTCGATGGCGGCCAGTCGGTCGAGCACGAGTCGCCGCCGCTCGGCGAACGCCTCGCGGAGTTCGCCGACGACGTGCCGGTTCGCTAACGCCGCGCTCGCGGCGACCTGCGCCGGCTCGGGGACCGACGAGATGGTGTGTTCCTGCAGGACGCGCATCGCGTCGATGACGCGCTCGGGGGCGCTCGCGTATCCGATTCGCCACCCGGTCATCGCGTACGACTTCGAGAAGCTGTGAACCGTCACGATTCGGTCGAACCGGTCGCCGTCGCTCGCCAGCGAGTGGTGCGTCGCGTCGTCGTAGACGAGGTCCTCGTACGTCTCGTCCGCGATGACCCACAGGCCGTGTTCGGCCGCGACGTCGTCCAGCGCCCGGAGCCGGTCGGGGGGGATGACGGCCCCGGTCGGGTTCCCGGGGGAGTTCAGCATCATCGCCGTCGTGTCGTCGCTCACCGCCGCCTCGACGGCTTCCGGCGTGGGGACGAACTCCTCGTCGGTCGAGACGGGGGCGAGCCGGGCGCTCGCGCTGGCGACGTGGCCGTGGTAGTTCGGCCAGTACGGCTCGGGGACGAGCACTTCGTCGCCGGGGTCACAGAGCACGTGGACCGCGGCGAACAGCGCACCCATCGCGCCCGGCGTGACGATAATCTCCGACTCGGGGGCGGCGTCGATGCCGTTTTCGACGGCGAGCTTCTCCGCGAGCGCGGCGCGTAACTCCGGCCGCCCCACCGTTTCGGTGTAACTGCTCGCGCCGGTGCCGACCGCCTCGGAGACGGCGGCGGCTATCGGCTCGGGCGTCGCGAAATCGGGCTCGCCGATACTCAGGTCGGCGAGGTCGTCGTACGACTGCGCCGCGTCGAACACCTCGCGGATTCCCGACTGCGGCATTCTCGTCGAGAGCCCCGAGAGTCCGGGTCGCTTCATCATACACTCGGGTGCGCGTCCGGGACAGTAAACCGACTCACCTCCGTATGGCGGCGCTCAGAGTTCGCGAATCACGTCGCCGTCGGGCTCGATGGCGTCGACGTCGGCCTCCGTGAGCGGGAGTTCGACCTCGACTTCGACGAGGTAGTCCTCGTTGGCCAACTGGTCGTGTCCGAGGACGGTGTGGCACGGATACGGCTCTTCGAACGTCTCCAGGTACACCTCTTTGTAGCCGTCGTAGTAGTGTTCCTTCGCGTCGACGATGTGGGTCGTGACCTTGGCGACGTCGGCGTACGTCATGCCGATGGCTTCGAGCAGGACGCCGACGTTCTCGTACGCCTTCCGCGCCTGCGTCTCGATGTCGTCGCCGACGACGTTCGAATCGGCGTCCATCGAGACCTGTCCGGCCATGTAGAACTGCTGACCGTCGATTATGGCGTGATTGTAGCCGATACTGCGCGCGTCCTTGAGCTCCGGCGGGTTGATAGCGTAACGTGTCACGGTCGAACTTCCGAGAACGAGTTAAAAAAACGCCACCCTCCGGATGGTGGTGTCGCCGGGCTCAGTCCGACGCCAGCGAGCGGACCGTCTCGGCGAGGACGCCGGTCGCGGTCGCACAGTCGTCCCAGTCGGTCCACTCCCGCGGGGAGTGGGAGACGCCGTCCCGCGAGGGGGCGAACAGGAGTCCCGCGTCCGTGACCGCCGCGAGGTTCGCCGTGTCGTGCATCGCCGCCGAGTGCAGGCGAAGCGCGTCGACCGACCTCGCCGCCGCCGCGGCGTCCGCCGCCGCGAGACACCGGTCCGCCATCCGACTCGGCGGGCTGTCCCGATACCGCGATATCGACGTTTCGACGCCCCTGTTTCGTTCGAGTCGCGCGAGGCTGGTCCGACAGCGCTCGACGAGGCGGTCCATCGTCTCGTGTTCCACGTCTCGGATGTCGAGCTGGAGTCGGACCTCGGCCGGCACGATGTTCCGGGCGTTCGGTTCGATGGTTCCCCTCCCGGCCGTCCCGACGGCGGCCTCGCTCGTCGTCGCCAGCTCCTCCGCCGCGCGTTCGAGGTCGAGGACGAACTCGGACGCGGCCGCGAGCGCGTCGGACCGCTCGTACATCGGCGTCGACCCGGCGTGGTCGGCCTCGCCGGTCACCGCCACCTCGCAGTTGGTGATGCCCGTGATGGAGTCGACGACGCCGACGCCGGCGTTCGCCCCGGTCAGGCGCGTCCCCTGCTCGATGTGGAGTTCGACCCACGCGTCCCACTCGGCGGGGTCGACGGCGTCGCTCCCGGCGAAGCCGACCCGTTCGAGGTGGTCGCGTAGCGTGACGCCGTCGTCGTCTTCGAGCGCGAGCGCCTCGTCGACGCTCAGCTTCCCCGTCGCCACCGACGACCCGAGCGTCCCGACGCCGAACCGACCGCCCTCCTCCTCGGTGAACGAGGCGACTTCGACCGGGCGGGCGGGGGCGACGCCCGCTTCCTGCATCGCCCGGACGCCTTCGAGCGCGCCGTACGTTCCGAGCGGACCGTCGAAGATACCGCCGCGGGGGACGGAGTCGAGGTGGCTCCCGAACGCGACGGGGGCCGCCGACGGGTCGCACGAAGGCGGCGTCCATCGGCCGAAGATGTTCCCGACGGCGTCGACCCGCACGTCGAGACCGGCCGCTTCGAGGCGGTCGACGAAACGCTCTCGCACCGCTCGGTCCGCCTCGCTTCCGGTGAGTACGGTTCGCCCGACACCCTCGTCGGCGTCGACGTCCCCGAACGCGGCGTTTTCCTGTAGGTCGCGTCGGAGTCTCTCCGTGTCGATGTTCATACCCGGGACCTGAACGGCCGTGCGGATAAACCCGAATCCCCCATGTGGCGGCGAGGCCGGCGACCGCCATACGGAGCGGGTAGCTCTTAGTGTCTCTCCGAGAACTGGTGGACAATGAGTGATACTGACACACAACTGTTCGCGTCCTCGCTCGCGGCCATCGACGTTCCGCTGACGCGGACCGACACGGCGGGGTTCGCCTCGACTATCGACTCGCTCGTGACGGGGCCCGCGGTCGGCGTCCCCCTCCACCTCGACGGCGTCTCGCTGGACGACACCGTCGTCCAGACGCCGCCCACGCCCCGCCTGCTCCGGGAGGCCGAGACGGGCGTCACGGGCGTCGGACACGCTATCGCCGAACACGGGACGCTCGTCATCGACAGCGACGACGCGGGCACCGAACCCGTCAGCCTCTACCCGCCGACGCACCTCGCGGTCGTCCGCGAGAGCGACATCCTCCCCGACGTCGCGTCCGCGACTGACTCCGTCGGCGAGCGCTTCGCCGCCGGTAAGTCCTCGATTTTCGCCACGGGCGTGAGTTCGACCGGCGACATGGGCGCGCTCGTCAAGGGTGTCCACGGTCCCAAACACGTCGAAGTCGTCCTCCTCACCGACCAATGAGCGCGCAGTCCGAGCGCCGACGGAAGGCGCGAAAACTCCGCGAACTCCTCGACGCCGAGGGCGACGCGGTCTACGAGAACGTCACGCACCTGAATCAGGGCCGATACGACGCCATCGAGCGGTTCGACGAGTTCGAGACGCTCCGAACCGAGGCCCGGAGTATCAAGGAAGACGCCGTCGAGAACCTCCCGTCGCTCATCGAGACGCTCCGCGAGAGCGTCGAGGAAAACGGCGGGTCGGTGTACGTCGCCGACGACGCCGACGACGCCACCCGCTACATCCGCGAGGTGGCCGAGGCGAAGGACGCACGGACGCTCGTGAAGTCGAAGTCGATGACGACCGAGGAAATCGAGCTCAACGAGTCGCTCGAAGCCGCCGGCGTGGACGTCTGGGAGACCGACCTCGGCGAGTTCGTCCTCCAGGTCGCCGACGAGAGCCCGTCCCACATCGTCGGTCCCTCGCTCCACAAGTCCCGCGAGGAGGTCGCCGCCCTGTTCAACGACGTGTTCGACCCCGAGGTCCCCTTCGAGACGGCGGAAGAACTCACCGAGTTCGCGCGGGACTACCTCGGCGACCGGATACGAGAGGCGGACATCGGGATGACGGGCGCGAACTTCGTCCTCGCGGACTCGGGGACCATCACCATCGTCACGAACGAGGGGAACGCCCGGAAGTCGGCGGTGACGCCCGACACCCACATCGCGGTCACGGGCGTCGAGAAAATCCTCCCGAGCGCCGCGGACCTCGACCCGTTCGTCAACCTCATCTCGCGCGCCGCGACCGGACAGGACATCTCGCAGTACGTCTCGATGCTCACGCCGCCGGTCGAGACCCCGACGATAGACTTCGAGAACCCCGACGAACCGCTCGGAAGCGGCGACGCGGAGCGGGAGTTCCACCTCGTGCTCATCGACAACGGCCGGCTCGCCATGCGCGACGACGACCAACTGCGCGAGACGCTCTACTGCATTCGGTGCGGTGCGTGTGCGAACTCCTGCGGCAACTTCCAGCACGTCGGCGGCCACGCCTTCGGCGGCGAGACGTACACGGGGGGCATCGCCACCGGCTGGGAGGCCGGCGTCGAGGGCCTCGACAGCGCCGCGGAGTTCAACGACCTCTGTACCGGCTGTTCGCGGTGCGTGAACGCCTGTCCCGTCAAAATCGACATCCCGTGGATAAACACGGTCGTCCGCGACCGACTCAACGGGGAGGCGACGCCGTCCGACCTCGAATTCCTCGTCGAGGGGCTGACGCCGGACGCCGAGGGGACCGTCACGCCGCAAAAGCGCCTCTTCGGTAACTTCGGGACGCTCGCGCGACTCGGGAGCGCCACCGCACCGCTGTCGAACTGGGTGGCGGACCTCGGTCCCGTCCGGACGCTGATGGACCGGTATCTCGGCGTCGCGCCCGACCGGGAACTCCCGACGTTCCAGCGCGAGACGCTCGTCGACTGGTTCGACTCCCGGCGACCCCGCGCGCCGAACGCGACCGCGACCCGCAAGGTGGTGCTCTACCCCGACGCCTACACGAACTACGTCCTCGTCGACCGCGGGAAAGCGGCCGTCAGAACCCTCGAAGCGCTCGGCGCGCACGTGGAACTCGCCACCCCGATAGAAAGCGGCCGCGCGCCGCTCTCGCAGGGGATGGTCGACACGGCGACCCGACAGGCCGAGGCCGTCGCGAGCGACCTCGCGCCGTATCTCGACTCGTCGTTCGACGTCGTCGTCGTCGAACCGTCCGACCTCGCGATGATGCGCCGGGAGTACGGCAAGCTTCTCGACGACGAGACCCACGCCCGGCTCTCGGAACACAGCTACGACGTCATGGAGTACGTGTTCGGCCTGCTTTCGAACGGCGCGGACCCGGCGGCCCTCGCGGCCCCCGACGAGCCGGTCGCCTACCACAGTCACTGCCAACAGCGGACGCTCGGCGTCGAGACGTACACCGAGGCGGTGCTCGACGACCTCGGATTCGACGTCGTCACCTCCGACGTGGAGTGTTGCGGGATGGCCGGGAGCTTCGGCTACAAATCGGAGTACTACGAGCTTTCGATGGACGTGGGCGCGGAGCTCGCCGACCAGTTCGCCGACGCGAGCGACCGCGTGGTCGTCGCCAGCGGCACCTCGTGTACCGAGCAACTGACCGACCTCCTCGCCCGCGACGTGACCCACCCGGTCGAACTCGTCGCGCCCGACGAGGCCCCCTGAGCGGCGACCGGCCGTCGTCGCCGCCCGGCGTTCACAGACGGCAGGACTCTCATTCATGTGTGACCCTTCACCGACTCGCTCGCGCCCGCCGGCGGTGTCCCGACGATGACCGACGTGCTCGTCTTGGGCGACGCCATCGTCGACGCCGTCTTCGCCGGTCTCGACCGCTACCCCGACCGCGGGGAGGAACTCGTCGCGCCGTCGTTCGAACTGCGGCCGGGCGGCTCCGCGGGCTACGCCTCGCTCGGCCTCGCGGCGCTGGGGAGTCGCCCGGCGGCGGTCACGTACGTCGGCGACGACGTGCTCTCTACGCACTGGCGCACGTTTCTCGACGCCCGCGGCGTCGACACGAGCCGCGTGGTCGAACAGCCGGACGCGACGGTGAGCGTCGCCGCCGGCTTCCTGTTCGACTCCGACCGCTCGTTCGTCACCCACCGGGGCGCGATGAGGGACGGCGCGGTTCCCGCCGTCACACCCGACGGGTTCGACGCGCTGTTCGTCGCCGGGCTGTCACAGGCCCCGTACCTCTGGGGCGACGACGTCGTCGCCGTCGCCCGCGAGTTCGCCGCCCGGGGCCGCCCGGTGTTTCTCGACACGAACTGGTCGCCCGGCGACTGGCTCTCGACGGCAGAGGCGCTTCTCCCGCACGTCGAGACGCTGTTCGCGAACGACGCGGAAGCGCGTCGTCTCTCGGGGTGCGACGACCTCTCGGACGCGGCGGAGACGCTCGTCGCCGACGGGGCGTCCGCCTGCGTCGTCAAGGCCGGCGACCGCGGCTGTCTCGTCGCCGACGACCGCTCGGGGACGACGTGGATCGAGACCGAACCGGTCGCATCGGTCGACGCCTGCGGGGCGGGCGACTTCTTCGACGCCGGCTTCATTCACGCGCGGCTCGCTGGAGCCGACAGACCGGCGGCCGCGGCCGTTGCCAACCGCTGTGCGCGGGCGGCAATCACGAACTTCGAACTTCGGGCGAAACTCGGCGCGATAGCTGACCTGTCCGAGTGACTGCCCGCGGTCGGCATCCCCCGGGAAAAAAGCGCCCCGCCGTTAGCTGTGGAGGAACCGTTCGAGGCCGACGACGCGGTCCGCGACGACGATGGCGACGATGGCGATGATGACGTAGATGCTCGCCACGGCCGCGATTTGGGGGCTGATGTTCCCCCGAATCGCGCCGTAAATCGCGACGGGAAGCGTTTCGGTCGCCGTCGTCGTGATGATGAGGCTCACGATGAACTCGTTCAACGCGAGCATGAACATCAGGAACGACCCCGAGATGACGCCGGGCATCAGGGCCGGGAGCGTCACGTATCTGAACGTCTGTATCTCCTCCGCGCCGAGGCTCTGTGCGGCGTCTTCGAGCGTGGGGTCGAACGCGTTGACGCTCGACGAGACGCTCCATATCATGAAGGGGATGTTGATGATGGTCAGCGCCAGCCCGACGGCCCAGAGCTCGGCGATCCACCCAAGCCGGCCGAAGATGATGAGCAGGATGAACCCCGACACGACCAGCGGGACGGTAAACGGCAACAGGAGGTAAATCTGGATGCCGTGTTCGAACCTGATGTCGTATCGGTTCAGTCCGAGCGCCGTCATCACGCCGATGGGAATCGCGAGGGCAGTACAGAAGACGGCGACCATGACGCTGTTGAAGAACGGTTCGAGATAGCCGGGCTCGTGAATCAGCGACGCGTACCACCTGAGGCTCAGTTCGCTCGGCGGGAACGAGATAATCTGGTTCGCTCCCAGCGAGACGACGAGGATGATGACCGACGGGAGAATCAGGAAGACGAACTCGAAGAGCGTGAACGCCGTCAGGTACGGGTGGTCGGTGCCGAACCGACGGAGGAGTCCGCTCATTGTTCGCCCGCCTCCACGCCGAGGGTCCCGGTCCCGTACAGTTTGAACACGGCGAACACGAACACCGACGCCACGAGGACGAGGATGATACACAGCACCGCCGCGAACGGGTAGTTCATCATGTCGAACACTTTGCTGTAGATGAAGTTCGCAACGAAGCTGTTCGTCCCGCCACCGAGCAGGTTGGGAATGGCGTAGTTCGCCATCGACAGCGTGAACACGACGATTGTCGCCGCGGTGATTCCGGGGCGGGCGAGCGGTAACACGACGTGTCTGAACGTCTCCCAGTTGTTCGCCCCGCAGTTCTGCGCCGCGCGTTCGAGGTCGGTGTCGATGCTCGCTATCGCGGGCGTCAACATCAGCACCGCGAACGGCATCAGATACTGCAGGAGCCCCACGACGATGGCGGCGGGGGTTCCGATGATGCTCACCGTCTCGATTCCGAGCGCGTTCAGTCCCCAGTTCAGCAGGCCGTTTTTCCCGAGGACGATGAGCCAGCCGTACGCTCGGATGATGACTCCCGTGAAGAACGGCACGAACAGGCCGAACAGGAGGACGTACCGGAACACCGGCCGCCTCGTGCGAACGACGAGATACGCGTACGGAACCGCGAGCCCGACGCTTCCGACCGTGACGAGCGCCGAGTACAGCAGGGTCCTGAGGAACACGGTGTGGAACGCCCCCGTCTCGACGAGGCGCATCCAGTTATCGAGCGTGAGTTCGTAGACGAATATCTCGATGGTGTCGTACGTGAGCACGCTGTACCACGCGAGCATCACCATCCCGACGGCGAGGAAACTAACCAACAGGATGCTCGGCGCGATGAGCACGTATCCGAACCGGTCCGCGACCGACGACGTATCGAGGGGCAGGCGGTTCTTTGCCGCGATAAGCCCGTCCATCACTTTCCACTTCGCGCGCAGTCGCTGATGTTGGAACTCGTCTCGAATGCTCACGGCGCTCTCCCCCTCGGGCCGGCCGCCGGGAATCGGCGCGTCGCCACCGCGCCGACGAGCGATACGCAGTTACTCGATGCGTTCATGTTACTCGGGCTATGGACAGAGACGTTCTTACGTAGGTGTCCACCATATGGCGTGTGATTTTTAACACGTAGGTGTTCTCCCGGCAAATATAGCACGAACTCGGGGCCAATATGGCAAATACGCTTCGTTTGTTCTCTCTGGTGGCGCGTCTTTCACACCGCGAAACTCGCCATTTTTGTCGTCCGCCGAGAACGGGTAGCCATGCGTATCCTCGTCTTCGGCGCGGGCAGTCTGGGCACGCTCGTCGGCGGCCTCCTCGCGTCGGTCCACGACGTAACGCTCGTCGCGCGCGACCCGCACGCCGCGCGAGTGTCGGCGGCCGGTCTCGATATCGTCGGTGCCGAGTCGGCGCACGCCTCGCCGGCCGCGACGACGGCCGAGTCGGGCCACTCGGCGGACCTCGCGCTCGTCACGGTCAAGTCGTTCGACACCGCTCGGGCCGCCGACGCGCTCGCCGACTGCGACGTGGGCGCGGTGCTGTCGCTCCAGAACGGACTCACCGAGGAGACGCTCGCCGCTCGCCTCGACGACCCGGTTCTCGCGGGCACGGCGACCTACGGAGCGCGGCTCGTCGAACCGGGTCGCGTCGAGTGTACCGGCGTCGGCCGAATCGTCTTGGGCGCACTCGACGGCGGGCCCGACCCCCTCGCCGAGCGGGTCGGCAAGGCGTTCCGCGACGCGGGAATCAACACGCTCGTCGCAACTGACATGCCGAGACGCCGCTGGGAGAAACTCGCCGTCAACGCCGGCATCAACGCCGTCACCGCGCTCTCGCGGGTCGAAAACGGCGCGCTCCGGTCGAGCGACGCCAACGACCTCGCACACCGCGCCGCCCGCGAGACGGCCCGCGTCGCTCGATTAGAACGGGTCTCGCTCCCGAACCGCGTCGCCCGCGAGGCGGTCGACCGCGTGGTCGAGAAAACCGCCGCGAACCGCTCGTCGATGCTACAGGACGTGGCGGCCGAAAAGCGGACCGAGGTGGACGCCATCAACGGCGCGGTGGTCGATATCGCCGCCGAACACGGCTTCGAGGTGCCGACGAACCGGACGCTCGCGGCGCTCCTCCGGGCGTGGGAGCGGGGAGAAGGGATACACTGAGATAGGTCGCTATTCGAGGTAGCCGAGGTCGCGCAGTCGGTCCTGTGTCTCGTCGTCCATCTGGTCGACGGAGTCGTCCGAAACGTCGGTGTCGAGCGCGTCGGTCCACGCGCCGCCGATGGCGTCTTCGAACTCCGCGAGGGCGGCCTCGGTCTCCGCGATTGCCTCGTCGTCCGCGTCGGCGACGTTCTCGGCCTCCTCGGGGTCGGCGTCGAGGCGGTAGGCCTCGTCGGGGATGCGGTCGATTCGGACGTACTTGGCGTCGGTCCGCCGCGCCGCCCGCATCCGGGAGTAGAACCGCGAGTCCTCGGGGAGCGTGATACCCGCGCTCGACGCCTTCTCCTCTAACTGCTTGAGTTCGACCACGGGGCGGGAGTACTCGACGAAGGCGTACTCGCCGTCTCGGCGCTGGCCGGGGTCGTCGTTCTCTGCTCGCGCGAACTCCCGGTAGTCGGCCGACAGGAGCGAGCGCGTGCGGTCGAGGCCGACCGCGTCGTCGCCGGGGTTCGCGGGCTCGCCGCCCTCGACGCCGAGCGAGTCGAGCACCGTGTGGTAGAGGTCGACCAGTTCGACCTGGTCGTCGCGTCGCTCCGCGTCGAGGTCGGGGTGTTTGACCATGAGCGGGACGTTGACGAGCGGGTCGTACAGGCAGAACTCGTGGCCGTAGAGGCCGTGTTCGCCGTGAAGCTCGCCGTGGTCGGCGCAGACGACGACCATCGTGTCGTCCCAGCGGTCGGTCTCTTTCAGGTGGTCGAAAAGCCGGGTGAGCTGGTCGTCGATGTGGGCGATTTCGGCGTCGTAGAGGCCGCGGATGTCCGCCCACTCGTCGTCGTCAATCTCGTGGGCACCGGCGTTGTACTCCTTGGAGTTCTGGCAGACCTCGGTCGAATCGACGCCGGGCGCGAAGCGCTCTTTGTACTCCTCGGGCGGGTGGTACGGCAGGTGCGCGTCCATGAGGTTGACGAACGCGAAGAACTCCTCGGAGTCGTCGACGAAGTCGATGGTCTGGTCGATGACGGCGGGCGTCTTCGAGTCCGCGCCCTCGCCGCCGGCGAGGTACTCGTGGGCGGTGTTGCCGAGGCTGACGAGCTTGTCCGCGAGCGTCCGGAGCGCGTCGCTGTCGTTCATCGTCTTCCACGCCTTCGCCAGCGGCCCCGACAGGAACTCGCCGGGCATGACCTCGAAGAAGTTGTCCTGCTCGGCGAAGCCGTCAGTCAGGTGCGTGTACGGCGTTATCCACGCGTTCGAGGAGTAACAGGCGGTGTCGTAGCCGGCCGCCGAGAGCGTCTCGGCGAGGGTCGTCGCGCCTTCGAGATAGGGGTTCTCCTGGTCGGCCCCGTGCTGGCTGGGGTACATGCCGGTGAAAAGCGAGGCGTGGACCGGCAGGGTCCACGGCGCGGGCGCGACGGCCTGCTCGAAGACGGTCGCCTCGTCGGCGAATCGGTCGAGGCCCGGCGTCGTCGGGCGGTCGTAGCCGTACGGCGTGAGGTGGTCCTTTCGGACCGTGTCCATGACGACGAAGAGGACGTTCTCGGGCGACTCGGCAGTCATACCCGAGGGTGGGGAGTAGTCGCCGATAAAACTCCTGTTCTCGGCCGCCGCCGGGACGAAAACGTCCGAACCGTCGAGTTAGAACGGGGCCTGCGGGCCCTGGTCGTCCTCGATATCGGTCGTGTCGTCGCTGGTGTCGCCGGGGAACGACGGACTGCCGCCGCGGCTGTCGCCGCCCATCCCGCCGTCGCCGCCCATGCCGGTGTCGGCGTGGACTTCGTTGATCTCGGGAATCTCCTTGACCATGCGGGTCTTGATAGCCTGGATGGTCATCGGGGAGATACCGCACCCAGAGCAAGCGCCGCCGAGGAGAACGGTGACCTCACCGGTCTCGCGGTCGAGGTCGCGGATGGCCGCGCTACCGCCGTGCATCTGGATCTGCGGGAAGTTCCGACGGAGGAAGTTCACGACACGCTCTTTGAGGTCGTCCTCGCCGTCCTGCGTCTCCGTGCTCATGCACGCGGCTTCGAGGTGAACGTGCTTAGGCCTTTGGTTCGGGGTTACGCCTCGACGCCGAAGACCCGCCGGAGCTCGCCTTCTATCTCGTCGACGTAGCGGTCGAGGACGGCTTCCAGCTCGTCGTCGTCTATTTCGACCGCCGTCAGTCGCTCGGCGGGGTTCTCGGGGAGCCGTACGGAGAAGTCGCCGTCCTCGTAGAACGGCTCCGACTCGTTGAGAATCTGCTGGTCGACCCCGTGGATGAGCGACGAGTCGAACTCGTCGTTCATCGTCTCGAAGGCGTTCTTGTACGCGCGCTGGAGCTCGGGGAAGTAGTTGGCGTACTTGTCCTCGAACTTCTCGGGGTCGAAGTCGGTCATACCCGGGGCTTTCGCGCTCCCGGCAAAAAATCGGACGGTTGGTTCGTCGGGATTGGAGATTCTGTATAGCAACGTAGCGTTTATCGACTGCTCGCCCCCGAACGGCGATTCAACTCTCAGGACGTCTCAAATACGGAAAATCGAGCGACGCGGGGCGTCACTCGATGAGCGGGCTGTCCACGCGCGCGGCGAAGAGTTCGCTCGCCGCGAAGATGGACGCGAGCTCGGTTATCAGTTCGTCGTACGACTCGTCGTCCTCGCGCAGTGCGTCGAGTCGCTCGACGGTTCGACGGTCCAGTTCGACCGTCTCTGTTTGTACCTCCGGTTCGTAGCCGACCGGGTAGTCGTATTCGGCCTCGTTCGAGTTGGCAGTCGCCATCGTTCACCCCACTCCGGCATGCGTGCCGGTGCCATGACATACACAACCATCCGATATGAGGATTTCGCGGATTTCGAGCCGCAGACGGAACGCGAGCGCAGTCGCCACTCGGTCGGACCCTCTCCCATCACCGGCCATGATAAATCACATTCCGCTATATCGAATTGTACCCGAATCCGAATCGGGGAGTCATAGCCAGAATATTGGGTTGTTTAAGGGTAAACGATTTTATGCTCGGTAGGTTGTCGAATACTGACTACATGAGCGAATATACACTCGAACACGAGTCAAATTCCTGTGGTGCTGGACATATACGCATTTCTTTGCCGTCAAACGCCCCGGTTTCCCGCGATTGCGGGCCGCACGAACCCGACCGGTCGCGCTCTCCCGAGGTGTCCGCGCCCCCGTGATGTACGACCGCCGCATCCTCATCGACGCGCTGGCGCACCGGCCGTTGCTCCGGCGGATGGTCAGACCGCTCGTCGCCGTCGCGGCGTTCGTCGTCGCCGGCGTCGGCGGATTCAGCGTCCTCGGCGGTGCGAGCCTCGTCGACGCGGCGTTCTGGCTACTCGACCCGACCAGCATCGAACTCCACTACCAGACCCACGAGGGGCCGGCGACGCTCGTCAAGGCGTACGCCATCGTGATTCTCACCGGCCTCATCGGAACCGGGCTGTGGGCCGGCGAGACGTTCGTCTCCGCGGCCTTCGGCGGGCAGATACGCGAGGAACTCGACCAGATGAAACTCCACCGAGAGATTGCGGAACTCGAATCGCACGTAGTCGTCTGCGGCTACGGGACCTTCGGCAAGACGGTCGCGGCGCGGCTCCGCGAGACGGGCCGCGACGTGGTCGTCGTCGAGAGCAAGGAGGCGGGGTACCAGCGCGCGCTCGACGCGGACCTGCTCGCGGTCGAAGGCGACGCCCGACGCGAGGACCGACTCGCCGACGCGGGCGTCGAGCGCGCCGCGACGGTCGTCGGCGCGATAGACGACTCCAAGGTGAACATCCAAATCGCCATCGCGGCGAGTCGGCTGTCCCCCGACGCCAAACTCGTCGTCCGCGCGGGCGACCAGATGGACGAGGCGCTCGCGCGCCGCGCCGGAGCCGACGAGGTCGTCGTCCCGGAAATCGTGAGCGGCGAGCAGATCTGTTCGGAGCTCTGAGCCGCCCCGCCGACCCGTCTCCCCGACTGCTATTTGTTCACAGCGAACGCAGTTCTCGTATGTCGACCGACGAGCCCCGCTACGACGACGAGGGCGTCCTCAAGAAGAAACACTACAAACGCGAGTTGAACCGTCTGCAAGAGGAGTTGGTGAAACTCCAGTACTGGATAAAGGAACACGACCTCCGGGTCTGCGTCGTCTTCGAGGGCCGCGACGCCGCGGGGAAAGGCGGCGTCATCAAGCGCATCACCCGCCGGCTCAATCCGCGGGTGGCGCGGGTCGTCGCGCTCGGCACGCCCACGGAGCGCGAACAGGGGCAGTGGTACTTCCAGCGGTACGTCGAACAGCTCCCGACCGAGGGCGAGATGGTGCTTTTCGACCGGAGTTGGTACAACCGCGCGGGCGTCGAGCGGGTGATGGGCTTCTGCACCGACGAGGAGTACGAGGAGTTCCTGCGGACCTGCCCCGAGTTCGAGCGGATGCTCGTGCGGTCCGGCATCGTCCTCGTCAAGTACTGGTTCTCCATCAGCGACGAGGAACAGGAACGGCGGTTCCAGAGGCGAAACGAGGACCCGAAGCGCCGCTGGAAGCTCAGCCCGATGGACCTCGAAGCGCGCTCTCGGTGGGCCGACTACTCGGAGGCCAAAGACCGGATGTTCGAACACACCGACGTCGAGGAAGCGCCGTGGCACGTCGTCAACGCCGACGTGAAGCGCCACGCGCGGCTCAACTGCATCTCGCACCTGTTGGACCAAATCGACTACGAGGACCTCACGCCCGACCCAATCGAACTCCCGCCGAGACAGGACGACACCGGATACGAACGGCCGCCAATCGACAGCCAAAACTGGGTGCCCGCGCGGTTCGGGTCGAACCCGGTCGACGACTAATCCGAGTCCTTCGCCAACTGCTCGCCGACGATGCGGTCCGCCTCGGCGATGAACGCCTCGACTTCGCCCTTCGGAATCGTCGCGCCCGCGGCCACGTCGTGGCCGCCGCCGTCGCCGCCGACCGACCGCGACGCCTCGCGCATGACCGCCGAGAGGTCCAAGCCGTCTCGGACCATCACGTACGAGCCGCGCGAGGAGACTTTCACCTCGCCCTCCTCGGTGTCGGCGAACGCGAGGACCGGAATCCCGCTTCGGGTCGCGTCGGTGCCGACGGCCATCCCGGCGACGATGCCGACGATGGTCTCGCGTATCTCGTCGCCCGCGTCGAACCACTGGAGGTTGTCCTCGACGCGGACGCCGTGTTCTTTCACCCACTGGAGGCCGTTCGAGAGGTTCTTGCGGTGGTTTCGCAGGAGCCGACGCGCTCTGTCGAGCGCCGCGTCGCGCTCGCCGAGACAGACCGCGAGGCCCACGTCGGCGCGGTCGTAGCGGGCGGTCGCGTTCAGGAGCGTCGAGAACTCGCTCACGTCGCGGAGTTCGGTCCCCTCTCGCTCCCGAGAGAGCACGTAGGTCGTCCCCACGAGGTCGTCGATGCGGGAGGCGGGCACGCCGCTGGCGATGGCGCGGCGAATCAGGGCGCTGGCGAGCGTCTGGCGCTCGTCGCCGGTGAGGTCGACCCAGCGCTTCCACTCGCCGTCGTCGTCGCGGCAGGGGACGTCGAGTTCGGTCAGGAACTCGATGGCTCCGGCCTCGTTGTTCGAGATGCCGGGGATGCGAACGTCGGTCGCGTACTGGAGCAGTTTCGGGAGCGCGCGGGTCTGGCGGCCGTAGATGCGGAGGTCGGTGCCCTCCTCGACGACGCCGGCTTCGACGCCCTCGTCGACGATGCCCGCGTTGGCCCCGCGGAGTTCGCCGTTCGTGTCCTGCATGTCGCCGACCGCGCCGACGACCGCGAGGGCGGCGAGGTCGCGGTTGTCGCCCCCTTCGGGCTCGAGCGCCCGCGCGAGAACGTAGCTCGCGCCCGCGCCGGAGAGTTCGCTCGCGCCGTTGAGGCCGAACCGAAGCGGGTTGAGGTGGTGGTCGGTCTCGACGCCCTCTGCGGGCTGGTGGTGGTCGGCGATGACGGGGTGGAAGTCGCCCGCCGCCTCGTGGTCGGCGATGATGTCGAGTTGGCCGCTCCCGAAGTCCGTGAACAGCACGGTGTCGTAGTCGGTCGCCGCGATGTCGGCCACGGCGGCCGCGTCGAGTTGGCGGCAGAACACCGTCTCGAAGGGGATGTCGGCGCGTTCGAGCGCGGTCGAGGCGATGCCGGCGCTCGTCAACCCGTCGGCGTCGATGTGCGAGGCGAGGAGCACCCGGTCGGCGTCGCGGAGGCGGGCCGCGCAGGCCGCCGCGTGCTCTGTGAGTTCGGGGACGGGTCCGTCCATTGGTGTGGTACTCACGCCCTCTCCGGCATAAACGCTGGCAGTTCGGGCACGGAACCCCTTCGTTTCCACTCCAGTTCGACGGCGGACATGTGTCGTCGTTGCCGCGGTTCGGTATAAGAAGACTCGCCCGCGGCCGCGGACCTGACCGAGCGCGACCGCCGGTCAGATTCGCCGCCGGACGACGAACAGGAGAACGGTCGCGAGCACCGTCGAGCCGGCGACGAGCGCCCAGCCGGCCCCGTAGCCCGTCGACTCCACGACGAAGCCGAAAAGCGGCGGGGCGACGAGGCCGCCGACGTTGAGCGCGGTCTGGCCGCCGGCGGTCGCCGCGCCGATGTCGCCGTCGTCGACGACGCCGCTCAGACAGGAGTAGAAGACGCCGGTCGAGCCGTGGATGGTGAGCCCGAGCGCGACGAAGACGGCGATGGTGAGCGCGAACGAGCCGCCGGTCCCGACGAGGAGGGAAAAGAGCGCGACCGACCCGGCCAGTTGGACGAGCGCGACGGTGGCCGCGCCGCGGGGGCCGCCGAGGCGGTCGGCGAGGCTTCCCGCGCCGATGCGGCCGACGCTTCCGGTCACCTGCGTCGCCGCGAGGACGCCGCCGGCGAGGGCGGGACCGGTCCCGACCACGTCCTGCACGTAGAGGACGGTGTAGCCGAGCATCGAGAAGATGGACGCGCCGATGAACAGCGCGGCGGCGACGAGCGCGACGTAGGCGCGGTTGCCGCCGAGGCCGGCGAGCCGGGGGCGTTCGAGCCGGCCGGTCCCCGGGTTCCCGCGGTAGCGCGTCGCGAAGAGGAGCGCGTAGCCGGCGGCGAAGACGCCGATGGCCCAGAAGCCGACCTGCCACGCCGCGACGACCGCGACGCCGGTGACGACGAGCGACGACGCCCCGCTCCCGACGGTGACGCCGACCTGCTTCAGCCCCATGGCGAGGTTCTTGCTCCCGGCGGGCGCGGCCGCGACGATGCCGCGGTTCGACGCCGGCATCGCGGTCGAGTAGGCCGCCCCGAGGAGCGCCACCGTCACCAGCAGCAGCGCGTACGACGGCGGCGCGAACGTGACGCCGACGAGCGCGACCGACAGCGCCAGCAGGCCGACGACCATCACGGGCTTTTCGCCGTAGCCGTCGACGGCCGCGCCGCTCGGGAAGAGAAACACCGTGTAGCCGAGCAGACCGGCGGTCAGGAACAGCCCGACCAGCGACTCGGAGACCGAAAACGCGTCGCGGACGAAGCCGGTCGCCGCGAAGATGGCGTAGTAACAGAGGCTCGCGGCGGTCTGCCAGCCGGCGACCGAGCCGACCGCGCGCCACGAGCCGTCCCCCGAGTCATCTCTCGTCTCGACTCTCGCCCCCTCTCCCGCTTCGTTTCCCGTCACGTCACTCGTGATACGTCGGCGCGGCGGTCTCGACCGCGGCGACCGCGAGCGCTTCGAACGTCGCCTCGTCGGGGACGACGGTCACGTCGATGCCGTGGGATTCCGCGGTGTCGCGGGTCGGCGGCCCGATTGCGCCGACGACCGCGTCGTTCAGGCCGGCGATTGCCTCCTCGCGGACGCCCCGCTCAGCGGCGGCGTCGAGGAAGTGCTCGACCGTGAGCGACGAGGTGAAGAGGGCGGCTTCGAGGTCCCCGGCGGCGGCCAGCTCGGCCGACTCTCCGGCTCCCTCGGGGCGGACGAGTCGGTAGAGCACCGTCTCGTGAACGTCCGCGCCCGCGTCGCGCAGGCCCTCGGTGAGGACGGCACTGCCGTGGTCGCTCCGGGCGACTTCGACCGTCGCGCCGTCGACGTCGGGCGCGAGGTGGTCGACCAGCCCGGCCGAGGTGTACTCGTCGGGGACGCGGTCGACCGTCCAGCCGGCCTCGCGGGCGGCGTCGGCGGTCGCGGGGCCGATACAGCACAGCACCGCGTCGCCGGGGTTCCAGCCGGCCTCGTCGAGGAGTTCGACGCCGGTCTTGCTCGTCAGGACGACGAACGCGCCGGGTTCGGGCGTCGCGCCGGTCGGCTCGATTGCGAGCATCGGGTCGGGGACCGGGGTCGCGCCGAGCGAGTCGAGGAGTTCGACGGCGCGCTCGATGCGGTCGTCGTCGGGGCGGAAGACGGCCGCGCGGACCTGCTGGCTCATTCGTCGCCTCCCGCACCTCCGGCGGTCGCGTCGGCCTCGGAGATGGCGTCCGCGCCGCCGCCCTGCAGGAACCGCTTCACGCGGTCGCGGGTCGCCGCGACCTCGCCGATGACGGTGATTGCGGGCGGCTCGATGTCGGCCTCGTCGCGCACGTCGACGATGGTGTCGAGCGTGCCGGTGGCGACGCGCATGTCGGGCCACGTCGCCCGCTCGATGAGGGCGACGGGCGTGTCGCCGTCCAGCCCCGCCTCGCGGAGTTCGGCGGTGTACAGCGGCAGTTTGCCGACGCCCATGAGGACGACGAGCGTCCCGCCGGTCGCGGCGAGCGCGTCCCAGTCGACCGCGGACTCGTCTTTCGTCGGGTCCTCGTGGCCGGTGACGAACGACACCGACGAGACGTGGTCGCGGTGGGTGACGGGGATGCCCGCCGAACCGGGGCCGGCGACCGCCGAGGTGATGCCCGGCACGACCTCGAAGGGAATCCCGTTGTCGGCGAGGTGTTCCATCTCCTCGCCGCCGCGGCCGAAGACGAACGGGTCGCCGCCCTTCAGGCGCACCACGTCGTTGCCCTCGCGGGCGAGTTCGACCAGTCGGTTGTTCGTGTACTCCTGTGGGGTCCACTCGCCGCCGGCGCGCTTGCCCACGTCCTCGCGCTTCTCGGCCGGAATCATCCCGAGAATCTCCGGGCCGGGGAGCTTGTCGTGGAGCACCACGTCCGCCTCGTCGATGAGGCGGGCGGCCTTCATCGTCAGCAGTTCCGGGTCGCCCGGGCCGCTCCCGACGAGGTGGACCGTGCCGACGCCGTTTCCGTCGGTCGCGTCGTCGGCCGTCATCTCACTCCTCGGCCTCCTCGCGGGCGGCCTCGACTAACTGACCCGCGCCGCGGTCGCGGAGCGCCGCCGCGAACTCGCGGGCGGCGTTGGCGTGGTTGCCGACGGGGAGGTCCCGCGAGGTCTTGATGGACTCCGAGCCGTCGGTCGCGAGCACCTGCACGTCGACGTGGACGTGTTCGCCCTGCAGGAGGGCGTGAACGCCGACCGGGGCGATACAGCCGCCGCCGAGTTCGGCGAGGATGGTCCGCTCGACGGTCGTCTCGACGCGGGTCCGCGGGTGGTCGAGCTTGTCGTGCAGGAGGTCGATGACCTCCGAGTCCGCGGCGGTCACGGCGATGGCTCCCTGTCCGGGCGCGGGGACGAACGTCGCCCGCGGCAGGCGCTCGTAGTTCACCTTCTCGGTGAGACCACTGCGCTTGAGGCCCGCCTCGGCGAGGACGATGGCGTCGTACTCGGTTTCGACCTTCCGGCCGAGCGCCTGCCGTTCGAGTTCCGTGAGGCCCTCGAACCACTCGTCGGCGGTCTCGTCGAACGCCTCGTCGTGGTCGGTCTTGCCCTTCTTTTCCTGCCGCTCTTTGTCGTTTTCGACGCGGGCCTCGTGTTCGCGCTGGAGGTGCGTCGCCAGCAGTTTCTCGATGCGGGTGTCGACGTTGCCGCGGAGCGGCTCGACTTGGAGGTCCTCGCGGTAGTTCAGCAGTTGGGCCTGCCGGCGGAGCGACGACGTGCCGACGACGGCTCCCTCCGGGAGGTCGTCGATGTCGTGGCCCTCGGCCGTGACGAGCACGTCGCCGGCCGGCGCGCGCTCGGGCACGCCCGCGACGACGAGGTCGGCGGGCTTCTCGGTCGGCATGTCCTTCATCGAGTGGACCGCGGCGTCGACCTCGCCGTCGAGGACGCGCTCGTCGAGCGCGCGGACGAACGCGCCGGTCTTGCCCAGTCGGTGGATGAGTTCGTCCTGAATCCGGTCGCCCGTGGTCTCGACTTCGACGAGTTCGACGTCGAGTCGGCGGCCCGCGAGCGCCCCCTGCACGCTCGCGGCCTGCGCGCGAGCGAGCGCCGACCCTCGCGTCGCCAAGCGAAGTGTTGTAGTCATACGCGTCAGTCCGGCCCCCGCGTTGAAAAGCCCACCAGTTCGCTCCCGCGCGCCGGGTCGAACCCGAACGGAAGACCGATACGGTCCCCGCGCGACGACCCGGACGATGCCCGCCTTCGATTCGGCCGTCCGGCAGGTCGGCGACCTCGTCGTCGTCGCGCTCCTCCTGTTCGGCCTGACCTCGGTCGTCGCGCCCCTCGACGTGTTCCTCTCGTCGGTCGGCGTTGACGCCCCGTGGTTCGCCGGCCTCGTCGCGGCCGCGCTCATCGCGCTCGCGCTCCTCCTCGCGCGCCCCCTCCGCCTCCGACTCGTCGCTCGCGTCTGGGGCGTCGGCCTCGTCGTGACCGCTCTCTGGATTCCGCTTTTTGGTCCTCCTCGAACTTCGGGGAAACCCGGTCGGTATTCTCGTCTCGTGGGCGGTCTGTCTCGGCGTCGGCGTCGCCCTGACCTACCCGCCGCTGTGGCGGGCGGCCGAGGCGCGACTGCGGGTCGAGTGAGCCGGGCGCGTCGGGGCCGCAGTCGCGCGAGCGAACGCCGGTCGCGCGGGCCGGCTCGCCCCGTCGCTCGGCGTGCCGAACGGTTTTCGGTCTCCGCGGCGACGATTCGAACGTGAACAGGTCCCTCCAACTCGCGCTCGTCTTCGGCGTCGCGTTCGTCGTCGCGCTCCCGCTGGGATTCATCTTCGCCCCGGACCCGACCGGCGTCGCCCCGCTTTTCCTCACCGCCGGACTGACCGTCGTCATCGGCCTCCCGGCGTACCTCGGGCTCTCCCGGGCGAGCGGGTCGGGGTCGTGAAAAAAGCGTGCGGTCGGTGAATCGCCGACTCGGGTTTACAGCGCCGCTTTGTACGCTTCCAGCGTCTCCTCGATGTCTTCGTCCGTGTGCGCGTAGGAGACGAACTGCGACTCGAACTGGTTCGCCGTGAGGAACACGCCGTGGTCTTTCATCTCCTGCCAGAAGACGCGCTCCCAGCGGTCGGTCTCGGCGTTCGACACGTCCGCGCCGGTCTTCGGACAGGCGTCGTAGTTGGGACACGACTCGACCTGCGCACAGCCGTCGGCGCAGGCGTCGGCGCGCTCGGCCGCGCCGTGGCGCGTGAACACCGTCTTGAACATCGAGTCCGTGCCGACGACGGTGTACTCGGGGGCCTGGTCTTCGAGGATGTCGGTGATGCCCGCCCGAAGCTTCTCGCCGAGGCGGTCGACGTGCCCGTACACGTCGTTTTCGGCGGCGTACTTCAGGTACTCGTGGCCCGCGGCCATCGTCACCGGGTGGCCCGAGAAGGTGCCCGACTGGAACACGTCGCCGCCGGGGGTGAACTGCTCGACGAGCTCGGCCTTCCCGCCGACCGCGCCGACGGGGAACCCGCCGCCGATAATCTTCCCGAACGTCGTGAGGTCGGGCGTGACGCCGAACTTGCCCTGCGCGCACTGGAGGCCGCCGACGCGGAAGCCGGTGATGACCTCGTCGAAGATGAGGAGCGCGCCGTGTTCCTCGGTCACGTCGCGGAGGGCTTCGAGGTAGCCGTCGACGGGGTGGACGATGCCCGTGTTCGCCAGAACCGGCTCGGTCAGCACCGCCGCGATGTCCTCGCCGTGTTCCTCGAACACCTCGCGGACCGTCTCCTCGTCGTTGAAGGGGACGGGGATGGTGTGCTCGGCGAACGACGAGGGGATGCCGGGCGTCGAGGGCTTCGCGCCGCCGGGGCCGCCCTCGACGAGGGTGGACTCCTGCGCGCCGTGGTAGCCGCCCTGCATGACGACGATTTTGTCGCGGCCGGTGACGCCGCGGGCGAGGCGGACCGCCGAGACGGTCGCCTCGGTGCCGGAGTTGACGAACCGGAGCATCTCGACCGAGGGGACGTGCCGCGCGACGAACTCGGCGTGTTCGACCTCGATTTCGGTCGGCGCGCCGTACATCGGCCCGGCGGCGGCGTGCTTCTGGACCGCCGACTGGACGGGCTCGGGCGCGTCGTGGCCGTAGAGCAGCGGCCCGTAGCCCATCACGTAGTCGACGTAGCGGTTCCCGTCGGCGTCGATGACGTGCGCGCCGTCGCCGCGCTCGACGAAGAACGGGTACGGTTGCGTCGCCCGGACCGAGGAGTTCACGCCGCCGGCGAGCACGGACAGCGCGCGGTCGTACAGCGCCCTTGACTCGTCGTGGTTCATGCGCGGCGGTTCGGCCGCTCGCGGGAAAGACCTTACTGGGCCGGCCGCACCTGCCACCGGTGAACCACCCGACGGGGCGACGCCCGCCCGACTGGAGTCTCGGACTGCGGCGACCTACCGTGCCGTTCCGTCGGCGGCGGCGTCAGCGCCGTCGGCGTCGCCGGCGTCCTCGACCGACCCGGCCAACAGCAGTCCGACCGCGTCGTTGAGCGCGTGGATGCAGACGAGCGCGACCACGTCGCGCACGAGGAGGTACATGACCGTCGTCAGGAGCGCGGGGACGGCGATTCTGGCGACCGCGCCGCGCTCCCAGCCGACGGCGTGGCTCGCGGTGAACGCGGCGAACGAGACGCCGCCCGCGAGGAGCGGACTGCCGGTGAGTTCGAGCAGTCGCTCGATAGCGTAGCCGTGGAACAGCACCTCCTCCGTAATCCCGGCGGTTCCGGCCACGAACAGCCGGTGTCTGACCGACAGCGAGGCCAGCCCCGACAGCCCATCGTCGAGGCCGCCCACGCCGAGTCGGTCGAAGACGGGCGTCGTCACCGCGTTCGCGACGAAGAGGACGAAGACGCCGCCGCCGACAACGGCGACGAACGCGAGGGGGGCAAGCGAGCGACCGGTCATCGAGGACAGCGGCCGCCCCTCGACGACGAGGACGTAGCCGCACAGGAGGGCGAAGACGGCCCACTTGTTCGCGTCGCTGACGAGGAGGTCGGCGCGGAGGTCGTCGGGTTCGGCGAGGTATCGGTCGGCGAGCAGGCCGACGGCGGCCATTCCGAACAGCGCGACGGCGAGTCCGCCGAGGACCGCGACAGTCACCACGTGGAGCCACCGCTCATCGTCACGACGCTCGGTGCGGAGGGGAAAAACGGTTTCGCGTGGGGTCGGCGCTCGGCCCGCGAGGGGCCGTGACCGACGACGGGAGAACAGCCGCGAGATTCAGACCGCGTCGCGTCCGGTCTTGCCGGTGCGGACCTGAACCGCGCTCTCGACGGGGAGGGTGAACACCTTCCCGTCGCCTTTCTCGCCCGTCTGGGCGGCGTCGGCGATGGCGTCGACCACGTCGTCGGCGGGGATGTCGGCGACGACGCACTCGATTTTGACCTTCTGGTGGAGGTCGACGGTGTACTCCTCGCCGCGCCACTGGCTCTTTTTCGCGGGCTGGGAGCCGCGACCGGAGACGTTGGTGACGGTGAGCGACGGCGCGCCGATTTCGGCGAGCGCGGTCTTCACGTCGGAGAGCTTGTCGGGGCGGATGACGGCCATCACCATCTTGATTTCGCCGTCGTTCGGAACGTCTGAATCACTCATGGGTTAGTCCTCCCGTCCCGTCGTCATGAATCCATCCCCGCTCGGGACGCCGGAGCCGTCGGTGCGGATGCCGGTGTCGGCGTCGGGCGAGCCGAACTCGGGGTAGGTGTCGACGCCGTGTTCGGCGGTGTCGAGGCCCTCGCGCTCGTGGTCGGAGGAGACGCGGACCTGTCCGACGGCGCGGAAGCCGCCGAAGACGGCCGCGGTGGCGACGAACGTCCAGATGGCGATGACGGCCACGCCGATGACCTGCGGGACGGCCAGCGAGACGAACGACGCGCCGTCGTGCCACAGCGGGACGGCGAACACCGGGTAGAGGAGCGTCCCGAGGACGCCCGCGGAGCCGTGGACGGGGAAGACCGCACACACGTCGTCGATTTGGAGGCGCTTTTCGACGAACTCGAAGACGACCGGGAGCTGTGCGCCGGCGAGGAGGCCGACGACCAGCGCGCCCGGCCAGACGATGTCGTTCGCGATGGCGGTGATGCCGACGAGGCCGGCGAGGACGCCGTTGGCGACGTAGAGCGTGTCGACCTTGCCGGTCTTGTACATGGCGACGCCGCCCGCGCCGATTGCGCCGGCGGCCATGCCGAGGGTCGTCACGAGGGCGACGCGGCCGACGTAGGCGAAGGAGCCGAGCGTGACCCCGCCGTCAGCGTACGCCAGCGGCGCGGCGGCGGTGCCGACGTTGAAGCCGTACCAGCCGAACGCGAGGATGAGCGTGCCGAGGACGGCGAACGTGATGGAGTGGCCGGGGATGACGTTCGCGGTGCCGTCGGGCTTGAAGCGGTCCATGCGCGGGCCGATAATCCACGCCGCGGTGAGGCCGGCGATGCCGCCCATGCCGTGGACGATCATGCCGCCGGCGAAGTCGTGGAAGCCGAGGGCGTCGAGGAAGCCGCCGCCCCACGTGAAGCCGACGACGACGGGGTAGATGACGCCCGCGATGAGGATGGTGTACGTGAGGTACGCGCGGAGCCGGGCGCGGCCCGCCACGGCACCGGAGACGATGGTGGCGGCGGTCATGGCGAAGACGGCGCCGAACAGCCAGTCGACCCACGCCGTCGTCGCCGACGCCTCGGGCGCGTAGAGGCTCATGAACGCCCCGGAAATCGTCGTCGCGGGGCCGCCGGTGAAGGCGGCGACGATGGACGACACCGCCGCGCCGAGCAGGAAGAACACGATGACGCCGATACTCCACGTCAGCAGGTTCTTGGTCAGTTGGTTGGCGACGTTCTTCGCGCGGACCTGCCCGGCTTCGAGCATGGCGAAGCCGGCGTGCATGAAGAAGATGAGGAACGTGACCGTGAGGACCCACACGAGGTTCACGCCCTCGACGACCGAGGCGAGGTCTGCCTGCAGGGGTGTCAACATACGATGCCTCCGGCGAGCGGTTCGAGCTGGGAAGTTGGACAGTCGTTCATATTGGTGCTCGATTCGCGACCGAATGTCTCGCGAACCATGAGAGATGCTATCTACAGACGTTCATATAACGGTTCGCGTTGACAAACGTCTACAAAAAGTCCCTCTGGGAGACGTATGTCCGATATAAGATGGAGTATGTCTTGTATAAGGACGTAAGGTTGGCACTCAGTGGACAAATGTTGCCACGCAATCCTACGAACGTAGTGTCGGAAAAGTAATCAAAACGACGCGGGGCGTTCGTCGAACCCCGGTCGGGTGCGCACTCGCGCGGACCGCGGCGAGAGCGGCGAAAGGAGACGTCGAGTCGGTTTCGGCCGCGGGTGCGCGCTCAGACCGCCGGCTTGCCCTCCTTGCCGGTGCGGACTTGGACCGCGCTCTCGACGGGGAGGACGAATATCTTCCCGTCGCCTTTCTCGCCCGTGTGGGCGGCGTCGGCGATGGCCTCGACCACGTCGTCGGCCGGGATGTCGGCGACGACGCACTCGACTTTGACCTTCTGGTGGAGGTCGACTGTGTACTCTTCGCCGCGCCACTGGCCCTTCTTGGCGGGCTGGGAGCCGCGGCCGGAGACGTTAGTGACGGTGAGCGACGGCGCGCCCGCCTCGGCGAGCGAGGTCTTCACGTCGGAGAGCTTGTCGGGGCGGATGATGGCCATCACCATCTTGATGCCCTGTTCGTCGGCTTCGTCGCTCATTGGCTGTCACCTCCGTTGGCTTCGACGGTCTCGTCTTTCACGACGCCACCGTCGGTGCGCACGTCGCTCCCGCCGTCGGTCGCCGTGGGCGAGCCGAGCGCGCCGTCGGGACCGGCGTCGCCGACGAATTCGGGGTAGACCGAGACGCCGTGTTCGCCGGCGTCGAGGCCCTCTTCTTCCTCTTCTTCCGAGACGCGGAGGCCGAAAACGGCGTCCGCGATGGCGAAGACGATGGCCGAGGCGATGATGGTCCACGCGGCGATGACGACCACGCCGACGACCTGCATCACGAGCTGGGTGCCGGAGAAGCCGCTAACCGCGAAGACCGGGATGAGCGCCGTGCCGACCGCGCCCGCGACACCGTGGACGGCGAAGACGCCACACACGTCGTCGATTTTGAGCGAGTCGACGGTCCAGCGGTACGCCGGCAGGACGATTGCGCCGCCGAGCGCGCCGAGGATGAGGCCGCCCCACCACGTGACGTGGGGGACCGCGCCGGTGACTGCGACGAGGCCGGCGAGCAGGCCGTTCGCCATCCAGAGGGGGTCGGGCTTGCCCTGGTAGCTCGTCGAGACGATCATCGCGGCGACCGCGCCGGCACCCATGCCGAGGGTCGTCACGAGGGCGACGCGACCGAGCGCGGCACCCATGAACTCCAGACCGCCGCTTTCGGTGGTCGCGAGGACGGTCGCCTGCGTGCCGACGTTGAAGCCGTACCAGCCGAACGCGAGGATGAGCGTGCCGAGGACGGCGAGCAACATCGAGTGGCCCGGGATGGGCTGGCTGTTGCCGTTCGCGTCGAAGCGGCCCTTACGCGGGCCGACCATCTTCGCGCCGACGAGGCCGGCGACGCCGCCGCACATGTGGACGACGGTCGCACCGGCGAAGTCGAGGTAGCCGACGCCGAGGGCGGCACCGATGTAGCCGCCACTCGAGAGGAGGCCACCGGACCACGTCATGCCCTGCACGACGGGGTAGATGATTCCCGTGATGGTCGCCGCGAAGACGATGTACGCGCGGAAGTCCATGCGTTCTGCGACCGCGCCGGAGACGATGGTGGCGGCGGTCATGGCGAAGACGGCCCCGAAGAGCCAGTCAATCCACGCGCCGGAGTCGCCGATGTACGAGAACGCGGCGGCGACGTCGAAGCCGCCGGACGACGTGAGGCCGCCGACGATTGTCGCGACCCCCGCGCCGACGAGGAAGTAGACGAGCACGCCGAGCGCCCAGTCGGTCATGTTCTTCATCAGCACGTTACCCACGTTCTTCGCGCGTACCTGCCCTGCCTCTAAGAGCGCGAAGCCCGGTTGCATGAAGAAGATGAGGAACGAGACGACGAGGATCCAGACGTAGTTGACCCCCTGCGCGATAACGCTCGGGTCGACCTGGAGCGGTATCACGACTGACCACCCCATGCGGTCTCCGGTGACCGTTCAGTTACTTTTGCTCCGTATCCGTGTGGATTCTGGTGCTTCATCACGCTTCGGCTTCATGGTGAGTCAGTACATAAAGTGTGGGGTTGGTTTTGTCAAATTTAGCAAGGCGTAATACCACAACTGCACAAAATAGGCTAGAATATTACGCATATAAGGTTGTATATCGTCCAAGGATTTTGAGATTCTACGGAGTTCTGTGGACGAACGTTCAGGAAAATGTTGCCTAACAAGTGTGTTTTGGCCGTGCGCGCCCCGGTATCGTTTCCCGTGGTTCGGCCCTCGAACCGCGTCGTTCCGCGGGTCGAGCGGCCGTCCGAGAGTCGGCCGGCTCACCCGCCCGCCGTCTCAGTCGAGTTGCCGCGCGACGCGCTCTGCGAAGTACGTGATGATGAGGTCCGCCCCGGCGCGCTTCATCGACAGGAGCGACTCGCGGGCGACCGCGTCGAGGTCCAGCCAGCCCTTCTCGGCGGCGGCGTGGAGCATCGCGTACTCGCCGGAGACGTTGTAGGCGGCGACCGGGTGGTCGTAGCCCTCGCGGATGGCGCGGACGATGTCGAGATACGGCAGGCCCGGCTTGACCATCAGCACGTCCGCGCCCTGTTCGACGTCCAGAGCGACTTCGCGAAGCGCCTCGCGGGCGTTCGCCGGGTCCATCTGGTAGTGACGTCGGTCGCCGAACGCCGGCGCGCCGTCGGCCGCGTCGCGGAAGGGACCGTAGAAGGCGCTCTCGTACTTCGCGGCGTAGGACATGATTGGTATCTCGTCGTGGCCGGCGTCGTCGAGCGCGGCGCGAATCGCGCCGACCATCCCGTCCATCGAGGCCGAGGGGGCGACCATGTCCGCGCCCGCCTCGGCGTGGGAGACGGCCGTCTCCGCGAGCAGGTCGAGGGTCGGCCCGTTTTCGACCGTCAGCGTCGGGTCGTCCTCGGCGTGGTCCTCCAGCACGCCGCAGTGGCCGTGGTCGGTGTACTCGCAGAGACACACGTCGGTGATGACGTAGGCGTCCGTCTCGGCGTTGATGGCGCGGACGGCCTCCTGTACGACCCCGTTTCGCGCGTACGCGCGAGACCCCTCGGGGTCCTTCGACTCGGGGATGCCGAAGACGATGACGGCCTCGACGCCGGCCTCGCGCACCTCGGCGACGCGGTCGGCCGCCTCGGCGACGGGCACGCGCTCGTGGCCCGGCATGGACTCGATGGGGACGCGCTCGTCGGTCGTCGCGTCGACGAAGACGGGCGCGACGAGGTCGGTCGCGTCGAGCGTCGTCTCCGAGACGAGCGGGCGAATCCCGTCGGTTCGAAGCCTGCGGGGGCGGTCGGTGAACTCCATACGCGGGGTTCGGTCGGCGGCGGCAAAATGCCGTCGCTCCCGTCGGTTCGCGCCGCGTTATCCAAACCATAATGAACACGATGCCGCTCGAAACACACAGGACATGAGTGCCTTCACCGCCCAACTCCCCCACTTCCTCCGGGACCTCCTCGCGTCGGACCTCGCCCTCGTCGCCCTCTTTTTCGTGTTCGTGCTGGAGGGCGCGATGCTCCTCTACGTCGCGCCGAGCGAACTCCTCGTCCCCGGGGCGCTGGCGCTGGTCGGCGACCGGCTGTTGCTCCCGATTCTCGGCGTCGCCGTGCTCGGCGCGACCGTCGGGCAGGTCGCGCTGTTCCTCGTCGCCAAGCGGGGCGGCCGCGAGTACCTCCTGTCGCGGTCGTGGTTCCGCGTCAGCGAAGACTCTCTCGACCGGTTCGACGGCTGGTTCGACCGCTGGGGCCCCGTCGTCGTTCCGCTGAGCAACGCGATGCTGTTCACGCGCGGGATGCTCACCGTGCCGGCCGGGCTGTCCGGGATGTCGGCGAAGCGGTTCGTCGCGCTCTCGGCGCTCGGGACCGTCGCGTTCGAGAGCGCGCTCGCGGCGCTGTACGTGTTCGGTGGTCAGGTACTCGCGTGAGCGGACGCGGGGCCGCGCGGGGCGACCCGGCGCGGCGACGGTAGGCAGGCGCTAGTGGAGGGACTGCCGTGGAGCGGCCGTCACTTTGTTCGGTTAATATCGAGTTTTTCCTTCAGGGCGGCGAGTTCCTCGGATTCGGCGAGTTCCTCGACCCGCTTGCGGAAGTGTCGCTCGCAGAGGCCGACCTTAATGTGGTCTTTCTCGGCGGCGTATGCGGCCTCACGGTCGCAGTAGTGACACTGCATACCGCCCCTTCAGTTCCGATAGGATTTAACTCTACGCCCCACGGCACGTTCCGAGTTATTCACGGACTAACACGGTTAGAGACCGTCTACCGCCGCGGCGAACCGGGCGAAGTCGGTCTCGGGCGGCCCGGCGCGGCCGAGCGTCTCGTCGTGGGCGTCGCTCCCGCCCGTGGCGAGCAGGTCGTAGCGCTCGATGGCCTCGTCCACGAGGTCGCAGTCGACCGCGAACCCGTAGGGGTAGTAACGTTCGACGGCGTCGAGGTCGGCGCAGAGTTCGAGCGCGCCGGCGGGGTCGCGGTAGCGAAACGGGTGTGCGAGGCCGACCACGTCGCAGGCGTCCCGCAGGGCCGCAACGCCGTCGTCGAACGTCGGGAGTTCGCGCGCGACGTAGCAGGGGCCGTCCGCGCCGATGAGTTCGTCGAACGCGCCCTGGTAGTCGTAGGGTGCCTCGCTGGCGTCGACGGCGCGGGCGACGTGGGGTCGGCCGACCCCGTCGTGGATGTCGATGTCGAGGTCGACCCCGGTTTCCGCTTCGACCGCCGCGACGATTTCCCGCGCCCGTTCGACGCGGTTGCGCTGGAGGCGTTCGACCGTCTCGACGAGGGCGGGCCGCTCCCTGAGGCCGTAGCCGAGGAGGTCGACCCGGCGGTCGCCGGCGTCGACGCGCAGTTCGATGCCGCGGACGACTGTCACGCCGTCGCGTTCGACCACCGGCGCGTCGAGGTCCGGGTGATAGCGGTCGTGGTCCGTCACGGCCACCACGTCCACCCCGCCCGCGCGGGCGGCGTCGGGGAGCGCGTCGACGGTGAGCCGGCCGTCCGAGGCGGTCGTGTGGAGATGGAGGTCCGCGACCGGCGGGCTGTCGTCCATGCATCGTGGTCGGAGCGAGGGGGAGACAAACGTTGCGCCCCGAACGTCATTAAGGTCCATTAAGGACTCCAATGCCACTAATCAAATACATGGAAAATCATTAAGGATGTGGGCGGCTCAGCTGTGGGTGTAATGCGCCTGAACGGACTCGGCGACGCCATCGATCGCCACGAATACCCGATTAGCTCGACCGACTTCGCCCAGCGGTACGGCGACAAAGTAATCGAGCTACAGAACGGCCAGGAGACCGTCGCACAGATTCTGGCCCGTCTCGGCGACGAGACGTACACGTGCCCGCAGGACGTGCGGGACGCCCTCTTCACCGGCGTCGGCCACGAGGCAATCGGTCGCCGCTACTACAGCGACCGCGACCCGTCCCCGCTCGGTGAGAACGGACCAGAGATGGTCTCGTTCTGAGAGACGGCTCGTCTCGCTCCGATTTTTCTTTCCGACCGCGACTCCCGAGCCGTCGGCTCGGCGTCTCGCTCGTTAGTTCGCTGATTCGCTGATTCGCCCGTCTCCCGCCGTTTACGGGCGGAAGCGGACGACAGCCGAATAGAGCGACCCCGTCAGTCAGAGAGCCACGGCAGGTCCACCGGGACCGACCCCTTCGAGTAGCCTTCGACCTCGCCCGACGGCCGGAGGCGGAAGACGACGGCCGGTCGGTGCCGAACGTCGGGCTGTTCGCCCATGATGGCGGCCCAGTCGTCGTCGGGGAACGACGAACAGTCGACGAACAGCGTCACGCCGCCGCCGTGTTCGGCGAGTTGGCCCTCGCCGTTGGTCTTGGTCTGTGCCGTGTCCCGAATCGCGGCGATTGGGTTGCTCACGGAGCGTCGGTTCGGCGGGAGCGGGCGCGTCACCTCGATGAGCGCGCCGCCAGCGGGGGTGTTCTCCGCGCGGAAGTCGATGGAGTGGCCGGTCGTCACGGCGATTTCGGGCGTGATGTCGTAGCCCGCCTCGTTGAGCAGGTACGCCACGTCGAACTCGCCCATCGCGGCGGCCATCCGTATCGGGTCGAAGTACTCCGAGGTGCCGAGCTTTCCGGCCATGACCTCGCGGTACTCGTCGAGGACGCCCGTGGCGAAGAACGACTCGTAGAACGCAAGCGCCTCCTCGCGGGTCGCGTCGGGGAAGCCCGCGGCGTGGTCGCGGAAGAACTCGCGGGTCGTCTCGCGGCCGTCCTTCGAGAGGAACACGGGGAGGAAGAACCACGAGAGATGCGGATAGGGCTTCAGCCATGGCGACTGGTCGAACAGCTCGGCGATGAGTTCGCGCTGGGCCCACCGGGAGACTTCGAAGGGAGCCTCGGCGAAGCCCTCCTTGTCGGTCCGCCACAGCGAACTCGGCGTCTCGGTGTTGCCTATCCAGTAGGCGTGGTCGTCGGTCCACGCGAACAGCGCGGTGTCGCCGTTGTCCATGTCGAACCGTCGGGCCTCGTAGCCGTCGGGCGGTGCGTACCACGGCGCACCCATCTCGGCACCGAGATTGGCGTCGAGCGGCTGGAAGACGTCGCGGGTGATGCGCGACTCGTCCCAACGTCCGGGGGCGTAACGAAAGCGAAGCGGGCGTGCCACACACGGTGTAGTTCGGCGATTGCTTTTACCCTTTCCCGCCGCGGCTCCAGATTTCGGTTCCATCCACCCCGTCTCCGGGTTCGGGTCGCCCGGACCGCCACGAATATCACGATTGTGAATGTCTCCGATAGCTATATGTGCCAAAGCCACACATGGTAAGTCGAACCATGTCAATGGGGGCATACGACGAAGCCGAACACGAACGCCGCGAGCGGATGACGAGTCAGGTCGAACCCGGGACCGACGACGACCGGAAGACCTACCGCGGCAGTGTCGAGTACGACTCCGGCGACTCGACCGACGCGCTACTCGAACAGTTCAAGCGGATGAAGTCCGACGACTGACCGTTCCCTCGCGTCCTGTTCCTGCGTCCCTCACGTCCTCGTCAGCGCCGCCGCCGTCACCGAGACGACGGTCACGGCGACGACGTGCCCGCCGACCGCGAGCAACAACACCGGCTGGTCCGCGACGAACGGGAGCAACAGCACCTGCGCGACCGCGAACCCGACGTTCAGCAGGTTCACTCGCCTGACCGTCTTCGCGGTCGGGCCGTCGAACCGATAGCGGACGGCTCCCCAGAGACCGACGACGGCCGCCCACCACGACGTGCCGATTCGGTAACAGAGGTCCCAGAGGACGAGCAGTGTCAGGTAGACCACCACGACCGGCGGCTCGGGGCCGAACAGCGTCGTCATGAGCGGCGTTCCCGGCTGTCGGGGGTCGAAGACGAACAGGTGCGTCACGAGCGCGACGAACGCGAGCACGCCGAGCACGACTTCGATGCTCGACCCGAAAAGCAGGCGGCGGTAGGGCGCGGGCACCCTCGCGGCGCGGGTCCACTCGCCCATGCGGAGCATCACGACGCTCCCCGCGGCCGCGACGACGATAGCCGCGGTGCCCGCGACCGCCGCGGCCCACAGGTCGTACACCCACGCGAACACGAGCACCGCGACCTCGAAGACGGCGATTTGGAGGGCGATAGCGCCCGCCTCGCCGATGTTCACGCCCGGGAGCGCGCCGACGATGCTCTCGTACACCCACGTCTCGCCGTACTCCGGGGCGTCGTTCATACCCCGCTCCTACGGCCCCGCGGTATATCAATCGCCGCCGCGCCGGGGGCGTTCGGGACGCGCGGGCGGGCGGTTCGCGTCCCGCTCACGTCGGGGTCGTCGGCTCCGGTTCCGCGGCGTTCTCCCGCGTTCCGCGCTCCTCGCGGAGCGCCCGCTCGACCGCGGCGTCGAACGTCGTCTCCTCTACCTCGACGATGTCGCGGATGCGGTCGTCGCCGACGACGACGGGGTTTTTCAGCCCCTCGATGAGCGGTCGGGCGACGCCCGTGTCCACGTCGGTCACGAGGCCGATCCAGTACGACGAGAGCCGCGGCGTCAACACGGGCACGGGGACGATTCGGGGCGCGTGACCCAACTGCGCGCCGACGCGCTGGAGCATCTCCCGGTAGGTGAACACGTCCGGGCCGCCGATTTCGTAGGTCTCGCCCGCCGTCTCGGGGTGGTCGAGGACGCCCGCGAGGTAGGCGACCACGTCCGCGATGGCGATGGGCTGACACCGCGTCTCGACCCACTGCGGCGTCACCATGACCGGGAGGCGCGTGGCGAGCTGGCGGACCATCTCGAAGCTCGCGCTCCCCGCGCCGACGATGATGGCCGCCCGGAGCGTCGTCAGTTCGGGCGCGCCCGACGCGAGGATGTGTTCGACCTCGCGGCGCGACCGCAGGTGCGCCGAGAGCCGGTCTCGGTCCTCGCCGAGGCCGCCGAGGTAGACGATTCGCCCGACGCCGGCTGACTCGGCGGCGTCGACGAAGTTGCGGGCGGCGAGGCGGTCGCGCGCCTCGAAGTCGCCGCCGGCGTGCATCGAGTGGATGAGGTAGTACGCCGCGTCGACGCCCGCCATCGCGGGGGCGAGCGTCGCCGGCTCGAAGATGTCGCCTTCGACCACGTCCGCGCCGGGCGGACCGTCGTAGCTCGCCGCGTCGCGGACGAAGACGACCACGTCGTGGCCGGCGTCGAGGAGGAGGGGCACGAGGTGCCGGCCGACGAACCCGGTCGCCCCGGTCACGAGAACTCTCATGATACACGGTAGCGTCGCTCACGATGTTAACGTGTCGCCCGTCAGACCCGCCGGCAACTTCCCGGTCCCTGCCGGTCACCCGCCGCCTCCTCTCCCCCCGCCATCCGCGGCTTAGTCGCCGCCGCGAACCGCGTCCCACCCGGGCGTCTCCGGCGCGCCGCGAGCGACTTCGACCTCGTCGGGGTCGGGCGCGTCGGCGGCCGCGCTCCCGAGGCGACCGGCGACCGCGTCCCACGCGGCGACGGTCTCGCCCGCCCACGACTCGCTTTCGAGCGTCTTCGCACGCGCCCGCGAGGCGCGCTCCTCGTCCACCTCGGTCGAACCGGGGTGCGACCCGACCGCGACGCCGACGAACTCCGCGCGGTCCTCGGGCGTCAGCTCGCGCGTTTCGAGGTGTTCGACGGTCCCCACCAACCGCTCGGGCTCGGGGTGGACGAACAGTTTCGCGCCGAGGGCGTGGGGACCGAGGAGCAGGCCGTGGAGGTCGTCCGGGGCCGCGTCGTCCAGCAGGCGCTCGCCGCCGTGGTGTCGCTCGACGCGCTCGCACTCGGTCTCCTGTTCGAGGACGAGGTTGTGACCGGGGTACTCGGCGCACTCGTCGGGGTAGAACTCGGTGTCGTGGATGCGGCACTGGAGGGTCTCGGGGTCGAGAAACGCGCAGGCGCGGAGCCACGTCCGCTCCAGTCCGAACGGCGCGACGGGTTTCGGCGGCTTCCGCATCCCGACGAAGAACGCGGGCTTCCCGTCGATGGCCGCGAGTTCGACGCCGTCGATTTCGACGCCCTCGCCCGGTGGGGCTTCCCACAGCCGCGGGGTGAGGGCGTCGCCGAGTCCCGCCGCCACGAAGTCACGAATCTCGTCGCGGGTCAGCGGGACGAGGTTGTACGTGTCGTCGAGCGGCGCGCGCGGCCCGCGGCGCTCGTGGTCGAGCGCGACCGGCGCGACCGGCCGCCAGTCGATACAACACCCCGCACAGCCTTCGCAGTCGACGCGCATGCCACGAAAGTTATACGCCAGCCGACAAGAAGCTCCCGGCGGCCCGGCGACGCCGGTCGATTCCGGCCCCGGCGACGCGGCGGGGCGCTTTTGCCGCCTCGGGCCTTCGGTTCTCTCATGACCTCCGAACCGTGCGACGCCTGCGGGAAGGGCGTCCGCATCGCCGGCGGCATCGGCGACCTCTGGAACTTCCCCACGTCCTCGTCCGGCGGGATGACGCTGGAACTCGTCGACGGCTCCGAGCACTTCCTCTGTTTCGACTGCATGGAGCGACTGCCGGGCGACCGCGAACCGACGGCCGAGGACGTGGCGGCGCTCTAACGCCCGCTTCCGTCGAGCCCGCTTCGACTGCGACACAAGACAGAGGCGTCCGAACCGAAAGCGGTCGTCGAGTTTCGTCTACCGCGATGTGATAAAGTATAACCCACAATCACGATTACTACCGTTTAAGCCGTAACCGAGAGGTTGCGGCGTCAAGACCCACCGCCGGACGAAGTTGGACGGACTCTCCCGTTAATCCTTAATCCAGTTAACGTTGGGAGCCCGCTCTGGTGGACTCTGAGCCGTGGGCAGACTACGCGAAAATGTCCACAGAAAGTGGAGGAGGTATCCTCCGTCGGCGGTGGGCTACGCTGAGCAAGAAGTTCAGTTCCCTTTCAACGTGGGAGAAACTGAGCAGGGCACGCGAGGTCCTGAAGACGGCCTACTGGCTGTTGAAAGTCCTCATCGCCCTTAGTACCCTCGTGGTACTCCTGTAGAGGCGTAGTCCACTACGAAGAATCGGCTCCAGAACATAAGGGGGACATCCCCTTTGGTCCCGATACCTCTCTGGAACCGTTACAATTATATTCGAAACTGGCGTAGCTGTACTTGGATTAAGGATTAACGGGAGAGTCTGAGTAGCCGTTTATTGGACTCTTCCACCTCAACGCTTCTGAGCCGCGGCTTCACTCGCCAACGCGTACCTGTGGTCAATCCTCGGAGGCCTTCGTCCGCTCGAACAGCTTGGGCTGTACCGTTCTTCCAGCACCCGTCATACCGCTTCTGGAGGGGAGCGGTGGATTTAGGCCCGTCCGAGGACTCCATCGACCGTGGACCCGTCGCGCATCATCGACTCGTTTCCGGCCCCCAGTTTCCGCGGCGCGCAGGAACAGGCCCTGCGCGACATCCGCGACGCCTTCGCCGACGGCAACGACGTGGTCTTGGTCCGCGCGCCGACCGGGAGCGGCAAGTCGCTTCTCGCCCGCGCCATCGCCGGGTCGGCGGCGACCGTCGACGAGACCTCGCCCGCGCAGGCGACCGACGCCTACTACACGACCCCGCAGGTGTCGCAACTGGACGACGTGGCCGAGGACGACCTGCTTTCGGACCTCAAGATAATCCGCGGCAAGTCCAACTACAACTGCATCATCCGCGGGGAGGAAGACACCCCCGTCGACCGCGCTCCCTGCGCCCGCAAGCGCGGCTTCGACTGCTCCGTTCGGCACCGCTGTCCGTACTTCTCCGACCGCGCCATCGCCTCGAACCGTCAAATCGCGGCGATGACGCTCGCGTACTTCATGCAGACCGCCGGCTCCGACGTGTTCCGAAAGCGCGACGTGGTCGTCGTCGACGAGGCCCACGGGCTGGCCGAGTGGGCCGAGATGTACGCGACTATCGACCTGAAGCCCCGGACCGTGCCGGTGTGGGACGACATCGGCGTCCCCGACGTGACGGCCGCGGGCGACCCCGTCGAGCGCGCCTCGCGCTTCGCGGAGGCGCTCGTCGGCGTCTGCAAGCGCGAGAAAGACGAGTTGCTGACGAAGTCCGAACTGACGCCCGAGGAGGCCGCCCGCCGCGACCGCCTGCAGGAACTCATCGGCGAACTGCAGTGGTTCGTCGAGGACTACCGCGACCCCCAGAGCCCGACGACGTGGGTCGTCGACCAGCACGACGGCGAGGGGTCGCCCATCGCCATCAAGCCGCTCGACCCCGCGAAGTACCTCAAACACACCGTCTGGGACCGCGGGAACAAGTTCGCGCTCCTGTCGGCGACCATCCTCAACAAGGCGGCGTTCTGCCGCTCTGTCGGCCTCGACCCCTCGAAGGTCGCGCTCGTGGACGTCGAACACACCTTCCCCGTCGAGAACCGGCCGCTGTACGACGTGACACAGGGGAAGATGACCTACGAGCACCGCGACGAGACGCTCCCCAAAATCGCCCGGCTCGCCGTTCGCCTGATGGCGAAACACCCCGACGAGAAGGGGCTGATTCACTGTCACTCCTATGCGATTCAGGCTGAGCTTCGCCGCCGGCTCGCCGAGATGGGCCTCGGCAACCGCGTCCGCGGCCACGACCGCGACGACCGAAACGTCGAACTGGAGACGTGGAAGGCGACCGACCGCCCGGAGGTGTTCCTCTCGGTGAAGATGGAGGAGGCGCTGGACCTGAAAGGCGACCTCTGTCGCTGGCAGGTGCTCTGCAAAGCGCCCTACCTCAACACGAACGACTCCAGAGTCGCCCGCCGCCTCGAAGACGGCCAGTGGGCGTGGTACCGCCGCGCCGCCCTCCGAACCGTGATTCAGGCCTGCGGCCGCGTCGTGCGCGCGCCCGACGACTACGGCGACACCTACGTCGCCGACAGCAGTCTGCTCCAACTGTTCGACAAGACGCGGACCGACATGCCCGACTGGTTCGCCGCGCAGGTCGACCGGATGACGAAACCCGACCTCCCCGAGTTCGACCCCGTCGCGGCCGGCGGCCGCGGGGGGAACGCGGGCGACGCGGTCGGCGGGACCGCGAACCTCGGCGGCTCGACGAGCCGGTCGTCCGGAGCGTCGGGTGCGGGCTCCGGCTCGCGGCGCGATTCGACTCGCGGTTCGGGTTCTTCGGGGAGTCGCGCGGGCGGCTCCGGTGGCGCGTCGGCCGGCGGTTCCGGTGGTCGCAAAAGCGGCGGCTCGTCCGGTGGCTCGGACGACGGCGGCCGGAGCAACCACCCGCTTTCCGACGTGTGGGGCGAGTGACTACAGGAAGAGGGTGGCCCCAGAGAACAGCGCCGACCCAATCATGAGCGCGACGAGCGTCAGCGCGAGGAACTGCTGTCTGTCCATGGGCGTGCGACGGTCGGTCGGTAATTAACGTTTCTGAACCGGTTTCCACGAGTGATAACCGCGTCCCGCCGAGCAAAACCCGCCCTCCCGGTGTCATGCCATCTCGTCCCGTTCGAGAGGCAAAAATCGCCACAGTGTCCAAGAGAGCCGCCGCCTCCGATACATTTTCTCAATGATTGTTAATGCTCTTAGTCGTTTGCCGAACGAGTCTCGGATATTTGGTGACGTATGTAAAGCTATAGTTCACCTAACTTTGTCTTTGACACGCTTTCTCACGAAATAGTTAACACCAATGCCCCTGAATGATGGAGTATCGGCCATGCACACCAACGCACTCGCCACGGCGATGACACTGTATCGTAGTGGGGCACTCACACTCTCGCAGGCGGCCGCTCGCTCCGGCTACTCCGAAGACGACCTGCTTCTCGCCCTCCAGCGCCACGGCGTGCCCGTCCACGAAGACGACGCTCCGGCCGCGTCCCTCTCGGCGGACCGCCCGGCCAGCGCCGACTGATTCTGCTCCGTCGTTCGATTGTCGCCCGTTTCCCAGCGACTTCGCTCTCGGTTCTGTCGCCGATTCGGACCGCGAGCCGTAAAAAGCGCAACCGCCGTCGTCACCGCGTTCCGTCTCTTTCCTCGCTGTTTCCCGCTTACTCCTCGTCTTCGTCGTCGACGACTTCCTCGGGGAGGATGTGCAGTCCCGACTGGCTCTTGAGAACCGGCACCATCGCGGCGTCGGGGTCGAAGTAGTCCGGCCGCGGGATGGTCTTCGCCTCGTACGTCTCGGGGTCGAGCACCTGCACGGCGTGTTCGTCCTCGACGGTGACGACGGTGGTCTCTTCCGCGTCCTCGACGGAGCCGAGGTCCTCGGCCTCGGGTCGTTCGCCCTCCTCGAACTCCGATTCGTAAGGGTCGCCGGAGGTGAGGCGCGTCCCCTTGAGTCGGCCGCGGTTGCTCCGCACGAGGACCGGCCCGTCGCCGTCCTCGGGGTCGATGACGTCGCCGGCGGTGTACCGCGGCAGGCGGGCGACGAACGTGACTCGGTAGACCTCGTTGCCGTCGCCGTCCTCCGTGACGAGCGTCGGGTGCTCCTCGATGGTGCCGCCGAAGCGCTCGCGAATCTGCTTTGCGACGCCGCTTCCCATCTTGTTGGTCGAAATCTTGATGTTCGGGCCGTTGGGCGTCCGCTTGATACTCGAGATGAACGCGTCTCGGTCGCCTTTCTCCTCGCGTTCCGCGATGTAGGACTCGGCGATCTCGATTGCCGTCTCGGCCTCCTCCGTCGTCGGCGTCCGGTCGTCGGCGCGGACCTGCACGAGGCTGGCGAAGTAGCCGCCGGCGATGCGACCACAGCGCTGGCACGTCTCGCGGGCGATGCTCACCGGGACGACGATAGACTCCTCCAGCGGCGTGCCGCGGACGACGCCCGAGAAGTGACAGTGCATCCGGATGTTGTTCTCGTCGACCTGCTCGGGCTCGACGCCCCAGCGGACCTCCTCGGCGTTGAGGTGGACGCCGAGGGAGTTCGATACTTCCTCGATGGCGATGTCGGTGTAGTCGCGCGCGCCGACGTCGACCCACCGGTTGCCCCGGTGAATCGCGCCGCACTGCGCGCAGACGCGGACCTGCACCTCGTCGGGCGCGTCCACGAGGTCGAAGTCCTCGAAGTAACACGAGTCACAGAGCACGTCGTCTCGCTCGCGCGGCATCCCGGGGAGCGGTTCCGGCCGCTCCGGAACCGGGTCGCCGCACCGAGGGCAGAAGTCGCGGGATTCGCTCATTGACGGCTCTAGTCCGTTCGACCGCTTAAGTTCGGCGTCACGGCGCGACGGTGAGCGTCGGCCGTCGTCGCCCGAGCGCGACCCCCGGCCGCCGCCGACGCGTCTCAGCGCTCGCCCGCCCCGTCGCGCAGGTACGACGCGGCCTCCTCGTCGGACACCTGCGCGAAGTCGTGGTAGAACGCGCCGACGGCCCCGAACGCCTCCGGCGACTCGACCGCGACGACCGCGTCGCACTCGGCTTCGAGCTCCGAGAGGGTGTGCGGGGGGCCGACCGGGACCGCGAGGACGACCCGCTCCGCGCCCCCGGCGACAACCTGCCGAAGGCACGCCCGAGCGGTCGCACCCGTGGCGACGCCGTCGTCGACGACGACCACGCGCTTTTCGGCCACGTCGGGAAGCGGGTCGCCGCCGCGGTACAGCGACACCTTCTCTCTGGCCGCCTCGGCCTCGCGGTCGCGCTCGCGGTCGAGGTAGTCGTCGCCAACGTCGAGGTACGAAAGCAGGTCGTCGTTCCACCACGCGCTCCCGTCGCCGGCGACCGCCCCCACGGCGAGTTCGGGGTTGTCGGGTGCGCCGACCTTGGACGCGACCACCACGTCGAGCGGCGCTCTGAGGCGGTCCGCGACCTCTCTGCCGACGGGGAGGCCGCCGCGCGGGATGGCCAACACGAGGTCCGCCGTCTCTTCTCGCTCGTCGAGCAGGTCCGCCAGCCGGCGGCCCGCGTCTTCCCTATCGGCGAACATGTCACCCGGAACTACGCGCTCCCGCGGCAAAACGGTATATCCCGATTCTTCACGATTCGGGTGGTCGCGTGCGAGGGCTTCGCACTCCAACAGCGTTTATTAGCCGGATTACTAATCACGGGGTATGAACTGGAAACCGGACTGGGGTCTTCGCGGGCGGATGGCGCTCACGATGTTCCTCCTGTTCGCCCTCTACATCGTCTTCGCGGGGGTGTTGTTCGCCTACTTCCAGAGCCTCGCCGTCATGGCCGGGTTCATGGGCGTCTTCCTCTTCGCGCAGTTCTTCTTCAGCGACAAAATCGCGCTGTACAGCATGGGCGCGTCCGTCGTCGACGAGGACGACGGCCCGCAGGCGCGGAAGCTCCACGCGATGGTCGGTCGGCTCTCTCAGCAGGCGGACCTCCCGAAGCCGAAGGTCGCCATCGCCGACACGCGCGTCCCGAACGCCTTCGCCACGGGTCGCTCCCAGAAGAGCTCGGCCGTCTGCGTCACGACCGGCCTGATGGACACCCTCGACGACGACGAGTTAGAGGGCGTCATCGCCCACGAGCTCGCGCACGTGAAGAACCGCGACGTGATGGTCATGACCATCGCGTCGTTCCTCTCCAGCATCGCCTTCCTCATCGTCCGCTGGGGCTGGTTCTTCGGCGGCGACCGCGACAGACAGAACATGCCGGTCATCGTGGCCATCATCGCGTCGCTCGTCGTCTGGATTATCTCGTATCTCCTGATTCGGGCGCTCTCGCGGTACCGCGAGTACGCCGCCGACCGCGGGGCCGCCGTCATCACCGGCCGCCCCTCGGCGCTGGCGTCCGCGCTCCTCAAGATTTCGGGTCGGATGGACAACGTCCCGAAGCGCGACATGCGCGATACCTCGGAGATGAACGCGTTCTTCATCATCCCCATCAAGTCGGACTTCATCGGCCGCCTGTTCAGCACCCACCCCTCGACCGAGAACCGCGTCGAGCGCCTCCGCGACATGGAGCGCGAGATGGAGACCGTCTAAGCGCCGATGGGGCTGTTCGATTCATTCCGCGCCATGCTCGGCATCAGCGCCGAGTCCGACGCGACCACCAAGGCGGACCCCGAGGACCTCTTCGGGATGAGCACGGCGTACCTCACGATGGAGGCCGACCTCCGGTTCGACTCGGCCGACGAGGCGGCGCTGTGTTTCTCCTCCGTCGACAGCACCGACTTCGCCGACACCGTCGACGCCGTCGAGGACATCCTCACCGCCGGGAGCGAGGAGACCGGCACCGAGTTCCGCCGCCACACCGACGGCCACGGCTACAACTGGGTCGTCCTCGCCGACGACGACCCCGAGGACCTCGTGACGAGCGTCCACTTCGCGGCCGACGAGTTCATCGAGCGCGGCTACGGGTCGCGCCTGCTCGCCGCCCTGTTCGGCTTCGAGCGCGACGGCGACCGCGCCTACTGGATTTACTCGTTCCGCCGCGGGGCGTACTACCCCTTCGCTCCGCAGGGCACCTCGTCGCGGAACCAGAGTCTGGAGTTCAAGCTCGAATCCGTCCTCGACGGCGAACTCGAAATCGAAGACGACGAGAGCTACTGGTACCCGCTGTGGCCGTCGACGCGGAACGGCCACCCGTGGGAGTGACCGCGCGCTCTCGACACTCCTGACTCCTCGCGACCGACTCCTTCGATTCGGTTCTACTTCCGCGCCAGCCCGTGCTCTTTGTCGGCTTCAGAAGCCTCTCAGTTTCTTCCGGTTCGTCTCCATCTCCGCGATATCACCCTTGAACCTCCGTAACGACCCGAATTGCGACCCCTCCCCGTCCCCCGTTTTCACTTTCACCTTGCTGTTAACGAGGGTTTATGAGGGTATAGGCGGAACGACTGGGTATGGCAGAAGACGACCTCGAAAGTCTCCCCGGCGTCGGCCCGGCGACGGCCGACAAACTCACCGACACCGGCTACGACAGCTATCAGTCCATCGCGGTCGCCAGCCCCGGCGAGCTGTCGAACAAGGCCGACATCGGCTCCAGCACGGCCTCGGACATCATCAACGCGGCCCGCGACGCGGCCGACGTGGGCGGCTTCGAGACCGGTTCGATGGTCCTCGAACGACGCCAGCAAATCGGCAAGCTGAGCTGGCAGATCGACGAAGTCGACGAACTCCTCGGCGGCGGCCTCGAAACGCAGTCCATCACCGAGGTGTACGGCGAGTTCGGTGCCGGTAAGTCCCAGATTACGCACCAGCTCGCGGTCAACGTCCAGCTTCCGCCCGAGCAGGGCGGCCTCGGCGGCGGGTGTATCTTCATCGACTCTGAGGACACGTTCCGCCCGGAGCGTATCGACGACATGGTCCGCGGCCTCGAAGACGACGTGCTCGAAGCCACGCTCGAAGACCGCGGAATCGAAGGCTCGGTCGACGACGAAGAGACGATGCAGGCGCTCGTCGACGACGTCCTCGACAAGATTCACGTCGCCAAGGCGTTCAACTCCAACCACCAGATTCTCCTCGCCGAGAAGGCCAAGGAACTCGCCGGCGAACACGAGGACACCGAGTGGCCGGTCCGCCTCCTCTGTGTGGACTCGCTCACCGCCCACTTCCGCGCCGAGTACGTCGGCCGCGGTGAACTCGCAGAGCGCCAGCAGAAGCTCAACAAGCACCTCCACGACCTGATGCGCATCGGCGACCTGTTCAACACGGGCATCCTCGTGACGAATCAGGTCGCGTCGAACCCCGACTCCTACTTCGGCGACCCGACCCAGCCCATCGGTGGCAACATCCTCGGCCACACCTCGACGTTCCGCATCTACCTCCGCAAGTCCAAGGGCGACAAGCGTATCGTCCGCCTCGTGGACGCGCCGAACCTCGCCGACGGCGAGGCCATCATGCGCGTGCAGGACGCCGGTCTCAAGCCCGAGTAAGCCGTCGCTCGGCCGGCCGACTTCACACGACTCCGCGGCCCCCGTTCCCCCACACGCCCTCCGTCTCACCCCACCCCACCCAACCCCACCCCACCGCATTCTCCCCTTCGTCTCGTCTCCCGAGCGGCCGCCCCGTCTCGCGGTTCTCACAATGTTGGAAACAGATTGCAATACTATCCCGTCGGCGGCCCATCGTTTAGGTAGGTGAACTCCATGACGCATCGAATCGTAGTCGTTGGCGGTGGCACGGGTGGGACGGTCGTTTCGAACCGTCTCGCCGAGGAACTCGAATCGGAAATAGACGACGGCGACGTGACGGTGTCGCTGGTTTCCGACGACACGAAACACGTCTACAAGCCGGTGTTCTTGTACGTCCCGTTCGGAGTCGCGGAGCCGGAAGACGGCGTCCGCGACCTGCGGGACCTCGTCGACGAGCGGGTGAATATCGTCACTAACCGCGTCCGCCGGGTCGACACCGACGAAAAGCGCCTCTACTGTCAGGACGGCGACGAGGTGCTCGACTACGACACGCTCGTCCTCGCGACCGGCGCGAAGCTCGACCCCGACGCGGTCCCCGGCTTCCGGGAGGGCGCGCACCACTTCTACAGCGCCGATGGGGCCGAACGGCTCCGCGACGCGCTCGCGGAGTTCGACGGCGGTCGCCTCGTGTTGAGCGTCGTCGGGACGCCCCACATGTGCCCGGCCGCGCCGCTCGAATTCACGTTCATCGTGGACGACTGGCTCCGGGAACAGGGTCTGCGCGAGGACACCGACCTCGTCTACACGTACCCGATGGAGCGGAGCCACGGGAAACCCGAGGTCGCCGAGTGGGCCGACCCGATTCTGGCCGAGCGCGGCGTCCGCGTCGAGACCGACTTCGTCGTCGACGCCATCGACCCGGACGAACGGGTCGTCTCGGCGAAAAGCGGCGCGGAAGTGGACTACGACCTGCTGGTCGGCATCCCGCCGCACCGCGGCGACGACCTCATCGTCGACTCCGGGCTCGGCGACGCCGGCTGGGTCGACGTCGACCAGCGGACCCTCCGCGCGACCGCCGCCGAGGACGTGTACGCCATCGGCGACACGGCGGCGCTCCCAATCCCGAAAGCCGGGAGCGCGGCGCACTTCCAGGCCTTTGCGGTCGCAGAGCGCATCGCCGCGGAAGTCCGGGGTCGCACGCCGACGAAGCGGTACGACGGCAAGACCGTCTGCTTCGTCGAGACCGGCCTCGACGAGGCGTCGTTCGTCTCGTTCGACTACGAGACGCCCGCGACGATGCGCCAGCCGTCGAAGCCCATCCACTGGGCGAAACACGCGTACAACGAATCGTACTGGCTGACCGCCAGGGGGATGCTCTGAGGTGAGACCAATGCAGGACCACGAATCTACCACGACGACCGAACAGCAGGTGCCCGACGAACTCGTCCGGGCCATCGAGAACAACCCGGAAGAGGTCGCGCTCCTCGTCGAGCGACTCGGCCTCGTCAACGACCTCATCGACGTGCTCGAACTCGGCGTCGGCGCGCTGGACGACGAGATGGTCCGGTCGCTCGCGCGGACCGGCACCTCGCTCGCGGAGGTCGCAGACGACGCTTCCGACCCCGACACCGTCGCCGGGATGAAGCGCCTGCTCCGCGCCGTCGGCGACGCGGAGGAGGCGGAGGCGACGCCCGTGGGCGCGGTCGGCCTGCTTCGGGCCACCCGCGACCCCGAGGTCAAGGCGGGACTCGGCTACCTCGTCGCGCTGGCGGCGGCGCTCGGCGCGGGAACGGACGCAGAATAGCCTGACTCGCGTTCGGTTCGCCGTGTCGCCGGCGGCTCACCGCCGGCCGAAGTCGGCTCAGTCGTCGCCGTCTTCGGTCTTCGTCTGCTCGATTTCTATCTCGCCGTCGTGAATCTTCGCGCCGTCCTGTGCGACCTGTCGCGCGAGCACGGCGCACTTGATACGCATCGGCGAGATGTCGACGCCGAGCATCTCGGTGATGTCGTCGGTGTCCATCGCCTCCAGTTCCGAGAGCGTCGTGCCCGGCAGTCGCTGGGTGAGCATGCTCGCGGACGCCTGACTGATGGCACAGCCATCGCCGGAGAACGCGACGCGCTCTATGGTCTCGCCGTCGTCGGCGAGCTGCACGTCCATCGTAATCGTATCGCCGCAGGAGGGGTTCTCCCCGGTGTGGGTGAACGTCGGCGACTCCAGCCGACCGTGGTTCCGGGGGTTCTTGTAGTGGTCCATTATCTGCTGACGATACATGTCTGAGCCAATGCCCATTGGTGTTCGTCGGGGCTACGCCCGAGCGCCGTAAAAGGATTCCGGGGCCGGCGATTCGGCCGAATTCGTCGCTTACGTCGCGTCCGACGCCGACGCGTCTTCCGCCGCCGGCGCGTCGTACTTGGTCCACTTCTTTTCGACGTCGCGGTTGGCCACGACGACGGTGTCGCCCTCGTCGTTCTCGAAGCGCGTCTTTCGGAGTTCGATGGAGCTGACCGTCCCCGTCACCGGGTCGGACTTCACCCGGTCGCCGGGGTTGAAGTCGGGGTCCCGAAGCAGGTAGACGCCAGCCACCGTGTCGGCTATCATGTTCGACAGCGCGTAGGAGACGCCCAGCGCGATGAAGCCGGTCGCGGTGCCGAGGCTCGCCGCGATTTCCGTCATGCCGACGATGTTCAACAGCGCGAGCGCCGCGCCGAACCAGAGGAACACGCCCGCGACGGCGACGCCGAGTTCGACCACGAGGTCCTGTTCTTCGGGGTACAGCCCGTCGAGCACGCCGCGGACGATGAACAGTATCGCCCTGATGCCGACGTAGGCGAGCGCGAGGAAGACGACCGCGGTGAGCACCTTCGGCGCGGCGTCCTGCACCGCGGTCCCGAACTCCGCGACGGTCTCCCGGAGCGTCTCGACGAGAAAACTGGTCAGCGACTGAAGCATACGCTCCGACGACGTGTCAGCGGGACAAAGGCATTGGGGCGACCTCGCCCCAGACGCCGCGAAAACCGGACGATTCAGGCGAACAGCTCGCGGAATGGCTCGCTTTCAGGCGAACAGTTCGCGGGCGGTGTCGACCACCTTTTGCACTGCGCTCGTTACACTCGCTCGGCAAAAGCTGGACCAAAAGCACTCCTCGCTCGGTTCGGCACTTCGTGCCTCCCCTCGCTCGTCGGCCCGCTCACTCCGTTCGCGGAATGGCTCGCTTTCAGGCGAACAGTTCGCGGGCGGTGTCGATGGCGTCGACCAGCGCGTCGATTTCTTCCCGCGTGTTGTAGATGTAGAACGACGCCCGCGTCGAGGCCGCGACCCCGAGTTTGTCGTGGAGCGGCTGGGTACAGTGGTCGCCGGCGCGGATGGCGACGCCCTGTTCGTTGAGGATGCTGGAGAGGTCGTGGGCGTGGACGCTGTCGAGGTTGAACGCGACGAGGCCGCCGCGGTCGTCGCCCGGCGGGCCGTAAATCTCGATGTCGTCGAACTCGGTGAGGCGGTCGTAGGCGTACTCCGCGAGCAGTTCCTCGTGGGCCTGGACGTTCTCCATGCCGATGTCGTCGAGGTAGTCCACGGCCGCGGCGAAGCCGACGCCCTGCGCGATGGGCGGCGTGCCGGCCTCGAACTTCCACGGGAGGTCCTCCCACGTGGAGTCCTCGTAGGTGACGCTCCGAATCATCTCGCCGCCGTAGAGGTACGGTTGCATCTCGTCGAGGATGTCGCGTTTGCCGTAGAGCGCGCCGATACCCGTCGGGCCGCACATCTTGTGGCCCGAGAAGGCGAAGAAGTCGGCGTCGATGGCCTCCACGTCGACCGGGCGAGTCGGGACCGACTGCGCGCCGTCGACGAAGGCGTAGGCTCCGACCTCGTGGGCCATGTCGGCGAGTTCGGCGACCGGGTTGACGGTCCCGAGGGTGTTCGAGACGTGGACGACCGAGACCATCTTCGTGGAGTCGTCGATGAGCTCCTTCGCGTGCTCCATGTCGAGGCGGCCGTCGTCGTCGACGCGGATGTAGCGCACTTCAGCGCCGGTCTTCTTGGCAATCTGTTGCCACGTGACCAGCGAGGCGTGGTGTTCCATCTCGGTCATGACGACAGAGTCGCCCGGCCCGAGTTCGTCGAGGCCCCACGCGTAGGCGACGAGGTTCATCGACTCGGTGGTGTTCTTCGTGAAGACGACCTCCTCGCGGCCGCCGGACGCGCCGATGAACTCCGCGACGCGGTCGTGGGCGTTCTCGTAGGCGACGGAGGCCTCCTGGCTCAGATGGTGGATACCGCGGTGGACGTTCGAGTTGTAGCCGTGGTAGTAGTCGACGATGGCGTCGACGACCTGCTCCGGCGTGTGGCTCGTCGCGGCGTTGTCGAGGTAGACGAGCGGCGTGTCGTCGTCGTCGTGTTCACCCGGCGTCGAGATGTCGCCGCCGACCTTCCGCTGGAGGATGGGGAAATCCGCGCGGATGGCGTCGACGTCGACGGGGTACGACTCCTGCACTCTCATTGGGTGTGAGTTACCCCCGTAGGCACAACACGTCTTCGGTCCACACGCGGCTTCGAAACCGAGTTCGGTTTCGCCAGCCGGCAACTGTGGCCGGTGACGGTGACGCGGCGGCGACCGCGACCGCGACGCGGCGGCGACGTGTCGGCCACCCACCCAAACGAATCAAGTAGCCCACGCTCGTTTACCAGTTAATGTCGAACGCCACCTCGTCCTCGCTCGCGTTTTCGAGCCTCGACGCGCTCCCGACGCAACTCGCGATTCTGGACGAGGAGGGCGTCATCGTCTACACCAACCGCGCGTGGCGGGAGTTCGGCAACGAACACGACTATCAGGGCGACAGCAGTTCCGTCGGCATGAACTACCTCGGCGTCTGCGACCTCAGCGGCGCCACTGACGCGACGACGGCCAGCGAGGGTATCCGCGCCGTCATCGACGGCGACAGGGAAGCGTTCTCGTTCGAATACCCCTGCGAAACCCCCGACGAGCGACTCTGGTTCACCATGCGCGCGACTCGTTTCGCCGACGACGGCGAGACGTACGTCCAGGTCGCACACCTCGACATCACCGACCGGAAGCGCGCGGAACTGGAGGCCGAAGAGAAGGCCGAGCGCCTCCGGAACCTCGCGCGGATGCTCTCCCACGACCTCCGAAACCCGCTTTCGGTCGCCGTGGGCTACGTCGACTCGCTCCTCGACGAGGCCGTCGACGCCGACGGGCTCGAACAGGTCGCCGGCGCGCTCGACCGGATGGACGACATCATCACCGACGGGCTCGTGTTGGCCCGCCACGACGCGGTCGGGGAGCTCTCGACGGTCGACCTCGAAACGCGAGCGGCGGCCGCGTGGGAGCACGTCGACACCGGCTCGGCCGAACTCGTCGTCGCCGATTCGTTCGAGTTCCGCGCGGACCCGGGTCTGCTTGGGCACGTCTTCGAGAACCTGTTTCGGAATTCGATGGAGCACGGCGCGCGCGACGACCTGACCGTGAGGGTCGGCGTCCTCGACGGCGAACAGGGTTTCTACGTCGAGGACGACGGCGTCGGCATCCCCGCGGAGGCGCGCGACGAGGTGTTCGAGGCCGGCTACACCACGGGCGAGGAGGGGACCGGCCTCGGCCTGTCAATCGTCGCGCAGGCCGTCCGCGCCCACGACTGGGATATCGCCGTCACCGAGGCCGAAAACGGCGGCGCTCGCTTCGAGATAACGGGCGTCGAGCGGCCGGCGTAACGGCGCGGACGCGCGGAGAATCCGAGTTTCGACGGCGGCTCAGCGGAGCCAGAGCAGTTGCGCGTGGAGCGTGCCGCCGACTTCGAGGACGGTCTCCTCGTCCACGAGGCCGGCGTCGATGGCGACCGAGACGGACTCCTCGCCGACGATGTTGGCGACGGTCGCGCGGGTGAGGCTGTCCACGACGGCGTCTTCGTCGGCGGTCTCGGCCTCGTCGCCGCCGTAGAAGTCTTCGGTCACGTCGAGCGAGACGCCGTCGTCGGTGTAGGTCTCGCCGATGCAGTCGGGGTCGCAGACCGAGACGAGAAGCCCCTCGGGGGTCTCCCGCTCGCGGAGGAGCATCTAGTACTCCTCGACGAGCTCGGCTTCGGCCTGCTCGCGGAGGTCGTCGGCCTGCTGTTGGGCCTGCTCTGCTTCCTCGTCGCGCCCGAGTTCTTCGAGCGCGCGCGCCTTCTCCTCGTGGACGCCGGGGGTGCGCATCCCGAGGCGGATGGCGTTGTCGAAGGCGTTGACGGCGTCCTCGTTGAGGCCGCGCTCGTGGAGGAAGAAGCCGCGGTTGTACCACGCCTGCGGGAACCGCGGGTCGAGTTCGACGGCGCGCTCCGCGTGGTCGAGCGCGTCGGCCGTCTGGCCGGCCTCCCACAGCGCGTACGCGAGGTTGGTGTGAGCCGTCGCGGCGTGCTCGCTGTCGTCGTCGAGTTTGAGCGCCTCTCGGTAGGAGCCGATGGCCTCGTCCCACTCTTCGAGTTGGCCGTGCGCCGCGCCCTTGTTGACCCACGCTTCTTGGGCGATGTCGTCGTCGTCGCCGGCGAACCGGGCGACGCGCTCGAACGCTTCTGTGGCCTCCTCGAAGCGGTTTATCTGCATGTACGAGAGCGCCACGTCGAGCAGTTTCTCGATGTCGACGTCCTCGGGGTCGATGTTCCGCTGGTCGAGGATGTCGGTCAGGACGCGCGAGTCGACCGGGTCGACCTTCGTCGGGTCCACCGAGAGTTCGGGCGGGTCGAGCGAGAAGTCGGAGTAGTCCTCGTCGAACCCCTGCCCCTCTGAGAAGCGGTGGGGTCGCTTGCCGTCGTCGGTCATATAGCCGCGCTTGGGCGTCACGGCGGTTAAACGCTACGTCAGCGGGACGACACCGACCGCTTTTTAGCCTCCCGCGGGCGAGCGTCTCCGAATGTCCGCGCCCCCGACGACGGTCGTGTCGTTCGTCCGGCACGCCCACGTCCCGTCCGTTTCCGACGCCGAGCGCGCCCGCGGCCTCTCGCGTCGCGGCCGCCGCGACGCCGCCCGCGTCACCGCCCGCCTCGCCGACCTCGCGGACGTGGTCGCCACCAGCCCCGCCGAGCGCGCCCGTGCGACCGTCGAGGGCGTCGCCGACGCGGCGGACGCCCCGCTCATCGTCGACGGCGACCTCAGAGAACGCGAACTCGCGGACTCGCCGGTCGATGACTTCGAACAGGCCGTCGAACATCTCTGGGCGAACCCGAACGCGTCGCACCCCGGCGGCGAGTCTCACGCCGAGGCGCAGGCTCGGGGCGTCGCCGCCGTGGACCGCCTCGTCGAGGCGTACCCCGACCGCCACGTCGTCGTCGGCACCCACGCCACGCTCATGGCGCTCGTGTTCAACGCCTACGACCCGCGCTACGGCCGCGAGTTCTGGACGGGGCTGACGACGCCCGACGTGTACGAGGTGACGTTCGTGGACGGCGAGGCGTTCAGCATCGCCCGGACGTGGACGCCCGAGGCGGACGACCGCGCGGGCGACGCCGACCGCGACCCGGCGGAACGTTAACGTCCGGTTCGAGTCAACTGTCTGCCATGCGTTGCTTTCTCGCCGTCGACCTCCCCGACTCGCTCGCGGCGGGCGTCGCCGCGGTACAGGACCGGCTTTCGGACGCGGACGGGCTTCGATTCACGGACCCCGAGCGGGCGCACGTCACCCTGAAGTTCCTTGGCGAGGTGTCGCCGGACCGTATCGCCGAGGTGGAGGACGCGGTCGAATCGGCCGTCGAAGACGCGGAAGTCGACCCTTTCGACGCCTCGGTCGGCGGACTTGGCGTCTTTCCCTCGTTGGACTACATCCGAGTCGTCTGGCTCGGCGTCGACGACGGCGCGGCCGAACTGACGCGACTACACGAAGCTATCGAGCGCGAGACGACGGCAATCGGCTTCGACCCCGAGACCCACGACTTCACGCCGCACGTCACGCTCGCCCGCATGGATGACGCCCGCGGGAAGGAGCTCGTCCGGCGCGTCGTCGAGGGCGAGTCGCCGGCGGTCGGGTCGTTTCGCGTGCGCGAGGTGCGCCTGAAGAAGAGCGAGCTCGGTTCCGACGGCCCCGAGTACGAGACGGTGACGCGGTTCTCGCTGTGAGGCGCGTCAGTCGTCGGTCGGTCGCCGCCCGCGACGCCGGTCCACGACACGCCGGAGTTCGGCCCGAATCACGTCGCGCTTGAACAGCAGGAAGCCCGCGAAGATGAGCGCGAAGCCGGCGACGGTGGCGCGCGTCGGCACGCGCCCGAGGACGGTCCAGTCGGCGAGCGCGGCGAAAACCGGGATGACGTATTCGAGCAGGCTCACCTCGATTGGGCCGACCCGGTCGAGGAGCCAGAAGTACAGCAGGAAGCCGCCCGCGCCGGCGACGACCGCGAGGTAGCCGGCGGCGACGAGCGTCGTCTGGGTCCACGCCGCGTCGGCGGCGGACTCCCACGGCAGGGCGGCGCTCGTGACGTGGAGCGTGACCGCGCCGACGAGCATCATCCACGCCTGCACGGCGAGTAGCGACATCCCCGTCTCGCTGTCGTGGGTCAGCACCGCGCCGAGGGCGAAGGCGACGGCCGAGCCGAACACGAGCGCCGCGCCGACGAGGTTCGACGACAGCAGGTTCCCCGGGTCCGGATTGGCGATGACGACGAGGCCGAGAAAGCCGAGGACGAGTCCGACGACTCGGTGCGGCGAGAGTCGCTCGCGGGTGGCCGTCAGGCGGGTGAGCGTCGGGGTCGCAAGCGGGATGATGCCGAGGAGGACCGACGCCACGGAACCGGGGACGTACACCTGCCCCGAAAACAGGAGCGCGTGGTGCGCGCCGATGCTGAACGCGCCGCCGGCGAGAATCGGCCGCCACTCGTCGCGGACGGCGGGGAGCACTCGGTCGCCGCGGGCGACGGCGACGGCGAACAACAGGAGCGCCGCCACGTCGAAGCGGACCGCCCCGAGGAACGCCGGCGGGACGGTCCGGAGGGCGATGTCGGTGGCGAGGAAGGCACTCCCCCAGACGGCGGAGAGCGCGAGGAAGGCGACGGCGGTCTTGGCCCGGCTCATTCGCGTCGGCTTTCGCGCCGACGGTACTGAATGAGTCGGTTCGGCCGCCCGCCCGCGCCGCCGGCCCGGGAGAACACCGCGTTTCAGCCGATTCGGGCGTGCGGACGCCCCTCACACGCCCGAAACGCGAAGGAACAAGATTTTATGCGGAGGATGGAAAGTACAGCCCACTATGGGTAAGAAGTCGAAGTCTAAGAAGAAGCGTCTGGCGAAGCTCGAACGCCAGAACAGTCGTGTCCCCGCGTGGGTCATGCTCAAGACGGACATGGAAGTCACGCGAAACCCCAAGCGTCGCAACTGGCGGCGGAGCAACACGGACGAGTAAGCAATGAGCGCAAACGACTTCGAGGAGCGCGTCGTCACCGTCCCGCTCCGAGACGTGCAGGCCGTTCCGGCACACGAACGCGCGGGCCGCTCGATGACGCTCATCCGCGAGCACCTCGCCAAGCACTTCAAGGTCGACGCCGAGAACGTGCGTCTCGACACGCAGATCAACGAGGACATCTGGGCGCACGGTCGGCAGAGCCCGCCGAGCAAGTTCCGCGTCCGCGCCGCGCGTTTCGACGAGGACGGCGAGTCAGTCGTCGAAGCGGAACCGGCCGAGTAAACGGTGCTTCGCGCCTCCTTCGCCGGTTCGTCCTACATCGGCGTCTTCGCTCGCGCGACCGACGACGCGCTGTTGGTCCGCCCGGACGCCGACGACTCGCTCGCCGAGCAGATGGCCGAGGAACTCGACGTGCCGCTGGTCAAGACGACCGTCGGCGGGTCGGGAACGGTCGGTGCGTTAGCGACGGGTAACGAGAACGGACTTCTCGTGTCGAGCCGCGCGACGTCTCGCGAGAAGGAGGCCCTCACCGACGCCGTGGACCTCCCGGTCTACGAGCTACCCGGTCGCATCAACGCCGCCGGCAACGTCGTTCTCGCGAACGACTACGGCGCGTACGTCCACGCGGACCTCTCCGACGAGGCCGTCGCGGCCGTCGAGGAGGCCCTCGACGTCCCCGTCGAACGCGGCGACCTCGCCGACGTTCGAACCGTCGGGATGGCGGCCGTCGCCAACAACCGCGGCGTCCTCTGTCACCCGAAGTCGCGCGAACCCGAACTCGAAGCGCTCGAAGCGCTCCTCGACGTTCGCGCCGACATCGGCACCATCAACTACGGCGGCCCGCTCGTCGGCTCCGGCCTCGTCGCCAACGACGAGGGCTACATCGTCGGCGAGGACACGACCGGCCCGGAACTGGGTCGCATCGAAGACGCCCTCGATTACATCGACTGAGGGCTCTTCGTCCCCCCGTTTTTCGCTTCACTTTCGCTCCGAGTAGGAAGACCTTTCCCGCTCGCCACCCGACCGACGTGCATGAGCCAGTTCATTATCACGGGCAGCTTCACGAGCCGTGGCGTCGTCCACGAGTTCACGAAGACCGTGGAAGCACCGAACGAGAACGTCGCACAGGAACGCGCCTTTTCGCTCATCGGGAGCGAGCACGGAATCAAGCGCACGAAGGTCGAGCTCAACGAGGTGACCGCGGCATGATGGGTGGCGGTCAGCAGCAACTCCAACAGCTCTCCCAGGAACTGCAGGCGCTTGACGAGGAAATCGAATCCCTCGAAAGCGAGGTCTCCGACCTGAACGACGAGAAAGCCGAAATCGACGAGGCCGTCGAGGCCATCGAGACGCTCGAAACGGGCTCGACGGTGCAGGTCCCCCTCGGCGGCGACGCGTATCTCCGCGCCGAAGTCCAGGACATCGACGAAATCGTCGTCTCCCTCGGCGCGAACTACGCCGCCGAACAGGAACAGAGCACGGCCATCGAGACCCTGCGACGCAAGCAGGACGCGCTCGACGAGGAGATCGCGAGCGTCCGCGGCCAGATCGAGGAGCTCGAAGAGGAGAGCGACGAGATCGAAGAGCAGGCGATGCAGGCCCAACAGCAGATGCAGCAACAGCAGATGCAGCAGATGCAACAGATGCAGGGCGAGGGCGGCGACGGCGACGACGAGTAAGGTAACCCCAACCTCCTACTATTCAGATGTTCGACGGACTGAAGAAGAAACTCAACCGCTTCCGTAACGACGTTGAAGAGACCGCCGAAGAGAAGGCCGAGGCGGCCGCCGACGAGGCCGAAGCCGACGCCGACGCGGAAGCGGAATCAGCACCAGCAGACGCAGAACACGCGGCGGTCGAACCCGAGGCGTCCGGAGCAGGCGACGCCGATTCGGAGTCGGACGCCGTCGGCGACGCGGACGCTGATTCCGAAGCCGACGCTGTCGGTGACGCTCCCGCGGACGCCGCGTCGGCGTCTGCGGCGGTCGAATCCGAATCCGAATCCGCGGCGACCCCGGAGCCGGATTCCGAGGTCGACGCCGATACCGATACCGACACCGACGAGCCGACCGACGAGCCGGCGGCCGACGCGGCCGAGCCGCGCGAGTCGCTCGCCTCCGACGCCGCGAAGGCGGCGCTGACCGAGGAGGACGACGACGATTCGTCCGGTCCGGGTCGGCTCCGCCGCGCCGCCGCGTTCGCCACGGGGAAGGTCGTCATCGAGGAAGAAGACCTCGAAGACCCCCTCTGGGAGCTCGAGATGGCGCTCCTCCAGAGCGACGTCGAGATGCAGGTCGCAGAGGAGATTCTCGAAACCATCCGCGAGAAGCTCATCGGCGAGACGCGAAAGCAGGTCCAAAGCACCGGCCAGCTCGTCTCCGAGGCGCTCCACGACGCGCTGTACGAGGTCATCAGCGTCGGGCAGTTCGACTTCGACCAGCGCATCGCCGAGGCCGACAAGCCGGTCACGCTCATCTTCACCGGCATCAACGGCGTCGGGAAGACGACGACCATCGCCAAGCTCGCCCGCTACTTCGAAAAGCAGGGCTACTCGACGGTGCTCGCCAACGGCGACACCTACCGCGCCGGCGCGAACGAGCAGATTCGCGAGCACGCGGAGGCGCTCGGCAAGAAGCTCATCGCCCACGAACAGGGCGGCGACCCGGCGGCGGTCATCTACGACGGCGTCGAGTACGCCGAGGCTCACGACATCGACATCGTCCTCGGCGACACGGCCGGTCGGCTCCACACCTCGAACGACCTGATGGCGCAGTTGGAGAAGATAGACCGCGTCGTCGGCCCCGACCTCACGCTCTTCGTCGACGAGGCGGTCGCCGGGCAGGACGCGGTCGAACGCGCCCGGCAGTTCAACGACGCGGCCGCCATCGACGGCGCGATTCTGACGAAGGCCGACGCCGACTCCAACGGCGGCGCGGCCATCTCCATCGCGTACGTGACGGGCAAGCCCATCTTGTTCCTCGGCGTGGGGCAGGGCTACGACCACATCGAGAAGTTCGACCCCGAGCAGATGGTCAACCGCCTGCTCGGCGAAGACGAGTAATCGGACTCGGTCCGTCGTTCTTTCTTTCGGCCGCCTCACTCCAGTACGAGCACGACCCCGAGCAGTAGCATCGTCCCCGCGCCGACGTAGTTCAGCGCGCTCGCGACCCGCGTCTCCGCGAGCCGCGAGCCGAGTCGGTCCGCGCCGAGCGCGACGCCCGACAGATATAGCGCCGTGAGGGCGGCGTAGGTCGCGCCCAGACTCGCCATCCGTATCCCGGCTCCCGCACCCTGTCCGGCGAACCCGGGGAGGAACGCGAGGAAGAACAGCGCGACCTTCGGGTTGAGCGCGTTGACGAGGACGCCACGGCGAAAGCTCGCCCCGCGTTCGGTCTCGACCGAGGGGTCGAACTCGTCGTTTCGGAGGGCGGCGACGCCGAGGTAGCCCAGATACGCCGCGCCGACGTACTTGAGCGCCGCGGCGGCCTCGGGGACGGTTCGAAAGAGCGCCGCCGCGCCGACCGTGGCGAGGAGCGTGTGAAAGAGGACGCCCGTGGCGATGCCGAACGCCGACCGGACTCCCGGCCCGCGACCGTCGAGGCCGCGGGCGAGGACGTACATCGTGTCGGGACCGGGCGCGAGGATGAGCGCGACCGCCGCCCCGCAGAACGCGAGGTAGGTCGCGGCGTCGAGTCCGAACGCGAGCGTCGTCATCGCGCGAGCCTACGATTCGTCGCGGGAAGTAGCTCAGGGGTTCGGGTCCGACTCCGAGTCGGCGTCCGCGTCGGCGTCTGCGTCCCATTCGGGCTTCGGAACCACCTGATTGCGGAGCGTGGGCACGCCGCCTTCGGACGCCGACGCCAGTCGCTCGACGTTCTCCGCGAGGATGTCGGCGACGCGCGTCCAGTAGTGCGGCGTGTGGCCGGCGACGTGCGGGGTGATGTAGACGTTCTCGAAGCCCCAAAGCGGGTGGTCCTCGGGCAGGGGTTCGGGGTCCGTCACGTCGAGCGCGGCGGCGCGGAGGCGGTTGTCCCGGAGGTTCGAAACGAGCGCGTCGGTGTCGACGACCCCGCCGCGCGCGACGTTGACGAGGACGGCGTGTGTGGGGAGCGCCTCCAGCGCCCGGCTGTCGATGAGTCCGCGCGTCTCGTCGGTCAGCGGGCACGCGACCACGAGGAAGTCGGTGCGGACGAGCGCCGATTCGAGGTCGTCGAAGCCGACCACCTCGTCGGTCGGGCCACCCTTTTCGGGCGTGTAGCGGACGCCGACGGTCTCGACGCCGAACGCGTCGAGTCGCTCGACGACCGCCTGCCCGATAGCGCCGAGACCGACCACGGTGGCCGTCGACCCCTGCAACTCGCCGTACGACTGGAAGCGCCGCCACTCGCGGCGTCGCTGGCGGCGGAGTCCCTCGTCGAGCCGACGGGTAATCATGAGGAGCCAGCCGAGGACGTGTTCGGCGATGTTGGGGCCGTGGACGCCGGAGGCGTTGGTGACGACGACGCCGCGCTCCCGGAGCGCTTCCAGCGGGAGATGGTCGTAGCCGGCGGTCGCGCCGGCGAACAGTCTGAGTTCGTCGGCCGCGTCGAGCACGTCCTCGGGGAGCGACGTGCCGGTGATAACGGTCGCGTCGCGCGCGGCGTCGAGCGTCTCGGCGCTCGTCTTCGGGTGGCGCACGGTCGCGTCGGGCAGGCGCTCGCGGAGGGCCGCGGCGTACTCCGACGCCGGGATTCCGTGCGTGGGGCGGTCGAGGACGAGAATCGTGGTCATCGAGTGCGCTGTCGGCCCCCGAGCCGATAGGTGTTGGCCCCGAACGCGACGGATAAAGCCTTTACCGACGCGACGGCGTAGGAAGGCACAATGGTACTCGACAATCTCGGGAGTTCCCTCCGCGGCAGTCTCGATAAACTGCGGGGGAAGTCCCGCCTCGACGAGGACGACGTCCAGGAGATCGTCAAGGAGATTCAGCGCTCCTTGCTCTCCGCCGACGTCGACGTCAGCCTCGTCATGGACCTCTCGGACTCCATCAAGACCCGCGCGCTGGAAGAAGAGCCGCCGGGCGGCACGAACGCCCGCGACCACGTCCTGAAAATCGTCTACGAGGAACTCGTCGACCTCATCGGCGAGTCGACGGAGATTCCGCTCGAATCGCAGACCATCATGCTCGCCGGCCTCCAGGGGTCGGGCAAGACCACCACCTCCGCCAAGATGGCGTGGTGGTTCTCGAAGAAGGGGCTTCGCCCCGCGGTCATCCAGACCGACACCTTCCGCCCCGGCGCGTACGACCAGGCCAAGCAGATGTGCGAGCGCGCCGAGGTCGACTTCTACGGCGACCCCGACTGCGACGACCCGGTCCAAATCGCCCGCGAGGGCCTCGAAGCGACCGAAGACGCCGACGTGCACATCGTCGACACGGCCGGTCGCCACGCGCTCGAAGACGACCTCATCGCCGAAATCGAGGAGATAGAGGGCGTAGTCCAGCCCGACCTGAACCTGCTCGTCCTCGACGCGGCAATCGGGCAGGGCGCGAAGGACCAGGCCCAGCAGTTCGACGAGTCCATCGGCATCGGCGGCGTCGTCATCACCAAGCTCGACGGGACGGCGAAGGGCGGCGGCGCGCTGACCGCCGTCAACGAGACCGACTCGTCTATCGCCTTCCTCGGCATGGGCGAGACGGTCCAGGACATCGAGCGCTTCGAGCCGAACGGCTTCATCTCCCGCCTGCTCGGGATGGGCGACCTGAAACAGCTCTCCGAGCGCGTCGAACGCGCCATGTCCGAGACCCAGGCCGAAGACGAGGACTGGGACCCCGAGGAGATGATGAAGGGGAACTTCACCCTCAAGGACATGCAAAAACAGATGGAGGCGATGGACAAGATGGGGCCGCTCGACCAGGTGCTCGACATGATTCCGGGCTTCGGCGGCGGCATCAAAGACCAGCTTCCTGACGACGCGATGGACGTGACGAAAGACCGGATGCGCGCGTTCGAGGTCATCATGGACTCGATGACCGAAGAGGAACTGGAGAACCCGCGGAAGGTCGGCGCGTCCCGCGTCAAGCGTATCGCGCAGGGGTCGGGACAGGACGAAGAGACGATACAGGAACTGCTCGAACAGCACCGCATGATGGAACAGACCATCAAGCAGTTCCAGAACATGGGCGACGGCGACATGCAACGGATGATGAAGAAGCTCCAGAACCAGGGCGGCGGCGGTGGCGGTATGGGCGGTCTCGGCGGCATGGGACCGTTCTGAACCACCGCGCGATTTCCTCGCCGCGTTTTCTGCGCTCGCCCGTGCGAGTGCCTCACCTCGCCGCGATACCGCCGACTTTTAACGCTCGGGTCCGTCGCACCCCACAATGACCGTGCGAGACGTGGCGGTCGAGGCCTACAAGGAAGCCTTGCCCGCGCTCGCGGCCAGCCTCGTCGGCGGCCTCATCGCGGGCGTCGTCCTCGGGGGCATGCGGGCCGAACTCCGGGCGGTGCCGGGGCTTCTCGTGCTCGTTCCCGCCCTCCTGGCGACCCGCGGGAACGTCTACGGCTCGCTCGGCGCTCGCATCGCCACCGCGCTCCATCAGGGGCTCATCGAACCCCGCGTCACCGGCGGCGACGAGCGCCTCCGGGCGGCCGCGACGGCCGCGCTCGCAAACGGCGTGCTCACGAGCACGTTCGCCGCCGTCGTCGCGTTCTTCCTCCTCACGTTCCTCGGCAGTCGGGTCGCTCCGCTCCCGATTCTCGTCGGCGTCGCCATCGTCGCCGGCCTGCTGTCCGGCATCGTCCTGACCGTCGTCGTCGTCAGCGTCGTCTTCGCGGGCTACCGCCGCGGGCGCAATCCCGACACCATCGTCGGCCCGGTCGTGACGACCACCGGCGACGTGTTCGGGATCCTCTTTCTGCTCATCGCCGTCAGAACCGTCCTCGCCGTCGCGGGGGTGTTCTGAGTGCCGACCGAGTGGACCGTCCGCGCCATCACGCGGGCGATGCTCCCGGTGTTGCTCGTGCTCACGCTCGTCGAACTCGGGAGCGGTCTCGTCCTCGGGAGTTTCGAGGCGCAACTGCTCCGCTACCCGTCGCTTCTCGTGCTCGTCCCCGTCACCATCGGGACCGCGGGGAACCTCGGGAGCGTCCTCGCGGCGCGCCTTTCCACGTCGTTCCACCTCGGGACGCTCTCGTTTTCGCCCCGCGACGACGAACTCGCGGGCAACGCCGTCGCGACGGTCGCCCTCGCGGTGACGGTGTTTCCCGTCATCGGCGCGGGCGCGTGGGTCGCCACGCTCCTCGTCTCCGGCGACACGTCGCTTGCCCTGCAGAAGGTCGTCCTCATCGCGCTGTCGAGCGGGATTTCGCTGGCCGTCCTCGCGGTCGCCGTGACGTTTTCTGCGACCTACGTCGCCTACCGGTTCGGCCTCGACCCCGACGACGTGGTCATCCCCGTCGTCACCAACGTCTGCGACGTGCTGGGCGTCGTCGTCCTATTCGGGGTCGCGCAGGTGCTCGTCTGACCCCGCTTCGAACCATCTCCCGCCGCCCGCCCCGCCGACCGACGCCGATTAGTTCGCTCGGCACCGACTCTGGGTCGTGCAGTCGTCGGCCGTCCTCCCGGTGCTGTTCGAGGTGCTCCCGCGAGTCGCGCACATCGCCGCCTACATCGCCGTGGGCGTCTTCGCCGCGAACCTCGTCGTCGCCTTCGGCCTCGTCGAGCGCATCGCCGGCCTCTCGCGGTATCTGACGAGCCCCGCGAACCTCCCCGACGAGGTGGGTACGGCCATCGTCACCACCGCCGCCTCGACGACGGCGGGCTACGGGATGCTCGCGGAGTTCCGCGAGTCGGGCGTCCTCGACGACCGAGCGACCCTCGTCGCCGTCACCATCAACACGTTCTTCGGCTTCGTCCAGCACATCTTCACGTTCTACTGGCCGGTGCTCATCCCCATCCTCGGCCGCGAGGTCGGGTTCATGTACGTCGGCGCGCGGGCGGCCATCGCGCTCGCCATCACCGCGACCGGCGTCGTCGCCGGCGCGGTCCTCCTCTCGGACCGAAACACGACCCCCGTCGCGGTCGCCGAGACCGACGGCTCGGGCGGCGCGGTCGATGCGGCCGCCGCGGACGGTGCGGGCGATGGCGACGCGGCCGACTCCGCCGACGCGGCCGACACCGACGATTCGCTCCGCGAGGCGGTCGAAGACGCCGCCCGGAGCACGTGGGACAAGCTTCGGCGCATCGTCCCAAGACTGGCCGTCGTCTACGTGGCCGTCACGCTCCTCTTGCGGACGACCGACCTCGAATCGTTCGCGGCGCTCGCCAGTCCGCTGACGAACCTCGTCGGCCTGCCGGGCGCGGCCGTCCCCGTCGTCGTCGCCTTCGCGTTCGACACGACGACCGGCGCGGCGACCATCGCGCCGGCCGTCGGCGAGACGTTCACGCCGAAGCAGGCCGTGGCGACGATGCTCATCGGCGGCATCATCTCCTTCGCCGTCTCGACGTTCAAGCGGTCGATTCCCTTCCAGTACGGCATCTGGGGCCCCGAGTTCGGGTCGAAGGTCATCGCCGTCAACACGGGGCTGAAAATCGTCTTCATCGGCGTCGCGGTGGCGTTGCTCGTCGCCTGAGTAGCGAGAAACGCCCCAGCTGCCGCAGTCCAGTCGACCGATTCAGCGGTCGTTCGGGTCCACCGGCCGCCCGTCTTCGGTCGGCGGCGCGATGTAGTCGATGACCTCGTCGACCGAGGGGTCGCGGACGGTCACGTGCACGTCGATGTCGCCGAGTTCGTCGGGGTTGCCGACCGAGAAGTTGACGACGCCCTTGAACGCGGCCTGCTTTTTCAGCGCGAACGAAAAGCCGTCGTCGTCGCGGCGCTTGGCGAACTCCCGGCGGGCGGTGTCGAGGATGGCCTGCTCGTGGAGGCGCTCGGAGAAGCGCTCCAGTTCGTGGGTCTCGCCGACGAGTTTGCCCGGTTCGTGGTCGAGTTCGACGCCGGGGAAGATGTTCTCGACGGCGTCGCCGACGCGGTCGGTGACCTCGGTGTCGCGGACGGGCACCTCGATGCGGACGTCGACGCTGTAAATCATGCTCACGCGTCGGCCTCCGCGAGCGCTTCCGGCCCCTCTTCGAACAGTCGGGTGATGGTCTCGCGGTAGTCCGCCAGCGTGCCGGTGTTCTGGATGACCACGTCGGCGCGGTCCATCGCGTCGCCCATCCCGAAGTCGAGTTCGCGGCGCTCGCGCTTTTTGAGCGCCTCCACGTCGGTGTCGCTGTCGTCGCGGTCGCGGTCGAGCAGGCGCTCGGCGCGCGTCTCGAACGGCGCTTCGACGCTCACGAGGACGAAGTCGTCGCCGAACGCCTCGCGGAAGCGGTCGAGTTCGACGCCCGACCGAAGCCCGTCGACGACCACCACGTCGTTCGATTCGAGGTGGTCTTCGACCATCGGCAGGGACCGCGCGGCGATGGCGTCGTCGCCCTCCTCCTCGCGGAGCGCGGTCGCTATCTTCCCGTGGTCCGTCGCGGGGTCGAGGCCGCGCTTGCGACACTCCTCGCGGATGACGTCGCCCATCGTCACGACGGGCACGCCCGCGTTGCGGGCCACCTCGGCGAGTTCGCCCTTGCCGCTTCCCGGCAGGCCGACCGTCCCGATGACTCTCATAGCCGGTGTTACCGCGTTGGCGCTGTTAAAGCCTCCCTTCACGTCGCTCCGGGTGGCGGGTTTCACCTCCCTTCACGTCGCCGCCGTCTCGGTCGCTTCCGTGTCACCCCGTCGCTTTTCGCCCCGGACCGCGTACTACGCGTATGTCTCAGCGCTCGTTCGTCGTCCGCGCCATCTGGTTCGTGTTCGTCGGCTGGTGGGCGACCCCCGCCGTCGTCAACGTCGCGTGGTTCCTGAACGCGACCGTCATCGGCATCCCGCTCGGCGTCGCGCTCATCAACCTCGTTCCGACGGTGCTCTCGCTGAAGGAGCCGAAAACCCGGCTCGACCCCGACTCGGGTCGCGGCCAGCGGTCACTCGTCGTTCGCGCCGTCTACTTCGTGTTCGTCGGCTGGTGGCTGAGTTGGATCTGGGCGAACGTGGCGGTGCTGTTCACGCTCACTATTATCGGCCTCCCGGTCGGCATCTGGATGCTCAACCGGCTCCCGGCGGTCACGTCGCTGTACCGATTCGACGGGTAGAACCCGATTCGTTTTTCTTGCAGGGACGGTTTGTGGGCATCGAGGGCGCGTAGCTCAGTCGGACAGAGCGTCGGACTTCTAATCCGATGGTCGCGGGTTCGAATCCCGTCGCGCTCTTTTCGTTGCGGTAGACCGGCGAGCGACAGCGTCCGTCGGTTCCGTTTTCTCCGGACCTGAGGGGTCTCTATCCCTGACGAGCATCGGAACGTGCCCTCGGATACGCGTATCTAGTCAGGTTAGGAAAACAACATTTTCTTAGTCGAGCGGCGCGAGACGCCTCGCATGGACGTTCTCGGTATCGTCGCCGCCACGGTCGTCTTCGGCGTCGCCGCCTACAATTTCGCGACGAGCCTCGGCGGCCGATTCGCGAGACTCCTGTTCGGTAGTCTGGGACTCGTCGCCGGAGCGCTCTACGTCGTCGAACAGTTCGGCATCGCGGCGTCGCTCGGATTGGACGTGGCCCGCGGCCTCCAACTCGTCGCGGCCCTGCTCGTTGTCTCGGTAGTGGTCGATTTCCTCGCTCGACGTGCCGGTGCGGGCGGTTCTGGGTCGTCGTGAACACCGCGACCCCCCACTATTCTCATTACGTGTCGCCCGGTTGCCTCGTGTATGGTCTTCGCATCTGACTCCCCGTTCGGCGGACGGTTCGAACAGACGATAGACGATGCGGTCGTCTACGGCGACGCCGAGATGGAGTCCGTGCTCCACGAGGGGCCGGTCCGCGTGCTCGTCAACGGCTGGGTCGAGGTACCGGGCGGCCGGTATCTCTCCCCGCACGCGGTCCACCACATCGGCACGCGGGTGTCCGAGTGACGCCGGTTCTCAGACGACCGCTAACTCTCGCCCGCAGTCGGGGCACTCGTCGTCGACGATGGTCACCGGCGCGTCGCAGTCCGGACAGAACTCGCGGTAACACGCTTTCTCGCCCATGCCGCTAGCTCGTTCGGCGAGGGAGATGAACGTTGGGTGGCACTCTCGGCGCGCCCGTCACTCGTCGGCGACGTCTTTTCCCGGGTCGGCGAAGTTCGCGCCGAGTTCGGCACCGTAGCGACGGGCGTAGACGCCGGGGACCGCGAGCAGGTCGCTCGGCGCGCCGGATTCGACGACGACGCCGCCGTCGGCGACGTGGACGCGGTCGGCGTCGCGGACGGCGGCCGCGCTGTCGGTCGCCACGACGAGCGGGGCGTCCGGTCGCCGCATCGCGGCGAGGGCGGCCCGGAGGTTCGATGGGGAGGAGCTGTGCGGCGCGCGGACGAGCGGGACGACACCGGGGAGGAGCGCGCTCGCGAGCGCCGCCGCCTCGGAGAGACGGGGCGCGACGACGGCCAGAAACGGCGGTCGACTCGCGGGCGTGGTCGCGTCCGAGTCGGCGTCGGTCGCCGGGCTCTCGGGTGAGGACATACGACGTGAGATTCGCTGTCACGGGTGATAAGTATGGAGCCGCACACCCGCGTTTCACGAACTGTATCGACCGTTTTATGATGATTTGTCAATTTCTGTTGCAAATCGCTTGTCGATACGCTCACCGTCTCGCGGCGACAGACAACGGCGCGGCGCGGACGCTCGATTAACGGCGTCCCAACCGACGAGTGAGCTGACAAAGCGGATGCTAACGGGCGTGAAGCCGCAAAAAACGTCGTGAATTCGGCCGAGCGATTCGAGTCGATGCGAAGTCAGAGTGTGGGTGTGAGTGGTGTAGGCCTATCTGGGGGTGCTCACATCGCACCGCCCATGCCGCCCATACCGCCCATGCCACCCATGCCGCCGCCCATGCCGCCGGGCGCGCCGCCGTCGTCGTCGTCGCCGCCGGTCTGGCCACCGGAGAGGTCGCCAGCCGCGATGACGTCGTCGATGCGGAGGATCATGACTGCGGCTTCGGTCGCGGACTCGATAGCCTGGGTCTTGACGCGGAGGGGCTCCACGACGCCCTCTTCTTCCATGTCGATGACCTCGCCCGTGTAGGCGTCGAGGCCGGCGGCGAACTCGCCGCCGTCGTGGCGCGAGCGCAGGTCGACGAGGGAGTCGATGGGGTCGAGACCGGCGTTCTCGGCGAGGGTGCGCGGGATGATGTCCAGCGCCTCGGCGAACGCCTCGACGGCGAGCTGTTCGCGGCCGCCGACGGAGTCGGCGAACTCGCGGAGTTGCAGGGAGAGCTCCGTCTCGGGAGCGCCGCCGCCGGGGAGGACCTTCCCGTCTTCGAGCGTCGTGCGGACGACGCCGAGGGAGTCCTCGATGGCGCGTTCGAGCTCGTCGACGACGTGCTCGGTGCCACCGCGGAGGATGAGCGTGACGGACTTCGCGTCCTCGACGTCCTCGACGAAGATGCGCTCGTCGCCGCCGACGTCCTTCTGTCCGACGGAGCCGGCGAAGCCGAGGTCGTCGGCCTCGATGTCGTCGAGACTGCTGACGACGCGGCCGCCCGTCGCGCGGGCGAGACGCTTGAGGTCGGAGGACTTGGCGCGGCGGACCGCGAGGATGCCCTCCTTGGCGAGGTAGTGCTGGGCCATGTCGTCGATGCCGTCACCGACGAAGACGGCGTCGGCGCCGACCTCGACGAGCTTGTCGACCATCTCTTTCAGCTGTTTTTCTTCCTGGTCGAGGAACTGCTGAAGCTGGTCGGGATCCGTGACGTTGACTTCCGCGTCGATTTCGGTCTCGCGGACTTCCAGCGCATCGTCGAGGATGGCGATGTTCGCGTCCTCGACGGCGTAGGGCATGTTCTCGTCGACGCGCTCTTTGTCGACGATGACGCCCTCGACGAGTTCGGAGTTGTCGATGGTGCCGCCGACGACCTTCTCGATGGAGACGTTGTCCGTGTCGATGCCGCTTTCGTCCTTGACGGCCAGCACGGCGTCGACGACGAGTTCGGCGAGCAGGTCCTTCGCGGACTCCGCGCCCTTCCCGGTCATCGCCGTCGCGGCGATCTTCTGGAGGGTCTCGCGGTCGTCCTCGGTGACCTCGATGGCGTTGTCTTCGAGGACTTCCTTGGCCTTCTCGGCGGCCTGGCGGTAGCCCTGCGCGACGGTCGTCGCGTGGACGTCCGATTCGAGGAGGTCCTCGGCCTGGTCGAGGAGTTCGCCGGCGATGATGACGGCCGTCGTCGTGCCGTCTCCGACCTCGTCCTCCTGGGTCTCGGAGACTTCGACGATCATGTTGGCCGCGGGGTGGTCGATGTCCATCTCCTTGAGGATGGTGACGCCGTCGTTCGTGACGACGACCTGCCCGCCGGAGTCGACGAGCATCTTGTCCATCCCCTTCGGGCCGAGCGTCGTGCGTACGGCCTCTGCGACGGCCTTCCCGGCCGTGATGTTCATCGACTGCGCATCCTGTCCGGATGTGCGCTGAGAGTCCTCGCCCAGAATGATCATGGGCTGACCCTGCTGCATTCGCTGGCTCATAGTCATCGCCTGATTGTTTGTGATTCTATAAAAAAGCTTCGTTTATTGGTATGGCAAAACGCAACACGGTGGGGTGGTCGTCCCCCGGCGACGGCGGTCGATTTCGCGGGTTTATCACCGGGTTCCGGCGGGTCGCCTCGCCAGTCTCGGAGCGGGTGCGGTGAAAAGACGATGCGGGCGAGTGCCGTGTCGGCGGTGGACTCGTCGGCGGTGGCGTCTCAGTCGTTCTGCCGGACGTTGAAGCCCTGGGTCAGTTCGTTGTGCTTCCGTTCGAGGAAGGAGTACACCGCGCCGTGGGGCGCGCCGTCGAGAATCATCTCGACGGCCCGGCGGACGGCCTCGACCTCCTCGGGCTGGCCGATGATGCCGAGCGTCGAGCCGTAGATGACCACCTCGGCACCCGTCAGCTCCTCCATGAGTTCGCGGGTGCGGCCGTTCTCGCCGATGAGGCGGCCCTTCTGCCGCCGCATGTCGTTTTTGTTTCGGGTGTGCCGGTCGATATCGATGAGTTCGAACATCATCATGTCGTCGTCGAGGAGCGCCATCGCGTCCTCCGGGGCGAAGCCGCGGCCGACCGCTCGGACCACGTCGGGAGCGACCATGCCGAGTACGGGGTCGCCGACGCTGTCGATGGCGACGCTTCCGTTCTCCGAGTCCACGTCGAGTCGGACTTCCGCGCGACTCTCTATCTCTCGGAGCGTCGAGCCACCTTCGCCGATGAGAACACCGATACGGTCCTGCGGCACCTTGACGTGCTGCATATCACCCGATACCCGTCGGAGTGGTTTAAGCGTTCGCTCGGCGACTCGCCGCGTGTCTCGGTCGCACACCCGTCTCGCGGCGGGTTCGCGTTTCTCCCGGTTCCGGCTCAGTCTTTGTCCTCGTCTTCCTCGGCCGTGACGAACTCGTACAGCGAGTCGCCGTCGGCGTCGGCCCCCTGCCGCCGGAAGAAGTTGGCCACGTTGCGGCAGTCCCGCCGGAGGAACTCCTCGGCGTTGGGGTGGTGAACCGTGACGGCCTGTCCGAGGTCGATGACGACGAGTTCGCCGTCGTGGATGATGAGGTTGTACTCCGAGAGGTCGCCGTGGACGAGGCCGGCGCGGTGGAGCCGACGCATGTACTCGCGGACCACCTCGAAGGCGGTCTGGGGGTTCTCGACGCGCACCTCCGAGAGCCGTCGCGCCCGGTCGTCGACGACGCCGACGAGTTCCATCACGAGGACGTTCCGCTGGACCGCGATGGGCTTCGGCACCCGGACGCCGGCCCGCTGGGCGCGTTCGAGGTTGGCGTACTCCTTTCTGACCCACGCGCGGACGACCTGTCCCTTGTCGTGGCCGATGTTCTCGAAGCGCGGGTCGCCTTCGAGGTAGTCGCGCATGTGCCGGAAGTCGGAGGCGTTGATGCGGTATATCTTGACCGCCACGTCGGTGTCGTCCTCGCCGAGCGCCTCGAAGACGTTGGCCTCCTTTCCGGTCGAAATCGGGCCGCCGAACGCGTCGATATACCCGTCTTGGACGAGTTTGTAGATGGCGGCGAAGGTCGCGTCGTCGAACACCGACTGCTCGACTTTGAACTGGTCGGCGTCCTTCAACCGCATCCGGAACTCGTCGAAGTCGCGGTCCTTGCGGCGCGCGATGCGGTCCGCCTCGTCGTCGGAGACGTCTATCTCCTCCCACTCGTCGCCGAACGCCTCGCCCTCCTGGGGTTCGACCATGCCGAACTCGTCAGTCATTGGACTAGGGCTACGAGAGGCGAGATGAAAAGGGCACAGGCTCTGCGTTCGGCGTCGGTCGGGGAACAATCAGGCGCGGTCTCGAACGCGTTACTGGATGTGGCCTTCGCGCCGGAGCTGGTCGGCCTCGGACTTCTCGTAGCGCCACGACACGTCGGCCTTCTCGTCCTGCCAGTCCCACGGTTCGACGAGCACCACGTCGTCCTCTCGAATCCAGATTCGCTTCTGCATCCGTCCGGGAATGCGAGCGGTCCGCTCGACGCCGTCGGCACAGCGGACGCGAATACGATTGGCCCCGAGCATGTTCGTCACGACGGCGAACACTTCGTCGTCGTTCGGCATTCGAAGGTCTCGGCGGCTCTCGTTCTCGTCGTCGCTCATGCGCGAGCGTTCGACGTGGGCATGGTTAAATCCGCCGACGTTCGGCCGGTAGGAAGCGTCCGACGGAACGACGCGTTTAGGGCGCTCCCGACCCGCCGTCGTCGTATGCTCGACAAACTCGGCACGAAGGGTATCGCCGGCGTCGTCTCTCTGCTCTTGGGTATCGGTATCGTCGCCTCTCAGGCCCCCGTCGTCGCGGCGGGCCTCGCGTTCGTCGTCGCCGGTCTCGGCCTCGTCGCCGGCGGCCTCGCCGAGGGCGTCATGAAGATGTTCGGGATGGCCTGAGCAAGCGTCGCGGTTACTCCGCTATTTTCGCGCGCCCCGGCTCGATGAGTTCGTCGAGGTAGTCGGCGAGCGCGCCCTTCGCGTCGGCCGGGTGGAGTTCGCCGGATTCGAGGTCGGCCTCCAGCGACTCGTAGTCGTCGTAGTCGAGGTTGCCGCCGTACTGGTCGGGTCGCTCGACGACGACCCGCTCGAAGCGCGGGAAGACGTGGTACTCGAAAATCTGGAGGACGGGGTTCTCGCGTTCCTCGCCCTCGTCGGTCGGGTCGGGGTCGGCCGTCGGCGGGCAGAACGCGCCGTTGACCTTGTCTTCGATGTCCTCGGTGGAGTCCTCCATCGAGATGGTGACGCCTTCCGAGGAGGACATCTTGCCGATGCCCGTCCCGAGGTCCGCGATGAGCGGCGTGTGCATGCAGGTCGGCGACTCCTCGCCGATGCTCGGGAGCGTGTCGCGGGCGAGCATGTGGACCTTGCGCTGTTCCATCCCGCCGATGGCGAGGTCCACGTCGAGGTAGACGATGTCGAGCGCCTGCATGATGGGGTAGACCGCCTGCGCGACGGTGACGCCGTCGCCGCTTTTGATTTCGGCCATGGCGCGCTCGGCGCGCGAGAGCGTCGTCTCCAGTTCGAGCGCGTGCAGGTCGAGGACGTAGCTCTCGTCGAGTTGGTACTCCGAGCCGAGGACGAACTCCGTCTGGCTCTCGTCGAGGCCGTAGGCGATGAACTGCGCTTTCATCCGCTCGGCCGTCTCGCGAATCTCCTCGAAGGTGCCCTTGCCGTTGAGGTAGGCGTGTACGTCCGCGAGGAGCACGACTACCTCGAAGCCCGCCGCTTGGAGGTCGATGAGCTTGTTGGCGGTGAGCATGTGACCGATGTGGAGGACGCCGGAGGGCTCGTAGCCCACGTACGCTCGCTTGCCCTCGGGGTCGTCGGCCAGCGCGCGCACTTCGTCCTCCGTGACCACTTCGGAGGCGTTCCGAGTGATCAGGTCGTATGCGTCCATACCTGTTCGGTGTCGGTGATGTGGGATATGACTTCTGGAAGGCGTTCGCGGGCGAAACGGACAACATCCACCGGTCCCAACTCCGGGTGATGTCCGACTCAGGAACCACGACGCGTGCGCCCGTCATCATCTTCGCCGCGCTCATCCTCGTCGTCTTCGGCCTGCTCGCGGCCATGTGGGCGTCGGTCCGCGGCGGCGACCTCCTCCCGTACATCCTCGGCTTCGCCGTCTACTTCCTCGCCGCCCACGTCTATCTGCCGTACCGGGTCCACAGGGACGCGACGCTCAAGGGACGAAACGCGACGTTCTGGGCCGTCCTCGCCTTCCTCCTCCCGCTCGTCGGCCCGGCGCTGTACTTCGTGGTCGCCGTCGTCGTCGGCCACGACGCGACCGACTGAAAATCAGACGCGACGCTATCCGCGCCGGTTCTCGGCGCGGTGTTCGGAGATAATCTGGTCCACCATCTCTTTTTGCTGTTCTTTCTGCCGTTCTTCCGCCCGGTCTTCCCAGTCGGCAATTGCAGATTCGACCTCGGACTCCTTCGCCACGGCGAGTTCGTCTATCTCCTGAATCGTCACGCCGTCGGCGGGTGCGACCGGAACGTCGGCCTCGAACAGCACCTCGTCTGCGACCTCCGAGAGGTTGCCCGACCGGAGGACGACCTTGGGGTCGAACTCGGCGAGGCGCTCGGCGGTCGTCCGCCCGGCCCCGCTGGCGTCGCGGAGGTAGACCACGTCGCCGGCGGCGATGCCGTACTCCTCGACGGTGTGGTCGAGCGCGCCGTTCGTGAACTGCTCGACGATTTTGACCGGCACCAAACTGCCGTCGGTGTTCACGTCCGCGAAGTTCGAGTGGTCGAGCTTCCACAGCGACTTCAACTGGTCGAGCTTGTCGGCGAGCTCCACCTTGTCGGATTCGAGCGATTCGACTTTCCGCTCTAACCGGCCGTTCTCGCGTTCGAGCCGGGTGACCTCGCGGCGCTCGCGGGCCTCGCGGCGCTCCTCGCGGCGGGCGTCTGAGAGCTCTTGTTTGTACTCCTCGATGGTCTCGTCTTTCTCCTCGATGGTCGAGTTCAGGTCCTCGACGTGCGATTCGAGGCGCTCGACCCGCGACCGCAACTCCCGAACCTCGCGTTCTTCGGGCGTGAGTTCGGGTTCCTCGTGGGCCTCCTCGTCGGCGTCGTCGCCGCCGGATTCGCCCCCGTCGTCATCCATCTCGCGGAGAACGGCCTCGACCGACTCCTCGCTGGCGAGGACGCGGGCGATGACCTCCTCTCTGTCCACGTCGGCGGGGACCTTCCGGGAGATGCGCTCGAACTGGTCTTCGTGGTCGTCGAACGCGAACAGCGCCGCGGCGAGGGCGTCGCGCTCGTGGTCGTTGTCGTAGTCGACCTCGCGGGTCCGGTGGAGCTTCTCGTCGACGGGGATGTCGCTCGGCGGGGCCCAGCCGGCGGCGTCGAAGCTCCGGCGGAACTTCTCGACCGTCTCGGGCATCGGCTGGACGTCGGCGGCGACGAGACTCGGTCGCCCGCGCTCGATGAGCCACTCGATGACCGCGGCGGTGTCGGCGGTCCGCGTCGAGTGCACGTCGAGGACGCGGCCGTCGAAGCCGACGACGGCGACGGCGGTGGTCGTGCCGGGGTCGATGCCGACGATGACGCGGTCGCGGCGCTTCACGAGGGGTTCGAACTCGATGCCGTCGCGGCGCTCGCGCTCGATTTCGACCCGGGTGTCGCCCGAGCGGTGGGTGGACACGGGGATGTCCTCCGGCCGCGCCTCGACGGTGAAAAGCGCCTGCGAGTAGCCGCCGTACTTCTCGGTCACGTCCCGCTCGTAGTCGAGGTTGGCCTCCTTCAGCGCGGACTCGACCTCGCGGGACTGCTGTTTGACCGACCCGTGGATGCGGCGCGTGTAGCGGTCCTGACTCCACCCGCCCTTGCCGGTCGAGCGGCCGCGAGAGACCTTCACGGTCGTCGTGTTCTCGAAGGCGGCGACCTCGTAACCGACGTTCGCGAGGGCGAGCCGGGCCGCGGCCTCGGCCTCCTTCATCGGCTCTTTGCCGTAGGGGACGCCGTGGCGAGAGGCGACCCGCGACAGCGGTTCCGGTCGCTCCGCGCCGGTCACTTGCACCAACTGCGTCCCGTGGGGGAGCCACCGCAGGAAGCGGACCAAGTCGTCCTTGTCGGTCGCCAACTCGTACATGTTGTCCGTGGCGACGACGCGCGGTTCGTCGCGCTCGATGAGCCGGCGTAACTTGCGGAAGGAGACCACGTCTCGTTCGATTCGGACCTCGTCTGACTCGGTGTCTCGGGTGTCCAACACGACCAGCGCGTACGACGGCGAGTCGCCGCGGATATCGCCGCTCTGGATGTCGACGCCGAAGACGACCGAGTCGAGCGCACTCGTCCGGTCGTTCACGACGGCGACTAGGGCCGCGCCGGATATATACTCCACGCCGGTCGCGGGTGTCGACTCGGTCGGGTGTCGCGTTTGCGCGACTCGGCCGCCGAGTGGGCGTCGCCGTCGACGGTCGCCGCGACCCCGTTTGACACGAAACAAACAAGTCTCGGCTATTTGAAATCAGAGTGATGAGTTCTGACATCCCCGACCCGCCGTCGGTGACCTCCGGGTCGCTGACGCGCATCGCCCTCATCGGTGTCGTCGCCCTCCTCCTTATCGCCGCCCCCATCGCCGGGCTTCTCGCGTGGGAACCCGTCGAAGAGGGGAACGTCAAGGTCGTCAAGAAGTGGGGCGCGACCACCGGCACCGTCTTCGATCCCGGCGCGCACTTCGTCAACCCCGTCTCGCAGTCGACCTCGTCGCTGTCGGTGCGACCGCAGTCGTACACGATGTCGTCGTCGACGAGCGAAGGCGACAGGCGCGGCGACGACGCCATCACGGTCCTGACCGAAGACGGCCTCCGGACGGACATCGACGTGACCGTCCGCTACCGCATCGACGCCGGGCAGGCCGTCGAGTTCTACCGCAACTACCGGACGCTCGAAACCGCCGAAGAGCGCCTGATTCGGCCGTCGATTCGGTCGGTGCTCCGGACCGAGGCCGGTCGGCTCCCCGTCACGGTCATCTACACCGGCGAGGGCCAGACCCAGTTGAAGGCCGCCGCCGAGCGGGAACTCGCCGAGGAGTTCGCCGACGACGGCCTCATCCTCGAAGCGGTGCAGGTCCGCAACGTCGAACTCCCCGCCGAGTACGCGCAGGCGGTCGAACAGAAGGAGATCACCGAACAGCGCCGCCAGCAGAAGCAGGACGAACTCGCCGTCGAGGAGCTGGAGGCCGAGCGCAAGCGCATCGAGGCACAGGGGCAGGCCGACGCCAACCGCATCCTCGCGGAGTCGCTGTCCGACGAGGTGCTGGCCCAGAAGTACATCGAGAAGCTCGACGAGACGGACACCGTCTACATCCCGGTCGGCGACGGCGGCTACCCGCAGTTCGTCCGGTCGCTGGATAACGACGGCTCGTCGTCGTCTTCGTCCTCGTCGTCCGCCGGTTCGTCGTCGGACACTCGCTCGGCGTCGTCCAGTTCGTCGGGGTCGTCCAGTTCGTCGGGGTCGTCGTCCTCGTCCGGCTCCGAAAACGAGACGAGCACCTGACGCCGTCGATGCGTCTCCTCCGTGAACTGGCCGTCGCGGTCACGTTGCTCGTCATCGTCGGCGTCCTCGCGCGCTCCGGCGTCGGCCGGTTCGTCCTGCCGGTCGTCGGCCTCGCGGTCGCCGCGGCGCTCGCGGCGCTCCTCTCAAAACGGCCGGCGTATCCGCGGACGGCGGTCGGCCCGCGAACGAGAATCATCGAATCGGCCGTCGAGTCCGCGGATACCGTCTGCGTCGAGTGCGGGTCGCCCGCGACGACGCGCCGGCGCTACGTCCGCGAGTGGGTCGTCCTCGGAGTCCCCGTCGTTCTCCTCGACGACGGCGAGAACCCGGTCTGCGATGACCACCGGGACTGACTCTCTTTTTCGCGCGTTTCGCCGCCCGGTTACTCCCCGGTCTCGGCCCCGCCGCCGTCGCTGTCGGCGTACGGCACCTCCAGTTTCTGACCGTCTTCGGCGACGAACGCCTCGCCGTCGTACACCTCGCGGGCCTGTTCGAGAAGCGGGCTCGGGTCGGCGGCGTACCGGGCGGAGATATGCGTCAGCGCGAAGCGTCGAACGTCGGCGTCGCGGGCGATTCGGGCGGCCTCTCGCGCGGTCGAGTGCGCGGTCTGCTTCGCTCGCTCCGCCTCCTCGTCGGTGAACGTCGCGTCGTGGACGAGCAGGTCGGCGTCGCGGGCGACCTCGACGGTCGAATCGAGCGGGCGGGTGTCGCCGGTGTAGACGACGGTTCGGCCGGGTCGGGGGTCGCCGACGACCTGCTCGGAGCGCACGACGGTTCCGTCTTCGAGCTCCACGTCCTCGCCGGCGTGGAGGCGGCCGAACGCCGGGCCGACGGGGACGCCGAGTTCCTCGGCCTTCTCGCGGTCGAACCGGCCGGGGCGGTCGTCCTCGACGAGGGCGTAGCCGACCGACGCGGTCCGGTGTTCGGTGTCGAACGCGCGGACCTCGTAGTCGTCGGCGCGGTAGGCGACGTTGCCGGGGCGGACCTCGTGGATGGAGACGTGAAAGCCGGGCTGGTAGCCGCCGGCGTGGACGAGCGTTTCGAGGTGGCCCTTGCTCCCCGGCGGGCCGTGGATGGCCAGCGAGGCCTCGCGGTCGTTGAAGTCGAGCGTCTGAATCAGGCCGGGGATGCCGAGGATGTGGTCGCCGTGGAGGTGGGTGACGAACAGGTGGCTGACGCCGAACCCGGTCCCGTAGCGCATCATCTGGCGTTGGGTGCCCTCCCCGCAATCGAACAACAGGCGCTCGCCGTCGCGGTTCACGAGGAACGCGCTCGGCGCACGCGCCGTGGTGGGGACGGCCCCGCCGGTCCCGAGGAAGGTCGCGCGCATGGACATGCACCACAATGATAGCGGCGGGACTAAACGTGCGTCGAATCCGTCGCGGCCTCGGGGCTCGCCGTCCCGAGACGGTGCGGCCGCCCGACGCCCCGGACCGACCGATTCTTACCCGACCGTCTGCTACCGGAGTCCAATGGACGCGCCGCTGTGGACCGAGACGCACGCGCCGGGGCTCGACGACCTCCCACAGCCGGAGGTCCGCGACCGCCTCCGACGCGCCGTGGACGAACCGATGAACCTCGTCGTGCAGGGCCCGCCGGGCGTCGGCAAGACCGCCGCCGTCCGCGCGCTGGCTCACGAGGCGCATTCGGACCCCGAAAACGACCTCATCGAACTCAACGTCGCGGACTTCTTCAACCGGACGAAAAAGCAGATTCGCGCCGACCCGCGGTTCGAGCAGTTCCTCGACGGCCGCAGTCGCATGGCGAAACGCGACATGATTAACCGCGTGCTGAAGGAGTCCGCCAGCTACGCCCCGATGTCGGGCGAGTACAAGACCATCGTCCTCGACAACGCCGAGTCCATCCGCGAGGACTTCCAGCAGGCGCTCCGCCGCGTGATGGAACAGCACCACCGGACCACGCAGTTCGTCATCACCACGCGCCAGCCCTCGAAGCTCATCCCGCCGATTCGCTCGCGGTGCTTCCCCGTCCCCATGCCCGCGCCGGACGACGAGGCGCTCGAAGCCCTCCTCGCCGACATCCTCGACGCCGAGGGCGTCGACTACGACGCCGGCGGCCTCCAGTTCCTCACCGACGCCTCGAACGGAAACGTCCGCAAGGCAATCCTCTCGGCCCAGCGGACGGCCACCGAGGCGGACGAGGTCACCATGTCCACGGTCCACGCCGCCCTCGGCGACGTGGGCTTCGACGACGAGTTGAAGACGCTCCTCATCAACGCCCGCGAGGGCGACATCAAGGACGCCCGCAAGACCCTCACGACGCTCCTCGACGACGAGGGCTACGAGGGGCAGGAACTCCTCCGCGACATCCTCCGGGTCGCCGACTCGACCCCCGAGCGCTTCGCCGGCGGCGAACTCGCCCGCCTGCACGAACTCGCCGGACAGGTCGACCTCGACATCTCGACGGGCATCGACGACCGACTGCACCTCACTCACCTCCTCACGAGCTGGGGCGCGGACGTCCGCGGCGAGGCATAATGCAGTTCGCACCCGGCTACCGACGGTTCGCGCTTCCCGCCTTCGTCGGCGCGGCGGTCGCGGCGGTCGTCTTCCCACCGCTCGGAGCCGCGCTCCTCGCGGTCGGCGCGTTCGTCCTCTGGTTCTTCCGCGACCCCGAGCGCTCGCCCCCCGACGAACCGGGCGTCGTCGCCCCCGCCGACGGGCGCGTCTCCGTGATTCGCGTCGAGGACGGCCGCGTCCGCGTGGGCGTGTTCATGAACGTCACCGACGTGCACGTCAACCGAGCGCCGGTCTCGGGTGCGGTCAGCGACGTGACTCACCGCCCCGGCGCGCACAAGCCGGCGTTCTCGAAGGACTCCGACCGCAACGAGCGCGTCGATATCGAACTCGACACCGACGAGGGCGACCACGAAGTGTCGCTCATCGCCGGCGCGTTCGCCCGTCGGATTCACTCGTACGTCGCGCCCGGTGACGAACTCGTCCGCGGGCAGAAACTCGGCCACATCGACTTCGGCTCGCGGGCCGACGTGCTGTTACCGCCGCAGTACAGGTCCGACGACGTGCTCGTCGAGAAAGGCGAATCGGTGCGGGCGGGCGAGACGGTACTGGCGCGGCGATAGGCCGGATAAGCGGCCCGGGCTGTCCCGCCGACACAAGACATTTGTTCTGACTGCAAAACTACATTTCATGCACCGTAGACGGGTCCTCGCGTCTCTCGGTTCTCTCGCCCTCCTCCCCGGCTGTCTCGGTGGCCCCGCCGAATCCTCGACCGAGACGACGGCCGCGACCGAAACGACGACCACGACCGCTACCGACTCGGAGACCACCGAATCCGGGCGGCCCGCGACCACGACGGACGAGTGCGGCTGGCCGCAGTTCTGCGAAGGCTCAGAGATGCTTGAGGTCACGGTCAACGGCGGCTTCGACGGCGAGGTCGTCTTGAACCCCGCGTGCCGCGAGGACGATATCGAACTCTCGCCCGGCGAGACGGAAACGCTCATCCGGCAGGTCGACGCCGAGACCTGCGACGTGAAACTCCTCGTCGACGGCGAGGTGGCGTACGACGAGCGGATTCAAGACTACGAGTTCGTGACGTTGCGCGTCGGTCCGAACGGCGAGATTACGCGTCGGAAGGAAGAACTGTAGCGGCCTCGTTCACCCCGACTACCGGAGTTTCTCGACGGCGAGCATCGCCACCGAGACGACGAGCGAGAGGACTGCCACCACGAGACCGAACAGGTAGTACGGGTTCGAACCGTCCGGGTACGACAGGAGCGAAAACAGCAGGAACGACGACCCCATCGCGACGATGACCATCGCTCGCGGGTCGGGGTCGTACGCCTCGGCGACAGCGTTTCGAACCCTACGGTACATGCGCTCGCTTCGACGCGCTGGAGGATAGCCCTGTCGGGCGACTGAATGGAAACCGTTGACTGCGACGCCTCGTCGGCCGGCGATTCCGATTACCGATGGAGCAGATGCACGTACCGCACCAGCGACCGATGCACCCGTCGCTCGAACACCCGTTCGACCTCCCAGCCGGCGTCTTCGGCCTCTTCGGTCCACGACCGGTCGGCGACCATCACGCACTCGGGGGCGACCCGTCGAACCTCCGCGAGCGCCCCACCGACCAAATCCGCTAACGAGTGCCGGGCGATTTTCGACTGCCGGCCGTAGGGGGCGTCGAACACCGCGCCGTCCATCGAGTCGTCGCTGAAGGGGAGCGCGGTGGCGTCGCCGCGGACCACGTCGCCGGAGCCGACGTAGTGACGCAGGTTCTCCCGCGCGCCGCCGACCATCTTCGCTTGGGCGTCGACGCCGACCACGTCGGCACCGACGAGACCGGCTTCGAGGAGGACGCCGCCGGTGCCGCACATCGGGTCCAAAATCCGGGCTCCGGGCTCCGCGCCGGCCATGTTGACGAAGGCGCGGGCGTCCACGGGGGCCATGCTCCCCGGCTGGAAGAACGGTCTGTCGGTCGGCTTCCGGTCGGCGAAGTCGCGGACGGCCTCGACGGCGGTCCAACCGACGAGACAGGCGTCCTCGGAGAAGTAGACCCGAAGCTCGTGGTCGGGGTCGTCCAAATCGACGCCGAAGCCGCGCTCGACGAGCGCCGACCCGAGTTCGCGCTCGGCGTCGGTCGTGCTGATATCGGTCAGCCCTCGCACGTCGCGGGCGCGGACGGCGACGGTCCCCTCGCGGTCGACGTTCGCGGCCGCGACGACGGCGCGGGCGGCGTCGATGTCGGGGTCGCACCGCCCGACCAGTTCGACGACGCGACGGGTGTAGGCGAGTCGCCTCGCGCGCTCCGGTTCGACGCCGCGGGCGGTGGCGAGGCCGGGGGCGACGACCGTCACGCCCGTCGCGGCCGCCTCGGCCTCGCGGGCGGCGAAGGCGTCCTCCTCGCCGGCGAGTTCCAGTCCGTACACGCTCGGACCTGACGGGCCGCGGAAATGAGGGTATCGGTCGTCGTCGCGCCCGCGAGGGTGTCGGCCGGCCCGGACCGACTGCGACCCCGCCGAACCTGACACCTCGGCGACGGCGAGACTTATATCGGGCGCTCCGAATTCACCCGCATGACCTCTCTCGACGCCATCCTCTGGGGCGCGGCGGCGCTCACCTACGGGCTCGGCGACTACGTCACGACCGTCCTCGGAGTCAGGACGGCCGGCGTGCAGGAGGGAAACCCCATCGTGCGACGCATCTCCGGCGGCGACCCCGGCCCCGGCTCGTTCGCGGCGTTGAAACTCGTCTCAATCGCGCTGTTCGTCGCCGCCTACTGGGCGCTCAGACCGGGGGTCGCTCGCCTCGCAGTTCCAATCTCCCTGACATTACTCGGCTCGGTCGTCACCGTCAGGAACGCCCGGATTATTCGCCGTCGTACGTAAGCTGTCAACTTCTTGCACCAATCTTTTTAACCCTTAAATACGTGCCTTAAATCGTTGTATGACCGACCCCAAGGACACAATCAACATCGAAAACGTCGTCGCCTCCACGGGAATCGGCCAAGAGCTCGACCTCCAGAGCGTGGCGATGGACCTCGAGGGCGCCGACTACGACCCCGAGCAGTTTCCGGGACTCGTCTACCGCACCCAGGAGCCGAAGTCCGCGGCGCTCATCTTTCGGTCCGGGAAAATCGTCTGCACCGGCGCGAAGTCGACCGACGACGTCCACGAGAGCCTCGAAATCGTCTTCGACAAGCTCCGCGAGCTTCAGATTCCGGTCGACGACGACCCCGAAATCACCGTTCAGAACATCGTCACCAGCGCCGACCTCGGCGAGAACCTGAACCTCAACGCCATCGCCATCGGGCTCGGCCTCGAAAACATCGAGTACGAACCGGAGCAGTTCCCGGGCCTCGTCTATCGCCTCGACGAACCGAGCGTCGTCGCTCTTCTCTTCGGGTCGGGCAAACTCGTCATCACGGGCGGCAAACAGCCGAAAGACGCCGAGGCGGCGGTCGACGTCATCATCTCGCGCCTCTCCGAACTCGGTCTCCTCAACGGGTCGTTCTAACATAGTGGGTCGCCCGGCCGTACCGCGCGACCGGGACTCGAATCGACCGAACCTAAGTCAGTCGCGTCCCTCGGGCCGATATGGACGCGCTCACCTTGCAGACGGCCGCCGGTGCGCCGGTCACGGCCGTCGCCGGAACGTTCGCGCTGTTCGCGCTGTTCCTCTCTCTCACCGCCCACATCGCCGCGCGGAACGTCCTCGGCGACGTGGAACTCAAGAAGGCGTTCGCCATCGGGCCGGTCCCGGCGGCCATCGCCGTCGTCTTCACCACCTTCGGCTGGAACTCCCTCGTCGCGCTCGCGCTCGCAATCGGCCTCGACTTCGGCTTCGTCAAGTTCCTCTACGGCCGGTCGAACCGCCTGTCGGCGTACGTGGTGACCATCCACTTCGTCGTCTCGGTACTGCTGGGCCTCGTCCTGTTCGGCCTCTCCGCCATCCTGCTGACCGCGCCTTTCTGAGGTTCCCGCCGTACTTTCTTGACCGAGGCCGTCGAACCCCCCGCCGTGTCTCCCCGTCGCATCCTCTGGAACGACACGGAACGCCGGCCGCGCGCGCCGTTCCGACTGCTCGCGACGCCCGTCGTCTTCGTCGTCGTCTCGCTCGCGGTCGGACTCTCGCTTTCGACCGCCCTCGGTGACCTCGCCCAGTCCAGCCGGCTCGTGTCGCTCGTCGTCTCGCTCGTCTCGGTCGGCGCGAGCGGCCTCGCCGCGCTCGTCGTCGCGCGGTACGTCGATAGGCGGACCGTCGCGGACCTCGGGCTCGGACTCGACCGCGAGTGGGCGGCCGACCTCGGGTTCGGCCTCGCGCTCGGGGCGGCGCTGATGACCGCCGTCTTCGTCGTCGGCGTCGCGGCCGGCTGGATTGCGGTCTCCCCCGCCCCGCTCGGCGTCGACCGACTGCTCGGCGTCGGCTCGCTCCTGGCGTTCTTCGTCGTCGTCGGCATCGCCGAAGAACTCCTGCTTCGAGGTATCGTCCTCACCGATGTCGCCGAGGGCCTCCGCTGGCGGTTCGACCCGGACGCGGCGGTCGCCGGCGGCCTCGTGATTTCGTCGGCCGTGTTCGGCGTCGCCCACTACGCCAACCCGAACGCGGGCCTGACGAGCACGCTCAGCATCACGCTCGCGGGCGTCATGCTCGGCCTCGGCTACGCGCTCACCGGCGACCTCGCCATCCCGACGGGCGTCCACATCTCGTGGAACTTCGTGCAGGGCGGCGTCTTCGGCTTCGCGGTCAGCGGCCTCGACTTCGGCACGTCGCTCGTCGAGACGACCGAACGCGGCCCCGACGTGATTACCGGCGGCGCGTTCGGCCCGGAAGCCGGTCTGCTCGGCGTCGGCGCAATCGTCCTCGGCGCGGTCTGCATCACGGCCTACGTCCGGGCGCGCCGCGGCGACCTCGGGTTCGACCCGTCGGTCACGGTGCCGGACCTGCGCTGGAAAAAATGACGGCCGCGACGGGCAGGAGGCCGCGTCGCTTACTCGACTAACCGCTCGATTTCGGTCACGAGGATGCCGCTCGCGCCGACGTTTTTCAGGTCGCTGACGACCTCGAACACGTCGCGTTCGTTCACGACGGCGTGGACGGCGACGGTCGAGTCGCCGGCGACGTCCATCACGGTCGGGCCGCCGAGGCCGGGGATGACCTCCTTCACGTCGTCGAGTTTCTCGCGCGGCGCGTTCATCATCAGGTAGCGCTTGCCCTCCGCCGAGCGGACGGATTCGAGCGCCATGAGCAACTGCTGGACCTTCGGGTCGTCGACCACGTCGGGGCGGGCGAACAGCCGGACCGACGACGACAGCACCTCGTCGATGACGGCGAGGCGGTTCACCCGGAGGGTCGTCCCGGTCGAGGTGATGTCGATGATGGCGTCGGCCATCTCGACGTGGGGCGTCAGTTCGGTCGCGCCCGTGACCTCGACGACCTCGGCGTCGATGCCCGCCTCCTCGAAGTAGGTCCGCGCGATGTGCGGGAACTCGGTGGCGACGACCTTGCCCGACACGTCCTCGACGGTCTCGATGTCGCCGTCCTCGGGCGCGGCGAGGACGAGCCGACACTTGCCGTACTCCAAATCGAGCAGGTCTTCGAGTTCGTGGCCCGACTCGCGGACCTGGTCGAGGCCCGTGATGCCGACCTCGGCGGCCCCGTCGCGGACGTACTCGGGGATGTCGGCGGCGCGGGCGAACAACACGGTCACGTCGGGGTCGACGGTCCCGGCGTAGAGTTTGCGCTCGGCACCGTTGTCGAGGTGCAGTCCCGCACGCTCCAGGAGTTCAATCGTCGGTTCGTGCAGGCGGCCCTTGTTGGGCACGGCGATTCGCATACCTGCCCGTCACGTCCCGGAGGTAATTGACTTTCGCAAGCCGGAACGGTTTTTTGACACATCTGTGAAGTGTCATCTATGGCTTCCGCCACGTTCGCCGGCGCGCTCGTCGGCGTCTCCCTCCTCGGTGCCGGCTGGTCGCGGCTCAGCGCCGCGTTCCACGAGCGCCGCGGGTCGTCCGTCCAGCGGTTCAGAAAACGGGTTCGAAGCAACTGGCTCTACGCCGCCCTCCTGTTCGTCGGCGTCGTCTGGTGGACGGACGCGGACCGGGCGCTCCTCGCCGCCGTCGGCCTCCCGGTCGACTGGCCATGGGCCGTTCTCGGCTGGGCGCTCGTCGCCGTCGGTGCCGCGGTCGTGGCGACCGTCTCGTACATGGGCGCGTTCCCGGTGGCGAGGCGCGTGCGAGACGCCGATATGGGCGCGGGGGCGGCGGCCGCGAAGATGTTCCGCTACCAGCTCTTCATCGCGGCATTCGTCTTCTGCGTGGTGGCCGTGCTACAAGTCGAATTCCGGGTCTTGGGGACCGGCGGCCTGCTCACCCTGCTCGCGTTCGTCGCCGCCGCATACGTCTTTTCGGCACCGCTCGTCGGCGTCTCGCAGACGACGGCGGCCCCCGACGACGCGACGCGCGAGCGACTCGACCGCCTGTGCGACCGCGGCGGTCTCTCGGTCGCTCGGGTTCGACTCCTCGACGGCGGCGGCCACCGCTCGGACCACCTCACTCGCGGCCCGGTCGGGCGGAAGACGCTCTTTCTCACCGACTCGCTTCTCGACCGCTACGACGACGAGACGGTCTCGGCGCTCCTCGCGGTCGGCGCCGGACGCGTCGCTCGGTACGTCTACGAGCTTCGGCTGTTCACCGTAACCGCGGTGGCCGGGCTCGTCTTCTGGGGCGTCGCGTGGTCGCCGTTCGGGTTCTCCCTGTCGTTCTTGGCGTTCGCCGGAGTCGGCGTGATACTGCTCGTGACCGGCGAGTACGCGAGCAAACGGCTCATCTATCGGGCCGACGAGGCGGCGGCAGAACGGGTCGGACGCGCGGCCGTCGCCGACGCGCTCGACGCGACCGCCGACGAGGTCGACACCGGCCGCGCGGGGTCGTTCCTCTCGTTCGAGCCGTCGCTGGCGTCGCGGATTGGTCGGCTCCGAGACGCGGGCGGCGCGGGCGAGACGGAAGCGTAAGGTCGCCGCTTTGCGGACCCGCGGCTACCCTTCGACGAGGTGGTCGAGCAGGCGGTCGAACCGGTCGACGAACCGCTCGGGGAGCGACGGCGACACGTCGTCTAACAGCCGGGTCGTCCGCTCGGGGTGGGTGAGGACGAGCGTCACGCGGTTGTGCAGGTCGCGCTCCTTGCGGACCACGTCGCGCTCGACGAGGTGGTCGAGGTGCCACTCCAGCGTGCTCCGGGCGACGCCGATGTCGTCGGCCACGTCGTCGGGGCGGGCGTCGCCGTGTTCGAGGAGGTGGCCGAGGATGTCGCGGGCGGTCTCCCGGCGGACGAGCGCGAGCGTGCCGCGCTCCCACGCGTCGAACTCCGGGGGGAAGTAGTGCGTCCGCCCGTAGAACTCGGCGCGGCGGACCGTCTCGTCGGAGAGCAGTCTGCGGACGTGGTGTTGTACCTGGCCGGGGGCGAGGTCGAGCGCGCGAACGAGCTCGTTGAAGTGGACTCCCGGACTGTGCTTGATGTGGTCGGCGACGCGGGTTCGTGTCTCACTCATGGGTCGTTGACCCCCGCCTCGCGCTCGATGCTCCGGGCGTAGTAGATGGCCGCGAGGACGAGACCGGCCATCACGAGGTCCAAGAAGTGTTCGACCACGTGGTGGTCGAACTCGGAGAGGACGCCGGTGAGCGTCAGCGCCGCGACGGCCGCCCGCGACGCGAACGCCAACAGCGCCAGCGCGACGAGCAGGTGCGACCGCGTCCGCCGCCGGAGGAAGACGGCGACGCCGAGCGCGGCCAGCGTGACCGACGAGACGCCCGCGAGGACGACGACCGCGGTCATCCACGGACTTCCTTGGACGTGCCCCGGAACGAGCGCGAGGTTCGACGGGGGCTCCATGTCCCCCGATACTTGGGGTTCGGACCTAAGGGGGGGTGCTCGTTCTCGATTTTCGGGAATCGGACTACCGCCGGTATCCCGACCGCTCCGCGGCGAACTCGGCGGTTGGGCCTCGCGGCCGCGAGACGGTGGATTCACCACCCCGCCGACCCGAACGAGCGACATGAACACGCTCCGAATCGCCGGCGGACAGGTGCTCCGCCCCGACGCGACGGTCGAGGACGCGGACGTACTCGTGGACCGAGACGAGGGCACGATTCTCGATATCGGCGCGGACCTCGACGCCGACGCCGACGAGACGCTCGACGCCGAGGGCTGTCTCGTCACGCCGGGTCTGGTCAACGCCCACTGTCACGTGGCGATGACGCTCCTGCGCGGCTACGCCGACGACAAGCCGCTCGACGCGTGGCTCCGCGAGGACATCTGGCCCGCCGAGGCCGCGCTCACGCCCGAGGACGTGCGCGCCGGCGCGGAACTCGGCCTCGTGGAGATGATTAAGTCGGGGACCACCGCGTTCGCGGACATGTACTTCCACGTCCCCGAAATCGCCGCCGCGGTCGACGAGGCCGGCCTCCGCGCCCGCCTCGGCCACGGCGTCGTCACGCTCGGGAAGGACGACGCGGACGCGCGGGCCGACATCGACGAGAGCCTCGACGTGGCCCGCGAGTTCGACGGCGCGGCCGACGGCCGGATTCGGACCGCCGCGATGCCGCACTCGCTGACGACGGTCGCGGAGGAGTACCTCCGCGAGTTCGTCGCCGACGCCCACGACGAGGGCATCCCGGTCCACTACCACGCCAACGAGACGACCGACGAGGTCGACCCCATCGTCGACGAGCGCGGCGAGCGGCCCCTGTCGTACGCGAAGGACCTCGGCATGCTCACCGCCGACGACTTCCTCGCCCACGGCGTCCACGTCGACGACGCGGAAATCGACCTGCTCGCCGAGGCGGGCACCGGCGTCGTCCACTGCCCGGCGTCGAACATGAAGCTCGCCTCCGGCATGGCTCCCGTCCAGAAACTGCTCGATTCGGGCGTCACGGTCGGCCTCGGCACCGACGGCGCGGCCTCGAACAACGACCTCGACATGTTCGACGAGATGCGCGACGCCGCGATGCTCGGCAAACTCGCCGCGGACGACGCCAGCGCCGTCGCCGCGCCCGACGTGGTGCGGATGGCGACCGCCGGCTCCGCCGCCGCCGTCGACCTCCCCGGCGGCGCGCTCGAAGTCGGCGGCGCGGCCGACCTCGCCGTCGTCGACCTCGACGCGCCGCACCTCGCGCCCGCCAACGACCTCGTGAGCCACCTCGCGTACGCCGCCCGCGGCTCCGACGTCCGCCACACGGTCTGCGACGGGCGGGTGCTGATGCGGGACCGCGAGGTGCTGACGCTCGACGAGGACGCCGCGATGGCCCGCGCCCGCGAGGCAATCGCGTCGCTCCGCGAGCGCGTCTGAATCGCCGCGTCCGGCCCGCCGCCGTCTGGTCCCCCGTCTGGTCCGCCCACACCGCCTTCCGACCTCGCTACCCGGCCAGTTCGATGCGCAGTCCGTCGTCGGTCACCCTGACCTCCATCCGCTCGAACGTCCGGTGGTACTGCGCGACGTGTCGCCCGTCGCTGTGGTCGACCATGATGGACTTCTCGAACAGCGACGCCTCGTGGAGCCGCTTGACCTCTCTGTAGGCCGTCGACAGCGGTACGTCGGCTCGACAGCTCAGCTCCTTGACCGTCAGCGGCTCGTCGGCGACGCGGAGGAGGTCCGGAACCGCGGGGGCGCTCATCAGGGCGAACAACTCCTGCTCGGCGACCGTCTTGCCGTTTTCTATGACGAGCATCGGCCCTCGGCGATACAATCTCCCGGTTGACACTTGTAGATTCGGGGGCGGCGACCGCCTTCGGTAGGGTTTTCGGACCCCTCTCCGAACCCACGGGTATGAGCGAACACTACGCTCCCGTCTCCGAGCACCTCGACGACGTCGAGGCCGCCCGGACCGAGGGACGACGCAAGATGGACTGGGCGCTCCAGCACATGCCCATCCTGCAGGAGCTCCGCGAGCAGTTCGAGTCGGAACAGCCGCTCGCCGGCGAGGTCGTCGGCATGGCGATGCACGTCGAGGCGAAGACGGCGAACCTCGTCGAACTGCTGGCGCTCGGCGGCGCGGAAGTCGCCATCACCGGCTGTAACCCGCTTTCGACCCACGACGACGTGTCGGCGGCGCTCGACGCCAACGACGACATCACCTCCTACGCCGTCCGCGGCGTCGACGACGAGGGCTACTACGCGGCCATCGACGCCGTCATCGCCCACGAGCCGACCGTCACGGTCGACGACGGCATGGACATGGTCTTTACCATCCACGAGGAGTACCCCGAACTCATCGACACCATCGTCGGCGGGGCCGAAGAGACCACGACCGGCGTCCACCGCCTCCGCGCGATGGACGAGGACGGCGAGCTGAACTACCCCGTCTTCGCCGTCAACGACACGCCGATGAAGCGCCTGTTCGACAACGTCCACGGCACGGGCGAGTCGTCGCTGGCGACCATCGCCATGACGACGAACCTCTCGTACGCCGGCAAGAACGTCGTCGTCGGCGGCTACGGCTACTGCGGCAAGGGCGTCGCCAAGAAGGCCGCCGGCCAGAACGCCGACGTCATCGTCACCGAGGTCGACCCCCGCCGCGCGCTCGAAGCCCACATGGAGGGCTACGACGTGATGCCGATGGAGGAGGCCGCGAAGGTCGGCGACGTGTTCATCACGACCACCGGCAACCGCGACGTCATCACCCGCGAGGACTTCGAGAACATGAAAGACGGCGTTCTCCTCGCGAACGCCGGCCACTTCGACATCGAAATCGACCTCGACGCGCTGTCGGACCTCGCCGTCGACGAGTACGAGGCCCGCGACGGCGTCGACGCCTACGAACTCGAAGACGGCCGCCGCCTGAACGTCCTCGCCGAGGGCCGCCTCGTCAACCTCGCGTCGCCCATCGCGCTCGGCCACCCGGTCGAGGTCATGGACCAGTCGTTCGGCGTGCAGGCCGTCGTCGTCCGCGAACTCGTCGAGAACGGCGACGCCTACGACGCCGGCGTCCACGACGTGCCCGACGAACTGGACCGCGAGGTCGCCGAAATCAAGCTCGAAGCCGAGGGCATCGAGTTCGACTCGATGACCGACGAACAGCGCGAGTACATGGGTAGCTGGGCCCACGGGACGTAAGCCGACCCGCGCTCTCTCTCTCACCCGCGCCTCTCTCACCTGCGCTCTCTCTCTCACCCGCGCCTCTCTCACCTGCGCTCTCTCTCGTTTCTCACACCCGTCAGCGACCGCGCTCGGTCCACTCGCCGGCCCGCCAGACGCAGGCGACGCCGCCTATCCACGCCGCGAGTCGCATCGCCTCGATGGCCGCGTCGGACGGCGCTTTCCACCCCCAGCCGGTCGGGACGCGCTCGGTTTCGACCGGTTCGACGACGTAGTACCGCCCCTCGAACGCGACGTAGTGGGTCTCCGGTTCGTGCAGTTCGGATTCGGTCACGGTGCTACTGCCGTTTCGGACGGCCTCGCGGACGTATCGCGGCGACTCGGCGAGGCCCTCCGAGAGGTCGCGTCTGACCGTCTCGGTCGACACCGGGTGGAGCGAGAGCGTGAGCGTGCGCCCGTCGAGGGTCGCGTTCGGTTCGAAGTACTGGCCGTCGGCCCGGACGTAGTCGAACGACCAGAACTCGGGGTCGACGCCGCGGTCCGGGTCCAACTCCAGTTCGACCGGGTCGCCGCGGGCCATGTCGATGATGGCGGCGCACTCCGCCGACTGGAGGGGGTTCCACCCGCACGATTTGACCCGGTAGAACGCGTCGGCGGTGTGCGGGAGGTAGTCCACCGCCGACGCCTCGTAGGTGTACCTCTCCTCGTAGGAGACGCCGTCGGGATAGAGGAAAAGCGGGTTCGCGAGGAGGGCGACCCCGAGAACGAGGAAGACGAGGCCGAGGCGGTTCTCGCGGTTCATACGAGCAGTATCCGCCAGCCGATGGATAGCTCTGGTGGCGCGGTTCCTCGCTACCGCCGGTCGCCCCATTTATGACCGCCCGCGGCCGACTCCCGACCATGTCTTCGAACAGAAAGGGAGACCGACGCGAGCGCGAACTCGTCAACGCTCTCGACGAGGCCGGGTTCGCCGTCATGCGCGCGCCCGCCTCCGGGAGCGCGACGACGCGCGAACTCCCCGACGTACTCGCGGGCAACGGCGAGGTCTTCTACGCCATCGAGGCGAAGTCCTCCAGCGGTCGCCCCATCTACCTGAGCGGCGAGGAGGTCGAAGCGCTCGTCTACTTCTCGCGGAACTTCGGCGCGAAAGCCCGCATCGCCGTCCGGTTCGACCGCGAGGACTGGTACTTCTTCCACCCCGGCGACCTCTACGTGACCGACGGCGGGAACTACCGCGTGAAAAAGGAGACGGCGCTGGCGGAAGGCGAGGACTTCGAGTCGTTCACCGGCGGCCCGACTCAGACCAAGCTCGGCGGCGACTGAGGTTGCGGCGCGGATTTTCTGGCGCTCCGCTCACGCCCGAGCGAGTCGCTCGCCGAGCGTGCGAGCGCCGACGAACCCGCGCTCGACGCGACTGAGCCGCGAGGCGGGGAACCGGTAGGCATGCAGTTCGCCGAGGTCGGCGAGGCCGGCGTTCACCGGCAGCGAGTCCAGATACACGGCCTCGAAGGCTGGTTCGTGGTCGCCGTAGTCGCGGTTGCTCTCGTACGCCGAGACGAGGCGTCCCGTCTCGGTCGGCGTCTCGTCGGCGCGGGTGCCGAGCGCCCGCGTGACGACGAGGAGGCTCCCGCTCTCGCGGTCGTGGACGAGGTCGCCGGCGCGGTGTTCGTGGTCGGGACAGAGCTGTGGCCCCGTCGCGTCCATCGGGACGAACGTCTCGTCGCCGCAGACGGCGCAGGTGGCGCTCCGGCGGCCCGGCGGCGGGACCTCGCCGCGGGTGATCTCGATGGCGACCCGGCGGAGGTGCTTACAGCGGGCGTGCCGGATGGCGTTGTCGGGGCAGGTGCAGGTGCGCGCCTCCACGTCGACGACGTAGGTTCCGCCGTCGGTTTCGACGACGTAGCGACCGTCGCGGAGCGGCCGGACGGCCATCGGCTCGACGCGGGCGCGGCGGGCGCGCCCGACCAGTCCGTCGGACGGGAGCGTGGTCTTGCGGCGCACCGGGCGGCGAGTCGACGCGGGTGTGTGTGCGATGTGCGTCATGGTGGTGCGGGATTCCGACCTTACCAGCGGCTGTTCGAGGTCGGTTTCCGTCACCTGCAAGTAGGTTCTCGAACGACCTAAACCCTCGTTTCGCGTGGAAAATCGGGCGCGTGAGTGGCTCTCGTCGGGCATCCGCCCATCGAAGACCTTTTAGAACGGCCGCGGATACGTCGTCGCATGGCTATCGAAGCGGAGATGCGGCGGAAGATTGCCGTCTCCATCGTCGCGGTCGGGGTGTTTATCGCCCTCATCGTCGGCATCGGTGCGACCTACAACCAGAGTGGACTCGCCTCCACCGGCGGGTTCGCACTCGTCGGCGCTATCACGGCGTTCGTCCTCGTGATGGCTGGTATCGGCGTTTGGCTGTCGCGTTCTTCCTAACTCGGTCGGTCGGTTTCGGTGACGTGTTCGCCGTCGCGGGGCGCTCGACGCGTAGCGGCGGCGCTCGGCGGTCGGCTGACGGCCCGCGGACGGCTCGCAGAAACGCTCTTCGTGCCCTCGTCAGTCGGCGGCTTCGTCCGCGGCGGCCGCGTCCGCGTCGGTCGTCGCCGTCTCGAAGTACTTCATCGGGTGCTTGATGGTGTCACAGCGGTCGTCGCGGTTCACACAGAGGTCGTACGCCTGCATCGTCTCGCAGGTCGGCGGCGCGTACTGCGACCCGCTTGAGTCCGCGAGGACGGTCGCCCGCTTTTCGAGCTCCTCGGCGTTCGCGTCGCCGACGACGCCCCCGACCGCCTCGGGTTCGAGGCCGACGCCGACGAGGAACGCCGCGAGCGCGAACGCCGCCTCGTTCGGGAGGTCCTCGCCCTCTCGCGCCCGCGCCAACAGCGCCTCGACGCAGGGCGGGAAGTGGTCGGGGTCGACCGAGTCGACGTAGACGACGTTGACCGCGCCGCGGTCCGAAAGCAGGTTCCGCAGGCGCTCGACGTGGGGTTTGAGCGCGTCGGCGAGCCGGTCGCCGGCGTCGCTCCCGCGGACGGCGAAGGGAAGCCCCTCGGCGACCCGGCGGCGGACCGCCTCGCGGAGCAGTTCCGAGAGCTCCTCGCGGGTGACGCGGACCGCGCCGCCGGCCAGCGAGCGGTTGACGAGCCGCCAGTCCGCGCCCCAGTCGGTGTCGGAGTAGGTGAGGTACGGCCCCACGTCGACCCAGTAGTGGTCGGGCGCGCGGCGGCTGTTGCGGTTCCGGGTCGACTCGGCCCGCACCGCGCCGTCGAGGTCGAACTCGCGGAGGAAGTCGTCGAGGCTCGCGCGGGCCTCGCCGTGGACGTCGTCGTCGCCGGCGTCGAAGTCGGCGAGCATGCGCTCGTAGGCCGTGTCGGCCTCGGCGCGGGCGTACTTGTCCACCGCCGCGGGCGTCTCGACGAGCGAGACGATGATGCGCGAGATGGGGTAGGAAAGCAGTTCCGTCTGGGTGTCCCGCCCGTAGGCCTCGTCGGGGTCGGGTTCGACGGTGCCCTCCATGAGGGCGCGTTCGACGCGCTCGACGCCACGCTCGACGGCCGGGGCGTCCTCGGCGACGAGCGTCGCGATGGCGACGTCGGCCGATTCGACCGCCTCTCTGGCCGCGGCGAAGAACGGGTATCGGGCGTGGAGCGGGCGCATCCGCATACCGCCACGTTCCGGGTGCCCACCGATAAACGCGACGGATTCGGCGGTGGCGCACGGGTCGCGTGACCCCGTCACAGACCCGCCGGCGGCGACGCGCATCACACAACCTATTACCGACCACTTCCTCAGGCTCTCACGTGCCGCACTTCGACTACCCGTGTCCGGACTGCCGCGCCACGACCAGTCTCCACGACGCCGACTGCCGCTTCGAGGGGACGCCGTGGGTCGAAGTCGAGCGGGCCTACGTCGACATCGTCTCCGTCCTCGCTGGCGGCCCGTGCGACGAGGAGACGCTCCGCCGCGAAGCGCCGGGCGAGTGGGGACCGCTCCAGCAGGCCGCGCTCCGCCGACTCAAGCGCGACGAGCGGGTGTCGGAAGCGAACTCGGGCGTCCTTCGGCTCCTCACCGCCGAGGAGTTCAGAGAGGAGGTCTCGGAGCCGACCCGGGAGCCGATGCGGACGCTCCACCAGTACGGGAGCGTCCCCGGCTGTCACGACAACGCCGTCTTCGCCATGATAGCGTGGTACGAGATGGTCGGCCTGTCGTGGCCCGAGACGCGCGAGAACGTCGTCAACTGGCTCCGCGACACCGGTACGTGGGACCGCGGCGGCTTCGAGGAGGCGACGCCCGCCGAACTCGTCGAGAAGAAGCGCCACGTCTACGACGCGGGCTACGGCTGGAAGGAAAAGGCCGTCTCGGCGAAGCGCGTCATCGACCGCTACCGCTCTTGAGCGTCGACCTCATTCTCCTGCCAACTCGGCCAACTACGTCGTAACTGTTAGGCGCTTCTCGCGCGTCTGTGGTGTCGTGAGTGCCCCCGAGTCCGCCGTGTCTTCCGACGCCGAGATTTCCGAGGAGTCGCGGGGGACGCGACGCGCCCTCGCGGTCGTCATCGCCGTCGTCTTCATCGACCTCCTCGGGTTCGGCGTCGTCATCCCCATTCTGCCGTTCTACGTCCGGAGCTTCGGCGTCAGCGACGTGTACATCGGATTTCTGGCGGCGTCGTACTCGCTCATGCAGTTCCTCTTCGCGCCCGTCCTCGGTCGCATCTCCGACCGGCGGGGCCGCCGGCCGGTCATCATGCTCTCGCTCGTTGGGAGCGTCCTCGCGTGGACCGTCTTCGGCGTCGCCGGCGAAATCGACCTGCTTTTCGGGACGGCGCTCGCGGTGGCGACGCTGTTCGCCTCGCGGATGCTCGCGGGCGCGATGGGCGGCAACATCGCCACGGCGCAGGCGTACATCGCCGACATCACGCCGCCGGCGCGGCGGGCCGGCGCGCTCGGCCTCGTCGGCGCGTCGTTCAGCCTCGGGTTCATCTTCGGCCCGGCCATCGGTGGCCTGATGGCCTCCGACCCGGCGGTCGCGCTCGCCCGCGACCTGCTCCCGTCGTTCGTGCCCGCGACGCGCTTTTCGCTACCGAGCTTCACCGCGGCGGCGCTGAGCCTCGTGAGCCTCGGCTTCGCGTTCGTCTTCCTGCGCGAACCCGAGCGGACCCGCGCGCCCGCCGGCACGCCCGCGACGACGCTCGTCTCGCAGTTCCGCGCCGCCCTCGCCGACGACGACCTCCGGGGACTCGTCGTCTCGTTTTTCGTCGTCTCGGTCGCCTTCTCGGGGATTCAGGTCATGTTCATCCCCTTCGCGGCCGACGTGTACGGCTACGGCGAGACCGAGACGGCGCTGTTTCTGACCTACATCGGCCTGCTCGGCACGCTGAATCAGGGGGTCGTCGTCGGCCGCCTCGCCCGGCGCTACTCGGAGGAGAAACTGGCGGTCGTCGGCGCGGTCGGGCTCCTGCTCTCGCTCGCGTTGCTCCCGTTTTCGCCCGACATCGGGGCGGTGCTCCCCGCGGTCGGCGGGCCGCCGTGGCTCACCCGCGAACTCGTGGCGCTCCTCCTCGTCGGGGCGCTCCTGTCGTTCGGCAACGGGATGTTGAACGTCTCGCTGTCGACGCTCGTCTCCACGTCGGCGTCGGCCGACCAGCAGGGCAACGCCTTCGGCGTCACGCAGGGCGCGGGGAGCCTCGGCCGGACGCTCGGCCCGCCGTCGATGGCGGCGCTGTACGTCTTCGCGTACTGGTCGCCGTTCGTCGTCGGGGCCGTGCTCATCGTCCCCGTGGTCTACGTCCTCGCGTCCGTGGCGCGAGGTCCGCGGACTGAACCCACCTGAGGTTCGGTTCGCGCCGCCCGCCGCCCACGCCGACGCGGTCGCTGGCGGGTGAGAATCGAGAGAAACGAGTGGGACGGCTCGGATGGTCCGAAAACGACGCGGCCGCCGCGGCCGCCGAAACGTCCGTTCAGTCGCTCTGGATGCGCGGGGCGAGCATGTACGTGATGGTTCCCATCCCCTCTGCGATCTGGTAGTGAAGCTTGACCGGGAACTCCTCGCCGAGTTCGACGGTGACCTCGGCGTCGGTCGGAATCGCCTTGTTCATGTCCTTCAGGTAGTCGAGCGAGAACAGCGAGTCGGCCGCGCCCGCTTCGATGCTGATGAGGTCCGCCGGGGGGAGCGACAGGTCCACGTCGTCGGTGTCGCCCTCGGCCTCGATGTGGAACGTCTCTTCCGCGCCGTCGACGCGGAGGCGGATGTGGTCCGAGACCATGTCGGCCGCCTTGATACCGCGGTCGAGGTGCGTCCCTTCGAGGACGATGTTCGCGGCGAGGTCGAGGTCCGGGATGTCGGGTTCCTGGCGAATCGAGTCGGGGTCGATGAGCGCGAGCGTGTACGACAGCCCGTCGATGCGGATGTTGAGCTTGCGCGTCTCCTCGTCGAGCGTGAGGTGGATGAGGTCGCCCGCGCCCGCCATCCCGGCGACCTCTTCGAGGCGCGAGAGGTTGACGCCGATGACGCCGCCGTCGGCTTCGTAGGATTCGAACGCCGCCGCGTCGAGCGTGAGGTCCACCATGCCGACGTTCGCGGGGTCGACGGCGCGGATGGAGAGACTCTCCTCGTTGAGTCGAATCTTACACTCGTCGACGAGGACGCTCACGGAGTCGAGCGCGTCCCGGAGCGTCGCGGCGCTCACGATGGCCTTGAACATATGTGCCGTCGTACGACAGCGGTCTTAAAAATACTCCTGATTTGGACTCACCGCAATATGATGTTCGCACGCTCTCCCGCGTGCGCGCTCCCGCGAGCACCCCGCCGTTCCCCTCGGCTCCCCATGCGTGTTGTTGTCACAGTTTGGCTATCGAGCTAATCTCCTGATTTCAGTGGATACAGGCTCCAAAGCACTCAAATAGCTGATTGTGCAACTCCCGAGCATGGCGCACGACGAGACGAAGCCAGCCGCCCGCCGACGAGGTGCCGAGCGATGACCGACGCCGCCGATGTCGATGTAGACGCCGACGCCGACGCGACTGCGACCCGCGTCGCCTTCGTCTGCGTCCAGAACGCCGGCCGGAGCCAGATGGCGACGGCCTTCGCCCGCCGGGAGCGCGACGAGCGCGGCGTCGGCGACCGAGTCGAGGTCGTCACCGGCGGCACCGACCCCGCCGACCACGTCCACGACGAGGTCGTCGCGGTCATGGGCGAAGCGGGGTTCGACCTCGCCGACGAGACGCCCCGCGCAATCGAGCAGGACGAGATTATGGGCGTGGATATCGTCGTCACGATGGGCTGTTCGGCCGAGGGTATCTGCCCGATGACGTGGCGCGGCGACGCCCGCGACTGGGACCTCGACGACCCGGACGGACAGGACCTCGATGCGGTTCGGGCGATTCGCGACGACATCGAGGGGCGCGTCTCGGCGCTGTTCGACGAACTCGTCGGCGACGACTGAGTCGGGGGCCGGCCGGTCTCGATGCCGGACGTCCGACCCGCCCGTCAGCCGAACAGCCGCTCTCGGAGCGACCGCCGCCGCGGGCGCTCGGCCAGCAACACGGTCGTCTCGAGGTCGTTGAGCACGGACAGCGCCAGCGACCCGCCGACGAGTCGGGACAGCAGGCCGGACTCCGTCGCGCCGACGAGGACGAGCGACTTGTCCGCCGCCGCCTCGCCGATGACGGTCTCCACGTCGCCCGTTTCGACCAGTCGCTCCACTCCTTCTAGTTCGTGGTCCGCGACCCACTGTTCGAGGAACTCCCGACCGGCGGCGACCTCGTCGGCGACGTGTAGCACCGAGATGTTCGCGTCGGTCGTCGCTTGCAGTGCCCGTGCGACCTCCGCGGAGAGGTCCGACGAGTGGCCGCCCGCCGTCGGGAGGAGCACCTCGCTCGGGTCGAACTCCCCTCCGTCGAGGACGAGCACGTCGCACGGGAGGTCGTGGGTGAGTTCGTCGAGCGCGCCCTCGACCCGTCCGCCGGCGAGTTTCGCGCCGCTGTGGCCCATGACCAGCCTGTCGACGCCGTGTTCGCGCGCCGCGTCGAACACCTCTGCGAGTCCCTCGTGGGAGAGAATCGTCCGCGTGTCGACCGGCACGTCCAACTGTTCGACGTCGGCTCGCGCGTCGGCCATGAGCTGTTCGGACGTCTTCGAGATGCGGTCGCGCTGGTCGGCGGCGGCCGCCAGCGAGGTCTGGTCGGGGACCTGAATGACGTGGGTGGCGAGGACCCGCCCGCCGTCGAACTTGGCGAGCGCGGCCGCGAGCGTCACGAGCGCCCGCTCGGTTCGGGGGTTCGAAACCGCGACCATCGTCGTCGTCGCGGGCGCGTCGTCGATGTGCCCCGACCCGTTCGGCGCGACCGTCGCCGCGGCGTCGACGACCGAGTTCGGTAGCTCGTCGCCCCGAGAGAGGATGTGCCGACCGAGCAGGCCCTGCCTGTCGGCGTTGTTCCGTGCGTACACGAAGTACCAGACGACCGCGCCGACGACGAACAGCCCCGAAAGCAGGAGCTCCTCCCCGCCGACGAACGCCAGCAGTCCGAGCGAGAGCGCCATGCCGACTATCGGCGTAAACGGGTACAGCGGCACGGTGAACGCCGGGTCGTACTCGGGGTCCGTCTCCCGGAAGACGATGAGCGCCGCGTTCATGAGCGCGTAGACGACGAGGTGGAGGACGCTCGCGGCTTTCGCCAGCACCTCGATGTCTCGGCCGAGCGCCGCGATGAAGAGGATGATGACGGCACCCGTGACGAGAATCGAGCGGTAGGGCGTCGCGTAGTTCGGGTGAATCTCGTTGAGCCAGTTGGTGACGATTCTGTCCCGACCCATCGCGAAGTTGATTCGGGCCGACGCCAGAATCGACGCGTTCGCGCTGGAGGCGGTCGCGAGAAGCGCGCCCAGCGTCACGACGGTGACGGCGAGACCGGCCAGTCCGCCGGGGAACGCGACCTGCGTCGCCTGCGTCAGCGGCGCGCTCTGGCTCAGGTCCGGCCACGGAACCACGCCGAGCATGATGCTCACGAGAATCGCGTAGAGGACGGTGACGATGGCGACGCTCCCGATGACAGCCAGCGGGAGGTTCCGACCGGGGTTCTTCAGCTCCTCGGCGACGGTCGCAATCTTCGCGTATCCGAGGAACGAGACGAACACGAGCGCCGTGCCCGGCAGGATGGCACCGTAGCCGAACGGCGCGAGACCGCCGTCGCCGACGAGCGTCGCGAAGTCGAACGACAGCCAGCCCTGAACCGCGAACAGGGCCAGAATCGCCAACAGGACGGTGACGATGACCGTCTGCACGCCGCCGGTCTCCTTGGCACCGATGTAGTTGACGCCCACGAAGACGGCACCGGCGACGAGTGCGCCGACCTGCACCTCGTTGAGAAAGAGGAACTCCGGCATCGGCACGAGCGTCGCGAGGTACTGCCCGAAGCCGATGCTGTAGAACGCGGAGGCGAACGCCAGCCCCATCCAGTCGCCGAGGCCGGCGATAGAGCCGAAAAGCGGCCCGAGCGCGCGGTTGACGTAGTAGTACCCCCCGCCGGCTTTCGGCATCGCGGTGCCGAGTTCAGAGACCGAAAGCGCGTTCACCAGCGCGATGAGTCCCCCGACGACGAACGAGGCGACGACGACCGGGCCGGCGGTGCTGGCCGCGACGCCGGGCAGGACGAAGATGCCCGCGCCGATCATCGTCCCGATGCCGATGGTCAGCGCCGACAGGAGGCCGAGGTCTTTCGCGAGTTCCTCGTCGCTCATCCGTTGGCCTCCGTGCTGGCACCCTCGGTCCGTCGCTTCGGGACCCGCTGTTCGGGTCGGAGCGCCGCGTTGTCGGCCGTCTCGGTGACGTTCGTCTCGTTCATAGACGCTACCCGGTTGTGTAACGATATAAGCTCTGCCCTTCTACTACGGATTCGAAAATAGAAACGAGTATAATTTCTAAGAACGAAATTGTGGGCGAGTGAGAGAGAGAGAGGTCGCCCGCGTCCGGACTGGCTCGTCGTCGCGGCCCCTCACGGACCGGTACGGGGCCGCCCTCCGCCCCGCGGCTCCTCGTTCGAGCGGTTCCGTCTCGCAAAACGGGGGTCGTCCAGACAAGCCTTATAAGAAAACGCGGGGTAGCTAACTTCGCAAACCGAAACTCGACACAGCCACCGATGCCATATCGCAACACCGACCACCGCCTCGACGAAATCGACCGACGCATCCTCCACGCCCTGATGACCGATGCGCGTAACACGTCCGCCAGCACGCTCGCCGCGGAGGCCGGCGTCTCCGGAGCGACCATCCGGAATCGCATCCACAAGCTCGAAGACTCCGGAATCATCCGCGGCACCACCGCGCAGGTCGATTTCGAGCGCGCCGGCGGGAAGCTCACGAACCTCTATCTCTGCGACGTTCCCGTGACCGAAAGAGAGGCGCTCGCGCACGAGGCGCGGGCGATTCCGGGCGTCATCAACGTCCGGACGCTGATGACCGGCCGCCGCAACCTCCACGTCCTCGCGGTCGGCGAGAGCACCGGCGACCTCCGGCGCGTCGCGCGACTGCTCACCGACATCGGCATCCACATCGAAGACGAAGACCTGCTCGAAGAGGAGCTGTTCGCCCCCTACGGGCCGTTCGACCCCGAGGACGGCGGCCACGCGCCCGAGGCGAACGACTTCATCAGCCTCACCGGCGACGCGAGCGTCGTCGAGGTCTCGGTGCAGTCCGACGCGCCGATAGCCGACCTCACGCTCGAAGACGCCTCCGAGCGGGGGATTCTCGACGAAGAGACGCTCGTCATCGCCATCGAGCGGGGCGACCGGGAACTCACGCCGCACGGGGACACGGTCATCGAGCCGGACGACATCGTGACGATTCTCTCTCGCGCCGGCGGCGACGCGGACGCGCTGTCGGCGTTCCGCGGCCCGCAGACGGAGTCGTCTGCGGGCTGACTTCGGCGGTGTCGCGCCCCGGCCGCGCCGACGCGCCTTCGGGTGGTATCCGATGTGCCTTTCCGGTTCGACCACGTCACACCGATATGAACGCGAATTCGCCGGCTGTTCCCGCGCGGAACATCTCGGGCAGTTCAGCGAGGTAACCATGGCACGAAAAGACCACTACTACAACAAGGCCAAACAGGAGGGCTATCGCGCCCGCTCGGCCTACAAGCTGAAGCAACTCGACGGGGACGCGGGCCTGTTCGGTCCCGGTAACACCGTCGTCGACCTCGGTGCCGCCCCCGGCGGGTGGCTCCAGGTCGCCTCCGAAGAAGTCGGTGACCACGGCAAGGTCGTCGGCGTCGACCTCCAGCGAATCCGCGGCATCGACCGCGACAACGTTCAGACGATTCGCGGCGACATGACCGAAGACGAGACGAAAGAGGAGCTGACGGCCGTCATCGGCGAGCGCGGGGCCGACGCCGTCGTCTCCGACATGGCACCGAACATGACCGGCGAGTACTCGCTGGACCACGCCCGCTCGGTCTACCTCGCCCGGCAGGCGTTCGAGGTCGCACAGGAGCTGTTGGCGACCGGCGGCGACTTCGCCGTGAAGGTGTTCGACGGCCCGGACGTCGCGGACCTCCGCGCCGACATGGAACGGGAGTTCCAGTACGTCCGGTCGATGCGCCCCGACGCCTCCCGCGATAGCTCCTCCGAGCAGTACCTCGTCGGCAAGCACTTCCTCACCGCTCCGGTCCGCAAGGGCGACGAACTCGACGTGGAAATCGTCGACGTGGGAAGCGAGGGCGACGGCATCGCCAAGGTCGAGGACTTCACGCTGTTCGTCTCCGGCACGGAGGCGGGCGACACGCCGACGGTCCGCGTCACCGACGTGAAGCCCCGGTTCGCCTTCGCCGAACCGATAGACGACGAAGACTGAGCGCACCGACCGCACGCGACTCGCCGCCCGAGTCCGGCGTGTCTCGCGCCCGCGGGCCACCACGTCGCCGACCTCGTTTCCTCCGCAATTTGTGTCTAAGTTCGGGCAAGCATTATCCCCGTTTGACACGACTCTGCTCGTAAGTCACTATGTCAGCAGATACGACGACCACCGACTCGCAACCGTTGTTCACCGGCCTCCCGTCAGGCATCGTTCCGTACGTCGCCATCCTCGGGGCGTTGGCGTCCGTGTACGCCCACCTCTCGCTCGCGCCGGTGTTGATGCAGTTCAACCAGACGCAGGCGATTCTGTTCGTCCTCGCCGGCGTCGGGTTCCTCGCGGGCATCGCCGTCTACCTGAGCAAGTTCTGGCGGCGCGAGTTCTACCTCGTCGCCATCGCGTTCGCGCTCGCCCAAATCGTGGCGTGGGTCGTCATGAGCGGGCGAATCAGCGAGATGGCGATTCTCTCGAAGGGCGGCGAGGCCGTCTTCGCCGTCGCGGCGGCGTACCTCTATCTGAACGAGTGAACGAGCCGCCGGACGCCGACGGGACCGCCTGAGCGCGCGCTGTTCTTCCGCTTGTGCTTCTGCGTCTGCTTCCGCTTCCACTCCGCGACTCGGCGTCTCGTCGGTCTCGCCCGTCGTTTTCAGTCGTACACCACGAGGTCGAGCCGAAGTCCCGTTCGACACCCCTTCCACCCGCCGCGGCAGGCCCCGGTGGCGAGGATGTCCCCGAACGACGTGTAGGTCCCGCAGTTCGGACAGCGAACCCCCATCTCCATCCCGTCTCGCTCGGTGAGCCTGTGGCGGTGCTCGTCGGCCATACGTCGTGTGGTATGCTACCAAAAGAGATAAGGCGTCCGTCGCCCCGGGCGCGTCTCAGTCCGCGACCCAGCCGTCGGTCGAGGACTCGTCGTCGCCGCGGAGGAGCGCGACGGTCCCGTAGACGAACGGCGTGTCCACGATTGCGATGAGGAGCTTCAGGAGGTACTGGCCGACGGCGAGGCCGATGAGGACGTTCCACGGGAGCACGTCTCCGATGCCGAGGACCGTCGGCGCGACGTAGAACCCGACGCCGACGAAGATGACCGTGTCGATGGCCTGACTCGTCGCCGTCGAGACGATGTTGCGGAGCCAGAGGAACGAGCCGTCGGTCAGCTCGCGGATGCCGTGGAAGACGATGACGTCCCAGTTCTGACTCACGAGGTACGCGAGCAGGCTCCCGGCGACGATGTTCGTCCCCGACGAGAGCACCGTGGCGAACTGCGCGGCGAACTCGGGGTTCGCGGCGGGCGCGGCGATGGTGCTCCAGACGAGGCCGAGGAGGACGAAGTTCATGGCGAAGCCGACGTTCACCATGACCTGCGCCGCCCGGCGGCCGTACAGTTCGGAGTAGCAGTCGGACGCGAAGAAGGTGAGCGCGTACGCCAGCGCCGCCCCCGGCATGAGGATGGCCGCGCCGACGAACGGGAGTTCGCCCACCGCCGACGGCAGGGGAATCGAGAGCAGTTTCGACGCCGTCAACTGCGCCGTCGTCAGCGCGGTGACGAACAGGCCGACGAGGGCGACCTGCCCGACGGCCGAGCGCCCCTCACTCATCTTCGACGAGGCGGTTGTGTCGGTCGTCGATTTCGTCGAGGATGTCGAGCGTCTTCCGGATGGACGCCCGAACCGCATCGCTCCGGTTCACGAACTTCTTGTCGTCGCCGACGTGCTCGTCCAGGTCGCCGAGCAACTCGTCGGGAATCTCGACGCTTATCTTGGCCATATTCAGCGATTCTCGTGAGAATACTTAACGCCTTTTCAACGGCCGTAACGGCCGTGTTCGGCGCGCCCCCGGAACGGCGAGTCGCCGGGGGACTGCCGAGACAGTCGCGGGCGACTTCCGGTCACTCCGCCGCGCCGCGGGCGGGCGAGAGGTCGCGGCGGCCGCCGACCGTCAGCACGAACAGGACGCCGAGACCGACGCCGTAGGCGGCCATCAGCGGGAGCGTCACCATGAACATCGTGGTGATGCTCGCCGGGGTGAACACCGCCGAGATGGCGAGGATGAACACCGTGACCTCGCGCCAGCGCTTCCGCATCATCCGGTAGCTGACGCCGGCGGTGTTGAGAAGCACCATCAGGATGGGGACGTCCGCGAGGAGGCCGATGCCCGCGGTCGTGAAGAAGATGAGCCAGAAGAAGTTGGTGATGCGGTAGGAGATTATCATGTTCGCCGCGAGCGCGTCCTCGACGAGGAACGTGATGACCGTCGGCGCGACGTAGCTGTAGCCGAGCGCGAAGCCGCCGAGGAGGCCGCCGGCGAGCGCGCCGGTCCACAGGAAGACGGTCCGGCGGCGCTGGCGGATGATGTTGCGCTCGCGGAGTGCGGGCCACGCGAAGTACGCGAGGAGCGGAAGCGTCGCCAACACGGCCAGAATCGTCGAGAACTTCACCTCGAAGATGAGCGCCTCCATCGGGTGGAGCGCGACGACGTTGAGCACTTCTTCCGGCGTCACGACGGCGGGGAGCCGGCCGAGGAAGTCCTCGTAGACGTCCCGGATACCGCCCGTGTAGAGCCAGCCGAACGTCACCGCGAGGACGAGCATGAACCAGCCGACGACCCAGAACGCCCGCGAGGTGAGCGAGTCGACGATGAACGCGATGTCGGTGTAGTAGCCGCCGATGTCGTCCTCGTCGGTCTCGCCTTCGGTCAGTTCGGCGAAGAACGCGCCGCCCGCGCGAGTCGTCCGGTCTTCGAGTTCGCCCGGCTCGTCTTCGGCCTCGCGGTCCGCTTCGGCCTCGTCGAACCGGTCGATGAGCGCCTGCGCTTTGGCCTTGTCGCCGTCGTCGATGGCGGCGGACGCGAGGCCCATAATCTCGTCTTCGTCGCGGTCGGCGAAGACCTCCGGCGGCGCGGCGCGGACGCCGGCGACGTCGAGCGCCGAGAGGTCGAGCTTCGAGGGGTCGCCGACGCCGACTTCGGTGCGTTCGATCCGCTCGATGTCGCGGTAGACGAGGTACGCGAGCCCGAACGCGAGGCCGACGACGCCGCCGGCGACGACGAACGCGCCCAACGCGAGTTGCGAGCCGGGGTCGAGGAACACGTAGTCGCTTCCGACCGCGGCGAGGCCGTCGTTGACGAGTTCTACGCCGCCGTACTCGTAGAAGGCGTAGACGAGGAGGCCGCCGACGACGCCGACGCCCGCGAGGTGGTTCCAGTGGTGGGCCGCTGTCGCCTTGACGTCCATCTTCTCGCTCCCGCGTTTGGCCGTGACGACCACGCGGGCGAGATAGAGGCTGAACGCGTACAGCGAGATGACGGGGACCGCCCACATGATTTGGGTGAACGGGTCCGGCGGCGTGAACAGCGCGCCGAAGGCGAAGATGCCGACGACGGCGTGCCGCCACTTGTCGCGGAACAGTTCGTAGGGGACGATTTCGGCGTACGAGAGGCCGGTCATCGCGAGCGGGAGCTGGCTCGCGAGGCCGAACGAGAGCGTGAGCAGGAAGATGAACTGCGCCCACTTCACGATGGAGTAACTCGGCGTGAAGCCGGCCGACAGCGCGTTCTGCGCGAGGAACGCGAAGGTGAACGGGAAGAAGACGAAGTAGCCGTAGGCGACGCCCGCGGCGAACAGCACGACCATCGTCAGCCCGATGAGCGCGAGTTTCCACGGCGCGACGGGCGATTTGGGCCACGCGCCCCGGGCTTTCAGCGCGTCCCGCGAGACGTAGATGAACGGCGGGACCGCGAAGAGAATCCCCACGACGAGGCCGATTTTCGCCTGCAAGAGAATCACGTCGAACGGCGTCTGGGCGATGATGCTGACGTTTCCGGAGACGCTGGCGTCCATCTGCGCCTTGGTCACGCCCCGGAAGAACCCCCAGACGTAGAGTCGGAGCGCGTAGAACGTGCCGAGGAACCCGACGAGGAAGACGATAAAGACCTTCTGGAGGTCCTTTTGCGCCGCTCGGAGCATCGCACCGGCGGTCTCGCGGCCTGCCGCGATGGTCTGTTGGGTGTCCTCGTCGAGGGCGCTGGACATACGTACGTGGCGAAAGCAGTCTGGCGGTTATCAATCTTTTTCACCGCGGGCGTGATTTCGACCCCCTCGACGCGCCTCCTCGGCGCGATGCGAAAAGACCTATAACTGGCCGGAAGCGTAGGACACCTGAATGGCGGACGAGGAGCGCGACACAGGGCTCTCTGCGGCCGACGACGAGACGGATGCCTCGGGCGACGCCGACCAGCGCTCGTCCGACGAGTCTGGCGACGACGGGCCTTCGTCGTCCGACGGTCCGGTTTACGGTCGAGTCACCCCGCGAGACGAGGCCGTCACCGACGGGTTTGACGACGGCGAGACCGACGACGCTCCTGACGAGACGGACGACGACGCTCCCGACGAGACGGACGACGACGCTCCCGACGAGACGGACGACGACGCTCCCGACGAGACGGACGACTCCAACTCGGGCGACGACGATTCTGACGAGACCGGCGACGCCGACGGCGCTTCCGGCGATACTGACGACAGCGACGACGGCGACGACCCGGACGACGGCAACGACCCGGACGACGGCGACGACCCGGACGACGGCGACGACCCGGACGACGGCAACGACCCGGACGACGGCGACGATAGCGCTTCCGGCGACGCCGACGAGCCCCGCCTCCTCGCCGACGACGAACACACCTCGCACGTTCCCGAGGGGACGTACGACGATTCGCCCGAGGCGTCGGCCGACGCCGGAGCCGGACCGAACGCGGCGGCCGACGACGCGACCCCCGCTCTTTCGGGCGAGGACGAGGTGACCGGCGTGGCCCCGTCGACCGCGCCCGTCGAGGACGACTTCGACGACGAAGACGTGGGCGGCCTCGTCGGCGAGGCCCCCGAAAGCGACCAGGAGATGCCGCTGACCGCGCACATCGAGGAGATGATTCGTCGGTTGGCGGTCGTCCTCGGCGTCGCCGGCGCGATTACGCTCGTGCTCTTCCCCGGCGCGGACATCCTCAACGCGCTCGTGGACACGCAGGCCGCCTTCGGCGTCCACATCCCGAGCGCGACCGACGTCATCAACTTCCTCTGGAACTCCCACATCCCCGGCGCGGAGACCATCGTCGACCGCCGGCCGCGACTCTACGGCCCGCTCGAACTCATCCTCACCAAACTGAAGGTCGCCGGCCTCGCCGGGACCGTCATCGGCCTCCCCGTGTTCGTCTACGAGACGTACCTGTTCATGCGCCCCGGCCTCTATCCGAAAGAGCGCAGATACTACCTCGCGGCCGTCCCGACGAGCCTCATCCTCGCGCTCGTCGGCGTCCTCTTTGCGCACTTCGTGGTGCTCCCGGCCATCTTCGCGTACTTCACCTCCTACACCGAGGGGACCGCGGTCGTCGCGTTCGGTCTCAAAGAGACGTTCAACCTCATCCTCATTCTGATGGGCTACATGGCGGTCGTCTTCCAGATTCCGCTGTTCGTGGAGCTGGCCATCATGATGAACCTCGTCACCCGGCGGTGGCTCGAAGACCGCCGCCTGCTGTTCTGGGGCGCGTTCCTCGGCCTCGCGTTCCTCGTCAGCCCCGACCCGACCGGGATGGCCCCCATCATCATCGGCGCGACGATGATCGTCCTGTTCGAGGGGACGCTCGCGGCCCTGCGCTGGACCGGGAACTGACCGGCTTCTCGTTTCTCCCGTCTCCCCCTCGGCCGGTTCGCTCCTCCTCGTTTCCGCCGACCGCCGACCGTTCAGAAGACCTATCTTAGAATGGTTAGAATATCTATACGATGGCCGACCTCGTCGCCCTGTCGGTGGTCGCCCTCCCGCTCTGGTTCGTCGTGAGCGTCTGGGCCGGCATCGACGCGACCAGGCACAGTTCGCACAACGCCTTCCTCTGGGGTTTCTCGGTGTTCGTCGGCGGGGTTCTCGGCTTGGCGCTGTACCTCAACCTCGGGCGCGACGAACCCGGGGTTGGTCGCCGCGCGGCCGGTCAGTCGGCGTCGCCGAACGGCGTCCCTTCCGTCCGCACCGAGACCGTCACCTGTCCGAACTGCCACTCGTTGGAGGAGTCAGGGAGAGACACCTGCCGTTTCTGCGGCGAGTCGCTGTAACGCGCCGAATCCCCGAGACCGCGGGAAATCACGCCGCGTCCGTCGACTCCGCCGCCTCCCGTTTCTCGGCCGCGACCACTCCCTCGACGCGCGTCTTCAGCCCCTCGTTCATGGCGACGAACCCCGCCCGCGTCTCGTCGCCGACGAACCGCAACAGGAGTCCGGCGAAGACGCCCGAGAACGTCTCGGACTGCTCGAATCGGGTGCGCTCGCCGCCGTCGAGCGGTTCGAGGCGGAACCGGTGTTCGCCGTCGAACAGCCCCGGGAAGACGAGGTGGCCGAGCCAGCGCAGTTCACGGTGCTTCTCGCAGTGGGTCACGTCGGGTTCGAACTCCGACTCGCGGCCGCCCGGCGGCCGCAGGTGGACGGTGAGCGTCGCGCCCTCGTTCGGCCGCCCGGCGATTCGCATGAACGGGTTCCACTCGGGGTAGCGGTCGAAGTCGACGAGGGTCTCCCACACCCGTTCGGGCGGGGCGTCTATCTCGATGCTCGTTTCGAGTTCGTGTGCCATACCCAACAGTTGGCGCGCCGAGACCGTGAATCTCGCGCGGAACGTTCATTGCCGGTGGGGAGAGAGACGGACGTATGGCAACCCTCCTTCTCGCCAGACACGGCGAGACGACGTGGAACCGCGCCGGGCGCATACAGGGGTGGGCCCCCGTGTCGCTCACCGAGCGCGGCCGCGCGCAGGCCGACGCCCTCGCGCGCCACGTCGCGGACTCCTACGAGGTCGACCGCCTCGTCTCCTCTGACATCGAACGCGCCCAAGAGACCGCCCGCCCCGTCGCTCGCGAACTCGGGCTCGAACCCGTCCTCGACTCCGCGTGGCGCGAGCGCGACGTGGGGTCGCTTCAGGGGCTCGAATTCGACGAGCTCACGGACCGGTACCCGCAGTACTCCCTCTCGGCCGTGGGGACGCCCGCCGCCCGCGAGCGCCCCCCGAGCGGCGAGAGCCTCGTCGAGGTCCGCCGCCGCGTCCTCAACGCCCGCAAGGGGCTCGCCGACTCGCTCGCCACCGACGAGACGGTGCTCGTCGTCAGCCACGGCGCGCCGATTCGGCTGTCGCTCGGCGAGGTGAAGGGACTCGACGTCGTCGAGGCGATGCTGTCGCAACCGCTCGACAACGGCGGCATCTGCGAGCTCGAAGTCGAACTGAGCGACGACGGCGACGAGCCGTCCGTCCACGTCGTCGCCGAGAACGAGACGCGATTCCTGACGACGTAGGCCGTTCTGCGGGCGATTGGGCGATTCTCGGTGGGGTCGCGGCGCTCGCGTTTCCTCGCGTTTCCTCGCGTTCCGCTTACTTCCGCATCGGGTAGTCCTGCGCGAACACGTCGTCCACGAGGAGGTCGTCGTCGCCCGCGTCGGCGTCCGTACCCGCCTCGGCCGCGGGGCTGACGCTCCCGGTTCGGTAGCCGTGGAGGTCGAGCGTGACGTGGTCGAAGCCGGCGTCCTTCAGGTGGTCGCGGGCGGCGCGGACGAAGTCGGTGTCGAGCGCGCGGTCGAGTTCCTCCGGCGCGACCTCGATGCGGGCGAGGCCGTCGTGGTCGCGGACGCGGAACTGCTCGAAGCCCCACGTCCGGAGAATCGTCTCGGCGCGTTCGACCCGCGAGAGCCGTTCCTCGGTGACTTCGAGCCCGGTCGGAATCCGCGAGGAGAGACAGGCCATCGAGGGCTTGTCGGCGACCGACAGGTCGTAGTCGTCGGCGATGGCGCGGACCTCCTCTTTCGTGATGTCGTGGGCGAGAAGCGGCGACAGCACCTCTAACTCCTCGACGGCGCGGAGGCCGGGGCGGTGGCCCTCGCCGGGGTCCGAGGCGTTGGTCCCGTCGCAGACGGCCTCGATGCCGCGGTCGCGGGCGGCCTCGTACATCCGGCCGAGGCGCATCGTCCGGCAGTGGTAACACCGGTCGTCGTCGTTGGCGACGAAGTCGGGGTTGTCCAACTCGGAGAACTCGACGGTCAGGTGTTCGATGCCGATTTCCTCGGCGACGCGCCTCGCGTCGTCCAACTCGGCGTCCGGCAGGGTCTCGCTTTTCGCGGTGCAGGCGACCGCGTCGTCGCCGAGCGCCTCGTGGGCGAGTGCGGCGACCACGCTGGAGTCCACGCCGCCCGAAAAGGCGATGAGGACGCTCTCGCGCTCCGCGAGCGCCTCGCGTACTTCGTCGGCCTTCGCCGCGACGTCTCGCTCGCTCATGGCCTTCCTTCCCGGCCGACGGGCAAAAGCCCCTCGCCCCCGGCGCGAACGACCGCGAAGGCCGGACGCGCCGGCGAACCGGCCGCGACAGGCGCTCTCTCGGCGGGCGCGACCCGCGCGTCGTCCCGCGGTCACCACCCCGCGACTTTTTGTCCTATGCCGCGATAGGTCCGCCCGAATGGACTTCGAGACCATCCCGGGCGTCGGCGAGAAGACCGCCGCCGCGCTCGCGGAACTCGACGACGCCGAGCGAGCGCTCACCGACGGCGACGTGGCGGCGCTCGCGCGGGCACCGGGGCTCACGGAGGGCAGGGCGGCGGCCATCGCCCGCGGGGCGATTCGCCGCGACCACGACGACCCCGGCGGCTTCCTCGCCACCGACCGCGCCTCGGAGATATACCGCGACGCGCTCGGCCTCCTGCAGGCGCGGACGGTCACGACGTACGCCGAGAAGCGACTGGAGACGCTGTTTCCCACCGGGTCGGCCTCGCGCATCGAGGAGGTCCGGGCGTTCGCCGCCGACGCGACCGACCTCGACCCCGACCCCGACGTGCTCGCGGCGCTGGCGGGCGTCGAACCCCTCGCGGACCCGAAGCCGCGTCGCGTCCGCGAGCGCTGTCTCGCCACCGCCGACGCGGAGCGCTACGCCGCCGCCAAGGAGGCGTTCCCCGAACTCTCCATCGAGGTCGTCGAGAACGGCCGCGACATCGCCGAACTCGCGCGGTCGTACTCGACGGTGGTCGTCCTCGACGAGTCGTTCGCCGGCATCGACGTCGAGGGCGACGTGCGCGTCCTCCCCGACGCCGCCGAGCGGACCGACGAGGTCGTCCCCGAGCGACTGCTCGCCTTCTTCGCCGCGAACCGCGAGGCCTTGCAGGCGGCCGCCGCGGTCCACGAAGTCGCCGGTCTCGACCCGCCGTGTGACCTCGCCGCCCTCCGCGACGCCCTCTCTCGGCTGGCCGACGACGGGACCGTCCTCGGCGACGACGAACTCGAACGCCTCTCGAACGCGGTGGACGACCTCGACACCGCCGTCTCGACCGCCGAGTCGGTCGCCAACGACCGCCTCCGCGACGTGATTCGAGAGCGCGACGTGACCATCGAGGGGACCGATTTCCTCTCGCTCGTCGAGCAGGGCGCGCGCGTCGACTCCCTGCTGTCGCGCGAACTCGAAGACGAGTTCGACGAGGCGCTGGCGGCCGCCCGAAACCACCTCGTCGAGTCGCTGTCGCTCCGCCCCGGCGAGGCCGACCTGACGGAGCGGGTGTTCCCCGAGGACCCGTCGTTCCCGCTCGGCCACGACGAGGACGCCGTCGGCCGGCTCCGAACCGAACTGAAGGCCGCCCGCGACCGCCGCGCCGCGAAGCTGAAAGCCGGCCTCGCCGCCGACCTCGGCCACCTGCGCGACCCCGTCGAGACGCTGGTCCGCGACGCGCTCGAACTCGACGTGCGCCTCGCCGTCTCGCGGTTCGCCCGCGACTTCGACTGCGTCTTCCCCGAGTTCACCGGCGCGGCCGGCGACGACGGTGCCGGGTCGTTCGCCATCGAGGCCGGCCGCTCGCCCCTCCTCGACGTGGACTTCGCGGACGTCGACCCCGTGGACTACGAGGTGTCGGGCGTCACGCTCCTGTCGGGCGTCAACAGCGGCGGCAAGACCTCGACGCTCGATCTCGTGGGCCTCGTCGTCGTCCTCGCGCACATGGGGCTTCCCGTCCCCGCCGAGTCGGTCCGGCTCTCGCGGTTTTCCGAACTCCACTACTACGCCAAGTCGCAGGGCACCCTCGACGCCGGCGCGTTCGAGAGCACGCTCCGCGACTTCGCCGCGCTCACCGACGGCGCGGCCGACCGACTCGTCCTCGTGGACGAACTGGAGAGCATCACCGAACCCGGCGCGTCGGCCAAAATCATCGCCGGCATCCTCGAAGAACTCGCCGAACAGGGCGCGGCCGCGGTGTTCGTCTCGCACCTCGCCGGCGGCATCCGCGAGGCGGCGGACGTGTCGGTCGCGGTCGACGGCATCGAGGCCGTCGGACTGGAGGACGGCGAACTCGTCGTCAACCGCTCGCCCGTGAAGGACCACCTCGCGCGCTCGACGCCGGAACTCATCGTGGAGAAACTGGCTGGCGAGAACGAGACGAGTTTCTACGGGCGACTGCTGGAGAAGTTCGACTGATTCGACCGTCTGTGGCGATGTTCGACTGACGCGGCCGTCTGTGGCGATGTTCGACTGACGCGGCCGTCTGTGGCGATGTTCGACTGACGCGGCCGTCTGTGGCGATGTTCGACTGACGTGGTCGCCCGCGGCGACACACGATTTATCTTGGCCCGCCGACAACTCCGCCCGTGCCCTCCGACTCGCTCTCCCCCGAGGAACGACAGCAGTACGATCTCGTCTACCACGCCACGAAGAACGCCCTCTGGGACGTGCTCGGGACCGCCGTCTACCTGGTGTTTCTGGTGTTCGGCGGGTTCCTCGTGCTGTTCGTCTTCGTGCTTCCGGCGCTTAGTGCGCTCTCGCGGACCGGTGGGACGCCGGTCGCCCTCGGTATCGGCGCAGTCGGACTGCTCCTACTCGTCGCCATCGGCTACCGACTCGTTCGGCTCCTCCAGTAGGCGACGCCCCGATTCGTGAGTTCCCACCGGACCGCGGCGACGACGGCGACCGCCTCTCGCGGGCGGGTGCGAGCGAGCCGACGCCCGTCTGTCCCCCGTCGGACGCCGGCGCGGTAAACGATTAAGTCCCCCGCGCGTGGTACTTCACTCGATGAGGGAGGACCCCGAAGAGGGGATGCTGTCGTGGGACGAGACGGTGTTCCGCGACGAACACGTCTTCGAAATCGACCACGTTCCGGAGACGTTCAACCACCGCGAGAGCCAACTGCGGAGCCTGAAGTACGCGCTTCGGCCCGCGGTCCGCGGCTCTCGCCCCCTGAACACGATGGTGCGTGGTCCGCCGGGGACGGGCAAGACCACCGCGGTCCAGAAGCTGTTCGGCGAGTTGGGCACGCAGTCGGGCGTCCGGACCGTCCGGGTGAACTGCCAGGTCGACTCGACGCGCTACGCGGTGTTCTCGCGGGTCTTCGAGCACATCTTCGAGTACGAACCCCCGTCGTCGGGTATCTCGTTCAAGAAGCTGTTCGGCCAGATAACCGACCGCCTCGTCGAGGACGACGAGGTGCTCGTCGTCGCGCTCGACGACGTGAACTACCTGTTTTACGAGAACGAGGCCTCCGACACGCTCTACTCGCTGTTGCGCGCCCACGAGGCGCACTCCGGCGCGCGCATCGGCGTCATCATCATCTCGTCGGACCTCTCGCTCGACGTCATCGACGAACTCGACGGGCGCGTCCAGAGCGTCTTCCGGCCCGAGGAGGTGTTCTTCCCCCGCTACGACGTGGACGAAATCGTCGACATCCTCCGCGGCCGGTCGAAGCGCGGCTTCCACGAGGACGTCATCGGCACGCCCGAACTCGACCAAGTCGCGGAGTTCACCGCCGACAGCGGCGACCTCCGGGTCGGCATCGACCTGCTCCGCCGCGCCGGTCTCCACGCCGAGATGCGCGCCTCCCGCACCGTCGACATGGAGGACGTGGAGGCGGCCTACGACAAGTCGAAGTACGTCCACCTCTCGCGGTGTCTGCAGGGGCTTTCGGACCCCGAACGCGAGCTCGTCCGGGTCGTCGCCGAGTACGACGGCGAGCGCGCCGGCGAGGTTTACGAGGCGTTCAACGAGGAGACCGGTCTCGGTTACACGCGCTACTCCGAGCTCGTGAACAAACTGGACCAACTGGGCGTCATCGAGGCGCGCTACACCGAAATCGAGGGACGGGGTCGGACCCGCGCCATCTCGCTCGCCTACGACGCGGACGCCGTCTTGGACCGCCTCTGAGGGCGTCTCGCCCGCCCCGTTTCAGGACCATTTTTACTCGCCGGCCGAGTCGGCTGAGCCATGAAGACTACCGGCGGAACCGACGCGCAGAAGCGCCGAGCCGCGGCCGCGGCGGTCGAAGCGGTCGAAAACGGGACCGTCGTCGGCCTCGGAACCGGCAGTACCACCGCGTTCGCCATCCGCGCCATCGGCGACCGCGTCGCCGACGGCCTCGACGTTCGGGGCGTCCCGACCTCCTTCGCGGCCCGCGAACTCGCCCGCGAGTGCGGCATCCCCGTCGCCGACCTCGACGAAGTCGACGCCATCGACCTCGCTATCGACGGGGCCGACGAGGTGGCGACGACCGACGGCGCGCTCGTCAAGGGCGGCGGCGCGGCCCACGCCCGCGAGAAAGTGGTCGACGCCTTCGCCGACCGGTTCCTCGTCGTCGCGGACCCCTCGAAGACCGCCGAAACGCTCTCGCACGCCGTCCCCATCGAGGTGCTCCCGTCGGCGCGGACGACCGTCTCAGCGGGCGTCTCGGACCTCGGCGGCGAGGCGACGCTCCGCCGCGCCGAGCGCAAGGACGGCCCCGTCGTCACCGACAACGGGAACCTCGTTCTCGACTGCGACTTCGGCGCGGTTTCGGACCCCGAGTCGCTCGCGACCGACCTCGCGTCGCTCCCCGGCGCGGTCGAACACGGCCTGTTCGTCGGCCTCGCGGACGCGGTCTACGTCGGCACCGACGACGGCGTCGACGTCACCGAATACTGACTCGATTGGTCCGGCGCTCGAACGGACCTGCGGCAGACCGGGTGGTCCGGCGCTCGAACGGACACCGCCGACAGACTCGATTTGCGGGACACAGCCGGCGCTCACCGGCCGGCGATAAAAGAACGAGAGGTCTAAAGACCGAGTTTACAGGTCGCGGGGCTGGACCGTCTTACGGTCGTTCTGCTCAGCGCGGCGAGCAGCGTCTTCGAGAAGCTCCTTGACTTCCTCGTCGAGAGCGTCGTAGAAGTCCGAGGCCACGTTCTTGTCCTTGAGCGCTTCCTTGACGGCTGCCTTGACAATGAGGTCTGCCATACAGAATGTCCTACCGATTCTCCTTTAATAAACTTTCCTATATTGGACGTTAATACCGCCGGATTTGGGGGTTATGGCGCTTCTATGAGGACGGATTTATCGGGAACAATCTCCACTTATATATGCTTTATCCTCGCGAGGGCGGAACGACGGGTATGAGTACGCCTCGGGCCAACGTGCGGCCATGCGCGACATCTTGGAGGCGGTCGCGGACGGTTCGCTCTCGCCCGCCGAGGCCGAGGTACGACTCTCCGGGTACGCGACGACCGACGCCGGGCGGTTCGACGCCGCCAGAGAGACGCGGCGCGGCGTCCCCGAAGCGATTCTGGCAGAGGGAAAAACCCCCGACGAGACGGCGACGCTGGCCGTCGCGGCGGTCGAGACCAGCGGTCGGGCGCTCGTCACCCGGGCAGACACCGCCCACGCCGAGGCCGTCGCCGACGCCCTCCCGGACGCCGACATCGACCGCGACGCCCGGGCGAAGACAATCGTCGCGGCCGCGCCGGAGTTCGAGCGCCCCGACCTCGACGCGACCGTCGCCATCGCCACCGGCGGCACCTCCGACGCCGAGGCCGCGGGCGAGGCGGCCGCCGTCCTCCGCGAGATGGGCGCGGACGTCGAGCGAATCGAGGACGTGGGCGTCGCCCACCTCGGCCGCGTGCTCGACCACCTCGACACGCTCCGCGAGGCCGACGTGGTCGTCGTCGCCGCCGGCCGCGAAGGCGCGCTTCCGACCGTCGTCGCCGGTCTCGTCGATACGCCGGTCATCGGCCTCCCCGTCTCGACGGGCTACGGCCACGGCGGCGACGGCGAGGCCGCCGTCCTCGGGATGCTCCAGTCGTGTACCGTCCTCTCCACGGTGAACGTCGACGCCGGCTACATCGCCGGCGCGCAGGCCGGACTCATCGCCCGCGCGGTCGCCGACGCCCGCGACGCCGACGCCTGACTGGGCGCTGTAGACACGCCTGAACGGCGGCAGTTGTCCCTCCGTGGTCGTGCGCGATTTCGCGTGCGTACGCACACGCGCGAAGCCCTCATATGGGTGGGGTACCGTGTAACATACACCGGCTCGGTGGCTGCCGGACCGCAACAATGCCAGTCTGTGACCACTGCGGGTCACACGTCTCCGAGCGCTTCGCACGCGTGTTCGCCGACAAGGACGGTCAGGTTCTCGCCTGCCCCAACTGCTCGGCGAACGCGGGTATCGCGGAGGTCGCTCGACAGCGTGCCCGCACTGCATGACCACTGAAGCGACAAAAGACCACCACGCGAAGCCAACTCCTCGTGCGCGAGGTCGGGCGCAGGGTTCATACCCGCGCCCCTGAACCACTCTCTCGTGCACTTCGTCTACGTCATCGAGTGTAGCGACGGCTCGCTGTACACCGGATACACGACCGACGTGGAGCGACGCGTCGCGGAGCACGAAGCCGGCGAGGGCGCGAAGTACACCCGCGGCCGGACCCCGGTCGAACTCGTCCACGTCGAGGAGTTCGACTCGAAGTCGGCCGCGATGTCCCGCGAGTACGAGATTAAACAGCTCCGCCGCCGGGAGAAACAACGCCTCGTCGAGTCGTGAGCGCGTCGGAGCCGCGTCGTGGTCGCGTCGCGGTCGCGGTCGCGGTTCTCGCCGGGTCCTTCCACTGTCGCCCCGCCGAGATGTGCCCCGAATCTGTTCGCTCGTAACGTAGTTTTTTGCCCCGCCGCGGAGTGGTGCGCGTATGGACGAAATCTCATTCGGGACCGACGGGTGGCGCGCCACGCTGGACACCTTCACCGACGACCGCGTCCGCGTCGTCGGACAGGCCGTCGCCGACTACCTCGCCGACGAGGGCTTCACCGCGCCGGTGCTCGTCGGCTACGACGCCCGCGAGACCTCCCCCGGCTTCGCGGAGTCGCTCGCGGAGGTCGTCGCCGGCAACGGCTTCGACGTGCTCCTGCCGGAGCGTGACTGCCCGACCCCGCTCGTCGCCTACGCCATCGCCGAGCGCGGCCTCTCGGGGGCGCTCATGGTCACGGCCTCGCACAACCCGCCGGAGTACAACGGCGTCAAGTTCATCCCCTCGGACGGCGCGCCGGCGCTCCCCGACGTGACCGACGCGGTCGCCGAGCGACTCGCCGAACCGGACCTCCTGCCCGAGTCCGAGCGCGGCACCATCGAGCGCGTCGACGTGGTCTCGCCGCACGCCGACCACGCGATGGACCTCGTCGGCGACGACCTCTCGGACCTCACGGTCGTCTACGACGCCATGCACGGAAGCGGTCGCGGCGTCACCGACGCGCTCCTCGAAGCCGCCGGCGCGGAGGTCGTTCGCCTCCGGTGTGAACGCGACGCCGACTTCGGCGGCATCTCGCCGGAACCCTCCGCGGAGAACCTCGGCGGCCTCGCCGAGGCGATGGCCGAACACGACGCCGACCTCGGGGTCGCCAACGACGGCGACGCCGACCGCATCGGCATCGCCACGCCCGACCGGGGCGTCCTCGACGAGAACCTCTTTTTCGCCGCCGTCTACGACTACCTGCTCGAATCGGACGCCGGACCGGCCATCCGGACCGTCTCGACCACGTTCCTCATCGACCGCATCGCCGAGGCCCACGGCGAGGAGGTGTTCGAGACCGCGGTCGGATTCAAGTGGGTCGCCGACGGCATGCGCGAACACGACGCGCTCATGGGCGGCGAGGAGTCCGGCGGCTTCTCCGTCCGCGGGCACGTCCGGGAGAAGGACGGCGTGCTGATGGGCCTGCTCGCGGCCGCCGCGACCGCCGAGGAGGACTTCGACGCGCGCCTCGACCGCATCGAGGCCGAACACGGCGAAATCGTCGCCGACAAGATAAGCGTCGCCTGCCCCGACTCCGAGAAGGCGCGCGTCATCGACGAGTTGGAGGACGTGCTCCCCGAGACGGTCGCCGGCCGCGACATCGCCAAGGTCGTCACGCTCGACGGCTTCAAACTCCTCTTAGAAGACGGCTCGTGGCTCCTCGTCCGCCCCTCGGGGACGGAGCCGAAGATGCGCGTCTACGCCGAAGCCGGGAGCGAAGACGCGGTCTCGTCGCTCCTCGAAGCCGGCCGCGAACTCGTCGAACCGCTCGTCTGAGCGGACCGCTCTCAGAGCTCTCGTCTCTCTTCTTCGTCGCCGACCGGTCTGACGACCCCGCGGTACGCCGGCGTGAAAAGCGGGAGCGTCTCCGCGTGCTCGGTCAGAAAGACGCCGTCTTCCGCCGACTCAACGAGGTCTGCGGCCTGCAACTTCGGCAGGTGGACGTGGACGATGCCGACCTCCGCCTGCTGGACGACCTGCACGTCCACCTCGTCGGGCGGGAGGTCGGTCGTCCGAACCGCGAGGGCGACCGCGAGGTCCCAGACCGACGCCGGCTCCGACCGGTCGTGAAGATACTCCAGCACGTAGCGGCGCGACGGGTCCGCGAGCGCGTCGAAAACGCGGTCCCAGTCGGTCAGGATACGGTCGCTCCGGTCTCGCTTTGCCATGGGCTTGACTCCCTAGCCCTTGACGACCGGCGGCTAAATCTGTGTCGATTGTTAACGACCCACATTCGGGCGGCGCGGCCGTCACTCGTCGCGCAGGACGCCGCGAAACCGCCTTTCGCCGTCGCCTCGCCCATCTCCACCGTCTCGCTCTTCGATGTCGAATCCGAGCGCCTCGTAGAACGGCCTGACGCCCTCGTCGAAGTCGGCGACGAGACGGCCCCGGCGGTCGAGCGCCGCCCGCACGAGTCGGGTTCCGACGCCCCGGCCGCGGCGGCTCGGCGAGGCGGCCACGGCGTCGATGTAGTCGCCGTCGAGCGCCAGCGCGCCGACGACCCGGCCGGACGCCTCGGCGACGAGGCAGTCGCCGGCGGCCAGTCGGTCGCGGACCTCGCCCGCGTCGGCTTCCAACAGCCCGGCGTCGAACACGCGCATCACGGCCACCAGTTCGTCGGGGTCGCCCTCGCGGACTGTGGTTGCGTCGCCGACGCCGTCGGTCGCACGGCCTCTCTCGGTGTCGTCCATCCGCCGACTACCCGCCCTTGATGAGGCGGAGTATCTGCACGCGGTCGACTTCGACGGGCTGGTCTTCGGGGACGGGGCGGCCGTCGACGAGGACGGTCACCTCGTGGGGGCTGAGGTCCACCGCCCGCACGAGGTCCGCGTAGGTCCCGTCGTCGCCGACGGCGACCTCGCTGGTCTCCTCGCCGACGACCTCGACGGTCACGTTCATGGTCGCTCGTGGGTCGGGCGCGGGTTTCAGTCCGTCGGCTCGGCGTCGGCCGGCGGCGCTCTCCGTCTCGCACGGTTTATGTGCGGGGCGGTCGGTAGAACGGATATGAGCGAGGCCGCGGAGTCGGGCGACGCCCCGGCGGGTCGAGAAATCTGGATAGAGAAGTACCGACCGCAGACGTTCGACGACGTCTACGGACAGGACGACATCGTCGAGCGCCTGCGGAGCTACATCGAGCGCGACGACCTGCCGCACCTCCTGTTCGCGGGGCCGGCGGGCGTCGGCAAGACCACCTCCGCGACGGCCATCGCCCGCGCCATCTACGGCGACGACTGGCGCGGCAACTTCCTCGAACTCAACGCCTCCGACGAGCGCGGCATCGACGTGGTCCGCGACCGCATCAAGAACTTCGCGCGCTCGTCGTTCGGCGGCCACGACTACCGCGTCATCTTCCTCGACGAGGCCGACTCGCTGACGAACGACGCGCAGTCGGCGCTCCGCCGGACGATGGAGCAGTTCTCCGACAACACGCGCTTTATCCTCTCGTGTAACTACTCCTCGAAGATTATCGACCCCATCCAGTCGCGCTGTGCGGTGTTCCGCTTTTCCCCGCTCGGCGACGACGCCGTCGCGGAGCAGGTCCGCGACATCGCCGCGGCCGAGGACATCGAGGTCACGGAGGACGGCCTCGACGCGCTCGTCTACGCCGCCGGCGGCGACATGCGCCGCGCCATCAACTCCCTGCAGGCCGCCGCGACGACCGGCGAAGTCGTCGACGAGGAGGCCGTCTACATGATTACCTCGACCGCCCGCCCCGAGGACATCGAGGAGATGGTCCGGAACGCCATCGACGGCGAGTTCACGGCCGCGCGCAAGCAGTTAGAGACGCTCATCGTCGACACCGGGATGGCCGGCGGCGACATCATCGACCAGCTTCACCGCTCGGTCTGGGAGTTCGACCTCGACGAGCGCGAGGCCGTCCGCCTCATGGAGCGCATCGGCGAGGCCGACTACCGCATCTCGGAGGGCGCGAACGAGCAGGTCCAGCTCGAAGCGCTCCTCGCGTCGCTCGCGCTCTCGCGGAACTGAACGCAGGACACTGCACCGGTCGTTTCGACGCCGCGGTCTCCGGTTTCTCCGCTCGTTTTTACTCGTCCGTCACGCCCGGAACTCGAAGCGTGCGCCGCCCGCCGTCCCCGACGTCACGACGGCCGTCCAGCCGTGGGCCTCGGCGATGGACTCGACGATGGCGAGGCCGTAGCCGATGCCGTCCTCGCCGGTCGTCTCGCCCGGTTCGAACACCTCGTCGCGGCGCTCGGGTTCGATGCCCGGGCCGTCGTCTTCGACGTAGAAGCCGCCGTCGACGCCGCCGACCTCGACGCGCACGTCGCGGCCGCCGTGTTCGACCGCGTTCCGAAACAGGTTCGCCAGCAGTTCGACGAGGCGGTCCTCGTCGGCGTCGACGACGACCGACTGGCAGGTGACCAACTCGGCGTCGGCGGTCTCGGTCGTCGCCCACGCCTGTTTGGCGACCGCCGGGAGGTCGACCCGCTCGGTCTCGTCGACCAGTTGGCCGCGGCGGGCGAGCGACAGCAGGTCGTCGATGAGCTGTTCCATCTGTTCGAGCGCCCGCTCGGCGGTGTCGAACCGCGACTCGTCGCCGGTCTCGCGGGCGAGGTCGAGGTTTCCGCGGGCGACCGAAAGCGGGTTCCGCAGGTCGTGGCTCACGATGTTCGCGAACTCTTCGAGCCGCTCGTTCTGTCGCTCTAGCTCGCTTTCGCGGGTCTTCCGCTCCGTGATGTCGGTGTAGATGGCGTAGCCCGCCCCGCGCTCCTCGCCGGGCGACAGCGGGACCACGTTCAGGATGAACTCGCGGACGCCGCCTTCGGTCCGGCGGCGGACCTCCCCGCGGTAGCTCTCGCCGGCGGCGACGAGGAGTTCGGGGATGGTCTCGTCGGCCCCGGGTTCGGGGACGGGGTCCGGGTCCGGCTCCGGGGGGACGATTCGCCCGAGGAGGTCGCTTCCGACGACGTCGTCGGCGTCGTAGCCGAACGCCGACTGGAACGCCCGGTTCACGTCGCGGACCGTGAGCGCGCCGCCCTCAACGTCGTAGGCGACGGCGGCGTCGGAGACGTGTTCGAACAGCGCCGTCGAGCGGTCGCGCTCGTCTCTGAGCCGCGACTCGGCGCGGATGCGCTCGGCCGTGACCGCGACGTGCGCCATGAGGAGTTCGGTCAGTTCGGCGTCCCGCTCGTCGAACGCGGCGGGCGTGAACGCGGTCGCCTGAAAGACGCCGATGTCGCCGATTGGCACGCTCAGAACGGCGCGGTACATCCGCTTGACCGGCCGCGCCTCGGGGTGGTCGCGCACGTCGTCGGTGATGTTCGTGGTCCCCGACAGGTACACCTCGGCCGCGATGCCGCCGTCGTCGAGCGGGACGCGCTCCGCGCCGTCGGCCGGGGCGTCGGACGAGATGGCCGTCGGGACGATGTGGCCGTCTTCGACGACGCCCACGTAGCTGATGTCGAACTCCAAGATGTCGTCCGTGATTTCGACGGTCCGCTCGAACAGCTCGTCGAGGCTCGTCGCCGCGGCCAGTTCGGTGGCCCCCCGGTGGAGCCGTTCTATCTGCTCGCGGCTCTGTCTGACGGCGGCCTCCGACTCGATGCGGCTTCGCGTCTCCGAGACGTACGACACGAGGAGTTCGGCCAGCGTGAGGTCGGTCTCGTCGTACGCGCCGACCTCGTTGGAGATGGCCTGAAACACCGCGTCGTCGCCCGCGGGCACGCTCAGCGCCGAGCGATACGCGGGGTCGTTGGGGTCGGCTTCCGGGTGGTCGCGCACGTCGTCCACGAGAAACGAGCGTCCGGTCCGGTAGGTCCGCCCGAGCAGGCCCGTCTCGTCGGATATCGGTCCCGTCCCGGCCAGACCGTCGTTGTTGGCGACGACGTAGAACCCCTCGCCGTCGTGGCGGAAAAACGAGGTGTTGTCGAATTCGAGGATGTCCTCGGTGAGTCCGATGGCGCGTTCGTACAGTTCCTCGACCGTCTCGGCGGCGATGAGCTCCGTCGTCCCCTCGTAGAGCCGTTTGAGGCGGTCCCACTCGGGGTCGTTCCTCGGCTCCGCCGCCCGCTCAGCGTCTTCGGCGTCCCCGCTTGCGCCCGCGTCGCCGCCGGACGCGAGCAACCAGCGGACCTGCGATTCGAGCGCGGCGCGGTCGCCGCGTCTGACGTAGGCGTCGAATCGGTCGGGACGGTCGACGGCCTCGGGCGGCACGTCGGTGTACAGCACCGTCGGCACGCCGTCGGGAACCTCCGCGTCGGGGTCCGCGACGACGACGCACGCGGCGTCGCTCGGACCTTTCTCGTCACTCGGTGACGCCACCGTGACCCCGTCGCCGAGGTCGATGCCGTCGAAGTCGTCGTCCACGAAAACCGTTGGGTCCGTCGCGTGCACGGCAGTCTCCCTATCGAACGACAACGAGAACTATAATCGTTGCGGCATGTTTTCAATGAGCAAGAACGCGCCGCGAGCGCTCCGATTCGGCGACGCGGCGCGTTGACCCCGCCGGATTACTCAGTTTAGCGACCAGAAGCCGTAGTTGAGCGCGGCGGCGAAGCACGTCCACAGGAGATAGGGGGCGAGGAGGCCCGCGGCGCGCCGGTCGACGGCGGCGAACTCGCGCATCGTCGCCAGAATCGCCGCGATGAGGACGACGATGACGGCGAGGCCGGCCGCGGGGGACTGCAGTCCGAAGAACGCCGCGGACCACGCGACGTTGACGACGAGGTGGCCGACGAAGACGGCGAGCGCCCGTTCGCGGCGGGGGTGGTCCCGTCGGGAGACGAGCCACGCGGCGACGCCCATCAGGGTGAAAAGCGTCACCCAGACCGGGCCGAACACCCAGTTCGGCGGGGCGAACCGCGGGCGGGCGAGCGTCGCGTACCACGACCCCACGGCGGTGACGGTGAAGACGCTCCCGAGCGCGCCCGCGAGTTGCGCGAGGACGACCCACGCGAGCAGTTCGACCGCCGGTCGCCGCCGGAGTGAAGCGAGTTCCATACCCCTCATTCGCTCGGGAGGGAAAAGAACGACGCGGCCCGTGCGGCCGAAATTGAGGGGAATCGGGCGTCTGCATCCATTTCCCGGAACTGTTTTACCCGACGGTAGACCAGAGTTTGGCAATGAGCGAACTCGAAGCGGAGTACCGCCTCGACTACTTCGAGGAGGAGGGCTTCTACCGGAAGCAATGCCCCGTGACGGGCGTCCACTTCTGGACACGAGACCCCGACCGCGAGACATGCGGCGAACCGCCGGCCGACGACTACACCTTCATCGACAACCCCGGCTTCGACGAGGAGTACACCCTCGAGGAGATGCGCGAGAAGTTCCTCTCGTTTTTCGAGGACCACGACCACGAGCGCATCGACCCCTACCCGGTCGCCGCGAACCGCTGGCGCGACGACGTGCTCTTGACGCAGGCTTCTATCTATGACTTCCAGCCGCTCGTCACGTCCGGCGAGACGCCGCCGCCGGCCAACCCGCTGACCGTCTCCCAGCCCTGTATCCGGATGCAGGACATCGACAACGTGGGCAAGACCGGCCGCCACACGATGGCGTTCGAGATGATGGCCCACCACGCGTTCAACGCCCGCGAGGAGGCCGGCGACAAGTACGCCTACGAGGGCGAGGTCTACTGGAAAGACGAGACGGTCCGCCTCTGCGACGAGTTCTTCGAGTCGCTCGGCGCGGACATCTCCGAAATCACCTACATCGAGGACCCGTGGGTCGGCGGCGGCAACGCCGGTCCCGCCTTCGAAGTCCTCTACCGCGGCGCTGAACTCGCCACCCTCGTCTTCATGTCGATGAAGCAGGACCCCGACGGCGAGTACGAACTCAAGGACGGCAACACCTACTCGCCGATGGACACCTACATCGTCGACACCGGCTACGGGCTCGAACGGTGGACGTGGGTGTCGCAGGGGACGCCGACGGTGTACGAGGCCGTCTACCCCGACATGATAGAGTTCCTGAAGGACAACGTCGGCATCGAGCACACCGACGAGGAGGAGGAACTCATCCACCGCGCGGCGAAGCTCTCGGGCCACCTCGACATCGACGAAATCGACGACCTCGCCACCGCGCGCGCCGGCGTCGCAGGCGAACTCGGCGTCGACGAGGCCGAACTCACCGCGTTGCTCCGCCCGCTCGAAGACATCTACGCCATCGCGGACCACTGCCGCACGCTCGCGTACATGTTCGGCGACGGCATCGTCCCCTCGAACGTCGGGACGGGCTACCTCGCCCGCATGGTCCTCCGGCGCACGAAACGCCTCGTGGACAACCTCGGCGTCGACGCCCCGCTCGACGAGCTCGTGGACATGCAGGCCGAGCGGCTGGACTACCAGAACCGCGACACCATCCGCGACATCGTCCGCAGTGAGGAGCGCAAGTACAGAAAGACGCTCGAACGCGGCTCCCGCAAGGTCCAACAGCTCGCCGACGACTACGCCGACAAGGACGAACCCATCCCGGTCGACGAACTCATCGAGCTGTACGACTCCCACGGCATCCAGCCCGACATGGTGCAGGAAATCGCCGAGGAGCGCGGCGCGACCGTCGACATCCCCGACGACTTCTACTCGCTCGTCGCCGACCGCCACGAGCAGGTCGACGGCGAGGACGAGGCCGAGGAGCGCGACGACCGCCTCGGCGACCTGCCGGCGACGGACAAGCTCTACTACGACGACCAGGAGCGCACCGAGTTCGAGGCCGTCGTCCTCGACGTGTTCGAGCGCGAGGAGGGCTACGACGTGGTCCTCGACCAGACGATGTTCTACCCCGAAGGCGGCGGCCAGCCCGCCGACCACGGCTCGCTCGCCACCGACGACACGACCGTCGAGGTGACCGACGTGCAGATCGTGGGCGACGTGGTGCTCCACCGCACCGACGAGGACCCCGGCAAGGGCGAGTTCGTCCGCGGCCAGCTCGACGCCGAGCGCCGCCGTCGGCTCATGCGCCACCACACGGCGACCCACGTCATCGGCCACGCCATCCGGACGGTCCTCGGCGACCACATCCGGCAGGCCGGCGCGTCGAAGGGCGTCGACCGCTCGCGGCTCGACGTGACCCACTACGAGCGCATCACCCGCGAGGAGGTAAAGCAGATAGAGCGCGTCGCCAACGAAATCGTGATGCGGAACATCCCGGTCAAACAGGAGTGGCCGGACCGCCGCGACGCCGAGAAGAAGTACGGCTTCGACCTCTATCAGGGCGGCATCCCCCCGGGCGAGCAGATTCGCCTCATTCACGTCGGCACCGACGTGCAGGCCTGCGGCGGCACCCACGTCAAGCGCACCGGTGACATCGGGGCCATCAAGGTGCTGACGACGGAGCCGGTTCAGGACGGCGTCGAGCGCGTCGTCTTCGCGGCGGGCGACGCGGCCATCGAGGCAACCCAGCGCACCGAGGACGCGCTGTACGGCGCGGCCGACGTGCTCGACGTGAACCCCACGGACGTGCCCGAGACGGCCGAGCGCTTCTTCACCGAGTGGAAAGAGCGCGGCAAGACCATCGACCGCCTGAAGACGGAGCTCGCCGAGGCGCGCGCCGCGGCCGGCGCGGACGAAATCGACATCGACGGCACGCCCGTCGTCGTCCAGCGCCTCGACGGCGACGCCGACGAGCTTCGCGCGACCGCCAACGCGCTGGTCGAGGAGGGCAAGGTCGCCGTCCTCGGCTCCGCCGCGGGCGGGAGCGCCCAGTTCGTCGTCGGCGTCCCCGACGACGTGGGCATCAACGCCGGGCAGGTCGTCGGCGAACTCGCCGGCAAGGTCGGCGGCGGCGGCGGCGGCCCCGCGGACTTCGCGCAGGGCGGCGGCCCCGACGTGGACGCGCTCGACGACGCGCTCGACGAGGCCCCCGACGTGCTCCGGACGGTCCTGAACGCCTGAGTCGGTCGCGCACCGACCCGCGTTCGCGGTTCGCTTTCGTGTTCGTTTTCGCGTTCGCATTCGCTTTTTCGTCGCCGAGACGGACGCCCTAAGTCGCTCGCCCGCCGAGCCTCCGGTATGCCCACGGCAGTCGCGGACGGGGTCGAACTGTACTACGACAGCGAGGGCGACGGCGAGACGGTCGCCTTCGTCGGCGACGCGGGCTACGGCGCGTGGCAGTGGGGCTGGCAACACGCCGCCGTCGCCGGCCCCTACGAGAGCCTCGTGACCGACCTCCGCGGGGCCGGCCGCTCCGACGCTCCCGCGGGACCGTACTCGGTCGAGACGCTGGTCTCCGACCTCGTGGCCGTCCTCGCGGACGCGAACGTCCGGAAAGCCCACCTCGTCGGGTTCGGTCTCGGCGGACTGGTCGCGCTGGAGGCCGCGCGGACGACGAACCGCGCCCGGAGCCTCACGCTCGTCGGCACCGCCGCCTCCGGGGAGGGCATCGACCCCGAACCGCTCTCTGCCGCGCCCGACGACCCGGCCGCGCTCCGCGAGTCGCTCGCGCCGGCGCTCTCCGAGGCGTTCCGCGCGGAACAGCCCGAGGTGGTCGACCAACTCGTCTCGTGGCGCGGACGCGAGGACGCCGACCCGGAGGCGTGGGCCGCGCAGGCCGCCGCCGTCGCCGACTACGACGCCGGCCCGCTGTACGAGGTGACGGTTCCGACGCTCGTGCTCCACGGCGACGACGACCCGGTCTGGCCGGTCGATGGCGGCCGCGCGCTGGCCGAGGGACTCCCGCGCGGCGAGTTCGAGTCGTTCGCGGGCGCGCGGCACCTCGTCACCGTCGAGCGGTCGCGGCTCGTCAACGACGCGCTCGTCTCCTTTCTCGAATCGGTCGGCGACGACTGAGCGTCGCTCCGGCGCGTTCGCCCCGCGTTCACCCCGTGTTCGCCGCCGCCGTCGCGCTCGCAGATGCCGGCAGTGAGCGGTCCGGGCGCAACTTCTTTAGAGCCCCGCCGATTGTCTCTCCACGATGACTCGCCCGCGACTCGCGTTCTTGGACGCCTCCCACGGCGATTCGAGCACGTCACGAAACTTCAGGCGCGAACTCGACGCCGACCTCGTCGAGTTCGACGTTACCGACGGCCGTCTCCCAGACCACTTCGACTACGACGGCGTCGTTATCAGCGGCTCGTCGTCGTCGGTCTACTGGGACGAGCCGTGGATTCGAAACCTCGTGTCGTGGGTCGCCGACGCCGACGAGCGCGGCGTCCCCCTCTTGGGCGTCTGTTTCGGCCATCAGGTCGTCGCGGCGGCCCTCGGCGGCACCGTCGAGGACATGGGCGAGTTCGAACTCGGCTACAACGAAATCGAGCGCACCCCCCTCGACGACGACGCCGACATCCTCGCCGGTCTCGACGAGCGATTCACCGTCTTCACCTCCCACGGCGACCGGGTGACCGAACTCCCGTCGGGCGCGGACCTCCTCGCCGAAAACGAGTTCGGCGTCCACGCGTTCCGCCGGAACCACGCCTTCGGGGTCCAGTTCCACCCCGAGTACGACACCGACACCGCCGAGACCATCGCCCGGCAGAAGGACTTCCTCCCCGACGAGCGGATTCAGTCGGTCGTCGACGGCATCACGCCGGAGAACTACGCCGCCGCCTGCGAGGCAAAGCGCCTGTTCGACAACTTCGTCGGCTACGTGAACCGGGCGAACGCGGGCGCGGTCGAATCGGCGGCCTGACGGCTCGACTGCCGTCCCGCGGTTCGGAGCCGTCTCTGAATCAGGACCGCCCCGTTTCCGTCTCCGGCTTTTCGACCGTCCGTCTCCGCGAACCTCGACCGAGCGAATCGCTTTTCACCGCGCCGAGCGCAGAAACCATCATGCTCGATTATCTGGAATTGGAGGGCGACCTGACCGGCGAAGAGAAACTCGTCCGCGACGAGGCCCGGCGCTTCGTCGACGAGCAGGTCAAACCCGACATCGGCGAGCACTACGAGGCCGGGACGTTCCCGACCGACCTCATCCCGAAGATGGGCGAACTCGGCTTCTACGCGCCCAACCTCGACGGCTACGGCCTCCCCGGTCTCGGCGAGCGCGCCTACGGCCTCCTGATGCAGGAACTCGAGGCCGGCGACTCCGGCCTCCGGTCGATGGCGAGCGTGCAGGGGTCGCTCGTCATCTACCCCATCCACGCCTACGGCTCCGACGAGCAGAAACAGCGGTGGCTCCCGAAGCTCGGGTCGGGCGAGGCGGTCGGCTGTTTCGGCCTGACCGAACCGCAACACGGTTCCGACCCGTCGGGGATGGAGACCCGCGCGGAACGCGACGCCGACAGCTACGTCCTCAACGGCTCGAAGACGTGGATTACGAACTCGCCCATCGCCGACGTGGCGGTCGTCTGGGCGCGCGACGTGTCGGCGGAGGGGTCGCCGGTCCGCGGGTTCCTCGTCGAGACCGACCGCGACGGGGTGACGACGAACAAAATCGAGGACAAGCTCTCGATGCGCGCGTCGGTCACGGGCGAAATCGGCCTCGACGACGTGCGGGTCCCCGAGGCGGACGTGCTTCCCGGCGTCGAGGGGATGAAGGGGCCGCTTTCGTGTCTCACGCAGGCGCGGTTCGGCATCGCGTGGGGCGTCGTCGGCGCGGCCCGCGACGCCTTCGAGGACGCCCGCCAGTACGCGAAGGACCGCGACCAGTTCGGCGGCCCCATCGCGCGCTTCCAACTCCAGCAGGGCAAGCTCGCGGAGATGGCGACCCAAATCACGAACGCGCAGTTGATGGCTCACCGCCTCGCCGACCTCAAAGAGCGCGGCGACCTGCGACACCAGCAGGTGTCGATGGCGAAGCGCCACAACGTCCGCGTCGCCCGCGAGGTGACCCGAACCGCCCGCGAGATGCTCGGCGGCAACGGCATCACGACGGACTACTCGCCGATGCGCCACATGGAGAACATCGAGACCGTCTACACCTACGAGGGGACCGACGACATCCACACGCTCGTCCTCGGCGCTGACCTGACGGGAATCGAAGCATTCGAGTAGGACTCGGGAGCGGACGCCCCCGGGGCGTTCGCGGTCGTGCGTGACGCATGACAACAGTACACATACATTTATGCCTCCCCGCCCATAGGTTACGATAGAGGCCCCACAATGACCACATCGGCCCAGGACCGTCCGACGGCGCTCGACCTCTCTCGCGAAGAGACGTGGGTCGTCCACGCCGCGTTGCTCGACGCCATCGAGCGGGCGGTCGATGCAGACGAAGAGCCGACGCCGGCCCCCGGCCTGCTCGCGCGGGTCGAGGCCGGCGACGAAGATTTCGACAGCGCCGAACTCGACTATCTCGTAGATGCCCTCCGTACGTATCGGACACAGGCGCCCGCCCGGGACGACCACCACATCTCGCGCGTCCTCGAACACATCGAGGCCGCGCGGGTTTAGTCGCCCGACCGACGTTCGCCCGCTGGTTTCCTTTCGCCGCCGAAGTTCCCGAGCGGCCGGCTTCTTCGGGCCCGTCGCCGACGCGTCCCGGTCGCCTCTCGGTGACCGGCCTCGCCCCGCCCCCCACGACCCTGCCTCCGTTCCCGCCTCGACCCCGATTCCGTCCCCGACTTCTCGCGTCGCCGATGCGGACGTTTTAGTACCCGGTGCGGCCAACGCCCGGCGATGGCTATCGACTCGAACTTCGACCAGAACCGGGAGCGAGCGGGCGAGGAAAACGGCGTCGCCGTCTGGGGACCCGTCGAACCGCCGGAGAAACTCGGCATCCACGGCACCCACGTCGCCGTCGACTACGACATCTGTCTCGCGGACGGCGCGTGTCTCGAAAACTGCCCCGTCGACGTGTTCACGTGGGTCGACACGCCGGACCATCCGGTGAGCGAGAAGAAGGTCGAACCGACCAACGAAGACCAGTGTATCGACTGTATGCTTTGTGTCGACATCTGTCCCGTCGACGCCATCGACGTGGACGCCTCGCGGCAGGCCTGACACGAAGACCAGACGTTATCTCTCCGCGCCGCGTCGCGTCGGCCATGGGTCTCATCCACACCGCCCTCGTCGTCTCGGACATCGACGCCACGCTCGACTTCTACGCCGACCTCGGTCTCGAACGGACCAACGAGTTCGAACTCGACGGCGTCCGGAACGTCTACGTCGGTAGCGACGACACCGACATGGAACTGCAGTTCAAGTACGACCCGACCTCGGCGGCGCGCGTCGAACCCGCCGGTATCGATCACGTCGCGGTCGAGGTCGCCGACGCCGACCGCGCGTTCGAGGACATCGTCGAGGCGCAGTCCCCGGAGGTCGTCAAGCCGCCGGTCGACATCGACCCGGCGAACGCCCGCGCGGCGTTCGTGAAGGACCCCGACGGCTACGTCGTCGAACTCGTCGCGCTCGAAGACTGAACTCCCGCGCCGCCGACCCGCCTCACACGCCGACTTTCGCCGACGCCGACGGGTCGACCGCCCGCCCGACTCGCCGCGGCGAACAGCTATTTGTTGCCAGAGCGTCAATACGAAGTCGCTATGTCCGAGGACGTAACCGCGCTGTTGAAGCGCGCCTATCAGGACGAGATCGAGACGGTGATGAACTACATGACGAACTCTATCGTCCTCGACGGCGTCCGGGCCGAGGAGATAAAGCAGTCCCTCCAGACCGACATCCAAGAGGAACTCACCCACGCGGAGCAACTCGGGAACCGACTGAAGCAACTCGACGAGAAACCGCCGGGCTCCGCGTCCTTCGAGGCACGCCAGCACGACCTCCAGCCGCCGGAGGACAGCACGGACGTGCTCGCCGTCATCAACGGCGTCCTCACGGCCGAGGAGGACGCCATCGAGACCTACCGCGCGCTCATCGACGCGGCGGAGGAGGCCAACGACCCCGTCACCGAGGACCTCGCCGTGACCATCCTCGCCGACGAGGAGGCCCACCGGACCGAGTTCCGCGGCTTCAAGAAAGAGTACGACCGCGAATAAGCCTACCAGCCCCCGACGCCGCAGACGCCGTCGTCACCGACGAGCGACCCGCCGCTCGCTGTCGTCCTCGCCCGTTGGTGACCCCAACGATTTTTCACTTTTTCAACGAATATGTCATGATAGATCCGTATCTAACAAACTATCATCTATTACAAAAATAGTACTCCCAGTTCTTCGAAATAGGGGTTTGTTTTTATCAATTCGTCGCTCGAACGACCGGTATGAGCACTGAACGCGGCAAGGGTACGGTCGCGGTGGTCGGCGGCGCCGGCGCAGTCGGGTCGAGCACGGCGTTCGCGCTGATGGAGAGCAGTCTCGTGGGCGAAATCATCCTCGTCGATATCGCCGAAGAGCGCGTCGAAGGCGAGGCGATGGACCTCAACCACGGGTCGTACTTCACGTCGCCGGTCCGCGTGCGGACGGGCGACTACGAGGACTGCTGGGACGCCGACGTGGTCATCGTCACCGCCGGCGCCAGCCAGAAACCGGACGAGACTCGCCTCGACCTGATGGAGCGGAACGCCGACATCTTCGCAGACATGATTCCGCAGATTACCGAGGGGCTGAACGACGACGCCGTGATGCTCATCGTCACCAACCCCGTCGACGTGCTGTCGTACGTCACGTGGAAGGTGTCGGACCTGCCGGCCGAGCGCGTCATCGGCTCGGGAACCGTCCTCGACACGTCGCGGTTCCGCCATTCGCTCAGCCGCGAGTTCGACCTCGACCCGGCGAACGTCCACGCCTACGTCGTCGGCGAGCACGGCGACAGCGAGGTGCTCGTCTGGAGTTCGGCGAACCTCGGCGGCATCCCGTTCGTGTCGTACGCCACCAGCCACGGCGTCGACGACGTCGACGCGCTCAAAGCCCGCGTCGAAGAGGAGGTGCGCGAGGCCGCCTACGAGATTATCGAACGCAAGGAGCGGACGAACTACGGCGTCGCGCGCTCGGTGGCCGCGACCACGGAACGCATCCTCGGCGACGACAACTCCATCCTCACCGTCTCGACGCTCGTCTCGGGCGAACACGGCATCGACGACGTCTACATGAGCCTCCCGTGTACCGTCAACCAAGGCGGCGTCCGCGACGTCCACGAGTTCGACCTCTCGGCGGACGAGACGGCGGCGCTCCGGGAGTCGGCGGACGTCATCCGCGAGTCCATCGAGCGGTTGGACCTACAGTAAAATAGCCGCGCCGCCGACTCAGTCGGCCGACGCGGGCGTCGTATCCGTGCCCGCTTCCGTCGCCGCGGCGGTCTTCGCGTCGAGCGCCTCAACGACGAGTTCGGCGATGTCAACGACGTCGATGTCCTCTTCGTAGTCGCCGGTCTTGCGGCCGTCTTCGTACATCGTCGCGCACATCGGGCAGGCGACGACGAACCGCTCGACGCCGCCGGTCGTGTCGTCCAGCGCCTCGCGCAGGCGCTCTTCGGACGGCTTCGACTCCTCTTCGTGGTCCATCCAGAGGCCGCCGCCGCCGCCGCCGCAACAGAACGACTGGTCGCGGTTGCGCGGCATCTCGGCGAGTTCGACGCCGGTCGCGCGGATGACCTCGCGGGGCGCTTCGTACTCGCCGTTGTAGCGGCCGAGGTGACACGGGTCGTGGTACGTCACCGTCTGGGCGGCGAGTTCGTCGCCCGCGAGACCGAGGCGGTCGTCGCCGACGAGGCGCTCGACCAGTTGGGTGTAGTGGTACACCGGGTAGTCGAACGAGTCGTCCATCTCCGGGTACTCGTTTTTGAACGTGTTGTACGAGTGCGGGTCGGTGCAGACGATTTTGTCGAACTCGCAGTCGGCCATCGCGGCGGCGTTGTCCTCGACGAGCATCTCGTAGAGTCCCTCCTCGCCGACGCGGCGCACGTCGTTGCCGTCGTGCCCTTCGTCCTCGTAGAGGATGCCGTAGGAGACGCCGGCTTCCTCGAAGATGCGGGCCAAAGAGCGGGCGACGGCGCGGTTGCGCTCGTCGTAGGAGGGGTAGTCGCCGACGTACCAGAGGAACTCGACCGATTCGTCGCGGGCGTCGGGCACCTCGAAGCCGAGGTCGTCGGTCCAGTCGGGCCGCTTGCGCTGGGGATCGCCGAAGGCGTTGCCGTTCTGGAAGATGTTCATCATCGCCTCCTGCACCGGCTCTTGCTGTTGGCCCGTCTCGGTGAGCCGGCGGTTCATCTCGGTGAAGTGCGTGAGGTGTTCGATATCGACCGGGCAGGCGTCCATGCAGGCCATGCAGGCCATGCAGGACTCCATCGACTCGGCGTCGACGACGGAGGTGCCGCCGTCGGCGACGATGTCGACGGAGTCGCCGCCGGCGTCGACCGACTCGCGGTAGGTCTTCAGGTCGAGAATCACGTCCCGCGGGTCGAGGTTGCGGCCGGAGGCCTTCGCCGGGCAGGCGTCGGTACAGCGGCCGCACTTCGTGCAGGCGTCCATGTCGAGCATCGCCTTCCACGAGAAGTCGTCTTCGGAGACGTAGCCGATTTCGTCCGGCGGCGTGTCCGCGGGCACCGCCGGGAGGCGCTTTCCGGCCTTCTCGTCTGCGGTGACGACGTTGGCGAAGGAGGTGAGCATGTGCAGGGGCTTGGCGTAGGGGACGGCGGCGACGAACGCCAAGGCGAGGAGCGCGTGGGACCACCAGCCGAACCAGTAGAGCGTCTGCGCGAGGCCCTGTCCCATGCCCGCGGTCTCGAACACGACGGCGACGAAGTAGCCGACGAAGCTCACCGTCTCGAAGTCGGGGAAGTCGGTGCCGACGATGCGGACGCCTTCGAGGACGTAGCCGCCGACGCCGAGGAAAAACAGCGTCCAGACGAACGCGGCGTCCTCGAAGCCGGTGTGTTTGCCCCACAGCCGCGGGTGTCGGACCCCGTAGCGCCGCCACAGCGCCATGCCGACGCCGACGACGAACGCGAGACCCATGAGGTCCATGACGAACGAGTACGAGAGGTAGAAGTCGCCGACGAAGAAGGAACTGCCCGTCACCCGCCGCCACACGTCGATGTCGATGGCGAGGATGGTCGTCCCGATGAGGAGCGTCAGGAAGCCCCACATGATAAACGCGTGCATCACGCCGGCGAACCGGTCGCGTTTGAACTGCTTTTCGTTGGAAAACACCACTTTCGCGGCCCGAACCGTCCGTCCCGGGAGGTCGGACAGCCGGTCGAACGGGTCTTCGCCGCCCCGCGCGTATCGCGCGAACCGCTCGTACACCCCGTAGAGGAAGACGAGCGACGCGATGACGGCCAGACCGTAGAAGAGCGCCTCGCCGACCGGACTAATCGTCCAGAACGTCTCCCGCGTAACATCCGCCTGTGCCGCAAAGTCCATAATCAATCACCGGAGAACGGCGGGTTAAATCTTGCCACCCGAGGCGTGTCGGTCGGCGGATTACGAGCGCCCCGGCGACCTCAGAACGCGAGGCTGGCGAGGAGCGCGGCGGCGAGGACGAGTCCGGGCGCGTCGCGCCGACCGAACCGAATCTCGGGGAGCGTCGGGTTCCACGCGAAACACCGCGCGCGGAGGGCGAGCGCGAGCGCGTCGGCCCGCGCGAACGACCGTCGGAGGCCGCCGGCGGCGACGAGCGAGAGCCGTTCGTCCAGCCGCCGCTCGCTCCCGAGGCGGGCCGCCTGCGCCTCGCGGACGCGAAGCAGGTCGCGGCGGACGAGGGGGAGAAACCGGAAGACGAGGGCGACGCCGACGCCGAGCGCGACGCCGAAGCGACCCGGCACGAGCCGCTGAATCGCCGCGCGGGACTCGCGCACGGGCGTCGTCCTGACGTACGCGGCCGCGACGAAGAAGACCAAGAGCACGCGGACGCTGGCGAGCGCCGGCTCGACGGCCGCCTCGGGGTCGAACCACGGCGCGCCGAGGCGGGCGGCCTCGACGACCGGGCCGAGCGCGAGGAACGGAATCGCATAGCGGAGGTCGCGGAGAGCCGCCACCGGCGACGCGTCGGCGGCGCGGAGACAGCCCGCGGCGACGACGCCGAGGGCGACGAGCCCGGCGGGCGTCGTATGTGCGAAGCCGGCCGCCGCGAAGGCGACCTGCACCGCGAGCTTGGTCCGCGGGTCGAGTCGGTGGGCGAGGCTGTCGCCCGGTTCGTAGGTCAACACGGCGGGCGAACGTCGAGGTCGGGGAGGCGGTCTGCGGCCTCGTCGGGCGCGGCGTCGAGGGCGACGTCGCCGTCGGCGAGGACGACCACGCGGTCGGCCAGTTCGGCCACGTCGCGCAGGTCGTGGGTGACGACGACGAGGCTCGTCCCCTCGGCGCGGAGGTCCCGGAGGCGCGCGAGCACGGAGCGCCGCGCGGGTTCGTCGAGGCCGGTGAACGGTTCGTCCAAGACGAGATGGTCGGGTCGCATCGCCAGCGCGCCGGCGATGGCGAGTCGCTCGACCTCGCCGCCGGAGAGGGCGTCGACGCGCTCGTCTTCCCGGCCGTCGAGGTTGACCGCGCCCAGCGACTCGCTGACGCGGCGGTCGATTTCGTCGCGGTCGAGGCCGAGGTTCTCCGGGCCGAACGCCACGTCAGCGCCGATTGTCGCGGCGACGAGTTGGTCCTCGGGGCGCTGGAACACCATCGCCACCGCGGTCCGGGCGGCGACGAGGTCGTCGGCGACGCTCCGTCCGTTGACCGAGACCGTCCCCTCGTCGGGGTCGAGCAGGCCGTTGAAGTGGCGGACGAGCGTGGTCTTGCCGGAGCCGTTCGCGCCCGCGACGATGACGCACTCGCCGTCGTCGATGGCGAGGTCGACGCCGTCGACCGCGACGGTGTCGCCGTACCGGTGGACGAGTCCCTCGACGCGAATCATCTACTGGGCGGCGATGGCGTCGGAGCGGACGATGCCGACCGCGGCGGCGATTTTGAACGCCTCGGCGGGGATGAACGCGGCGGAGGCCGTCCAGAACGCGGATTCGAGGCCGACGCGATTGACGTACGCGAAGCCGACCGTCCCGAAGGCGTAGACGACGACGGTGCCCGCGACCATCGCGCCGACGAGTCGGGCGGTGCGCACGCGGTGGTCGCCGACGCTGATGCCGCCGTGGACGACGAGGCCGACGACGGCCGCGGCGACGGGGTACGACCAGAGGTAGCCGGCGGTCGGTCCGACGAGGGGTGCGAGCCCGGCGGAGCCGCCGGCGAACACCGGCGCGCCGAGGCCGCCCGCGACGAGGTAGAGCGCGATGGAGCCGCCGCCCCAGACGGGACCGAGGAAGATGCCCGCGAGGAAGACGACGAGCACCTGCATCGTCACCGGAATCGGCGAGACGGGGTTCGGGAACGAGACGTAACCGCTCGCGCCCATGAGCGCCGCGAACAGGGCGGCGCGGGCGATGTTGCCGACGAGTTCGTCGCCGACGAGTTCGACTGACTCGCGTTCGGTTGCCATGCTCGTCGCTGTCTCGTAAACCCAGTTTAACTTATCGGTTTACGGAGTTCGCGGCCGGAGTGCCGGTTCGGGCCTCGTCGGTCGATTCGAGTCGTCTCGCCGGCGCTCGGGCGGCTCTCGGGTCAGCATCATTAAAGACGCTGGGCGTGCCATTCTCCGGGTATGGACGAGAAGACCGCCGAACTCCGCGACATCTTCATCGAGGCGACCGGCTCGGACACCGTGACCGAACAGCAGTCCGAGTCGCGCGGGTCGCTCGCCGACGTGGACGACCCCGAAGCGGTCCGCGAGGGCGTCCGCGACACCGTGGCGACGATGCGCGAGCGCTACGCGTTCGACACCGACCTCGACGACGACGCGCTCGTCGCGCTCGTCGTCGGCTACTTCGACGGCGACGCGGACGCCGACCTCGCGGTCGAACTCGACGCGTCGCCCGAGGCGGTTCGCACCGCCCGGTTCGACCTCCACCTCGTCCGCGACGCCGACCGCGAGTTCCCGTTCGACGCCGACCGATTCGACAACCTGCTCGTCGACGGCGCGGACGACGAGACCATCGCCGAAGCGCTCGACGTGCCCGCCGAGGTCGTCGCCGAGTGCCGCCCCGTCGCCGAGGCGGACATCCGTTCGAGTCGGGCCAACTACCGCTTCCGCGACGACTTCGCGGAGCTGTTGACCGACGACGACCTCTCGAACCGGATGGCCGAGGACGCCCGACGCGACGGCCTCCGCGAGGCGACAGAGGACATCGAGACCGACGTGTCACTGTAGCGGTCGGTCAGACGACGAAGGTTCTTAACCACTTGGGGACATACCCCTGTGCGATGGCGCAGGCCCCCCAGAACCGAGACCTGACGGAGCGGTTCATCGAGTTCTACCGAAACTACTACCGAGAGGAGATCGGGACGCTCGCACAGCAGTACCCGAAGGAAAAGCGGTCGCTGTACATCGATTACGACGACCTCTATCGGTTCGACGCGGAGCTCGCGGACGACTACATCACGAAGCCCGGCCAGTTCCAGGAGTACGCGGAGGAGGCCCTGCGCCTGTTCGACCTCCCCGCGGACGTGAAGCTCGGGCAGGCGCACGTCCGGATGCGCAACCTCCCCGAGGCGGTCGATATCCGGAACATCCGGGTCAACGACGACCACATCGGGACGCTCATCTCGGTGCAGGGCATCGTCCGCAAGGCGACCGACGTGCGCCCGAAAATCACGGAGGCCGCCTTCGAGTGCCAGCGCTGTGGGACGATGAGCTACATCCCGCAGGGCGACGGCGGCTTTCAGGAACCCCACGAGTGTCAGGGATGCGAGCGTCAGGGGCCGTTCCGCATCGACTTCGACCAGTCGAACTTCGTCGACTCCCAGAAACTGCGCGTTCAGGAGTCCCCCGAGGGCCTGCGCGGGGGCGAGACGCCGCAGTCGATCGACATCAACCTCTCTGACGACGTGACCGGCAAGGTCACCGCCGGCGACCACGTCACCGCCGTCGGCGTCCTCCACATCGAACAGCAGACCTCGGGCAACGAGAAGACGCCCGTCTTCGACTACTACATGGAGGGCATCTCGCTCACCATCGAAGACGAGGAGTTCGAGGACATGGAGATATCCGACGAGGACGTGGCCGAAATCGTCGAACTCTCGAACGACCCGGCCATCTACGAGAAGATGGTCGAGTCCGTCGCGCCCGCCATCTACGGCTACGAGCAAGAGAAGATGGCCATGATTCTCCAACTGTTCTCGGGCGTCACGAAACACCTGCCCGACGGGTCGCGGATTCGTGGCGACCTGCACATGCTGTTGATAGGGGACCCGGGTACCGGGAAGTGTGTCGACGGAGACACGCGAGTCACGCTCGCCGACGGGCGAGACGTGCCGATTCGAGAGTTGGTCGAATCGAACCTCGACGACCCGAAACCCATCGACGACGGCGTCTGGGACACCGCGGAGTTCACCGTCCCGTCGCTCGGCCCCGACGGAACGCTCACGCCGCGACAGGCGACGAAAGTCTGGAAGCGAGAGGCTCCGGACCGAATGCTCCGTATCCGGACGAACACCGGCCGCGAAATCGAGGTCACTCCCTCCCATCCGTTGTTCACCCGCACCGACGGGGTGACGACTGCGGTCAGGGCGGACGGCCTAACCGAAGGAGCGTTCCTCGCGGCACCGAACTCGCTTCCGGCGACGGGTCGGGACGAACTCGACGTCGACTTCCGGCGCTCGAAGTCTCACAACGCGATTCGACTCGAACTCCCAGACGAGTGGGAGCCTTGGCTCGCCCGGCTCATCGGCTACATCGTGGCTGAGGGGTACGTCGAACAGCGCGACGATGCGACCGGGTTCGTCTCCGTCACGAACAACGACCGCGAAGTGCTCGACGACGTGGCAGACGCGTTCGACCGCCTCGGCGTCAACCACTTCGAGCGGTCCTCGCACGAAGGAAAGCGCGCGCGTGAGGTCATCTGTGGGTCCGGCGAGCTCGTTAGCTTCCTCGAAAACCTCTCCCCGACGCTCTTGGCGGGCTCGGCCGAGCAACGAATCCCGGAGCAGATCATGTCTGCGAGCGCGGGCACCGGGCGGGCGTTCCTCCGCGCGCTCATCGAAGGCGAAGGCCACGTCTCGGCGAGTCAACGAGAGATAACGGTCGCCTCGATGAGCCGCGAACTCCTCGAAGACGTTCGAACGCTCCTGCTCACCGCTGGCATCCGGTCGCAACTGCGCCCCCGACACAACGGGAGCTACCGGCTCCGAATCAGCGGTGACGACTTCGAGACGTACGTCGACGAAATCGGATTCGTGACCGAACGGAAGTCGCTCGCAACCGCCGAATTCGTGGGAACGGACGGGAACACGAACACCGACTTGATTCCCGCCGGCGGAGAGCTTCGGGAACTCCGCGAGGAACTCGGGCTCACGCAGGCCGAATGCGGGCTTCCGCGGTCGACGTACCAGCACTACGAACGGGGCGACCGAACCCCGAGTCGCGGAAGCCTCTCCCGTGTCGTCTCGGCGTTCGAAGACGCACTACAGAGCCGAGACGGCGAGGGGGCACGAGCGGTCGCTGACGGGGGGCGCTCGGTTGTAGACCGCGTCTCTGAACTCCGGTCGCTCGTCGACGGCAACGTCGCTTGGGAGTGCATCGAGTCGATAGAGCGCGTCGAACCCGCCGAAGAGTGGGTGTACGACCTCGAAGTCGAAGGCACCCACAGCTACGTTTCCAACGGGCTCGTCTCGCACAACTCTCAGATGCTATCGTACATCCGCCACATCGCGCCCCGGTCGGTCTACACCTCCGGCAAGGGTTCGTCCTCGGCGGGTCTCACCGCCGCGGCCGTCCGCGACGACTTCGGCGACGGCCAGCAGTGGACGCTCGAAGCCGGCGCGCTCGTCCTCGCGGACAAGGGTATCGCGGCGGTCGACGAGTTGGACAAGATGCGGCCCGAGGACCGCTCTGCGATGCACGAGGGGCTCGAACAACAGCAGATTTCGGTCTCCAAGGCCGGCATCAACGCGACGCTCAAGTCGCGGTGTTCGCTCCTCGGCGCGGCGAACCCGAAGTACGGTCGCTTCGACCAGTACGAGCCGATCGGCGAGCAGATAGACCTCGAACCCGCGCTCATCTCCCGGTTCGACCTCATCTTCACGGTCACGGACGACCCCGACCCCGACGAGGACTCGAAGCTCGCGGACCACATCCTCAAGACCAACTACGCGGGCGAGCTGAACACCCAGCGGACGAACGTCGCCAACTCCGAGTTTACCGAACAGCAGGTCGACGCCGTCACCGACGAGGTCGCGCCCACCATCGACGCGGACCTGCTTCGCAAGTACATCGCCTACGCGAAGCGCACCTGCTACCCGACGATGACCGACGAGGCGAAGCAGGTCATCCGCGACTTCTACGTCGACTTCCGCGCCCGCGGTGCCGACGAGGACGCGCCCGTCCCCGTGACCGCCCGGAAGCTCGAAGCGCTCGTCCGCCTCGGCGAGGCCTCGGCCCGCGTCCGCCTCTCGGACAAGGTGACCCGCGAGGACGCAGAGCGCGTCACGGGAATCGTCGAGTCCTGTCTGCGCGACATCGGCATGGACCCCGAGACCGGCGAGTTCGACGCCGACATCGTCGAGACGGGTCGGTCGAAGACCCAGCGCGACCGCATCAAGAACCTGCTCGAACTCATCCGCACCATGCAGGAAGAGTACGAGGAGGGCGCGCCCCACGAGGAGGTCCTCGAACGCGCCAACAGCGAGCTGAACATGGACGAGAAGACGGTCAACGACCAGCTTGACAAGCTCAAGATGAAAGGCGACATCTACGAGCCCCGCGGCGACGTGTACCGCGCGACGTAGACATTCCTCGCCCGAGTCTTGGCCGATGGCGTCGATGTCAACCGGTCTGGGGGCCTGTGGACGGTCTCGATTCTCCCCTCTCACAAGCACCGTGATAGTCAAAACTGCAAAATCTATGAAATCACTCGCCGGAAATCTATCGTCGCCGAATTCTTAGAGGGGCCTCCGGAGGAGCAGTCAGAGCAATCTCTCTTTGATCACAACCCCTACTTCAGATCGAGACGGTTACACTCTCCTCGCTTCGAGTACACCGATGGGGTGTATCCGCAACATAAGGCTCGAACAGGGGTGTAGCCAGCTATCGCCCGTGGTGCTGTCGTGAAACGCTCGCCAGACACCCGTTTCGAGACGTCGACGTGAACCCGAATACTGGCTCAAACAGCGCTGAAAACTCTATCTACGACGATTTCAACCACTGGCAATTCGCTCTGATTCTCTGTCAGTATCGGGTGATTATTCGAGGGGACAGCATATCTCTACATCCCCGATACACCCCACCTACGTCGTGGTGTACCGGCAATACGGACTCTTGGTACAGTACAGAATCCGGGTTGTGCAGGAATCCAAAATTCACTAACTCAGAGGCTCAAGGCCTATCGCGGATATTCATGGCCATGTAGACTATCCACGAACTCATTCGAACAGATGTTGAAGACGCCTTGTGAACGTCTTGTTGCGGATACACCCGTGCCCTGTATCGGTGATATAGTACACACTCAGTCTTCGAGTCAAACTTGAGATTTTATTGGCAGCCGACAGGGGTGTCGGCTGCCTGAAGCGGTCGAATTCGTATGAATCGACGAAAATCAAACAACGTACACCGGCGGATGGGCATCTACAAACAACTGAATGAGGTCCCCTCTCGATCGCGACTAGAGCGGTTTGAATCGACGTTTGAAACACGAGATGTGTGGGATGAATTCGTCAAATCACGGAACCCCAATTTCGATTCGAACGCGTATCGTGCAACGTTGCGGAAAGCAGGGTCGGCATTCACGTCGTACATAGAGTCACGGGGTCGACATCATGCATGTGCAAGACCGACCGACGTGGAAGCGTGGCTTGCAGAGTTAACGGAGACGCGGACGCTCAACACAGTCTACTCTGAATACTGGATTCGTGTTGAAGAGTTCTTCACTTGGCTGCAGCGGCATCCAGGATACCCACACGTGTATCATCCCGTGTGGATGGCGGCGGCGAGCTATCCCACAGCAAAGGCGCTGTGGGCGAGGAAGACTGGCACAATGACGTCAGGAGGTGCACCGCAATGACCGACGACTATGACTCGACGGGCGATGCACTTCGCGACGAAATTGGTGCCGCGTTCGAACGGGAACGTGATCCCCTGTCGGTATACGAGTCGACCTTCGAAGCACTGACGGTGGATCCATTTGAGGTATTCCTGAAATGTGGTCTCGAACCGGACGACCCTGCTCCCAGAACCACACAAGCATACCAGCAACTCATCGACGAGTGGACCCACCATATGTCCAGTGTGGGACGTCATCCGGCATGCCCGAGCGAGGACCATATCCTGCGGTACGTGGAGAACTGTCTCTCAACGCGAGAGCTGAAGCCCGTGACAATTCGGACACGGCTTCACCGACTCAATCGAGTGTATCGCTACTGGCAGGCCGATTCAGTGTTTCCGCACGACCCTGGCTACAATCCGTTCCAGTATGTATTCGCGACAACGGATTTGTCACAGCCTCCCTCGAAAGACCCACCGAGAATTTCGCCAACGCGCCTCGGTGAAATCGTCCGCACGATCACCGATGTCCGCGACCGTCTCATTGTCGTCTTGCAACTCAAACTGGGTCTGCGGGCGGGTGAGGTGAGTAACCTTCGACTGGCGAACCTCGCAGTTGACCACGAGGAACTGAACACAGCGTACCCTGGACTTGGGACAAATCCTGTCGTTGAGGACCTTTCCCAGGTGGTTTACATCCCGTCGAGATACGAAGAACAGGGGAATAAGTCACACCGAGCGCGACTCCTCCCACTAGACGACGAGGTGTACCAGTCACTCGTGCAGCACTTATTGGTACGACCAGATACGGGGAGTCAGTGGGTGTTTCAGAGTCATACGACAGCTTCGCAAATCACCCCTGAAGCTATCAACCGCGTGTGGACTAGCGTGTTCAGGCCAGAGTACGACGAGACCGATGTTCATCGAGCGGTGACGAGTCATTACGGGCGGCATCGATTTAGCACATACTGGCAAGTCGAGTGTGAAATCCCACGTGAGTTGGTTCAGTATATGCGTGGAGATCGAATTGAGAGTGCTGACCCGAATCGAGAGACGATTGACAGCTATATACATACATACTATGAGGATATCGAGACTGTATATCTAGAAAATATGTACTCGTTGGGGCTTTCAACCGAATTCTCGTTGTGATGCGGTTGAACTCTGGGTTAAAATCCAACAATCACCAGCGATCGAGACGCACGACCGCTCTCCCAAAATAGTCGACGCCGCGCGCGCTCAGCGACGGACGTACTCGCCGACCGAGCCGAGGACCCCGTCGGTGGCGGCCGCGGCATCGATTTCGACGTCGAGGAGGATTTCCGCGACTGCGCCGACGCCCGCCGCGAGCTCGGCGTCGTCGCGGCACGCCGGCACGTCGGCGATGCCGTCCGCCTCGGTTTCGGGGACGACGACGTCCGCGTCGTCGAGTTCGCCGAACGTGGAGACGACCGCGTCGACGTCGGTGCCGATGTCGGCGGCCCGCGCGCTGAGTCGACCGACGGCGTCGGCACCGCGGTCCGTGGCGGGCGCGACGAGCGCGACGCGGTCGCAGGCCGCGGCGGCGGCGACCGTCTGATTCGACGCGAGAAGCGGCGCGTCGACGAGGACGTGGTCGAAGCCGTCTGCGGCCTCGGCGATACGCCCCTCGAACGCCCGCGCGGCGTCGGGCGTCATCGCCCGCGCGAGTCGCTCGAACGGGGCCGCGGCCGGACAGACGGCGACGCGCCCCTCGGTGTCGGGGGCGAACGCGACCAACCCCGATTCGAGCGGCACGTCCGCGGCGTCGGTGACGAGCGCCGTCGCGTCGGGGTCGAGCGTCCCCGAGACGTAGTCCGAGAGTCCCTGCGTGGCGAACGCCGCGTCGAGGACGGCCACGTCGCGACCGTCGTCCGCGAGCGCCGCGGCGAGTTCGAGCGTCAGTCGGGTCGTCCCCGCGCCGCCGGTGGCCCCGACGAGCGCGGTGGTGGTGGGAATCGACATACCGCGAGTGGTCGGGTGCTCAGATTAATAGCTTCGGTCGCCCGCCGTCGGTGCCACCGAACGCGCGACTACGCCGCCCACTCGCCGTCGGTCGTCACCGGGTCCGCTCCCGGCGCGTCGTCCGTGCAGGCCCGGTAGAAACAGACCTTGTAGGTCCGCCCGACGAGCGTGGTGACCGTCGAGGCGACGGCCACGACGGCGATATCGACCGCCGACATCGGCGCTTGGAACGCCGTCACCGCGCCGGCGACGGTGGTCGCCCCGTCGAGGGTGACGAACCAGAGCACCGGCAGGTCGACGACCGAGGTCGCGACGGTCGCCACGACCGCGTAGCCGACGACCTGCCGGAAGTTCCCGAAGACGAAGTCGACGCTTCTGCTGAGCGACCCGCCCGCGGTCTTCCCGTCGAAGACGACGGCGGTGTCGAAGAAGGTGAAGACGTAGACGACGGCCATCAGGACCGCGAGCGCCGCTCCGCCGCCGGCGAGTTCGACGAGCGTGAGGCTCGCGGAGCCGTTCAGCACCGCGTTGAGTCGGTCGAAGCCGATGTAGCCGACGACGCCGCCGCCGACGACCATCGCGACGACCATGATGACGAGGCCGGAAAGGACGCTCGCACCGAGCAGGCTGACGTAGTAGCGCTGTGCCGCGGTGGACGCGCGCAGGTCGGTGTCAGTGCCGGGGCGCGCGCCGTCGATGGCGGTGTAGAACGCGCCGATGAGCGCCGGTGAGCCGAACAGGAGCAGAATCGTCCCGACCACACTGACGAGGCCGGAGGCGTTATTCAGCGCGCCCATGGCCCCGAACGCGAGGGCGAACGCGACGAGCACCGGCGTGTCGGTGACGACTTGGAGGGTCGTTCGAAACGATTGGAGGACTGTCACGACTGGCGGTACTCGGGCCGCCCTCATATGTGTTCATATCTACACGTTCGGTGGGAGAGAAGTCGCGTCGGCTGAACCGAAAGCGGTGCGTCAGCCCGAGATGGCCGCTTCGATGTCGTCCAGTTCCTCGTCGGAGAGGTCGGGTCGCTCGCCCGCGACGGCGTGGATGGGACTGCCGCCGTCGCCCTCGAACCGCGGGACGATGTGGACGTGGACGTGGTCGACTTCCTGGCCGGCGGCGGAGCCGTTGTTGATGCCGACGTTCGTCGCGTCGGCGTCGACCGCCGCCTCGACGCGTGGGACGAGGTCGTTCACGGCGGCGAAGAGGTCGGCCGCCGCGTCGGCCGGCACCTCGTCGAGGCGGGCGTGGTGCTCTTTCGGGACGACGAGCGTGTGGCCGGGCGCGAGCGGGTTGGCGTCGAGGAACGCGAGCGTGTGCTCGGTCTCGTGGACGATTCGGCCGGGGATGTCGCCGTCGACGATGGCGCAGAAGATGCAGTCGGACATACGTGAGGTGTCGATTGGCGGGAAAAAGAAAGTTCGCACCGGTCCGGAGTCGGTCGAGTCAGTTCCGCTCGGCGGACCGTTTGTGGTCGGCGTCGGTGTGCGCCTCGGTCGACACGGCGAGGTTAGGGGAGAATCGACTCCAAGTCGGCCAGATACTCGTCTAACTCGTAGCCGAGCCGGGAGAGCCACACGTCGCGGTAGGAGGGGTGTAAAAGCGGGACCACGGTGTAGCCGAACCGCTCGCTCTCGACGGGTTCGAGGACGGTATCGAGAAAGCCGTCCAGCGAGGCGTCGTCGAGCGCGAGGACGCTTTCGGTCGCGTGGCGGCCGGTCGGGACCACCACGTCGGGGTCGATGGCTTCGAGTTCGGAAACGAGGTGGTCGCGGCAGTTCGCCTTTTCGGCGGCCGTGGGCGCGCGGTTCGACCCCTCGCCGTCCGAGGGGAAGCACTTGACGGCGTTCGTGTAGAAGACGCCGGACTCGTAGCCGACGGCGGCCATCGTCTCGCGGATGCGGCGGCCCGAGTGCCGGGCGGTGTAGGACATCCCGGTCCAGTTGCCGCCCCGCCAGCGCTCGGCGTCGGGGTTGCCCGCGCCGGGCGCTTCGCCGACGACCATCACGGTCGCGTCAGCGGGGCCGACGCCCCACGAGATGCGGTTTCGGCACTCGACGAGCGCCGGACAGCGCGCGCAGTCGGGTTCGAGGACGAGCGTCTCGTCGGCGTCGGGAAACCGGGGGTCGGCGTCGGCCATCTACTCCGTAAGCGGGAGCACGATGCCGAAGATAATCGGCGAGAACAGCACCAGCGCGATGCCGAGCCACTCGGCGTCGAAAAACAGCGTGCGCTCCCAGCCGGGGATGGCACCGCCGCTCACGGCGAGGGCGACTTTCGCGCCGACAGCGCCGAACAGGAACAGCGCGAGCCCCAGTCCGAGGCCGGTCTTGGTCATCCGCGGGTAGTCGATGTTTCCGTAACGTCCCATAGTATCCCGAGATGCGGGGACCGGCAAAACCGTTTCGAGAGAGTGTGTGGTCTGCTACCGTTCGAGTTCGTCGACGAGAGCGGGCGCGACGGACACCTCGCTCACGTCGCGCTCGATGGTGTCGGTGCCGACGACGCGCTCGATACCGGCGCGCGCGAGTTTCGTGCGGGCGTTGCGAGCCAAAAGCGGGTGGACGGTCGCACAGAAGACGCGCTTTGCGCCGCCGTCGGCGAGGACGGTCACGGCCTCGCTCATGGTCGACCCGGTGGCGATGATGTCGTCGGTGATGACCACGTCGCGGCCCTCGAAGTCGGCGTCGCTCGGCGTGATTTCCACGTCGGTCCCGGAGTGGCGCACCTTCTCGAAGTAGTCGGTCTCGCCGTCGCCGTAGGCGTCGCGGACGGTTTCCGCGATGCCGATAGCTCCCGAGTCGGGCGACAGAAACAGCGGGTCGTCGAGTTCGGGGAGCGGTTCGGCGAGTCGCCCGGCGGCGTCGACGATGTCGACGGGCACGTCGAAGAACTCCGAGACGGCGTCCTCGTGGGGGTTGACGAGCACGACGCGGTCGGTCGTCGTGCTCACGGCGCGGGCGACCGCGCGGGCCGAAACCGGGTGGCCGGCCTCGAACGCCTTGTCCTGTCGGGCGTAGCCCATGTACGGGATGACCGTCGTGACCGCCGACGCGCCGGCCTCGCGGACGGCGTCCTGCAGTTGGAGCAGTTCGACGTAGGCGTCGTTGCTGGCGGTGCTGGCGACGATGGTGGCGGCGTCGGCGTCGAAACCGGGGACCGCGGCCAGCGTCTCGCCGTCGGGGAAGCGGTCGTACTCGACGGCCGCGAGCGACTCGCCGAGTTCGGAAGCGAGCGCGGCCGCGAGTGCCTGCGAGGATGCGCCGGGTACGAGCATACCCGTTCGTCTCTCGTGGGGGGTAAAACCGCTTTTCGTTGCGTTCAGCCGCGTCGCGTGTCAGCGCACCGCGACGCCGACCGTGTCCAATCCGAGCACCTGCGTCCGCCAGTCGTCCCCGGTCAGTCGGACGCAGAAGCTCCCCGCGTCGGTGACGGCGTAGGCGGCGCGGGCGTCGTGGGCGAGCGCGACGACCGTCTCGTCCAGCGGAATCGGCGCGGCCTCCCACGTCCCCGACTCGGCGTCGCGCGCGACGACGCCGTCCGGACCGACCGCGTGGGCGCGGCCGTCCGGCATCGACGCGACCGCCGAAAACGCCCCGTCGAGCGCGTCCATCCAGCCGTTGCCGAGCGCGTACAGCCCCGAGTCGGTCGCGGCGAGCGGGGTCCCCGAGTCGCCGCCGAGGCGGCCCGCGGGGTCGGACACGTCGTTCACGTCGTCGAGGCCGACGTGCGTGAGGCCGTCGTCGCCGATACGGTAGACGCCGTCGTCGGCCGCGACGAGGCTCCCGTCGAGGGCGCGGACCGCTCCGACCGCGCCGAGGTCGGTCCACCCGGACTCGTCGAAGCGGGCGACGCGACCCGCATCGTCGGCGGCGACGACGCGATTCCGGTGGAAGCCGACGGCCGTCGCGGGACCGAAGTCGAGTTCGTGGTAGTCGCCGCCCTGCACGAGCAACACGTCCTCGTCGGTGGCGACGGCGACTTCTCCGGGCGACCCGGCGGCGTCCCGCGCGGTACACCGGTGGTCGATGCGGAAGCCGCCGACGAGGTCGTCGGAGACGTCGACGGTCACGACCCCGACGCCCGCGGCGACGTACACCGTCTGCTTGTCGGACTTGTCCGCGTACACCCGCTTTTCGTCGATAGAGAGGTCGAAATCAGCCATCCGTTGGGCCGAGGTTCGCGGCGGGGTTCGGAAAGGATTGTGGTCGTTCCCGCGGCGCGACGACGGGCCGAACGGGCGCGTCGTTGAGAACTGAGATTACAGAAATTCCCGCACGTCGGAGTACCACATGTCGTGGTGGTCGAGTTCGCCGAGCGCCTCGGCCACGTCGACCGCGAGGACGTGCCAACAGCGCTCGCCCTCGTCGGGGTCGAGGTTGTACTGGGAGTCCTTGCAGGTACAGCCCCGGTCTTCGACCACGTACTCGTCGTCGTAGCCGACGACCACGTCGAAGTCGCGGTAGCGCTTCACCCGTCGCTCGGAGACGGCCTCGATGGCCGTGACGCCCCGGTCGCCGTGGGCGTCGACGATGGCCTGCACGATGGTCGGCGAGAGCCGCCCGGTCTCCGCGAGCGCCGCTCGCCAGTCGTCGGCCGGGTCCACGCCGGCGACTTCGTCGGTGGCGGTGAAAACGCATTCGATGCCGCGGGGTGGACCGACCGCCGAAATCGCGTCACAATCGCATCGTAATCGCGTCACAATCGCGTCGCACAACCGCGTCGCACAACCGCGTCGCACAATCGCATCGCAACCGGTTTCCGCCCGCGCGGGCGACTGCGGGTATGCACGTGAGCGAGGGAGGCGTCGAAATCGAGGTTCCCGACGCCCGCGACGGGGCGTCCGCGGGGACCGGCGACGATGTCTTCTACAACCCCACACAGGAGTTGAACCGGGACATCACCGCGGCCGTCCTCCGCTCCTTCCGCGAGCGCGAACCCCGAGCCGAGAGCTACCTCGACGCGATGGCCGCCTCGGGTATCCGGGGCGTCCGCGCCGCCGCCGAGGGCTACGACGTGACCTGCGCCGACCTCGACACCGACGCCGTCGAACTCGCCCAGTCGAACCTCGACCGCGCCGGCAACGGCGGCGAGGCGGTCCACCGCAACGCCAACGCCCTCATGTACGACTCCGTCTTCGACGTGGTCGACCTCGACCCCTTCGGCACGCCGATGCCCTTCGCCGACCCCGCGTTCGCCAACACCCGCGACCTCGTCTGCGTCACCGCCACGGACACCGCCCCGCTGTGCGGCGCACACCAGAAAAGCGGCATCCGGAAGTACGGCTGTCTCCCCCAGAACACCGACTACCACCCCGAGATGGGGCTTCGCACCCTCCTCGGCGCGATGGTCCGCACCGCCGCCCGCTACGACAAGGCCGCCGTCCCGATTCTCTCGCACGCGACGCGTCACTACGCGCGGGCGTATCTCGAACTCGACGAGCGGGCGACGAAGGCCGACGAACTCCTCGAATCCACCGGCTTCGTCTACCACTGCGAGGACTGCCTCCACCGCGAGGCCGAGCGCTCGCTCATCGCCCACCCGCCCGAGTCGTGCGCCAACTGCGACTCGACCCGGATTCTCGAAGCCGGTCCCATCTGGCTCGGTCCCGTCTCCGAGCCGGCGTTCGCCGAGGCCGTCCGCGACGAGGTGACCGAGGACTTCGGCACCGCGAAGCGCGCCCGCAAGCTCCTCGACACGCTCGCGGTCGAACTCGACACGCCGACCCACTTCGACCAGCACCGCCTGTGTAAGCTCTGGGGTCGGTCGGCATCGAAGATGGAGACGTTCCTCGAAACCCTCCGCGAGGCCGGCTACGACGCCACGCCCGCGCACTACCACGGCACCGCGTTCAAGACCGACGCGACGGTCGCTGAGATACGCGAGGCGACCGCCGCGCTCGACCCCGAAGCCTGACGAGGCAACGGCCAGCGGCCGTAACCGAGTCACGAGGCCGCGTCGGCGGGTAGCTTCTTTGCCTCCCGTGTCGTTTCCGTGATACGTGAGCGCCACGATTCGAACCGCCGTCCCCGTCGCACGGGCCGTCGTCGACACGATTCGGGAGAAGGAAATCTCGTTTCTCGCGGCCAGCATCTCGTACTACGCGCTCGTCTCGTTGATTCCGCTTCTCGTCCTCGGCGTCGTCGTCGCCACCGCGGTCGGCGGCGCGGAGTTGCAGGCCCAACTCCAGACGCTCGTCGAGCAGTACCTCGTCCCGACCGGGCAGGGCCTCGTCGAGGAGGCCCTCGCGGACCGAACCGGACAGGGAAGCGTCGGGGCGGTGAGCCTCGCGCTGACGGTCTGGGGGGCGCTGAAGCTCTTCCGCGGCCTCGACATCGCCTTCTCGCGCATCTACGGCTCGGAGGCTGGCGGCCTCCTCGACCAGCTCCGCGACGGCGCAATCGCCCTCGCCAGCATCGGCGTCGGCACCATCGGCGTCGCGGTGCTGACCGCGCTCCTCGGCCTGCTCGACGTGCCGTTCATCCAACTGCTCTCGCCGATTCTGTTGCTTCTCACGCTGTGTGCGGCGTTCTTCCCGCTGTACTACGTCTTTCCCGACGCCGACCTCTCACCGCGGCAGGTCGTTCCGGGAACCGTCTTCGCGGCCGTCGGCTGGACCGTCCTCGGGGTCGGCTTCGGTCTCTACGCGTCGGTGGCCGGCGCGTCGGTCGCGGGCGCGCTCGGGACGCTCCTGTTGCTCGTGACGTGGTTCTACTTTTCGGGGCTCATCCTGCTTTCGGGCGCGGTCGTCAACGCGGTCCTCGCGGGGGTCGGCGACGACGCGTCGCCCGCGGAACCGCGTGACCCGCCGGGGGGACCACCCGGAGTGGACCGGCAGGTACAACATACGGGAGACCGACATGACGCTCGTACGGATATGAGCGACGACCGAGGAGACACCGATGGGCCGCGGACGGACGACGCCGGCGACGCGGAGACCGGCGCGTCCGTCTCCCCGCGCGGCGCTCCCGACATCGAGGAGCTGGAATCGCAGGTCGAGGAACTCCGGGCCGACCTCGACGCGTTCGAGGACGACGTGACCGACCGGACGGTCGAAAAGCCCAAGCTCGAAGCCGAGTTGAAGCGCTACGTCCGCCGGCGGATGCGCCGCGGCAAGGCCCGCGGCTGGGGTCCCTACCTCGTGCTCGGCTACGGCGTCGTCCTCACGCTCGGCGCGTTCTACTACCTCCAGTCGGACCTCATCGCGGTCGTCGCCATGCTCATCATCTTCCTGTCGACGCTCGGGCTCTACGTCCTGTTCGTCATCTTCGGCATCGGCCTGAACGCGCTCGGCCTCCCCGGCCGCGCCGTCGACGCGGTCCGCGAACGCCGCGGCTGAGATGTTCCGGTTCGCACTCTCGCTTCAGACCCGCGGCTTCGGCGAGCTGGCGCTCGCGAACGCGCCGGACGCGCTGGTCTTCCTGTTCGGGCTCGCCACCCAACTCGGCGACCAGTGGTTCTACTTCGTCGCGTTCACGTCGCTGTACTGGCTCTGCCGCCCCCGAATCACGGCGCGACCGCGGCGGACCGCGGCCTCCTTCGTCGGCCTCGCGCTCGGGTCGCTGGCGCTCGTCACGGCGCTGAAAGTCGGCTTCGCCCTGCCGCGGCCGCCGACCGCGGCCGTCGCCGACGCGCCCGCGTGGCCGTCGCCGCTTTCGGACCTGTTCGTCTCGTTCACGACAGACGACGGCTTCGGCTTCCCGAGCGGGCACGCCCTCGGGACCACGGTCGTCTACGGGGCCGCCGTCTCGCTTCTCGACCTGTGGGACCGCCGCCGCCGACTCGTCGCCGCGGCGGTCGCCGTCGGCATCGTCTCGCTCTCGCGAATCTTCCTCGGCGTCCACTACGGCGTCGACGTCGTGGTCGGCGTCCTCCTCGGCCTCGGCTTCCTGAAGGCGGTCTTTCTCGTCGCCGGCGCGGACGACCCCGACGCGGCCGGCCACCTCGACCCGGCGCGCCTGTTCGCCATCGCGGCCGGCCTCAGCGTCCTCGCGCTCGCGGCGGTGTTCGCCACGGGCCTCTCCGGACACACCGAAAACGCCGCGGCGGCGCTCGGCGGGTCGCTCGGCGGCCTCGCCGGCTGGACGCGACTCGCCGACCACGAGTCACTGCCGACGCTGTCGCCGCCGGTCGCGCTCGTCGCGTTCCTCGGCGCGGGCGGCCTCTGGGTCGGCGTCGACGTGGTGGACGCCTCGGTCCCGGTGACGGTGCTCGCCACCGCGGCGGTGGTCGCCTTTATCCTCGTCGCGCCGCGGGCGTACGACCGGCTCGGACTCGGCGACGGGGCGTCCCTGCGGGCCGACTAAGGCCGCGTTTTCGGGCTGTTATCCGCGTTCGGCTCGCGTCGCTTCTGGTTTCTGTTTCTGCTTCTGGCCGACTGCGATACCGGGCGCTGTCGCTCTCCGACCAGCGGTCGCGAAAGAAAAATCGGTGTTGGGCGTGCGCGGCGCTTAGAACGTCTCGAGGTACCGGTCGAGCTCCCACTGGGAGACGTCGACGAGGTAGTCCTTGAACTCGGAGCGCTTGGCTTCGACGAACTTCTCGAAGACGTGGTCGCCCAGGGCGTCCTGGATGACTTCGTCCTCTTCGAGGGCGTCGACGGCGCCGCCGAGGTCCTTCGGGAGCGTCTCGATGCCGTACTCTTCGCGCTTTTCCTCGTCGAACTCGTAGATGTTCTCGCGGACCGGGTCGGGGCAGTCGAGGTCCTTCTCGACGCCGTCGAGACCGGCGTGGATGAGCGCGGCGAACGCGAGGTACGGGTTACAGGACGGGTCGGGGAAGCGGGCCTCGATACGCGAGGCGGCCGGCGTGCGGGCGGCCGGCTTGCGGATGAGCGCCGAGCGGTTGCGGTCGGACCACGCGATGTAGACCGGCGCTTCGTAGCCGGGGACGAGGCGCTTGTAGGAGTTGACCGTCGGGTCGGCGACCGCCGTGATTGCGGGCGCGTGGTCGAGGATGCCCGCGACGAAGCTCTTGGCCGTGTCGCTCAGGTCGAACTCGTCGTCGCCGTCGTGGAACGCGTTCTCGCCGTCCTGGAACAGCGAGATGTGGGTGTGCATGCCGGAGCCGTTGATGCGCGGGATGGGCTTGGGCATGAACGTCGCGTGGAGGTCGTGTTCGGCCGCGATGGCGCGGACGACGGACCGGAACGTCGCGACGTTGTCGGCCGTCGACAGCGCGTCGTCGTACGTGAAGTTAATCTCGTGTTGACCCTCGGCGACCTCGTGGTGCGAGGCTTCGATGTCGAAGCCCATGCTTTCGAGGCCGTAGATGATGTCGCGGCGCACGTCGGACGCGAGGTCCTTCGGCGCGAGGTCGAAGTAGCCGCCGGCGTCGTTCGTGACGGTCGTCGCGCGGCCGTTTTCGTCTTCTTCGAACAGGAAGAACTCCGGTTCGGGGGCGACGTTCACGTCATAGCCGAGGTCTTCGGCGCGGGCGATGGCGCGCTTGAGGACGCCACGCGGGTCGCCGCTGAAGGGCTCGCCGGTGGACGTGTTGAACACGTCACAGATGAGACGGCCTGCGGCGCTGTTTTCCTTCTTCCGCCACGGGAGGACGGCGAACGTCGACGGGTCGGGCTCGAGGCGCATGTCGGACTCCTGGATGCGCACGAAGCCGTCGATGGAGGAACCGTCGAAGTAGATGCCCTCCGTGAACGCCTTCTCGGCCTGCGAGGCCGGGATGGAGACGTTTTTGACCGTTCCGAGAATGTCGGTGAACTGCAGTCGGAGGAAGTCGACATTCTTCTCTTCGATCTCGTCGATGACCGACTGTGCCTCGTCGCTCAGGCCGCCGTCGGTGAGTGCGTTGTCTTCCGTCATTTTCCTGAACACGCGATTCGAACACCCGCACTATAAAGACCTTTCCGCTTAATGCAATTCCCCGCGGTGTGCCACAGAATTGGATATTCGTAAAATTCTAATGCCCTCGGACGGTCTCTGGATGTAATGACGTACGAAAACCTCGATGCGAAGCTCATCAACGCGCTCCTCGGTGACGGTCGAGCGAGCCTGCGAAGCCTCGCCGAAGAACTCGACGTGTCGGTGACGACCGTCTCGAATCACCTGCGAGACCTCGAAGACGAAGGCGTCATCGAGGGCTACACGCCGCGGGTGAACTACGACGCGCTCGGCTACGACGTGACCGCCGTCATCCAACTCAAAGTCGAGGGCTCCGCGCTCCCCGAAATCACAGAGCGCCTCCGCGCCGAAAAACAGATGATTTCGGTGTACGAGGTCACCGGCGACTACGACATCATCGCCATCGGCAAGTTCCGCGACACCGACGGCATGAACACGCAGATCAAGAAACTGCTCACCGACGCGGACATCCGCGAGTCCAACACGTCGGTCGTGCTCAACGCTGTCACCGAAAACGAGCAGTTCGACCTCGACCTCGAAGAGTAACGCCGTCAGACGATTCGCGTTTTTACGTCGCGCATCTCGGAGCCGCAGTAGGGACACCGATATCTCGTCTCGAAGCCGTCGGGCGTCGTCGTGGTCGCCGTTTCTATCTCGTGGACCGCCACGTCGCGTCCACACTCCCGGCACTGGACCGCTGGCATCGGTTCGTGTTCGTCGGCTATTCGAAATAAACCTACTGGGATATGTGTATTGTTGTCACACGCCTGTCTATAGTCGGAAGGGCACCGCTTCGACTGGAGAATCCGTGAGTGTCGCTCGATGTGGCCCGAGTTTCGCCCGCGGTTCCGCGCCGTTTTCGACGACCGCTCGAAGGCTCCCGTTTCGACTGGAAAACCCGACGACGCGAGTCGATTCACCGGTCGATAAACTGGAGCTGAAATGTTGCGAGTTGTCCGCTACCGGGCGGAGCCGCCGGGCGGGTCAGAACCCGTCTTCGAAGACGAACGTGCCGTCTCGCTGGACGACCTCGCCGTCGACCTCGATGACCGAGTCTTCGGACATATCGACGATCATGTCCACGTGCTCGGCGCTCTCGTTGAGTTCGTTGTCCGCGCCGACCGTCTCGGGGTACGCCGAGCCGACGGCCATGTGGACGGTGTCGCCCATCTTCTCGTCGAACAGCATGTTGTAGGTGAACTGGTCGATACTGCGGTTCATGCCGATGCCGAGTTCGCCGAGGTAGCGCGCGCCCTCGTCGGTATCGAACACGCCGTCTAAGACCTCCTCGTTGCCCTCGGCGGAGTAGTCGACGACCTCGCCGTCCTCGAAGCGGACGCGGACGCCGGAGACCTCGCGGCCCTGCCGGTACAGCGGCAGGTCGAAGTAGACCTCGCCGTTCACGGACTCTTTCACGGGCGCGGTGAACACCTCGCCGCCGGGGAGGTTGTGCTCGGCCGTGTCGTTGATGGCGGTGTTGCCGGCGATGCTCATCGTCACGTCGGTCTCGTCGCCCGATTTGATGCGGACTTCGTCGCCGTCGTTGAGGATGTCGACCAACTGCTGTTGGAGTTCGCCCTGCGCGTCCCAGTCGAGGGTGACGGCGTCGTAGACGAAGTTCTCGTAGGCCTCGGTGCTCATGCCCGCGAGCTGGGCGCTCCCCTTCGCGGGGTACTGGGTGAGACACCAGCGCTTCGAGAGCATCTCGCCCTGTACGGGCTTGTAGGCGCGCTTGTACGCGGCGTTCGTCTCGGGCGGCACGTCGCTCTGTTCGGTCGCGTTCGTCTCGCCGCGGACGCGGATGATGACGTCGGTCTCCTCGTAGAGCGCCAGCACGTGTTCGGGCGTCTCGTAGTCGTCGTCGCCGGCGCGGAGGAACGCGCGGGTGAATCGCGGGTTCGCGTCCATCGCGACGACGTTCGCGCCGCGGTCGCCGAGCAGTTCGTGGACGGCCGTGACGAGGTCCTCGGCCACCGAGGGCGCGGAGACGACGACGTTGTCGCCGGCCTCGACGCTCGTGGAGTGGTCGACGATAGTTTGTGCGTGCTCGCGGATGCGCGGGTCCATACCGCGTCGTGTGTGTCCCCGGGGCAAACACCTTTCGAAGCGCAAATATTGCGACCGCGACCGACAACGCCCCGCGGACCATCGTTTATTTCTCCGTCGGCGCGGTCTCTCCGCGCATGATAGACCTCCGAAGCGACACCGTCACGCTCCCGTCCGACGAGATGCGCGAGGCCGCCCGCGACGCCGCCGTCGGCGACGACGTGTACGGCGACGACCCGACCGTGAACGAACTCCAAGCGCGCGCCGCCGAACTCGTCGGCAAGGAGGCCGCGCTGTTCGTGCCGTCGGGGACGATGGGTAACCAAATCGCCGCCCGCGTCCACGCCGACCCCGGCCAAGAGGCGCTCGTGGACGAGAGGGCGCACGTCTACAAGTGGGAGGTCGGCGGCTTCGCCCAACTCTCGGGCCTGCAGGTCCGCGCCTACGACGCCGGCGAGCGCGCCGCGCCGACGCCCGCGCAGGTCCGCGACCACGCCCGCGAGGAGTCGCTTCACGTCGCCGGTACCGGCGTCCTGTGTCTCGAAAACACCCACAACGCCCGCGGCGGCGTCGCGGTTCCGAAAGCCGACATCGACGCCGCGGCCGACGCCGCCCGCGACCTCGGGATTCCGGTCCACCTCGACGGCGCCCGCCTGTTCAACGCCTGCGTCGCCCTCGACGAGGACCCGGCGGCGATGGTCGAGCGCGTCGACACGGTGATGTTCTGTCTCTCGAAGGGCCTCGGCGCGCCCGTCGGCTCGATGCTCGCCGGTCCCGAGGCGTTCATCGAGGAGGCCGTCCGCGTCAGAAAGCAGTTCGGCGGCGGCATGCGACAGGCCGGCATCATCGCCGCGCCGGGGCTCGTCGCGCTCGACAACGTCGACCGCCTCGCCGACGACCACGCGAACGCGACGGTCCTCGCCGAGGGTCTCGACGCCGTCTCCGGCCTCTCGGTGCCGACGCCCGACACGAACATCGTCGTCGTCGACTCCGAGGGCGCTGGGACGACGGCCGAGGCGTTCGTGGAGTTGTGCGACGAGGCAGGCGTTCTCGGCGGCACGTTCGGCGAGTACCACACCCGCTTTACGACGAACCTGAACGTCTCGCGCGAGGACGTAGAAGAGGCGGTCGAACTCGTCGCCGACGCGGTCGAATCGCGGTAAGTTGGGGGATGCCGCCGTCAGTCGCGGTCGGCCGCTGGCGTCCCACTCGGCTCCTTCGGCTATAGTTCGGGTTCGATGTAGACGAAGTGCACCCGGTCGTCGGCCGCCCTGAGTTCGGACTCGATTTCGGTGATGTGGTCGTCCAGTTCTTCGGTGTCGAGTTCGGGGTCGAAGCTCACGTCGAGGGCGACGAGCAGTTTCTCGGGGCCGACGTAGCTCGCGCGGAAGTGGTCGACGTGGACGACCCGCGGGTCGTTTTTGACGATGTCGCGGAGGGCCTGTTCCTCGTCCACGGGGACGCTCTCGCCGATGAGAAGCCGCTTGTTCTCCCACGCGAGCGCGATGGCGAAGCCCATGAGCAGTATCCCGATGAGGAGCGCCGCGGCGGCGTCGAACATCCCGTTGCCCGTGAGTTCGGTGAGGCCGATGCCGACGAGCGCGAGCACCGCGCCGGTGAGCGCGACGGTGTCTTCGGTGAACGCCGTGAGCGTCGTCACGTCGCTCGTCTGCCGGAAGGCCTCGACGAGGCCGCTCCACTCGTACTCCTCTATCTGCCGGCGGAGTTCGGCGTTCGCCTTCAGGAAGGCGTAGCTCTCGAAGGCGATTGCCCCGAGGAGGATGGCGACGTTGACCAACACGGGCTCGATTTCGAAGCCGAGCAGGACGAGCGCCTCGCCGCCCCCGCCGTGGCCGGGGTGCATGAGGGCGTCGTAGCCGTGTTTGGCCGACTCCCAGCCGGCGATGCCGAACAGCATCACGGAGACGAGAAACGAGTAGAAGAACTGCGATTTCCCGTGACCGAAGGGGTGTGACTGCGTCTCGCCGCGCTTGCTGTCGCGGATGCCGATGAGGAGGAACACCTGATTGCCGGTGTCGGAGATGGAGTGGTACGTTTCGGAGAGCATGGAGGGGCTCCCGGTCGCGAGGAAGCCGAGGAACTTGAGAATCGCAATCGCCCCGTTCGCGAAGAGCGCGGCGACGACGACGGACGTACTGCCTGCCATGTCGTGGGCCACTCCCCCCGCCCGGATAGAGCTACCGACGCAGAACCGGGACACCGCTCGCCGACAGCGGCGGTCCCCGACCGCTCTCGACCGCCCCCGACCGCCCCCGACCGACCCGACACAATAGTCGGTAGGTTTCAATCCCTCCGGCCCCTAGCCCGGCGCATGCTCGTCGTCGTCTCCGACACCCACAGCACGGACGGTCATCGACTGACTAACCGAACCCTCGACGCGGTCCGCGAGGCCGATCTCGTCGTCCACGCGGGCGACTTCATGCGCGAGTCCGTCCTCGACGCGTTCATCGACGAGGCCGACAGCTTCCTCGCGGTGTACGGCAACAACGACGGCTCCGAGATACGCGACCGGGTTCCCGCGGCGCGGAACGTCACCTACGGCGGCGTCGAGTTCGCGGTGACCCACACCCGCCGCGGCGGGAACACCGCGCTGTCGATGTTCGGCCGCGAGCGCGGCGCCGACGCGGTCATCTTCGGCCACAGCCACCGGCCGGGCTTCGACGGCACCGGGCCGATTCCGCTCCTCAACCCGGGGAGTCACGCCCAACCGCGGGGCAACCGCAAGGCCCACGCGGAACTGGAGGAACTACCGGACGGCGGACTTCGCGGGCGACTCGTCACGGTCGACGGCGACACCTTCGAGACGTTCCGTATCGTCCCCGACGAATAGCGGGGCGAGGTCCGGTGGAGGGCCGGAAGAATCAGCGGGAACAGACCCGAGCGGGTCTGCTGAGGGTAGTCCGAGGCCGCGCGGACGACGGGGTGAGGGGCAGGGGAACGGATGGTAGTCCCGTCGCCGTTGGGGGCCACGCGCGACCTCGTACTCACTCCTACGGGTGACGGTATCAAATACGCACCGTAAGCTCAAACAGCCGTTTTAGTCACGCAGTACGCCCACCGCGACCCACGCGAGAAGCACGGTCAGCCCGCCGAGGAAGAACAGCGTCCCCGGCGAGAGCGACCCGATTGCTCCCGCGAGCCCGTTCGACCCACTCGTGAGCTGTGCCGCGGTCTCCGTGGCTGTCTGTGCGACCGGCGTGTCCGGAACCGGCGTCGGCGTCGGCGTCGGCGTCGCGGCCGCGGTCTCCGTCGCGGTCCGCGCGGCCTCCGTCACCGTCGACTCGGCCGCGGTCCGGGTCGCTTCCGCGGTCTGCGCCGTCGAATCCGGCGTCGTGGTCACCTCGGCGATGCCGAATCCGCCGCCGCCGTCGGTCGTCGTCGCCGTCTCCGTGGCCGTCCGCGTCGCGGTCGATGTCCGCTCGGCCGTCGCGGTCGTGGTGGCCGCATCGGCCTGCGAGGTCGCGTTGAGGCCGCTTCCCGCCCCGCCGGCGCTCCCGCCGCTCTGGCCGGCTTCGGAACCGCCAGCGCCGTCCGCGCCGCCCGAGGCGCCGAAACCGAACGGGAGCACCGACCCGGTTCGGGCGAGTCGGTTCACGACGGCCGCGCCGATTCCGAGGACGCCGACGCCGCCGATGAGGCGCGTGAGCGCGCCCTTCAGCCCCTTCGTCTCGTCCTCGCGCCCGGCGACGACGACGAGCGCCCGGTCCGCGGGCGCGTACACGTTCATCTCGCGGCCCTTCTCGGAGTACCTCGTGTCTGCGACCTCGATGAGGTCGGCTTCCGAGAGGTTGCCGAGGTGGTACTGGACGTTCTGGAGGGACGTGTCGACTTCGGCGGCGAGGTCCGAGGGCGTCGCCGGCGACTCGTGGAGCGACGCGAGGACCGACCGGGCGGTCGACGAGGAGAGCGCGCCGAGCAGGTCGTCCGCCTCGTCGCTGTCGAGGCCGATGACCTTGGGGTCTCGGTCGCCCCGGTCGTCGTCCGGGTCGTCCGGGGTGGAGGGGATGAGGTCGGCCATCGAATCGGCGTTACTCGCCGCTTCCCATGAGTGTTCGTATTCTTTCACGACGCGTCGCCGAAATTGCTATACCTCGTGCCCGCCGAACCCACCCACATGACCGACCCTTTGGTCGTAGACGGCCTCGTCGACTTTCTCGCGGGGAATCCCGTGTTCGTCGGCCTGCTCGTCGCGTTGTTGCTCTTCGTTTTCTTCGGGTATCTCCTCGTCCGCCGGACGCTCCTCGGACTGAGCGAGGGCTACGACGAGGCCCGCCGCCGCTGATGGACGGGACAACAGCCGACGCCGACGACCGCCGGGGGGTTGCCCCGTGGTAGCCGCCGCGACGCTCGCCACGTTCGTCGTCGCCGCGCTCGCCAGCCTGTTCATGGCGTGGGCCATCGGCGCGGGGTCGTCGGGGTCGACGCCCTTCGCGCCCGCCGTCGGAGCCAACGCCATCTCGGTGATGCGCGCGGGCTTCATCGTCGGCCTGCTCGGCTTCGCCGGGGCGTTCCTGCAGGGCGCGAACGTCACCAACGCGGTCGGGACGGAACTCATCGGCGGCGTCACGCTGACCGCGGGGGCCGCGGTCGTCGCGCTCCTCACCGCGGCGGTGCTCGTCGCAATCGGCGTCTTCGCCGGCTACCCCATCGCCACCGCCTTCACCGTCACCGGCGCGGTCGTCGGCGTCGGCCTCGCCATGGGCGGCGACCCCGCGTGGGCGAAGTACCAACAAATCGTCTCGCTGTGGGTGCTCACGCCCTTCGTCGGCGGCGGCGCGTCGTACGCGACCGCCCGACTCCTCCGGGCAGAGGCCGTCTCCGAGCAGTGGACCGTCCCCGCGCTCGCCGGAATCGTCGGCCTGCTCGTCGCCAACATGGAGTTCGCGGGGGCTCGGCGGCGCGTCGGGGTCGGCCTCGGTCGCCCGTGCCGCCGCGGTCGAACTGACCGGGATGGCCGGCCTCGGGGAGACCGCCTGGTTCGTCGCCGCCTCGCTCCTCGTCGCGCTCGCCGCCGCCGCCGTGGTCGGCCGGTGGGTGACGACCGACAAGACCCGGGGCCAGCGGCGCTTCCTGCTCGTCCTCGGCGGCCTCGTGGCGTTCTCGGCCGGCGGCAGTCAGGTCGGCCTCGCCATCGGGCCGCTCGTCCCGCTTCTCGACGCGGTCACGGTCCCGCTTCCGGCGCTCCTCGTCGGCGGCGGACTGGGCCTCCTCGCGGGGTCGTGGACCGGCGCGCCGCGCATGATTAAGGCGCTCGCGCAGGACTACTCCTCGCTCGGGCCGCGGCGCTCCATCGCGGCGATGATTCCCTCGTTCGCCATCGCCCAGACCGCCGTCGCCCTCGGCGTCCCCGTCTCCTTTAACGAGATTATCGTCAGCGCCATCATCGGCTCCGGTTACGCCGCCGGCGGGTCGGGCGTCTCCGGGCGGAAGATGCTGTACACCGTCCTCGCGTGGGTCGGCTCGCTCGCCCTCGCGTTCGGACTGGGCTACGGCGTCTTTACGCTCGTGTCGAGCGTACTCGGTGTGTGAACGTCCGTGCGCTCCGCGTCGCGCTCGCTACCCTCGTGTCCGCGCTCTGGGCCGTCTTCGGCGTCTACCACGTCGGGATGGCGGTCGTGACCGGCATCTCGCTCCGCGGGTTCGCCTTCGGGACCGTCGGCCTCGGCGCGTTCGCGCTGGCGATTCGCTTCCGCGGACGGGCGCGACGCCTCGGCGACGGCACCGCCGACGCGACCGGTCTGGTGGTTCTCGCGCTGGCGTCGCTGGTGCTCGTGGTTCTCTCCTTTACGCTCCTCGGCTGAACCGCGGCGGACGACGGTCTGAAAACGAGTTGAGTCGGGTCTCGAACGAGACGAATCGGGTTCGGTCGGTCGTCGAGATGAAGTAGGTTTGGCGGTCGGCGCGAATCGGGTTCGTCGGATCGCGCCCGGTCAGGTGTCGGGTTCGACTTCCGCTTCCTCGTCGCCGCCGTTTTCGTCGTCGCCGTCGCCGTCGGCGGCTTCGATGCCCGCGTTGGTCTGGATGCGCGCTTTCATGATGCGCGTGTTGTCGACCTGCTCGATGCGGATGATGATGTCGTTGTAGCTGATTTCTTCGCCCTCCTCGACGAGGCGGCCGGCGCGGTTGAAGATGAAGCCGGCGAGCGTCTCGAACTCCTCGCCCTCGGGGAGTTCGATGTCGAGCATCTCGTTGACCTCGTCGATGTTGACCTCGCCGCGGACGAGGTAGGTGTTCTCGTCGACCTCCTCGAACGGCTCTTCTTCGTCGCCTTCGAGGATGTCGCCGACGATTTCCTCGACCATGTCTTCGAGGGTGATGAGACCCTCGGTGGTCCCGAACTCGTCGATGACGACGACCATCTGCATCCGCGTGTCCTGCATCTCGGCCATCAGTTCGTCGACGTTCTTCGACTCGGGGACGTGGAGCGTCGGCGAGACGATGTCGGCGATGCCGACGCCGCGTTCGCCGTAGTACTTCTCGCGGACGAGGTTCCGGATGTTGACGATGCCGATGATGTTGTCGAGGTTGCCGTCGTAGACGGGGACGCGCTCGTGGTCGGCCTGCACGCACGTCTCGATGGCCTCGTCGATGGTCGCGTCCTTCGGGACGGCGGTCATGTCGAGGCGGGGCGTCATGACCTCCTTGGCGATAGTCGAGTTGAAGCGGAAGATGCGGTCGAGCATCTCGCGTTCTTCCTCCTCGATGACGCCCTCGCGCTCGCCCGTCTCGATGAGGTTCTGAATCTCGTCGCGGGTGACGTACGTCGTCTCGATGGCGGTCTGCCCGCCGGTGACGCGGTTGACGAGGCGCGTCAGGTGGTCGAACAGGACGACGAGCGGGAGCAACAGTAACTCAGCGTACTTCAGGGGTCGCGCGATGCGGAGCGACCACGACTCGGTGTTCTCGACCGCGTAGGACTTCGGCGCGCTCTCGCCGAACAGGAGGACGAGCGTCGTGATACCGAACGTGGAGATGAGGACCGACTCGCCAGCGCCGAAGTCGAGGACGGCGAGGAGGCCGGTCGCCAAAGACGACATCGCGATGTTGACGATGTTGTTGCCCACGAGGATGGTCACGAGCAGGCGGTGCGGGTCTTCTTTGAGCGATTTGACCCGCTCCGCGCCGGGGATTCCCTCCTCGACCATCGAGTCGACACGGTGCTTCGCGAGTGAGAACATCGCGATCTCGGACGAGGAGAAGAACGCCGAGAGGGCGACGAGGACGACAATCGCGGCCACGCCGAGGACTGTGATCGTCGTGTCGTCCAGCGGGATATTCGAGACCTGTGCGGCCGCGAGCGTCGAGGCTGGAGGTAACTGTAGCGGCGGCAAACCCATGTAACGACACTGTCTTGCGCGGGACCGGAATTAAGAGTTGCCCTCGACACCGCCTCGTCGGGCGTCTCGTTCGCCCCCGTCGGGCCGGTCACGCTCCCGAGATTGCGGCGCGGATGCCCGCGAGCGAAGGGCTTAGGCGACGCTCTGCCCAACAGCCCCCCATGTCCGACGAGCAACCGGCGATTACGCTGTACCGACTGCAGGCGTGCCCGTACTGCGAGCGGGTCGTCCGCACGCTCGACGAGCAGGGGCTGGCCTACCAGTCGCGGTTCGTCGAGCCGATGCACTCCGACCGAAACGTCGTCAAGCGCGTCTCGGGCAAGCGCTCGGTCCCCGCCATCGTCGACGACAACACCGGCGTCACGATGTCCGAGTCGGCGAACATCGTCGAGTACCTCGAGAACACCTACGGGGAGGGAGCCTGATGCCGGAGTTCGACGTCGTCTCCCTGCCCGACCACGACGCCCCGTCCGTGGGCGACACCGCCCCGGACTTCACCCGCCCGCTCGTCAACGCGGAGTTCTGGGAGGACGCCTCGCTCTCGGACCTCACCGACGACGGGCCCGTCCTCCTCGTGTTCCACACGATGACGGGCGCGTTCCCCGCGACGTACGTCTGGAACGAGCTCCGCGACCGCGGCGTCCCGGAGGACGTACAGACGGTCGGCGTCTCCATCTCGTCGCCCTACGAGCACAAGTCGTTCCTCGAAGAACGCGGTGTGGACGCCCGCCTGTTTTCGGACCCCGCGGCCGGCGTCGCCGCCGACTACGACCTCGAACACGACCTCGACGGGATGGCCGGCGTCACCGAACACCGCCCCGCCGTGTTCCTCCTCGACGAGGACCGAACGGTCCTGTACCGCTGGGTCGCCGACGAGTGGCCGGACTTCCCGGACTACGAGGACATCGCCGACGCCCTCGCCGACCTGTAGCCGGACTCGTCTGCCGAACCGACGCGCGGGTCGGTCTCTCGACCCCGCCGCGCCGACCGCGCTCCCGTCCCCGCGCGGAATCGCCGTTTCGTCACGCTTTTTCGCCCGTTGCGCGTCGGTTCGAACATGAGCGACGACGACGTACAGCGTGCCGCCGCCGCCGTCCGCCGCGGCGAGGCGGTCGTCTACCCGACCGAGACGGTCTACGGCATGGGCGCGGACGCGACGAACGCCGACGCGGTCGAACGCGTCTTCGACATCAAGGGCCGCGACCGAGACAAACCGCTTTCCGCCGGCTTCCCCGACGTGGACGCCGCGCTGGAGTTCGTCGTCGCCGACGACCGCGAGGAGGCCTTTATGCGCCGGTTCCTCCCCGGCCCGGTGACGGTCGTCGTGGAGCGACGCGACAGCCTGCCGGACGCGCTCGTCGCCGGGAAAGACCGCGTCGGCGTCCGCGTCCCCGACCACGAACTCGCGCGCGCTCTCTTTCGGGCGGCCGGGACGCCCGTCACCGCGACCAGCGCCAACCGCTCCGGAACCGGGAGCATCACCCACCCCTCACAGCTCTCCGACGAGATTCGGGACGCGGTCGCCGTCGTCCTCGACGGCGGGACGACTCCCGGCACCGAAAGCACCGTCGTCGACCCCGGCCGCGGCGTCGTCCACCGCCGCGGCGCGATGGCCGACGACATCGAGGCGTGGCTAGACGAGCACGCCGCCGACGCGTAGCGTCCCTCTCGGCGACGACCCGTCACCGACCGAGTAGCGACGACAGCGACCACGTTTTCACGCCGCACCGCTCCCGGTAGGCACACGACTCGCACTTCGCGGAGTCGCGGAGCCGCGACGGGACGAAATCGAGGTTGCGAGCGACGCGGAGCGCCCGCCGATAGGCCGCCTTGTTCCCCGTCGTGAGCCTGACCGTCCGGACGACGCCGACCGCCGGGTACTCGACCAGCGCGCGCGACACCGACGCCTCGCGCTCCCACGCGAGCGCCTTCGCCAGCGCGACGGCTCTGACGCGCTGGGGTTCCCAGACGCCGCGCTCGGGCGGTTCGCCGGGCGAAACGAGGGAGGGAATCGGCGGTCGCTCGCCGTCGTCGTCTCCGTCGCCGTCCCCGTCGTCGGGCGGGCGAACGAGTTTGTGCGCGACGCCGCGGCAGTCCTTGCCCGCGAGGAGTTCGTCGCGGGCGACGGGGTCGGTGAGCGCGTCCCAGTCGTCGCGCTCGCGGAGTCGAGCGAGGTTCTGGCGGTACGTCGCGGGCGACACCGAAATCGGCCGCGCCGCGAGCGCGTCGTCGCTGGCGTCGAGCAGGTCGGGGTATTCGAAGGCGAGCGCGCGAACGCCGGCGACTGCGGCCGGCGGCGCTCGGTCGTCGTCGCGGCGGGCGTAGTAGAGCTGTCGCGGGCAGTACGCGGCGCGGGCGAGGTCGGACGCGGCGACGAGGGTGGACACGGACCGGCGTGGTCTCCTCATCGGCTAAGAGCGTTTGGACGTTTGGACGCGAGCGTTCGGCCGGCTCGTCGGCGGGCGTCGCCTCGAACCGCGACGGGTTCGCCGCCGTGCATGAATTAATACGGCCGCGTCCCTTGGCGTACTGACATGGCATCGACGCCCGCATCCTCCTCGTGGCTCCGGATGACGCGGCCCGAACTCGCCGTGTTCGTCTCCGGGGTCACGAGCATGGGGCTGGAGATTCTCGCCGGGCGGATGGTCGCTCCCGAGTTCGGTAGCAGTATCTACACGTGGGGGAGCATTATCGGGGTCTTCCTCGCGGCGCTGAGCCTCGGCTACCACCGGGGCGGACAGCAGGCCGAACGGGCGTCGAACGGCGCGCTCGCCCGCGTCTTCATCGGCACGGCGGCGTACATCGCGGGCGTCATCCTCCTCGGCGACCTGTTCATCCAGTCGACCGCCGGACTCCCCGTCCCGAGCCGGTTCGCGTCGCTCCCCGCCATCACGCTCCTGTTCGGGCCGCCGACCTACTTCCTCGGCTTCATCAGTCCCTACGCGGCGGAACTCTCCGGGCGGTCCGACGTGGGCGCGGCCTCGGGCCACGTCTACGCCGTCGGCACCGTCGGCAGTATCATCGGCGCGTTCGCTACTACCTACTTCCTCATCCCGTCTCTGAGCGTCACCAACATCGGGCTCGTCTTCGGACTCGTCTCGGTCGTGACGGCGCTCGCGCTCTCGCGCCCCGATATCGGCCGCGACGAAGCGGTCTGGAGCGTCGGCATCGCCGCCGTCCTCGTCCTCGCGTCGCTGACCGGCGGCATCGGTCTCGACTCCCGCGGCACGACCGTCTACCACACCCAGACCGCCTATCAGGAGCTTCGCGTCGCCGACGGCGGCGGGACGCGGACGCTCTACCTCGACGGCCAGCCCCACAGCGCGATGGACCTCGACGACCCGACGCGGCACGTCTTCGACTACACGTCGTACTTCCACGTCCCCTTTCTCCTGTCCGATGACATCGACCGGGTGCTGTTCGTCGGCGGCGGCGGATTCACCGGCCCGCGCGTGTTCTTAGAGAAGTACCCGAACGTGACCGTCGACGTGGTCGAACTCGACCCCGAGGTCGTCTCCGTCGCCGAGGAGTACTTCGGCGTCGAGGAGTCGCCACGGCTCAACGTCCACACGATGGACGGCCGGCAGTATCTCCGGGAGACGAATCGGACGTACGACCTTATCGTCCTCGACGCCTACCGGAAGGACAAGGTCCCGTTTCAGCTGACGACACAGGAGTTCATGCAACTCACCTCGGACCGCCTCGACGAGGACGGCGTCCTGTTCGCCAACGTCATCTCCGCGCCCAGCGGCCCGGCCTCGCAGTTCTACCGCGCGGAGTACAAGACGATGCGGTCGGTCTACCCGCAGGTGTACAGCTTCCCCACCGCGGGAAGCGTCGTCGTCCAGAACATCGAGGTGGTGGCGACGAAAGACGAGACGCTCGTGACCGCCGAGGAGCTACAGGCGCGCAACCAGCGACGCGACATCGGCATCGACCTCGCGGCCGAACTCACGTCCTACCGGAACGACGAACCCACCGACGACGTGCCGCTTCTCACCGACGACCGCGCGCCCGTCGACAGCCTCTTGGATCCGATGGTCGGCCAGCGCTACGTCATCCAGCGGACGAACGAGACCGAACAACGCGAGGCCGACAGGAACGCCACTACTCGGAGCGCGGTCACCGCCACGGCCCTGAGGGCGGCGTAGGCGATGGTCCACGACAGAATCCACGCAAGAGAACCGACCCACGACCGCGACCGCTGGACCGAAGGCGTCGTCGTGTCGGCCGCCGAACGCGACGGCCATTGGGTGGTCCGCGCGCGCCCGGCCGACGGCGACCGACCGTGTGACGAGACGGCCGAACGCGAGGACGGCGGCTCGGTCGAACTGGTCGTCACCTTCGCGCTCCGCGACCTGTTTCTCAGCCGACTCGATATCGACGCCGGCGAGTCGCCCGTCGGCTGTCGGTTCTGGTACCGAAAGAAGCGGCGGTAACTCCTCTGTCGCGCCCGTAAATTCGGCCCGACGGTCTGAAAAACGGGTCGGCCGGGGTTCGATACCGGTTAGCTCGTGGTTCCGAGGGCTTTCTCGTACACTCGCGCCCCGGCGACCGCGGCGGTTCCGAGCACCATGAGTAGAGCGCCGACCCCGAGGCGTTGGCCCGCGGCGACCGCGGCCGCGACCACGCCGGTCACGACTGCGAGGCCCGCGATGAACATGACCCCGCCGAGGATATCGAGCGGCTGGATTGACATCTCAGTCGAGAAGTTTCCCGCTCGTCGCAAAAGTCTTCCCGCCGCCGTCTCGTGGTTCTCGTTCCCGGTGTTTCCACGGCTTCCTCCCGCACACGACATGCAGGGCTCACGTGTTAGATTTGAGTCAAAATGGGACCGCCCGGATGTTGAACCAAGCCGAGACCTCACTCCGTTCGGTCTCGTCGGGTTCAAATCCGTTTTGGTCCATCCACCGCGAACTCGGTGTGCCTCGCACACGCTACGCGGTGCTCGGTAGGTGAGTTCGGGTAGAAGTGGGACCGCCCGGATTTGAACCGGGGTCACGGGCACCCAAGGCCCGAAGTATACCAGGCTAACCCACGGTCCCGCACATACGTCTCTCCCCGTCGCGGAGTAAAGGGTTTCGTTCCGCCCCGTCAGGTCAGGGGGAAGAAGTACGCGACGCCGATGGTCGTCACGACCCCGAGAAGCAACTGGAGCGGGCCGCCGACGCGGATGTAGTCCGTGAACTTGTAGCCGCCGGGACCGTAGACGAACAGGTTCGTCTGGTAGCCGACGGGGGTCATAAAGGCCGTCGACGCCGCGAACATGACCGCGAGGACGAACGAGAACGGGTCGGCGCCGAGCGTCGTCGCGGCCTCGATGGCGACCGGAATCATGAGCACGACGCTCGCGTTGTTCGAGATGACGTTCGTCAGGAGCGCGGTCACGAAGTAGAACACCCCGAGGACGGCGATGAGGGGGAGGAACTCGCCGCTCATCACGACCAGTTCGGCGAGGAGTTCGGCGGCCCCGGAGTTCTCCATCGCGATGCCGAGCGGGATGACGCCCGCGAGCAGGAAGATGACGTCCCACTGGACGGCGTCGTACAGCTCCGTCGGCCGGAGGCACTTCGTGGCGACCATGGCGAGCGCGCCGAGGAGCGCGGCGACGACGATGGGCAGGAAGTCGAGTGCGGCGAGCGCGACGACGCCGGCGACGATGCCGACGGCGACGGGAATCTTCGACTCGCGGTAGTCGTGGCGCTCGATTTCCTGGGCGACGATGAAGTTGCGGTTGTTGTCGAGGCGCTCGATGCTCTCGACGGTCGCCTGCACGAGAAGCGTGTCGCCGACGCGGAGCGGGAGTTTGTCCATCCGGCGGCGGATGAGTTCGCCGCCGCGGCGGAGCGCGAGCACGGTCGCGTCGTACCGCTGTCTGAAACTCGCCGAGGCGAGCGACTCGCCGACCAGCGCCGACCCCGGCGCGACGACGACCTCGACGAGGTTCTGGCCGCGGTCGGCGAGTTCGAGTTCGTCTTCGGTGACGGTCGCCGGAACGAGGTCGAGGCCCTCCACGTCGAGCAGTTCGACGAGCGTGTTGCGGTCGGTCCGGAGGGTGAACACGTCGCCCGGCTGAATCTCCTTCGGGCCGAGCGGTTCGAGGAAGACGCTCTCGCCGCGGATGAGTTGGAGGAGGTCCACGTCGAAATCCGTCTCGACGAGCGCCCGCTGGACCTGTTGGCCCACGAGCGGGGAGTCCTCGCGGACGACGACCTCGGTCAGGTACTCCGCCATCTCGAACTCCTCGGTGAGGTCCCGCCGCGGCTCGATGCGCGCCGGGGTGAGCCGCCGGCCGATTGTCATGAGGTAGACGATGCCGACGGCCATGACCACCGCACCGAGCGCGGTGAACTCGAACATCGTGAAGGGCGCTTCGCCCGTGATGCGCGAGTAGACGTCGCTGGCGAGGATGTTGGTCGACGTGCCGATGAGCGTCAGCATGCCGCCGAACATCGACGCGTACGACAGCGGTAAGAGGAGCTTCGAGGGTGAGGTCTGGCCGCGGTCGGCGAGGTCCGTCACCATCGGGAGCAAGATGGCGACCGCGGCGGTGTTGTTGATGAAGCCGGAGATGGGACCGACGACGCCGACGGTCGCGCCGAGTTGCCGGAGTTCGCTGTCGCCGGTGAACGTCGATATCTTCGCGCCGAGAAGCTGGATGATACCGGTCCGCTGGACGCCCTCGCTGAGGATGAACATCGCGAGGACGGTCAGCGTCGCCGTGTTGGCGAACCCCGAGAGGGCGTCGCCGGGGTAGGACTCGAAGAGGACGATGGGCGCGCCGAGCATCCCCGCCGAGGCGAGCGCCTCGGAGGCGGGCTGAATCAGCATCAGCGACACCATCACGCCGATGGCCGTCACGTCGACCGGAACGGGCTCGGTCGCGAAGAACGCCAGCGCGACGAGGATGACGGCGAAGACGACGAGGATGTCCGGCGTTATCGCTACCACGCGGTCATCGATGTATCGGCGGCCAAAAAGCGTGCGGGATTCGGAACCTCAGCCTCGGTCGAGCGCGCCGGTCGCTACCGGCCTTCCTCGTCGAGTTCGAGGTCGGCGACGATTTCGTACGGCGACGACCCCTTTCGGATGCCGTCGAGGATGGCGAACGCCTCCCTCGGCGAGAGGAACTGCCGGGTCACGGCGAGGCCGAGCGGCGTCGGGTCCAGCCCGTCGATGAAGCCCCACTCCAAGAGCTTGCCGACCGCGTGGGTCGTCGGCACCTCGCCGAGCATCCGGCTGTTGAGCGCCTTCGCCTTCTTGCCGGCGACGACGATGTTCGCCAGCGTCTCCTCGACCGCCGAGGACTGGTCGTACACCGTCCGGACCTCCTCCATTTCGCCTTTGAGGAGCTTGAACGCGACCTCGTCTTCGGTCATCTCCATCGTGTTGTGATAGCTGGCGTCGGGTTCGACGAGCAGGTAGACGACGCCCTTGTCGTGGTAGTCGGGGCGGCCGGCGCGGCCGAGCATCTGGCTGAACTCCTGTACGGAGAGCCACTCGATGCCCATCGCCAGCGTGTCGAAGATGACCTGCGACGCCGGGAAGTCGACACCGGCGGCGAGCGCGGCGGTCGTCACGACGGCCGCGAGGTCCTGATTGGCGAACTGTCGCTCGACGCGCTTTCTTTGGCCGTAGTCGAGGCCGGCGTGGTACGCCGCGGCGTTGTAGTCCATCTTCCGGGCGATTTCGTGACACCGCCGCCGGGAGTTGGTGAAGATGATGGTCTGGCCGCGGTAGCCCTTCGAGGACTTCGAGTCGAACGCCTGCCGCACGAGGCGGTTCTCGATGCGGGGCTTTTCCTGCCCGTCCGCGAAGGTGACGTGGCGCTCGATTGGGACCGGGCGGTCTTCGTACTCGACGAGGTTCGCCCGGAGGTTCTGTGCGAGCCACTTCGGGTTGCCGACGGTCGCGGAGAGGTAAATCCACTGCGCGCCGCCGTAGCCCTCGCGGCGCTTCGCGCGGGCCTCGCAGTAGTGTTTCAGGCGGGCTATCATCCCGTCGAGGCGGTGGCCGCGTTCCTCTTCTTTCAGCGTGTGGACCTCGTCGATGACGACCGTGCCGATGTCGCCGAGGTCCTTGCCCGTCCGGAGCGCGTGGTCGATGCCCTCGTAGGTGCCGACGATGACGTCGGCGTTCGGGTCGAAGCGGTTGCCGTCGTCGTTGATTCGGCTCGCGCCGACGCGGATGGTCACCTTGCCGAGGTGGCCGTATCGCTCCTTGAAGTCCTCGTGTTTCTGGTTGGCGAGCGCGACGAGCGGGACGAGAAACAGCATCTTCCCGTCGTCGTTCAGCATCCGGTTGATGCCGGCGAGTTCGCCGACGAGCGTCTTCCCGGTCGCCGTCGCGCTCACGACGAGCTGGTCGTCGCCGTCGAGCAGGCCGTTGTCGATGGCGAGGCTCTGGACGGGGAGCAGGGTGTCGAAGCGCTCTGTCAGCATCGACTTCAGGTTCGGGTGGAGGTCGAGCGTGCTCGTCTCGACCAGTTCCACGTCCTCCGTCGTCGCGCTGATGGTGTCGAACTTCGTCAGGTCGGGGTCCAACTCGCCCTGCAGGAGGTTCGTGATGCGGGTCAGGTCGCCCGTCTCGTACAGCAGTTCCTCCAAGCGCTCTTGGGCCGCCTGCGTGAGGCCGCCGGCGAAGGAGAGTTCTCCCTCCAGTTCTTGGACGGCGCAGTCGCGACAGATGTGCTCGTGTTCGGCCTTGATGGCCGTGTCGTCGGTGATGGGCGAGTAGCGGCCGTTGACGGCACAGCGGCGGCAGGTCCGCACCGTCAGCGCCTCGAGCTGGTAGCCGTCGAGCATCTCTTTCAGCTCGTCGCGGCCGTCTTTCGGCGTCTGTTGCGAGATGCGGATGCGGGCGGCCGACCGGGCGAGTTCGACGAACTGGCTCGGGTCGCGCGGCGAGTCCTCTCCCTTCCGCGTCACCAGAAAGCGCAGGGGTCGGGGCCCCGCGTTCGTCTCTTTGAGTTCGAGCTTGCCGCGGAGCACCCGCTTTCCGTCCCGGCGGGCGACGACGAGGTAGTCGTCTCCCGTCTGGTGGAGAAACAGCGTGTCGACGCGGGTGACCTGTTTAGACACGGTGCCTGCTACGGCGACGTGGTATTTCAGCGATTCGCCTGCGACCGCTCAGATTCGATAGCGACCCGCACGCGGCTTCGTACCGTGTCTCCTCGTTCCCGGCCCCCGAGGGCCACCGACGGCCGGCCGCGCTCAGGCGTCGGCGTCGCCGGCGAGTTCGATGGCGTCGTCGCCGTTGGGGACCGCACAGAGGAACGACCCCTCCTCGTCGGACTCGTTTCGGTACCAGTGGACGACGCCGGCGGGAATCAAAAGCGAGTCGCCGGCTTCGACCTCGTACTCCTCGTCGCCGATGCCGACGACGTATCGCCCCGACAGGACGTACTGCTCGTGTTCGACCTCGTTTGTGTGTCTCGGCACCGACGCGCCCGAATCGAGGACGAACCGCCGGATGGCGAAGTTCGGCGCGCCGTCGGCCTCGGAGACGAGGACGCCCTTCGACATCCCGTCGGCCGCGCCGACCGCCTCGTACTCGATGTCCGCGCTCCGCTTGACCACCGGCTCCGGTCGGGAATCGCTCATGTCTCCCCGTCGATTGCCCGCCCGCGTAAGCATTTCCCCGTCTCTCCGCCCTGACTACTTAAGGCCCCTCCGCGGCTACCTACGGGTATGCGAGGAATCCGCATCGGTAGCGTCTTTGGCATCCCGATAAAGTTGGACCTCACGTTCCTCATCGTTCTCCCGCTTTTCGCGTGGCTCATCGGATCGGACGTGGCGAATCTCGCGGTCATCGTCAACGACCTCTTCGGCGCGAGCATCGACGGCGCGGCCATCTCCGCGGGGTCGATGCAGTGGGTGCTCGGGAGCGCGGCCGCCATCGGCCTGTTCGCCGGCGTCCTACTCCACGAGTTCGGCCACTCGCTCGTCGCCATGCGCTACGGCTACGAAATCGAGTCCATCACGCTCTGGCTCTTCGGCGGCGTCGCCCGGTTCAAGGAGATACCCGAGGACTGGAAACAGGAGTTCACCATCGCCGTCGCCGGCCCGCTCGTCTCGGTCGCCATCGGCGTCGTCTCCTACGCCGGCTTCCTGTTGCTCCCCGCGTCGCAGGCCCCCGCGCAGTTCGTCCTCGGCTACCTCGCGCTGGTGAACGTCTCGCTCGCCGTGTTCAACATGCTCCCCGGCTTCCCGATGGACGGCGGGCGCGTCCTCCGGGCGCTCCTCGCGCGGAACCGCCCGCACGCGAAAGCGACGCAGATGGCCGCCGAGGTCGGCAAGGTGTTCGCGTTCCTGCTCGGCCTGTTCGGCCTCTTTTTCAACCTGTTTCTCGTCGCGCTCGCCTTCTTCATCTACATGGGCGCGTCCGGCGAGGCCCAACAGACCGTCCTCAAGGCGACGTTCCAAGACGTGGTCGTCCGCGACATCATGACCGGCCGCGAGAACCTCGACGTGGTCGACGAGAAGACCTCCGTCGCTGAACTCCTCGAACGCATGTTCGTCGAGCGCCACACGGGCTACCCGGTCCTCAGAAACGGCGACCTCGTCGGCATGGTCACCCTCGACGACGCCCGCGGCGTCAAGGAGGTCGAGCGCGACGCCTTCCGCGTCGACGACATCATGAGCGACGAACTGACGACCATCACCCCCGACGCCGACGCGATGGACGCCATCGCCCTCATGCAGGAGCGCGGCGTGGGCCGCCTCCCGGTCGTCGACGAGGCGGGCGAACTCGTCGGCCTCGTCTCCCGGTCGGACCTCGTCACCGCCTTCAACATCATCCGCAGTCGCGGGTCGCTCGACGCCATGCCCCGCGCCGACGCCAGTCTCGCACAACTCCGCTGACCAGCCAACCACCCGCTGGCTCGATTACTCGTCGCGGCCGCCAAGCCGTCCGTCGTCGTGGTCGGTTCTATCCCGTTTCTCGCCGTCCGTCTCCGCTTCGCGCGCCGCCATCACGGCCGCCTCGCTCTCGTAGAGGTCGACCGTCGCGTTCGACCGGAACCACGCCATCGCCTCGTCGAGCGCCGCCGGGTCGCCGCCGGTGAGTTTGATTCGCGTCGGCCCGCCGCTGTTGGGATAGCTCCCGACGCCGACGCCGAAGCGCTCGGCGACGACGCCGAGTTCGCGGGCGACGGCTCCCTCCGGCGCGTCGGCGTACACCACCCGCGACCGAACGTCGCCGGCGAACCGCTCGGCGACGGACTCGAACATCGGCTTCATCTCCGTGGGGATGCCCGGCAAGACGTAGACGTTCCCCGCCCGACAGCCGGGTGCGAGGCCCTCTTCGTTCGGAAGCACCTCGGCGTCGGCGGGCATCGAGGCATACCACTCGGGTTCGAGGTCGAAGTCGATGTCGGGCCGGCGTTCGAGAATCGCCGCGATGGTCGATTCGACCTGCCTTTCGGCCTCCTCGTTGACGACGAACGCCCGGTCGAGCCCGGCGGCGACGGCCTCCATCGTGATGTCGTCCGGCGTCCCGCCGAGGCCGCCGGTGACGAGGACCGCGTCGAAGGCGGCCGCCCAGTCGGCGACCGTCTCGGCGATGACCCCGTGGTCGTCGGGGACCGTCTGAATCCGCGCGACCGTCGCCCCGCCCTCGGTGAGCCGCCGAGCTAACCACGTCGCGTTCGTGTTCTCGATGTCCCCCGCGAGCAGTTCGTTGCCGACGGTGAGGATGGCGGCCTGCATGACTGGGCCGTATGACGCCCGGAAGAAAGACCTGCCCGTTTCCGGCGTTCCCTTCGGGTTGTCGGCGACGACGGTCGTCTCGACGTTTCCGGACGAACCGCTTCGCTCCCGGCGGTTCGAGCACCGGCTCGCGGAAAAGCGGGGTGAACCGACGACGACTCTGCGGAGCGACCGGTCAGCCCGTCGGTACCGTGGGGCCGACGGGGTCTTCGTTGTCCTCCGGGTCGCCGCGGTTGAGTATCGCGTCGCGGATGCGGTCGAACACCGAGTTGTCCGCGCGGAGTTGGGTTCTCATCCCACGATGAATGTTAGTGTGTGACACACTTGGGTCTGGTGGGCGATGCGCGGTGCTCCTCTCTCGATTGCGGCGCTCACCGGTCGAAATGTAAAGAAGAGGTCCAGGTGCGAGAATTGAACCTCACTCGCAACAAGTTGCTCGCCGATTCAATTCTCTCGGTTCGACTTCGCACATTCTCGTGAGTTCTCGCGGTGCTCGCTGACGCGAGCACACGCTCGAAAGAGTGAGAATGTGAAGAAGGTCCAGGTGCGAGAATTGAACCCGCGTCTCAGCCTCCACAAGGCTGAAGGATAGTCCACTACCCCAACCCGGACACGTTGCAACCCTTCCTAATCCGCTACGACTAAAATACGTTACGCTACGGTCCCGGAATGACAGTACGTAACAGAGGTCGCCCCCACCGACCGCCCGCGCCGGCGAGCGGGACGCTTTTGCCGCGGTGGCTCGAAGTCGCGGGTAGCAGTGGCTATCACGGACAAGATCTATCTCAAAAACCACCGCCAGATCGTCTCGCAACTGGATACGAACATCCCCAAGCGTGTCTTCAGCGGTGCGACCCTCGAAATCCTCTACTCCGGCGAGGGGCTCGCCAAGGTTGACGACGCCACCCGCGACCGCCTGCTCGACTTCGCGCAGGACTTCCTCGACTGCGAGAACTCAGACGACATCTACACCGGCTACCCCGAACGCCAGTTCATCGAGTACCTGCTCGAACTCCGCGCGCAGGGGCTCGGCCCCGACGCCATCGTGGACGTGATGAGCGACGACTACATGGTGTACGCCTACCCCGGCGACGTGCTCTCGTTTCTCGACGACTCGGTCCGGACGCTCGAATCCGTCGAGGCGCTCGCGGACGTGGAAGGCGACCGGGAGATGCAGGACGAGGCGCGGCGGGCGAAGCAGGACCTCGTCGGTCCTCGCTGAATGAATCGGGAAGAGAGAACGCCGCAGACAGACGGGAGAGACGCTTAGCCGAGGCGGAACGACGGCTCGTCGCCGGTATCGAGGTCCTCCAGTTGGATGACCTCCTCGACGTCGTCGTGGTCGGTTTCGACCTGCTCGCGCAGGTAGTTCACGTAGCCCTTGTGCTCTTCGAGCTGTTCGCGGAGGTGTTCGGCCTCCAGTTCGAGGCGCTCGTGCTCGCGGATGAAGCTCTTGGGGACCTCCACGGTCGGCGGGAACGACTCGTCTTCGCCCTCGCGCAGTTTTTCGAGTTCGTGTTTGGGGACGACCTGCACCTGACCGTCGTGGGCAACTAACGTGTCCACGTAGTCGCGGAAGACGGCGGACAGGGAGATGTCCCGCTCCTCGGCGATCTCCCGAAGGGTCTCGAACGCGTCTTCGTTGACGCGAAACGAGATGGTCTTGTTCTTGTTGCCCATGATATCTCTCGGTCCGTGGTGAGGCCACTTAATGGTTCGTCAGACGAGGGGTCTCGGGCGTCGTAATTCGTCGCAAAAAGGGGCGTGTGACGGTGGAAATCGGCCGTCAGTCGGTGTTCGAGGGCGTTCGCCGGCCGGTGTGCGTCCCGCTGACGCGCCGGGTCGCCGACGAGACGCGTCTGCTTACGCGCTCAGTTCGTCGGCCTGTTCGAGGCTTTCGAGCGCGGCGATGGCGGCGCGTTTGTACTCCTCGGGGTCGAGGTCGTAGTGCTCGCGGGCCATCCGCGCGTACTCGTCGCCCTCGTCGTCGAACGCCGCGATGCGGTCGAGCGTCTTGTCGGCGGTCTCCGTCACCCAGCGGTCGCGCGTGGCCGCGTCGACCTCGGTGATGGACTCGGGGCGGACGGAGACGTTGATACTGCCGTCGTCGGTCTCGTAGGTCCGCGGCTTGCCGACGACCGCGACGTAGGCGGGCGCGTCGAGGTCGCGGAGCGCGCTGGCGGCCTCGGGCTGGTACTGGCCGGCGTAGACGAAGAACGTCCCCGTCGGGTCGACGATGCGACCGCGCCAGTACTCGTTGTCCTCGCCGACGTCTTCCTTCTCGGTCAGCGTGCCGACGAGGAAGACGCGGTTGGCGCTTTCGCCGGTCGGGAGCAACAGATAGACGGGCGCGCGCTCGTCGTCTGACTCTTTGAACGTGTAACCGGCGTCGTTGAACTCCTGTGCGAAGACGCGCCGGGCGACCTCTCGGGTGGGGATTTCGTTGGAACTCATTTACATCGACCTCGCTTTGATGAGCAGTTCTTCTGCGTCCGCCGGCTCGCTCAGCCGCTCGACTTCGTTGGCGAGCACGTACCGACCCAGCGTCGGGCCGGTGACGCGGTAGTAGAACCCCACGAGGTCACCGCGCATCTCCTCTTCGACGATGGTGGTGTCGAGGGCGTCCATGGCCATCTGCTTCGCCTCGTCCAGTTCGATACCGGTCAGCTCCTCGGTCATCTCCCGGTTGAAGATGACCTCGTGGACCTCCTCGCCGTCGTCGACGACGGCCTTGATGCGGAGGTCGAACTCGCCTTCGACGCTGCCGTGTTCGGAACAGCGCCCGTTCTGGAGGACGCGCGTACAGCCCTCCTCGGGACAGCGCTTGATGAGGCCGCTTCCGGACTGGATGTCCACGAGCGCGCCCTCGACGCTGGTCGAGTCGTCGCCGACTTCGATTTCCTCGTCGAGTTCGGTGATGCTCGTCGTCCGGTTGAGCTTCACGGAGAAGTTGCCCTGGTACTCGTCTGTGACGACGTTGCCGAGCGCGTACGACTTCCCCTCTTCGAGTTCGGGGAGTTCGGACGTGGTGAAGGCGATGAACTTCATCCGCCCGGAGTCGTCGCCGAGCAGGCCGACCTGCGCGACGGACTCGCTCCGGGGTTCCCAGAGTTCGACGACCTTCGCGCGCACGTCGACCCACTTTTCGTCTTCGTCGATGTCGTTGAGCAGGGTCTGTTCGTTCCCGCCGGCGCCGCCGGCGAGCTCGTCGCGCTCGATACCGGCCTCGTCGAGGTAACTGTTGACGACGCTCCGCCGCGCTTCGTCGACGGGGACTCGGTACTCGCTGACGAGGCTCTCTAATCGTTCTTCGACTTCGTCCGCGGACACGTCTAGGTGGTCCGAGAACTGGTCGGCTATCTCAGCCGCGTGGGTTCGCAAATCAGTCATGGTCTACCTCGCCTCCACCTTGGTTTCCATTGGGAGGCATATCGAGGTTGGACGCGTACTCATATAAAAAGTTGCAAACGGCGCGGTGAAAGTGAACGTCGGCTCCGAGAGCGCGCCAGAACCGTCGCACCGAGCGAGGAATTGATAGCCACGGAGACGCATTCGACACCATGGACGACCGCCTCGAAAGCATCATTCGCAGTGCCGCTCGAAACGCCGGCAAGCGCTACGAGGAGGTCAAACGCGCCTATCGAGACGGCCGCGACTCGTCGCCGGCGCACTCGCTTCCGCGGGACGGCGAGGGCCGCGCGAAAATCGTCTGTCGCCGCCACGCCGAGCGCCGCGCCGTCGCCGTCGACGGGAGGGGCCGCCCCGCCTGCTTCGACGCCGACCACCCCGACTGTCGGGGCTGTGTCGAGGACATCCGCGAGGGGATAGTCGAGACGTGGTAGGCGAGATGGTCGGCGACGTGGTCGGAGCGGTGGGGTGACGACGTGGTACGGTTTTGAGGCTGTAGCGCCACCGGTCCGTATGGACCGACCACTCGTCGCGCTCGTCCTCGCCGGCGGCACCGGAACCCGCCTGTACCCCGCGAGCCGGAGCGACCGGCCCAAGCAGTTTCTCCCGCTCGGCGGCGACCGCTCCCTCCTCGCCGAGACCGTCGCCCGCGCCGGTTTCGCCGACCACGTCGTCGTCTCGACGCGCCCCGCGTTCGCCGACGACATCGCCGACCACGCGCCCGACGCCGAGGTCGTGGTCGAACCCGCGGCCAAGGACACCGGCCCGGCGCTCGTCTACGCGACCCACCGCATCGCCGAGCTGTACGACGACCCGGTCGTCGTCGTCCTCCCGAGCGACCACCACGTCGGCGACGGCTTCGCCGAGGCGATGGCCCGCGGCGCGCGCGTCGCCGCCGACACCGATTCCCTCGTCGCCTTCGGCGTCGAACCCACTCGCCCGGACGACGGCTACGGCTACATCGAACCCGGCGCGGACCGCGGCGACTACCGCGACCTCGCCGCGTTCCACGAGAAGCCCGACGCCGAGACGGCCGCCCGCTACGTCGACGAGGGCTACCTCTGGAACGCCGGGATGTTCGCGTGGACGCCCGAGGCGCTGTTTTCCGCCGCGCGCGACTCGCCGCTTTTTCCCCTCATCGACGCCCTCGACGACGGCGAAACGGACGCCGGTTTCGCGGCGGTCGAGGCCGTCAGCATCGACTACGCGGTGATGGAGCGCGCCGCCGACGCGGCGGTCGTCCCGGTCCACTTCGAGTGGGATGACCTCGGCTCGTGGGACGCCCTCGAACGAATCATCGACGGCGACGAAGACGGCAACGTCGCGCTCGGCGACGACCCGGTGTTCGTCGACGCCGCGGACAACGTCGTCGCCACCGACGGCGCGAGCGTCTCGCTCGTCGGCGTCTCCGACCTCGCGGTCGTCGCGTGGGACGACCGTGTGCTCGTCGTCCCGAAAGAAAAGGCACAGCAGGTCCGCGAGGTCGTCTCGCGGCTGAAGCGGAAAGAGATGTTCTGACCGAACGGTTCTTCTCCGCGTAGTTAAGCTGGACTGACAGGATGGGCGACCGTTACCTTCCGAACCGACGTCAGCGCGTCGAACAGTTACTGACGCAGTACGAGTGCCTCCAGAGCGAAAAACAGGACCTCATCGACCAACAGAGCAGGCGGATTCAGGGGCTGATGGCTGCCATCGCCGCCGTCATCGGCTACGCGCTCTACGCCGGCCACCTCGTGTATCTCGGGATGGTCCCGATTCTCATCGGTCTCGTGTTCGTCGAGGTGATTCTCACTCACAACCAGATGCTCTTCGTGGCGAAGCACCTCGCGGTCATCGAGGCGGCGCTCGCGGGGTCGTCGGACTCCCCGTTCAGACACGAACGCGTCCGCGGCGGCGTCTTCGGCGACGAGCGTGGGAGGGGAGGGCGGCTGTCGCTGGCCGACGTTCCGCACCTGTTTCAGCTCGCGCTCGGCGTCGTGGCCTACGGCTGTTTCGCCGTGATTTCGACGCGCCCCGTCGCGTGGGAACGCTACGGGGGCAACGTCCCGTCGGTCGCCGGTATCGACCTCAACGCCGGCCTCGTCGGCGCGGCGCTTCTCGTGTACTTCGCCGGCCTGCTCCTCGTGGGACTCTCGCACCTCGCGCTCAGGTCGCGGGTCCACGGGGACGTGGCGGCGTCGGTGTCGCCCTCAAAAATTGCGCCGTGACCGGCGGGGCGCGGCTCAGGCGCTCCGCAGTCGCCCGCCGTCGACCGGAACGCACGCCCCGGTGACGAAACTCGCGCGGTCGCTGGCGAGGAACGCGACCACGTCGCCGAGTTCCCGCGGGTCGCCCACGCGGCCCAGCGGAATCCCGTCGGACCACGAGTTCAGCCCCTCCTCGTAGGTGTCGTGGTCGCCGCGCTCGACGGCCGCCTCGACCAGTTCCTCGATGCGGCTCGTCTCGTGTGCGCCCGGCAGTACCGCGTTCACTCGCACGCTCGGCGCGAGTTCCCGCGACAGCGACTTCACGAGGCCGATGACGCCGCGGCGGACCGCGTTCGAGAGGATGAGGTCGTCGATGACCTCCCTGACAGAGGTGGAGGTGATGCAGGTAATCGTCCCCGCGTCGCTCGCTTCGAGATGCGGTCGCGCCGCCCGCACGGTCCAGACGGCGCTCATGACGAGCATGTCGAACGCGCCGTACCACTCCTGTTCGGTCAGGTCGGCGAACCCGCCCGGCGGCACGCCGCCGGCCGAGGTGACGACGTGGTCGACGCCGCCGAACTCCTCGACGGCCGCCTCGACGAGCGCCTCGACGTCTCCCTTGCTCGTGATGTCGGTCTCGACGCCGAGCACGTCGCCGTCGAGGTCGCCCAGTTCCGATTCGGTCGCCGCGAGGCGCTCGGGGTCGCGCCCGCAGACGACGACGTTCGCTCCTTCGTCGGCCAGCGCCGCGGCGCTCGCGCGCCCGAGGCCGGCCGAACTCGCCGTGACGACGACCGTGTCGCCGTCGAGTCCGAGGTCCATGCGAGAGGCGACGGCCGCCGCGAGCAAAAGCGTGGGCCTCGCGGCACGACGTGTGGCGAACCGAGGTTATCGGGTTCGCTTTCGTTTCGGGGCGCGATGGTCGGGACGGACGCCGCGGAACGCGGACGCGGGTTCAGACGCCGTCGGCGTGTCGGCGGACCCGGACGCGCCCGTCGCTCGTGACGCCGACGAAGAGCTGTTCTCGAACCTCGCGTCCCTCGACCGCGTCGCCGGCGGCGTCGGAGACGATTTTCATCAGGTCCGGCGCGGTCTGGTTCACCTTCACGCCCGAGGCGTCGCAGGCGTCGTACACCTGCTTGGGCACGTCGTAGAGGTCGCTTCCGGCGGGGACCTCGACGCGGACCGGCGCGGTGAGCGCGTCGACGAACGTCACCGTCTCGCGGGCCTTCTCGACGTTGGTGCGGGCGCTCGCCTCGATGCTGGAGACGTTCGCGCGCGAGGTGCCGAGGAAGTCGGCGATGGTCGACTGTCGGACCCCACGCTCGCGCAGTGCGAGCACCTCGGCTTGCCGCCGGGTGAGTACGCTCGTCTCCGGGTCGAACCCCGCCCTGTCGAGGAGTTGGTCTACGTCGGGGACCGTCTCGTCGTCGCGTCCGGCGTCGCTCATACCTCGGGGTTGGGCTCGGGGGTGAAAAAAGATACAGCAGGCTGACTGTCCACGGGACGCCGCCGACGCGTCGGCGTTACTCGCCCCAGAAGTTGTCTCGGCTCCCGAGCGCCTCGGGGCGCTTCGGGCCGTCGCGACCGCTCCCCGTCGATTTGGCGTCTGCCTCGGGCGCTTCGCCCGCCTCGCTCTCCTCGGCGTCGGGGTCCAGCGGCAGGCGCTCGACGATTTTCTTCGCGCGGGCGTGGCTCCCTTTCACCTGATCGATGCGGACGACGGCGCGCGCGTCCGGGAGGAGCCCGTCGACGAAGACGATAAATCCGTCTTCGGTCCGACCGACGCCGGCACCGCTCTCGTGGATGTCCTCGACGGTGACGATGACCTCCTCGCCCGGCTTGACCGGCTGTTGTTTGAGCTCGGAGATGGGTCGCTCGTAGTGGTCGCACCACTCCGCGCCCCCCCGGTCGCTGTAGTACTGACACCCCATGCCCGCGATTCGTTCTGAGAAGCTCGGGCAGTCGTCCGCGAGTGGACAGTCGGACATGCCGGGAGGTACACTAGGGGCACTCTAAACGCTTGCGGGTAGCCCGTCGCCCGCCGAAACGCTTTCCGTCGCGCGCTCGAACCCCGCGGTATGGCAGAACGCGTCCCCGAGTTCGCACTCCTCATCGGCGTCTTCCTCGGCCTCTCTGCGACCGTCTCCGCGGCGGTCCTCTCGGGGGCGCTGTTTCGCCCGCTTCTCTTCGGTGCCGTCGTCTGTTACCCCTTCGCCGCCTTCGGCGTCCTCCGGTCGGACGACCCCTCGGAGGCGTTGCCACCCCGGGTCGTTCTCGGCCTCGGCGCGGTCATCGGACTCCTGACCGCGGCGACCGCCGTCCTCGAACGCGCGACGGTCGAGCCGCTCGACGGGCTGTTCGCCGCCGTCGTGGTGTCGCTTCCCCCCGTCGCCTACGCGGTCCGCTTCGGCGCGGACGTGAACCCGCTTTCCCCGGTCGCGTCGCTCGCCTGCTGTGCGGTCGGCGGCGCGGCGTTCCTCGCGCTCGCGCCCCGCCTCGGGACGACGAGCGCGCTCCTCGGATTCGTCCTCGGACTCTCGGGGGCGCTCTACGCCGACGCCCGCGGCTTTCGACCGACCCATCGCCAACAGCGCGCCGGCGTCGCCGCGGGCGTGTTCGTCGGCGTCGCGGTCGCGGGCATCGGCGTCGCAATGCGTCTCCCTCTCGGACCGACCGCGGCCGCGGCCGTCGTCGCGGCGCTCACGCCGAGTCTGTTCGTCGCGCTCACGAGAACCCGGACACCGAACCGCCGCTATCGGTCGTGACGCTCGCGTGAACACCCGAATCGAAAAAGACTGAACTCGGGCAAGCGGCGTCCGCTCACTCCGCAAAAATCTGGACCAAAAAGACTGAATTTAGGCCAACGGCGTCCGCTCGACCACAGTACCGTCGTAGGTCGGGTACTGCTCGACGATTTCGCCGTCGTCGACGTCACCGTCTTCGATCATCTCTTCGAGGAGCCACCACGCGACCTCGACGTGGTTCGACTTGATGCTGTAGAACTCGTCGGGGACGCCGAGTTCGATGAAGCGCTCGGCGGGCGTGTAGGTCTTGCCGTAGACGAGCGTGCCGTCGTCGGTCACCTCGTCGAACGGGCGGCGGAGGTTGCGGGCCATGCGCTTCAGGCGGTTTCTGTGCTGGGCGGCGTCCTTGAACACGGAGGTACAGAAGTAGACGCGCTCGTGGTCGCCCATCTCGTCGAGGATGGCCTCCTTCGAGCCGTCGACAGCCGACATGTGGCCGTCCTGCAGTTCGTAGCCCTTCTCCTGCATCCGGCGGTAGTTGCCGTCGGACATCTCGAACTCGTTGATGTTGCAGAACTCCGCGGCCCCCTCGTCGAGGAACTCGAGGAACTCCCGCTCGGCGCGGATGCCCGGAATCTCGAACGCCGGGGTGAGGCCCTCCTCGCGGGCGATGTAGAGGATGTCCTCCCACTCGGTGCCGTGCATGTCGCCCCAGAGTTCGAGCGGCGGGTGGAAGCGAATCTCGTCGAGGCCGGCCTCCGCGAGGCGACGCATGTTCTCGCGGCCGCCCGGGATACCGGTGTAGAGGTGGATGTGGTGGTCCTCGCCGAACTCGTCTTTGAGAAGCGAGATGTACCGACAGGTCTTGTCGAGCGCCTCCTGCGGTTCGCCGCCGGTGATAGAAGAGCCGAGCGCGTCCATGCGCTTTGCCTCCTCGATGACGTCCGCGTCGGACTCGACTTTCCGCTCGTTCGCGTACACGTCCGTGACGTTCTTGCGATTCTCGCCGAGCGGGCAGTAGAAACAATCGCGCTGGTCGCAGTACCCGTAGACGAACAGCACCATCTTTCCGCCCATGGCGCACTGTTCGCATCCCTTCGAGATCATTCGATTACGGATGTCTACTTGGCGCATCGTCAAAAGGCGTCCGACTTCGGTCGATTGCCTGCGCGTTCCGCCGGTATGATTATTATTGTATGTGACTGACAATACGCTATGTCTCTCGGTTCCGTCGTTCGTGCTGAGCCCCCGGTGCGGGTTCTCCTCGTCGACGACGACCCCGAGACCGCCGCGAACACGGTATCGGCGCTCGACGAATGCGACAGCCTCGACGTCACGGCGGTCGCCGACCCGACCGCGGCGCTCGACGCGCACGCCGAGTCGCCGTTCGACTGTATCGTCACCGAGTTCGAGTTCGACGGCACCGCCGGCCTCGACACGCTCCTCCGCGTCCGCGAGTCGCCGAACCCGCCACCGGTGATTCTGTACACGCGGCTCGACTCCGAGGACGTGGTCGCCGAGGCGTTCGCCGCCGGGGTCTCCGACGTGGTCGACAAGCGGCCGGCCGACGCGCAGACCGCGGTGCTCGCCCACCGCGTCTCGAACGCGGTCGTCGCGGCCCGCCAGTCGACCGAACTCGGCGAACTGCACGCGTGGCTCCGGCTCATCGCCGACCAGTCGCTCGTCGGCCTGTACGTGATACGCGACGGCCGGGTCGAGTTCGTCAACGAGTACCTCTCGAACCTGCTCGGCTACGACACGGACGAGGTGGTCGGTCGACCCATCACCGACTTCGTCGTCGAGGAAGACCGCGCCATCGTCGACGAGAGCCTGCGAAACAGGTCCCACGGGAGCGTCGAATCGATGTCGTACACCGTCCGCGTCCGCAACTACGACGGCGAGCTGACCGCGCTGGAAATCACCGGCCAGCGGACGACGGTCGACGGCGAGCCGGTCGTCGTCGGGACCGCGATGGACGTCACGGCTCGACTGGAGTCCGAACGACTCCTCAGGCGCTCCGAGCGCCTCACCAGACAGATAATCTCGTCGCTCCCGGACATGGTGTTCATCTCGGAGCCGACCGAGCTCGACGTCGTCTACATCAACGACCAGTTCGAAGACGCCTGGGGTCGCGACGTGTCGCCCCTCTACGACGACCCGAGTTCGTTCCTCGACCTCATCCACGTCGACGACCGCGACCAACTGCGGCGGGCTGTCGACGAGATGTTCGCCGACATCCGAGACGGTTCCGTCGACGACCAGTACGAGTTCGAGTTCCGGTTCGTTCCCGAGGGGAGCGGAACCATCCGCTGGGCCACCGCCCGCGCGGTCCCGCTTCTCGACGAGAACGGCGACGTGACGAACATCCTCGGCGTGATTTCCGACCTCACGGAACGCATCAGCCACGAACGCGAACTCGCCCAGCAGAACGCCCGGCTCGACGCCTTCGCCCGCGTCCTCTCCCACGACATCCGCGGGCCGCTGGCGGTCGCACAGGGCCGACTCGAACTCGCCCGCGAACTCGACGACGACTCCCATCTCGACCACGTCGAGCGCGCCCACCGGCGCATCACCGACGTGGTCGAAGACGTCCTCTCTCTCGCCCGCGACGAGCACTCCGTCCTCGACGCGTCGACGGTCTCGCTGGCGGACTCCGCGGCCACGGCATGGGACATGTGTTCGTCGAACGCAGGCGACGTGCGCTGTGAAATCGGCGAGCTCCCCGTCGTCGACGCCGACGAGAGCCGGACGACGCGCCTCTTCGAGAACCTGTTTCGGAACGCGCTCCAGCACGCTCGGAACGACCGCGCCGACGCGACCGACCGCGGCGACGACTCCGAGCTCGTGATTCGCGTCGGCGCGCTCCCGTCGCGCCGCGGCTTCTTCGTCGAGGACAACGGTCCGGGCATCCCGTCGTCGATACGCGACCGCGTCTTCGACTCGGGCTTTTCGACGAAAGGCGGCGACGGAACCGGCCTCGGCCTCGACATCGTCCGCCAGATAGTCGACTCTCACGGCTGGATAATCCGCGTCGCCGACGGCGCGGCCGGCGCGCGCTTCGAGGTGCTTTTCGACCCCGTCGGGGAAGCCGGCGCGACCGTGTGACCGGCGGCGCACAGACGGACCGCGACCGCGCCGCGGGGATGCCCGCTTCTCCGCGAGACCGACGGACCGCGCCACCGCGGCCGCGCCCCCGAAAGCAGATATATCCCCGTGGCATAGGAGTCAACGATGCTCTTGGTCCTCTGTGTCGACCTCGACGACGACCTCGGCCGCAAGACGGGACTGTCGACGCCCGTCGTCGGCCGACAGCGCGTCGAGGACGCCGCGGTGGCGCTGGCCACCGCGGACCCGGAGGACTCCGACGTGAACGTCCTCTTTCAGGGCATTCAGGTCCACGACGAACTGCTCGAATCGGAGGACGAAGAAGTCGAGGTCGCGGCGGTCACCGGGTTGGAAGGGAGCGACGTGAAGGCGAACCGCGCCATCGGCGACGAGATAGACACCGTCCTCGCGAGCCTCTCGACCGGCGAGCCAGTCCACGCCATCGTCATCACCGACGGCGCACAGGACGAGTCCGTCCTCCCGGTCATCCGTTCGCGCGTCCCCATCGACGGGGTCCGCCGGGTCGTCGTCAGGCAAGCCCAGAACCTCGAATCGATGTACTACACGATGAAGCAGGTGCTCGCCGACCCCGAGACCCGCGGGACCATCCTCGTCCCGCTCGGCATCCTGCTTCTCATCTACCCCTTCGTCACCATCGCCAGCTTCTTCGACGTGCCCGGCGCGGTCGTCCTCGGCCTCATCTCGGCGTTGCTCGGGCTGTACACGCTGTTCCGCGGTCTCGGCCTCGAATCGGCCGTCGACGAGGCGGCCAACCGCGCGCGGAACGTCCTCTACGCCGGCCGCGTCACCATCATCACCTACGTCGCCGCCGCCGCGCTCCTCGTCGTCGGCGGCGTCCGCGGGGCGGAACTCCTCGAAACCGTCTCGGACAGCGTCGCGGGCGACCCCGCGCCGGGGCTCGTCCTCGCCACGCTCGTCCACGGCGCGGTCGAGTGGTTCGCCGCCGCCGGCATCACGAGCAGTCTCGGACAGGTGACAGACGAGTACCTCCACGACCGCTTCAAGTGGCGGTATCTCAACGCGCCGTTCTACGTGTTCGCCATCGCCATCGTGCTGTACGCGCTGTCCGGTTTCTTCCTTCCGGAGGGCGTCGCCGGGGTCCGGAAGTTCTACCTCCCCGGCCTCGCCGTCGCGCTCACGGTCGGCACGCTCCTCGGCGTGCTGAGCACGCTGACGTTCGCGGTGGCCGAGTCCCGGTATCCGACCGGCTCCGACGGCGAAAGCGAGCAACCGGCGTAATCAGTCGCGGGCGGTCGCGCCGCTCGGTGTGTTCTGTGGGTTTTCTGCGTCGTCAGTTCGGAACTCGAACCAGACTCGTCAGCTCTCGCGGACGATGACGAACTCCGCGAGGTCGCGGAGATACTCCAGCGGCTCGGAGTCCTCGACGCCCGAGGCGTCGAGGGCCGAAAGCGCCTCGTCGGCCTGCTGGCGGGCCCGGCGGTTCGCCTCCTCGGGGGTCAGGTCCGTCACCTGCACGAGCGACGGCCGGCCCATCTCGGCGTCCTGCCCCGTCGGCTTGCCGAGTTCTTCCGCGTCCGCGGTGGCGTCGAGCACGTCGTCGCGAATCTGGAAGGCGACGCCGACGCGGGCCGCGTAGTCGCCGAACGCCTCGACGACGTGGGCGTCGCCGCCCGCGGCGACCGCGCCGAGTTCGGCCGCGGCGCGGAACAGCGCGCCCGTCTTTCGGTGGGCGAGTTGCATGTACTCGGCCTCGTTGGAGGGGACCGCGACCAGTTCGGTCGCCTCGCCCTCGCCGAGTTCGACCATCGACTCGGCGACGATGCGGGTGGCGCGGTCGGACGACGACAGGAGGGCGAACGCCTCGCCGAGCAGGCCGTCGGAGGCGATGATGGCCGGCCCGTAGCCGTACTCGGCCCACGCGCTCGGCGTGCCGCGGCGGATGTCGGACCGGTCGATGATGTCGTCGACGACGAGCGAGGCGTTGTGGACGAGTTCGACGCCGACCGCGAAGTCGACGGCGTCCTCGGGGGTGCCACCGACGGCCTCGCAGGCGAGGATGGTCACGGCGGGGCGGACGCGCTTGCCCCCCGCGAGAGCGACGTGGTCGAGTTGGTCGGCGAGTTCCGACGGCTCGACCGCCGAGACGACCTCCTCGAGGCGGTCGTTTACCATCGTGACCCGGCGCTCCAGGTATTCCATTGTCGGTTCGTAGGGTTGGGTAGGGAAGTACGTACCGGATTTGGAGAAACCGAGAGCGGGAGCGGTCGTTCGCGGCCGTTTCTGACCGAAAATAGAGGACGTGATTCCCGCTGTGCGGTGCCTAGTCAGTGACCTCGCGCGCGAGGATGAGCAGTTGCGTCCCGCCGAACTGCTGTTCGACTCGTTCGACCCGAAAAATCTGGACCAAAAACCGCTGGGCGCTTACTCGAACTGCTCGATAAGCTCCGGCACCACATCGAAGAGGTCGCCGACGATGCCGTAGTCGGCGATGTCGAAGATGGGCGCGTCGGGGTCGGTGTTGATGGCGACGATGTTCTCGGCACCTTTCATCCCGGCGACGTGCTGAACGGCCCCGGAGATGCCGATTGCGATGTAGAACTTCGGCGTGACGACCTTCCCGGACTGGCCGACCTGCCGGTCCTTCGGGAGCCAGCCGTTGTCGACGATGGGCCGCGACGACGACAGCGTCGCGCCGAGCGCGTCGGCGAGCCTTTCGACGAGTTCGATGTTCTCTTCTTCTTCGATGCCGCGGCCGACGGAGACGAGCACGTCGGCGTCGGTGATGTCCACGTCGCCGCTTCCGACCTCCTCGAAGCCGGTCACGCGCGAGCGCACCTGAGACTCGTCGAGGTCGAACGAGAACGCCTCGACGGCGGGCTCGCCCGGCTCCTCGGCGGCGTCCCACTCGCCGGGGCGGACGGTGACCGCGGCGCGGTCGGCGTCGACCTCGACGGTCGATTCGACCTTCGAGGCGTACATCTCGCGGGTGACGACGAGGCCGCCGTCGTTCTCAAGCCCGATGGCGTCGGTCACGAGCGGGAGGTCGAGGCGCTCTGCGACCGCGGGGGCGTAGTCGAGGCCGTTGACCGTGTTGCCCATGAGGACGTACGTGGGGTCGAGTGCCTCGTACAGGGCCGCGACGGCCTGCACGGACACGTCGTGGTTGAACTCGTCGCCCTCGGCGACGGTGTGAATCGCGTCCACGCCGGCGAGCGAGAGTTCTTCGGCGAAGGCGTCCACGTCGCCGCCGACGACCGCGAGGTGGAGGTCGCCGCCGGTGTCGCCGACGAGGTCGGCCCCGGCGGTCACGAGTTCGAACGACACGTCGCGGAGGCTCCCGCGGCGGTGCTCGACGACGGCGAGCACGTCGCTCATTGCGCGCCCACCCCCTTCTCGCGGAGGACGGTCGCAAGTTCGGCGGCCTGCTCCCCGGCGTCGCCCTCGAAGTAGGTCGCGTCGGACTCGGTCTCCGGCTCGTACACGTCGGTCAGGACGAGGTCGGACTCGACCGCCGCGGCGTCGAGGCCGAGGTCGGAGAGCGCAAGCGGCTTGATTTCCTTCGACTGAGCCTGTCGAATCCCGCGCAGGCTCGCGTAGCGCGGCTCGTTGATACCCGTCTGGATGGTGAGCACCGCGGGGAGGTCCACCTCGGTGAGCTCCTCCACGCCGCCTTCGAGTTCGCGGCGGACGTTCGCCACGCCGCCCTCGGCGTCGAGGTCGAGCGCGTTCACGACCGCGGCCCACTCGAAGCCGATGGCCGAGGCGAGCGAGACGCCGGTCGCGCCGAAGCTGTCGTCGTTCGCCTGCACGCCCGTCAGGACGAGGTCGGGGTCCTCGTCCTCGACGACCGCCGAGAGGAGGCGCGTCTTCGCGCCCACGTCGAGCAGGTCCACGCCGTCGAGCGCGTCGTCCCACACGCGGACCGCGCGGTCGACCCCCTTGGCGAGCGCCATGCGGATGGTCTCTTCGGACCGCTCGGGGCCGATGGTGACGGCGACGACCTCCACGTCGTCGTCGCTCTCCTCGGCGATTTGGACGGCTTCCTCGACCGCGTACTCGTCCCACTCGTTGAGGTCGTAGTCGAGGTACCGTTCCGCCACGCGGAGCCCGTCGAGCTCGAAGTCTTCTTCGACCTCGGCGACCTCCTTGACGGTTACGAGAATTTTCATCAACGTTCACTACCGACCGGGGCAAATAAACGTTTTCGCACCGCGGCCACCGGCGCCCCCGTCGTCCGATTACACCTCGTCTTCGTCACGCCTCGTCTTCGTCCTCGTCGGGCAGTGAGATGAGGTTCTCACGGCCGAGGCGGAGCTTTTCGACGCGCCCCTCGTCGGCCATCGCCGACAGGAGCTGTGAGACCTTGGCGTCGGACCAGCCGGTCTCCTTGACGATGTTCGCCTGCTTCATCCGCCCGCCGCTCCGCTCCAAGAGGAGTTCGACCCGCTCTTCGTCCGAGAGCAGGTCGAGGTCGACGTCGTCGGGCTCTTCGGCGGGCGCGGGCTCGTCGTCGGTCGGCTCCTGTGCCGACTCCTGTCGCGGCTCGGGCGGCGTCGTCGCTGTCGACGTTCCGTCGGGAGTCCCCCTGCCCGGTTCCCGCCGAGTGAACAGGACGACGCCCGCCACGAGCACCGCGAGGACGACCGCACCGCCGCCGACGAGCGTCCACGGAATCGCGCTGTCCGTGCCCGTCGAGACGTACGTGACGGTCAACTGGTCGATCGATTCGAAGGTCCGCGGCCCCTCGACGACGACGGCGTTGTTTTCGAGCGGCAGGTTCGTGTCGCTGACGGCGTAGCCCGGCGGCGTCTGAATCGTGAGGTTCTGATTCGACCGAAGCGACGTGAGCCACGTCTCGTCGTCACCGGCCGACAGCGCGTCGCCGAGGCGCAGTCCCTCGTCGGTCTGTTCGAGGAAGTTGGTCCACGTGAACGTCAACACGAGGACGCCGGTCCCGTTTTCGACGTAGCCCGTCGTCGTCGCGTTCTGAACCGTCATCGACCGGCCGGTCTGCTCGGCGGCCGTCTGACTGATGCGTCCGAAGAACGCCGCGTCTGGACCGGTGTCGGCGGTCCCCTGCTCGTACTCCTGTGCGTACTCTTCGAACGCCGCGGTCTCGTTTTGCGTGTCGAGCTCGTAGCGCATCTCGACCCGCCAGTCCGCAGAGCGGTCGGCACGCAGTTGAATCGATATCTCCGTCTGCGGCGACCGGTCGAGATTCGTCTGCTGGGCGACGAGCGACGAGCGACCGAGACTGGGTATTTCTTCCGCGCCCGCGCGCGAGCCGGCGTCTCCGACGACCGTGTCCGCGCTCTGCGTGCCGGCAGCAGCCGCGTCTGTGGCCGCCACCGGCGCTGTGACGCCGGCGACGATGGTGAGGAGGGCGACGATGAGGGCGGCGCTCCGCATACGTAAATCCGTTTCATCCGGCGATGAAAACGCTTTCCATCGATTCAACAGTGTCAGACGCCGTCGAGATGCGTCCCTCGATGTCGGCGACGGCGACCGCGTCAAGAGGGTCATTTTAGTACTGCCCCCGTGTACCCTCACGGCGATGAAAGCCCTCCCGCTCGTCGTCGTCATGCTTCTCGTGGCGTCGCCGGTGCTCGGCGCGGCCGGTCCCGCCGACGGGTCGACCCACTCGATGGCTCCCGATGAAGCGGAGCCCGCACAGGTCGAGTCGCCGTCCAACGAGACGATTCACGTCCTCGACATTCCGTCGTCGGAGCTGGCCCGGGCGACGGTCGAGGCCCATCACGTCGACCTCGGCCCGTCCCTCGATTTCTCCGCCCTCGGGGCCGGCGGCCGGATTCAGACGGGCGCGTCAATCGAGCGCATCGAGTCCGCGACCGACGACAGCACCCGGCAACAGCTCATCCTCGACGAGCTCAACACCATCGAACAGCGGGCGATTGCGCTCCAGAGCGCACAGCGCTCCGCCATCGAGCGGTTCAACGCTGACGACATCACCGCGCGAGACCTCCTCATCGAACTCGCGCGAATCGACGCCGAGGCGCGGGCGCTCGACGACCGGCGGGTCGCCCTCCGCGAAATCACGAGCGAGACGCCGGACTTCTCGATTAGCTCCGGGCGGCTCGCGGCGCTCGAACGCGAACTCGACACGTTCACCGGCCCCGTTCGGACGCACGCCGTCTCGGTCGTGACCGGCCAGTCCGACGCCGCGCGGTTCTCCGTGCGGACGAGCGAGACCGGGTTCGTCCTCAGCGTCGTCGCCGACGGCGAGTACGTCCGCGAGGCCTACCGCGCCGACCTCCGCAACCGCGACCGGAACACGGTCTCCTACGAGGAGGCGCTCGACATCGTCGCGGAGAACTACCCGACGATATACTCGAACCGCGCCGCGCAGAACGGGACCAACGTCATCAGTGCCGGCGACAGTCACCGCGTGCAGATCAACTACCGGGACGGGCAGTTGACCGCGTACGTCGACTCCGGAACCGGGCGAGTGTTCAAGGAGTCCCAGACGCGCCCCCTCGAATCGATTGCGACCCGCGACAGCGCGAGCGGGGTCAGAGACGGGCTGGCGCTCAGCGTCGACCGGACCTACCCCGGTGGACCGCTTCGCATCCAGTTGAACGAAAGCGAAACGGGCGACCCGGTAGACGCGAACGTCACGATCGGCCTCGAAGCCAGCCAGGAGAGCACGCTCTTGGGTCACACCGGTTCGGACGGGACTATCTGGACCGTCTCGCCGTCGGCGTCCTACACCGTCACGGTCATCAGAGGTAACTCGGCGGTCGTGCTCACCACCTCGCCGACGCCCATGCCCTACCTCGCGGGGAACGCGACCGCCGCGGAAAACGACACGTCTCCGACGGTCACGTCGACGCCGACCGAGTCGACCGGAACCGGGTCGACCGAGTCGGCCGATTCCGTCTCGACGGTCTCGCAGGCCGGCCCGCCCGCCCCGCCCGGCGGCGGCTGACCGGAGCTTCTTATCCGATGACGGGGCCACCCCGTCTCGATGCCTCGCCAGTTCCGCACCTCGACTCGCGGCTCGTCCGTGCTCCTCGGGAGCGTGCTCCTCGTCGGTCTCGTGGTCGTCGTCGCGGCCGCCGTCGGCGCGGCGGCGTTCGACGCGGCCGACTCCGCGCCGTCACCGACGCGACCGACGGCGCTGTCGCTGTCCGTCTCGGGTGACACGCTGTCGCTGGTTCACGAGGGCGGCGCGCCGCTGGACGTGGATTCGCTCGCGGTTCGAATCTCGGTTGACGGAGCGCCGCTCGCGCACCAACCGCCCGTGCCGTTCTTCTCGGCCAGCGGCTTCCGACCCGGGCCGACCGGCCCGTTCAACGCCGCCGCCGACTCACGGTGGACCGTCGGCGAGACGGCGACGCTCGAACTCGCGGGGACGAACGACCCGGACATCGTGCCGGGTGCGACGGTGACCGTTCGCGTCTTCGACGGCGACACGCCGGTCGCGACGCTCGAAGCGAGAGCGTCGTAAATCGGCCGCGGCGAAAACGAGCGTCCGAGTCGACCTCGGCGCGGTTGGGGCTTACTCCTCCGGCACGCGCGCGATAGTCACGATGGCCCGCGGGCTACCGGGTTGGCGCTGGAGGATGTGGTGTTCGATGTCGACGAAGCCGGCGGCCTCGAACATCCGGTCGGCCTCCTCCTCGTCGTAGAACAGCATGATGGCGTCCGCCAGCTTCTGGAAGACGCCGGACTTCGGGTCGTCGGGGCCGACGACGAGCACCTTGTTCCCCGGTTTCACCACGCGGCGGAACTCCTCGAGCGCGGTGACCGGGTTCGGCCAGTACTCGATGGAGCCGGACGACCAGATGACGTCGAAGGCGTCGTCCGCGAAGGGGAGCCGCTCGGCGTCCCCGCGGTAGAACCGGACCTCGTCGTTCTTGCCGAACTTCTCCCACGCCTTCTGCATCTGGTGGATGCTCTGGTCGAGGCCGTGGACGTCGTCGGTGTAGCGGAGCAGTCCCTCGGTTCCGAAGCCGGTGCCACAGCCCACGTCGAGGACGCGGTCGCCCTGCTGGATGTCGAGCATCTCCAGCGCCTCGTCGCGCATCTCCTCGTTCCAGATGAACGGGTTCACCCGGTCGTACACCTTCGAGAGGTACTTGTAGAACAGGCGGGCCCGCGCTTTGTTTTCGAGGACTCCCATCGCGCCGGGATTAGGACTCGCCGATGATAACGGTGCGGATTCGCCGCGCCGGTCGGCGTTCGAGGGGGGTGAATCGCGGCGTTCCCCGAGCGACTGTCACAGACTTTCCGCAAACACCTTATACAGCGCTTGTGCAACGTTCCTGTGATACGAGTATGCCGAGACAAGAGGTTCTCGAACGAATCAAAACGGCCGAGCAGGAGGCCGACGACATCGTTGAAGAGGCCGAGGCCGAACGTGAGGAGCTCGTCGCGGAGGCGCGTGAGGAAGCCGATGAGATTCGCTCCGAGGCCGAAGAAGAGGCCGCAGAGCTCGAATCCGAGCGTCTACAGGAGGGACGCACGGAGATAGAGACGGAGCGGGAACGCATCCTCGAAGAAGGCGAGGACGCCCGCGACGAACTGGTTGCCGAGGCGGAAGACCACATCGACGACGCGGTCGAGTTCGCCATCGGCAAATTCGAGGAGGCGGTGGATGCTCAGACCTGAGCAGATGAGCAAGGTCTCGGTGACCGGTTCCAGGGGCGTCATGCCCGAGGTCATCGAGGCCGTCCACGACCTCCGACTGCTGCACGTCACCGAATACGACGGCTCGTGGCAGGAGGAGTTCGGATTCGAGACGGGGTCGCCCATCGAAGGCGCCGAAAGCGCCTCCGATAAGCTCGTCACCGTCCGCTCGCTCAAGAGCATCCTCGGGGTCGAAGACACCGACTCCGGCCGACAGCGCATCGTCCCCGACGACGCGCTCGGCGAGCCCCTCGAAGAGATCCAAGCCGAGGTCAACGAACTGGACGACCGCCGCGCCGAGCTCGAAAACGAGCTTCGCGCGGTGGACGAAGAAATCGACGCGATGGAGCCGTTCGTCGACCTCGGACTCGACCTCGACCTGCTTTCGGGGTACGAGACCCTGCAGGTCGTCGTCGGACAGGGGAAGGTCGACCCCGTCGAGCGCGCCGTCGTCGACGCCGACGACATCAGCGCCTACGAGATCTTCTCGGGCGAGCGCACGCACGCCGTCTTCGGTCGACCGGTCGATGGCGCCGACGAGATGGCGCTCGCCGACGCGCTGGTCGGCGTCGAGTTCGCCACGCTCGAAGTCCCGGACGCCTCGGGAAGCCCCGAAGAGCACATCCGCGACCTCGAACAGCAGAAACGCGAAGTCGAGTCGAAGCTCGAGACCGTCGAGTCCGAGCTCCACGACATCGCCGTCGAGGAGGGCGAGTTCCTCCTCGCCGCCGAAGAGCGCCTCGCAATCGACGTCCAGAAGACGGAAGCGCCGCTTTCGTTCGCGACGACGGAGAACGCCTTCGTCGCCGAGGGCTGGATTCCCAGCGAGCGCTACAACACGTTTGCCGGAACGCTCAAAGACGAGGTCGGCGAGCACGTCGCCGTCGAAGAGCTCGAACGCGCCGAGTTCTCGCGTGACGGGCACGACCACGCGCGCGAGGACGTCGCCGAGAGCGGCGGTACGGTCGCCGCCACCGACGGCGGCACGGTCTCGATGGCCAACGACGACCCGCCGGTCGTCCAGAAGAACAGCGGCGCGGTCAAGCCGTTCGAACTCCTCGTGCAGGCGGTCAACCGCCCGAGCTACTACGAGTTCGACCCGACCATCATCCTGTTCCTGACGTTCCCGACGTTCTTCGGGTTCATGATCGGTGACTTCGGGTACGGTGTCATCTACACCGCCATCGGCTTCTTCCTCTACTCGAAGTTCGACGACGGCGCGCTCAAGAGCATGGGTGGCGTCACCATCGCCGCGGGGCTGTTCACGACGTTGTTCGGCATCCTCTACGGCGAGATATTCGGCTTCCACCTCATCACCCAGTACTTCTGGGAAGGCATGCTCGGGCTGTCGCACCCGCCCATCGAGAAGGGACTGTCGCCGGCCACCGCTGAGTGGGCCCTCGGTTGGCTCACCGTGAGCGTCGCCGTCGGTATCATCCACGTCAACGTGGGCTACGTTTTCGACTTCTTCGAGAACTACCAGCTCCACGGTCCGAAGGACGCGGTCCTCGAAAGCGGTTCGTGGATCCTCATGCTGAACGGCCTGTGGATCTGGATCTTCAGCGACGCGCTCGGTGGCGTGCCGCCGGAGTTCCTGTTCACCACGTTCGCGGCTGACGGGCTCATCCCGCTCGGCTTCTCCGGCTTCTCGTTCATCGTCGGCTGGGGTGGCTTCGGGCTGTACATCCTCGGCGCGGTGCTCCTCGGGATGGGCGAACTGGCCGAACTCGTCGAGTTCGCCGCCCCGCTTTCGAACGTCCTGTCGTACACGCGTCTCGGCGCGGTCCTCATCGCGAAGGCGTCGATGGCGTTCGCCGTCAACCTGCTCGTCTTCGGCGTGTTCGTCACGGGCGAAGGGAGCGAGGCGGAGTGGCACTTCGGCCTCGGCCACATGTACCACGTCGGTGACATGTACCACGGCCACGAGGTGACCGACGTCCTGTTCGGCGGCATCTTCCACTCGGGTGCCGCGGGCGTCGTGGGCGGACTGCTCGTCCTCGTCGTCGGTCACTTGGTCGTCCTCGCGCTCGGCGTCACGAGCGCCGGCCTGCAGGCCGTGCGTCTCGAGTACGTCGAGTTCTTCAACAAGTTCTTCGAGGGCGGCGGCCGCGCGTACAACCCGTTCGGCTACGACCGCGAGTTCACGACCGAAGACTAACGCTCGTCGCCGATTCTTTTTTGACTATTGTCCGCTCGGAGCGACTGCTTTTGCAATGACGACGATTCCGCCGTCGTAGACAGACCGCTCCAGACGTTTTGGGAACCTTTATGATACGGCTGACGCCACATGCAGACGTTCGGAGACGACAATCCGGTACTCAGGAACACACAATGATTGAAGCAATCGAACCCCTCATGACTGCACTGCAGAGTGAAGCCGCTTCCTCGCCCGCTATCACCGCCGACGCCGCGGCGGCCCTCTCCGTCGGTATCGCCGCCTTCGCCGCAGGCTACGCGGAGCGTGGCATCGGTTCCGCCGCGATGGGTGCCATCGCGGAAGACGAGGACCTCTTCGTCAACGGGCTGGTCCTTACGGTTCTCCCCGAGACCCTCGTTATCCTCGCACTGGTCGTTGTCTTCGCGGCCTAAGCACCCCCTCTCTTTCCCATTATGAGTTTGGACAACGTCGTTGAGGACATCCGAGACGAAGCCCGCGCACGCGCAGAGGACATCAGGCAGGACGGCCAGGAACAGGCAGACGACATCGTCGCCGAGGCCGAGGCCGACGCCGAAGAACTCCTCGAATCGCGGAAGGCGGACGTCGAGCAACAGCTCGAACGGGAGCGCGAACAGGCGCTCTCCAGCGCGAAGCTCGAAGCCAAGCAGGCTCGACTCAGCGCCCGTCGTGACGTGCTCCAGCGCGTCCGCGAGCAGGTCGAACACGAACTCGCCGAGCTGGAAGGCGACCGCCGCGAGGAGCTGACCCGCTCGCTTCTCGACGCGGCGTCGGTCGAGTTCGAAGACGAAGACGAGGTCTTCGTCCACGGCCGCGCCGACGACGAGGAGTTGCTTTCGAGCATCCTCGAAGACTACGACGGCTACGAGTTCGCCGGCGAGCGCGACTGCCTCGGTGGCGTCGTGGTCGAGGGCTCGAACTCGCGCGTCCGGGTGAACAACACCTTCGACTCGGTCCTCGACACAGTCTGGGAGGACAACCTGAAGGAAGTGAGTGCGCGACTGTTCGACGACCAATGAGCACTACAGGCGGCTCGAATCCCGAATACGTCATCGCTCGTGTTCGAGCGCGACGTAGTGCCCTGTTCGGCGACGAGGAGTACCGCAAACTGGTCCGCATGGGACCGGCCGAAATCGCTCGGTTCATGGAGGAATCGGAGTACGAGACCGAGGTCAACGCGCTCGGGAGCCGTTTTTCCGGCGTCGACCTCATCGAGTACGCGCTGAACCGGAATCTGGCGAAGCAGTTCAACGATATCCTCGACTGGGCAGACGGCCGCCTCTACGACCTCATCGCGCGGTACCTTCGCAAGTTCGACGCGTGGAACGTGAAGACGATTATCCGCGGCGTCTACTCCGGCGCGCCACGGGATGAGGTCGAATCCGACCTCATCCGTGCCGGCGAGTTCGACGACCGACTCATCTCGCGGCTTCTCGACGCGGGCGAGATGGAGGAGGTCGTCGACCTCCTCTCCGGTACCATCTTCGGAGACGGCCTCGCGGCCGCCTACGAGGAGTTCGAGGACGTCGGCGTCCTCGTCCCGCTGGAGAACGCGGTCGACCGCGCCTTCTACGAGCAGTTGCTCGACGGCCTGGTCGTCGGCGAAGAGGCAAAGCAGTACCGCGAGTTCCTCGAAGCCGAAATCGACTTCCGAAACGCCCGCAACGCGCTCCGCATCGCCCGAAGCGGTGCCGACCTCGACCCCGTCGACTACTTCATCGAGGGCGGCACGCTGTTCCGCGCGTCGGAGCTCGCGTCGCTGGCGGCCAGTCCGGACGAACTGGTGTCGAAGATTCGTGACAGCCGGTACGGCGACCGCCTCTCGACGGCCCTTTCGGACCTCGAAGAGGCCGACAGCCTCATCGGCTTCGAGCGCGCCCTCGACGCGGCGCTCTTGGAGTACGCGGACACGCTCGGTTACGTGTTCCCGCTTTCTGTCACGCCAATCGTCTCGTACATCCTCGCCAAGGAGCGCGAGGTCGACAACATCCGGGCCATCGCCCGCGGCCGCGAAGCCGGGCTGGACCCCGATGCAATAGAAGCGGAGCTGGTCATCCTATGAGCCAGGAAATCGCAGTTATCGGCAGTCCGGACTTCACCACGGGATTCCGGCTTGCGGGCGTCCGCAAGTTCGAGAACGTCCCGGACGAAGCGAAGGACGACGAACTCGACGAGGCCGTGACGCGGACGCTGGAGGACGAGGACGTCGGCATCATCGTGATGCACGAAGACGACCTCGACCACCTCTCGCGCAACGCGCGGCAGTCGGTCGAGCGAAGCATCGAGCCGACGCTCGTGACGCTCGGCGGTTCCGGCGGCGCGAGCGGCCTCCGTGACCAGATCAAGAGAGCAATCGGTATCGATCTGATGGACGAATAACCAAACATGAGTCAGGCAACACAAGATTCCGTTCGCGAGGACGGTGTCATCGCAAGCGTGAGTGGTCCGGTCGTGACCGCCCGTGGCCTCGACGCCCGCATGAACGACGTCGTCTACGTCGGCGACGAAGGGCTGATGGGCGAGGTCATCGAAATCGAGGGCGACATCACGACTATTCAGGTGTACGAAGAGACCTCCGGCGTCGGCCCCGGCGAACCCGTCGAGAGTACGGGCGAACCGCTGACCGTCGACCTCGGTCCCGGGATGATGGACGCCATCTACGACGGCGTTCAGCGCCCCCTGGACGTGCTGGAGGAGAAGATGAACTCGGCGTTCCTCGACCGCGGTGTCGACGCGCCGGGTATCGACCTCGAAAAGAAGTGGGAGTTCGAACCCACCGTCTCCGTTGGCGACGAGGTCGCCTCCGGCGACGTCGTGGGCACGGTCCCCGAGACCGTGACCATCGAACACAAGGTCATGGTCCCGCCGGACTTCGAGGGCGGCGAGGTCGTCGCCATCGAGGACGGCGAGTTCTCCGTCACCGAGACGGTCGCCGAACTCGACAACGGCGAGGAGATCACGATGCACCAGGAGTGGCCGGTGCGTCAGGCTCGCCCCGCCGCCGAGAAGAAGACCCCGCGCGAACCGCTCGTGTCGGGACAGCGCATCCTCGACGGGCTGTTCCCCATCGCGAAGGGCGGTACGGCCGCGATTCCGGGACCGTTCGGCTCCGGAAAGACCGTCACGCAACACCAGCTCGCCAAGTGGGCCGACGCGGACATCGTCGTCTACGTCGGCTGTGGCGAGCGCGGTAACGAGATGACCGAGGTCATCGAGGACTTCCCGGAACTCGACGACCCGAAGACTGGCAACCCGCTCATGGCCCGGACGTGCCTCATCGCGAACACGTCCAACATGCCCGTGGCGGCCCGCGAGTCCTGTATCTACACCGGCATCACCATCGCGGAGTACTACCGCGACATGGGATACGACGTTGCGCTCATGGCCGACTCCACCTCCCGGTGGGCCGAGGCCATGCGCGAGATTTCGTCGCGTCTCGAAGAGATGCCCGGCGAAGAGGGGTACCCCGCGTACCTCGCCGCGCGTCTCTCCGAGTTCTACGAGCGCGCCGGCTACTTCACGACCGTCAACGGCGAGGAAGGCTCCGTCTCCGTCATCGGCGCGGTTTCGCCGCCGGGCGGCGACTTCTCCGAGCCGGTCACGCAGAACACCCTGCGTATCGTCAAGACGTTCTGGGCGCTCGACGCGGACCTCGCAGAGCGCCGTCACTTCCCGGCGATTAACTGGAACGAGTCGTACTCGCTCTACCAAGAGCAGCTCGACCCGTGGTTCGTCGAGAACGTCGAGGACGACTGGGCCGAAGAGCGCCAGTGGGCCGTCGACGTGCTCGACGAGGAGAACGAACTGCAGGAAATCGTTCAGCTCGTCGGTAAGGACGCCCTGCCGGAGGACCAGCAGTTGACCCTCGAAATCGCTCGCTACCTCCGCGAGGCGTACCTCCAGCAGAACGCGTTCCACCCGACGGACACGTACTGCTCCCCCGAGAAGACGTACGGAATCCTCACCGCCATCCACGCGTTCAACGACGAGGCGTTCAAGGCGCTCGAAGCCGGCGTCCCCGTCGAAGAGATTCAGGCCATCGAGGCGGCTCCCCGGCTGAACCGCATCGGTGTGCAGGAAGACTGGGAGGCGTACATCGAGGACCTCAAAGCAGAGATCACCGAGCAGCTCCGCGAGCTGTACTGAGACCATGAAGGAATACCAGACCATCACCGAAATCAGCGGCCCGCTGGTGTTCGCCGAGGTCGACGAGCCGATCGGTTACGACGAAATCGTCGAAATCGAGACGCCCCAAGGCGAGACCAAGCGCGGACAGGTCCTCGAATCCTCCGAGGGCCTCGTCGCGATTCAGGTGTTCGAAGGCACGACCGGTATCGACAGGAACGCGTCCGTCAGGTTCCTCGGCGAGACCCTCAAGATGCCCGTGACCGAGGACCTCCTCGGGCGCGTGCTCGACGGGTCCGGCCAGCCAATCGACGGCGGCCCCGAGATCGTCCCCGACGAGCGTCGGGACATCGTCGGCGCGGCAATCAACCCCTACTCCCGCGAGTACCCCGAGGAGTTCATCCAGACGGGCGTCTCCGCCATCGACGGCATGAACACCCTCGTCCGCGGCCAGAAGCTCCCCATCTTCTCCGCGTCGGGGCTTCCCCACAACAACCTCGCGCTCCAGATCGCCCGTCAGGCGACGGTGCCCGAGGACGAAGACAGCGGCGAAGAATCGGAGTTCGCAGTTGTCTTCGGCGCGATGGGTATCACGCAGGAAGAGGCCAACGAGTTCATGGAGGACTTCGAGCGCACGGGCGCACTCGAGCGCTCCGTCGTCTTCACGAACCTCGCGGACGACCCCGCAGTCGAGCGGACGGTCACGCCGCGACTCGCGCTGACGACCGCCGAGTACCTCGCGTTCGACAAGGACTACCACGTCCTCGTCATCCTGACCGACATGACCAACTACTGCGAGGCGCTCCGCGAGATCGGCGCGGCTCGCGAAGAGGTCCCCGGTCGCCGTGGTTACCCGGGTTACATGTACACCGACCTTGCACAGCTCTACGAGCGTGCGGGTCGTATCGAGGGACGCGAAGGGTCTGTCACGCAGATTCCCATCCTCACGATGCCGGGTGACGACGACACGCACCCGATTCCTGACCTGACCGGCTACATCACGGAAGGCCAGATCTACATCGACCGCGACCTCAACTCGCAGGGCATCCGCCCGCCGATCAACCCGCTTCCGTCGCTGTCGCGTCTCATGGACGACGGTATCGGCGAGGGCCTCACCCGCGAGGACCACGCCGACGTCTCCGACCAGATGTACGCGGCGTACGCGGAGGGTGAAGACCTGCGCGACCTCGTGAACATCGTCGGCCGCGAGGCGCTGTCGGAGCGCGACAACAAGTACCTCGACTTCGCCGAGCGCTTCGAAGCCGAGTTCGTCAATCAGGGCTTCGACACGGACCGGTCCATCGAGGACACCCTCGACATCGGCTGGGACCTCCTGTCGATGCTCCCGAAGTCCGAGCTCAACCGCATCGACGAAGAGCTCATCGAGGACTACTACCGCGAAGACGCCGAGTCGGTCGAAGCGGAAGCCTAGACCGCGGCGAACGCCGCGTTCGTCCCTCGGTTCGATTCTCCTCTTCTATTCGCGCCCCGAATCCTCCGAGCCGCGCGGCCGCGCGTCGCCCGCGAGAACTTCCTTACGTCTCGGCCACGACGACTCCGCATGGACGCCACTTCGTCTCCCGCCCGCGTCCTCGCGGTCGTCGGCCCCGCCGTCGACCGGGAGCGAGTCGTGGACGCACTCTCGCCGCTTTCGGTGTCGGTCGCCGGGTCCGCCGAGGCCGTGGTTCGACGCGCCGAGGCCGAACGGGTCGACTGCGTCGTGCTCGCGACCGACCACCTCGCGGACATCGAGGCGGTCCACGGTGCAATCGCGGTCCCGCTCGTCGTCGTCGTCCCGCCCGACGGCGACCTCTCGGCGGCGGCCGCCCGCGACGCCGGCGCGGCCGACGTGGTCCCGGTCGTCGATTCGAACCTCTTCGAGCGACTCCCCGAGCGCGTCGAGAGCGCCGTCGCGTGGCGTCGCCGCGGCGCGGCGGCCGCGAGCAAGATAACGGAGGACCTGAAGGAACAGGCGATAGACGAGGCCCCCGTCGGTATCACCGTCGCCGACTGCTCGTTGCCCGACCGACCGCTCGTCTACGTCAACGAGGCGTTCGAGACGATGACCGGCTACTCGGCCGACGCGGCGCTGGGGCGGAACTGCCGATATCTTCAGGGACCGAACACCGACCCCGAGCGCGTCGCCGAGCTCCGCCGCGCCATCGAGGCCGAGGAGTCGGCGTCGGTCGAACTGCTGAACTACCGCGCGAACGGCGAGACGTTCTGGAACCGGGTCGACGTCGCGCCGCTGAGCGGGCCGGACGGCGAGGTGACCCACTACGTCGGCTTCCAGACCGATATCACGGAGCGCGTGCGCGCCGAGGCGGCCGCCGAGCGGTACGCCGCGAGAGTCGACGAGGAGCGCGCGCGCCTCCAGACGCTCGTCGAGCACATCGAGGGGCTGTTGGCTGACGTGACGAGCGCGCTCGTCCGCGCCGAGAGCAGACGGGAGCTCGAAGCCGCCGTCTGCGACCGGGTCACCGCCGCCGGCTCGTTCGACTGCGCGTGGGTCGGTCACTGCGACCTCTCGCCGGCGGTCATCGTCCCGAACGAGCGGGCCGGAACCGACGCGGGATTCCTCGACGACCTCGAAATCGACCGGTCTGACCCCGACGACCCAACCGCTCGCGCCGCCCAGACGCGGACCGTCCAGTCGGCGGCGGTCGGCGAGGAGGGTGCCGACGCCGAGACGGTCGTTCCGTTCGACTCGGCCATCGCGGTTCCGCTGGTCCACCGCGACACGCTCTACGGCGTGTTGACCGTCTACACCGACGCCGCGGAACTCGACGACGAAGTACGGGTGGTGTTCGGGACGCTCGGGCGGGCGGTCGGCGCGGCCATCGACGCCTTCGAGAGCCGGCGGTCGTTGCTGTCCGACGAGCGGCTCGAACTCGAAATCGAGGTGCGCGACGAGACGCAACCGCTTGTCCGACTCGCCGTCGCGGGGGAGTGCGCGCTCGACTACGAGGGCGCGGTTTCTCACGACGACGGGACGCTCAGCCTGTTCGTCTCGACGGACCCTCCGACAGACGGACTCGCAGACGATAAGTTCGAATCGCCCGGCGTGGCCGGCGTGACCCGTCTCCCCCGCGGCGACGGCGTCGGGCTCTACGAGGTCGTCTTCGACGCGGGGTCGCTGACGCACCTCGTTGCCGACGCGGGCGGGCGGCTTCGCGGCCTCGAAGCCGACCGCGACGGCTGTCGGTTCACCGCGGTCGTCCCGGACCGCGGCGCGGGGCGGGCGCTACTCGACGACCTCTCGGCGGCGGCCGCCGGCGTCGAACTCCGGGCGGTCAGAGAGCGGTCGGCCCCGCCGCGGACGGGGCGGGGGTTCGCCGCCGACGTGAACGCGGCGCTCACCGACAGACAGCAGACCGCGCTCCAGCTCGCGCATCTCGGCGGCTTCTTCGAGTGGCCCCACGCCGTGACCGGCGACGAGCTCGCGGCGGCGATGGACGTCTCGCGGGCGACGTTTCACCAGCACCTCCGCGCGGCTCAGCGAAAGCTCGTCGCCGGCTTTTTCGAGGAGGGGACGCGGTAGCGCCGCGCCGACCGTCGGGAGGCGGCTCGACGGCCCGGTGCTATCAGCGGACCGAGCGTTCCGACCGATTTCGGGCGGTCCGGCCGGCCAGACAGTAAAAGATTAACACCCCAGGCGAACAACCCCCGGCAACGATGGCCGAAGACGTCAAGCCGACCCGCAAGAACTTGATGGCGATCGAAGATCGCATCGAACTCTCCGAGCGGGGCCACGACACGCTCGAACAGAAGCGTGACGGGCTCATCATGGAGTTCATGGACATCCTCGACCAGGCCCAGGACGTGCGGGCCAATCTCAATCAGGACTACGAGCGCGCGCAGAACAAAATCAACATGGCCCGCGCCATGGAGGGCGACGTGGCGGTCCGCGGCGCGGCCGCCGCGCTGAAGGAGTACCCCGAAATCACGACGCAGTCGAAGAACATCATGGGCGTCGTCGTCCCGCAGATCGAGTCCTCGCGCGTGAAAAAGAGCCTCGACCAGCGCGGCTACGGCCTGCTCGGCTCCTCGGCCCGCATCGACGAGGCCGCCGACGCCTACGAGGAGCTCCTCGAATCCATCATCCTCGCCGCGGAGGTCGAGACGGCGATGAAGAAGATGCTCGAAGAGATCGAGACGACGAAGCGCCGCGTCAACGCGCTCGAGTTCAAACTGCTCCCGGAGCTCTACGAGAACCAGGAGTACATCGAGCAGAAGCTCGAAGAACAGGAGCGCGAGGAGATTTTCCGCCTGAAGAAGATCAAGGCGAAGAAGGAAGAAGAAGAAAAGGAAGAACGCGCCGCGGAGAAGGCGGCCGCTGAAGCGGAAGCGGCGACGGCTGACTGACCGGACTCGCCCGGTTTCTCTCTCGATTCCGTTTTCTCTCGGTCGGGTCTCCGACCGCTTTTCATCGCACCGGCGCGTAGGGACTCCCATGTCCTGTCCCGACTGCGACGGCGAACTCGCCGTCTTCGCGGTGCCCGAACCGCTCGAATCCCACGCCCCCGAGGCGGCGCTGACCGTCGGACTGTGCGCCGACTGCCTCGGACTCTACCCGACCGACGAGCCGGTGACGGAGGGTGATTCGCGGCCGCTCGCGGACGCGCTCCCCGAGGGTGACTCGGGTGCGGCGGTCGCGCTCCTCGTCGGTATGCTCGACTCGCTGGCGCTCAACCGCGCCGGCATCGTCGACTGCGTCGAGTTCGCCGAGCAGTCGGGGACCGACGTGCATCTCACCATCGACCGGCTCCAGCGGGCGGCGACAGACCCGCACTTCGACGTCGCCCGTCGGCAGAGTCAGTTGGACGCGTTCCTCTGAGTCCCGTCGCTCTGTGCCGTCGAAACCGTGGCGTGAAGACGCCGAGGAGGAGGTCGCTTAGACGCCGGTGGAGTACCGGAGGATGCCGGCGATGCCGCCGAACGCGTCGTAGAGCTGTTCGCCTTTCTCGAAGTCGGTGCTGATGAACTTCGTCTCGGTGCCGCGCTGGTCCGCGAGGTCCATGAGCCACTCGATGACGTCCTCGCGTTCTTTCAGTTCGGCCTCCGAGCCGCCTTCGCACTCGTGGGTGGGCGTGTCGCGACGGTGGTCGACGAGTTCGTACTCCTCTTGGCCGTCGCAGTCGTAGATGGCGATGTCCTTTCGGAGGTCCTCGGAGATGAGGAGGCGGTCGACCGACCCCATCACGAGGTTCTTCCGGGTCGCCTCGAACCCGTAGGTGGACTCGTTGCCGCGGTGGAGCTTCTCGAAGAACTCCTCCATCTGCTTTTTGTCCTTGATGACCTCCTGGTCGGCCAGCGCGTCCTGCCCGGCGTCGACGAGGTCGTAGAGGCCGGACTCGTCGGTGTAGGCCACGTCGAACTTCCCGACGACGAGGTCCTGCAGTTCGTGGTGGAGGTAGTCGCCGTCGAGGAACTCGTCTTTCGTCGGCGAGGGACCGCCCACGAGGATGCCGTCCATCTCGTGTCGCTTGGGGACGAACAGGTCGTTGGCCATGCCGGCGACCTCCTGATAGAAGTTGTCGATGGCTTCGAGGCGGAGGCGGGCGAAACGCTGGGCGGACTGACCACCTTTGCGCTGTTTGCCGGGGACGAGCGACGAGGCGCTCTTGACCGGCTCGACGCGCTTGCCCTTGAGCCAGCCGACGTTGGCCTCGCGGCGGTCGAGGACGATGAGGCCGAACAGGCCCTTGTCCATGAGCATGTCCTCGAGCGGCCCGGTGAGGAAGTTCGAGTCGCAGTGGTACCGGAACGACTGAATCGGCTCCGGCGGGCTTTCGAGCACCTTGGTGACCATCGTCGTCTGGCCGCCGCCGGCGTCGACCGCGCCGGAGAACATCACGATGCCGTTGTCCGGCGGGAAGTTCCCGTAGTACCGGAGCCGGTCTTTGATGCTCGTCAGGGCGTCTTGGACGTTCGTTCGCGTCTGCTTCGATTTGATGTTAGACGCTTCGCTGTGCTCCGTGATGACGTGTTCGACCACGTCGGAAATCTGCTTGTCTTCGGGGATGTAGATGGTGACGAGCTGAGTTCCCGACCCTTCGTACTCTCGCAGGTCCTCGATGACCTTCTTGAATTCGTACTTTCGGCGGTCTTCGCTCGCCTCCTCGGCGTCGCTACTCATCACTCCACCTAGTCCCTCCAGCGGCTAAGTAACCTTTGACTGGGCACGCGCCGCGGTATCTCGCCGCACGAGGGGCCGTACGACACGACTGCGGAGACGGGCGCGGTCGGAGAACATTTATGTGGCTGTCACGGGTGGACTTCGACGTTGGAATTATGGCCCGGGTGTACGCAGTTGCCAGCGCGAAAGGCGGGGTTGGAAAGACGACGACCACGGCCAACCTCGGGACGACGCTCGCGATGGCCGGTCACGACGTCGTCGTCGTCGACGGTGACCTCGGGATGCCGAATCTCGCCGGCGCGCTCGGCGTCGACCCCGACGGGGCGACGCTCCACGACGTGTTGACAGGCGAGGCGGCGGTCGAGGCGGCCGTCTACGACGGACCGGCGGGACTCTCGGTGGTCCCCGGCTCGAACGCCCTCGAAGCGTTCGCGACGGCGAACGTGCGGGAACTCGACGCCGTCATCTCGGCGCTCGAAGCCACCCACGACATCGTCATCATCGACACCGGCGCGGGGCTGAGCGACGACACCTTCGTCCCGCTGAAGCTCGCCGACGAGGTCGTCTTGGTCTCCACGACGGAGCGCGAGGCGCTCGGCGACACCGAAAAGACCCGACAGCTCGGCGACCGCATCGGCGCTGACATCGTCGGCGTCGTCCTCACGCGGGTCGACCAGTCGAACCCGAACGCCGAGGTGGTCGCCTCGCTCCTCGACGCCGGGGTCATCGCCGTCGTCCCGGAGGACCCGGCCATCCGCGAGGCGCTCAACACGCAGATTCCGGTCGTCGCCCGCTCGCCCGACAGCATCGCCGCCGCGGGCTACCGCGCGCTCGCCGAGGCGCTCACCGGCCAGCCGGTCCCGATTCCGGACGCCCCGGCCGAGGAAGCCGAGGCGGACGAGGCGGACGAGTCGGAAGCGGACGCGGCCGACGGCGAAGCCGCCGAGTCGGAGACGGACGAACACGTCTCGGTCGTGCAGGCCGACGCCGACCCCGCAGACCCCGCGGGCGAGTCGGCGTCGACTCCGACTCCCGAGGCAGACCCCGGATTTTGGACCCCGGACCCCGCCCCTGAACAGGTGTCTGCCCCCGAGGCCGCCCCCGACGACGTCGCCGCCGCGGTCGCGGACGAAGACCGGGTCACGGCGGAACCGGAGGCCGAATCCGAACCGGAGGCCGAATCCGAACCGGAAGCTGAATCCGAACCGGAAGCGGAAGCCGAGGTCGAACCGGAACCCGAACCCGAATCCGAAACGGAACCGGAACCCGAACTGGACCCCGAATCCGAGGAACGACCGGAAGCTGACTCCGGTTCCGACGACGAGTTCGCGACCGACGACGACCTCGCCGCGTCGGTCCCGTTCTCCGGTGGCTCCGTCGCGGACCCCGACCCCGCCGACCCCGCTGAGGACGACGCGGCGGGCGATGCGGTGGACGCGCCGGCCGATCCGCTGGCCGCCGACGCGAGCGACGACCCGCTGGCCGCCGACGCGAGCGACGACTCGGTGGTCGCCGCCCCCGAGCCGGCCGGCGACGACGAACCGGCCGGCGACGACGAACCCGACACCGACCCGCTGGCGGCGGACCTCGAAGCGGTCACCCGCGGGACTTCGACGGCCGACGAGGAGTCGGTCGGCGACGCCGACAGCGAACCCGTCTCGGATATCGACGCCACTCCCGGTCCGGATGTCGACGCCGACGCCGGCTCGACGGGTGCGGACCCGCTCGCGGAAGGGGCGGCCGAACCCGACTCGGGAGACGACGCGCCCGCCCGCTCGGACTCGGACGAGCCGACCGAGGCGGCGGAACCGGAGACGGACGCTCCCGAGGCGGCCGAACCGCTCGTCGCCGAGGCCGAGCCGAGCGCGTCCGGGACCGACGCCGAAGCGGACGCGGACGACGAGGCCGACGACGGCGACGAGGAGGGCGTCTACACCACCTCGCTCGTCGAGGAGGTCGAGTCGTTCGACGACGACGGCGACGAGAAGAAAAAGGGCTTTTTCAGACGCTTCCTCGGCTAAACGGGAAGGCCTTTTACTCGCGTCTGCGGAATGGCCTCTATGGCAGAATCTGAGTCCGTTCCCTTCTGGTGGATAGTGCTGTTTCTCGTCCTTGCGCTCGGCAGTGGTGCCGCCGTCGTCTTCTCGGTCGGCGGGTCGCTCATCTCCGGGACCGCGGCGCTCCCGCTTTTCTTCTGAATCGCTCGAAAAAAGCCGTCGCCGAAGAACTCGCTTAGCCCGCGGTCACATCGACTCGGGCGCTTCCACGCCCACGATGGAGAGCGCGTTCGCCACCGCGTTCCGCGAGGCCTCGACGAGCGCGAGTCGGGCCGCGCCGACCTCCTCGTCGGCGTCGAGCACGGGGCACTCGCGGTAGAAGGTGTTGAACACCTCGGCGAGTTCGCGGGCGAACGTCGCCACGGTGTGCGGTTCGAGGTCGTCGGCCGCGGTCTCGACGACCGCGGGGAACCGCGCGATGGTCGCCAGCAGGTCGCGCTCGGCGTCGGTCGTCAGCACGGCGGGGTCGGCCTCGCTCGCGTCGAGGCCGGCGGCGGCCGCCTCGTCGGCGATGCCGCAACAGCGCGCGTGGACGTACTGGATGTACGGCGCGGACTGGGCCTCGAAGTTGAGCGCCTGGTCCCACTCGAAGGTGATGGTCTTCGTGGGCTGTTTGGAGACGATGTCGTAGCGGACCGCGCCGATGCCGACCTGCCGGGCGATGCGGTCGATGTCGGACTCGTCGAGGTCGTCGTCGCGGGTGCGGCCTTCGAGGCGGGTCTCGACCTCGTCGCGGGCGCGGTCGATGGCCTCGTCGAGGAGGTCGTCGAGCATGACGCCCGTCCCCTTGCGGGTGGACATCGTCTCGCCGCCGGGGAGGTTGACCCACGAGTAGATGACGTTCTCCAGTTTGTTCACGTCGTTGCCGAGGATGTCGAGCGCGGCGCGGAGCTGGCCGGACTGGAGCTTGTGGTCCTCGCCGAGGACGGTCACGGCGCGGTCGTAGTTGTCGAACTTCCACTCGTGGTGAGCGAGGTCGCGCGTCGTGTACAGCGAGGTGTCGTCCGACCGGAGGAACACGAGGTTCTTCTCGAAGCCGTAGTCGTCGAGTTCGAGTTGCCACGCGTCTTCCTCGTAGACGGCGTGGTCGGTCTCCTTGAGGCGCTCCGCGAGGTCGCGGGTGCTCCCGTCGAACATGAACCGCGTCTCCTTGACGAACTCGTCGAACTCCGCGGGGAGGCGTTCGAGACACTCGCGCATGCCGCCGAGCACCTGGTCGACCACGGTCTCGACGCGGGCGTACGTCTCCTCGTCGCCCTCCTCGATGCCCTGGAGAATCTCGGTGATTTCGGCTTCGGCCCGTTCGACCTCCTCGGGGTCGGCCGCTTCGAGGAAGGCGTTGCCCTTGCGGTAGTAGCGGACGAGGTCGTACTCGACGCGCTCCCGCGCGGGTTCGCCTTCGAGGTCGTCCTCGTCGAACGTCTCGTAGGCCCACGTGAAGACGGCCATCTGGCGGCCGGCGTCGTTCACGTAGTAGTGGCGCTCGACGTCGTTGCCGGCGAAGTCGAGCAGGTTGGCGACGGCGTCGCCGATGACCGGGTTGCGGGTGCGGCCGACGTGGACCGGGCCGGTCGGGTTCGCGCTCGTGTGCTCGACGACGACGCTGTCGCCGGTCGCGGGCAGGCGACCGTACGCCTCGTCGGTCGCGGCCGATTCGAGGGTGTCGTCGTAGTAGGCGTCCGAGACGTGGAAGTTGACGTACGGGCCCTGGGTGTCGACCGCGGCGAGGTAGTCGTAGCCCTCGGCGGAGAGCTCCTCGGCGATGTCGACGGCGATTTTCGGCGGCGGCGCGCCGACGACCCCGGCGAGTCGGAAGGCGACGCTGGAGGCGAGCGTCGCGGGTACGTCCTCCGGCGGCTCCTCGACCCCGAGGTCGTCGGTGGGCAGGTCGAGCGACGAAAGCGCCGCGGAGAGCGCCGTCTCGACCTCCTCACGGAACTGTCTGAACATGTACGCGGATTCTCGATAGGCGGCTAAAGGCCTTTCCGAACCGTCCGAGCGACCGCGGACCACGACAGGAAGGACGTTCGTTTCCCCCGGTTCTGGGGGCGGTGTTAGCGCCAACCGCACCGATACCTTACCAGTTAGGTAATAGTGGTATATCGTACGCGGACGACTGTCAAACCACGGGCGGCGACCCGCCGCTCTCACCACCCACCCATGAGTCAATGCAACCACTGCGATGCGTTCGTGTCGAACAACTTCGTCCGCGTCTTCGGCGACGAGGACGGCAACGTCTACGCGTGTCCCAGTTGCTCGGCGAACGCGGGTATCTCACAGGTCAGCACCGAGCGGCGAGCGTCGTCTCTCTGAGGTCGCCGTTCGGTCGTCGACCCCGACGGATTCGGACGCGCGGAATCGCACCCACGGCGTCACGCCGTCACTCCCCCCACAGCGCCCCCTGCCGTCCCTCGCCGTCCCACGCGCTTCCGGCCCGTTCCACTTTGCCCCAACTCGGCCCGACGCGCCCCGATTCGGTCCCGGTCTATCGTCCCCGACCGCGGACCGCTCCCCCGGCCATGAGCCGCACCCCGTCGATTTCAGCGGCTGACGCCCGCTCGTGGAATCGCGCGGTACGACCGCGCTTCCCCCGGAACGACCCCTTCTCGCCGCGGTAGACTGACCGACGGACTTACCCGTCCGCGATTGGAACTATCGCGTATCTGCGGGCCCCCGCCTCGCCACCTCACTTCTCGCCACCCATCTCATTTCTGGAATGCATTCCACTTACGATACGCTTATGGGGCGCGCGTTCGAAGCCGAGGGTATGTCAGAATCGGCAGTCGCCGCGGCGGTCGGGTACGACGAGTTGGCCACGCTCAAGCTCGTCGCGCTCGACGGCGGGCGCTCCGGCCCGGTCAAGCTCTCCTGTTCCGGCGTCGCGAATCGGCTCGACGTGTCGAACCAGACGGCCTCGCGCCGCCTCCAACGCCTCGAAGAGGCCGACTTCGTCGACCGCGAGGTCGTCGCCGACGGCCAGTGGATAACCATCACCGACGCGGGCGAGTCCGCGCTCAGACAGGAGTACGCCGACTACCGGCGCATCTTCGAGACGCCTTCCGTGGTCGTCCTCGACGGCGAGGTCACCGGGGGAATGGGCGAGGGTCGCCACTACATCTCGCTTTCGGGGTACATGAAGCAGTTCAAAGACCGACTCGGCTACGAGCCGTTCCCCGGCACGCTGAACGTCCGCCTCGGCGACGACGCGGTCCGCGCCCGCGCCGGGATGACCGCCCTCGACGCGGTCCCGATAGACGGCTGGGAGGACGACGAACGAACCTTCGGCCCGGCGACGTGCTACGCCGCCTCCGTCGCGGTCGGCGACGAGTCCTACGAGCCGGTCCACATCATCGTCCCCGAGCGGACCCACCACGACGAGTCGCAACTGGAGATAATCGCGCCCGACAAGCTCCGCGACGAACTCGACCTCGACGACGGCGACGCGGTCACGGTCCGCGTCGAGGAGGCGGCGTACGAATGAGCCGAACTGCCGAATCCACCGGCGACTTCGACGCCGTCTCGCGCGTCCTCGACGCCTTCCGCGCCGGCGAGCCGGTGCTCATCCACGACTTCGACGACCGCGAGGGCGAGACTGACCTCGTCTACCCCGCGGGTGCGGTCGGCCCCGCCGACGTGGCCCGGATGCGCAACGACGCCGGCGGCCTCGTCTGCGTCGCCCTCCCGAACGACGTCTCAGAGACCCTCGGGCTCCCGTTTATGGACGACGTGCTCGACCACCCGGCCGCGTCGTCGCACGACCTCGCGTACGACTCGCGGTCGTCGTTTTCCTTCACCGTGAACCACCGCGACTCCTTCACCGGCATCACCGACCGCGACCGCGCGGTGACCATCTCCCGACTCGCGCCCGTCGCCGAGGCCACCCGTGCCGGCGAGTACGACGCCGACGATTTCGGCGGCGAGTTCCGCGCGCCCGGCCACGTCCACCTGCTCCGCGGCGCGCCGAACCTGCTTTCGGACCGGCAGGGCCACACTGAACTCGGCCTCGCCTTGGCCGACGAGGCGGGCATCCCGCCCGCGGTCGTCGTCTGCGAGATGCTCGACGACGAGACCGGCGCGGCGCTCCCGAAGGACGCCGCCCGCGACTACGCCGACCGACACGGTTTCGCCTTCGTCGACGGCGACGGCCTCATCGACGAACTCGTCTGAGCGACCGAAGGGGTCGCCGGTCGCCCCGATTTATCTTCTCACGCGCGCCCGTCGCGCCACGACCACGTCGGCTCCCAGCCCAGCAGTCGCTCCGCCTTCTCGGTCGAGACGAGCGCCTCGTGGCCCGAAAGCGGCCCTTTGGTCTCCGCGCCGGGGTAGACCTCGCTGGCGAGCGTCGCCGACTCGACGGTCGTCGAGGTGTCGGCGGCCGCGGCCCAGAACACCTCGTGGCCCGCGAAGTCCGCTTCGAGCGCCCGGCGGACGAGCCGCGCCGCGTCCTCCCGACCCAGATACGCAAAGAGCGTGTTGCGCGCGGTGTGGAAGTGCCCGGCGTCCCGCAGTCCCGACAGCGAGCGGTCGGCCTCGGCGAACGTCTGTCTCGCCTCCTTTTCGCTCGGCATCCACGGGAACCGGAGGCTGGCGACCGCCTCCGGGGCGTCGTCGCGGCGGACGACCCCCGCGGCGGTCTGTTCGGCGACGTACTTCCCGAGGCCGTAGGGGTTCGAGGGCGTCGCGCGGTGGGTCTCGTCCACCGGGAGGAAGTCGATTCGGGCCGGGTCGGGTTCGAAGCTCCCGCCGATGGCGCTCATGCTGGAGGCGACGACCACGCGGTCGATGCCGAGCGCGGCGGCGACTTCGAGGACGACGTAGGTCGATTGGACGTTGCTCTCGAAGACGCGGTGGCCGGGGTCGTTCGTCGGCGTCGAGATGGCTCCGAGGTGGACGATGGCGTCGGCGTCGACGTCGCTGAGCGCCGCGGTGAGGTCGCCCGGGTCGAGCGCGCTCACGCGGTAGTCGTGGTCCGCGAGCGACGACTCGCTGTGCCGCGAGAGATTCGTGACGGTGTAGCCGCTCGCGCGGAGGTGGGCGACGACGGTCGGCCCGAGATTCCCGGTCCCGCCCGTGACGGCGACGGATTCGAGGCTCATACCTCGTCATGGCGGCCCGCGAACAAAACCGCCGGGGGCGGCGGTAGTCGGGTCGTCATGATTTTAGAGGGGGGCCGCCGAAGGCCACTACATGGGATTTGACGAGATGGATGTCTCGACGATCTGGATGAGTGGAGAATATACGGACTGGGAGGACGCGACGGTGCACGTCCTCACCCACGGTCTCCACTACGGAACGGGCGTCTTTGAGGGGGTCCGCGCTTACGACACCGACCGCGGCCCGGCCATCTTCCGCTGGGAGGAACACCTCGAACGGCTCTACAACTCCACGAAGCCCTACGACATGGAGATTCCGTACACGCGCGAGGAACTCACCGAGGCGACGCTGGAGGTCATCCGCCGCAACGACCTCGACGGCGGCTACATCCGCCCCATCGCCTTCTACGGCTACGACTCGCTCGGCGTCAGCCCCAAGGACAACCCGACCGAGGTCGCCATCGCGGCGTGGCCGTGGGGCACCTACCTCGGCGAGGACGCGCTCGAAAACGGCGTCGACGTGATGGTCTCGTCGTGGCGCAAGCACGCCTCCAGCCAGATTCCGACGAACGCGAAGACGACCGGGCTGTACGTGAACTCCATGCTCGCGGGCGAGGAAGCCCGCCGCAACGGTTACGTCGAGGCTATCGTCCTGAACAAGGAGGGCAACGTCGCCGAGGGCCCCGGCGAGAACATCTTCATGGTCCGCGACGGGAAGCTCTACACCCCCGGTCTCTCCCAGAGCATCCTCGACGGCATCACCCGCGACACCGTCATCACGCTCGCCCGCGAGCGCGGCTACGAGGTCGACGACAGCGCGACTATCAGCCGCGGCGAACTCAACACGGCCGACGAGCTGTTCTTCACGGGGAGCGCCGCCGAAGTGACCCCCATCCGCAAGGTCGACAACGTCGTCATCGGCGAGGGCACCCGCGGCCCGGTCACGGAGGAACTCCAGACCGCCTTCTTCGACCTCGTGGAGCGCCGCACCGACGACCACGAAGAGTGGTTCACCTACGTCGACGAGCAGTAGCCGTAGACGCCCGCGAACACGAGCGGTCTTTTTGTCGCAGTCCTTCCGCGAGCCGAGAGCGACGACCGCCGGCGCGGGGCGCGAGCCTCACTCGTCGGCGACGACCCGCCCGTCGCCGGACTCCTCGGTCACTTCGATGTCGAATTCGTCGACGCCTTCCTGTTCGGCGAACCCGGCCGAGAGGACGCGCGTGAGGGCTTCTTCGACCTTTTCACCGGTTTCTTCGATATCTTCGGGGTCGACCTCCATCACGAACCCGGTGGTGATGTTCGGCGCGGTCGGCATGAAGATAATCTCCCTCCCGTCTTTCGTCGTCTTCCCCGTCTTGAACGCGGTCATGCGGATGCCCGGCCACGTCTCCAGACGGACCGGCTTCTGGAGGTCTTCGGTGCCGGTGAGCGCGGTTTCGACCGCGAGCTTAGAAGCGTTGTAGACGATTCGGACGAGCGGGACCTTGTTCATCGCCGCGTCGATGCCCGATTCGAGCACGCGGCCGACGGTGGTCCGCATGAGATAGCCCACCGAGAGGACGAGAAGGAGAAAGATGATGATCGCAATGAAGAACCCGAGCACCTGCGATTCGGTGGTCGGCTCCTGCCCCGGCTCTAACAGGACCGTCGAAACGAACGGTAACTGTGTGATGCCATTGTAAAATATCGAAAATATGTAGATGATGACGATGAGCGGGACGAGGACCACGAGGCCGCTGGCGAAATCGCGTCTCCACGAGGACATTGATATCGGGTATGTGAACCCGCGGACATAAGGGGATTTCTAGTGGGGGACGAGAGCCACGCGCCGCGTTCCGGCGCTCGCTCAGACGCCGACGACGGCGCGGAGCGCGAACAGGGCGTTTTCCTTGCGCTCGCGGACCCGTCGGTAGAAGTAGGAGAACCACTTGTCGCCGTAGGGCGCGTACTGCCACACCTCGACGCCGTCGGCGGCGAGTTCGCGCTGGGCGTCCTCGCGCACGCCCATGAGCATCTGCACCTCGTAGTCGCGGTCGTACTCCGCGCCGAGGTCCCGGGCGTAGGCTATCATCTCGGGGTCGTGGCTCCCGACGGCGATGCCGCCGTCGTACTCCCGGAACAGGTACGCCAGAAGCTCCTTGTACGCCTCGTTGACCGCCGATTTCTGCTTGTGGGCGACCGCGGCGGGCTCGTCGTACGCACCCTTGACGAGGCGAATCTTCCCCGGCACGTCGGCGAGGCGTTCGAGGTCGTCTGGCGTGCGCTTGAGGTTCGCCTGCACGCACAGCCCCATCCCGCCGTCGAACTCGCGGGCGAGCTCCTCGAAGGCGTCGAGGGTCACGTCGGTCGTCTCGTGGTCCTCCATGTCGCACCACAGGAAGACCCCGTGTTCGTCGGCCGCCTCAGCGATGCGCCGGTAGTTCTCCTCGAACACGCGGTCGCCCGCGTCGAGGCCGATTTGCGAGGGCTTGACCGACACGCAGGCGTCGATGCCGGTCGAGGCGATGTCCTCGACGAGCCGGACGTACGCCGCCGCGTCCTCGTCCGCGGGGGCGCGCTCGTCGTAGTGCTCCCCGAGGAGGTTGAGGATGACCGCCACGCCGTCGTCGTTCATCCGTCGGGCGTGGTCGAGCGCTCCCGCCGCGGACTCTCCGGCGACGAACCTGCTCGCGATGGGCGGAATCATAATGAACGATTGCGACCGTCAGCTATTGAGGGTTATCATCGATTCGGACGCGAAATCGAACGACTCCGGCGCTTCGAGCGGCGACGAACCGTCGGAACTTACATTCCTCGCCGCGGACGGGTCGGTATGGTCGTCTCTCTCGTCGCCACCGCCTTCTGGGCGATGTTGCCCGCGTACGTGCCGAACAACGCCGCCGTCCTCGCGGGCGGCGGTCGCCCCATCGACGGGGGGCGCACGTGGGGCGGCCGGCGCGTCCTCGGGGACGGAAAGACGTGGCGCGGCACCGCCGCCGGGACGCTGGCCGGGACGCTCCTCGCCGTCGTCCTCAACGCCGTCGGGCCCGCGGTCTCGGGCGCGCTCGGCGTCGCGCTCCCGACGTTCCCGCTCGCCGCCGGGTTCGGTCTCGCGCTCGGCGCGATGCTCGGCGACATCGGCGCGTCGTTCGTCAAGCGCCGGTCGGGCCGCGAGCGCGGGGCCGCCTTCCCCGGACTCGACCAACTCGACTTCGTCGTCGGCGCGCTCGCGCTCGCGTTCGTCGCCGCCCCCGGCTGGTTCGCGGCGACGTTCACCCTGCCCGTGCTCGCGGTCGTGCTCGTGATGACGCCCGTGCTTCACGTCGTCACCAACGTCGGCGCGTACCTGCTGGGGCTGAAAAACGAGCCCTGGTGACCCACTTTTTTCTGCGTCGGGGTCGCCTCCGGTGACCCGCTCCTTGAGAAACCTGAAGGAAAAAAGGCCGCGAGACTCGGCCTTCGGCCTCGCTCGCGGTACAGTAACAGAACGATTGCTGAACCGGTTCAACCGGACCTCGCCACGTCAGTTCTCCACGAAATGTCGAATATCGCCGGCAACGTCTCCTTCCTGTTCCTCAGGAACTCCTGCAAACCAGCTAAGCACCCGGTCTTCCTGTTTCTGTGTCTTCTCAATAACTACATCATCAGATACTGAAACACGAAAGACCACGTTGTGCATCGTGGTGCGTCCGTCGTCCGCGTCCGCGGATTGAAACTCGATACAGCGGACGAACTCAACCTTCTCTAAGACGACTGAGGTATCGAGAAGTGACTCGGTTTCCCGTCGAGCCACAGCCAGCCAGTCTTTGCCGTGTTCCGCAGGTGGTCCGGGTCGGAGAACGAATTCATCTCTTCTCTCACAGGTAGGATGATATATCTCTCGGGTACGGCCGACTATTTGTGCCGCTCACCCCGAACCAACCCGCTTAAGCGCCTCCCTGAACCCTCTCGAAACAAGATGGCGAACACAGCACTCATCGAGGCGCTCCGAGCCGCCGACGCGGTCCAGTTCGGCGAGTTCGAGCTCTCTCACGGCGGCACGTCGAGCTACTACGTGGACAAGTACCTCTTCGAGACCGACCCCCGGTGTCTGAAGCTCATCGCCGAGGCGTTCGCGGAGCGCGTCGCGGACGACGACAAACTGGCCGGCGTCGCGCTCGGCGCGGTCCCGCTCGTGGCCGCGACCGCGGTCGAGACGAACAAGCCGTACGTCATCGCCCGGAAGAAGGCGAAGGAGTACGGCACGGCCAAGCGAATCGAAGGCGCACTGGAGGAGGGCGAGGAGGTCGTCGTCCTCGAAGACATCGCGACGACGGGCCAGAGCGCCGTCGACGCCGTGGAGGCGCTCCGCGAGGCGGGCGCGGTCGTCGACCGCGTCATCGTCGTCGTGGACCGACAGGAGGGCGCGGCGGAACTGCTGGCCGACCACGACATCGAACTGGAGTCGCTTCTCACCGCCGAGGACCTGTTGGCTGACGCCGACCGCTAATACGCCAATACACGCTTGTGACTAATTCACTCGGAATCGGTAATCGAAGTATTCATTTTTGTGCAAGTACGAAGGCGGAGGCATGAACAGAGCAGAGAAGGCCGCACTCCAGTTACAGGCTGTCTCCGTGCTCCGGATGCTCAAAGAGACCCGGACGTACGACGAGCTGGCCGAACTCACGGGACTGCCGGCCGGCGACCTCAACCGCTACGTCAACGGGCACGTCCTGCCCGGGGTCGAACGCGCCCGCGAGGTCGTCGAGGGCGTCGGCCGCGACGCGCTCGCCGACGAACTCGAAGCCCGCGTCCGATTCGACGACGAGGGCTACGTCGACAACTCCGGCGTCGTCTTCGACCAGTCGTTCCTCGACCTCGTCGCGCCCGTCGCGGCGAACACGCTGAACCTCGAACGGCCCGACGTGATTCTGACCGCGGCGACAGACGGCATCACCCTCGGCGCGGCGATGGCGAGCTACTTCGGCGCGCGCCTCGCGTACGCGAAGAAGTCGAAAGAGACCGCAGTCGAGGACTTCATCGAATCCCGTCAGCGCCTCGCGTCCGGCATCGAACTCACCTACTACCTCCCCGCCAGCGCCATCGACGACGGCGAGCGCGTCCTCGTCGTGGACGACCTCATCCGCTCGGGCGAGACCCAGGAACTCCTCTTGGACATCGCCTTGCAGGCCGACGCCGACATCGCCGGCGTCTTCGCGCTCATCGCCGTCGGCGACGAGGGGACGAACCGCGCCCGCGAACTCACCGACGCGCCGGTCGGCGCGCTGAGCAGTTTCGACTGACGCCTCGCGACCGCGCCGATACACTGTTCTGAACTACTTAGTTCGATTACACGTGGTGTGAAAATGGGCACTTCTGTGCCGTTCGTTCACGCCGAACGAGTCGTTTAACCCACGTTTGTGGGTAAATTTCTTCGTCAGGATGGTAATGCTTATGTGTGGAATCATGGGTATGCTTAGTCGTGCATCATGGGGCTCTCTGAAACCCTCGCAAACTACTTCGACGTGCATAAACACGGGTCCACGGTCAGGACCGAGATTCTCGCGGGCTTGACGACGTTCCTCACGATGTCGTACATCGTGGTCGTCAACCCCTCGCTTCTCACAGACCAACCGTACATCGAGGGCGTCGACGGCATCGCCATCGCCGGCTACACGCCGGGTGAGGTCCAGTCGATGCTCGCCGTCGTCACCATCCTCGCGGCCGCCATCGCGACCACGGTGATGGCGTTCTACGCCAATCGGCCCTTCGCGCAAGCGCCGGGGCTCGGTCTGAACGCCTTCTTCGCGTTCACCGTCGTCGGCGCGCTGGGCGTCCCGTGGCAGACGGCGCTCGCGGCCGTCTTCGTCGAGGGTATCATCTTCATCGCGCTCACCGCCGTCGGCGCGCGCGAAGCCATCATCAAAGTGTTCCCCGAACCGGTCAAGATGGCCGTCGGGACCGGTATCGGGCTGTTCTTAGCGATTATCGGGTTGCAGGCGATGGGCATCGTCGTCGACGACACCGCGACGCTCGTCACGATGGGGAACCTCGCGTCGAACCCCATCGCCATCGTCTCCATCGTCGGCCTGTTCTTCACGTTCGCCCTCTACGCGGCGAACGTCCCCGGCTCTATCATCATCGGCATCATCGGCACGTCGGTTCTCGGCTGGGGTCTCACCGCCTCGGGCCTCGTCTCGGCTGAGGCCGGCCTCGTCGCCGGTTCCTCGGCGGCGACCTACGACATCACGCCGCTGGCCGGCGCGTTCATCTCCGGCTTCGGCAACGTCGAGGCGTTCAGCTTCGCCCTCATCGTCATCACGTTCTTCTTCGTCGACTTCTTCGACACCGCCGGCACGCTCGTCGGCGTCGGTCAGGCCGGGGGCTTCCTCGACGAGGACGGCGACCTCCCCGACATCGACAAGCCGCTCATGGCCGACGCGGTCGGCACCACCGCGGGCGCGATGCTCGGCACCTCGACGGTCACGACGTACATCGAGTCCGCCACCGGCGTCGAGGAGGGCGGGCGCACGGGCCTCACCGCGCTCGTCGTCGCACTCCTCTTTCTCGCGTCGCTCGCAATCGTCCCGCTCGCGACGGCCATCCCGCAGTACGCCTCCCACATCGCGCTCGTCGTCATCGGCGTCGTCATGCTCCGCAACGTCGTCGACATCGAGTGGGACGACCTGACCTTTACCATCCCCGCCGGCATGACCATCCTCGTCATGCCGTTCACGTACTCCATCGCCTACGGCATCGCGGCGGGCATCGTCTCGTACCCGCTCGTGAAGGTCGCCGCCGGCGAGTACGACGAGGTCAGCGCCGGCCAGTGGGCGCTCGCCGTCGCGTTCGTTCTCTACTTCGTCGTCCGCACCTCGGGGATGTTGCAAGCGCAGGTCTAATCACGTTCGACGACCCTCTCGCCGTACTGATTTTCTCACGGCCCGACGGGATTCATAAAGTATTGGACAGACGCGGTTCTAAGTCACTCCGTATGAACGTGCCTACCGACCGGCTCGCCCTCCGGGGAGCCGTGTTTCTCCTCATCATCGGCCTTCTCGCGCCCTCTGCGGTCTCCGCGTTGACGTACGACCCCTCCCAGCAGACGAGCCTCGAACCCGGGACCGTCACCAGCCCCGCCAACGGCTCGACGCTGGTGAGCGTCCAAGGCTACACCTTCCAGGGCAACACGAACCCGAAGAAGCCCGCTCGGGTCGTCTCGGTCGGCGAGCGCGGGAGCCTCCAGTGGACGTACGACGACTCGTCCAACGGGAACGCGTGGTTCTTCGACGTCGACCCGCTTCCGAACGGGAACCTGCTGGTCTCGTCGCCCCGCGGGACCGACACCGTCGTCTTCGAACTCGACCCGGACACCCGCGAACGGGTCTGGGAACAGCGGTTCGACATGGAAGACACCCACGACGTCGACGCCTTCGGCGAGGACGAACTCCTCATCGCCAACATGCGCGAGTGGAACGACTCCGCCGGCGTCAGCGAGGACCGAATCGTCGTGTACAACCGGACCACCGACGAAATCACGTGGGAGTGGTACTTCAAGAACCACTTCCCCGCCGACACCGACGGCGGCTACAACGCCGACTGGAGCCACGTCAACGACGTGGACTACATCGGCGACGGTCGGCTCCTGTTGTCGCCGCGGAACTTCGACCAGGCCATCGTCGTCGACATGGAGTCGAAAGAAATCGTCGAGCGGCTCGGCACCGACGACGACCACGACGTGCTCAACGAACAGCACAACCCCGACTGGTTGGTCAGCGAGAACGGCACGCCGACCGTGCTCGTCGCCGACAGCGGGAACAACCGCGTCGTCGAGTACGCGAAAGAAGACGGCGAGTGGGTCCGAACGTGGTCCGTCGGGTCGAACACGCTCAGTTGGCCGCGCGACGCCGACCGACTCCCCAACGGGAACACGCTCGTCGTCGACACGCTCAACCACCGCGTGATTGAAATCACGCCGACCGGCGAGGTCGTCTGGGAGTACTACGCGACGTGGGGACCGTACGACGCCGAGCGCGTCGCCCACGGCGACGAGTCCTCCGGGCCGACGATTCGGGACCTCAACGCCAGCGGGTCGTACCCAATCACGGGGAGCGCGAACCTCACCGCGGGCGGAAACGAGAGCGTCGGCTTCGTCGCGCGGGTCGAATCGACGTTCGCCGGGACGCCGCTCGAAGCGCCGATGAGCGGGCTTTCGACCCGACTGTCGCACGTCCTCCCGTGGCTCCGCCCGGTCTGGATGACGCCGTGGGACCTCTTTTCGGCGGCGTGCGCCGTCGGCGTCGGTCTCACCGCGACCGGCGGCGAACTCTATCTGATGCGCCGGCGGCTCCTCGACGCGCTCCGCGGGCTGTTCGAGTCGTAGAGTCGTAACCGCCCGCGACCCGCGGCGCTCCCGTCGGGGTCGTGTGGCGCGATTGCATAAGACCATGGCACTCATTAGCCGCGGCTCCATACCTCGGCGTGATGTCCGACCTCATCCTCTACGAACTGCAAGGCTGTCCGTACTGCGCGAAGGTGAAAGACAAACTCGCCGAACTCGACCTCGAATACGAGTCGCAGATGGTCCCCAGCGCCCACGCCGAGCGCACGGAGGTCGAAGCGGTAAGCGGCCAGACCGGCGTCCCCGTCCTCGTCGACGAGGAACACGGCATCGAGGGGATGGCCGAGAGCGACGATATCGTCGACTACCTCGAAGAGACCTACGGCTCGGCGGCGTAATCCCGTCCGCTCTGTCCGGCCCGTCCCGCGGTGAGCGTCACGCTCCCGCCTACCGTTCTCGTTTTCGACCGAGAGCCGCCTCGTAGCTCGCGCGGAGCGCCGCCGAGAGTTCGGCGACCCGACTCGGTTCGATATCGACGGTCGTCCACGACCCGACGACGCGACCGTTCGCCTCGAACGGCAGGACGCGGTGGCGCTCCGCAACCGCGGCTCGCGACGCGGCCGGAAGCGAGGTAAACGAGAGCCCCTGTTCCGAGACGACGGCGAAGAGCGTCCCGTTCGCCCGGAACGACGGACAGCCGAAAAGCACCGTCCGCTCGACCGCCGGCCACGCGGCGGCCTCGCGCCACACCGCGGCCGCCAGCGTCTCGACGGCGGCCCGCGACGCTTCGCTCGCCCCACCGTCCCCGTTCGGCCCCCGCGCGTTCGACATAGCAACTGCTACGCTGGCAACGACGATAACGATAGTCACAACGCCGCACGAGAGCCGGTCGCGACCCCTGCGGTTAGCTCTCTGCGGGGTCGCGGGTTCGCTCGCGAATCAGGTCGCGAATCTCGTCTGGGTCGTCGATGGCGGCGAGTTCCTCACAGCTGACGATGCCGGTGCCGTCGACCGACTCGCGCTTCTGCTGTTCCTCGACGAAGTACACCGAGCGGGTCCGCGTGATTTCGCCGAGCGACGACATGATTTGGGCGCGCTTTTCGGCGCTTCGGGTAAAGGGCGAGTGTCCGGTGAGGACGTTCGTCTCCTTTCTGCGCCCGGCGTCCTCGCTGACGGCCTTGAACGGCGCGCGGGCGGTCGGGTGGACGGTGAAGCCGGCGCGCGTCAGCACTGACAGGACGTGTTCGTCGTCGGGGTCCACGTCGGGGTCGTCGGGCGTCGGCTCGGCGTCGCGCACGTCCTCCGCGCCCGTGAGCACGTCGACCGGGTTCGAGAAGGGGCGGTCGAACAGCTCTTCGAGGTGAATCGCCACCTCGATGCTCGCGTTCATGCCGTTTTCGTACTTCGAGACGGTGCGCCGCGAGACGCCGAGTTCGGTCGCGAGCTGTCCGAGGCTCCAGCCGCGTTCTTGCCGCTCTTCGGCGAGTATGTCGCCGTCGAGGCTCACGTACAGCCCGCCGGGGGCGGCGTAGATGAGCGGGGGAACCTCCTCGACGAACAGGTCCATGGCGGTGTCGGGGTTCAACACCGGCACGCCGTGGCGGAAGTAGACGACGCCGGGTTTGAGGTCCTCGTCTCGGGTCCGAAGCCCGACGACCAACGGCGTGGCGTCGAGGTACGAGCCGAGGCGCCGCATCTCGGAGCCGGTGACGCCGTCGAACGCGTCGATGTTCCCCAGTATTTTGAGGAGCAACAGGTCCTCGCCCCTCCGAGCGGCGAGGTCGAAGCTCTTCGGCCGGATGGCGATGCGGTCGCTCACGACGAAGCCCGCGTCTTGGAGCATCGCGGCGACATTACCAACCAGCGCTGACCGGGACATAGGGGGCAATAAGCGATTCGGCCCATAAAGCGTTTTCCCCGATACCGCCGCCCTCGCCGTGGTATCTCCGTTCTCGATGCCGCATTTATATAGTTGCGACCGACCCGAAAGGCGTTACTGCGCCCTCCGGCAATCTCCGCCGATGACCGTCATCGGCCTCGACGACACCGACTCCCGCACGCTCGGGATGTGTACGACCTATCTGGCGACGCTCGTCGCCGAGGCAGTCGAGGCCCGCGGTGGAACTGTCGAGCGGCGGCTCCTCGTCCGCCTGAACCCCGCGGTCGAACACAAGACCCGCGGGAACGCGGCGCTGGCGATTCACACCGACCTCCCCGCGGGCGCGGCGTTCGACCTCGCCCGCGAGGAACTCGACCGCTGGGCCGTCCTCGACGACGACCGAACCAGCCCGGGCGTCGTCGTCGCGCCGGGGTCTGCCGACACGGTTTCGACCGCCGTCGCCGAGTTCGCCCGCGACGCCGTCCGCGACTTCCACGACCCCGACGCCGCGGTCACTCTCGCCGAGCGCTCCGGGTTCCTGACCGAGGGCTGGCACGGCGGTCGCGGCCGCATCGGCGCGCTCGCGGCCGTCGGCGCGTGGGCCGCCTTCGACGAGTGGACCTACGAACACATCTCCTACCGCGAGTTCCACCGCTGTGGGACGCCCCGCGAGGTGGATTTCGACTCCGTCTTCGACGCCGCCGACGCGGCGTACCCCGAGGCGTGGGACACGGTGGACCGCGAGGAGGGCGAGGCCGTCTGCGTGCCGAACGCGCCGGGGCCGATTCTCCACGGCATCCGCGGCGACGACGCCGACACCGTCCGCGAGGTCGCCGCCGCCATCGACTCGGAACCCGTCGACCGCTCGGCGACGTTTCTCACGAATCAGGGGACCGACGCGCACCTCCGGGACGGCGCGGTCTCGGACCTCCGCGACGGCCGCGCCTACCGCGTCGCCGGCACCGTCGTCTCCGAACCGGAGACGCGCCCCGGCGGCCACGTCTTTTTCGACCTCGAAGCCGACGGCTCTGTGGTCCCCGTCGCCGCCTTCGAGCCGACGAAGCGGTTCCGAAACCGGGTGCGGGCGCTCCGCGTCGGCGACGCCCTCACCGCCTGCGGCGAGGTCGGCGACGGGACGCTCAAACTGGAGAAGTTCGCGGTCCGCGACCTCGTGCGGACGGAGCCCGCGACGCCCGTCTGTCCCGACTGCGGGCGGACGATGAAAAGCGCCGGGAGAAATCAGGGGTATCGGTGCCGCGACTGCGGGACCGACGCGCCCGGGAAAGTCGAGCGAGCGGTCGACCGCGACCTCGAACCCGGCTGGTACGAGGTGCCGCCGTGCGCCCGCCGGCACATCGCCAAGCCGCTGGTCCGCGGGGGCTTCGACGCGGCGACGCACCCCGAACGCTGAGGCCGCGGGTCGTGCCTTCGGCGCTCAGTCTTGGACGACCAGCACGTTCGTGTTCTCACGGCGGTCGACGAACGACTCCCCGGCGGGCGGCTTCACGTCCACGACGAGCGTTCCGTCCTCGCGGTTCGCGCCGAGTTCGGCATCGACCTGAACGGTCGCAGACCCGCCGTCACCGCTCTTCGCCGTCGCCACGCCGTCGATTTCGGCGGTTCCGGATTTCACGATGACCGTCGCGCCCTCGACGGGGTTGCCCTCGTGGTCGACGACGGTGAAGTCCAGCGCTTGCTCGCCCGGGCCGACCACGTCCGGCGTCGGCTTCACGTCGAGTTCCGAGGTGGCGAGACCCTGCACCCCGGAGAGCATGTTGAGCATGACGCTCATGCTGGCGACGCCGACCACGAGGGCGACGACGAGGCGAACTGGGAGACCTTCGATAGCGCGCGTGTCTGACCGGAACATATCGAGCATGGGCCGTCTGGCCGCGGGTTCGTATATAAACCCTCGTCCGGGGGTTCAAGTCGCATCGCGCGACCAGTGAGCGCCATGCACGTCATCGGCCGCGACTCTGACGACGAAGGCCCGATCTGTCGGTTCGGATGCTACCGCGCCCGCGACGGGAGCGACGGCGCGGCCGTCGGCCTCGACGTGAACCGCCCGCACGCGGCTGTCGTCGTCGGCAAGCGCGGGAGCGGGAAGTCCCACACGCTCGGCGTCGTGGCCGAGGGACTGGCACGCGCTGGGGGCGTCGCGCCGGTCGTGATAGACCCGATGGGCGTCTTCGGCGGCCTCGCCGAATCGCCGATAGACGCGACGGTTCACGACGCGCCGAGCGTCCGCGCCGACGCGCTCCCGCCGAGCGCGTGGCCGGACCTGCTCGGACTCGACCCGACCGCCCCCGCCGGGTCGCTCGTGTGGCGACTCGCGGCCGAGGAAGACTCGCTCCTGGCGATGCGCGGGGCCGTCGCCGACGCCGACGCCGCGCCCGAGGCGCGCAGAGCCGCGGCGAATCACCTCGCGCTCGCCGACTCGTGGGACGTGTTCTCCCCCGACGGCCTCGACCCGCGGTCGCTCTGCGGCCCCGCGCCCGACGTACTCGACCTCTCCGGTCTGGACGCGACCCCCGCGAACGCCGTCGCCCGCGTCGTCGCCCGCGGCCTCTACGACGCCCGCGTCGCGGGTTCTGTCTCCCGCATCCCGTGGTTGCTTCTCGACGAGGCCCACGCGTTCGCCGGCGGACTCGCCGAGCCGGCGCTTCGAACGATTCTCACGCGCGGGCGAGCCCCCGGCGTCGGCGTCGTCCTCGCGACCCAGCGCCCCTCGGCGCTCCCCGAGGTCGCCGTCTCGCAGGCCGACCTTCGGGTCGTCCACCGGCTCACCGCCGGCCCCGACGTGTCGGCGATGGCCGCCGCCGACCCGACGTACTTCGACGAATCGCTCCGCGCTCGGCTCCCGCGGGAACGCGGCTGTGCGCTCGTCGTCGACGACACCACGGAGACCGTCCACGACGTGCGAGTCCGACCCCGAGAGACCCCCGACGGCGGCGCGACACCGAGGGCGGTCCCCGAGCGCGAGCGTTCCGAAACCGTGGAGTAGTCTGGACGGAGAAGTGCCGTATGGACCGCTCGGAACTGGCGCTTGTCGCCCTCGGCGGCTTCGCCGGCGCGACACTGCGCTACGCCGTCTCCGTCGCGATTCCCGGCGCGGCCGGCACGCTCGCGGTGAACGTCCTCGGGAGCTTCCTCCTCGGGACGTTCATCACGTCTGTCTCCTCCCGCCGGGCGCAGTTGTTCTTCGGGACCGGACTGCTCTCGTCGCTCACGACGTACAGCACGTTCGCCGTCCAGACCGCGTCGCTGTCGCCGATGGGCGGCGCGCTCAACGTCGGCGCGAACTACGTGCTCGGCTTCGCCGCCGCCGCGCTCGGCCTCGCGTTCGGAGGGCGGCGATGACCCTCTCGCTTCTCTCGGCCGCCCTCGTCGGCGTCGGCGGGATGGCCGGCGCTGTCTCCCGGCACACCGTCGACCAGCGAGTCGTCGGCAAGTGGAGCACCGTCACGGTGAACGTTCTCGGGAGCGTCGCGCTGGGCTTTCTCGCCACCGCACCCGTCGGCGACGCGGCCGCGACGCTCGCCGGAACCGGCTTCTGCGGGGCCTTCACGACTTTTTCGTCGTTCGCGGTCGGCGTCGCGGAACTCGCCGAAACGGGCGACTACGACACGGCGGCGCGGTATGCGTTCGGGACGTTGCTGGCGGCGTTGGTCGGGGTTGCGATTGGTGGGGCAGTGGGCGGGTTGGTCGGCTGAGTGCGGAGCGCGGCGCTCGGTCGGGGGTTCGCCGAAACGTACGCCCGAGACGGGAGTTCACCGAACAGCGTGAGGTGAACTCAGGAACTCTCGTGAGTGAACGATGTGAACGAACGGGTGTGACGGGATTTGAACCCCGGTCGCTCCGCTCGCTGACGCTCGCTTCGCTCCTTGGTTCAAATCCCTCTGTCTGGCGGTTACAGCACGTAGGGGTCGCGACGCGACAAGACGCGTCGCTTGGCTTGTAACGTTCGGAAAAGCGCCCGAGGCGGGATTTGAACCCGCGTCACGACCGTGACAGGGTCGTATGATGGGCCACTACACCACCCGGGCTTACTGAAGTGAGTTTGCGGTACGGAGAGCGCCCGAGGCGGGATTTGAACCCGCGTCACGACCGTGACAGGGTCGTATGATGGGCCACTACACCACCCGGGCCCTCCGTCTGCACTCATTCGTAGCCGAGGTTTATAGATAAGACTTACCATCTGGGTTGCCCTTGGCCCGCGGTACCGCGATTCCCGCCCCGAAGACATTTATACCACGATACCCCATGCCAAGGTGTGACGATTCGCGCATCTCCGGTGCGTGACCTCCGATAGCGTCGCCTTTCTTCGACGCAGTTGGCAAGTGTTAAATGGGTGCGTCCCAAAATCAGCCGTAGTATCCCGTGACAGCTTCTTCCAGCACCCAGCAGCACCATACATGGTAGACGTAAGCCAACACAAACTGGTTCCGGAACACACGAAACTCGACGACGAGGCCGTCGAGGACGTGTTACAGGAGTACAACGTCGAGAAGACGAACCTCCCGAAGATCAAGCTGAAGGACCCGGCGCTCCCCGAGGACGCAGAGCCCGGCGACGTCATCAAGATCGTTCGGAACTCTCGAACGACAGACAAAGCAGTCGTATACCGACTGGTGATTGAATGAACCGACAAGCGCGACGCGAGGTCTCTCGCAAGTACTTCTCCGAAGAACGGCTCGCTGAACACCACTTCCGCTCGTTTAACGCGTTCCTCGAACGCGGCATGATGGACGTCGTCGAGGAAAAGGCGACCATCGAGACCGACATCGGCGACAAGGAGGGCGAGGAACCCGTCTACGTCGAACTCGGTGGCGTCCGCGTGGAGACGCCCCGCGTCCGCGAGGCCGACGGCTCCGAGGAACTGCTCTTCCCGCAGGAAGCGCGCCTGCGCAACATCACCTACTCCGCCCCCGTGTTCATGGAGATGTCCATCGTCCGCGGCGGCGAGGAAGAAGAGGAAGTCGTCGTCGACACCGCGGAGACGAAGGTCGGCCGGATGCCCATCATGGTCGGCTCCTCGAAGTGCAACATCGCGGAGCTCTCCGACGAGGACCTCGTCGAAATCGGCGAGGACCCCGTCGACCCCGGCGGCTACTTCATCGTCAACGGCTCCGAGCGCGTGCTCATGACCTCGGAGGACCTGGCGCCGAACAAGATTCTCGCCGAGTACGACACGAAGTACGGCGACGAGATTCAGGTCGCAAAGACGTTCAGCCAGCGTCGCGGCTACCGCGCGCTCGTGCTCTGTGAGCGCAACCGCGAGGGACTCCTCGAAGTGTCGTTCCCCTCGGTCTCCGGGAGCGTCAACTTCGTGACGCTCGTCCGCGCGCTCGGCCTCGAATCCGACGAGGAAATCGTCCACCGCGTCTCCGACGACCCGGAGATTGTGAAGTTCATGCTCGAAAACCTCGAAGAGGCCGAGGTGCAGACCCAAGAGCAGGCCATCGAGGCGCTCGGCAAGCGCGTCGCCGGCGGGCAGGGCAAGAACTACCAGCTCAAGCGCGCCAACTACGTCATCGACCGCTACCTGCTTCCGCACCTCCACGAGGAGGGCGCAGAAGAAGAGGAAGTGCGCATGAACAAGGCGTACTACCTCTGTCGCATGGCCGAGGCGTGTTTCGAACTCGCACTCCAGCGCCGCGACTCCGACGACAAGGACCACTACGCCAACAAGCGCCTGAAGGTCTCCGGCGACCTCATGAAGGACCTCTTCCGGACGGCGCTCAACAAGCTGGCGCGCGACGTGAAGTACCAGCTCGAACGCGCTAACATGCGGAACCGGAACCTGACGGTCAACACCGTCGTCCGGTCCGACGTGCTCACCGAGCGGCTCGAACACCCCATCGCGACGGGCAACTGGGTCGGCGGCCGCTCCGGCGTCTCCCAGCTCGTCGACCGCACCGACTACATGGGTGTGCTGTCGCACCTTCGCCGCCTCCGGAGTCCGCTGTCGCGGTCACAGCCGCACTTCGAGGCGCGCGACCTGCACGCGACCCAGTGGGGTCGCATCTGTCCCTCCGAGACCCCCGAGGGACCGAACTGCGGTCTGGTGAAGAACTTCGCGCAGGCGATGGAGCTCTCCCAGAACGTCGAGGACGAACAGTCGCTGAAACGAGAACTCGCGTCGATGGGTGTCGAGGGTATCCCCGGCATCGACAGCGTCGACGCCACACCCGCGGACGACTAACATGGCTCAGGCACAGCGAGAAGCGAAAGTATACGTCAACGGTAGTCTCGTCGGGACCCACCCGGACCCCAACCAACTCGCGGCACAGATTCGAGAGGCGCGCCGTCGCGGCGACGTGAGCCAGATGGTGAACGTCTCCGTCAAAGAGCGCACCCGCGAAGTCATCATCAACGCCGACGCGGGCCGCGCCCGCCGTCCGCTCATCGTCGTCGAAGACGGCGAGCCGCTCCTCGACGACGACCACGTCGAGGCGCTCGACAACGACGACCTCGACTTCGACGACCTCGTCGAGCGCGGGCTCGTCGAGTTCATCGACGCCGAGGAGGAAGAAGACATCTACGTCGCGGTCGACGAGGACGAACTCAACGAGGACCACACGCACCTCGAAATCGACCCACAGCTCATCTTCGGCATCGGTGCCGGGATGATTCCGTACCCGGAGCACAACGCCTCGCCCCGCATTACGATGGGTGCAGGGATGATGAAGCAGTCCCTCGGGCTCCCCGCGGCGAACTACCGCATCCGCCCGGACACCCGCCAGCACCTCATGCACTACCCGCAGCTCTCGATGGTCAAGACGCAGACCACGGAGCAGATCGGGTTCGACGAGCGACCGGCGGCCCAGAACTTCGTCGTGGCCGTCATGTCCTACGAGGGCTTCAACATCGAGGACGCGCTCGTCATGAACAAGGGCTCCGTCGAGCGCGCGCTCGCCCGCTCGCACTTCTTCCGCACCTACGAGGGCGAAGAGCGCCGCTACCCCGGCGGTCAGGAAGACCGCTTCGAGATTCCGTCGCAGGACGTGCGCGGCGCGCGCGGTGAAGACGCCTACTCGCACCTCGACGAGGACGGCCTCGTCAACCCCGAGACGGTCGTCGACGAGAACTCCGTCCTGCTCGGCAAGACCTCGCCGCCGCGGTTCCTCGAGGAACCCGACGACATGGCCGGTCTCTCGCCGCAGAAGCGCCGCGAGACCTCCGTCACGATGCGCTCGGGCGAATCCGGCGTCGTGGACACGGTCACGCTCATGGAGGGCGAAGACGGCTCGAAGCTCGCCAAGGTGTCCGTCCGCGACCAGCGCGTTCCGGAACTCGGCGACAAGTTCGCGTCCCGTCACGGACAGAAGGGCGTCGTGGGCCACCTGGCACCCCAGGAGGACATGCCCTTCACCGCCGACGGCGTCGTTCCCGACCTCGTGCTCAACCCGCACGCCCTGCCGTCGCGCATGACGGTCGGCCACGTGCTGGAGATGCTCGGCGGGAAGGTCGGCGCGCTCGAAGGCCGACGCGTCGACGGAACCGCCTTCCAGGGCGAAAACGAAGAGGAACTCCGCTCGGCGCTCGAAGAGCGCGGGTTCATGTCCTCCGGCAAGGAGGTCATGTACTCCGGCGTCACCGGCGAGAAGATCGAGGCCGAAATCTTCGTCGGCATCATCTTCTACCACAAGCTGTACCACATGGTGAGCAACAAACTGCACGCCCGCTCGCGCGGTCCCGTGCAGGTGCTCACCCGCCAGCCGACGGAGGGTCGCGCCCGCGAGGGTGGCCTCCGTCTCGGGGAGATGGAGCGCGACACCGTCATCGGTCACGGTGCCGCGATGGTGCTTCAGGAGCGCCTCCTCGACTCCTCCGACAAGGAGAAGGTCTACATCTCCGCCGACACCGGCATGGTCGCCGTCGAGGACCGCGACCAGCGCCGCATCTACGACCCGGTCACCGGCGACGAGGACAACATCCACGAAATCGAGATCAGCTACGCGTTCAAACTGCTTCTCGACGAGATGGTCGCGCTCGGCGTCCGCCCGCGAATCGAACTGAAGGACGCGGTCTAACCACTCATGTCAATGCAGACACCCAAAGAAATCGGCAGTATCCAGTTCGGGTTGATGGACCCGGAGACGTACCGAGACATGTCCGCGACGAAGGTCATCACCGCGGACACCTACGACGACGACGGCTACCCAATCGACATGGGTCTCATGGACCCGCGGCTGGGCGTCATCGACCCCGGTCTGCAGTGCCGCACCTGCGGCCAGCACTCCGGGTCGTGTAACGGGCACTTCGGCCACATCGAACTGGCCGCGCCCGTCATCCATGTCGGCTTCACGAAGCTCATCCGTCGCCTGCTCCGCTCGACGTGTCGAGAGTGCGGTCGCCTCTCGCTCACGCAGGAGGAGGCCGACGAGTACCGCGACAAGCTCGGTCGCACGAAGGAACTCGGCGACGACTGGAGCGACGTGATGAAGTCGGCGGTCCGGCAGGCCCGCAAGGCCCACCGCTGTCCCCACTGCGGCTCGCCCCAGCACGACATCAAACACGAGAAGCCGACGACCTACTACGAGGTCCAGAACGTGCTCGCCGGGGACTACTCCGAGCGCATCGCCGAAGCGATGCAGCCCGACCCCGACGACGAGGACGACGAGGGCGTCGACCCCGTCACTCTCGCCAACGAGACCGGTCTCGACGCCGAGCGCGTCAATCAGGTGCTCGCCGGCGAGTTCCGCCCGGTCGGCGACGACCGCAAGGCGCTCGAAAAGGCGCTCGACCTCGACCTCACGGAAGAGGACATGAACAAGCTGATGCCCTCGGACATCCGCGACTGGTTCGAGGACATCCCGGACGATGACCTCGTCACGCTCGGCATCGACCCCGACCGGTCGCGCCCCGAGTGGATGATTCTGACCGTCCTCCCCGTCCCGCCGGTCACGGCGCGTCCCTCCATCACGCTGGACAACGGCCAGCGCTCCGAGGACGACCTGACCCACAAGCTCGTGGACATCATCCGCATCAACCAGCGGTTCATGGAGAACCGCGAGGCGGGTGCGCCACAGCTGATTATCGAGGACCTGTGGGAACTGCTCCAGTACCACGTCACCACGTTCATCGACAACGAGATTTCGGGCACGCCGCCGGCGCGCCACCGCTCCGGCCGCCCGCTGAAGACGCTCAGCCAGCGCCTGAAGGGCAAGGAGGGTCGCTTCCGCGGCTCCCTGTCCGGCAAGCGCGTCAACTTCTCGGCGCGTACCGTCATCTCGCCGGACCCGACGCTCTCGCTCAACGAGGTCGGCGTCCCGGACCGCGTCGCGTCCGAGATGACCCAGACGATGAACGTCACCGAGCGCAACATCGACGAGGCTCGGCAGTACGTCCGTAACGGTCCCGAGAGCCACCCCGGCGCGAACTACGTCCGTCGTCCGGACGGCCGCCGCCTGAAGGTGACAGAGAAGAACTGCGAGGAGCTCGCGGAGAAAGTCGAACTCGGCTGGGAGGTCAACCGCCACCTCGTCGACGGCGACATCGTCATCTTCAACCGACAGCCGTCGCTCCACCGGATGTCCATCATGGCGCACGAAGTCGTCGTGATGCCGTACAAGACGTTCCGCCTGAACACCGTCGTCTGCCCGCCGTACAACGCCGACTTCGACGGCGACGAGATGAACATGCACGCCCTCCAGAACGAGGAGGCCCGTGCCGAGGCGCGCGTCCTCATGCGCGTCCAAGAGCAGATTCTCTCGCCGCGCTTCGGTGAGAACATCATCGGCGCGATTCAGGACCACATCTCGGGCACCTACCTGCTCACCCACGACAACCCCGAGTTCGTCGAGACGCAGGCGCTCGACCTGCTCCGCGCGACGCGCGTGGACACGCTCCCCGAACCCGCGGGCGAAAACGAGGACGGCCAGCCCTACTGGACCGGCCAGCAGATCTTCTCCGAGCTTCTGCCGGACGACCTGAACATGGAGTTCACCTCGAAGGTCGGCGACACGGTCACCATCGAGGACGGCCAGCTCACGCAGGGCACCATCGACGAGGACGCCGTCGGCGCGTTCGGCGGCGAAATCGTCGACGCCCTCGCGAAGGACTACTCGAAGACGCGCTCGCGCATCTTCATCAACGAGATTGCCTCGCTCGCGATGCGCGCCATCATGCACTTCGGGCTGTCTATCGGTATCGACGACGAGTCCATCCCGGACGAGGCGACGGCGCAGGTCGACGAGGCCATCGACGCCGCCTACGACAAGATTCAGGAACTCATCGAAATCTACGAGGCGGGCGAACTCGAGTCCCTGCCGGGTCGCTCCGTCGACGAGACGCTGGAGATGAAGATTATGCAGCGCCTCGGCAAGGCGCGCGACTCCGCCGGCGAAATCGCGGAGGACCACTTCGAGGAGGACAACCCCGCGGTCGTGATGTCGAAGTCCGGCGCGCGTGCGTCCATGCTCAACCTGACCCAGATGGCCGGCTGTGTCGGCCAGCAGGCGGTTCGGGGCGAGCGTATCAACCGCGGCTACGAAGGCCGCACCCTGAGCCACTACCAACCGGGTGACCTCTCGGCAGAGGCCCACGGCTTCGTCGAGAACTCCTACCGCGCCGGTCTCACGCCGCGTGAGTTCTTCTTCCACGCGATGGGTGGCCGCGAGGGGCTTGTCGACACGGCAGTCCGGACCTCGAAGTCCGGTTACCTCCAGCGTCGGCTCATTAACGCCCTCTCCGAGCTCGAAGCGCAGTACGACGGCTCCGTCCGCGACACGTCGGGGACCATCGTCCAGTTCGAGTTCGGCGAAGACGGCACGAGCCCGGTGAAGGTCTCGTCCGACGACGAGAACCCCATCGACGTCGAGAACATCGCCGACCGCATCCTCACCTCGGAGTTCAGCTCCGCGGAGGAGAAGGAACGCTTCCTCGGCGAGCGCGAACCGCCGACCAACCTCTCCGAGCACGCCGAACCGCGTGTCGACGCCCGTGCGGGGGTCGAATCCGATGACTGAACACGACGCAACCGCCGACTACGAGTTCGTCGACGACGCCGTCGTCGACATCGTCGAGACCAAAGAGCTGTCTCGCCGACTGAAGGACCGCATCTACCAGACCATCGAGGAGCGCGAGGGCGTCACCCTCGACCAGGCCGGCGAAATCGCGCAGGCCGTCGAGGCGCGCTACCTCGACACCCGCGTCGACCCGCTCGACCCCGTCGGGACGGTCTCGGCGCAGTCCATCGGTGAGCCGGGGACGCAGATGACGATGAACACGTTCCACTACGCGGGCGTCGCCGAAATCGACGTCACGCAGGGACTGCCGCGGCTCATCGAACTGGTGGACGCGCGGAAGACCCCCGACACGCCGATGATGACGGTGTACCTCGACGACGAGTACGCGAACAACCGCGAGCTCGCCCACCAGGTCGTCTGGAACATCGAGTCCACGAAGATTCTGGCGCTCGGCGACATCTCGACGAACGTCGCCGACATGGTCGTGCAGGTCAACCTCAACGACGAGACGCTCCTCGAACGCTGGCCGACCTACGACGACGAAGGTGTCGTCGCAAGCGAGATTGCCGAGACTATCGAGGACGCGCTCGGCATCAAGACCCGCCGCGAGGGGACGCTCATCGAGTTCGGTCCCGAGAGCCCGAGCTACCGCCGGCTCCTCCAACTCGTCGAGGAACTGCGCGACATCGTGTTCAAGGGCATCGAGGAGGTCTCCCGCGTCGTCATCCGCAAGGAGGACAACGAGAACACCGACGGCGAGGAGTTCGTCCTCTACACCGAGGGCTCGGCGTTCGGCGACGCGCTCGCCATCGAGGGCGTCGACGCCTCCCGGACCACCTCGAACAACATCCACGAGGTGCACAAACAGCTCGGCATCGAGGCCGCCCGCGAGGCCATCATCGACGAGACGATGAACACGCTCCGCGAGCAGGGTCTCGACGACGTGAACATCCGCCACCTGATGCTCGTCGCGGACATCATGACGAACGACGGGACCATCGAGTCCATCGGCCGTCACGGTATCTCCGGGTCGAAGGACTCCGTCCTCGCCCGCGCCGCGTTCGAGGTCACGGTCAACCACCTGCTCGACGCCGCCATCCACGGCGAGGAAGACGACCTCGACGGCGTCATCGAGAACGTCATCGTCGGCAAGCCGATCGCTATCGGCACCGGCGACGTGGACCTCCGCATGGGCTCGCTCGACGTCGAGGACGCGGACGCCAACGCGGCACCCGAACCGTCCGACGACTGACGATGAAAGTTACGCTGTCGGATACGGCCCGGCGCTTCATCGCGCTCTTCGAGGAGGAGACGGAGGCGACCGCCCACGACTGTCTCGTCTTCGACGACCGGGTCGTCTTCCTCGTCGCCGCGGGCGACATGGCGACGGCCATCGGCCCCGGCGGGCGGACCGTCCAGTCGGTCGAACGCCAACTCGGCCGGACGGTCGAACTGGTCGAAGACGCCGACACGCCCGAGGCGTTCGTCGCGAGCGCGCTCGCGCCGGCGGCCGTCCGACACGTGACTCTCTCGCGGCAGAACGACACCGTCGCGTACGTCGAGGTCGCCGAGGCCGACCGCGGCGTCGCCATCGGCGCGAGCGGGAAAACCATCGACACCGCCCGCGAACTGGCGCGTCGCCACTACGACATCGACGACATCCAGTTGACGTAACGCGGCGGTCGACTCGACCACACGTTTTTGTCCCCACCGAACGGCGAGCTACGCATGTCGCCGATACGACAGTCGCTCGGGGTCGCGGTCGGGCAACTCGACCCGACGCAGTTTTCGGAGTACGAGGAGCTCGCGAGCGCGACCGCGGGGTTCGCCGCCGCGGCGGTCGCGGTCTATCTCGTCGGCCGACTTCTGATCGTCCCCGGCGTGACGCGACTCGTCAGCGCCCGGAACCGGAACAACCCGACACTGCAGTCGGCGACGGAGACCTACGCGCACGCCTTCGTCATCGTCGTCGCCGCGCTCGCCGGCGTCGTCGGCGCGGGATACGTCTCGGTGCTCACGGACACGGCGCTCGTCGTCGCGGCGCTGACGCTCGTCGTCGGCGTCGCCGGACAGGAGGTCATCGGCGCGCTCATCAGCGGCCTCTTTCTCGTGGCCGACCCGGATTTCAACGTCGGCGACTGGATATCGTGGCCCGGCGGCGAGGGCGTCGTCGAGGCGGTCGACTTCCGGGTCACGCGCGTGCGGACGGTGAACAACGAGACCATCTCCGTGCCGAACACGGAGCTCACGACGAACGCGCTCACCCGGCCGTACGGCCGCGAACGGTACCGAATCACCGAGCGCGTCGATATCGCGTACACCGACGACGCGGAGTTGGCGCTCCGCGAACTCGTCGAGACGGCGCGGGAGGACGACCGCGTGCTGGACGAGCCGGAGCCGACCGCGCGCATCCTCGAATTCGCCGGGAGCTCGATCGGACTGCAGGCGGAGTTCTGGGTCGCCTCGCCGATGGACGTGAGCCTCGTCGACGTTCGCTCGGGGTACCGACGGCGCGTCAAGCGGCGGTTCGACGAGGAGGGGCTGACGCTCGGGCCGGCGTCGGGACGGGAGGTCAGCGGCCGCCTCGACGTGGACCTCGTCGGGGAGCGCGGCGGCGAGTGAGCCGGCGAACGGGGGCGAAAACGCCCGGTGTGTCGACAGTTCGCACGGAGGGGCAAAACGACACTATCTCCGGGCGGTTTAGTCGCTCTTCGACGCGGAGGGGCCGTCGTTCGAATCGGCGAAACGACCTCAGATTCCTCCTTAGGGGCCGCTAATCGCTCCTGAAGCCGTCTCGTCGGATTCGAAAAGGGAGGCTTAAGTAGCTCCATCTGGAACTGTTGTTCACTATGGCGAACGGCAAATACGCCGCGCGCAAGCTCAAGCAGGACCGGCAGAAGCGCCGCTGGTCCGACTCTGAGTACGCGCGCCGTGAGCGCGGTCTCGGCAAGAAGTCCGACCCGCTCGAGGGTGCCCCGCAGGGTCGCGGCATCGTCCTCGAGAAGGTCGGTATCGAAGCGAAACAGCCGAACTCGGCGATTCGGAAATGCGTCCGTGTTCAGCTCATCAAGAACGGAAAGCAGGTCACCGCCTTCTGTCCCGGTGACGGCGCGATTTCGTTCATCGACGAGCACGACGAAGTCACCATCGCCGGTATCGGTGGCGCGAAGGGTCGCGCGATGGGTGACCTTTCGGGTGTCAACTACAAGGTCGAGAAGGTCAACGGCGTCTCGATGATCGAACTCGTCCGCGGCAACGCCGAAAAGCCGGTGCGCTAACAATGTCGGAAAGCGACGCACCCGAGCCCGAGTCCCCCGCGAGTAGCGAGGAAGCAAAGGAGAACGCGCTTCTGTTCGGCGTCTGGGACGTCTCCGAGATGGAGTACACGGACCCCAGCATGAGCCGGTACATCAAGGCGACGCCCATCGCCCACACGATGGGTCGTCACGCCTCGAAGCAGTTCCAGAAGTCCGAAATCAGCATCGTCGAGCGGCTCATCAACCGCCTGATGCAGACCGAGGACAACACGGGACACAAACAGAAGACGAGCAAAATCGTCAAGGAAGCGTTCGAAATCGTCAACGAGCGCACCGAGGAGAACCCCGTGCAGGTGCTCATCCGCGCGGTCGAGAACGCCGGTCCCCGCGAGGAGACCGTCCGCCTCAAGTACGGCGGCATCTCGGTCCCGCAGGCCGTCGACGTCGCGCCCCAGCGCCGCGTCGACGAGGCGCTGAAGTTCATCGCGCAGGGCACCCTCAGCGGCTCCTACAAGACGACGACCACCGCCGCCGAGTCGCTCGCACAACAGCTCATCGGCGCGGCCGACTACGACGTCCAGACGTACGCTATCTCCCAGAAAGAGGAGAAAGAGCGCGTCGCCGAAGCGGCCCGGTAATCTCTCCGCTCTCTTTCGTTTTTCACCGCGTCGAGTGGCGACGCCGTACGGCGGGCTCGCGGGCCGTTCGCCCGCTCTCTCGCGGTCGGCGCGCGGCGTTCAGGCGCGGCGTTCAGTCGGCGGCCATCCCCGGGTTGACGACGTAGTGTTTCACCACGTCCACGAGCGTCCGGCGGTAGTCGCTTTTCGAGGGGTCGTCGGCGAGCGTTCGGAACCGCTCTTTGAACGTGTCGAGCGACACCGACGGCGCGTCGTCGGCCGCGGCGTGCGCGAGGTCGTACAGCCGGTGATCCGGTTCGACGAGGTCGTGCCGTTCGACGAGCGCGAGGGCGAACGCGGCGTTCACGGCCGTAATCTCGGGGTCCGACCCGGCGGTGACGAGCCGGGACCCCGGCCGCCCGGACGCCTGCGGTCGGTCGGCGAGCGCCGCGGCCAGTTGCGATTCGAGGAACTGGACGAGTTTGTCCGCGGGCGCGACAGACAGCGTCAGGTCGTCGGCGTAGATGTCCTTGCAGTGGTTGGCTATCTGGTAGCAGTGCGCGAGCTTTCGGCGCTCGACGGTGCGCCCCGCGAGCGCGAGAAAGACCGCCTCGCGCGTGGACTGGTAGTGCGAGACGTGGCCCTCCTCGTTTCGGGCCATGTGCGATAGCTCGTGGAGCGCGAGCTCGCGGGCCATCGCGCTGGTGGCGGCCTGCCGGGAGATGTTGAGGACGTGGCGGTCCTGATAGTGGCCGGCCCACGTGCGGGAGTCGGGGTCGTCGCGCACGCGCACGAACACGGGGTACGAAAGCTCGAACTCGGTTTCGAACAGGTCGGCGGCGCTCAAGAACGGGTCTGCCGGTGCGCCCCCGACGACTCGGAGGTCCATTCAACTTGAGAAATGTTATCAACCAACATGACTCTTGCGCCGACGCGGCGACGAGATTCGCGTCCGGCGGACAGTCTCGCCTATCGTGACAAAAATGCTCATACCCCGGCGGTAGGACGGCTGAAAATGGGAAATCCGCTCGGCAAAAACACTACTCTTTTGACCCTCCTGCCGGTAGACCCCTGTATAATGGGCCGACGAAAGAAGATCGTCCAGGAATGTGAGAAACTGATGGACAAGCCGGAGCAGATCCGGAACATCGCCATCGCCGCTCACGTCGACCACGGTAAGACGACCCTCTCCGACAACCTCCTCGCGGGTGCGGGCATGATCTCCGACGAGACTGCCGGCCAGCAGCTCGCGATGGACACGAAGGAAGACGAACAGGAACGCGGCATCACCATCGACGCCGCAAACGTCTCGATGACCCACGAATGGGAAGGCGAGAACCACCTCATCAACCTCATCGACACGCCGGGCCACGTCGACTTCGGTGGCGACGTGACGCGCGCGATGCGCGCCGTCGACGGCGCGCTCGTCGTCGTCGACGCCGTCGAGGGTGCCATGCCGCAGACCGAGACGGTCCTGCGTCAGGCGCTCCGCGAGGGCGTCAAGCCGGCGCTTTTCATCAACAAGGTCGACCGCCTCATCAACGAACTGCAGGAAGGTCCCGAGGAGATGCAGAAGCGCCTCGTCGACGTCATCTCCGACGTCAACGAGCTCATCCGCGGGATGACCGAGGAGAAGGACTACGACTGGACGGTCTCCGTCGAAGACGGGACCGTCGCCTTCGGGTCCGCCCTCTACAAGTGGGGCGTCTCCATGCCGTCGATGGAGGAGACCGGTATCTCCTTCGGCGACATCATGGAACTCGAACGCGGTGGCGACCGCCAGGAACTCCACGAGCGCACGCCGCTTTCGGACGTCGTCCTCGACATGGTCGCGGAGCACTTCCCCGACCCGCTCGACGCCCAGCCCCGTCGTATCCCGACGGTCTGGCGCGGTGACTCCGAGTCCGACCTCGCGCGCCAGATGCGCGAAGTCGACGACGAGGGCGAAGTCGTCTTCATGGCGACCGACATCTCGATGGACCCCCACGCGGGCGAAATCGCCACGGGTCGCCTGTTCTCAGGCACCATCCGCAAGGGTCAGGAGCTCTACGTCTCCGGGACCGCGGGCAAGAACCGCGTCCAGTCCGTCGGTGTCTTCATGGGCGGCGAGCGCGAGGAACTCGACCGCGGCGTCCCCGCGGGGAACATCGCGGCCGTCACGGGTCTCCGTGACGCTATCGCCGGTTCTACCGTCTCTTCCGTCGAGATGACGCCGTTCGAGTCCATCGAGCACATCTCCGAGCCTGTCATCACGAAGTCCGTCGAGGCAGAGCGCATGGACGACCTGCCGAAGCTCATCCAGACGCTCCAGCAGGTCGCGAAGGAAGACCCGACCATCCGCATCGAGATTAACGAGGACACGGGCGAGCACCTCATCTCCGGTCAGGGCGAGCTCCACCTCGAAGTCATCACCCAGCGTATCCGCGACAACCAGGGCATCCCGGTCCGCACCGGTGAGCCGATTGTCGTCTACCGCGAGCAGGTCCAGGGCAAGTCCCACGAGGTCGAGGGCGTCTCCCCGAACCGCCACAACAAGTTCTACATCACGGCGGAACCCCTCTCGCAGGACATCGTCGACTCCATCAAGCTCGGCGAAATCTCGATGGACATGCCCGAACTGGAGCGCCGCGAGGCCCTCCAGGAAGCCGGCATGGACAAGGACACGTCCCAGAACGTCGAACACATCCACGGGACGAACATCCTCATCGACGACACGAAGGGTATCCAGCACCTCAACGAGACGATGGAACTCGTCATCGAGGGCCTCGAAGAGGCGCTCGACGACGGTCCGCTCGCCGCGGAGCCCGTTCAGGGGACGCTCCTGCGCCTCCACGACGCGCGCCTCCACGAGGACACCATCCACCGCGGTCCCGCCCAGGTTATCCCTGCGACGCGTGACGCGGTCCACCGCTCGCTCATCGCGGGTCAGGTGAAGCTCCTCGAACCCATCCAGAACGTCCGCATCGACGTCGCCTCCGAATACATGGGCTCGGCCTCCGGCGAGATTCAGGGTCGCCGCGGCCGCGTCGACGACATGTATCAGGAAGGTGACCTCATGGTCATCGAGGGCATCGCGCCCGTCGAAGAGATGATCGGCTTCTCGTCGGACATCCGTTCGGCCACGGAAGGCCGCGCCTCCTGGAACACGGAGAACGCCGGCTTCCGCGTGCTCTCGGACAACCTCCAGCGCGAGAAGATCATGGAGATTCGCGAGCGCAAGGGCATGAAGCTCGAACTCTCGCAGGCTATCGACTACATCTAAGCGCGACCCTTCGCGCCTTCTTTCGATTTTTCACCCGGACAGCGATAGCCCCGGTTCGTCGGCCCCTCCCCGCGCCGCCGGGTGTCCCTCCGTTTCGCCTCCGGCCCCATTACGGCTCAGTTCGCTTCGGCGGAGCCACCACGGCGTGCCGCCTCGACTCGCGGGCGTCACCGCCTGTGACATATGCCAGCACGCCCTCGGCGTCGGCAAACCGTGTCGCCTGCGAAGGCTTATACCGCGTGGCCGAATCACGGGTAGATATGCGTAAGGGCACGTCTCTCGACTCCTGGCGCGACGACGCGAAACCACGACAAAGCCGCGCGTCGCGGACAACAGCGTCGGGACGGCCCGCGGGGGTGGGGCGATGAGCGCACAGGACCTCGACGGCGGGAGCGACGCCGAGGCCGACGGGAGCGGCGAGATGCCGAAGCCGCACACGATTCGGCTCGAACTCGCCGACGAGCCCGGACAGTTGCTGGCCGCGCTCGCGCCGATCTCCGACAACGGCGGCAATCTCCTGTCTATCTTCCACGAGCGCGGGAATCTGACCCCGCGCGGACACATCCCCGTGGAGGTCGACCTCGAATGCCCGCCCGACCGCTTCGAGCGAATCGTCGACGCGCTCCGCGACGCCGGCGTCAACGTCATCCGCGCCGGCGCGGAGCACTTCGGCGAGGAGGTGATGGTCATCCTCGTCGGCGACACCGTCGACTCCGACCTCTCGGACACGCTCCACCGCATCGAGTCCTCGGCTGACGCGACCTTACAGGACCTGTCGCTGTCCGCCCGCGAGGGGACCGACGAGGCGTCGAGCGCCCGTCTCCGACTCGCGGTCCGCTCGGGCCGCGTCGACGAGACGCTCGCGGTCGTTCGCGACCTCGCGGCCGAGAAAGGACTGCACGTCGTCGAGCCGCTCGCGGAGGGGTCCCAATGAGCCTCAGACTCGCCGTGCTCGGCGCGGGCGCGGTCGGCGGCTCCGTCCTCGACCTCGCGGGCGACTACGGCCACGACGTCGTCGCGTTCGCGGACTCGTCTTCCTCCGCTGTCGACCCCGCCGGACTCGACCCGAGCGCGGTCCACGACCGCAAAGAGCGCGACGGCGTGGTCGGCGACGCGGACCCCGAGTCGGTGTTCGACGCCGACTACGACGTGTTGGTGGAGGCGACGCCGACGACGCTCGGCGACGCCGAACCCGGCTTCTCGCACGTCGAGCGCGCGCTGGCCGACGACCGCCACGTCGTCTTGGCGAACAAAGGCCCGGTCGCAGAACGGTACGCCGACCTGCGCGCGCTCGAAGCCGAAAGCGAGGGGACCGTCCAGTTCGAGGCGGCCGTCGGCGGTGCGATTCCCATCCTCTCGACCATCTCGGACCTCGGCGCGCCGCACGTGACCGCCGCGCGCGGCGTGCTGAACGGGACGGCGAACTTCATCCTCTCGCGGATGGCCGCCGAGGGCCTCGACTACGAGCACGTGCTCGCGGAAGCCCAAGACCTCGGCGTCGCCGAGGCCGACCCGACCTTCGACGTGGACGGCATCGACGCCGCGCTGAAGTTCGTCATCCTCGCCAACGTCCTCTCCGACGGCGAGACGGAGTACGCGCTCGACGACGCCGAGGTCGAGGGCATCCGCAACGTTCCGGGGACGGCGCTCGACCTCGCCGCCGAGGACGGCCGGACGGTCCGCCTCATCGGCGAGGCGACCGCCGACGGCGTCCGCGTGGCTCCGCGGCTGATTCCGCAGGGCTCCGCGCTGTCGGTCACGGGCACGCAGAACATCGTCCAGTTGGAGACCAAACACGCGGGGCAACTGAACATCAGCGGCCGCGGAGCGGGCGGTCCCGAGACGGCGACGGCCGTCCTGTCCGACGTGTCTCGTCTCGAATAGCCACACAGACGGCTCGTACCCCTCGTTTTCTTCGACTGTCGACCTCGACGGAGCGCCCCGTTCCCGAGACCGTGGTATGGTTCCGCAAATCGCAGTACGGCGGTTAGACGGCCCGTAGCGCGTATCGAAATCGTTTTAGGGGTTTCAGCAAAAACATTCCCCACAGAGCGCCTTAGCGCGTGAACACACCAATGAGCGACAAACCCCACCAGAACCTGGCCATTATCGGCCACGTCGACCACGGTAAGAGTACGCTCGTCGGCCGACTCCTGTTCGAGACCGGCTCCGTCCCGGAGCACGTCATCGAGCAGCACCGAGAGGAAGCCGAGGAGAAGGGCAAGGGCGGATTCGAATTCGCCTACGTCATGGACAACCTCGCCGAAGAGCGCGAGCGCGGTGTCACCATCGACATCGCCCACCAGGAGTTCGACACGGACGAGTTCTACTTCACCATCGTCGACTGTCCTGGCCACCGCGACTTCGTCAAGAACATGATCACCGGTGCTTCGCAGGCTGACAACGCGGTCCTCGTCGTCGCCGCCGACGACGGTGTCGCACCTCAGACCCGCGAGCACGTCTTCCTCGCCCGCACCCTGGGCATCGGCGAACTCATCATCGCGGTCAACAAGATGGACGTCGTCGACTACAGCGAAGACAAGTACAAGGACGTCAAGGAGCAGGTCAACAAGCTCCTCAAGCAGGTCCGCTTCAACTCCGACGACGCGACCTACGTCCCGATTTCGGCCTTCGAAGGCGACAACATCGCCGAGCGCTCCGACAACACGCCGTGGTACGACGGCGACATTCTCCTCGAAGCGCTCAACAACCTGCCGGCACCGCAGCCGCCGACGGACGCGCCGCTGCGCCTGCCCATCCAGGACGTCTACACCATCTCCGGCATCGGTACGGTCCCGGTCGGCCGTATCGAGACGGGTACCCTCAACCCCGGCGACAACGTGAGCTTCCAGCCCTCTGACGTCGGCGGCGAGGTCAAGACCGTCGAGATGCACCACGAGGAAGTCGACCAGGCCGGACCTGGCGACAACGTTGGCTTCAACGTCCGTGGCGTCGGCAAGGACGACATCCGCCGCGGCGACGTCTGTGGCCCGGCTGACGACCCGCCGAAGGTCGCCGAGACCTTCAAGGCGCAGGTCGTCGTCATGCAGCACCCCTCGGTCATCACCGCTGGCTACACGCCGGTCTTCCACGCCCACACGGCGCAGGTCGCGTGTACCATCGAGTCGATCGACCAGAAGCTCGACCCCGCGTCGGGCGAGGTTGCTGAGGAGAACCCGGACTTCATCAAGTCCGGCGACGCCGCTATCGTGACCGTCCGTCCGCAGAAGCCGCTCAGCATCGAGCCGTCCTCCGAGATCCCGGAGCTCGGCAGCTTCGCTGTCCGTGACATGGGTCAGACCATCGCGGCCGGCAAAGTGCTCGAAGTCAACGAGCGATAACGATGCAACAGGCACGCGTTCGGCTCGCCGGCACGAGTCCGGAAGACCTCGACGATATCTGCGACGACGTCCGCGAGATCGCGAACAAGACGGGCGTCAACCTCAGCGGGCCGATCCCGCTGCCCACGAAGACGCTCGAAGTCCCCGCCCGCAAATCGCCTGACGGCGAGGGGACGGCGACGTGGGAGCACTGGGAGATGCGCGTCCACAAGCGTCTCATCGACCTCGACGCTGACGAACGCGCTCTGCGCCAGCTGATGCGCGTTCAGGTTCCGAACGACGTCAGCATCGAGATCGTCCTCGAAGACTAACGACGGCGCTGTCCGGGCTCTCCCGGACCGTCCGTTCGTGACGGCCCGCCCGTCACACTCGCGGCTGTCGAGGCGCGCGTCCGGAGGACTCTGCCTCCGAGCTGACCTTCAGCGCTAAGGCGCGTGTCATCTCACTTCCGTTCGACACGCGAGCAGATGCCCGCAGAATCGCCCGACGGAACGGGATGCTATCGCATGCCCGACCGCGGACAAAACATAGGGTATAAGTGTATCCCACGACTCGGTGGGAATGAGGGCTCGTAGATCAGTGGCAGATCGCTTCCTTCGCAAGGAAGAGGCCCGGGGTTCAAATCCCCGCGAGTCCATTTCCTTCGTCACTTCGTTCCGTCAGTCAATGGACTCGCTTGCCCCCGTTCGCTTCGCTCACGGGGACCCCGCGAGTCCACTCCCATTTTCGCGACGCAATACAACGAGTCGTGACTTCGTCAGGAGTCCGACGAGTATCAACTGCGTCGCGTGATGTAGTGTCTGTTCGAGTGGGGATTTGAATTAGGGAGCGAGAGGTCCACGTCCATTCTGGCACAAGACTTTCACAAACCTCGTGTCAAGAGTAATTAATGTTCGAGACACCTGCGTCGACTCAGGGTTACAGACCTGTCGTCGCAGTCTTTTGGGTTTACGTTCTCCTCGCACTCGGGGTTACGCTGAGCCTTCGCCAGTTCGGTTTGCCGGACGGAGCGACGCTGTACGTTCTCCTCGGGGTCGCACTCGTCCTTCTCAAACCGTTCGTCCCGTTGTTCAAGCGTTACTCCCCGTAGCGGTATCGACTCCCGAGCGTTCACTTCCGCCGAACCCGACACTTTCACTCCGCTCATGGCGGACCCTCTTACCCTCTCGCTCCGAGGCCGTCGGTATGGAAACACGACGAGGCGAACCCCCGTCGGACCCGACGGCCCTCTTTCGAGCCATCGTCTCGAAACTCCGCGAGACGCGCGGCGGTGTCCACCAACACCGCATGGCGCAGGCGCTCCTCCAGCGGGACGCCAACGGCTCGCGGTTGGTCGGACTCGACGAGGCCACCGAGCGGGCGGTCTTTTTCAACCCTGCGTCGCAGACGCTCGAACTGATACCGTTCGACCGGGAGGGAACCCACGAGGAGCGCGCGGAGGTGCTGTCGCGTCGGCTGAGCGACCCGTCGTCGTGGGTCGAAGCCAACGCCGCGGGGCTGTCGTGGGTTCACCCGCACTTTCGGTGGGTCTGTGGGTTGGACGACGCCGGGCCATCGTGAGCCGGGAGTCGTGAGCCGACAATCCGTCGTCACGTCCGACCGCGGTCGGTGTCCGACCGTGAAGAATTATACGCACGCCCCGCGCACAACACGTCCATGAACGACGAGGAACTCGACGAACTCCGGTCGTCGCTCACGCCCTACGAGTCCAGCGGGGGCGTCACCACCTACCAGAACACCGTCTCCATCGCCTGTCCGGCGTGCGAGAAGCCGTTCGACGACTTGGTCGTCTGCGAGAACGACTACAATAGTCTCGAACTGAGCATGATGCTCGACCTCTGTGTGACCCAGCACGACGGTGACGTGTTGCTGTTCACGCACAAACAGGAGGACTAGGCGGTCGCGGCGGGAGCGCGGTCCGCCGCTTCGCTCTCTCATTCGGTCGACTCCGTAGCTCCGCGGTCGTCTCGCCAGTCGCGGCTGGTCGTTTTGTCGGTCGAAAGCGAGTCGGTCGAACGGGAGCGACCGCCCGGTTATTCGCGCGGCGGGAGGCCGTTTTCGTCGATGACCTCGCCGTCGTCGTCGACGGTGACGATGCCGCGGTTGTTGACGGCGTAGGGGTCCAAGCCGACTTCTTGGAGGAACTGCTTGTAGAGTCGCTCGGCCGTCTCGGCGTCCTTCTGGCGGTCCGAGGCGCGGTCGCAGAGTTCGATGAGGTCTTCGGGCACGTCGTTCTCGTGGACGATCCAGTGGTTGATGAGGTCCGACAGCCGGCGGATGGGCGAGGTGAAGTGGCCGTAGATGTCGAAGTTGAGCGCGTAGTGGCCCCCGAAGGGGTCGTTCATGTACTTCGCGCGGGGCATGACCTTCAGCACGGCGCGCTGAATCTTGTTGAGCGTGCGGGAGTTCGCGCTCTCCAAGGCGTCGTTGACGGCCTTTCGGGGCTCGTCCCACGACGTGGACTTGATGCTCACGCCGTCGAGTTCAGTGATTTCGCGGAGCGCCTTGTCCCACTGGTCGGGAGTGGGTTGCGGGTGGACGCGGTACATCGCCTCGACGCCGCGGTTCCACATGAGTTCGTGCGTGACGGCCTTGTTCGCCTTCAGCATGCACTCTTCGATGATGGTGTGGGCGCGGTCGCGGCTCGGGTTGAGGACGAGCGAGCCGTCTTCCTTGCGCTGTTCGTGGAGCTGGTCGGCGAGGTCGAAGACGAGGGAGTTCTCCTCGTGGAGGGGGAGGTCGGGGTCTTCCAGCCGGTTTTCACACTGCGTGTAAGTGAGGCGTTCGTCGGAGTGGATGACGGACTTGTAGATGTCGATAGACTCGAACGAGAGCGTGTCCTTCTTGATCTCCATCTCGACGGTGTGGGCGAGGCGGTCCTCCTCGGGGACGAGGGAACACACCGTCTCGGCCAGCGCCGGCGGGAGCATGTGGATGGTGTACGCGGGGAGGTAGACGGTGTTACCGCGCTTGACCGCCTCGGCCCACATCTCCGAGCCGGGGTGGACGTAGTGGGTCACGTCGGCGATGTGGACCCACAGCGTGTACGTCTCCTCGTTCTCGCGGATGCTCAGGGCGTCGTCGAAGTCCTGGGCGTCGACGGGGTCGGTCGTCCACGTCGTGAGGTCTCGAAGGTCTTTGCGGTGTTCGAGCTCGTCTTCGATCTCCTCGTGGACGCCGTCGGTGCGCGCACGCGCCTCCGAGAGGACTTCCGGCGGGAACTTGTCTCGAATCTCGAACTCCTCGAACAGGTCCTCGCGCTTGTTCTGGAGGTGTCGCGCGAGTTCGGCGTCTATCTCCACCGGCCCTTGCCCTTCGGCGGTCCCGGCGTACGCCTGCGCGTCGTCTGACATAGCCCCGACTAGACGGGGCAGGGAGAAATGAGTGTCGGGCACGAGCCGCGACGTGCGAGAATCGATATCACTCGTCAGCGCGCGTTTGCGCGGTTCGGTGACGGACTGGCGGAGCCGACCTCAGCGACCGCGCTCGCCGGGCGATTCGTACCGCTCTTTGACCGCGTCGAAGTAGCGAAGCAGGAACTCCTCGTTTGAGATGCCGTGTTCTTCGATGTCGACGAGGAGGCCTTCGAGCTCCTCGCGGGGCTGGTGACAGAGTCCGCGGTAACAGGCCTTACAGAGGTGTTCGAACCGCTTGCCGTGCCGTTCCCAGCGGTTCCCCTCTTTGTCGTACTCGCGCGCCGCCGACCGGAGGACTGCGTCACCGCATGCGATGCACACGACACGCTTCCGGTCCCGGTTCGTCCGGGAGCGCCACATATCGTTGGAGTGGACCCAATCGTACTTAGCAGTTTACCCCGATACAGTCTGCCGCGCGTCAGACGCCGGTCCCGCTCAGTTCGTCCCGCGGCGGTCGGTCGCGGGCCGTCAGTCGCCGCGGTCGCTACCGTCGACCACTCGACGCGGAGCGGTCGATTTATCGGCCGTGAGCGTCCACGACCCGGTATGAAGGTCAAGTCCCGCCACCACCTCCGAAGCGACGAGATCGACGCGCTGTGCGACTCCATCGAATCGTCTCTCGGCGTCGCCCTCGACGGCGACGCGTTCGAGGCGGTCGAGTTCGCCGACGCCGACTACGAGGTCGTCCTCGTCGACGGCGAGCCGGCGGTCATGTACGTCGACGACCAGCCGTTCCTCACGGTCAAGGGCGCGAACCAGTTCCCGCCGACGACGAACGTCGTCACGGTCGACGCGGGCGCGGTCTCGTTCGTCTCCAGCGGGGCCGACGTGATGCGCCCCGGCATCACCGAGGCCGACGACACCATCGAGGCGGGCGACCTCGTCGTCATCGCAGAGGAGACTCACGGCAAGGTGCTCGCCGTGGGGCGCGCGCTCGAAGACGGGGCCGACCTCGTCGGCGACTCCGGCAAGGTCGTCGAGTCAATCCACCACGTCGGCGACGACCTCTTCGAGTTCTCGGTCTGAGCCCGCGGTCCAAGGCTCAGCGCGCGCGGTGCGCTCCGCTCGGCTACTCTTCGGCTACTCTTCGGCGTACTTCTCCAGCGCCGCCTCGTACCCCTCCCGCGCCATCGAAAACGTCTCTCGAAGGTCGCGAAGCGGCGTCTCCGTCGCGTCGACGCGGAGGTCGTTGTAGTACGGCTCCGTCTCGCGGTCCTCGGTGGAGGTCACGACGACCGCCGCGCTCTGGATGGCGAGGTCGTCGCGCTTGTCGCCGCCCGCGGCGTGTCCCGCGCCGAGCGCGTCGATGAGGCGCTTCGCGAGCGGTTCGTCGGCGTCGGCGTCGGCGTCGGCGTCGGCATTCCGCTCGTAGGCGTCGGCGGTGGCCTCGACGACGCCCTCGCCCGCGAGGAGGTTGCCAGCGACGGTGTAGTCGTCGCCCTCGCGGTGGCCCGCCCAGCCGAGGCAGTCGTCGCCGGTGAAGGCGAACGTCGCCTCGGAGCCGACGCCGTGGAGCTGTCGTTCCGCCCGGCCGTCGTCGGCGTTCAACAGCGCCCGCAGGGCGTCGTCGACGGCGAGGCCGTCTTCGAGGTAGTCCATGCCCTTCTCCCCGAGTTCGACGTTCGTCAGCGCCTGTGTCGCCACCGCGCCGTGTTCGCTTGCAAACGGACAGAGCGCGCCGACGCCCGGCAGGCGGGTCGTCACGGCGACGCCGAAGCGGTGCTGGTCGTCGCCGTCGGCGTCGACGTACGACTCGCGGACGCAGATGCTGAAGGTCATCGTGTTCGTCTCCCCCCGCGCGCCGCGAGGTAAAAACACCCGGCGAAACGCCGCGGCCGGCGCGCGCGTCGGGCGGTCGCCGGAATCGACGCCTCCCGCGACAGCGCCCTCGTGTGACGGTACTGCCGTCGATTCGGCGGGTCGTCGGGGCGATAAATGTCTGAAAACCGATAGTCGTCTGACGTAAGAACTAACCCCGTTGTGGCCTCTCTACGTCCTATGGGTATCATGAGTAAGATTCTCGGTGGTGGTGGTTCCCGAACGACCGAGGACTACGTCGAACTCGACCTCGACGACTTCGACACCGCTCGCGGCGACGCCGGTCTCTCGGTTCACATCGCCGAAATCGGCGGCCAGCAGGACGTTATCGCCATCAAGGACGCCGTCTACGACGGCAATCTGGTCATCGCGGACATCACCCGCCACACGACCTCCGACAACACGATGGAACACATCATCGACGACCTCCGACAGGTCGCGCGCGAGGTCGACGGCGACATCGTCCAGAAGGGCGACGACCAGATCGTCATCACGCCCACGGGCATCTCCATCTCGCGGCAGAAGCTCAACGGCTGACGCCGGCGGACGACACCTCCATTCCACTCCGATTTCTCCCCGACTCGCCGACGCGAGCGGTGCGGTTCAAACGGCCCGAACCGATGGCTATTCGGTCCTCTCGTTCCTAGAGTCGTCCGAATGAGCAAGGACTACATCGAGGTTCGCGGTGCCGAAGAGCACAACCTCAAGAACCTCGACGTTCGCATCCCCCGCGAGACGTTCACCGTCGTCACCGGCCTGTCGGGGTCAGGCAAGTCCTCCCTCGCGTTCGACACCGTCTACGCGGAGGGCCAGCGGCGGTACATCGAGTCGCTTTCGGCCTACGCGCGGAACTTCCTCGGCCAGATGGACAAGCCGAAAGTCGAGGCCGTCGAGGGCCTCTCGCCCGCCATCTCCATCGACCAGAAGAACGGGGCCAACAACCCCCGGTCGACCGTCGGGACCGTCACTGAACTCCACGACTACCTCCGCCTCCTGTACGCCCGCGTGGGCACCCAGTACGACCCCATCACGGGCGAGGAGGTCGGCGAGCAGTCCGCACAGGACATGGTCGACCAGATTCTCGAACTCCCCGAGGGCACCCGCGCGAAGGTCGTCGCGCCGGTCGTCCGCGACCAGAAAGGCGAGTTCAAAGACCTGTTTTCGGACCTCGTCTCCGAGGGCTACGCCCGCGTCGAGGTCGACGGCGAGGAGTTCGACCTCTCGTTCGAGACGCCCGAACTCGACAAGAACTACGACCACACCATCGACGTGGTCGTCGACCGCGTGAAGGTCGCGCCCGAGGCGCGCTCCCGCATCGCCGACTCCGTCGAGACCGCCCTCGACGAGGCCGGCGGCGTCCTCAAACTCATCGTCCCCGACCCGCCCGAGGACCTCCCCTTCGCCTCCAACACCCGGTCGACCGGGTCGCTCGCGGGCGAGAGCGACGACCGTCTCGTCGTCGAGTTCTCCGAGGAGCTCGGCAACCCGAACTCGTCGTTCCGCTTTTCGGAAATCGAGACGCGGTCGTTCTCGTTCAACAGCCCCCACGGGGCCTGCCCGGAGTGCGAGGGCCTCGGTAAGGCCAAGGAGGTCGACCCGGACCTCGTCGTCACCGAGCCGTCGAAGCCGCTCAAGCACGTCTTCGAGCCGTGGAGCTACAACCGGACGTACTACCGCCGCCAGCTCGACAACGTCGCCGACCACTTCGGCGTCAGCGTGGACACGCCGTTCGAGGAGCTTTCCGACGAGGTGCAGGACGCCTTCCTGTTCGGCACGACCGAGGACGTGGTGTTCGAGTGGACGACGAAAAACGGCACGCGCCACAAGGAACACCCCTTCGAGGGCGTCGTCGGCAACCTCGAACGCCGCCACGTCGAGACCGACTCCGACCGGACGCGCGACCACATCGAGGAGTTCATGGCCGTCACGACCTGTCCCGACTGCGACGGCTCGCGGCTCAAAGAGCAGTCCCGCCACGTCCGCGTCGGCGGCACGACGCTCCCCGAGGTCAACCGCATGACCATCGCGGGCGCGCTCGAACACTTCGAGGGCCTCGAAACGGAGCTCTCGGAGCGCGACCGCACCATCGCACAGGAGATTCTCAAGGAGATTCGCGCCCGCCTCGGCTTCATGACCGAAGTCGGCCTCGAATACCTCACCTTGGACCGCGAGGCCGCCACGCTCTCGGGCGGCGAGTCCCAGCGCATCCGCCTCGCCACGCAGGTCGGCTCCGGCCTCGTGGGCGTCCTCTACGTCCTCGACGAGCCGTCCATCGGCCTCCACCAGCGCGACAACGACAAACTGCTCAACACGCTCGAAGGCCTCCGCGACCTCGGGAACACGCTCATCGTCGTCGAACACGACGAGGAGACGATGCGCCGGGCCGACGAGATTATCGACATGGGCCCCGGTCCGGGCAAGCGCGGCGGCGAGGTCGTCGCGCAGGGCGACTTCGACGACATCGTCGCGGCCGACGACTCCATCACGGCCGACTACCTCTCGGGCCGCAAGGACATCGACGTGCCCGAGACGCGGCGCGACGGCGAGGGCGAACTCGTCGTCCGCGGCGCGCGCCAGCACAATCTCGCCGACCTCGACGTGCCGATTCCCCTCGGGACGTTCACGGCCATCACCGGCGTCTCGGGGTCGGGCAAGTCCACCCTGATGCACGAGATTCTCTACAAGGGACTGGCCCGCCGGATGAACGACAACACCTCCGTCGACCCCGGCGAGCACGACGCCATCGAGGGCTACGACGAAATCGAGACGGTGCGGCTCATCGACCAGTCGCCCATCGGCCGCACCCCGCGGTCGAACCCGGCGACGTACACCGGCGTCTTCGACTACGTCCGCGAGCTGTTCGCCGAGACGAAGCTCTCGAAACAGCGCGGCTACGAGAAGGGCCGCTTTTCCTTCAACGTCAAGGGCGGCCGCTGTGAGGCCTGCAAGGGACAGGGCAACGTCAAAATCGAGATGAACTTCCTCTCGGACGTGTACGTCCCCTGCGAGGAGTGTAACGGCGCGCGCTACAACGCCGAGACGCTCGACGTGACGTACAAGGACAAGACCATCGCCGACGTGCTCGACATGGAGGTCGACGAGGCGCTCGACTTTTTCGAGGCGAACTCGCAGATTCGCCGCCGCCTCCAACTGCTCCACGACGTGGGCCTCGGCTACATGCAACTCGGCCAGCCGTCGACCACCCTCTCCGGCGGCGAGGCCCAGCGCGTCAAACTCGCGGAAGAACTCGGCAAGAAGCAGACCGGTGACACGCTCTACCTGCTCGACGAGCCGACGACGGGTCTCCACAAGGAAGACGAGCGGAAGCTCATCGAGGTGCTCCAGCGCCTCGTCGACAACGGCAACACCGTCCTCGTGGTCGAACACGAACTCGACCTCGTGAAGAACGCCGACCACATCGTCGACCTCGGTCCCGAGGGCGGCGCGGGCGGCGGCACTATCGTCGCCAGCGGCACGCCCGAGGAAGTCGCCGAGAACCCCGACTCCCACACGGGCCGGTACCTCCGCGACTACCTCCCCGACGTGGACGAAGAGGGCCCGCGCTCGGACCGCCGCAAGCCCGCGAAAGTGGCGAACGACGACTGAGACGGCCGGACTGCGGAGTTCCGTTTTTTTTGACGCCCGTCTCGCACTAGCGGTCGCTCGCAGGCGGCTCGCTTTCGCCAATCAAACTACTCTGGGGAAAGACATTTCCGACCGTTTCACATCAGGTCCATGTGTATGTCACGCATACTCAAAACGTCGGGGTTCCTCGGGCTCGCGACGATGATGGTGGTGGGGCTGTACCAGTACACGTTACTGGAATCGGGGGGCGTGCCGTCGTGGCTGGTGGGCGGCCACGCGCACTTGGGCGTGCTCTCGATTCTCGCGGTCGTGATGGGCTTTGCGGTCGACGCGTTCGCGCTGACGGGGCGACTCCGGGCGGCGGTGAGCGGGCTGTTCGTCGTCGGGCAGTGGCTGTTGCCACTCACCATCTGGGTCGGCGTCGGTCTCGGACTGACGTTCCTGATTCCGACGACGTTCCTGTGGGGGGTCTGTCTCATCGTCTCCATGCTCATCATGGCGTGGCAGGCGTGGGTCAGCGAGCCGACGACGCCCGGCGGGATGCCCGGTCCCGCGACGCCGGCCGACGACTGAACGCGCGCTTCGGCTTTTTTCGGCGACGACATCCTCAGCGCCGCCAGAAGCGTCACCGCTGGCCTCAGCGCCGCCGGTACCACCAGTAGCCGACGCCCGCGAGCGCGAGCGCCACGACGAGCGCCGGGAGGACGGGGAACGTCGTCGCCGGTTGGACCACCTCGACGGCGACCTGCTGGGTGCCCGTCGAGAGCCGTCTGCCGGCGTCGTCCTCGTAGCTCACGTTGACGCCGACGACCTGCGTCTTCGGGACGGCGTCGCCGCTCACTTCGAGGTCGAAGACGACGAGGCGCGTCTCGCCGGCGTCGAGCCGCGGGACGAACGCCACGGCGTCCTCGCTCGAAAGCGGCTCCTCGGCGACGAGTCTGACCGTCACGTCGGTCTGCGGCGTCGACTCGGTGTTCGTCACCGCGAGGACGAGCCGACCGGTCGAGTCCACCTCGAACGTCGCGTTCCGCGGTTCGACCGCGACGGCGGGCGTGTCGGTGCGCACCGCCGCGAGCACGTCGGTCCGGTCGGCCGCGCGCAGTTCGTCGCCCGGCGGCCGGTACTCGACGACGAACGGGAGCCGGCGCGTCCCCGGCGTCGACCCCTCGGCGATGCCGATGGCGTACTCGAACTCCGCCGCCTCGCCGGGCGCGAGCGTGCCGACGGTCACGTCGACGTCCGTCGGCGTCAGCGCCGGGTCCTCGGTTTCGAGGCGGAGCACCACGTCGCGGGCCTCGGTCCCGCCGACGTTCTCGACGGTGCCGACGACCCGACCGACGCCGCCGACCCTGAGCGTGCTCTCGTCGACCGTCACGGCGAACGCCGGGCCGGCACCGGGGTCGAGGCCGGCGACGAGCGACTGGGTCTTCCGGTCGCCGCCGGGGTTGCGGAACGAGACGGTCACGTCCAGCGAGTAGGGCCGGTCGAGCGCGTCGTCGGCGACGCGGGTGCGGAAGCTCACGCGCCTCGTCTCGCCCGGCTCCCACGCGCCGACGTAGGCCTCCGCGGCGGGCGCGCCGGCCCCGAACGTCACCTCGGAGTCGGAAGACGCCACGCCGACGGTCGTCGCCGCGGCGGTTGCGTCGCCGACGTTCACGAGTTCGAGCGTCAGCGTGCCGGTGTCGCCGACGGCGACCGCGGCGTCCACGTCCGCGAGTTCGAAGTCGGCTCCGCGGGTCGGCCGCACCCCGGCGACGAACGCCCGCGAGGTCCGCGCTTGGCCGTCCTCGTCGCGGTAGCTCACGGTCAATTCGACCGAGTAGTCGCGGACGATGGCGTCGTCGGCGACGCGGGTGCGGAACTCGACGCGCTCTGTCGCGCCCGCGTCCCACTCGCCGACGAACGTCTCCGCGGAGGCGACGCCGCTCCCGAACGTTATCTCCGGGTCCGTCGAGGCGACGGTCACGGTCGCGTCCGCGGCCCCGACGGGGCCGACGTTCTCGATGTCGATTGCGAGGGTCCCGCTGTCGCCGACCGCGAGGGCGGCGTCGACCGCCCGGACCTCGAACGCGGGGCGGCGCTCCACGACGACTTCGAGGTCCCGCGTGACGGTTCGGCTCCGATGGGTGGCGTCGACGTCGTCGCCGTCCACGAACACCGAGGCGGTGTAGTCGTAGCTGAACGTCACGGGTACGTCGTAGGTGCCGGGGCGAGCGCCCTCGGCGACGCGGAGCCGGAGCGACACCGGCCCGGCGACGCCCTCTGGGACGGTCCCGACGGGAATCTCGCCGCTGAGGACCGTAATCGGCCCTCTCGAATCCCCGCTGATGGTCAGCGCGCGGGCCGTCTGGACGAGCGCCTCGTACTCCTCGGGGCCGTCTTCCGTGACCGTCCCGCTGTTGACGACGAACACCTCGACCGCGGTCTCGGTGCCGGCGACGAGCCGGTTCTCCGGCGCGATAATCGTGAGGTCGGGACTTCCGGCCACCTGACTGACGGCCGCGGCGCTCCCCGTTGCACCGAGGAGGGCGGACAGGACCAGTAGGGTGGCGAGGAGCGCCGCGCTCGCGCGCCGGCCGCGGAGAGTCATGGTGAGGAGACGGGCGGGCGACCCCGCTTCAGTCGGTATAGATACGCGGCATGTAATCTTAACAACACGCTCGACTCTCGGCCGGCGGTAACGTCACGCAAGGGATACGTTCGGGGCGCGCCTACGTGTAGTATGTCCGTCCCCGCCATCGACATCGACGGTCTGACGAAGTTCTACGGGGACGTTCGCGGGGTCGAGGAGCTCTCGTTTTCGGTCCCGGAGGGCGAGCTGTTCGGCTTTCTCGGTCCCAACGGCGCGGGGAAGTCCACGACGATTCGCCTGCTTCTCGGCCTACTCAAGCCGACCGACGGCACGGCGCGCATCCTCGGCGTCCCGGTGGACGACCGCGCGGCCTTCCTCGACGTGCTCGCGCGCGTCGGCCACATCCCCGGCGACCCGCGGTTTTACGACGACGTGAGCGGCCGCAAGACCCTCGACTACTTCGCCGGCCTGTCCGGCGACGCCCGGCGCGACGAACTCCTCGACCGATTCCCGGTGCCGCTCGACCGGCCGGTCCGGGCCTACTCGCGCGGGAACCGCCAGAAACTCGCCATCGTGCAGGCGTTCATGCACGACCCGCGGGTGGTCGTGATGGACGAACCGACCTCGGGGCTGGACCCGCTCGTCCAACAGGAGTTCTACGAGTTCCTCCGCGAGGAGCGCGACCGCGGGGTGACGGTGTTCTTCTCGACGCACATCCTCGGCGAGGTCCGCGAGGTCTGCGACCGGGTCGCCATCATCCGCGGCGGTCGGCTCGTCGCCGTCGAGGACATCGACGACCTGCTCGCCCGAAGCGGGAAGGTCGTCACGGTCCAGTCGCCCGACGCCATCGACCTCGCGGACTTCGACTTCCCCGAGACCATCGACGCCCGAATCGACCCGGACGGCTCGCTCCGACTCGTCACCTCGGGCAACTACGACGCCCTCGTGGACGCCCTCGACGGCTACCGCGTCGACGACCTCGAAGTCCGCGAGACGGCCATCGAAGACGTGTTCATGCACTTCTACGACGAGAGCGAGGTGGAACGCGAGGACGACGCCGATGCCGCTGATGTCGCCGACACCGCTGATGCCACTGACGCCGACGCCGACGCTGATTCCCGCGACGGCGAGAGCGATGCCGCCGCGGAGCCGTCGCCCGCGGACGCCGAGGAGTCCGCGGATGCGTGAACTCGACATCGCGGCCTTCGAGTTCGCCCGGCGACGGCGCGGCCTCCTCGTCGTCTGCGTGCTCCTCGTGGCGACCGCGGGGCTCACCATCGCCGTCTTCCCGTCGTTCGGCGACTCCGACATCGACTTCGCTGAACTGCTGGAGTCGTATCCCGAGGAGCTTCAGGCGGCGTTCGTCGGGAGCGTCACCGACATCTCCTCGCTCGAAGGCTACCTCGTCATCGAGCTCTACCAGCTCGTCTGGCTCCTCATCGTCGGGAGCTACTTCGCCTACGCCGCGGGGTCGCTCGTCGCCGGCGAGGTCGACCGCCAGTCGGTCGAACTCGTCCTTGTCCGCCCCGTCTCGCGCACCCGGTTCGTCGTCGGCAAGTTCCTCGCGATGCTCCCGGCGGTCGCCGTCGTCGACCTCGCGCTCCTCGCGGCCGTCGTCGTCGGCGCGGGCCTCATCGACGAGGAGATTCACCTCGGTCGCCTTCTCGCGGTCCACGCCGTCGGCGGCCTCTACCTCGTCGCCTGCGTCGCCGTCGGCCTCCTCGCGTCGGCGTTCTTCGGGCGCGTCCGCCGGGCGCAGGGCGCGGCCATCGGCGTCGTCTTCGGGACGTTCCTCCTCGACTCCCTGACGGTCGACACCGACTACGAGTTCCTCGGAGCCCTGTCGCTCACGCGCTATCTCGACCCCGGCGAACTCCTCGTCGCCGGCGACGTCGACTGGGGCGGCGTCGCCGTGCTCGTCGCCGTGACGTGCGCCCTCGTCGTCCTCGCGGCCGAGGTGTTCGAGCGACGCGACCTGTCGTAGTCGTCATCCGGTCGCCCCGAACGCGGCCCGCGCCCGCTTTTTCACCGTGGAGCGCCTACGTCCCCCATGCATCTCTACGCCGCCGCCAACGGCGCGGTGCTCGCGGTCTCGGGGTCGCCCGACGACTTTACCGCCCGCCGGCGACTCGACGAACACCGCATCGAGTGCGTCGCGGCCGACCCGCGCGCGCCGGACCGGGCGTTCTGCGGAACGTTCGACGCCGGCGTCTTCCGAACGACTGACGGCGGGGCGTCGTGGTCCGCGGTCGGCACCGACGCGCTCCCCGAGTCGGTGACGAGCCTCGCCGTCTCCCCGGCCGACCCCGACGTGGTCTACGCCGGCACCGAGCCCTCGGCGGTCTTCCGCTCTCCCGACGGCGGGGAGACGTGGGCAGAACTCGCGCCGCTTTCGGACCTCGATTCGGCGTCGTCGTGGGCGTTTCCGCCCCGCCCGCACACCCACCACGTCCGCTGGATAGAGCCGGACCCGACCGACCCCGACCGGCTGTTCGTCGCGGTCGAAGCCGGGGCGCTCGTCCGCTCTTTCGACGGCGGCGAGACGTGGCAAGACCGCGTGCCGTCCGGGAAGCGAGACACGCACTCGATGGCGACGCACCCGGACCGACCGGGCCGCGTCTGGGCCGCCGCGGGCGACGGCTACGCCGAGACCGACGACGCGGGCGAGACGTGGACGACGCCGACCGAGGGACTCGGCCACGGCTACTGCTGGAGCGTCGTCGTCGACCCCGCGGACCCGGACGCGGTGCTCCTGACGGCCGCCTCCGGGCCGATGCGAGCCCACCGGGTCGAGTCGGCGGAGGCGTATCTCTACCGCCGGGCGGCGCGGGACGACGACGGCGACGGCACCGGCGATAGTGACGGTGACGGCGACAGCGACGACGACGAGTCGTGGGAGCGCCTCGACGACACCGGACTCCCGACCGGGCCGGGCGCGACCCGCGCGGTCTTGGCCGTCGGGCGGACCGGCGGCGAGTGCTACGCCGCGAACGACCGCGGGCTCTACCGGACGGCCGACTTCGGCGACTCGTGGGACCGAATCGTCGTCCCGTGGGACGGGACGCGGCGGACCGCGGCGGGGCTGGCGGTCGTCGCGTAGCCGGGCGGTTTCCGTCGGGGCGGTCCCCTCGTCCGAAGCGAGAAGATTCATTGGTCGGCGCGGCGACGCCCAACCATGTACGATTTCGCCGTCGTCGGCGTCGGTCCCGCCGGCGCGCGGTTCGCCCGCCGCGCGGCCGACGCGGGCTACGACGTGCTCGCGCTGGAGAAAGGCGAGGTCGGGACGCCCCTCGCGTGCTCCGGCCACGTCAGCACCGACATCTGGGAGTACGTCCCCGACGGGGCGCGCGACCGCCTGTTTCAGAACCGCATCTACGGGGCGAACTTCCGCGTCGGCGGGCCTGACTCGAAGGCCTACCCGTTCTACAAGCAACGCGAGGTCTCGAACGTCATCGACCGCGTCGAACTCGACCGCACCCTCGCCGACTGCGCCCGCGAGGCCGGCGCAGACGTGCGCGAGGGCCACACCGTCACCGCCGTCGAGGAACTCGACGACCGGGTCCGACTGACCGCCAGCGTCGCCGGCGAGGCCGGCACCGTCCAGTTCGAGGCGAAGATGGTCGCCGGCTGTGACGGCCCGACCTCGCGGGTCCGCCGGGCGCTCGACCTCCCCGAACCGTCGGAGACGCTCCACGGCGTCCTCGCGTTCGACCCCGAGCCGGACGACGGCGACTTCGTGGACGTACACCTCACGGTCCCGCGATTCTTCGCGTGGCGCATCCCCCGCGGCGACGCCGGCGTCGAGTACGGCCTCGCGGCCCCGCCGGGCGCTGAGGTCACCGAGCTGTTCGACGCGCTCACGAACACCTACGACGTGGAGACGGAGCACTTCTGTTCGGGAGCCATCCCCATCGGCCCGCCGGACCGGACGACGACCCGGCGAGCGTTCCTCGTCGGCGACGCGGCCGCGCAGACCAAGCCGTTCACCGGCGGCGGCATCCTCTACGGGATGACCGCGGCCGACATCGCCGCCGCAACCATCGACCCCGACGACCCCGAGACCTTGTCGGCCTACGAGTCGGCGTGGCGCGACGAGCTCTCCCGGGAGATTCGGCTGGGCCATCTCGTCCGCCGGTGTTACTCCTTTCCCGAGTGGCTCCAGCGGGTCGGCCTCCGGTCGCTGTCGGGCGAAATCGGCGTCCACATGGACAAGCCGAGCTCGTTCTTCTCGCGCGAACACCTGAAGAAACTGCTCTGAGACGGCCGGGAGCCGCCCAACTCTCCGCTCCCGCTCCTATTCCGCGCCCGGATACGTCGGAATCCGCGCCGACACCGCGCTCCCCTCGACGAACGGGAGCGACTCGCGGGTCGCGCCGACGCGGTCGCCGTCGACCGCGACTTCGAGGGCGTCGGTGTCGAGGCCGTAGTCCACGAGCGCGAAGCCGATGGGCGCGTCGAGCACCGGGCTCTCGACGGCGCGGGTGACGGTCCCGACCGACTCGCCGTCGGCGGAGACCTCGGCACCGGAGTCGGGGAGGGCGTCGGCGCGGAAGCCGACGAGTCGGCGCGAGGGTCGTCCGCGGTTTTCTATCTTCGAGACGAGTTCCTGACCGACGAAACAGCCCTTGTCGAAGTCCAGCGCGTTGCGGACGCCGACGACGTTCGGGACGTTGCCGCGGAGTTCCGTCTCGAAAAGCGGCGTGCCGGCCTCGGCGGTGAGGCTGTCCCACGTCCGGTAGCCGACGGGAACCGAGGGGTTGCCGTAGAACAGGAGCGCGTCGAGCACGTCTTCGGCGTCCTTCGCGCGGCAGATGACGTCGTAGCCCTCCTCGCCGGTCGGGTTGTCGGAGGCGACGACCGTGACGCCGAGTTCGCCGCCGATGGAGCCGCGGACGAACGAGAGTTCCGGCTCCGGCGCGCCCGCTCCCGAGAGGACGCTCGCCACCTTCTCGGTCGACTGCGGGCCGTGGACGCCGAAGACGCCGAACTCGTCGGAGGCGTCGCGTATCTTGACGCGCTGGAGGAACGTCTTCGAGCGCCACTCCTCGACGAGCGGTTCGGCGCGGTCCCGCGGGGTGAAAATCAGCAGGCGCTCGCCCGCGTTGTAGACGTACATCTCCGTCTCGATGCGGCCGTCGGGGTCGAGAAGCAGGGCGTAGACGCCCTCGCCGTCCTCGTCGGGGACGGTGTTGGTCACCGCGTTGTCGACGTAGTCGACTCTATCTTCGCCCTCGACGACGACCACGCCGTAGCCGTGTTCGATGACGCCGACGCCGTTTCTGACGGCGCGGTGAGTCCGTTCGGGGCGGCCGTAGTGGCTCACGACCTCGATTCCGCCGCGCGTCTCGAACGTCGCACCGTGTGCCTCGTGGATGTCGGCGACGAGTGTCATTACCCCCCGTTTCGCCTTCGGCGCGTAAAACCCTCCCACTCCCGGACGACTCCCCCGGCTTTCGGTACGAGACCGTCCCGGTCTTCGGTACGGGACCTGCCCGGCGTCTCACGACCCGGCGGACGGGTAGTCAAAACGAGTCTGTAGTCCGCGTCGCCGCGCTCAGAGTCCGAACCGCTCGCGGAGTCTCTCGAACAGCGACGCGTCTTCTTCGACGGCTTCGCTCGGGTCCGGAACGACGCGCTCGTCGGCGTGGATGAGCACCCGCGTGTCGGCCTCTTCGACCACGATGAGGCTCTCGTCTTTGAGCGCTGACAGCGCCTCTTCGATGGTGTCGATGTCGGCGTCCACGGCGGCACGGAGTTCGAACACCGTCATCCCCTCGTCGTGGCGGTCGACGAGCGCGTCGAGCACCGCGACCTCGATGTCGCGGCGGTTCCGAAACTCCCGCCTCGCTCTCATAGCGGGTACATCGTTGGCCTCCTGTTTACTTGTACCGCCCGTCTGACGGGCGTCGGACGGGCAGGGGGTACCTTTTTGTTTCCGAACCCCGGAATCCTCGCGTAATGGGACTTACTTGCCGTCTTCTCGGGCACTCCTACGGAGACGCCGAGACGGAACGGGAGCGCGAGGAACGCGGCGACGAGGTGGTCGTCTCGATTCGGGAGATACAGGTCTGTTCGCGGTGCGGAAACGAACAGGTAATCAGCGAGAACAAGGAGGTCACGGCCATCCGGACGCCCGAGGAGGTCGGGATGACGGAAGGCGAAGTCGAGACCGCGGCCGCGGGCTTCGAGCCGGCGAAGCCGCAACCCGGCGTCTCCGAGGCCGAAGACGCCGCCATCGAGACGGCTCCGGACGCGGAGACGCGGGCAGAGGCCGACGCCGCCAACGCCGAGGCCGACGCCGCCGCCAGCGACGCTGAGGCGGGCGCGGGCGCGGACGCTGACCCCGCGGCGCAACAGCCGAGCGAGGCGGCGAGCGCGACCGACGCCCGGCCCGCCGACCAGCCGGACGCGAGCGCCGACGCCGGTGGCGCTGACACCGGGAGCGCCGAAAGCGCCGACGCCCCGCCGGTGACCGACGACGGCATCATCCTCGGCGACGACGAATCGCAGTCGGAACCCCGCGACCGGACGCAGTGGCCCGACGAGGTCGACGAGGTGGAGACCGACGACCCGACGCCGCCGGCCGACGGCGACGATGCGGAGTTCATCGATGCGGACGCCGAGGCGAGCGTCGAGACCGACGCCGAGGCGGAGGCCGAACAGGGCCAGACCCGCGAACGCGGCGCGTGGCCCGACGCGCCGGGCGACGACGAGGGCTGGAACGCCCAGCCGGACGACGGCGAGCCCGTCTCGGTCTCGTTCGGCGGCGGGCTGGCGCCGGAGGGGAGCGCCCCGCAGAGCCAGCGGTCCAACGGCCAGTACGTCGAGGCGGAAGACGAAGACGAGTTCGTCCGCGCCGACGATTCGAACGTCGGCAACGAGGCCCCCGACGACGCCGTCGAGTACTACTGCCCGAACTGCGGGCACGCCCGCGGCGCGTCCTCGTCGTCGATGCGGGCCGGCGACATCTGCCCCGAGTGTAAAAAGGGCTACATCGCCGAGCGGGAATCCTGACCGCGGCACGCCCTCGCAGGCGTCGCAGAGTCGCGAAACAGGTAAACCATCCCCTGTCGAAAAGGCGTCCATGAAGGAGTACAAGATGCGTCGTGGGGAGACGCTCGAAGAGCGAATTCCGGACATGAAAGCGACGGTCGAAGACTACTTCGGCCCCATCACCGGCACCGAGGAGTTCAAAGGAAGCGACCTCTACGTCGTCGGCGAACCCAAGAACCCCGTGTTCACCCGTATCGTCGCCGGCGCGGTCAAGTACAGCGGCAAGAAGGACAAGCTCGCGGTCAACTTCGAGGAGGCCGACCCGGCCGACCTCGCTCCCGAAGACCTCGAAGCCGCGGGCGAGGCCGTCAGCGCGAAAAACGACTTCCTGTTGGAGGCGACGGGCCGCGACGCGAAGTCCCGCCGCGACTCGATGAAGCGCGCGGTCGAAGACGACGCGCCCGACGTCTGAGCCGTCCGTCGCACTCTGGTTTTCTTGCACACCTCGTCCGCCGAGCGGCCGCGCCACCGGCGAAACGTACATAGTGTTACCGCGTGACACTCTGGCCGTCTGCGACCGCGACACGCCTAGACACGAATTTTTATTTCGGTTGTGAGTAAAAACTTCCGGCACGGTTAAGTGCCGACGGGGTGAACTGACTATATGGCCATCGAGACTATTCTGCTCGCTATCGGCGCGGGCGACTCCAGCCGAATCGACAGACTCGCCGAAGAGACCATCGACGTAGCCGGACCGACCGGCGCGACGGTCGTCATCGGGCACGTCTTCACGAGAGACGAGTACGACGACGCGCTCGACAACCTCGATTTCGACATCACGGCCGAGGAGGTTTCGCCGGACGACGTGGCCCGACGACACGCCACCGTCCGCGAACTCACGCGCCACTTCGACGACGCCGACATCGACTACGTCGTCCACGGCCGGGTCGGCCACCACGGCGAGGAACTCGTCGAACTCGCGGGCGAGGTCGACGCCGACCGGCTCGTCGTCGGCGGTCGGAAGCGCTCGCCGGCCGGCAAGGCCGTCTTCGGGAGCGTCGCACAGGAGGTCATGCTCGAAGCGTCGTGCCCCGTGACGTTCGTCCGCGCGGACACCAAGTGACGGTCTGCGGGCGGCGTGACCCCCGATATCCCTGATTTTCGGAGGCAACTACATATCTTAGCGCGCCGTCAGCTTCCGCATGGACCACTCCATCGATTACCGCCCGTCGTTCGCCCTCCTCACCGTCTCGCTCGACGAGGGCGAGTCGCTCCGGTCGGAGGCCGGCGCGATGGTCAGCTACTCCGACGGTATCGACATCGAGACGAACGCGAAAGGCGGCCTCTTCGGGTCGCTCAAGCGGAGCGTCCTCGGCGGCGAGTCGTTCTTCCAGAACACGTTCAGCGCGCGACAGGCGGGCGAGATTTCGTTAGCGCCCCCGCTTCCGGGCGACATCGTCCACCACGGCCTCGCCGACGAGACGCTGTACGTCCAGTCCGGGTCGTACCTCGCTTCGGACCCCGCGCTCGACCTCGATACCTCCTTCGGCGGGGCGAAGACGTTCTTCGGGAGCGAGGGGCTGTTCCTGCTCAAACTGACCGGCACCGGCGACAGCTTCCTGTCGAGCTACGGGGCCATCCACGAGGTCGAACTCGACGACGGCGAGCGCTACACGGTCGACACCGGCCACATCGTCGCCTTCGACGAGACGACGGACTTCTCCGTCGAGCGCGTCGGCGGCCTGAAGTCCACCCTGTTCAGCGGCGAGGGACTCGTCTGTACCTTCACCGGACCGGGGACCGTCTGGACGCAGTCGCGTAGCATGGACTCGTTCCTCTCGTGGCTCATCCCCAAACTCCCGACCAACAACTCCGCGTGACCGCGTGCCGGGAGTTACATCGCCGCGAGTAAATCTGCCGAAAATCCCGCTTAGTTAAGTGGTGGGCGCATCCCTATGGGAACGATGGCGTACTACGTGGGCGTCGACTTGGGGGCGACGAACGTCCGTTCCGTGGTGGGCGACGACGAGGGAACGATCCTCGGAGAGGCCCGTGACAACACTCCGCGCGGCCCGACGGGAATCGCGGTCACCGAGGCGGTCCTCGGCGTCGTCCGCGAGGCGTGTGCCGAGGCGGGCATCGACCCGAGCGACGCGGTCGCGGCCGGCATCGGCGCAATCGGCCCGCTCGACTTGGCCGAGGGCGCGGTCGAGAACCCGGCGAACCTGCCGGACACCATCGACCGCATCCCGCTGACCGGTCCCCTCTCGGTGCTGTTGGAGACGGACGAGGTGTACCTGCACAACGACACGAACGCCGGCGTCATCGGCGAGCGGTTCCACTCCGACCGCAACCCCGACGACATGGTGTATCTCACCATCTCGTCGGGTATCGGCGCGGGCGTCTGCGTCGACGGGCACGTCCTCGCCGGGTGGGACGGCAACGCCGGCGAGGTCGGCCACCTGACGCTCGACCCCCACGGCTTCATGACGTGCGGGTGCGGCCACAACGGTCACTGGGAGGGCTACTGCTCGGGGAACAACATCCCGAAGTACGCCCGCGAACTCCACGAGGAGGACCCGGTCGACACCGCGCTTCCCGTCTCCGACCCCGATTTCTCCGCGGTCGACGTGTTCGAACACGCCGGCGAGGACGAGTTCGCCGACCACATCATCAGCCAACTGGGCCACTGGAACGCGATGGGCGTCGCCAACATCGTCCACGCGTACGCGCCGCTCATCATCTACGTCGGCGGCGCGGTCGCGCTCAACAACCCGGACCTCGTGTTAGAGCCCATCCGCGAGCAGATGAGCGAGATGGTCATGTCGAACATCCCCGAGATTCAACTGACGACGCTCGGCGACGAGGTCGTGGTCGAGGGGGCGTTGGCGAGCGCGATGACCGGTGGAACTGGCGACCGCTCGCGGCTGTGAGGCCGCGAGGATTCGCGGGTTTCAGCGCAGGTGGCACCGGTGACCGCTCGCAGCTGTGGCGTGGCACTTCCTGTCACCACGACCGAATTATCTCGATTGATACTCGGTGGCGCAGTCTTATAACCCCGGTCGAGAAACGCGATGACGTGCACCCGACGACGCCGAGTCATTCGGCGCACCGGTCGGCGCGTTCCCGTTCTCGTCGAACCGCGCGGTGCACGGGCGTTCCACCGGAAGCCTAGAACGGGACCGGTCGACACCCCCCACCACCATCGTCGACCGACCGACGCCAGCGGGGATATCCCACACCCACCCACCCACCCACCCACCCACCCATCCCCGCCGGCGTCGCTTCAGTTCTCACGCAACCCAGTGCAGACTGAGCGGTCCCCGCTCAGACCGGTTCCGCTCCTCCGTCCGATTTTTCTCCTCGGCACCCGCAGACTCACCGTGGACCGCCGCCAGTTCCTCCGCACCGTCAGTGCGAGCGCGCTCGCCGCCTCGACCGCCGCCGTCGCCGGTTCCCGCCCCGCTACTGCCCATCCCGGTCCGTTCGAGCCGTTGGGCCGCATCGATATCGACGGCGCGAAAGAGGCCGTCGTCTCGGCTGACGGCGAGACCGTGTTCGTCGCCGCGACCAGCGGCTACGCCGTCGTCGACATCTCCGCGCCCGACCGTCCCGAACTCCTCGCCGAGCGTCGCGACCTGCGTTCCGACCGCGAGGACGGCCCCTTTCGCGGCCTCTACGACGCGAAACTCGACGGGGACACCCTGCTGGTCGTCGGCCCGGCCAATCCGATTCCGGGCGCGCCGGCGGGCGTCCTCGTCGTCGACGTGTCCGACCCCGCGAGCCCCGAAGAAATCGCGTTCCACGAGACGGACTTCCCCATCCACAACTGCTTCGCCGCCGACGGCCGGGCGTATCTGACCGCCAACGACGGCGACCGGAACCCGCTCGTCGTCCTCGACGTCGACTCCGGCGACGAACTCGGCCGCTGGTCGGTCGTCGACGCCGACGACCGCTGGGCCGACGTGTCCCCCTCGGTTCGGTCCGTCCACGACGTGTGGGTCAGCGACGCGGTCGCGCACGTCGCCCTCTGGGACGCCGGCACGTGGCTCGTCGACCTTTCTGACCCCGCGTCGCCGTCGGTCCTCGGCGCGGTCTCGCCCGGTGACCCCGAGGACATCGCCGCGCTGACCCCGCGCGGCCGCCACCGCGAGAGACGGACGCCGCCCGGGAACCACCACTACGTCGCCACCGACGACGCCGGCGACCTCCTCGGCGTCGGCGTCGAGTCGTGGGCCGTCGAGGTCGACCGCGACGACGGCACGACCGAACTCGTCGGCGGGCCCGGCGGCGTCGAACTCTGGGACGTGGCTGACCCCGCGAATCCGGAGCGGCTCTCGACCATCGAGCCGCCGGCCGGCCCGGACCCGACGGTCGGCGGCGTCTGGACCACGGCGCACAACTTCGACTTCCGCGACGACAGGCTCTACACCTCGTGGTACCGCGGCGGCGTCAAGCGCCACGACGTGTCGGACCCGACCGACCCCGTCGAACTCGCGTGGTGGCGCGACCCCGACCGCGCGAGCTTCTGGTCGGCGCAGTACGCCTACCCGTTCGCCGACGAGGGCGTCTTCGTCGCGTCGAGCTGGGGCGTCGGCGACGCGTCGCCCGCGCTCTACACGTTCCCCGACCACGCCGGCGACCAGCGCGACCCGCCGACGCTCGGGGCGGAGCCGACCACCGAATCACTCGTCAACACGCCGTCCCCGACCGGAAACGAGACGGCCGCGTCCACGTCCGCCACCGAATCGGCGACGTCGACATCGACGACCGACGCGCCGGGCTTCGGGTTCGGCGTCGGCGCGGCGGCGCTCGGACTCGCCGGCTGGCTGGCCCGCCGTCGCGGGCGGCGCGACTGAGGGAGCGACGTAGCACCCGGCGCGGCGACTCGCGTGGTTTCCGCGTCGAATCTGTCACGAACGACCGAGACAGCCTTTCTCTCGTCGCCCGGCGCGTCGGGAGAACCGTTTCATTCTAATCCGTGGGGTTCGAAGTGTCGGGGTATGAGCGACGAGTCGGAGAGCCTCAAAGAGCGCGTCGAGACGTGGATGGTCGGCCAGATGCCCATCATCCAGATGCACGGCGGCAACAGCGTCGTGCGCAAGGCCGATGCGGAATCGGGGGAAGTCGTCGTCGAACTCGGGGGCGCGTGCGCCGGGTGCGGCATCTCGAACATCACCGCCCAGAACATCCAGTCGGACCTCATCATGACGTTCGACGAGGTGACCGACGTGCAGGTCAAGGTCCCCAGTTCGGGCGACCACGGAAGCAGTACCGTCGAGGGCGGCCGCGGCGGCGAACTGCAGTACGGCGACGAGGGACCGGGGCACTTCTAACCCATCTTTTTTCACGGGGTCCTCGGCAACGTCGTTGCCTCGAACCCCGCCAAAAAATCTGGACCAAAAAAGCCGGCTACTCCCTTCGGTCGTAGCCGTACGGTTCCCTCCAACACTCCATCCTGTTCCGCGATTCTCGATACGTATTCAGTCGTGTCGACCGTGTGAATCGGCCGGCCGTCCTCACGCTCCCGTTCCTCGTGGCCTTCGCGGAGTGTTCGTCGCCGGCCCGGATATCGGCCTCTCGACGACTCCCGCCACCACGACGACCGAGTCCTCCCCGGCAACGACGACTGACCGTCTTCCGAAGTTGCGATGTCTACCCCGACAGCGCCGACTCCAGACTCGACGCCACCGACCGCGCCTTCTCGGCCAGTTCTTCCGAGATGTGCCCGGCCTCGACGGCCTCGTCGAGTTCGTCGTCGTCGACGCGCTCGACCGTCCCGTCGGCGTGTTTCACCACGTCGACGTGGAGGTCGACGTACCGAATCTCGTCGGGGAAGCACTCGACGGGCGTGCAGATGTTGACGTAGGTCCCCTTGACCGTGCCCTCGGAATCGCGGTACACCGTCGGGTACCACCATCGCCCCTCGCGGAACTTCGTGACCGCCACGTCGCCGGACTCGCGGTCGACGCCGAGGGCGTCGTAGGTGCCACCGCCGGTCATGCTCCGCCGGAGTTCGACGGTTCCCTCGGAGTCGCGTTCCGTCACCTCGCCGGAGCCGAGCGTGATGAGTCGGCCGTCGGGCTTGCCGTGGCCGATTTCCACGTCGTCGCCTTCGAGCGGGCCGAACTGCGCGGTCACCACGTCGAAGGGGAACTCGCCGTCGGCGACCGACTCGCAGAGCGCCTCCGCGAGGTCGACGCCGGCGGAGGCCTTCGGCGAGGCGGCCTTCGTCCGGTGGTGGCCGGGCATCGTCGTCTCGACGGCCCGGCGCTGGGCGTCGAGTTCGAAGCGGGTCTCGCGGCCGAACCAGACCCACGTCGTCGCGGTGGGCGCGGCGACCGCCCGCGGGGCGTCGACGGGTTCCGAGAGCGCGTCGTCGAGTTCCGCGGCCACCTCGGCGGCCCGGTCGAGCGCGTCGTTCAGGGCGCTCATGTCGGCGTCGACGGCGTCGCGGTGCCAGCGGATGCCCCAGCCATCGGGCGGGTCGCCGCCGAGGAGGTCCGTCATGCCGGCCAGTTCGCGGGCGGCGGCCTCGTCGCGGGTGTCGACGCGGACGCCCTCCGAATCGGGGTCGAGGGTCGCCAGCCCCGCGACGGCGCGGACGTCGCCGGTCAGTTCGGCCCGGTGGGAGGCCCACGGCGGGGCCGACTCGGACACTTGCACGCGGACCTCGTCGCCGACTTCCACGCGGCCGTCGACGTCGCCGTACGAGAGGTAGCCTTCGGCCTCGCCGAGGTCGCAGACCGCGCCGCCGCCGAGGGTGTCGGTCACGCGGGCGTCGAACACCGCGCCGGTCGGCGCGGGGTCGTCCCACGCGAAGGTGTCGATACCGAGGTCGGTGAGGCGCTCGGTGGCCGTTTCGACCGCCTCTGGCGCGCCGGTCGCGCCGACGCCCTGTCGGTTCCGGGTCGTCTCGACCGACACGTCGTGGTCCGACGAGTCGAACTCGGCGTCGAAGCGGTCGCGAATCGGGCCGGACGCCTGCACCACGTCGTGGCCGGCGTCGAGGAAGACGCTCGTGAGCGCGGTGGCGTAGATGCCGCGGACGCGGACCCTCATAGCTCGTCGGCGTCGCGGGCGAAGGTGACGCGGGCGTCGACCGTCGGCCCGAGCGTCAGTTCGATTTTCTCCTCCGAGAGGACGCGACCGCCCTCGATGGGGACGCCCCACGAGTCGAACTTGAGGTAGCCGCGGAGGTCCGCGCCGTGGGTGTAGAGGTCGACGTGGTCGACGGCGTGTTCCTGCACGTCGGTGGCGCTGTGGGCCATCTCCATGTCCGAGTAAACCGTGCCGCCGTCGCCGAAGAACGCGGCGATGGCGTCTGCGTCCGATTCGACTGCGTCGCTCACGAGGTCCGACGCGGCCCGGAGGTCGTCGGTGTCGAGGCCGACCTCGCGGAGCGCCGCCTGTTCGCGGGGGTCGAAGTGCATACCCGCCCTTCGGAGCGGAGGCATTAACGTCGTACGGTCGGTCGCCGGCCGCTGGGCCGGGCGGCTGGTCGTCAGTCAGTCGGTCGTCGGTCAGTCAGTCTGTCGCCGGCCACCCGACTGTCAGCCCTTCGGCCGGTCGCGGGATGTCGTGGCCGAAGCTATTACCAGATGCAATACCCTTTGTGCTACGTGATGGACCAGCAGGACCCAGTCGAGCAGGCGTCCGACGGCTCGGACGACCTCTACGACATCGCCACGTGGGAGGAACGAACCTCGGTTGACGGGCTCGCGGTCGCGCTCTACCGGGTGTTGCTCGCGTCGACCCGCGCGCTGGTCATCCTCGCCGCGCTCCTCATCCTCGTCGGTATCGGCGGCCTGTCGGCGCTCACCGACCCGCAGGTCGGCGCGCTCACCCTGCTTTCGGCGCTCCCGGCGCTCGCGCTCGCGGGCTACGTCTACTACTCCGACGTGACCCAAAACGAGCCGCTGTCGATGCTCGTGGTGACGTTCCTCCTCGGCGTCCTCACCGCCACGTTCGCCGCGATTCTCAACTCGCTTCTGAGCAACGTCGGCCAGACCATCGCGGCCGAGTTCCAGTTGGCGCTCGGCTTCCTCGGGAGCGCCGTGTTCTACTTCCTCGTCGTCGGCCCGGTCGAAGAGACCGTCAAGCTCCTCGCGGTCAGGCTGTACGCCTACTCCCACGACAGCTTCAACGCCGTCATCGACGGGGCCGTCTACGGCGCGATGGCCGGCCTCGGCTTCGCCACCATCGAAAACGCCCTGTACATCACCCGCAACCTCACGTCTTCGGGGCTCGATGTCGGCTCCGGCGGCGTCGGCATCATCGCCGCCGGCGGGACGATTACCGCGGTCCGGGCGCTCGCCGGACCGGGCCACGTCATCTACTCGGCCATCGCGGGCTACTACCTCGGCCTCGCCAAGTTCAACAAGGAAAACGCCGGTCCAATCGTCATCAAGGGCCTCGTCCTCGCGGCGCTGGTCCACGCGACGTACAACACGACGGTCGGCCTCGGCTCGACCGTCATCGCGGGGATAACCGGCCTCGGCGGTCTCGCGGCCTTCCTCGTCTACGTCATCATCTACGACGGCGTCTTCGGGCTCTACCTCATCGGGAAGCTCCGCCGCTACAGCCAGGCGTACCACCGCGCCCACGCGCCCGGCCCGAGCGCGGCGTCGTTCAGCTCCGAACGGACGGAGTTCGAGGACTGAAGCGACGACGGCAGAACACGCGAGCCGAACCGACTCGCGGCGTCCTCTTTACTCGGCGACCAACCGCTCGGCGTAGCCGTCGAGCATCGATTCGACGTACTTCGCCACCACGTCCACTTCGACGTGAATCGGGTCGCCGACCGCCTTCTCCGAGAGCGTCGTGAGGTCGTAGGTCGTCGGGATGATGGCCACGGCGAAGGAGTCCTCGCGGCGGTCGGCCACGGTGAGGCTGATGCCGTCGAGACAGACCGAACCCTTCTGGACGACGTAGTTCGCCAGCGACTCGGGGAGGTCGAACTCGAAGAACCAGTCGTCGCCGACGCGCTCGACGTTCGTGACCGTCGTCGTGCCGTCGACGTGGCCCTGGACGATGTGGCCGTCGAAGCGGTCGTCGGCCGCGAGGGCGCGTTCGAGGTTGACGCGGTCGCCCTCGACGACGTCGCCGAGGTAGGTCTTCTCGACGGTCTCGGCCGCGAGGAACACCTCGAACCAGTCGTCGCCGAACGCTTCGACGGTCAGACAGACGCCCGAGACCGCTATCGACTGGCCGTGGTGGAGGTCGTCGAACGCGAGGTCGGTCCGGATGCGGAGGCGGCGACCGCCGTCGGTGTCGGTCACGTCGACGATTTCGCCCGGCCCCTCCACGATTCCCGTGAACATATCCGCGGCTTCGGACGGGCCGGGTTAATGCCTATCGTTTCCGTGTAGCATCACGTTTCCGTGATTATCGGGCCGTCTGCCGGTGTGGTCACCGCTTCCGACGAACCGTGTTCGACGGGAGAACACGGCGAGCTACCCTAAGTTGTAGTAAATCTTCTTTCCACAGCTCTTACACGCTGACTGGTTGTTCCGACCGAGACTGTTGGTGCCGATCCGCAGTATGTCGTCGCTCTTCGAATTGACCGTGATGTTCGCAATCTCTCCACAGCTCGGACAGGCGACTTTCGTGACTGGCATCCGTGATGTCCTCGTGATTCGTGAACGCGGCCTACTCCTCGTATCCGTCGATGTAGTCGTCGGTGACGCCTCCCTCGTAGCCATCGATGTACTCCTCGTCTTCGCTCGACGGCTTCCGTCCGGAACCGTCGCCACCTCCGGACCGAGGCGTCGACCCGGACGACGGTTCGTCGTCGATGGTGCGACGGCTCCGCAACTCGCGCCGCACGGCGTCGACTGCGGGGCTCCCGAGGAGTTCGTTTCGGAGCGCCTCCAACTCGGCCTCGGAGTACGACGATAACTCTGCGGTACCGGTCATCGCGTCCGCTTCGAGCTCTTCGACGTACTCGTACCCGCCGACCTTGTCCATGACCGGCGCTTCGAGCGGCGTTCGCCCGCCGTGTGGGTCCTCCGGTGGCCCGGTGTTCATGTCTAATCGGAGTCAGGACACGCTATTGAAACTATGGGAGCGAGTCGCACGAACACGACCCGACATCTCGCGGCGCTTCGTCGTTTCGACGGTTTCCGTGTCGTTCGTCTCGGTGTGGTCATTGATACCATACAATTTTACCGTCGTCGTCCGGAGAGTCGGTATGGACGTTCTGGCTCGACTGCGGAGCAGTTTCGTCACCGGTCTCATTCTCGTCACCCCGCTGGCCGTGACCGTGTTCGTCCTCCAGTTCGCGTTCAACCGCATCACCGCCGCGCTCCGCCCGGTCGTCCGTCAGGTGACGCCCTTCCTCGCCGACGCGCTCAACTACTCCGGCGACATCGTCCTCATCTCGCAGGTGCTGTCGGCGCTCATCATCGCCGTGGCCGTCTCGCTTCTCGGCTATCTCGCGTCGATGAGCCTCGGCCAGCGGCTCTTCGGGAGCTTCGAGCGCGGCGTTCGGCTCCTGCCGCTCGTCCGCACCATCTACTTCGGCGTCCGGCAGGTGTCGGAGTCGCTCACCGAACCGACTGCCGGCTACGACCGCGTGGTGTTGGTCGAATACCCGCGCGAGGGGCTGTTCTCCATCGGCTTCGTCACAAACGAGGCCCCGCCGTCGGTCTCCGAGGTCTCCGACGACGACCTGTTTACCGTGTTCGTCCCGCACAGCCCGAACCCGACCGCCGGGGCGCTCATCATGGTCTCGTCCGACGAGATTCGCGAACTCGACATGCCGGTCCGCCGCGGCCTCCGGCTTCTCGTCACCACGGGCCTGAGCGTCGACGACCCGGAGACGCTCCCCTCCGGGCCGGCGGGCTACGACCCCTCGAACGGCGAGGACGGCGTCCGGGCGGAGTCGGACCAGCGTCGCAACGCGGGCGAGAGCCGAGCCGAGTGACCTAGACTCCCCACAGGAGGACGATACCGCCCGTCGTGACGGCCGTGAGAAGCAGTTGGAGCGGCGCGCCCACGCGAAGGTAGTCGGCGAAGCGGTAGCCGCCCGGCCCGTACACCATCAGGTTCGTCTGGTAGCCGATGGGCGTCATAAAGGCCGTGCTCCCGCCGAAGGTGACCGCGAGGGCGAAGCCGAAGGGGTCGGCACCGAGGCCGAACGCGGTGTCGATGGCGACCGGAAGCATGAGGACGACGCTCGCAACCGGCGTGATGACGTTCGCCAACAGCCCCGTGAGCAGGTAGAACGCGGCGAGCACGACGACGACGGGCAGGTAGGTCGCGGCGACGCCGACGAGCTCCGAGATGAGCGCGACGCCGCCGGTCAGTTGGAGCGCCCGCCCCAGCGGGATGACGCCCGCGAGCAGGAAGATGACGTTCCAGCTCACCGCGCCGTAGGCGTCGCTCGCCGAGAGACAGCCGAGCGTGACCATCGCGGCGACGCCGCCGAGCGCGGCGATGGCGATGGGCACGACGCCGAGCGCGGCCAGTCCGATGACCGCCGCGATGACGGCGAACGCGCGGAACGACGTCGGTGACAGTCCGCCGTTGTCCTCGATGAACTCGTCTGCGACCTCGCTGGTCACGACGAAGTCGCCGCTGTCGCGGAGGTATCGCGCCGTCTCGTTCGTCGTCTGGAGGAGCAGTGAGTCGCCGACTTGGAGTTCCACGTCTCTGAAGTGCTCGCGGATGAGGTCGCCGCCGCGCCGACGGACCGCGAGCACCGTCGCGTCGTAGCGCTCGCGGAGTCGCGCGCCGCCGATGGTCTCGCCGACGAGGCCGGACTCGCGGGGGACGACGAGTTCGACGAGCGCCACGCGCTCGGGGCGGTCGAGTTCGGCGTCGGTGACCGACGCGCGCGGGAGGAACCGCAGGTCCGCGAGGTCGCAGAAGCGCCGAATCGTCGCCGGGTCGCCCCGGATGGTCAGGATGTCCCGCGACTCGACCTCGCGGTCGGAGTCGGCCGCGATGAAGTGCTCGCCGCCGCGGAGCACGTCGAGGATGTCCACGTTGAGGTCGCGGTAGGTGTCGTCGGAGACCTCGCCCGCCGGGATGCCGACGAGCGGCGACCGCGCGGGGACGAGCACGCGGGCGAGAAACGGCTCGACGCCGTAGTTCCCGGTTCGGTTTCCGGGCTCGATTCGCTCGGGGAGGAGCCGCGGCGCGACCGTCAGGAGGTAGCCCGCGCCGACGACGAACACCACCGCACCGAGGGGCGTGAACGTGAACATCGAAAACGGCGGCAACCCGGTCGCCTCGGCGTAGGCCTCGCTGGCGACGAGGTTCGTCGCCGTCCCGACGAGCGTGAGCGTGCCGCCGAGCATCGAGGCGTACGAGAGGGGAATGAGGAGCTTCGACGGCGAGACGTTCGCCTGGTCGGCGAGGTCCGAGACCATCGGCACGAACACCGCCACGACCGGCGTGTTGTTGACGACGCCCGCGATGGGGCCGGTGAGGCCGACGACCGCGGCGAGCAGTCGGGACTCGCTCCCGTTCGTAAACGAGGCGACCGCGTCGCCGAGGACGCGAATCGCGCCGGTCTGTCGCACCCCCTCGCTGAGGGCGTACATCGAGAGGACGGTGATGGTCGCGGCGCTCGAAAACCCCGACAGCCCCGTCTGGAGGTCCACCCGCGTCCACGGTTCGAGGACGACGAGCGCGACGATGACGCCGATGGCCGTCACGTCCGGCGGGGCCGCCTCCGTCACGAACAGCGCCATCGTGACGACGACGAGCGCGAAGACGACGAGCATCCCGGAGGTGACGGCGACCATGCGGGCAGTCGATTCGGAGGCGGCTTAATGCTACCCCGCGTGACCGTCGGCCGCGACGACGGGTCGCCCCGCTCCCACCGCCCGAACGACGCGCTCGTCCGCCCGCCGGTCGCGACGCTTTTACTCGCCCGTGGTGTAGCCTCGGGCGATGCGACTCGGAATCCTGGAGATGGTCGGTCTCGCGGCGACCCTCATCTTCGCCATCCCCGTCGGCGGCTTCGGCCTCACGCTCCTCGCCGACGGGCGGACCGTCTTCGGCGGCGCGATGCTCCTTCTCGCGGTGCTCATGGTCGCGCTCCCGAAGTTCCTCACCATGCCGCAGGACATCCCCTCGCTCGCGGCCGAGAAAGTCATCGGCGGCGTCGCGAAAGAGCCGGACGACGAGGAATAACTCCCCGCGAGGGACGCGAGGGACGCGAGCCGACTACCAGCGACTCGGGTCGAGACCGGTCGGCGCGTCGCCGAGCAGTCGGGGGCCGCCGTCGCCGACGACCAGCACGTCGGTCAGTTCGACCCGGCCGTGGTCCGGGTGCGTGACCGCGGCGCGGACCCGGAGGACGTTGCCGGCGACGAGTTCGCGGTCGCCGTCGAGCGGCGGGTCCTCGCGGGCCGCGAGACCGATGCCGCCGCCCACGTCTCTCGTCACCTCGTCGGCCATCGAGAAGCCGAACGCGGCGGTCTCCGCGCGGAGTTCGCTCCCGAGGAAGCCGGCGTCGTCGCCGGGGTCGGCCTCGACCAGACTGACCTTTCTGGCGGCGTCGCAGGCGACGTGCGCCCGGCGCTCCCACCCGCCGTCGGGGTCGACGACGAAGGTGCGAGCCAGCGCGCCGCGGTAGCCCGCCGGCCCGCGCGGGCCGACCGAGACGACGATGGGCTCGCCCGTCCGGAGTTCGACCGGTTCGCCCCCGTCGCCTCGGGTTCCCGCGCGAATCGTCGTCGCGCCCGCGGCATCGACGCCTTCGGCCGCGAGCGTCGTGTTCACCTGCCGCCGGAGCCGCTCGGTCGAAAGCGGCGCGCCGTCCCAGTAGAGCGCGGACTGTTCATCGTTGTCGGCGTCCTCGACCGTCGCCGCCGACAGTATCGCGGCGGCGCGCCCGACGCCGCGGGTCGCCGCGCGCTGGGCGGCCTCGATGGCGTCTCGCTCGGCGTCGTCTTTCACCGCGCGGGCGGCTTCCACCGCCGGGGTCGACGCGAGGTCGTAGCCCGCCGATTCGAGGTGGAGCGCGGCGTCGTGCGGAATCGTCCGGGGCGCGAGGACGGTTCCTTGGGCCGCGTCGTGCTCCGCGAGGACGGCCGCGGCGGCCTTCCCCGGCGGGCGGTCGTCGACGCGGACCGAGGCGACCGGGAGGGATGGCGGTTCGACGGTCGAGGGGACCCGGAGATGCGTCTCGCCGTCGACGCGGACGAAGGCGAGGTCGCAGTCGAACTCGCGGCCGGTGAGGTAGCGACTCGTGGGGTCGGAGCCGCCGGAGACGGCGACGAAGCCGACGGCGTCTCGCTCGGAAACGGCGGCGTCGATGGCGTCGCCGCCGCGCGGACCGCTCCGCACGGGACGTTACGCCTCGGGTTCGGGCGCGGGCGGTTCCTGCGCGTCGTCGACGAGTTCCTGCGCGGGGGCCTCGCGAATCTCGTTGTGGAGCAGGACGCTGATGGGGAGCGTCGGCGCGCCGGTGACGAGGTTTTCGAGGACGATGAGGCGCTCGCGGGCGCGGGACATCCCGACGTAGAAGACGCGGCGCTCGTTGTCGGTGATGAGCGGGACGGGGCTCGTCGTCGCGGTGAACTCCTCGATGCCGCGGGCTTCGAGCTCCTCGTCGGAGACGGAGGCGGCCATCTGCTCGACGACCTTCTCGGTCAGGTCGGTCGCCATGAACACGTGGTCGGCCTCGCGACCCTTCGCGGAGTGGATAGTGCCGACGCGGACGCGACTGGGGTCCATCCCCTCGTAGCCGCCGCCGAAGTACGCGTTGACGGACTTGCGCTGGAAGCTCGTCACCTTACGAACCATGTCGCTGGCGGACGAACTGTCCGGGGCGAAGGGCGCGAAGTTCTTGATTTCCTTCGGCGTGAACTCGATGTTCGTGATGTCGTCGACGCCGGCCTCTTCCTGTCTGTCGTCGATGGCGTCGAAGAGGTCGTCGCGGTCGTTCGTGCCGAACGCGGAGTCCTGGAGCATGTCGGCGAGGCGGCGCGCCTGCAAGCCGTCGACGGGTTCCTCGGCGTCCAGCGCCTCGACCGCGCGGACGTACTGCGTGAGTCGGTCGGTCCACATGCGCTGGTCGGTCAGCGTCGAGAAGGGGATGCCCGACGGGAGGAACTCGTCGATGAACTGGAACATCTGGTAGCGCGCGCGGAACAGCACCATCACGGTGCCCTCGTCTTTCTCGACGGTGTAGCGGACGTTCCGGGCGAGTTCGAGCATCGACGGGCTCTCGACGGCCTCGACCGCGCCGCCTTCCTTGCGGGGTTTGAGGTCCTTCTCCTGTCGCTTGTCGATGTGGCGAATCTCCCGGTTGACGACGTTGAGCACGTTCGACGGGAGCCGATAGGAGTTCGGCAGAATCTCGTCGTTGTCGCGTTCCGCGTCGAGGAGGAGGTTCGGGTCCGCGCCCTGCCACGCGTAGACGACCTGGTCGTCGTCGCCGGCGATGAGGACGCCCTTCATGTGGGGCTTCCACTCCTCGTACACGTCGTACTGGAGGGTCGTGATGTCCTGGAACTCGTCGATGACGAGGTAGTCGACGTTGGGGACGAGCGCGCGCTGTTTGACGCGTTCGAGCATGTCAGCGAATCCGACGAGCCCGTTTTCGCCCTTGTAGGCGCGCCACGCGCGGATGGCCTCGGGGATGTCGATGCGGTCGTCGTCGGACGGCCACGTCGGCGTGTACTTGTTGCCCTCCTGGGCGTTCGGGTCGACTTCCGGCGGGAGGCGGACCTCCTCGACGTTCCACTGGAACGGCACGTCGTACCAGTCGGAGACGTCGCGGCGGGTGCGCTGGAGCCACTGGCTCGTCGCGATGACCTTGTTCCCGATGGTGGTCGAACGGGCGGTCCGGCGGCCCGCGCCGCCGTACTCGTCTTCGAACTCGATGCCGTAGTCCTCACAGAACTCCTGTTTGTCGCTCTCGCCGACCACGTCGTTCCGCGAGAGGCTCAGCAGTTCGTACGCCTTCGCGTGCATCGTCGAGACGTTCCCCTTCAGCGACCGGGGGTTGATGTCGAGTCGCTCCGCGAGCCGGTCGCGGACCTCGGCCGCCGCGGCTCGGGTGTAAGAGACAACGAGAATGTCGCGGATGGTGACGCCGTCTTGTTCGAGAATCTCCTCGACCTTGTCGAGCAAGGCCGTGGTCTTCCCGCTTCCCGGGCCGCCGAACAGCCGGGTGACGGTCACGTCGGATTCGCTCATTGTGCACGTTCACGGTCTTATCGGTGATAAGCGACGTGCTTCGGACGAGGGCGAACGCGCCCGGAGTTGCGTACTCGCCGGGCGTTCGCGGACGGCTCACCGAGCGGGTGAAAACCGTCGAGAACAGGTGCTTCGTGGCTTGGTCAGTTCGGACGCGTCAGGCCTCCGGCACCCACCCGCAGACGGAGCAGGTCGCCGCGCCCATGTCGTGCAGGGCCCCGCAGTCGGGGCACTGCAGTTTGTTATAGGATCGGTCCCAGCGTGCCGGTTCTGTCTCGTGACCGCGGTCGGTCAAGAACTGGTCGAACAAGTCGTCACTGGGTGCTGAGGCCATACGTGGTATGATATGACATACCCCTATTTAGTTCCTGCGACGACTCCGAGCCGTCGAAAATCGGGGGACTGCGACGGACTGTCAGTCTCGCCTACAGGTCGTACAGCGCCCCGTATTTCGACTCGACGTAGTCGAGGAACGCGTCGGCGGCGAAGTCTTCACCGGTGGCTCGCTTCACGAGGTCGTTGGTCTCGTAGCGGCGGCCGTGGCGGTGGACGTTCTCGCGGAGCCACTCGCGGAGGTCGCCGAACTCGCCGTCGGCCAGCTTCCCGTCGAGGTCGTCGATGTCCGCCTCGGCGGCCGAAAACAGCTGGGCGGCCATGATGGAGCCGAGCGAGTAGGTCGGGAAGTAGCCGAAGTTCCCGTACGCCCAGTGGATGTCCTGCAGACAGCCCTCGGAGTCGGTGTCCGGCCGGATGCCGAGATACTCCTCGTACTTGTCGTTCCACGCCTCCGGCACGTCCTCGACGGCGAGGTCGCCGGCGATGAGGTCGCGTTCGAGTTCGAACCGGATGACGATGTGCAGGTGGTAGGTCAGCTCGTCCGCCTCGACGCGGATGAGGTTGTCGTCGTACACCTGATTAGCCGCCTCGTAGGCCTCCTCGACCGTCGCGTCGACCTCGGGGAACCGCTCTTCGAGCGTGGGCAGGAAGTGCCGCCAGAAGGCCCGCGAGCGCCCGACGTGGTTCTCCCAGAGCCGCGACTGCGACTCGTGGACCGAGAGGTTGCGGTTCTCGCCGAGCGGCGTCGCGTAGTGCTCGTCGGGCAGGCCGAGGGTGTACAGCGCGTGGCCGAACTCGTGGACGGTCGAGAACAGCGACCCGAGCACGTCGGAGTCGTCGTAGCGGGTCGTCACGCGGGCGTCGAACTGCGTCCCCGACGAAAACGGGTGCGGCGCGGTGTCGAGGCGGCCGCGCTCCCACGGGTAGCCGAGCGTCGTGAGCGCGTCGCGGACGAGTTCCTCCTGTTCGTCCTCGGGGAACTCACCCTCGAAGGCGTCCACCGCGAGGTCTGTGTCGGACTCACGGATGTCCGCTATCATCGAGACGAGCACCTCGCGCACCTCGGCGAGAATCTCCTCGGCCTGTTCGAGCGGGAGACACGGCTCGTAGTCCTCGAACAGCACCTCGTAGGGGTCGCGGTCGGGGTCGATGTGCTCGGCGTACTGTCGCTTCAGTTCGACGTGTGTCTCCAGATGCGGCGCGAATTTCTCGAAGTCGTCTTCGGCCTTCGCCTGCTTCCACGCCGGGATAGCCTCCGAGGACGCCGCCGAAATCCGCTCGACGAGGTCGTTCGGCACGCGGGCCGCCCGCTCGTAGTCGCGGCGGAGTTCGCGGAGCACGTCGGCCTGCTCGTCGGTCGGGTCGTCGGCCTCGGCCGCGTCGAGCAGGTCGCCGAACTCGTCGTCGGTCAGGAGTTCGTGGCTCAACGCGGAGAGCGCGGACATCTGCTGGGAGCGCGCGGGCGTCCCCTCGTCGGGCATCATGACCTGCTGGTCCCACGAGAGGATGCCGCCGGCGTTCTCGACGTTGGCGATTCGCTTGTACTTCTGGAGGAGTCGGTCGTACGCCGACTCCGAGTCGGATTCCGCGGAGGACTGTGCCATGGTACGTACGGTGGTCTCGGAGGCGTATTAAATCGCAGGAGCCGGGTATCGGTGTGGGTGTTTCGAGATTCGCCCGCAACTGGTTGCTCTACTGGCACCGACAACGTGCCAACCGGACTCACCGACACAACAGCCGTGACCAACACCGCGAAAGCCCCCGCGAGCGACGGCTCCCGCGGCGACGCGCGCTCCTCGGCCTCCAGCCTGCGGTGCTCACGCCGCCGGGGTTCGCCCTCGCTCACGGCCCCTTTCAGTCCCGCCCGGTGGTTTGTCGGGAGTCGTCGCGGATGGAGTGTTCAGGTCTCGTCGCGGGCGGGGCGTTCAGTCGTCGTCGCGGCGGCGGTTGGCCGCTCTCACCAGTCTTCCACGAGCGCGCGGTACGTCTCGTAACACCGCGCCAGCACGTCGAGCGACACGCTCTCGTCTCTCGTGTGGGCCTCGCCGGGTTCCGAGGGGCCGTAGACGACGCAGGTCGTGCCCGCCTGCGCCAACCACCCCGCGTCGGTCGCGTGGGGTTTCGTCGCCTGCTCTGGGTCCGCGTCCCCGCGGGCCTCGTGGACCGACCGGGCGGCGTCGAGGACGCGCTCGGCGAACTCGGCGTCGTCGCACGCCATCGGCGGGAGGTCCTGTTCGACCACCCACTCGACGCCCTCGAGTTCCGCCGTCAGCGCGAGGTCGGCGAAGCCGCCGGGGACGGTCCGCTCGTCGATGGTCACTTCACAGCGGTCGGGGATGACGTTCCACGCGCTCCCGCCGTCGATTTCGGTGACGGCGACGCTCCCCGAGACGGGGTGTCCGAGGACCTCGGCGTCCGGCACCGAGAGGCCGCGGACCACGTCCACCGCGTCGGTCGCGCGGTAGACGGCGTTCTCGCCGCGCTCGGGCTCGCTGGCGTGGCAGGCGGTCCCCGAGGCGACGAGGGTGCTCGCCCGGCGGCCCCGGTGGGCGACGGCCACGTCGGTCCGGTCCGGGCCGGTGTAGTTCGTCGACCCCTCGGCGACGACGGCGTAGTCGAGTTCGAAGCCGTCGTCGAGCGCCGCGCGGACGCCTTCGCCGCCGATTTCCTCGCCGACGAACGAGGCGAAGACGACCTCCGAGTCGGCGTCTGCGGCCGCGTCGCGGAAGGCGAGCATCGACGCGGCGACGGCCCCTTTCATGTCCGCCGCCCCGCGGCCGTAGAGGCGGCCGTCGCGGGTCTCGACCACGTAGTCGCCGTCGTCGGTCGTCTGCCGGTCGGCCGGCGGGACCACGTCGTGGTGGCCGACGAGCGCGAGCGACGCGCCGACGCCGGGATTGACGCGGGCGACGACGTTCCCCGCGCCGTCTCTGGTCACGTCGGCGTCGGTCTCCTCGCGGAGCCACGACTCGATGCGGTCGCCGACGGCGGTCTCGTCCTCGTGGCTCGGCACCGACACGAGCGTCTCCGTGAGGTCGCGGAGTTCGTCCATGCCGGCCCGTCGGCGGGTCACCCCAAAAGCGTGTGGCGTCCGGCAGTCCCGCAGGGGGCCGGCGCGACCGCGGTCGATTCGTCCTTCTCCCGACCTCGTTATCAGTATTCGAGAATGCGCGCCCCGGCTTATTGTGCGCTCCACGCACCTCGGAGTATGCGACTCGTCTCGACGTACGAACGGTTGCTCTGGGGAAGCATGGACGCGCTCGGCATCTCGGATTCGGTCGAGAGAAAGGTCGTCGCCGCCGTCGCCATCCAGTTCGCGGTGTCGCTCGCGCAGGCCGCGCTCCCGTTGGTCGCGACCGGCGCGTTCCGGCTCGAACTCTCGGCGGTCCTCCTGTTCGGTGCCGGCCTCGCGTTCGTCAACACGATTATCATCACGCGAAAAGACATCGTCTCGCCAATCGAGTCCATCTCGTCGGCGGCCGCGGGCGTCGCGGCGGGCGACCTGTCGACCCGCCCCCCGGACGTGAGCGGGAGCGACGAGGTGGCCCGCCTCGCCGACGACTTCAGCGCGATGCACGACCACCTCCGCGTCGTCGCCTCGCAGGCGGGCGCACTCGCCGACCAGCGGTTCGACGACCCGGCGCTCGACGAGGACCTGCCGGGCGAGTTCGGCGCGGCGCTCGACCGGATGCAACGCGACCTCGCCGACTACACGCGCAACCTCCAGCACCTCGTGGAGGCGTTCGCCGAGGCGACCTCGCGGGCGCAGGCGGGCGACCTCACCGCCACCATCGACACCGACGACTGGGGCGTCGACGACGAGCGGTACGAGGAGGTCGCGGCGACCTACAACGACCTCGTCCGCACCCTCTCGTCGACCATCGGCGAGGTGCAGTCGTTCGCACAGGAGGTGTCGCGGATGAGTTCGACCGCCCGCGAGCACGTCCGCCGGGCCGACGCCGCCAGCGAGGAAGTCGCCGCCTCGGTCACCGAAATCTCCGACGGCGCGGGGGCGCAGACCGACCACCTCCAGACCGTCTCCGACGAACTCAACACGCTCTCCGCGACCGTCGAGGAGATAGCCGCCTCCGCCGACGAGGTCGCCACCACGGCCGAGACGGCCTCCGAGCGCGGCGAGGTCGGCCGCGACGCGGCGACCGAGGCGATGGAGGAGTTAGACACGGTGGAGGCCCGCATCGACCGCACCGCCGACGCCGTCGCCGAACTCACCGAGAGCATCGAGGAGATAGACGAAATCGCGGCGTTCATCGACCACGTCGGCTCGCAGACCGACCTGCTCGCCATCAACGCGGCCATCGAGGCCGCCCACGCGGGCGAGGCCGGCGACGGCTTCGGCGTCGTCGCACAGGAGGTCAAGTCGCTCGCCGAGGAGACCCGCGACTCCGCCGACGAGGTGTCGGGCCTCATCGCCGACATCACCGACCACTCCGAGGAGACGCTCGCCGACGTGCGGGAGATGAACCGGCAGGTCGCCGACAGTCTGGAGACGGTCACCGAGGCCATCGGCGAGTTCGAGACCATCGTGGACATGGTGACGGACATCGACGCCAGCGTGGCCGAGGTGAGCGCCGCGACCGACCAGCAGGCCGAGTCGGCGGCGGACATCGCCGCCCGCGTCGACGACGTGGCGAACATCTCCGAGGAGACCGCAGGCCAGTCGCGGACCGTCGTCGAGACGGCACAAGAGCAGTCCGAGTCCATCGGCGACCTCGCGGACCAGACCGAGGTGCTGTCGTCGCAGGCGGCCGACCTCGACGGCCTCGTCGGGTCGTTCGAGGTCGTCGACGGGGAGCGAACCGTCGCGCCGGGCGACGACTGAGTCGAGGGCGCGGAACGCGGGACGCGGGACGCGGGACGCGTGACGTGGTACCGCCCGACGCCCCGCCGGCGGTGTCACCGCTTTTATCTACAACCTTATCCGTCACCCGCCCAAACTCACGCGCATGAAAATAGTGCCGGACACGAGCGCGGTCATCGACGGTCGCGTGTCCGAGCGAATCGACGACGGCACCTACGAGGGTGCCGACGTGCTCGTCCCCGAGGCGGTCGTCAGCGAACTCGAATCGCAGGCCAACGACGGCCGTGACACGGGCTGGGAGGGCCTCTCCGAACTCCAGCGCCTCGCCGAGTTCGCCGACGACGGCGTCATCGACCTCAAGTACGTCGGCCGTCGCCCGAGTTCGGGCGAGACGAAAGGTGCCGGCGAGGGCGACATCGACGCGCTCATCCGCGACATCGCCACCGAGCGGTCGGCGACGCTCCTGACGAGCGACGTGGTGCAGGCCGAAGTGGCGAGAGCGAAGGGCGTCTCGGTCGAGTACGTCGAGGCCGCGGTCCGCGGCTCCGGCGGGCTCATCATCGAGCGTTTCTTCGACGACCAGACGATGTCGGTCCACCTCAAGACCGACACCCGCCCGAAGGCCAAACGCGGCGCGGTCGGCGAGATGCACTACCAGCCCATCGCCGACGAGCCGACCGACGAGGCGACGATGAAGGAGTGGGCCGACGACATCATCAACTCCGCCCGCGCCGCCACCGACGGCTTCGTCGAACTCTCCGAGCCGGGCATGGACATCGTCCAGTTCCGCGACTACCGCATCGCGGTCGCCCGCCCGCCGTTCGCCGACGGCATCGAAATCACCGCCGTCCGGCCCATCGTCAAGACCGAACTCGACGACTACGAGTTCGCCGACGAACTCCGCGACCGACTCGCCGAGCGCCAGCGGGGCGTCCTCATCGCCGGGTCGCCCGGTGCCGGGAAGTCCACGTTCGCGCAGGCGGTCGCCGAGTTCCTCAACGACAGCGACTACGCGGTCAAGACGATGGAGAAGCCGCGGGACCTGCAGGTCGGCCCCGACATCACCCAGTACACCGCCCTCGGCGGCGACATGGCGAAGACGGCCGACTCCCTGCTCCTCGTGCGCCCGGACTACACCATCTACGACGAGGTCAGAAAGACCGAGGACTTCTCGGTGTTCTCGGACATGCGACTGGCGGGCGTCGGCATGGTCGGCGTCGTCCACGCCACCCGCGCCATCGACGCGCTCCAGCGCCTCGTCGGCCGGGTCGAACTCGGCATGATTCCGCAGGTCGTCGACACCGTCGTCTACATCGAGGACGGCGAGGTCCACACGGTGTACGACGTGCGCACCGAGGTGAAGGTGCCCGAGGGCCTCTTCGCGGAGGACCTCGCCCGCCCGGTCATCCAGATTCGGGACTTCGAGACCGGCACGCCGAAGTACGAGATTTACACGTTCAACCGGCAGGTCGTCACCGTCCCGCTCGGCGAGGACGGCGAGGAGAAGGAAAGCGGCGTCTCCCGACTTGCGAAACAGGAGATCGAACGCGAGATTCGCTCCATCGCCCGCGGGCACGTCGACGTCGACCTGCAGGGCCAGAACCGCGCGGTCGTCTACGTCGAAGACGACGACATCTCCTACGTCATCGGGAAGGGCGGCGGCCGCATCTCGGACGTCGAAGACCGCCTCGGCATCGACATCGACGTGCGGACCCACGACGAGAAACCCTCGTCGTCGGGACAGCACGCGGGCGCGAACGCCGGCGGGCAGTCCGGCGCGTCCGGCTCCGCGGGCGGGGCCGACGAGGGCGTCGTCGTGACGCCCGAGGTCACCTCGCGGCACGTCGTCGTCCGGATGGACGGCCACGTCGGCGAGACGGTCGAGGTCCGCGCCGACGGCGAGTACCTGTTCACGGCGACGGTCGGCCGCGGCGGCGACATTCAGGTCTCCCGCGGGAGCGCCATCGCCGAGGAACTGGAGAACGCAATCGATAGAAAACAGCAGATTACGGTCGTTCCGGCCTAACAGAACGGCCGAATCGTCGTTTTCGTCGGTCGGGGCTCGACCGGGTCGACACGTCGCAACTGGTCTCTTACGACACCGACTGCGAAGCGTGCGGTGGTTCCGCGGCGGTTCTCACTACTCGGCGCAACAGGCCTTTTCCTTGCCGCCGTCGGCTTTGGCCTGCGCCTTCTGCGGCGCGAGATCGGTCAACTGATAGAGGTTCTGTCGGGCGTCGGCGAAGTAGACGTCCTCGTCGACGATACCGATTCCCTCCAGTCGTTCGAGCGCGTAGCGAACGGTTCGCGCCGAGAGCATCGACTCTTCGACGATGCCTTTCTGGGTGAGCGGACCGTTGTATTCGAGCACTTTGAAAACAAGCTTCGCACTCGGTGGGAGGTCGTCGAGACTCTCCTCTTCTGTTCCAGCCATCGTTACGAATCGAAACGCGCTACCAGCATAAACCTTGTTGGCCTGCGACCGGCCGACAACGCTTTACCCGCGGGGCGGCGGGAGGAACGAACGCCTTTTGACGCCGGATATCGCACGGGAACACATGGCCACGGAAACGCAGACCGGACTCTCCAGTCACATTCGCGGAGTGACGGTCACGACACTCGCCTGCCTCGCCGGCATCGCCGCCGCGGTGGTCTCGGGTGCTGTGGTGGGGACGAGTCCCGAGGCCGCGACCAATCAGTTGGCCGTGGGTATCCTCGGGGCGCTCGTCCTCATCCAGTTCCCCGTGCTCCGCGTCGTCGGCGTCGACGTCACCGGGTTCGGCGCGAAGGACTACCTCTACGTGGTGTTCATGACCTTCGCGCTCTGGTTCATCACGTTCGCCATCCTGCTGACTTCGGGTGTTCAGCTCTAACGATGGCCGACGATAGTATCGCCGTCGTCGACTTAGACCGGTGTTCTCCCGACCGCTGTAGCTACGAGTGCTCGAACTTCTGTCCGCCGAACCGGACGGGCAAAGAGTGCATCACGCTCCGCGGCGAGGACGCCGAGCAGGGCGGTCCCGACCAGGTGCGCATCTCCGAGGAAATCTGCCTCGGCGAGACCTGCGGCATCTGCGTCGAGAAGTGCCCCTTCGACGCAATCGAAATCATCAACCTCCCCTCGGAACTCGACGAGGAGCCGACCCACCGCTACGGCGAGAACGCCTTCTCGCTGTACGGGCTTCCGGTCCCCGAGTCCGGGTCGGTGACGGGGATTCTCGGCCCGAACGGTATCGGGAAGACGACCGCCGTCCGCGCCCTCGCGGGCGAGATGGTCCCCAACCTCGGCAACTACGACGACGACCCGACGTGGGAGGCCGTCCTCGACCGCTTCCGCGGCACCGAGCTCCAGAACTACGTCGAGCGGGTCCGCGACGGCGAGGTCTCCATCGCGCGCAAGCCGCAGTACGTCGACCAGATTCCCAAGCAGTTCGACGGGACGGCCCGCGACCTCCTCGAAGCGACCGACGAGCGCGGCGCGCTCGACTCCTACATCGACCGCCTCGACATCGGGCCCGTCGTCGACAACGACATCGAGACGCTCTCCGGCGGCGAGCTTCAGCGGGTCGCCCTCGCGGCGACGCTCGCCCGCGACCGCGACTTCTACTTCCTCGACGAGATTTCGCCGTACCTCGACATCGGCCAGCGCGTCACCGCCGCGCGGCTCATCCGCGAGCTCGCGGAGGACGAAGACCGCGCGGTGCTCGTGGTCGAACACGACCTCGCCATCCTCGACCTGCTCGCCGACACGCTCCACGTCGCCTACGGTGAGCCGGGGGCGTACGGTGTCATCACCGACCCCAAGTCGGTCAGAAACGGCATCAACGAGTACCTGAAGGGCTACCTCTCGAACGAGAACATGCGCATCCGCCCGGAGGCCATCACCTTCGAGGAACACGCCCCGCGGGAGACGACGAAGGCCGAACCCCTCGTCGAGTACCCCGACCTCGCCAAGTCCTACGGCGACGGCGAGTTCTCGCTCGACGTGGAGTCCGGCACCATCTACAACGGCGAAGTGCTCGGCATCGTCGGCCCCAACGGTATCGGGAAGTCCACGCTCGCCCAGCTCTTTACGGGCGACCTGACGCCCGATATGGGCGACCTCGACTTCGCGCTCGACATCTCGTACAAGCCGCAGTACATCGAAATCGACCAGCCGATGCGGGTCGACGCGTTCCTCTCGTCTATCACCGACCAGTTCGGCTCGTCGTACTGGAACACCGAAATCGCGAACCCGCTCCAGCTCAACCGCATCATGGAGCGCAACCTCACCGACCTCTCCGGCGGCGAGCGCCAGCGCGTCGCCATCGCGGCGTGTCTCTCGCAGGACGCCGACCTCTACCTGCTCGACGAGCCGTCGGCCCACCTCGACGTCGAACAGCGCGTGCAGGCCACCTCGGCCATCCGCCGCTACGCCGAGAACCACGACGCGACGGTCATGGTCATCGACCACGACATCTACATGATGGACCTGCTCGCGGACCGCCTGATGGTGTTCGACGGCGAGCCGTCCATCGAGGGCCACGCCTCGAAGCCGCAGGAGATGCGCGACGGCATGAACGACTTCCTGTCGGACCTCGACATCACGTTCCGCCGCGACGAGCGCACCCAGCGCCCGCGCATCAACAAGCCCGACTCGCAACTCGACCGCGAGCAGAAGCGCGCCGGCGAGTACTACTACGCCGAGTAGCGACCCGGTCGCCCGGTCGCGTTTCCGTCCGCCCCGTTTCTTTTCACCGCCGACGGCGACCCGGTAACACGCCGCGCCGCGAGTGACTCCGATGTTACTACGGACGTTTTCACGGCCACGCTCGAAGACGTGGGTATGACGAACGATTCCCCATTCAACGGCTCGCTCACGGACGACACCCACCTCGGCCGGGTCGCGCTCCGCGTCGGCTCGCTCGACCGGGTCGTCCCGTTCTACCGCGACGTGGTCGGCCTCGCGGTCGAGCGCGCCCGCGACGGGTCACGGGCGGTCCTCTCGGCGGGCGAGACCCCCGTCGTCGTCCTCGACGAGGACCCCGACGCCCCCGAGCGCGGTCGCCGAGAGGCCGGGCTGTTCCACCTCGCGGTCCGCGTGCCCGACCGCGGCGCGCTCGGCGACGTGCTCTCTCGGGCCCGAACCCGCGCGAGCGACGCCGGTGCGACCCTCTCCGGCGCGTCGGACCACCTCGTCAGCGAGGCGCTGTACTTCCGCGACCCGGAGGGCAACGGCGTCGAGGTCTACCGCGACCGCCCCCGCGAGGAGTGGCCGTGGACCGACGACCGCCGGGTGTCGATGGACACGCTCCCGCTGGACCTCGGTGCGCTCGCCGGCGACGCCGCCGGCGACGAGGGCGCGCCCGACGGCACCGACCTCGGCCACGTCCACCTCGAAGTCACCGACGTCCCTCGGTCGCGGGACTTCTACGTCGACGCGCTCGGCATGCGCGTCCGCGACGAGGGCTACCCCGGCGCGGCGTTCGTCGCCGCCGGGGAGTACCACCACCACGTCGGCCTGAACAGTTGGAACACCCGGAGCGCTCCGGTCAGCGAGGGCCGCGGCATCGAGTGGTTCGAAGTCGTCGTCCCCGACGCCGCGACGCTCGACGCGGTCCGCGAGTCGCTGGCCGCCAACGGCCACGAGGTCGACGAGGAGGGGGACGATTCGTTCGTCGTCTCCGACCCCGACGGAATCGCCGTTCAGGTCGTCCACAGCCGCTGACGCGTCGGTTTTCCCGAACGAATCGTTTTGTCGCTGGTCGCCCAACGGGACGGTATGATATCGAGCGATTCGAGCGAGCGCCGTCGCGGGCTCACCCTCCGGAGCCCGGCGTTCGACGACGGAAGCCCGATACCCCGCACCCACGGCTACGCGACCGAAAACGAGAGTCCGCCGCTCCGAATCGGCGGCGTGCCACCCGGAACCGTCTCGCTCGCCCTCGTGATGGACGACCCCGACGCGGTGAAGCCCGCGGGCGAGGTGTGGGACCACTGGCTCGTCTGGAACATCGCTCCCGAGACCGACGCCATCGAGGCGGGCGAGACGCCGCCGGGCGCGGTCGAGGGAACCAACAGCTACGGCGAGCGTGGCTACGGCGGTCCGAACCCGCCGGACGGCGAGCACGCCTACCGGTTCCTGCTGTACGCGCTCGACGCGCCCCTCGACCTCGACGCGGGCGCGACGAAGGCCGACCTGAAGCGCGCCATCGCGGGACACGTCATCGCCGAGACGCAGTTGACCGGGACTTACGCGCCCTGAACCGGGCGAAAACGAGTCTCTCTGTCACCGACCGCCGTCGGACTCGACGATCGCGCCCGTGCCGGAATCAGCGCCCGGCCCGGCCCCCGTCCCCGCGCCGCCATCGCCGTCTCCGGCCGCCCGAAGCGTCACGTCGTAGCCGAAAGACCGAATCACGTCGAGGTTCGTCCGCACGTGGTCCGTGACGGCGGGAATCCGCAGGCGACCCCCGGCGAGCGCGACCCAGACGAGCAGTTGGTCGGCCATGTGGCGGTCCACGGGCGCGTCGCCGCGGAGCCAGTCGAGAAACGCCGCCGCCGCCCGCGACCCGACCGCCTCGGCGGGGGTGCCGCGCTCGCCGTAGGCGTCGAAGCCGGCGACGACCGATTCGGAGCCGTCGCCGCCGCGCTCGTCCCCGTCTCCGCCCCGCGCGACGACGACCACGACCGAGCCGGGCGAGTCGCTTTCGACCGACGAGACCGCGGCGCGAACCGGGAGGTCGACGCCCGCCTCGGCGAGCGCGTCGCGGACGCCCTCCACCTGCCGGTCGGCCACCGCGGCGTCCGCGAGCGAGTCGCTTTCGACCGAGTAGACCCGGAGTTCGTCGGGCTCACTTCGGCGGTCCAGCGCCAGCGGCGTCGGCTCTGCGGGGTTGACACGGAGCGAAAGCGTGCCGCCGCCGGCCGGGTAGAAGCCGCGGCGAGGCACGGAGACGCCGAACTCGACGCCGAACATCGAACACAGCGGGCGCTTCACGTACCGGAGGTAGTCCGCCGGCGGCGACCACCGGACGTCGGTGCCGCCGGTGACGGTGAGCCGAAGGGGGGCGTCGACGGCGACGGCGGCCGGGAGCACCGTCTCGCAGACGAGCGTCGCGCTCCCGGCGGTGCCGACGGCCGCCTCCACTGGGTCGGTTCGAACGTCTCCGGGCGAAAATCGGAGTGTCGAAGCGCCGACCTCGCCGCCCTCGACGTCGGCGTTCGAGACGGCCGCCGCGACCGAGACGCAGGCGACGTGCTGGGCCTTCAGTCCGGGCGTCGAGCGGTTCCCCCTGACGTTCGTCATCTCGAACGGCTCGCCGGTGACGAGCGAGAGCGCGAGGGCGGTTCGCAGGGGTTGGCCGCCGCCGTCGCGGCCGTCGAGTCGGCGCATTCAGCGGACGACGGTGACGGGACAGGACGCCCGCTCGACGAGTTCCTTGGCGACGCTCCCGACCAGCCCCTCGTAGCGCTTCGAGAGGCCGCGGTGGCCGACGAAGATGCCGTCGGCGTCCGCCTCCTCGGCGTAGGCCGGAATCGCCTCGACGGGGTCGCCGTAGAGGAGTTCCGCGGTCGCTTCGACGCCCGCGTCGGCGGCGCGTTCGGCGGCCGCCTGCAGGACGCGCTCGGCGCGCGCCTCCGCGTCTTCGAGGCTCTCGGCGACGATGCGGTCGCCGGTTCTGGCCACGCCCGCGACGGGTTCCTCGCCGCCCTCGACGAGGACTTGGGGTTCGACCGCGTGGACGACCGTGACCGTCGCCCCCAGCGGTTCGAGCATCGAAAGCGCGTGGTCGAGCGCCCTGTCGGCGGCCGCAGACCCGTCTACTGCAACGACGAAGTTCATACCCGTATACAGGTGCCGAGACGAGAAAAAGGGTGAGACGAGACGGGGCGAGACGAAACGAGACGGAACGGGATTCCGCGACTAGTGGACGAGCCGACTGCAGGTGCCACAGAGGTTCTCTTCTTTCACGTCGACCTCGCGGACCGTCGGCGAGAAGGACATGACGCACTTGTTGTTGTCGCAGTGTTCGAGGCCGAGGGTGTGGCCGATTTCGTGGACGACCTCCTTTCGCACGCGGTCGGACAGCACCTCGTCGGCGGGCTTGTTCGTGATGCCCCCGTCGGTGGAGGTCTGGAGGCGGTACGTGGAGATGACGGAGCCGTTGCCGTTGAGGTACGCGAGGCCGAAGACGTAGTTTCGGCGGCGGTAGTAGAGGTCCTTTTCGGTGATGCCGATGTTCTTCTCGCCGCGACCGATGCGGCTCGCCAGCTCGATGAACTGCTCGGCCCGGTACTGGTTTCGGCTCCGGTCGAACGCGCCCTCGGGTATCGCCTGATTCGAGTGCACGGTCACGTCGCAGTCGTAGACGGAGCGGAGTCCGGCGGATGCCTCCCGCTTGACGGCCGCAGAAATATCCCCGATAGGCACGATATCGACGAGCATGCGAGGGATTAAGCGGGGACGCTTCATAAATATCCCGACGTGAAAAAATCGCTTCGCGACGCGCTCGTCGCACGGTTGTCGGGGTACGACCGCGCGGTCGAAATCGGGGTCGGCCGGGAGCCGTCGGTGGCGGCCGCCCTCGCCGACCGCGGGGTCGACGTGGTCGCCGTCGACGTTCACGACTTTCCCGTCCCCGAGGGCGTCTCGTTCGTCCGCGACGACGTGTTCGCCCGCGCCGACGCCTCCGACCTCGGCCCCTACGCCGACGCCGACGTCGTCTACGCGCTGAACGTCCCGGTCGAACTCCACCGACCCGCCGCGGAGGTCGCCCGCCGCGCCGACGCCGACTTCCTGTTCACCACGCTCGGCTACGACGAGCCGTCGATTCCGGTCGCCCGCGAGTCGCTTCCGGGCGATACCCTGTACGCCGCCGAGCGCGGGCGGCGGGACCAGCGCACCCGGCGGGACTCCCCCGGTCGGTCCCAAGGGTAAGGCACTTGCCCGCTCGTCGCGCGGTTCCGGTATGCACGCGGACGCTGTCGTCCTCGATATCGACGGAGTGCTCGTCGACGTCGCCGACTCCTACCGGCGCGCCATCGTCGAATCCGTGGACCGACATTACGGCACGACCATCTCCCGCGACGAGGTCCAACTGTTCAAGGACGCCGGCGGCTTCAACAACGACTGGGAACTGACGTACGCGGCGGCGCTGTACGTCCTCGCCGCCCGCGAGACCGACCTGTCTGTCGCCGAGTTCACCGACGAAATCGAGGCCCGCGGCGGCGGTCTCGACGCCGCCGAGGCGACCGTCGAAGCCCTGTGTTCCGACCCGAGCGCCGTCTTCGACGAGTGGGAGCCCGAGTCGCTCCGCGAGACGTTTCAGACGCTCTACCTCGGAGGCGACCTGTACCGCGACCTCGAAGGCGGCGACCCGCCGTTCGAGGCCGCCGGCTACATCCACGACGAACCCGTGCTCCTCCGCCCGGAGACGCTCGACGCCCTCGGCGACCGCGAACTCGGCGTCGTCACCGGTCGCCCCAGCGCCGAGGCCGACATCGCGCTCGACCGCGTCGGCATCGACGTGGCCGACGACCACCGGTTCACGATGGACGACTGGGAGGAGGGAAAACCCCACCCGGCCGCGCTCGTGACGGTCGCGGAGCGCCTCGGGGCCGACTCGGTCGTCTTCGTCGGCGACACCCTCGACGACGTGAAGACGGCGCTGAACGCCGACGCCGCCGACCCCGAGCGCGTCTACTACGGCGTCGGCGTCCTCTCGGGCGGCCTGACCGGCGACGACGGCCGACAGAAGTTCTCCGAAATCGGCGCGGCCGCCGTCGTCGAGGACGTAAACGAGGTCCCGGACCTGCTCGACTGATGGCTCGGACGCTGACTCCGACTCCCGTTTCGACGCCGGAGGGCCGCTGATGGGACACCTCCGCGCCTTCGTCGTCACGCTACTCGCGCTCGACGCGGTCGTTGTCGTCGTCGGGACGTACCTCCTCCCGCCGGACCCCGTCACGCAGTTGTTCCTCGTCGGGCCGCCCCTCCTTTTCGCCCCGGTGGTCGCGTGGTGGCTCGTCTACCGCGACGGCTTCGAGCGGGTGCAGGCGCTCGTCGAGTCCGACGGCGACGGTCGGTGACCCCCCGCCCGCGAACACAGGCAGAACCGACCGGTCGCACAACCCTTTAGGTCGGTTCGGTCCGCAGGTGTGGGTATGCGAATCGCACTCCTCGGTGGGACCGGCGACATCGGCGAGGGCCTCGCCCTCCGCTGGGCCTACCACACCGACCACGAGGTCATCGTCGGGTCGCGCGACCCCGACAAGGCCCGCGAGAAGGCCGACGAGTACGAGACCGAACTCTCCAGTCGCGGCCGCGACGTGAAGGTAAACGGCTTCGCGAACGAGATGGCCGCCGACCGCGCCTCCGTGGTCGTCCTCGCCGTGCCGCCGTACCACGTCTCCGACACCGTCGCGGCCGTCTCCGACTCGCTGTCCGAGGGCGACGTGCTCGTCACGCCCGCGGCGGGCATGAAGCGCGACGACGACGGCTTTCACTACCACCCGCCGAAGGCGGGGAGCGTGACGGCGCTCGTCGCCGACGCGGCCCCCGACGACGTGCCGGTCGTCGGCGCGTTCCACAACCTCGCGGCCGGCCGACTGGCCGACCTCGACGCCGACCTCGGCATCGACACGCTCCTCGTCGCCGACGACGAGGACGCCAAGGAGACGGTGCGCCTGCTCGCCGAGGGCATCGACGGCCTCCGCGCGCTCGACGGCGGCGGCCTCGCCAACGCCCCCGAAATCGAGGGCATCACCCCGCTTCTCATCAACGTCGCGCGGAACAACGACGGCCTGCACGACCTCGGTATCCAGTTCAAGTAGCGCCGTCCGATCCGCGTCCGAATCCCGTTTTCACGACAGTTCCGACCGCGGCACCGTCGCGGCCTCCCCGTAGAGGGTCCGCGCGACGAGCAGTCCGACGACGGCGACGAGCGCGACGCAGGCGAGGTACTCGACGCGGAAGCCGACCACCTCGGCCATCGGGACGGCCACGAGCGGGCCGAGCGTCGACCCCGAGTCGCCGAAGACGTTGTAGACCCCGCCGAGTTTGCCCACGTCGTCGGCCGGGCTGAGGTCGCCGAGATAGGCCAAAAGCGGCGGGTTCGACCCGCCGACGCCGACGCCGATGAGCGCCACGCCCGCGAGCGTCGAGACGAGCGTCGGCACGAGCGCCAACAGCGCGAACCCGGCCGCGAGGACGCCCAGAGCGGGGAGCGTCAGCGCCGCGCGGTTCGACAGGCGGTCGGAGTACCGCCCGACGGCGAGCGTCGTGACGCTCGACGCGACGACGCCGACGGCCATCACGACCCCGCTGACGCCGGCACCCGAGAGGCCGCCGAGCGAGATGTCGTTCGCCGTCGCGTACAGCACGGCCGTCGAGAGGAGGACGCCGGAAAACAGAAAGCGGACGGCGAAGTTGACGGTGCCGACGGTGAAGATGCGGATGTCGGCGCTGACCAGCCGCGGCACGTCGCGGAGCGAACTCGCCGCGGTCACGTCGGTCTTCACGTCCGGGAGGACGGAGATGGCGACGAGGGCGGCGAACAGGCCCGCGCACCCCGCGACGGCGAACGCGGTGGCGTAGCCGAACGCGTCGGTGACGAGGCCGCCGACGACGAGGCCCGCGGGGAAGCCGAGGCTCTGGCCGCCGCGCATGTAACCGACCCACTTCCCGCGGTTTTCGTCCGAGGTGACGTGGGTGATGGTGCTGAACGCGCCGACGAAGACGAACGCCGAGCCGACGCCCCAGCAGGCCCGCGACAGGAGGAAGACGGTCGCGCTGTCGAGCGGAATCGGACCCGGGTCCAGCCCGAGGACGTAGCCGAACGGCGACAGCCCCTGCACGACGAACCCGGCTATCATCGGCCGGCGCGTCCCCATCCGGTCGAGTATCTGCCCGGCGGGCGTGTTCACGACCAGTCGGGTGAACCGGTTCGCCGAGAGGATGAGGCCGACCACGAACGGCGTGATGCCGATGATGGGGCCGAGCGTCGGCAGGGTCGGGAAGGCGACGCCCGCGCCGACGCCGCCGAAGAAGACGCCCGCGATGAGGCTCCCGGCGACGAACTCGACCGACGGCTCGTCGCCGCCGAACAGCCGGCTCACGCGGCCGACCCTCGGGAGGGGAGCGCGGCGCGGTTCGGGGCGGTTCGTGGAAGCGGACCGGCGGATGCGGGGTGTTGCGAGAAAACGGACTGACGGACGCGGGTTCGGGGGGCGTGCATCGAGAGAGTGCGCTATCGTAAACGCACGCTCTTGGTGTTTTGCAATCGGGCCGTCTCGTCCGGGAACTGCGGACGCCTCAGAACCGCGTTTTCAGCTCCTCGCGCAGGTCGTCGAGCGAGGCGTCTTTCATCGACAGGAGGACGAGCAGGTGGTAGACGAGGTCGGCGCTCTCGTAGAGCAGTTCCTCGCGGTCGTCGTCCTTGGCCGCGAGGATGGTCTCTGTCGTCTCCTCGCCGAGCTTTTCGAGGACGTAGTTCTCGCCTTTCTCGTGGGTGAAAAGCGTCGTCGTGTAGGAGTCTTCCGGGAGGTCCGCCTTGCGCGACTCGATGGTCGCAAAGAGCTCGTCTAAGACCTCGTCGGTCGGGGTGTCGGCGTCCATGGTCGCACGACGGGCGGGCGCGGAAAAAGACCCTCTGGTTCCGGCGGGCGGCCGTCACTCCGCCAGTTGGCCGGTCGCTCAGGCGTCGGCTTCGACCGCGAGTTCGTCGAAGAACGCGAGGTCGTGGATGCGGCTGTCGGGCGTCAGTTCGGGGTGAAAGGAGGTGCCGACGACGGGGCCGTCGCGGACGGCGACGGGGTTGCCGTCCCACTCGGCGAGCACCTCCACGCCCTCGCCGACCTCGTCGATGAGGGGCGCGCGGATGAACACCGCGGGGAACGGCGAGTCGAGGCCGGCCACGTCCAGCGGGGCCTCGAAGCTGTCGACCTGCCGGCCGAAGGCGTTGCGGTCCACCGTCACGTCGAGGAGGTCGAGCGTGGTCACGCGGTCGTCCTTGGCGTCGCGGGAGGCGACGATGAGGCCGGCGCAGGTGGCGAGGACGGGTTTGCCGGCGTCGACGTGGGCGCGAATCTCGTCGGCGATGCCCTCGCGTTCGAGGAGCCGGGAGATGGTCGTGGACTCCCCGCCCGGCATGAGCAACACGTCGCAGTCGGGGACGAGGCCGTCGCTTCGGATTTCGACGATGTCGGCGTCGACGCCGTGGGCGTCGGCGGCCCGTTCGACGGCGTCGGCGTGTTCGGTCACGTCGCCCTGCACGGCGACGACGCCGGCGCGTAGCGTAGTCATGGACGGGTCTCGGGAAGCCGCAGACAAAAAGCGTCCGTTCGGCGGTCGGCGGTCGGCGGTCAGAACGCGAGCGCGTTCAGCACCAGCACGCCGATGCCGAACAGCGCTCCCGCGGCGAAGACGGTTTTGGGGTCGATTCGAATCGCGTTACGGTCCTCCGCGTCGAAGTAGCGGACGAGGCCCGCGCTCGACATCAGACCGCCGCTGTTCTGGCCCTTGCTCATGTTCCACCGTCCGTGCGTCCGCCGCCTAAACGTTTCGGCTCGCTTCGGAGCCGCGTGGCGCGCAGTCGGGACGCCCGTCCGAGTCGCCGACGACCGCGTTCCTCTTTCGCCCCGGTTCGCGGGCGTCTCGACGCTCGAAGACGCCGAACTCGCCCGGAACGGCCGCGGCGCACAACCGGAGAGACGCGGGCCCATGAGTAATCCTTATGCGCGGGGGCGGGCAAGATGCGCCGGGATACGATGACTGTTCGACTCTTGGACTTCTACGCGGACTGGTGCGGCCCTTGTAAGACGCAGGACCCGATTCTCGACGAACTCGAAGGCGACTACGAGAGCGTCGAGTTCGTCAAGGTCGACGTCGACGAGGAACAGGACGTGGCCAACCAGTATCAGGTTCGCTCGCTCCCGACGCTCATCGTCGAGAACGACGACGGCATCGTCGACCGATTCGTCGGTGTCACCCAGCGCGACGACATCGAATCGGCGCTGAGCCAGGCCGGCGCGTAAGCCCGCCGCGAACCGCCGCGTTTTCCGACCCATCCGGACGACCGCCGAGCGGCCCGCGAGCGCCGGCGGTGTGTCTCGCAAGCGTTATACGACCGGCGGCGGGACTCGTATGCATGGCTAGTGACGCTGCGACGAAGCGGACGCTCGAGAAGCAGATTTGCATGCGGTGCAACGCGCGCAACCCCCAGAAGGCCAAGCAGTGCCGCAAGTGCGGCTACAAGCACCTTCGACCCAAGTCGAAGGAACGCCGCGCCGCGTAAGCCCGCACGCTTCTCTCAGGCGTCTCGCCGATACAGCTCGAACAGGACCGCGAGCAGTGCGAGCTGGACGAGCTTGTCCGCGACGCCGCCGATGCCGAAGATAGCCGGCCAGTTGAGCGCGACGTAGAGGACGACCTGTCCGGCGGTGAAGGGGATGCCGAGCAACACCACCCACGAGCGGAGGCGCTCGTCGCCGCGGAGGACGCCGACGATGCCCGCGGCGAACCCCGCGGCGGCCCCGAGGAACGCGATTCCGAGCGGGTCGGCGAGGTCCGCGGCCAGCGCGCCCGCGCCGAAGACGAGGTGAATCACGCCGGTCACGGCCGCGAGGCCGACGCCGACGTAGTGCAGTCGCGTCAGGTCGCCGCCCGCGTCCTCGGCCGCGTCGGTCGCCATCTCAGTCCTCCGGGTACTTCGGCTCGCGGCGTTCCGCGCGTTCGATGGCGCGTTCGAGCGCGTCGCGGACGGTGTCGCCGCCGGCCTCGTTCTCGAAGGGGTCGCCGTGGCCGGCGTACAGCGCCTCGACCGTCGAGGGCAGGCGGTCGAGGAGCGTGTGCAGGCTACTGATGAGGCGCTCGCGGGACTGCCCCGGCATGTCGGTGCGGCCGAAACTGCCGTCGTCGAACGCGCCGTCGTTGTAGACGAACACGTCGCCCGAGAACAGCGACCGGCCGCTCACGAGCGAGACGTGGTCGTCGGCGTGACCGGGCGTGTAGACGACCTCGAACGACTCGTCGCCCATCTCGACGCGGTCGCCGTCTCCGAGTTCGTGGGTCCGAAGCGGGTGGTCGGCGTAGGCGTACACGTCGGGGTCGAACCGCTCGACCACCGCGTCGAGTTCGCCGACGTGGTCGGAGTGCTGGTGGGTGACGACCACGGCGTCGAGGTCGTCGGTGTGCTCGGCGACGACCGCCTCGACGCCCGGCATCGTCCCGGCGTCGACGAGGACGGTTCGCTCGCCGAGGACGAGGTAGGCGTTGCAGGTGAACGTCTCGGCGTCGGCGGTGACTGGGATGACTTCCATACCTGCCCGTACGCGCCCGACCGGAAAAAGTCGGGCGGACGAGGCGTTCTCCCGTCGCGCGAATCGCCCTCAAACCTCGAACTCGCGCGACAAATCCTTTTTGGGGCTCGGTCGTGTACGTATGACTGTATGGGATTTGGGAGCTACGACGAGTCCGAACAAGGAGACCAGAACGTCGACTTCGACGAGGAAGACGGCGTCACGACGAGTGAGGAGAAACACGAGGGCGAGGTCGATTTCGAAATCGGCGCGTCCAACGACGAACTCCTCGACCGGCTCCAGGAGATCAAAGACGAGTGAAGTCCGGGTCTCGCGCCCTCGGGGTCGCGGAATCCTACTCCGGGGCGGCGCGCGCACCCACAGACGACGCTGACGACGCTTATTTTTCCACAGACCCGTCTCCGGAGAGCGTCCTCTGCGGCGCGGTCGTCCGCGCCGACCGGGTCGTCGACGGCCTCGCCTTCGAGACGTGCACCGTCGGCGGCGACGACGCGACCGACGCCATCGCCTCGCTGTACGCCTCCCTCGACCGCGAGGACGTGCGCTACCTGCTCGTCTCCGGCATCGCCCCGGCGTGGTTCAACCTCGTCGATATCGACCGCCTCGCCGCGGTCCTCGACCGCCCGGTGTTGTCGGTCTCGTTCGAAGAGAGCGAGGGCCTCGAACCCGCGCTCTCCGAACAGTTCTCGGGTGCGACGCTCGACCGGCGACTCGCCGTCTACCGCGCGGCCCCGCCCCGCCGACCCGTCGAAGTGAACGGCGAGACGGTGTTCGTCCGGGCCGCCGGCTGTGACGACGACGAGGCCGCGCGGGTCGTCCGCGGGTTCACCCCGTCCGGCGGCCGGCCCGAGCCGATTCGCGTGGCCCGGATGGCGGCCCGCGCCGCGCGACGCTTCGCCGGGGATTAAGCCGTCCCCGCCCTCGAACTGCGTATGGAACACATGGAGGGCCTCTGCGTGACGGGCTGTGAGCGATGCCCCGAACTCGTCGAGTCGCGGAGTCGCATCGTCAACGGGGTCGGCCCCGACGACGCCGACCTGCTCTTCCTCGGCGAAGCGCCGGGCGCGAAGGAAGACGAGGGCGGCGAGCCGTTCGTGGGTCGCTCCGGCTCCGTGCTGGACGACGCGCTCCGCGAGGCCGGCCTCGCCCGCGCCGACGTTCGCATCACCAACTGCGTGCGGTGCCGCCCGCCGGACAACCGCGACCCGACGAGCGACGAACTGTCGAACTGCCGGGGCTACCTCGCCCGCGAACTCGAACTCGTCGACCCGGAGCTAATCGTCACGCTCGGGAAGGTCCCCTCGCAACACCTGCTCGACCGCGGCGTCGCCATCACGAACGAGTCCGGGTCGGTCGTCGACGCCCGCGTCGGCGACGCCTCCTACCGCGTCCTCCTCTCCGTGCACCCCGCGGCGACGCTGTACGACCGGAGCCAGCGCGAGGGCTTTTTCGACACTATCGCGCGCGCCGCCGACCTCTCGGGGCTCGCCGACGCCTCGGACGGACAGGCCAGCCTCGGCGACTTCTGAGCGCGGCGCGGGAGCGTTCTCCCGACTTCAGGCGGACGCGTCGCCGACCTCGATTCGCTCGCCGGCCGTCTCGCCGGCGCGGTCGCGGTCGGCCCGTTTTTTGGCGCGAGTGTGCTCTCTGAGATGCGCGCCCGCGTCGAGCGCGGTCTTGACGACGACCATGACGACGAGCGCCGCGGCGGGCGCGCCCGAGGCGGCGACGAGGAACGCGCCGAGGATGATGGTCAGGTGGAGGACGATGACCCGGCGGTAGGGTTCGGACATCTGCGCGCCGGGCGAGACACTCCGGTACTCCTCGCGGCCGACGAAGTTGACGGCGAACGACCCGCCGTGGCTGAGGAGCGTCGCGCCCGCGGCGAGGAACACCGCCCCCAGCGGGACACCGACGCCGCCGACGCCGCCGACGCCGCCGACCGCGCCGGCCCCTGGCGCGAAGGCGTCGAACGACCAGACGAACACCCCGTGGACGACCCAGAAAATCCCGTAGTGCATGGTGAAAAAGCCCGCAATGGGGACGTTCGAGGGGTAGAGGTGAAAGCCGTCGCGGGGGTCGTCGGGCGGCGAGAGGTCCACCTGTCGGCCGTTGACGGTGGCGTTGATGCTCGACCCGTCGTCGCCGCGGCCGCTGGCGGCGAGAATCTTGGGGACGTTCAGGAGGCCGACGACGCCGCTTTCGAGCCAGTAGGCGACGAGGAGCGCCTTCAGGCTCCAGTCGAACCAGACGACGCCGACGAGCGGCACGAGATTCGCGACCACGAGCGCGGCGAGGGCGACCGGCGAGGAGACGCGACGCGACCCCGAGGCGGCGGACGGCGGCGAGGACGAGACGGAACGCGGCGACGACATGGGCTACGCTGTGAGACGCGAGGGAGCGATAAAAACCGTACCGCGGGAGTAGTTCAGGGCGCACTCGTTCCGGTTAGGATTCACGTCTGAGTGCTCTAGTCCTAAATGGGCGCTACCACAATGCGAAACAAGCAGTTCCGTTGGATTTCTATTGCACTACTTTTCTTGTAGTTCAATAGAACACTCCCCGGCAACGATTGAGAGACTGGTTAATTCCCATCGGACTGGCTTATCTTTGTGATTCCCGTCGGCGTAGACTTGCCACAGCTTGCCTTGGTCCGGGTCCGCTACTAGTCTCATCTCGCCACCTTTGGGTCCATCCACCACGACAGATGTTTCTGTTCCGCTGTGAGTTGACGTCTGTTTGACATTCACGACTGTAAATGGCCGTTTCATTGATTTACGACCCGTTGATGTGAATAAGACTTGATCATCAACCTGAAGACGCTCTATTAACTCTCTGAGGCTGTGATTAGATGACGAGAAGTCGCTTACTGCTCTCACCGTGTTCTCAGACTGCTCTCGTTTGTTTCTGATTCTCTTTGCGTACTCGTCTACTGTGGATTTCTTGATATCCAGTTCACCGGCAATCTCTGCATGCGAAGCAGTATCTGCTTGCTTTAAAATCAGTACCTCAGCTTCCCGCTTAGAGAGACTGGTCTCCGCCTCAATTTGGCTTACCTCTTCAGATATGTTCATGGCTACGTATTGTGTAGCGCGTATGAAAAATATATGGGTGTGGGTTTGACAACTGATTTGCGACCGAAGCGGCGGTTTCGGACGCCTACTCCCAGATAGAGCGGGCCATCCGCTGTGGGAACTCGACGATGAGCTTGAGGACGCTCGTCCCCTCCTCGTTGCCGCGGATGTACGACCGGACCCGCTGGCTCACGAACTCGACGGAGACGACGAGCATGAAGATGACGAGAATCGTCGCCATCATGTTCGTGTACCGGAACAGTCCGCGTTGGGTCTGGAGCACCTGACCCAGCCCGCCCCCGCCGATGAGCCCCATCGTGACGCCGATGCGGACGTTGATTTCGAGGATGTACATCGTCCACGCGATGAAGGGCGTAAAGACCTGCGAGAGCATCCCGAAGACGACCTTCTGGGGGCTGTTCGCGCCGGTCGATTCGATGGCCTCTATCGGTCCGTCCTCGACTTCTTCGAGGGCGTCCGTGAACAGGCGACCGAGGTTCCCCATCGTGTCGGTCCCGATGGCGAGCGTCGCCGTGAACGGCGAGACGCCGCCGAGGGGGATGTAGATGAGCGCCCACACCAGCGCCGGGATGGCGCGGATGACGCTCATCGTCCCGCGGAAGATGAAGTTGAACGGGTAGGGCGTCACGCGCTCGGAGCCGAGGACGCCGAGGATGAGTGCGCCGGGGATGCCGAGGATGGTCCCGGCGAAGCCCATCGCGAACGTGACGAACACCGCGCCGAGGACGGGGTTGCCGTCTTGGAACTGGAGGAGGAGGTTCCGCTCTTGAATGAACGCCCAGTACTGGCTGACGTCGACGAAGGGGACGACGCCGAACAGCGTGCCCGGCGGGAAGAAGTCGCCCAGCGCGTCGGTGAACTCCGGCCAGTACTCGACGATTTCGCCGACGGAAAAGCCCACCTCGCTCAGCGCGTTCGTGAAGAACCACGCGAAGAGGACGAGAACGACGACCGAAAACAGCAGTCTGACTCGCTTTGCGATCTGGATGTTCCGTAGCGCCTCTTCGATTCGGTCGGTATCAGTACTCATGTGACCTCGCTCCGCTCGTGGCGGCCGCGTTGTTCTCGGGCGGGCCGTCGGCCCGTTCTTCGCGGATGGCCTCCGTCTCGATGTCGCCGTAGATGCGGTCGATGACGTCGACGTTGAAGTCCTCGCGGTAGCCGTCGAAGACGACCTGTCCGTCTTTCATCCCGAGGAACCGCTCGCCGAACTCGCGGGCGATGTTGACCTGATGGAGGCTCGCGATGGTCGTCAGGTCGCGCTCGTCGGCCGCGTCGCGGATGTACCGCATCACCGTCTCCGCGCTCGCGGGGTCCAGGCTCGCCACGGGTTCGTCGGCGAGCAGGAGGTTCGGGTTCTGGACCAGCGCGCGGGCGATGCCGACGCGCTGTTGCTGGCCGCCGCTCATCTTCCCGGCGCGCTGGTTGGCCTCGTCGAGTAACCCGACGGTTTCGAGCGCGCGGAGCGCCTCCTTCTTGTCGTCGCCGCCGTACAGGCCGAGCAGACTGCCGAGAAACGAGGTCCGGCCGAGCGCGCCGGTGAGCGCGTTGCTGTACGCGCTCATCTGTCCGAGTATGTAGTGTTGCTGAAATATCATTGCCACGTCGTTTCGAGGCCCCACCACGTTCGCGTCGTCGATGGTTATCGACCCGCTCGTCGGGCGCGTGATGCCGTTGAGACAGCGGAGGAGGGTCGACTTCCCCGCCCCCGATTGCCCGAGGACGACGACGAACTCGCCGTCCGGGATGGTGAACGAGACGTCGTCGAGGGCCGTGACATCTCCGTAGGATTTGCTGAGGTTCGTTACTTCGATCGTACTCATTATGGTGTCTGTCGCGTCGCGTAGTTCGCGTGCGGTCGAACCGTTCGTCGGGTATCGACCGCACGGTAGGGAAACGAAACCGCGGGGTCTCGCTCTTACTGACCGAGCGTGACGCCGAGTTCGTCGAGGACTTCCTGCACGGGTTCGTAGTCGTCGACGGACCCCTCGTCGACCCCGGTGAACCAGAGCTGTTGGTCGTCTTCGAGGTCCTCGTTGATGAGGTCCTCCTCGGTCACGTTGAGAAGCGCCTCCTCGATGTCGGCGTACAGGTCCTGGTCCATGTCGGTGCGGCCGAGAATCGGCGCGCGCGGGATGGGGTCGGAACACGCCAGCAGTTGTAGCTCGGGCGACTCCGTGCCGAGGTCGCCGTCGTTTTCGGCGGACATCTCGAGGAACTGCTCGGGGAACTGGTCTTCCGGGACGTGCGGGGCCGTCGAGAACGCGCCCGTGCCGGCGGCGACGACGTCGTCGCGGTTGACGAGCGTCTCGCGGGCCGTCGAGTGGTCGGAGAACTGCGCCTCGAAGTCAGCGGGGTTGCCGTCGGGAGCGCCGCCCGTGTCGAGTCCGGCCTTGCTCATCATGTACAGCGGGAACAGCGACCCGCTCGTCGAGAGGCGGTCGGCGAACGCGACCGTCTCGCCTTCGAGGTCGGTCAGCTCTTCGATGCCGCTGTCGGGCGTCGTCGTGATGAGAGAGAAGTACCGCGAGGCCCCGTAGGCGATGCGGATACCGATGACCTCGGTGATGTCCTCGTTACCGCCCTGAATGGCGATTGCGGGCGCGGCGTCGGCGATGTCCGCCTGTCCGCTGTCGAGCGCCTGGAGCACCGCCGCGTAGTCGGCCGCCACGGTGGATTCGACCGTGACGCCGACTTCGGACTCGATGTAGTTGAAAAGCGGTTGATACTGCGCTTCCACGTCCACGTCGGACTCCGCGGGCGTCAGCGCGAACATGATGGACTCCGGTGACGACTCGGTCGTGGTCGACGTCGCCTCGGTCTCCGAGGACTCCCCCGACTCCGATGTGGTCGTCGCCGCTTCCGAGTCGTCGCCGCCACCCGTACATCCACTGAGCGCCGTCAGCCCCGCGACGCCAGTGATTCCTGCCGTTCTGATGAATTCTCGTCTACTCGCCATTGAACTCATTTTATGATTCCGACACTTGTTGTTAAGATTTACTATTTTTTCTCTATATTTGTATTGAATACAAGTTGTTCACCCCGCACGACGGCTCTCTCGCCCCCGCGAGCGTCCGCGGAATCTTCGGGGTCGGACTTCGGACTCTCCTCACGGGACGGGTCGGGAGCGCGGGGCAGAACCGCGCGGCCGGTCTCCGCGGCTCTCCCGCGGAGAACTCACCCCGAGGGAAAGTCACTTTGCTCCCCTCTGCGGACCATTCGGTATGAGCACGACACAGCCGCCCGAGGAGACCCTCGCCGACGTGGTGATGGTCGACTACGGGCTCGGAAACCTCCGGAGCGCCATGCGCGGGCTCGAACGCGCGGGGGCGAACGTCGTCATCTCGGACGACCCCGCCGACTTCGACGACGCCGACGGCATCGTTCTCCCGGGCGTCGGCGCGTTCTCCGAGGGGATGGAAAACGCCGGGCCGTTCCGCGAACCGCTCGCCGAGGCCGCCGCCGACGGGACGCCCGTCTTCGGCATCTGCCTCGGGATGCAGATGTTACTCACCTCCTCGGAGGAGGCCGACCACGCCGGCGAGGGCGAGGTCGAGGGACTCGACTTCATCCCCGGCCGCAACGTCCGGTTCGACGAGGGCCAGAAGGTCCCGCACATGGGCTGGAACGAACTCAACGTCCGGCGCGACCACCCGCTCGTCGAGGGCGTCGACGGCGAGTACGCCTACTTCGTCCACTCGTACTACGCCGACCCCGACGACGAGCACGCGGTCGTCGCCTCGACCGACTACGGCGTGGAGTTCCCCGCGGTCGTCGCCAACGAGTCGGGCACCGTCTTCGGCACGCAGTTCCACCCCGAGAAGTCCGGCGAGACCGGGCTGACCATCCTCCGCAACTTCGTCGAGTTCTGCGCGGAGCGATAGGCCGAATCTGCCTTCCCCGACGGTCTTTTGTCGCCGCTTCGTGAAGGGGTGTCCATGCAGGCAGTCACGCTCGGTCCGGCGGGCACGTACTCCCATCGCGCCGCCCGCGCGGTCGCCGACGACGTCGCCTTCCGAGAATCGGTCACCTCTATCGTCCAAGCGGTCGCCGACGGGACGTTCGAGCGCGGCGTCGTCCCCATCGAGAACAGCATCGAAGGGAGCGTCACCGAGAGCCTCGACGCCGTGGCGAACTCGGAGGTGAGCGTCGTCCAGGAGATTGTCACGCCCATCCGCCACGCGCTGTTGGCCCAGAGCGCGAACTTCGACGTCGTCGCCAGCCACTCCCAGGCGCTCGCGCAGTGTCGGTCGTACCTCGAAGAGAACTACCCCGACGCGAAGCTCGAAGCCGTCGCCAGCACGGCCCGCGGCGTCGAGCGCGCCCGCGCCGACCCGACGGTCGCGGGCATCGGCCATCCGGACAACGCTTCCGCGTCACACGCGGAAGGCAGTCAGACGGAGTCTGACGCGCCTGGCGACGACCTCGAAATCATCGCCGAGGACATCCAAGACCAGTCGTCGAACGCCACCCGGTTCCTCGTCATCGGGCCCGAGTCCGCCCGCTCGGACGCCGGCGGCAAGAGTTCGCTCGTCGTCTACCCCAACGCGAACTACCCCGGCCTCCTCTTGGAACTGCTCGAAGCGTTCGCCGAACGCGACATCAACCTCTCGCGCATCGAGTCGCGGCCGAGCGGCAACCGCCTCGGCGACTACCTGTTCCACATCGACGCCGACGCCGGTCTCTACGAAGAGCGGATGCAGGGGGCGCTCGAAGCGGTCGAGGCAATCGCCAAAAACGGCTGGGTTCGCGTCCTCGGGTCGTACGACACGCGACACGTCCTGTACTGACGCCGCGTCGACCGCGACGCGCTCGGATGCGCTCGGATGCGTCCGGATGCGCCCGAACTCGCCCCGTCCGGTCGCTCTCAAAATGTGAGTACGGGCACATCTTTCTTTGTCGTCGGCGACGTATCCAGACGCGTATGCAACGAAACCCGTTCGACGAGATAGAAGACCTGTTCGACCGGATGGGCCGGTCGTTCGAGGAATCCGGTATCGGGCGCTTCCAAGACATCTCTCTCGACGTCGTCGACGACGAGGAGACCATCGAGGTCGTCGCCGACCTCCCCGGCTTCGAGAAGGACGACCTCGACGTGAGCGTCAGCGGTCGGCGACTCACCATCGCGGCCGACCACGAGGAGTCGTCGGAGGTCGACGACGACCAGTACGTCCGCCGCGAGCGGAGCCAGCGCTCCGTCTCTCGGACGATTACGCTCCCCGCCGAAGTCGCGCGCGACGAGGTGTCCGCGTCGTACAAAAACGGCGTTCTGACCGTGACGCTCCCGAAGGCCGAACCCGCGGGCGACGACTCGACGCAGATAGACATCGAGTGACGCGGCTCATCTTTTGAATACCGGCGCTCTGGCTTCCGAGCCGTGCGAACTGCTATCTTCGTTCCGGCAACGATTATCTCCTCAGACGGCGTCCGTATGCCTCGGTGAAAACACACATGATGAGACGTACCAACCCCTTCGACGACTTCGAGGAACTGTTCGAGCGAATGTCCCGCCAGTTCGACGAGATGGGACGGCAGTTCGACCGCTCGGGCATGATGGCGCAGGTCCGCCACGAGATGGCAATCGACGTCACCGACCACGACGGCGAAATCGTCGTCACCGTCGACCTCCCGGGCTACGAGAAAGAGGACATCGCTCTCTCGGTCGCCAACCGCACGCTGACCGTCGAGGCGACGCGCGAACTCGACGAGGAACGCGCCGAGGGCGAGTATCTCCGCCGCGAGCGCCGCCACGAGTCCGCCCGCCGCACGATTCGCCTCCCCGAGACGGTCGACGAGGACGGCGCGTCCGCCAGCTACCACAACGGCGTGCTGACGGTCACCCTCCCCAAGCGCGACGCCGAACCCGACGACTCCCGCCGCATCGACATCGACTGAGCGGCCGTCGTCGCTCACGGGCGTCTCTGACACGCCGCCCGCGTTGGTCTCCCGGTGGTGGGCACGCTCCTCCGTTCGGTTCTCACTCTCCGCGTTTCGTCCCGGTTTTTCCCGTCTTTCCCGTGCGACCGAGTGGCAATTTCTGCCGCAATCAGACAGCCACACAAGTCGAGTATAGGAGTTATTTTAGGCCGGGGTACCACTACCACGGATATGGACTACGACCCGCAGGAACTCGAAGCGCGTTGGCGGGAGCGCTGGTCCGAGTCCGGCCGATACGAGGCCGACCCGGACGCAGACGCCGACGACGCGACGTTCGTGACGGTTCCCTATCCGTACCCCAGCGGCGGGATGCACATCGGGCACGCGCGGACGTACACCGTTCCCGACGTGTACGCTCGCTACCGACGACAGCAGGGCGATAACGTCTTGTTCCCCATCGCGTGGCACGTCACCGGCACGCCGATTATCGGCGCGGTCGAGCGCCTGAAAAACCGCGAGGAGAAACAGCTCTCGGTGCTGACAGACACCTACAACGTCCCCGAGGACACGCTGTCGGACCTCGAATCGCCCATGGGATGGGCGCGGTACTTCATCGAGGAGCACTACAAGAAGGGGATGCAGTCGCTCGGCCTGTCGGTGGACTGGCGGCGCGAGTTCACCACGAACAACGAGCGCTACTCGAAGTTCGTCGAGTGGCAGTACCGGACGCTCCGCGACCGCGGGCGACTGGAGAAGGGCCTCCACCCCGTCAAGTTCTGTACGAACGAGGAACAGCCGGTCACGACCCACGACCTGCTCGAAGGCGAGAACGCGGAGTTCCAGGAGTACACGCTGGTCCGGTTCGGCTGGGAGCGAGACGGCGGCGACGTGGTCGTCCCGATGGCGACCCTGCGCCCCGAGACGGTCCACGGCGTGACGAACGCCTACATCGACCCCGAGGCGACCTACGTCGTCGCCGAGGTCGACGGCGAGACGTGGTTCGTCTCCGACTACGCGGCGGACAAACTGGAGTATCAGGCCCGCGACGTGGAGATTCTCGAAACCGTCGAGGGTGCCGAACTCGTCGGTCAGACGGTCGAGAACCCCGTCACCGGCGACGACGTGCTCGTCCTGCCGGCCGACTTCGTCGACGCCGACAACGCGACGGGCGTCGTCATGTCGGTCCCGGCCCACAGCCCCGACGACTACGTCGCCCTGCAGGAGGCCAAGGCCGACGCCGACTACCTCGAATCGTTCGGCATCGACCCCGCCGACGTGGCCGCCATCGAGCCGATTCCGATTCTCGACATCGACTCCGATGACGACACGTACGGCGAGATTCCCGCGAAGTCGGCCGTCGAGAACCGCGGTATCGAGTCCTCCGACGACCCGGCGCTCGAAAAGGCGACGAAGGACCTCTACAACAAGGAGTTCCACGCGGGTCGGCTCAAGGAGTTCTACGGCGACTACGCCGGCGGCCTCGTCGAGGAGGTCCGCGACGACTTCAAGGCCGACGGCATCGAGGCCGGCCAGTTCGACGTGATGCAGGAGTTCTCCGAGGAGGTCGTCTGCCGCTGTGGCGGCGACGTCGTCGTCGCGGAACAGGACACCTGGTTCCTGTCGTACGACGACGAGGACTGGAAGGAACTCGCCCACGACGTGGCCGACGGGCTGGACGCCATCCCCGAGAACACCCGCGACGAGTACCACCACACCATCGACTGGCTCAACGGGTGGCCGTGTATCCGCAACTACGGCCTCGGCACCCGCCTGCCGTGGGACGACCAGTTCGTCATCGAGCCCCTCTCGGACTCGACTATCTACATGGCGTACTACACCATCGCCCACCGCCTGCAGGAGATTCCGACCGAAGAGCTCACCCAGGAGTTCTTCGACGCGCTGTTCTACGGTCCCGAGGCCGTCGACGACGCCCCCGAGAAGGCGCTCGAACTGCGCGAGGAGTGGGACTACTGGTACCCCGTCGACTACCGGTTCTCCGGCAACGACCTCATCACGAACCACCTGACGTTCTACCAGTTCCACCACGGCGAGCTGTTCGACGAGCCGCAGTGGCCGCAGGGCATCGTCATCATGGGCATGGGCCTGCTGGAAGGCCAGAAGATGTCGTCGTCGAAGGGCCACGTCGTCCTCCCCGGCGAGGCCATCGGCGAGTACGGCGCGGACACCGTCCGCTTTTTCCTGCTCAACTCCGCCGAGCCGTGGCAGGACTACGACTGGCGCGACGACCTCGTCGGCTCGGTCCACGACCAGCTGGAACGCTTCTGGAACCGCGCGCAGGAGATTATCGCCGACCCCGGCCCGGAGGACCGGCCCGACCTTGAGACGGTCGACCGCTGGCTCCTGTCGAAACTGCAGGACACCGTCCGCGACGTGACGACCGCGATGGACGAGTCCGAGACGCGTTCTGCCAGTCAGGCGGCGTTCTACAACTTCGAGGAGTCGCTTCGGTGGTACCGCCGCCGGACCGACCTCGACCGCCCCGCGGCGAAGTGGACGCTCCGGACGGTCCTCGAAACCCGTCTGCGCCTGCTCGCGCCCTTCATCCCGTTCATGACGAACGAACTGCACGAGCAGTTGACCGGCACGCCCGCCGAGGACGCGCCGTGGCCCGAGCCGGACGAGGCCTTCGAGGACGAGTCGGTCGAACTCGAAGAGCGACAGGTCGAGCGCCTGACCGAGGACGTGCGCGACATCATCGGCGTGACCGACTCCGACCCCGACACCATCCGCGTCTACGTCGCCGCCGACTGGAAGCGCGACGTGTTCGAGACGGTCGTCGACAACGGCGACAACGTCGGCGCAATCATGGGACAGGTCATGCAGGACCCGGACCTGCGTGAGAAGGGTAACGACGTGAACGACCTCGTGCAGGACCTCGTCGACCAGACCCGCGGCCGCGACGAACCGACGCTCCGCGCCCAGCTCGAACTGGACGAGGCCGGCACCTACGAGCGCGCCGCCGACTTCCTCGCCCGCGAGTTCGACGCCGAGGTCGAGGTGTTCGCCGAGGACGACGCCGACATCGTCGACCCCGCCGACCGCGCCTCGAAGGCGATTCCGTTCCGCCCCGCGGTCCACCTCGAATAGTCGGGCGCGACGGACCCGGCGCGGACTGCCTCTCCGGCGCTCGATTTATCCGCTCGCCGAACTAACAGTATCGCATGAGCGAAGACGACTCGCCGAGCCTCGCACGGAAGGCCTACCGCACCGTCACGCCGGGGTCGCGCATGCGGCCCGACAGCGAGATGGACTCCATCGGGTGGACGATGTTTCTCCTCCTCGTCGTCCTGTTGGTCCCGTTTCTGCCCTTCATCGCCATCGTCTACGTCCTCTCGAAGGCGTTCGGCTACCTCAACGCACAGCGCGGACCGAGCCCGTAGCTCGCAGAATCGGACCGCAAAAGAACCCGGTGAATGCCAGCGGCGTCGCGTCGGGCGACCTCACTCGGCGAGACCGAGGAGGTCGAACGCGTAGCCGTTGTCGTTTTCGAAGGCGTGTTCGTAGGCGACGTGGGCCGCCGCGACGTCCTGAATCGCCAGTCCGGTCGAGTCGAAGACGCTGATGCCGTCGTCGTCGGTGCGGCCGTCGAGGTTGCCGAGGACGATGTCGCCGATTGCGCCGTAGATGTCGTCGTCGGTGAGGACGCCCTCGTGGTACGGGACGTTGATTTCGCCGGAGTGGGTGGTCTGGGCGTGGTCGTCGATGACGAGCTTGGCGTCGAGGAGCACCTCGTCGGCGAGTTCGTGTTTGCCCTCGGCGTCGGCACCCATCGCGTTGATGTGGGTGTGGTCGCCGACCGCGTCGCGCGGGACGATGGGCGACTCGACGGGCGTCACGGTCGACAGCACGTCACAGCTCGCGGCCTCCTCGATGGAGCCGGGGCGGATGTCGAACTCGTCTTCGAAGGCGTCGATGAAGTCGGCGACGCGTTCTTCGTCGAGGTCGGAGATGACGACCTCCTCGATGTCGCGGACCTCGCTGATGGCACGGAGTTGCGTGTACGACTGGACGCCGGCACCGATGATGCCCATCGAGGAGGCGTCCTCGACGGCGAGATGGTCGGTGGCGACGGCCGCGGCCGCGCCGGTGCGGAGCATCGTGAGCTCCGTCCCGTCGAGGAGCGCCAGCGGGAAGGCGTTCTCGGGGTCGGAGTAAATCATCGTGCCCATGACGGTGGGCAGGTCGTACTTGTCGCCGTTGTCGGGGTGGACGTTGACCCACTTGATGCCCGCGGCGTCCCAGTCGCCCGCGTCGAGGTAGGCGGGCATCGACCGGAAGTCGCCGTTGTACTGCGGCAGGTCGATGTAGGACTTCGGCGGCATCTGGGCGTCGCCGGACTCGTAGGCGGCGAACGCGTCCTCGATGGCCGAGATGAGCTCCGGCATCTGGACGTTCTCGTGAACGTCGTCCTTGTTCAACAGCAGCGTCTTGCGCATGGGGACACGTTGCCGTACCTGCTACTTAGTTCGTTCTATTTCTGAACACAACTGCAAGTGTGTCTGAGAAAGTGAGAGAATTATCCAACTTCTAAGCGGCCGGTGACTCGGAACGGTCGGCTCCCGAGGGCTGTCGGGAAGCGGAGTCGACGCGAGTCGGGGTACGGAACCGCCGCGTGCTGTCGACGGCGTCGCGAAGCCGCGGCTCTCCGGCGCTGTGGGGGTCGTTCTCGATAAAATAACGTGGTCTGTCGCGCGGTGCAGGCGTCGGGGGATGGGTGAGTGAAGGCGTTAGCCGATTTTCACATCGCGCCGCCCATGCCGCCCATACCGCCCATGCCACCCATGCCGCCGGGTGCGCCGCCCTCGTCGTCGTCGTCGCCGCCGGTGGAGAGGTCACCGGCCGCGATGATGTCGTCAATCTTGAGGACGAGGTTCGCGGCTTCGGAGGCGGAGGCGATGGCCTGCTCTTTCGCGTGGGCCGTCTCGACGACGCCAGCCTCGAACGCGTCTTCGACCTCGCCGGTGAAGACGTTCAGTCCGGCGCGGACCTGCCCGTCTTCGTGGGCCGCGCGGAGGTCGACGAGCGTGTCGATGGAGTCGAGACCGGCGTTCTCGGCGAGCACGCGCGGGACGAGTTCGAGCGCGTCGGCGAACGCCTCGACGGCGAGCTGTTCGCGTCCGGAGACGGAGTCGGCGTAGTTGCGGAGGCGCGAGGCGAGTTCGACCTCGATGGCGCCGCCGCCGGCGAGCACGCGACCGTCGGCGACCGTGGACGCGACGACGTCGAGGGCGTCCTGAACGCCGCGTTCGAGCTCGTCGACGACGTGGTCGGTGGAGCCGCGGAGCAGGAGCGTGACGCCGTGGACGTCGTCGCCGATGCCCTCGACGTAGAACAGCTCGTCGGCCTCGTCGCGGCGGACGGAGGCGCGACCGAGGTCGGCGGCCTCGATGGAGTCGAGGTCGGAGACGACGGCCGCACCGGTGATGTTCTTGAGGAAGCGGATGTCGGACTTCTTCGTCCGGCGGACCGCGAGGATGCCCTGCTTTGCGAGGTAGTGCTGGGCGAGGTCGTCGATGCCCTTCTGGCAGAAGACCACGTCAGCGCCGGAGTCGACGATCTGGTCGACCTTCGCCTTCAGCTGGGCCTCCTCCTGGTCGAGGAACTTCTGGAGCTGGTCGGGGCTCTCGATGGAGACGTTCGTGTCGATGTCGGTCTCCTCGACCTCGACGGGCTCGTTGAGAAGCAGGACGTCGGCCTCGTCGAACTCGACCGGCATGTCGTCGTGGACGGGGTCCTTGTCGATGACGGCGCCGGTGAGGAGCTCGGACTCCGAGGCGGAGCGGCCGGTCTGCGTCTCGATGGAGATGTTTTCGAGGTCGACGACGTGGGAGCCGTCGTTGGCCTCGACGGTGACCTGCCGGACGGCGCGGACGATGAGGTCCGCGAGAAGCTCCTTGTTGAGCTCGGAGCTCTTGCCCGTCATGGAGGTCTCGGCGACCTTCTTCAGGAGTTCCTCGTCGTCGGGGTCGACGCGCTCTGCGATGTTGTCGATTTCCTCGCGCGCCTTCTCGGAGGCGAGGTTGAAGCCGCGGATGATGGCCGTCGGGTGGATGTCCTGTTCGAGGAGGTCCTCGGCGTTCTTGAGGAGTTCACCCGCGATGGCGACCGCCGTCGTCGTTCCGTCGCCGGCTTCGTCCTCCTGCGTCTCGGCGACTTCGACGATCATCTCGGCCGTCGGGTTGTCGATGTCCATCTCCTTGAGGATGGTGACGCCGTCGTTCGTGATGGTGACGTCGCCCATCGAGTCGACGAGCATCTTGTCCATCCCTTTCGGGCCGAGTGTGGAACGTACCGCCTCGGCGACTGCTCGTGCGGCGCGGATGTTGTACGCCTGCGCGTCGCGGTCCTTGACGCGCTGTGCATCCTCGCCCATGATGATCATCGGCTGACCCTGCTGCATTCGCTGGCTCATAGACAGGCCTTGATTGTTTGTGATTCTATAAAAAAGCTTCGCCGACGAATCGGAGGCCGGAATCCGAGCGTCCGGCGCGTACTCCCGATAACCGCGCGACTGAGGTCCCCTCCGAGGTGTTCGGGGGCAAAGCATGGTACGTTATTTCACACCACAATTTGCCCCCGGCCGAACCGCTTTATACGCTACTCCTCGACCGGCTCTTTCCAGTGGACCGTCACCGTCCCGACGGCGAACGCGTCGTCGCCCTCGTCGTCGCGGACGACTTGGATGGTGTTCGTCCCTTCGACGAGGTGCGCCCCGGTCACGGTGTCGACCCAGTACTGCCAGCCGTCGCCCGGCGGGATGTCGAACCCCGAAAGCGGGTCGCCGTTGATTCGAATCTCGTGGCCGTACTCGCCCACGTCGAACGCCTGGATGCCGAGGTACGGCTCTCTGGGGTCGTCGGTCGGGACGTCGAACTCGAACGTCGCCGTCTCGTTTCCGGCGTCGTCCGCCCAGTCGAGGTCAAGCGTCTCGTCGTCGGGGTGGAGATGCGACCCGATGAACACGGTCGCGTAGTTCGCGCGGTGGTGCACGCTCACACGTTCTGGTGCGCCGGATAAAAATTCGCGTGGTCGGAGGCTGAGTCGGCCGCGCCGTCAGTCGTCCTCGGGGAGTTCGTCCGCGAGGAACTCGCCGTCGGCGTCGTCGTTCGCGGCGTCGAGCGGGGGCTCGTCGTCGTCCTCGTCTAACACCGATAACTCGCGTTCGTACAGCCGCTCGGTGAGTTGGGTCCGCTTGTTGAGGCCCTTCTTCTCGCGGCCGGTCTTGGTGTCAGGCATTGTCAATCGTGGTATCGTGTCCCATGGGGATGAATGTTTTGTCCGAACAGTTCGTACGGTCGGGTCTCTGGTCGTGCCTTCGATTGGGTGTGTGGTGGTAGTGCCTCGGGTCGCGTCGAACTGGGGGTGCCCTGCCAGTCACGACGTAAGTAGTCCTTGGCGGGTGGTGCGATAGACTCCGCCGACGGTTCCCGCCGTCCGGCGATTAAGCGAGAGGCTATGTGCCTCGGGCGCGAAACTCGGGGTTCGAGTCGGCGCGTTCAGTACGCTCGGAGCGGCACGTGTGACGTTTCAGAAACGCTTCACGAAAACTGCTCTCCGCGATGTGCCGAGACACATCGCTCGGAGTGATAGTTTTCAGAGAAGCGCCAGGAGAGGGATTTGAACCC